>OZ260101.1:3012500-4390621 GCA_965284605.1 Cyclobacteriaceae bacterium
ATAGGCAGTGTAGGCAAATCCGCACAGCTTGATGAACCTGATAGTACCACAATGCTTCGGCAGCGTGGATAGTGATCCTAATCAGACTTCCAAGAAAAACCTCTAAGCATATGTATATGGTACCCGTACCGCAAACCGACACAGGTAGTCAAGGAGAGAATCCTGAGGTGCTCGAGTGATCCGTGGCTAAGGAACTAGGCAAAATGGCCCTGTAACTTCGGGAGAAGGGGCGCTTCCTCATGCTTGCATGAGAAGCCGCAGTGAATAGGCCCAGGCGACTGTTTAGCAAAAACACATGGCTTTGCGAAATCGAAAGATAAAGTATAAGGCCTGACACCTGCCCGGTGCTGGAAGGTTAAGGGGGGATGTTATCCGTAAGGAGAAGCATTGAACTGAAGCCCCAGTAAACGGCGGCCGTAACTATAACGGTCCTAAGGTAGCGAAATTCCTTGTCGGGTAAGTTCCGACCTGCACGAATGGTGTAACGATCTGGGCACTGTCTCAGCCACGAGCTCGGTGAAATTGTAGTAGCGGTGAAGATGCCGCTTACCCGCAACGGGACGAAAAGACCCCATGAACCTTTACTATAGCTTCACATTGGTATTGGGTAAATGATGTGTAGGATAGGCGGGAGACTTTGAAGCTGCATCGCTAGGTGTGGTGGAGTCGTTGGTGAAATACCGCCCTTTATTTATCTGATGCCTAATCCGCAAATGCGGAGACAGTGTGTGGTGGGTAGTTTGACTGGGGTGGTCGCCTCCAAAAGAGTAACGGAGGCTTTCAAAGGTACCCTCAGTACGCTTGGTAACCGTACGTAGAGCGCAATAGCATAAGGGTGCTTGACTGTGAGGCCTACAAGCCGATCAGGGTCGAAAGACGGATATAGTGATCCGGTGGTTCCGCATGGAAGGGCCATCGCTCAAAGGATAAAAGGTACTCTGGGGATAACAGGCTGATCTCCCCCAAGAGCTCATATCGACGGGGAGGTTTGGCACCTCGATGTCGGCTCGTCACATCCTGGGGCTGGAGAAGGTCCCAAGGGTTGGGCTGTTCGCCCATTAAAGTGGCACGCGAGCTGGGTTCAGAACGTCGTGAGACAGTTCGGTCTCTATCTGTTGTGGGCGTAAGAAATTTGAGAGGACCTGTCTTTAGTACGAGAGGACCGAGATGGACTAACCGCTGGTGTACCAGTTGTCCCGCCAGGGGCACTGCTGGGTAGCTACGTTGGGAAGAGATAAGCGCTGAAAGCATCTAAGTGCGAAACTCCCCTCAAGATGAGATTTCTTTATAAGGGACGTTATAGATGATGACGTTGATAGGCTGTAGGTGTAAAGGCAGGAATGTCAAAGCTGAGCAGTACTAATTACCCGTAAACTTTTTCGTAAGCCATCCTCTGACTAGTTCAGAGGATGGCGCCAAACACTCTATTGTGTGATACTCTTACAATAAATATGTCACTGTTAGTGATAAGGTATAAGGATAAAGCTTTAAGGCTTGCCTTAAGATTTAATCCTTACCCTTAAAACTATACAGCTAAGATTTTATGGTGAATACCCGCCTTCGTTTTACTACGAATCGGTAAGTAGCCAAGGTTGATAAGTAACCTGAAGATTTTATGGTGATTATAGCGGTGGGGTCCACCTCTTCCCTTTCCGAACAGAGAAGTTAAGCCCACTTGCGCTGATGGTACTGCCTTTACCGGTGGGAGAGTAAGTAGTCGCCAGATTTTTATCAAAGCCCTTTACTAAAATAGTTGAGGGCTTTTTTTATACCTCAAAATCGAAGGAAAACGGCTGGTTATAACAAAGTGTCTACGCTCCGGCAACACTCAATGCCAAAGAATCAACTTGAAGGTATTGCTCGGCAGTTTGTTTGAGTTCTTCAGCACTAATGCTTCTAATAGAAGAGACATATTTACTGTAGAAGCTTTTATCGATTCCCTGAGAGTTGAGTGTTTTGAACTTAACTATACCTGCAAAGGGTGATGCAAAAGAGTTCACAAAAACTCCTATCATATAGTTTTTGACTGTATCAAGTTCTTCTTGTTCGACCAAATTGGTCTGAAGTAATTGTATTTCTCTCAAGACTTCGTCAATCGTTTCTTGTTCATTCTCCTGATTGACATCTGTACCGATTAAAAAGTACCCGTCATGCAATAATGAATAGAGGTTTGAGTGAATACCGTAGGTAAAGCCTTTATCTTCTCGAATATTTTTCATGAGGCGAGAGCCAAAGAAACCGCCCAAAAGCTCATTAAGTACAATGAACTTGAAATAGTCAGTATGGCTTCTGTTGAACAAACGTTTCCCGAATTTGATAGAACTCTGAACGAATTTTGGATTCTTATGTGAGCTGTTTTCAGATCGGTGTAGTGTATTGACGGTATTGTGTGTTTGAATACTACCGTGAAATGACCTAAAGTATTTTGAAATCAAAATTTCGTAGTCATTCGGTAAGTCACCCGCTATATAAATATCAAAGTCTTGCGTATTCGACTCGTGAAAGCCTAAAATGTCATCTGTTGAGACTAATGAGATTTCCGATTCGATAAGGTGCTTTCCATAGGCATGCGATGTCCCAAACAGTCCTTTTCTCAAGTTAATAGAAGAGATATAGCTACCCTTCTCCATATTGGTTTTGAGTTTATCAACTTCTCTATTCTTAAGGCTATCAAGGCTAGAGCTTGAAAAAAGTGGTTGATAGATCAGCTCGGATATGAGTTGTAAGTTCTCTTCAAAATACTTGGGTAGACCATAAATAGAGACAGTCGCATAATCAAATCCCGGGCTTACTTCGAGGAAACTCCCAATAGAATCAACTGCTTTGGCTAAATCAGAACTCGATTTTGATTCAGTCCCTTCATTAAGCATTTTGATGGCCAACTGTGAAAGGGCTGATGTCTTGGCATACAATTGACTGCCTTTTGTAAGGAGTTCAATTTTAAAAGTACCTGAGCCTTGAGCCAGATGTGCATGCGTTTTAATGCCATTTATTGAGACGGACTTAATTTCGGGTAAACTGATGTCCGACACAGAGTGAACCAAAGGAGGAATAGTACGATCTAAATTCATCGACTAATTATCGTCAGAGAGGCGCGATAAATCTAGAATAGCTCCAAAACGTAATGTTTCTGCTAATGGGTGTTCCTGAAATTGAGGGACTAAGTAAGAGAAGTTGAACTCCAATTTGTCTACTTTGAAACCTAATCCAGCGGTGAAATACTTTCTATTCCCTTTGTTTCTATGCTCATAGAAATACCCGGCTCTTATCGCGAATGTTTCTTTGTACTCATACTCACCCCCGATGGAGATAGAAACCTCTTGTAATTCTTCTGTGAAACCTCCTGGTGCATCACCAAACGACCCGAACATTCCTCCAAGCAAGGTTTTGTCTCGTTCTGAACCATTAGGCTGTGGTGTCGGCACCATCAGCTTGTTGAAATCAAGTGCAAAGGTGACTTTGTTATAAGGGTCTAGAAAAGAGGAGAGGGCCGATCCAATTCTCAAGTTTGTTGGAATGAAGTCTTCTTCGTCTGCGCTGTTATAGGATATCTTTGCCCCAATGTTACTGATAGATGCACCATAGGATAGCTGAGACTGTTTTTGGAAAACCATCAATTCAGACTTGTAATAAACCCCAATATCAGCAGCGATACTCGTTCCTGGTTTTGGATCAGTGACTGGACTGGTAGTAATGTTTCCTGAAAGGTTAGAGTATATATATCTACCAGTAACCCCTACACTAAGCTGTCTACTTAACTGTCTTGAATAGGTGGCAGATATCGCAAACTCACGTGGTGTAAACTCACCTATGGAGTTTCCGGCCCCATCGGTTAACTGAATATCTCCGAGATTGAAATATGTCAATGACATTCCAATCGCTTGCTGTTCATCCAATTTCTTAAAACCGGTGAGGTATGACACAGACATATCATCGACAAACTTTTTGAGCCACGGTGTGAAAGTTAAGCCGATACCCCCGCTTTTATTAATGAAGGCAAGTTTGGCAGGGTTCCAAAAAGTAGAGTTAGCATCAGGGTCAGTAGCAGCTCCAACATCGCCCATGGCCCCGGATATTGGGTCTGGTGCTATCAGAAGAAAAGGCACAGCCGTTGTGATAACATTGATAGTTGTATCCTGCCCATTAATGCCCACAGAATTCTGAGCTTGCAGTGCAGGGGCCATAAAAAAGGATAGAATCACAAGGGTGAAAGTGCTTGCTCTGATATGCATGAAATTTTTGTTCAAAGATAGTATTATATAATTAATTTGAAATAATGAGCTTTTGCCGTTTGACCCCCGATTTTCCACTGGTTTTTGAATAAATTTTGATGGTGTAGATATAGATTCCAGGGTTGAGTTTCTGTCCATTGTTATTTATGCCAGACCATGGAATACTGATTAATTCTTCTGCGCTCAGTATCTCCTTAAAAATAGCGTTAACGGGTTCTCCATTAGTATTCCTAATCTCAATTCCCACTTCAAGGTTTTCTCCTGACAACAAATGTTCAATAAGAAAATAGGTCTCTTCTCTAAACGGGTTTGGGTTGTTGTTTATTACAGTAATGTTCGAACTATTTTCTATCACTATGATCTCTTGGTTCAAAGTGGAAGAGTTTCCGTGAACATCCCATGCTTTAACGGTTAGTTGGTTGGCTCCAATTTGTAAGTCGTTTACCTCGAAGAGTAGAGTTCCGCTTCTAAAGTCGTCCAAATCAGCATTATAAAATTCATTTAGGTTATAGCCAATCGAGTCATTAATTGACAGGCTAATATGTTGGCCTAAGCCGTTATTCGAAATGTTTATGCCACTTTCATCAGACAGTTTCAAGATTAACTGTACATCCTGATTGTATGGCCCTTGAATTAGAGCGGTGGTATCATTGATAAAAAGTGAAATGCTAGGAGGGGTGTCGTCTGCCTCAAAACCCTCAAATGTTCCCCCGATGATGAAGTCAACGGATGTGCCTAATGCATCCTGTTCTTGTGAATGGCTGATGGCATACATTGTCATTTTACCTCTTCCAAAGCTGTAGTCAATGTTTTTTGGTACAATGAACTCTAATTCGAATTGCCCATTTTCAATATTTCCGACTCCACGGAATAGTTCAGAGTCACTTTCTTGATAGACGAAACTTTCACCATCGCTTCCTAGGGTCTGCTTATTGTTTGCCTTGTCAAGAAGACTAAAGTTCAGCACTCCGTTAAAGTTTTGATTTCGGACATCACCTTCTTTTACTTGTCCTTTTACAGTAACCCTTTGCAATGCCCGGATAGTATCAATAGTGGCCAAAGGGGATTCATTAATCTCTATAACTTCTATGGTCTGACTTGGGTATGATAGGCGCATGCTCGGGTCGCCTAGCAGAATGAAGTTTCGGTTCAGGCTACCTCTTTGACTATTATTCTTTGTGAATTTGATAATATCACCAAGCCGTTGATATTGACCAGATTCCCTTTTTAGTATTGATCCGTAAAGGGCGAGGTTTAAGTCAAAGTTTGTACTTGAAAAAACAGGACGTGCCGTTGTAACCATAGAAACCGCCCCACCTGTATCCTTAAATAGTAAGTTTTCGGCACCCGAAAAAGTGTTGGGGTCATCATTGCGTCCAAATTCACAAGTAGCAGTAACCACAAAAGGTAAGGTGAAAGTATTGTTCCACCTTTCCATCAGATCAAAAGTTAATACCTGTTCTTGCATCCAGCCGGATTCGGAGCCGTGCCCTGTAAAATTTACAATGAGCGCGCCTTCATTTACAGCATCGACTATTGCTTCTTCTGCAGACGGAGAGGTTTCTCCATTAGGTAGTCTGATTTGCTCATAGGCATCTAGATATATTTTCTCCACACTATAATCACCAAAAGCAGCGTCAACTAGTCGCGATAAGGAATCAGCGTCTTTTTGATGTCTATTATTATCACCATCATCAGCAATAAAGACCAGTTTGCTTCGCCAATCACCGAAGGCTCTCGAGTCGGTTTGGTAAAGAATAATTTTATCAATAGCGCGAGTTGCATGTGCTAGGGTGGTAGCTGGAATTCTACCTACGCCAATGTCCAAGCTATGATCACCAAAAGAGGACTCTATCCATTCGCCTTCATCAGTTTCTAAAAAACCGAAATAGTCGTCTGAGGAATAAGTAAGTAATGGATGAATGGAATTACGCGATTCGTATGTAGGAACAAAATTTGAGTTGTTTTCAATTCTATCGTTGTAATCATAAGAGCCTTTGCCTAAGAAAAGTAAGTACTTAAGCTCACCAAGGTCATACTGCCATTTGGCAAAATCACGTAGGGCTGTTACATCCTGTCTACCTGCACTAAATTCATTATAGACCTGGTCCACAGTAGTCACCAGTACTTTCATTTGATCATGAGACCTTCTGAAGTTTGCCAGTCGCTCGGCCTGGGTTAAAAAGTCTGGATGTGCGACAATGATAAAATCAACAGGTGTTGCCCCGTGGAGATCTTGATTGCTAATCTCTTCGAATACTAAGGGTTCAGGAAGGTTGTTTGGATCGAAGATGGCGAACTCTTCTAGGATGTTCGAGAAAGCCCCAAAACTCATTGTGCCATTGTTCAAAGTGTAGTTTTGCACTTGGCTGTTCATTGGGTCAGTCACTTTCCATATTTCAAGATTATTAGTGGCCGTATTTATCTCGTAAGTAGTAATGGCTTGATCAAGAGACTCTGAATTTCTGAGCAGAATGGGTGATCCACTATAAATGAGCTTTGATGGAATGTCTAACAGGTAGTTGTTTAAATACGCGACAGCATTGTTGACACCCTCTTGATTATAAGTCAGACCCAGACTTATGAGGTTACTGCTGATGGTATTGGTGGACAGACTAAAGCTACTGGATCGAATATTTCCCTTTACCCCATATTGCGTATTAGGGATCGCATTGAAATTAAACTCTCCGATTTTTGTTGCATTAAGGTCAATGTCAAGGCTTGATTGGCTAAAGGATTGGGCTAAAGCCGAAATGGAGAGCCTTAGTTCTTGATCCGCTTGAATGTTGGATACTTGATGCTCAAAAGATCTGGTATTCTGTATGTTAAACTGCTCACCGAACCATTCACGGCCAGAGCTGAGTAAGCTCACTTGGTCGGTTTCATGAAAAATCAGCTCATTGTACCAATCGAGGTTTGGATGATCATCGCCCAAGTTGTTAAGTATAGTTACTCTTTTCCCTAGGGTCTCTTTTATGGTTATGAAGTAGTAGTTTTTTTCAGAGTAAAGATTTTTCTGCACTGAAAAGCTTCGGCTATTTTCATCGAAGCTCACTTCGTTGATTTCATCTACATAGAACAAGATGTAGTCATTCTCATTGAAAATACCATCTTCTTCCCCTATAACCTTAATGGCATTTTCTGAAATATCAATGGGGCGATTAATCGAGAGCGGCTGTGGTAGCATTCCACCATTGTTTCCAAAAATGCCAATATTTCGAGGATCTAAATTGGCTGGAGTGAAGCCCATTTCGTTCAAGGCATTGTGACCAATTCTATAGACTCCGGGGCTTTCGAATTCCATTTTCACCCATTTACCAGTACTTAGTACGCTCGATCTCTGCGCAAAAGATTGGACTGTCAACAAAAGACAGCATAGTGTTGCTATGGTTGATTTTAGTATCGGCAATTTGCTTCTAAAAGCGATTCCGAAAGATAACGATAATTAGGTGCTACTATTGAAAGAAATAGCTTTGAAATAACCTATTAAAGACAAAATGATGTAAATCGAAATAATAAACGGTGCTGAATCAAATTGGAAAAGCACTATAAGAATGAGCGAAGAGATTATGAGTGTATATCTACTCCAGTTATCAATAATATTAAAGTTGCTGAACTTGAAGGAGATCATCCTGAAAGGAGATACCATTAGAAAGGAGAAGAAGGTAGCTATCAATAGGATACCGAATGTGTTGTTCGAAAAGTACGTGCCAAACCAGCTGGTTTGATCGTAAAGAATAATAGGAATTACTGACGCAAAGAGTCCATGAGCAGTTGTAGAGATACCTTTAAAACTAGTGGTTTGCGAGGAATCTGTATTGAAAATAGCTAACCGAATGGCAGAACAAATGGGTACCAAGAGTAGTAACAAACCCCAACCGTCAAGTCCGACATAACTAGCGTAAATAAACGTGGGCAATACTCCGAAGGTGATAAGGTCGGCCAAGGAGTCTAGCTGCACGCCAAAGTTTGATGTTACATTAAGTTTCCTTGCGAGCATGCCGTCAAAAAGGTCAAAGAATGCAGCAGCAAAGACGTAATAATGTATAGTAGGTTCGCTTGACGGGTCTCCGGTAAGTATAGCGTGTATACCAAGTACCCCCAACGATAAATTGAGTACTGTAAAAAGGTTAGGTATATTCTTTCTTATCCAGTTCATCTATCGGATAGCACAAAATGGATTAGATGCTTTCTCTTTCCCAATAGTAGTAGTTTCTCCATGTCCAGAATAGACTATTGTGTCATCATCAAACTTGAAAAACTCATTGTGAATACTTTCTATCAAGGTATCAGAATCTCCACCAGGAAGATCTGTCCTTCCGATACTGCCATCAAATAGCACATCTCCACCAATGATAAACCCGTCTTCTTTGTTATAGAAAGCAATATGACCTGGTGCGTGACCGGGCACAAAAAGTATTTTTAAGGTGGACTTACCAAAATTGATAAGATCCTCGCTGCTCAATAATTTATCAGGTTCGGCAGCGCTATAATTTTGGAAACCATAGTTGGGAGCGTAAGCTTCGACAGACCTTAGAGTATCCAAGTCTTCTTTACCTATCCAGAGCGGGGCTTTAAAGTGATCCTTAGCAAAGGAATTTCCTAAGACATGGTCAATATGACCATGCGTATTAAGGATGAGTGTTACACTCAGCTTATTACTTTCAATGAATGCAATGAGCTCTTGTTGCTCTCTAGGATCATAACAGCCAGGGTCAATGATAACGGCTTCTTGCGTTTTGTCATAGACCACATATGTGTTCTCCATGAATGGGTTAAAGGTGAAGGCTTTTACCTGCATAGTTAGAATTGATATGATCTTTAAATTTCATTTAATAAACCGCATTTATCAAAAATACTTCATTTAATTTCGCTCCATGCAGGTGGATTATTTGATAGTTGGACAAGGATTGGCGGGTACGATTATTTCAGATCACGTCTTTCAGTCCGGTAAAACAGCAATTGTTATAGATGATCCGACCATATCGAATTCGTCAAGAGTTGCGGCTGGGCTGTATAACCCTATTACTGGCCGAAAACTTGTGAAGACTTGGAATTGTGACAAGCTATTTGACTATCTAACTCCGTATTATGAATCACTTCAAGAGCGACTGGGTAAGGAGTTTTTAGTTGAGATGCCTATTTATAGACCCTTTCCATCTATGGAAGAATTAAACGAGTGGATGGGCAAAAGTGCGGATTCTAACTATCTACCATATATAAAGGAGATAAAAACTAAGCCAGCTTTTAATGATGATATTAGAAATGAATTCGGAGGCTTGCTACTTAACCAGTGTGGTTATGTCGATACCCAAAAGTTGATTGAATATTACAGAGCATATTTAAAAGAGAACCGGTCCTTTTACCACGATAGATTTGACCATAGCTTGCTTGAAATTGATGAAACAGGTGTCAGTTACAAAGACATCAAAGCAAAAAAAATAGTTTTTTCCGATGGAAGAGGCGTTCAGGACAACCCGTACTTCGACTGGTTGCCACTCAGGCCTGTTAAAGGTGAATTACTGTATATCAAAACAGATGCTGTTTTTGATGTCATATATAATAAAGGAGTATTCGTAATTCCACTTTCTGATGGCATTTGTAAGGTAGGTGCCACTTATGACAATAGAAACTTGGAAGAGGTGATAACTTCTGAGGCCAAAGATGAGTTAGTTAAGAAGTTGAGTGAGTTGGTGAAATTTGACTTCAAGGTAATTGATCAAAAAGTGGGTATTCGGCCTGCTACAAAAGACCGAAAGCCATTTGTTGGTTGCCACCCTGAGCATGAAAACCTTGTGATTTTTAATGGGCTCGGGGCAAAGGGTGTTTCTTTAGGTCCATTTTACGCTAAACAATTGCTAATTCATTTAGAACATGGAGATGAATTGGATAAAGAGGTCAATATTGAGCGCTTTTTTTCGTTATTTTAATAATTCTTATAGGATCGTCACTTCTTATGAATAAAGCCGTAATACGACTGTTAGCATCTTGCGTGCTACTCATCTGCGTTTTATCAAATCAAACCCTAAATGCACAGGCTTTTAAGGAGGAATTTGGCAAGAATAGGGTTCAATACAAATCGTTTGATTGGAACTACTATAGCTCGGAGCATTTTGAAGTTTATTACTATGGTCAAGGTGAGTCATTGGCTAAAATGACCATTGAGTACTTAGAGTCAAAGTATAGTCGAATTACGGAAACCATCGGTTACTTCCCCCTTTCCAAGACACGGGTATTTTTATACAACTCAGTCACAGACAAGCAACAAAGTAATGTAGGGTTGAGAGGCAGAGATTTCACAGTGGGTGGGGAGACCAACTTCATTAAATCCCAAGTGGAAATTGCAGGCACCGGTGACTTAGCCACCTTCAAACAGAAGCTCATATTTTCTATGACGGACACCTTTATACAAGAAATGTTGTATGGAGGAAACATAGCAGAGATGTTTCAAAGCTCCATTACCTCTCCATTACCGATTTGGTTTACGGGAGGTGTATCTAGGTTTATCGCGAACGGTTGGACAAAGGAGTCTGATGATGCAGTAAGAGACTTTATTGCAAATAATAAGCAAAACCGCTTCAATAAGTTGACACCTCAAATGAGTGTGTTAATAGGGGAGTCGATTTGGAATTATATTAATCAGCGACATGGCCAGCGCAGAATTTCCAGCATTTTAAACCTGACTAGAATAATCAGGAATGAAGAAAATAGCATTGAGCGAACCATCGGTATTCCATTTAACACCTTCTTAGAAAACTGGAGGATGTTTTACAGCAACGCAAATGCTACCATTTATCAAGATACCGAAATACCGAACCCAGACTATATCATTAGTGGTGCCAATAGGAATGAAGCCATTTTTACGGATTTAAGTTTTAGCCCCAATGGAGGATATTTGGCTTTTGCGCAATCTAATGATGGGAAGTTTCAAGTGGATGTGGTCAATATGGCCACCCAAAGAAAATCAACAATTTATCAAGATGGCTTAAGATTAATCGATCAAGAAGTCGATAGATCACTGCCGTTATTAAGTTGGGCAGACTCTACCACCTTGGGTATCATTTATGCCGAAGAGGGAAGTAATATCTTGGCTGTTAAGAGAATAGGTGTAAAGGGGGAACAGAAGTTGGTAATTCCATTGCTTTCAAATATTCAGAGCTTTGAGTTTAAGGATGGTGGACGACAGGCTGTGATGACTGGTGATATTAATGGGGTTAGTGATGCTTTCCTTTATAACTTGGTTAGAGGGCAAGTTAGAAGAATTACAAACGACAGGTTTGATGATAGGGATATCACTTACATTCCGGGGACCAATGAAGTGATCTTCAGTTCTAATAGGCCTACAGATAGTGTATTCGTGAGTGGCCCAGATAACTTCGAAAAAGTAGAAGACTATCAGTTCAACGTTTATTCCTATGACTTGGATTACCCTGATAGTTCTTTCAATAAGGTTACGAATGCGCTAGCGAGAAATGTAAGTCCTTTTTCACCAAACGGAACTGATGTATACTACTTAAGTGATCAACAGGGTATACATAACTTGTTTAGATTTAGTCTAAGTGACTCGATTACTTCGCAGGTCAGTAATTTTTCACTTGGAATCAAAAACTATGCTTTTGACAAGGATAATCAAAGGCTAGCTTACATCTCTATTGCTGATGGTAAAGAGGCTATATTCTTTCAAAGCTTTGATGGCGTCACCTCTAAATTTAGTGCAGTTACTCCAAGAAGGGCTTTAGAAATATCATGGATAGTGGCAGAGCTTAGAAAATCAAGAATTGCTTCGGACCCGAGTTTGATTGACTCAATTCAGAATAGAATAGCATTTGAGCCGATAAAGCCGGCAGAACAAAAGCTCGATTCGCTTAAAAAGGGTGCTATTGACACAGATAACTATCAGTTCAATAAGGAATCTAAAGTTGATACAAAAGATTATCAGTTTGAAAAGCCAAAAGAGAACCCCGCGACATCAGGTAGAGGTTTTTTGAGTATTTATCAAAACGCAAGTGAAGAAGAAGGAATACAGGGTCCAGAAGCTTATGAAAACCGTTTTCAGACAGACAATGTAGTTACCACATTTTTGATCGATGAACTTAGATCATTTTCTCAACTCTTTGAAGTTCAGATGAATGACTACTTAGAAAATCACAGGCTGTCTGGAGGTTTGCTCGTACCTATGAGTTTTAATCAAGGGTATGATGTCTACGCGGAATATGAATACTTAAAGCATCGTATTGATGCCAAGGTGCGCTATTCGAGACAATCAATTATTACCATTAACCGCGCAAGCTTTCTTGATCAGAGATATAATTTGGACCGTTTTGAGTTGGGCTTTAGTTATCCGGTTAATCAATTGTTGAGAATTGAGGCAAATCCATTCTTTACACAAACTAGGTTTGTGGATAGGGATTTCTTGTTGTTAAGGCCTAATGCAGGAATTAACGTTGGTCGAATTAATGAAGAAGCAAATCAAAGGGCTTCCTACCTCGGACTTACTTCTACCGTGGTTTTTGATAATAGTGTAGTTGTAGGAACTAATCTGCACGAGGGAACCCGTGCCAAGCTAACATTTGAAACGCATGGTGGCTTAGGTTCTGGCGGTAGCTTTAACAACCTTGAATTAGATGTGCGGCACTACCAAAAAATTAATAAGGCAGTTTATTTGGCAGCAAGGTTCTACTATGGTTCTTATTTTGGTGATGCTCCCAAACGGTACTATCTAGGAGGCATAGACAACTGGGCGTTTAACAGTACGGACGTTGGTGATCCTCTAACTGACGATTTGGCTTTTCAACCACTTATTACGTCAATAACCAGTAATACAGGCGTAAACCCAAATAAGAGTGATATCCTATTTAATCAATTTGTCAACCTTAGGGGCTATAATTATAACACCTTCCAAGGAAGAAACGTAATGACTTTTTCTGGAGAAGTTCGTTTTCCTGTGAATGAGCTCTTGAAGAATAGCGAGTTAAAGTCCAATTTTTTGAGAAACCTTCAGATTATTGGTTTTTATGATATTGGTTCTTCTTGGGACGACTTATCTCCTTTTCAAGACGAAAACAATCAGAATACAGAAGAAATTAGAGCTGACGGTTCGCCATTTTCGGCTGTCATCAATAACTTCAGTAACCCTTGGCTTCAGACCACCGGGGTGGGCATGCGAACGATGTTTCTTGGATTCTTCTCTCGACTAGACTTTTCATTCCCAATTCGGAACTTTGAGGTGCTCAGCCCTACTTTGCAGTTGTCCTTCGGTTATGATTTTTAATTAGGTTTTATTAACGGCTTAATTCGTCTATTTTTACGCCTTAGACCTAATAAATATGCTAAGATCAATGACCGGCTTTGGCCGATCCAAAGGCCAAGAGAATGGTTACAATGTAACGGTTGAAGTCAAATCGTTGAATTCTAAATTCTTAGACGCTCAAATTAGAATACCAAAGAATTTTCTTGATAAGGAATTGGAGATTAGAAGCCAACTGGCCAAAGACCTCAATAGGGGAAAGGTGAGTTTGTCTATTGACCTAGTTAATGAGGAAGGTGGTGTTGATGCACAACAGGTGAATCAAACGCTATTCAAAACATACTATACAGAGTTTGAAGCACTTGCCGAAGCAGTAGGGGCCTCGAAAGATGATATATTCAGAATTGCATTGCATAGCCCGGAGGTTATAATTCCTCAGGTGACAGACGAAGATTTGCTGAAGAGCCAGTGGCAGTTTGTGCAACAGCACTTTGTGAAGGCAATTAAAGCATTGGATGAGTTTCGGTTGCAAGAGGGCGCCACTTTAGAAAAGGAACTAAAGAATTACATATCCAATATTGGAGGATATCTAAAGGAAATAGAAGTTCATGATCCGGATAGAGTGGTCGTGATAAAGGAAAGAATTCAAAAACATCAAGAAGAGCTTTCTTCCTCTGATAGTTTTGATGAAAATCGTTTTGAGCAAGAGATGGTTTACTACATCGAGAAGTTTGATATCAGTGAGGAGGTTGTTCGTTTGACTAATCACCTTTCTTATTTTAATGAGGTGATTGGCGAAGAAGATTCTCAAGGCAAGAAATTGGGGTTCATCTCACAAGAGATTGGTAGAGAAATTAATACTATCGGATCGAAGGCTAATTATGCTCCAGTGCAGAAGCTAGTGGTTTGTATGAAGGACGAACTAGAGAAGATTAAAGAACAGTTGTTAAACATTATATAAAAAGGGAGCCTCAGGGCTCCTTTTTTTATTTAAGTTTAAAAGTAATGAACAAGCTCATGGGTGATTTGACCGCAACGCCTCGCTGACGGCCAGGGTTCCATTTTGGAGAGTTCTTCAGTACTCTAATGGCCTCTTCATCACATCCACCTCCAATGCCTCTAACTACCTCTATGTTTGAAAGGTTACCTTCTTTATCTACATAAAAACTGAGGAAAACCCTGCCCTCGATACCAGAGCGTTTGGCCATTTTGGGGTACTTAAAATTCTTTTTCAAGTACTTACGCCAAGCTTCATTACCTCCGGGGAATGAGGCTTGCTCTTCTACCACTATAAACTCCGTCACTACCGGCTCGGAGGGCATCGGTTCAGAGTTATCATCGATTAAAGTAATGTCTTCAATGGGATCTTCTATGGGGGCTAGTAATGGTTTTACATCGATCAAAGGTACCTCCGTAGTTATGACTGTAGGAGGTGCCTTTGGTTTGGGCTTCTCTGTTTCCCTAGGCTTCTCAAATTCAATGATTGGAATTATAGGTAGATAAGCATCAAACGGTGGTGGTGGCTCGTGCGGTATGACAGGTTGATAACTTGATCTAATACTAAATGTCATTGATACTAGAAATGTACTGAGTAAAAGACCAACTGCTAAGAGCAGGGTTCTATGTTGATTAAAATCAATATTCTTGTTCTTTTTTACTTCCATAAACTAATTATTTAGTTATAATTTTGAAAAAAATAGACTACCTCAAGCTAAATACAACACGTATGTTCATACGAGATTTAACAGGCCTGCCACGTTGTTTGCCTGGGCTCCATGTGGGAGATAAGCCAAGCACCCTGACAGCTTCTTCGTCACAACCACCACCAACTTCTCTGATGACTTGAATATCTGATAGTGCACCTTGCCGATCCACTATGAATGAGAGCATAACGGTACCGCTGATGCCCATCTTCTTGGCTTTCTTAGGGTACTTAAGGTTCTTCCTTAGGAACTTAACCCAGGCTTCTTTACCGCCAGGGAAGGAAGCTTCTTCCTCCACAAATATCACCACTCGATCATAGTCTTCTTCTTCAGCCTCAGGTTCAAAAATGACATCTTGAATTTCAGTGTCTTCTGTTAAAGTAATGTCAAGGTCAAAGTCAATTTCAGTTTCGATTTCTTCTTCATCAGGTATATCAATTATTTTGAAGTGTTTAACCTTTGGAAGTTCAGGAGGGAGTTGGACTGTAGGGGGGATATCGACCATATCAGGAAAGTCGTCTTGAAGTAAGCCGAGATCCATGAGTTCTCCAATTTCTCTACTCTTCCACTCAAAGGCCGTGATTATAATGGATAGGCTTACTAGAAGGCCTATGGCCATGAATAATGGAGATTTTGATCTTATATCAGCGTGTGTAGTTTTTTTGTTTTCCATTACAGTAAGATTTAGTTAAACAACTAATAATATAGTTATATAATTCAAAATAAAGACCCAACTCAGTGGGTCTTTATTATAATTACTTAAGTCTAAATACGATTCTAAGGGTCATACGCTGTATAACAGCCTTTCCTCTTTGTTTACCTGGAGTCCATTTTGGGGATGATTTCAGCACTCTAATGGCTTCTTCATCACATCCACCGCCAACTTCACGGATCACTTCAATGTCTGAAATAGAACCTGTTCTGTCCACTATGAACGATAGGTATACATTACCTTCAATACCCATTCTTTTTGCTTGCTTTGGGTATTTCAAGTTTTTCCTGAGGAACTTGTTCCATGCGGAAGAACCACCTGGGAAAGCTGCATCTTCTTCAACAACTAAGAATACTTTATCAGCTTCTTCTTCTTCTGGCTCTTCCTCGAAAACGATTTCTTCTACTTCCGTCTCTTCTGTAATTTCTACGTCAAGATCGATTTCGATTTCTTCCTCGATTTCTTCTTCATCAGGAATCTCAATGATTTGAGGTTGTTTCACTGGTGGAGGTGGTGGAGGTGGTTGTTCCGTAGGAGGAATTTCAGTTAGTTCTTCAAAATCGTCATCTGCCATTCCCAAATCCATTAGTTCACCTTCATCGTATTGTTTATACTCAAAGGCCATTAATGTAATTCCGAGGCTGACAATTAGACCGACCATGATGAACATGGTTGACTTCTTGTTAACGTCCGCTTGCGGAGTCTTTTTGGCTTCCATAATTTTCGGGTTAGATTCTAAAACTATAAAATTAGTTTATAAATCGCAAACTTATTTTTGTTAAATATATAAAAAACTAATACACCAAAAATAGCTCCGGTAACATTTGCTAATAAATCGTACAAATCTGTCGATCTACCGGGTGAATATTTTTGCAAAAATTCTAGTCCGCCACTGTAAACTATACTTATAGTTAACGACCAAGCTATCAAAGATGTTTTATTTTTCCCAAATATTGATGTTTTGCTAGCTCCCAAAATTAAAAGCCCACTGAGCGCTCCAAAAACACCTATATGGGCTAGCTTATCATATGAGAACAAGTTATTGTCTGGGAAAGATCTGCTAGGAAGGAGCATTAAGAAGGCTAATATTATTGCCCAGAGTATTGAGGGCACCATATATAACCACGGGTGCTTCTTCATTTAGCTTTTATCCTCCGATGTGAGACTGATATGTTTCAGCAGACATAAGCTTTTCAAGCTCAGATGGATCACTCATTTTGATCTTGATCATCCAACCGTCTTCATAAGGGCTTGAGTTAACAGTTTCTGGGCTGTCTTCCAGATTTTCATTCACCTCCATTACTTCGCCAGATAATGGCATGAAGAGGTCCGAAACGGTTTTTACGGCTTCTACTGTTCCAAAGACTTCACTGGCATCAAAACTTTCGCCTTCGGTTTCAATTTCAACATAAACAATGTCGCCTAACTCGCCTTGGGCGAAGTCAGTGATGCCAACGGTAGCAACGTCACCGTCTACTTTGATCCACTCGTGATCTTCAGTGTATTTTAATTCTGCAGGTATATTCATAATCAGGATTTTCTAGCGCTTCAAAAATACATGCTTTCCTGACAATTGCAGAATTATTGAGACAAATTGAATCGAATTCTACCACCGAAGGAAGTACGTGCATTTAAGAAGCTTGTTGATACTCGAGGGTCGTTGACGTTTCTGTCAAAGTAGAGCGTTAATTGTAGGGCCTCATTGATATTATAATCAAGGGTAGGGCTTAGTCTAAAAATCCTAATTCCATCAGTTACAATTGTTGCTTCGCCAATTCGTCTTTGAACTGTTTTGCGATCGCTCACCGTTAGCTGCATATTGAACCTAAGTTCATTCGGCAGACTCTCTTTACGGCCATTAATTCTAAATGGTATTTTCACACCAGTTTTGGCAAAGCCTACGTTAAGCTGCAAGGCATTTGAAGTGAGTTCCGTCACCTGTATGTTGGAGAGGTTCAAAGCAATATTTCTTTCTCGCGAGTAGTCAAATCCTAAATCCCAGTTACTTTTTGTTTTAACATTGAGCCCTAAAAGCGGAGACATTGTTTCCGAGAGGACAACCTGCTGTGCTAGGTATACGGGCACCAATGCGCCATTTTCGTTGAATTGATTGGCAAGGCCCGCATCGGTAACGCTATTGTCTAAAGTGAGGCCGATCGTATAGAGTTGGGAGTTTACGTAGTTACTCACATTGTAACGGCTGGCATAGGCATGTGAAACATTGATGCTTGTAAACACTTCACTTAAGGCTTTAATCTTAGAAAGTCCTCTATAGTTCAAACTCCAATTGGGTACAGGGAATTTAGGGAAAGGGCTTGTGTCAGAGCTCTCGGGATCTTGACCACTATAGGCAGCAACAAAAGCTGGGATCACTACTTCTTGTGAATTCAATTCATAATTGCCGGCATCATTTGTAGCGTCTAACCTGTCTTTCAATATGGATCTAAAACCTTCAAAGTTTGCAAAAAGCGGAGACTCGTTGTCTGAATTATCCTTTTTGAAAGCTGTCTTCAGCATGTTGAAAGAGATGTCGTAGGTGCCTGATCTGTTTGGGTTTACACTTATAAATGAGTCACTGTCTGTGTCGTTTCTAAATATTTCTTGATAGTTCTCGGTGAAAGACTTTCGGCCAGTTAGATTGATTCGAAAATCGGTGAAGGGCTCTAGTGCCGCATTGTATGAGAAAACTACGGTTCTATTTTGGCCGAAAGGTGTAGTTAGGAACTCGCTAGGGGCGTATTGTCCATTCCTAGCCAGTCTATTTCTGATGGAGGCATCTTGGCTACCTGTCACAAAGCCTATTCCGGGGTGGTTAAAGTTTTCATCAAGGCCAAATAAGAAAACGTCAGGCATATAACCCGGTAGAATTGTTCCTTCGGACTTGTCGTAGTTAAAGTCTATACTTCTTATAGACATGAGTGTTCTCAAGGCTGCTTTAACCAGAGGGTTGTCTGTAATTGGCTTTTTCACTTTAACACTATCTGGAACAGCATTAGTAGTAGGTCGAGTACGTGACCTACTTCTCTGTGGGGAGTTAATTTTCTTTAAAACACCAATGTTGTTATACAGACTCACTAAGTCAAGCTTTCCAGAAAGTCCGATAATACGGGTGTTATTGGCTGTATTTCCGAGTGTGTCGCGTTGCCCTATGGCTCCGGCCTGCCAATTAAAGGTGGCGTTATACGTAAGATCTGCGCTAATCCATTCTGTGATTGGAATCTTATCGAAGGGTAGGGTGTAGGTAGCGCGGATGTTATGATTAAAGTCCTTAATCCTTCCGAAACTTCTTAAGTTACTCCAGACAGAATCTCGCTTAGCTTCCGTGTCAATGTCGCCCTCAGGCTCATCTATGATGGCTCTTGCAGTAGCGTTATAGTCTAGGGTTATCCTTTCGGCTATATTCCAATTTAAAGCATAGGATCGATCCATGGTGAAGGACTTTTCAAAGTATGGGTCTATTCCTTCGATACCCAGGTCAGCATTTCTGAGTTGAGTCCTCAAAAAACTTCTATTTAAGTTGGCATTGACCACTATGGAATTTGGAACCGGGTTAAAATTGAAGTCCTTAAGAATCTTCAACCATTTTGAGTCTAGGAAACTCACATTTTTAAAGGGTTGTATACTGATTTCTTTGGGTTGATAAGCGTATGTGATGGCTCCTCTATAGTTCTTGAAATCATAGGAAGCTGTATTAATATTACTTCGCTCTACCTCATTGTAGGCATAGGTAAAGCTGAAGTTTTCGATATCTAATGGTAGGGGTGTCTTGTCAGTTGTTCTTTTCTTTCTAACGTTAGAAAAGTTTAAACTTCTTCTATTCGACAAGTCAACCACTTTGTTAAAGTAGTCGTCACGTTCAGCCTCAGTTTCGAACGAGCTAAGTACGTCTTCGAGCGGTAAGTCCGGATCGAGCGGATCGAACTGAGGTACTGACCTAGCGTGTTCAAAACTAAAAAACGCTGGTATCTCTAGCCCCCAATCTTCTGGCAAGAACTTATGCAGGTTCAGACTCGTTGACACATCATATTGGGTTGTTTTTTCTCTGTTTCTGTCAGAAATTTTGTCGGCAATAGCCCCGAAGCCTATTGATGAATGTCGTAGTGATGCTGAAACATTTCCGAGGTCGGCTAATTGAGCATCTAACCTTGCATTAGCCGCGAAGCCTGATTTACTATCGAAATCTGTCACGCGTAATTCATTTGCCCATAGGAAAAAGGACTTTGGCTCTGAGTCGATTGAGCTGGGGTTCCGCATACCAATCATTAGGGTTTGCACTGTGCTGAGATCAGGTCTACCGACAACAGTCACGTTATAACGTCCTACTTGTTCTGTAAAGGGTAGACTTAGGTTTGAGTTGGTTCGGTTGCGGTTTGCTTTTACTTCATAAAGACTACTAAAGGCTACATCAATTTCATTGGCTTCTGGCCAAATTTCAGTCGGAGATATTTGACCGTCAAGTGTCATGGTCAATGGCACTTCTATTTCATAATAATTTTCGGTAAAATCGGTTCCTAGCCTTAAAAATGCAGTTACCTCACCAGGAGCAATTTCATCTGGGCTATCGGCATGAAAGAACATCTGCACCCGACCATAATTAACCATGTCTTGACTCACAGTTTTGAAGACAGCTCTGGCATCTCTATCTCTAAGATTTTCCACACTGAGCTGAAGTGACTGCTCGTTTCTTCGTCTTGGTACGGCAGATGTGTTATCTCTGTCTCTGATTATACCTGGTGGTAATACATATGGTGGTCTTCCTTGGCCTCCAAGACTATTCTCTTCGAAGCCAACTACTGAAACGGTGAAGTTGGGGTCGGAGGGTTCTGGCACTTCAAAAAGGCCTTTTTCAAATAGACTTTCGTTAAAAATTCTCCATTGACTACCGACTAATCTGAAGTTGACCATACGGAGTACGATGGGTTCTGAGAACTCAGTCAAATAGGTTCGTAGGTATCTAATCGATTTGAATCCGTTGATGTTTCCTTGCACTCTATCTGGTTTCCGGACGGGTATTCTAAAGAGATACCAATCAACATTATCACCATTAACGTCTCTTGAAATTTTATCTACAATGTTATTGCGGCCCACGTGCAGTGCTCCTGGTCTTAAATCAACCTCATATTCGTAGTATTCCTCAAGGTCTGCTAGGGTGTTGTCTCGGTTCAAGTCTTCGTTGTCTGGTAGGTTTGAATTGGAGGGTGTAAAGAGTTGGTTGCCATTAGAGATAGGGCTGTTGCCTTCCATGCCATTGAAACGCTTGTATCGCTCTAATATTTTTGCATCAGCTGCATCGAACTCTTCACCCAGATAGTACTGAAAGTTATCGTTAGATGGATCAGCCAAAATGGCTTGCTGCGCTTGAGGACTTAGGTTAAGTGAATTTAGGTAGTCCTGAAAAAAAGTCTGTTCATCTACCGACTGAATGCCATCCAAGCCTACGTCTTGGTTGGCACGAGCATCTGCTGCGTTATCAAAGGCAGGGTTGAGGTAAGGCTGGCGTGTAACGCGTCCCCATTCGTTGGTGATCACATCATCCGGGTCGGCCGAGCCGTCTGTCGGCAGTCCTTGTTCAAAGGCATGACGCTCATCACGCATGATGTCTTCGGAAATACTACCCAAATTGAAGCGCAGTTTACCTCCGGTTGTATTGGCGCGAGGGGTGTTAATGCCGTCATCAATTAATCCTCTGGGGTTATTAATATCACCATTAGTGACATTCACAAAAGGATCCATTACCCAGAATTCAAGGTATTCAATATTGGTTTTGTCAAAATCAACCTCGTTAGTGATTGCTCTAGTAATAGCACCAAAATTTTCCTCAGGGTTGGGTAAAGATCCATCGCTGTTAAGGTTTGGGTTGTAGTTGTACATACCTCTTTCGGCAGGGTAGTAGGCTATGTCCAAAGTAGGTTCGTTCACAATTATCTGCTGTGCATCCCTATTGATTACCTCATTTTGACCAACTGATCTTACATAGTGGTTCTCTAAATCTTCTGGGGTAATGTTCTCGGGTCTATTTCTACCGGTGGATCTGTAGAAAACATTGTCTACCGTATACCATGCAATTTTCGCCCTTCTATAGTTAGCACCTAATCTGTCGGTAGTTTGATTTGATAGGTCAAAGCGATTGTCTTCAGTTCTAGGAGTTGCCCCAAGCCTCCATGCTTGAACACTACTCAGACTGAAGGGAGTGACGGTTGCTTCAAAATCGTCTATGTATGATGTGCTCTCTCCGTCTACTCTATTAGAGGTGCCTGGTATGAGTTGAGCAAATTCTCCACTGAATGAAAATTTGGATGGTGCCTTAGTGTCGATAAAAGGTAGTGCGTCAACTAGTTTTGTCAAGAGACGAGAATCATCACTATGATTAAAGTCTAAGCCCCACATGGTATTGCTGACTGGCTCATTGCCAATACCAATTCGGGTGATCTGAGGTCTTTCATTCAGGTGCATAAGTGTAAGCCCCATGTTCGTCTTATCGTTATAGACATAGTCAAACCGGGCACCTAGTAAGTTTCTCGCCTGAAAGTTAAAGAGGTCTGCTTTTTCATAAGACACCCTGATTTTTTTTCCTGAATTGAGAATGGAGGGGTTGATAATGGTCACTTTTCCCTGAGAATAATCTACTTGATAGTCTTGTCCTTCTACTAACGGTGTACCCCCGGCCGTAACTACTACGCTTCCTTCTGCCACTTGAAAGGCGTTCAGGTTAATTTCACTAGCAGAGCCTGATTGCAGACTCCCTTTTATAAAGAACTTGTCCAACCGAGAGATCAATTGAGCGTCTGCCTTGGTGGTGCGATACAAGGTGTCGAAAACATATTTCTCTTTCAGAAATTGCTCGCTGTCCAAGAACTGATCTTCTAAGGTATTTCCAAATGGTTCAAGTTTTGGGAATATCATATATCCCCGGTCGGGATTGATTGTGATGCCTTCTACATAATCGAAATTACCGTCTTTTTGAGGGTCTCCGTTTTGATTGAGCTTGTCTAGTCCCATGATTTCTATCAAAGGGATATCTTTGGTATTCTGACCTTCATGTAAACTTGGATTGTCAATCCCTGTATCATCATCGCGATAGATTACTCTAAGCTGAAATGACTGTTTCTCAATTTGCGCAGCGTTCAGGTTATAAATGTTTTTCATCATCAAATCCCAGGTAGGAACTCTGGTATTGATTTTACTTGGCCTGAGTAGTTTTAGGAAAATAACTTCATCTTCAGTTCTATTTTGATAGTCCTCAGAAAGCTCTCCTACTTTTAGGTTTTGACCTCTGAAGTTGTATTCGTAAGAGACCGCCAGAACCTCATCATTTTGTAATTGTCTGCTCAGTGAGAGAAAACCAAGCTCACGGTTAAAGGTATATTCAGCGGGGTCGAGTTTTCGAGCTCCTGTGACTCGTTCAAAGTCTTGTCCTTTTTCTAAACCTTGTCCTTCAAGAAGCGTGCTTACCTGATCGGCTTGCCGAAGGTTTGGATTGTTTAGTAAATTTTGAAAAAGGTTGTTAACACTGTTGTCGGTAGGAGCATTAGTCGGGCCACTGCCTACAAAGGGATTGCCATCTTGGAAAACATCGCCCTCTCCCAAGTCCATAAGACCCACAAAGTTTCTTAGGGTTTGTGTATTATTGGAACGGTTCAGGATATAAACTTCCATCCGGCTAATTTGAACACCGGAGATTATCGCGGGAATACTTCTGTTCCATGCTTCATAATTGTTCCTAAAAAACTGACCTAGAAAGAAATGACGGTTCTCGTCATAGTCCGAGCCTCGTATTTCAAACTCATTGCGCTGAACGCCTCCGTCAATCTCAATTGATTCTGAGCTTCCTCTTTGGGAGGCAGCAAGTACAGTGGCGTAAAGCCTGCCAAATTGTAGTTGCGTTTTAAAGCCGAAAAGGTTTTGCCCTCCTTGAATTAGGCTATTGGCGATGGGCATGCTTACGTTACCAATTTCAAGAGACTTTATGATATCAGATTCTAAGCCACTGAATTCTACCTTAAGTTCATTTTCGAAGTCGAAGGAATTATTGTTGTCGAAATTGGCATTAAGCCTCAGTTTGGAACCTATGGTTCCTTGCAGGCTCATTTGAATGTTCTGATCGAATTCAAAGGTTCCGTTGCGCTGTTGGCGAATAGGAATTGCCGGATTGTCAACGCGCTGAAATCTTCCTCCTAAGTCTAGTTGTACAAAACCGTTGGTGTTAATGAGTATCTGATCTCCACCAAATAGCCGATCAAAAAATGGATTTAAAGCAATAGGAGGGATGAGTTGCCGTCTATTACTGATAGCACTTTCGCCATCCAGTGCTTTAGCTTTTTCTCTAAAGAAAGCCCTGTTGCCCAACTCCAGTCTTTTGGCCACACTCTGTTCAAAAGGAACAAGGGTAGGAGGCCTGTAAAGTGAACTTCCAATTTTTTCGCTAAATACTAAGCTCTTACCCGTATCGAGTGAAATGGTCCTATTGATAAAACTACCATTGTTAAACCATAGCGGAGAGCTCAGGGGTTTTCTAAATAGTGGATCACCGATTGGATAAAAAGACCGGAATTTTGGGTAAACCGATTTTACGTATTTGCTCGTATCACTTTTGGTTTGGGTAGTATCTTGTATTTGAAAGTAGCGCGCATACGATGGTGTGCAAATGCTGATCAGCATCACTCCAAAAAATGTGAGGATTAATATTTTCTTGTATTGCTGTATCAAGTCTTAAGAAAATACCTCAAGCTGCTTTGAGTGCTAGTTTTATCAATTCTTCAAGGCTTATGTCGCTCGAGCTGCTCTTTAATATCTTGTCAATGCTCTTTTGTGCAGCGGCTTTATTAATGCCTAGCGTTACTAACGCTGCCAATGCCTCATTTCGTGTAGTATTTTGTTTAGAAATTGGCAGATTCAGTAAGTCACCTCCATTGCTATCTTTTCCTACCTTGTCTTTAAGCTCTAGAATAATGCGCTGGGCTGTTTTTGCTCCAATACCTTTCACAGCTTGAATTGTTCTAACATCTTCACTTAGAATGGCCTGCTCAACCTCTTGCGGATTTAAGGAAGACAATACCATCAGACCTGTTGAGGGACCTACACCCGAAATGGATAAGAGATGTAAAAAAGTCTGTTTTTCATGGGTATCAGCAAATCCAAACAGTATTTGGGCATCCTCTTTGACATAAAAGTGCGTATAGAGCTGAGTGTTCTCTTGATCCTTAATTTTTGAAAAAGTGTTCAAAGAGATCTTTACTTCGTAGCCAACTCCACCAATATCGAGGATGACAAAAGTAGGGTCTTTATGGGCTAATTTTCCCTTTAGATAGGCGAACATAGACTGACTTAGAGTGACTAAAAATAAAAATGGCAAGTTCAACTTGCCATTATGTTTAAAATTAAGAAGATTACCTTAATCTAAGTCAAATGAGAAGGAAATTCACTAACTGACTCTGAATGTTGTAAGCAGCGATTCCATTTCTCTAATTAACTCTCTATGATCTTCACTTGGGTGTATCACGAAGCCCTCGATGTAGTATAATCTTGCCGAAGCCTCATCTACAAAAGTATAACTGACGAAGGTGCCGCCTACTGAGAAGTTATTTGTCTTCCAAGCACCCTTCATTTCAACTGTATACTGATTATTGAAGTTGATATTACGGAAGATGGGATCCATGTACTCAGTTTCCGTAATCATATAAGACTCGGGGTTGTCTGGATCGCCATAGATGTATTTTTTTCCAGCCTCATTTCTGAGTTTAACGATATTTTCGTGCTTGAATTCGTCTTGAGAGGTGTAGGGCTTACTGTAAACAAACAGGTTTTTGCTTGGCCCTACAGCTGGTAATGCTCTCACCCACATAAAGTCATCTTCGAGAATGGAGAGCTCATAGCCTGCCGGGATTTTAATATTAATGCCCATTTGGTCATTGACCTTTCTCAAAATCGTTTTGGAGGCAGTCGACATTTTGATGTCTCTGGCTAAACGCTCTTTCTCAGCAATATTGAAGAAGTTTTGAACGAGCTCTTTTTTCTCTTTGAGGTTTTTGATCAGTGTAGCATCATCTTTCGCAAAGAGCTGAAGAATTTTCTGTCCTTTAGCGTATTGATCTTCAGAAGTTTGCATAAACAGTTCAGGATCATTGAAAATTCGTTCTTTGGAAGTTTCACTGAAGGTACCTTGTAGCCATTTGTCGGCAGCAGAATTGCCCTCAAAGGAGGTAACATAAACTAAATTACGTGCTACTCTAAAGATTCTGTTGAACTCGAAAGGCTCTATTACCCTGATGGTAAACATAGGTTCTGGTCTTGTCAAACCTCGAACTTCCTCTCGAAAGACTTCTTTGATGGCATCTCCAAGTGCACCATCGTACTTTCTTTTATTAATCAAGATCACGATTTCACCAGCTTCGCCAGTGGCGTCTGGTAAAAAGGAAGTATTCTTGGCTTCGCCATCTTTTTCTTGACCAACTACGTCTTTGTCTTTTTTGCCACTACAGGCAATGAGGGTTACTACAAACAAAAGGGAAAGAAGCTTTTTCATAGTCACAATTTTAGTCTGGTGTCAAACAAATGATTAATCAGAGGAATAACAAGAAAAATCTACTAAATGTTTAGTTATATAAAGTTGCTATCCTACTTTCAGCCTCATACCGGGTGTAAGAGAATTACTCTTTAGATTATTCAGTTGACGGATCTTGTCAATACTCAGTCCTTGATACATACGAGAAATATCCCATAGGGTATCGCCCGGTTGAACAACATGTAGTTTTGAATCTGGAATGGGCTGGTTGACAACTCTAACGCTGGTGCTCTCATAGAAATTAGGGCCGATATAAATGTTAAGCCTTTGGCCCACTCTAATTAATGATCCCCTGATTTTATTCCATGCCTTTAAGTCGGCCAGTCTGACACCGTGTTTTCTCGCTATAGTGCCCAATACATCGCCACTTCTAACCCTATATACTACCTTCTCTTTACCGAAAGTACTGCCAGGCATATTTGTAGCTAATTTTTCAAACTCGGTTTTGGCTGCCTCTGCACTGGCCATAATCTGGGTTTCATTTTTCAAGAACTCATCTTTGTTCGCCTTAGGTATTCTGAGTGCGTAGTTTTTAGCCTGAGCGGGAATGGCTCCTTTCTTTATGGCTGGGTTCAATTGCGTGAGCGTTTCAAGCGGTATGCCGCTTTCTTCTGCAAAGGCTTTTAAATAGATAAATTGATTGGTCTCTATGATATCGAAATCGATCGGGTAGAGTGGGTCTTCCGTATAGATGTTGTGCACGTCTGCATACTCCATGGCATAGACTATTGCCGCGAACTGTGGGACGTAAGACCGAGTTTCTCTAGGTAAATAGCGATAGACTTTCCAGAAATCATTCTTATATCCTGAGCGCCTAATGGCACGTTTTACATTGCCAATTCCGCTATTATAGGCGGCTAGTGTAAGTTTCCAATCCTTAAAAACACCATATAGCCATTTGATATATTGGCATGCGGCCTCGGTAGATTTCTCAGGGTCCATGCGCTCATCAATATACCAATCAATCTTGAGGCCTCTTTCTCTGGCTGTTGGAGCCATAAATTGCCAAAGACCCACGGCCTGAGGGCCAGAAGTAGCTTTTGGGTTGAGGCCAGCCTCTATAATGGGAAGGTATTTTAGTTCTTGAGGTAAATCGTACTCCTTGAGGTATTTCTCAAAAATGGGTAGGTAGACTTCTTTACGCCTTAACATCTCGCGTGTATAGTCGCGGTCGCGGACTGTAAAATAGTTAACAAAGGCATCTACCCGATCATTGAATGCAATATCTATCGTTAAGTTAAGGTTGTTATAGCGCCTTTCAATATCGGCATAAGCAATATCTGGCGTATAATCATAGACTTCATACAGTGGTTTTTCCTCCTGAGCTATTAGGGATAGACTACAAAGGGTCAAAACGAATATGGCGCTATATTTCTTCATGAAATCCACTGGGTCATTCTTCATCTAATAGATCTTTCGAAATTGCAAAAAGTTTGTTTTCATCAAAAGCCCTTGACATAATTTGAAGACCGATCGGCAAATTATTCGAATCGTGTCCTATGGGAATTGATATGGCAGGAGTACCCGTTACAGATGCCTGAACGGTAAATAAATCTGCCATGTACATTTCGAGAGGGTTGTCTTGGTGTTGACCTAATTTAAACGCTGTGGTAGGCGTAGTTGGTATGATTATAAAGTCGAATTCCTCGAGTATCTTCTCAGTTGCTTCTTTGATCAGTTGCCGTGCCTTCTGTGCCTTGGTAAAATAGGCGTCATAATAATCTGCGCTGAGTACGAAAGTGCCGAGCATAATTCTCCTTTGAACTTCCTGACCGAAGCCTTCGGTTCTCGAAAGCTTATACATGGATTCTAAATTTGTAGTCTCAGTGCTTCTATGTCCATAATGCGCCCCATCATAGCGCGAAAGGTTAGTGCTGGCTTCAGCGGTTGTCAGTATATAATATGTTGGTAGGGCATATTCCAAAAGGGGAAAGTCTATGCCTTCAACTTTATTTCCCAAGCGCGATAATTTTTCAATGGTGTTTTGAAATGTTGACTTTATCTCTTCTTGAACACCCTCGCTTGATAAGGCTTCATTGAGATAGGCTATTTTATATTCTGTGCTTCTCGGAGCTTCCTGTTTGAATTCCACCACTGGCCGAGCGGAGGAGGTGCCGTCTAACTTATCTCGCCCTGAAATGGTTGCTAATACCAGTGCATTGTCTTCAATCGATTTAGAAAAGATACCGATGGTGTCAAAGGAGGAGGCGTAGGCTAATAGACCCCATCTCGAAATTCTTGAGTAACTTGGCTTTAGCCCTATTATTCCTGTAAATGCTGCGGGTTGCCTTACAGAACCGCCTGTGTCAGTACCAAGGGAAATTTGGCACATATCGGCTTGTACAGCTACTGCCGAACCACCTGAAGAACCACCTGGGACTCTCGTTTTGTCAATGGCGTTCTTGGCCGCTCCGTGTGCGGAGTTTTCATTCGAAGAGCCCATCCCAAACTCGTCACAGTTTTGTCTGCCTATGACAATAGCATCTTCATCCAACAGTCTCTGTACTGCCGTTGCTGTAATTTGAGATTCGAAACCTTCTAGGATATTACTGCTGCCTGATACCTGATGGCCTTTATAGCAGATCAGGTCTTTGATGCCAAAAATTAAGCCGGCTAACTTGCCGGCTCGGTTGTGCTTTAATTTAAGATCAATTGCTTTGGCGCGCTCTTTTGCCTCTTGATCATACACCTCAATAAAGGCATTGAGGCTTTTGTTTTTTTCTATGTTTTCAAGATAGTGTTCAACAAGGGCTACGCAAGAGACTTTTTGCAGCTTAAGGTCGTTTTGAATCTCATCAAGGCGATGATAATTCTTCACGTCTTCCTTAAGATTTGTCTATTTCTTTCCCTGCATCATCTACCTCTTTCTTAATCTCTTTGGTAGCGTCTTTGAATTCTCTAATGCCTTTTCCGAAACCTCTTGCGAGATCTGGAATTTTTTTCGCTCCAAATAAAAGAAGGACTATGAACAATATGACAAATATCTCCGGTCCACCTGGCATTCCTAATGCTAATATTGTTTCCATGACGATGTACTTAATGTATATATAACAAAGATAGGTAAAATCTATTACCAGTTCACGTAATTGAAGGGTGTAAGTTTAGTTGATTTTACGTTCAAGCCAAGTTTCAGGGTTTACATTGGTCTTTTGGTCGAAGACTTTAAACTTAACTTCTGATATGTCATTATTGTCGGTAAGTACTTGACCAAGTACTTGTTGCGCTGAAACTTGTTCTCCTTTTTGAACAACTACAGCTTTCAGTTTGGAGTATGCTGTAAAGTATTCCCCATGTTGAATCAAAACGGTATTTCCTTGCCCCGGAATAGACATAATGGCACTTACTTTACCAGAAAACACGGATTTTACAGTTGCATCCTTAGTGGTTTGAATATCAATACCTTTGTTGGTTAGCATCACTGTTTTAAGCGTAGGGTGCCTGTGTTTACCATATTTCGAAGAAACAAAGCCTTCATCGACAGGCCATGGGAGCCTGCCTTTTTCACCCTCAAATGCTGTGTTGATATCTGTCATGTCGACCGAAGATGCTAAAGCTGCCAACCTTTCGGCCTCAATAATAGCGTCAATACGATCGCTGAGTTCTTTTTCTGAGGCTCTTTGACGGGCCAAGTCTTGTCGAATTTTATTCTCCTGTTGTTCCAGCTTGGTGACAAGTGACTTTTGCTCACTTTGGAGACCTGTTAGCTTTTGGTTCTCGGAAAGTTCCTCATCTAGTAGGCCTTGTTTTGATGCCTTTTGAGCCTCTATTTCAGTCATTTGCTCATTCAGGTTTTCCTGCACTATTTCTATTTGCTCTACCTGTTTTTTTCTAGCCTCTCCATATTGCTTAATGTATTTCATTCTCATGAAAAGCTGATTAAATGTGCTAGAGGCGAATAGGAAGGTCAATTGAGTATAACCAGAATTGGTTTTCTGAGTGGCATAGATCATTTGACCGTATTCTTTTTTCAGGGCCAGGAGGTCACTCTCCATCGCTTCTACAATGCTTTGATCTTCGGAAATTTCTTCATCCAGTAAGCTAACTTCATCTTTGATGGCATTAACGAGGGAGGCACGTGAACGAATTTGATTGTTGAGGGCTCGGAGTCTTCCCAAAGAGTTATTCTTTTGGCTGGCTGTCTGGCTAAGAATTTTCTGTGTTTCAAGTATCCTGTTTTGGATGTCTTGCTTTTGTTTTTCGAGTCGTTGGCGTTCTGTCTGTGCCTGAGATATATCAAAGGCCAGTAAGAGGAGTACTAATGAAATGATTACTCTACTGCCGCTCATAACGTGATGGTATATTGAAAGGGAATTTGAGTGGTTTACTTTCAATTCGAGCCCTACTGTGTTCAAAATCAATGATAGCTTCTTCTTTTTTTCCTTCTTTATAATAGGTAAGCGTCATCAAGGCTTTGTAAGCAAATGCCTTTTCTTCTAGCAATTTGAAGTCGCCATACTTGAGTTCCAACGTATTTTTATTCTCTAAAGTACTGGCAACAAGGTTTTCTAGTCTTCGGCTTTTTGAACTGATCTTATTTTGGATTCTGAGGTTGCCTGCTTTTTGTGTGACCAGATAATTTTTACTCTGTTTTTCCAATACATCTGCCTTTGAAACATCTACCGGCATGTCTCCAACTAGCACCGCTTGGAACAAGTCAAAGTTAAATTCAAAGTTGAATCGTTCGCTAAGTGTCTGAAAACTAAAGCTGGTTACTTTTTTATTCACTCGGTCTATAACTATCAGGGAGTCTCTGGTCATTTTACCCCGAAAACCTTCAATGCCTACACCATTAGACAGGGTAAACCAAATGAGGCTGTCTTTTTTTATACGGATGTTCGCCCTAGCTTTTTGCTTAGTGTCACCGTCTTTGTACTTAAACTTGGTGGTGGTAGATAGGTACTCGAAGTCAATTTCTTCTAATGCTAATTCTGCTTTCGGGTCATACCCGAAGCCTAAGAATTTCTTACTGCAACTGCTCAGCGCGAGCAGTGTGCTAAGAATTAGCAGAAAGGTGAGATATTTAGTAGTACTGCTTGTTCTCAATTTTCTGATCTAGTTTATCTGATACATTCCCTAATTTCTTTGCAGCTTTCCACTGCACCAAAGCGTCATCTATCAGATTTAGTTTAAAGAGGATATCTCCGCTGAGTTCCAATGTTTTGCCATTCTGCTGACCAGTAAACTCATTCAAGCCTTGTGTCAGTAATGTGTTGGCCTCTGAATAATTCTTCAAATTAAAGAGGGCCATGGCCTTTATCCTAATGAATTGAAGGTTTTTAAAAGGAGTGTTTAAGACAGTGTTTATCAGATCTATCGCCTTTTGAGGATTTACACTTGACAAATATTCTGAATAGCCTACTACACTTTCTGGGTGTACTTGGCTTAGACTGAGCGATTCCTCAAATAATTTGATCGCCTCAGTCTCATTATCCATAGCGAGCGAAAGAGAAGCTTGTTTACCAAGGATTTGGCTTTGCAACAACTCATTTGATCGTGTCATCCTACTGGCTTGCATCAAAAGACTTTTGGCTTCTTGAAATTCTTTTAGTTCTTGGTTGGCATTAGCCAGGTAGATATAGAATATGGCTTGATTTGGGAAGAGGTCAAGGGCTTCTTCAGCCGAGGCTGCAAGCGCCTCCCAGTTTTCTTGCTGATACTCATAAGCCAGAATCTTACTCCATATTTGAAAGTCGCCAGGTCGTACCTTTGTTAACTTTTTAAAGTAACCCATAGCGCGGTTCTCAAAAGCAACACGCTGTTCGCCAGTTACAGTTTGCGCCAATTTGGTATACAAAAGACCGCCATTTTCTATTACCAAACGCTCTTGAGGATATTGCTTGTCCATAACTGTTTGTAGACTGTCTATGAAATTAGCTTTATCAGTTAAATCTGACGAAAAAGCCAATTGGCCTAAAAGGAGAGTCTTCATGCTCAAGCTCGCCTCAGAATCCCCATAAACTTTAAGAATTAAGTCTCTTTGCTTATCAATGGCATTTGTACGCTGATAGTTTTCCACTAAGAGCAAGATCAATTCGTTGGTTTTCAATTCGTTTTGCTCCAATAACTTGATGGATGCATCGATTTGATCAGTGGAAGCAAGGACATAGCTGTATTTGTATAACACTTCGGTATTTTTCGGGTTTTCTTTGAAGAATTGATCCAAATAGGAAATGGCTTTTTCGTTTTCGCCCGCTTTTATCATGAGATCAATTTTCCTTGACTTCTGATCAAAGCTGAGGCCACTTCCGTTACTCTCTGCTTGGTTCAGTACGTCTAAGGCCTTGTTTAGCTGATTTAGTTCTTCATAGACCTCGGTGATTTCAATCAAATAAGCATCGTATTGACTGGCGTTGCCCAACATGAGCTCATAATACTGTGCTGCACCCTCTAAATTTTGACTTGCCTTTTGAAGTTGAGCAGCCAACACATAATAGTATTTGTTGTCTTGTTTAATTTCAATGGCTTTGTCTATGGCCGAAAGGCCTTTGGTGTGATCTCCTAAAATGAGGTGTACTTCTGCCATTTTGAAATGAGCAGCGTGGTTTTCTTGATCTACTTCTAGTGCTTTGTCCAAAAAGGCCAAAGACCTTTTATAGTCTTCCAGAAGAAAAAACTTTTGTGCTTCGATTAAAAGGAACTCGGAATTGGAGCGCTCATATGGCGTTAACCCTTCTTGCAGTATAACTTCCACCTCTTTCTCTTGGCTAAAGCCATTTAGGCTTAAGGCCATTAATAGGCATGTGAGTAGCGATATAGTGTTAAAAGATTTCAACAAAGGCAATAACGCAAGAAACGAATAAAATGGGGCTTAAGTTTACAGAATTCTACAAGAGGTGTGCTTCTAGTTACGAGGATTTGTATTGTATTTTTCTTCCTTCCAGCAAAAACATCAAGCCAGCAAAAGCTAAAGTGACAAAAAACTTGACTCCATAAGACAACCATTTGTTGTCAAATTGAATGAAGTCAACACCATAGATTACAATCACTCCTAAGATTAAGTAAGCGAATAAAGGCTTAAAATTATAGGGAATGGGAAAGGCTTTTTTTCCTTTGAAATAACACATTATGCTCATGGTGCCATAACACAACAGGGCTGTTACTGCGCTACCATAATAGCCTATTTCTTTAATGAGCAAAAGATTACCGGCTAGTGTAATTAGGGCTCCAATCAGCGCATAATATGTGCCGTAACTTGTTTTGTCGGTGAGTTTAAACCAGACACTGAGGTTTACATAGACACCATAAAAAAGTTTGGCAATCAGTAAAATCGGAAGCACAAACAAGGCTTCTTTGTAAGCGTCATTACGTAGAAAGACATCGCCTATGAGTTCAGTATTGAGCGCTACAGCCACTAAAACAACAATATTAAAGACTACAAAGTAATGCATGATCCGGGCAAAGAGGGCCGGAGCTTCTTTGTTTTCAGCATGGCTAAAAAAGAAGGGTTCTGCCGCGTATCGAAAGGCTTGAATGCCAAGCATCATTACTACGCTGAGTTTAAAGGCACCACTGAAAATACCTAAGGCGTCATCGCCTGAAATGCCTAGGTCTTCGGGGAATACGTGTTTTAATATGAGAGCGTAGCCTTGTTCATTAAACATACCTCCCAGTCCCATCAGAAAAATGGGTAGGGCATAAGTGAGCATAGGTTTAAATGTGGACCAATGAATTGACAGTTTAATCTGTATTAGTTCTTTCCAAAGTAATGGTAAGTACAGCAGGTTGGCTAAAAGGTTGGCTACGAAAATATAGCCTATTCCAAGTGTAGGGTCGTATATACTCCTAACCGTTTCTTGAAGGCCGTTCAAGTATTTGCCAGCGTAAATGTCTGGCAATGCTATGATGAATAATAGGTTCAGTATAATGGTGATTGAGATAACACTAACCTTAATTAGTGCGAACTTTAGTGCCTTCTGCTCTAACCTCAATTTGGCAAAAGGAATGGCAATTAGACCATCGATAAAGAGAATGGCCGCCATATACTGCACATACTCTTGCGCAACACCATTCCCTAGAACATTTGCGATTTGACTGGAACATATAAAAATGAGCGCGGAAAAGAATGCGGAGGTTGCCAGTACTGCAGTGGCGGTGCTATTATATGCTTCTTTTTTATTGGTCTTATTACTAAACCTAAAAAAGGCCGTCTCCATACCGAAGGTGTAAACAATCAGACAGAGGGCTACGTAAGCATATAGCTCAGTAACGGCACCATACTCACTTTCAACAAGCCGACCGGTCCAAATGGGGAGTAACAGAAAGTTGAGTACTCTTCCGAGTATGCTGCTAATTCCGTAATAGGCCGTTTGACCAGCGAGTTTTTTAATTTGGCTCATAAAAAAAGGGAGTTATTCTCCCTTGAACTGAGGTTTTCTTTTCTCTAAAAATGCAGATGTTCCTTCTACAAAGTCAGTGGTCTTGGTACAAGCGGCAAAACCATTGGCCTCTGTTTGAAAGCCATTTTCTTGTTCGTTGTTTACTGCATTGATACAGTCAATGACAAGGCCAATAGCAACTGGAGCTTTAGAAATCACCTTATTGAGAATTTCTTCACACTTGGCCAAAGCCTCTGTTTGAGCATCCACTACATGATTGATTAGTCCAAGTGTCAACGCTTGATTGGCATTAATCATATCACCCGTCATACATAATTCAAAAGACTTCGCTTTTCCAATGAGTTGAGTAAGCCTTTGTGTGCCACCATAACCTGGGATTAAGCCTAGGTTTACCTCTGGTTGCCCAAACCTAGCGTTTGCTGTGGCTACTCTCATATGGCAGGCCATGGCCAGTTCACAGCCACCACCTAGGGCAAATCCATTGATCAGTCCTACAACAGGCTTGTGACAGTTTTCTATTGCATTGAAGACCTCTTGACCACTTTCAGCAAATTTTCTAGCATTGAGTTCGTTGAGCTCAGCTATTTCGGAAATGTCCGCCCCAGCTACGAAAGCTTTTTCTCCTGCCCCAGTTAAGATTACTCCCTTTATGTCGTTGTTGTCATAAATTTCTTCAAATGCTAATTTGATATCATCAATGGTTTGGATGTTCAGTGCATTCAACTTATCGGGTCTATTGATAGTCAAATGGACAATTCCGTCTTTATTTTCAAATAGTATATTCTGATAATTCGCCATGATTTGTGTTGAGCGTGAATTCAAAGATAACAGTCAGTATAGAATTGTAAAACTATGCTATTGATCCTGAATATTTTCCATTCATAAACAATGTTTCAAAATGAAGGTTTACAATTTCGATTATGAACAGATGGTGATTACATTTGCCGTCAAATTTAGGAGGTAAATATCAATTAGTTATGAGTGAACAAACAAGAGTAACTGTCGCCCATGGAGATGGGATAGGACCAGAGATTATGGATGCTACTTTGCGCATTATGAATGCTGCTGAAGTTGGACTGGCTTACGATACAATAGAGATCGGGGAGAAAGTCTACGCATCAGGACATAAGTCTGGTATCAGCCCTGAATCTTGGGAAACGCTTCGCGCAAACAAGATACTTTTGAAAGCTCCCATTACTACACCTCAAGGCGGTGGATATAAAAGTTTAAACGTAACCATCCGAAAATCACTGGGCCTTTATTCAAATGTGCGTCCTTTCAGAGCATATGTGCCTTACGTGCCTTCTCATTTTCCTGAGATGGACGTAGTAATTGTTCGTGAAAACGAAGAAGATTTATACGCGGGTATTGAGCATCAGCAAACGACTGAGGTGGTTCAAACTTTAAAACTGATATCTCAGCCCGGAAGTGAAAAAATTATCCGCTATGCTTTTGAATATGCAAGAGCTTATGGTCGTAAAAAGGTGACTTGTATGACCAAGGATAATATTATGAAGCATACCGATGGTATGTTCCATAATATCTTTAATGAAGTAAAATTAGAGTATCCTGAGATTGAGGCTGATCATTGGATCATTGATATTGGGTCTGCAGTAGTTGCAGCAAGGCCAGAGTCACTTGACGTAGTGGTGACTTTGAATCTTTATGGGGATATCATCTCGGATATCGCTGCAGAAGTGGCCGGATCTGTTGGGATGTCTGGGTCTTCGAATGTAGGCATGACGCATGGTATGTTTGAAGCAATTCACGGGTCTGCACCAGATATTGCTGGTAAAAACATTGCTAACCCTTCAGGCTTGCTAAACGGAGCAACAATGATGTTGGTACAACTGGGTAAGGCGGATAAGGCTGAATTAATCCAGAATGCATGGTTGAAAACCTTAGAAGATGGAATTCACACTGGTGATATTTACAGAGAAGGGCAGAGTACTCAAAAGGTAGGAACTAAAGAATTTGCTGACGCTGTGATCGAAAGATTGGGTCAGGAGCCTACTAAGCTTTCTCCAGTGAAATATAATGGGGATGTTTCGATTTCCGTAAACATTGACGAAAAGCCAGCGAAGAAAAAAGAGTTGGTTGGTGTTGATGTATTTATCGATTGGAGAGAAGACAATAGAAATCCTGACGTGATAGGCGATCGCTTATTAAATGATGCTTCTACTGCCAATCTAAAGCTCAAACTTATCTCAAACCGTGGTGTGCTGGTTTACCCTGGAGGGATGGAAGAGACCTTCAAAACGGATCACTGGAGATGTAGGTTTACTAACCCTGATGGTAAAATTTTGAATAATACGGATGTTTTAGAATTGTTGAAGAGCGTTCAAGACAATGGTTTTGACTTCATCAAAACTGAACACTTGTATCATTTTGATGGCGAAAGAGGTTACTCTTTAAGTCAAGGAGAGTAATACCTTACTACAAGTAATAGAAACTAAAAAAGGGGCTCAAGCCCCTTTTTTAGTTTTCAAAAGTAGAGCGCACATATGTGCCGGTGTCTTTGATCTCGTATTCTGTTCCTCCCGATTCTGCAAGGATATCAAAACTTATTCTCCATTGGTTTGGAGCCACCTTTTGCCCTGAGATATCATTTCTTAAGAAGGTGTAAGGTTCGAAATAGCAGAAGCAAGACCTGATGTAATAGAACTCTACTCCCGGGTGTTGTACATCATTCCCCGTGTTGATGTTAAACTCAGTAGTACCGGAAGGGATTTCTATCCAGAAGAATTCAGTTAATTCGTCATCAGAAACATTTTCCTCATCTGGATGAACGTATGCAAACCGTATGGCTGTTTTGTTGCCTTGTTCGGTAATTACATATGCCCCAGGATTCTCTTCAGGAGATGTGAGTTCTATATTCTCATAATAAACCCTTTCTATACTTCCGTCATTTGTATTGTCACAAGAGGCTAGCGTTAGAAAGGCGAGTATTACTAGTGAAAGCTTTTTCATGTTTTTGACTTTCTTTTATAGACAACAAACATCTAGCATAGGTTGGAATTCGGGACTTAGAAGTCTAACAGAAGCTTATCAACCGCAGGAATTGCTCCTTCAGAAATCATCTTATTCAGGTTCTGCATATACTTTTGAAGGTTCTTTAGCTCCTCTAAATACCAATCAAACTCTGGTTTGAGGTTTCCTCTACTGTCATAGAAAGAGATAGGTGTGTTAGAGATGAATTGTCTATCGCATAGGTCATTAAATCTTTTGATCTTTTGACTGACGAGTTGAACATTGTCATATCCACCGCTTAGGCTTGCCGCAAGTCCTTCATTCAACTGTGTAAATACGTCATCATTAAAACCTGCTTTCGTAATGAGCATTGGAGCATCAAAGGAGAATTCTAGTGGGGTTAACCTTCTTCTTTCGCCATTCTCTATAGAGGTTTCAAACTCAACAATACCTTGGTCTATTGCCTTTTGGGTGAGGCGAATGTCATATGCTAATTTATTGAGCTCGGACTTGAAGCTTTTAAAGTAAGCTTCACGGATTTTTTCTTCCCGCTGGCTTTGTTGGTATCGATTTAATTCAAAGGCTCCGTAAACGCCTACAAAAACAATCAGTAGTTCAGCCACAATTTTGAGTAAACCATTTCTTTGTTTAGCCATATCTACTTGTTAGATGGTAGAACTTATCAAAATGTTGCAGTCCTAAGCCTGCTCGAATTCGCTTAGGAGTGCTGGTAGGTGATCTAAAATATCTCCCGTCATCTTATCCAAGTCATAGTTTGGAGACCAGTCCCAGTCATCTCGTGCTACGCTATCATCTATGCTATCGGGCCAAGAGTCAGCAATGGCTTGCCTGAAATCTGTTTTATACGTAAGCGAAAACTCTGGGATGCGCTGTTGAATAGATGCTAGAATTTCTTTTGGAGAGAAACTGATGGCTGATACATTGTAACTCGATCTCACTTTAATTTTTGATGCCGGTGCTTGCATTAAATCTATTGTAGCTTTAATCGCATCACTCATATACATCATGGGCAAGTATGTGTCTTCGGACAGAAAGCACTCGAAAGGCTCAGCTCTTAAAGCTTTATGATAAATATCTACAGCATAATCGGTAGTGCCACCACCGGGTAATGATTTGTAACCAATTAATCCAGGGTAACGAAGGCTTCTAACATCTACACCGTATTTGTTGAAATAATATTCACACCACCTCTCACCAGCCAGTTTGCTGATGCCATAGACCGTATTAGGGTCCATTACAGTGTCTTGTGGAGTATTTACTCTTGGGGTGGAAGGGCCAAAGACTGCGATAGAACTCGGCCAGTAGATTCTCAAATTCTTGTCTTTAGCGAGTTCGAGTACATTCAGAAGGCCTGTCATGTTCAAGTTCCATGCCCACTTTGGATTTTCTTCTCCTTTGGCCGATAGAATGGCCGCTAAGAGATAAACTTGGTTGATTGAATGTTTTTCGACAATGTCAGCCAATTGATCAGCATTCATTACATCCAATTGCTCGAAAGCAAAGCCAGCTATGGCAGCATTAGGTTTTGAAATGTCTGAAGCAATCACATTGGTGTTGCCAAACAATTTACCCAATTCATTGGTGAGTTCTGAACCAAGTTGGCCGCAGGCTCCAATCACTAAAATTCTCTCCATGTTTCTATTTCTCGCGATGCAATATTAATTAAACAGCTGAATATGTAAAACGTTTGCATGACCAAAGGTTCGTTGACTTACATCTTATATATTTGCCGTGTCATGGAAGAGATGAGTTTCAATGATTATTTGATCAAAAAGAAAATAGATCCCCAAGCGTTTTCGCAGGGAGAGTCTGATAGATTCAATGAATTCAAAGAACTCTATGATCAGGTGCACCCTGATAGCTTTACGGCACAAAAGCTCTTTTTTATCAATAAGATTAGAAGGAGTTTTCCTTTAAAAGAAGAGTCTGTGGAGAAAGCCGCCAAAAAGCCCATGATGCGACCCAAAGTAGCAAGACCTAAAACGAATTAAAATGTACGATAAACTTAAGCCACAACTACAAGCCGAAATCCAGTCTATCAAAGATGCTGGGCTTTACAAGCAAGAGCGTGTAATTACCACGCCACAAGCAGCTGATATCAAAACAGATGACGGGAAAGAAGTCATCAACTTCTGCGCGAATAATTATTTAGGTCTATCGTCACACCCCAAAGTAGTGGAGGCAGCTAAGGAGGCTATTGATACGCATGGTTTTGGCATGTCTTCCGTAAGGTTTATTTGCGGTACCCAAGACATTCACAAGGAGTTAGAAAGAAAGATTTCCGAATTTTTAGGTACGGAAGACACTATACTCTATGCCGCTGCATTCGATGCGAATGGCGGTGTATTTGAACCACTATTTGGTGCTGAAGATGCGATTATTTCTGATGCCTTAAACCATGCTTCTATCATTGATGGTGTTAGGCTATGTAAAGCGATGCGTTTTAGATATAAGAATGCCGACATGGCTGACCTAGAGGAGCAATTAAAAGCTGCCGATGCCAAAGGTGCTAAGCAAAAAATTATCGTTACAGATGGTGTCTTTTCTATGGACGGCACCATAGCGCCTCTTGACAAAATCTGTGATTTGGCTGATCAATACAATGCATTGGTGATGACAGATGAGTGTCATTCGACAGGGTTTATGGGTAGAACAGGCAGAGGAGTTCATGAGCACCATAACTGCATGGATCGTGTGGATATTATTACCGGTACTTTAGGTAAGGCACTCGGTGGTGCATCTGGTGGTTTCACTTCAGGAAAGAAAGAGATTGTAGACTTGCTGCGCCAACGTTCAAGGCCTTATTTATTCTCTAATACATTAGCACCATCTATTGTAGGAGCGTCTATTGCAGTATTCGATATGCTGTCAGAGACTACTTCTTACAGGGATAAACTTGAAGAGAATACGAAATACTTCCGTGAGCAAATGACTGCTGCTGGTTTCGATATTAAACCAGGAGAGCACGCTATTGTACCTATTATGCTTTATGATGCTGTGCTATCTCAAAAAATGGCTAACCTGATGCTAGAAAAAGGCATTTATGTCATCGGTTTTTATTTCCCGGTAGTGCCGAAAGAGCAAGCACGTATTCGAGTTCAAATCTCTGCGGGGCATGAAAGGCATCATCTAGATAAGGCAATTGCCGCATTCATAGAAGCAGGAAAAGAGTTGGGCGTTATCTAACCAATAGACCGCTTGTATTCGTGAGCTTATACAATATAATCCATTATGGGTTATATTAAGGAATGCTTAAGTCAGTCGAAACAAAAGGTATGTCCTTGATTCTCAGAACGCTATTCATTGTATGTGTTCTTCCCTCGCTGGTGTTTGGCCAAGGGGGCACTACAGATGAGTTCAAATCTTATGATCTAAACAAAAATCACCGAAAAGTTAAGCTGACTGATTTGATTCAGGAAGTTGAGTTCATTCGGTTGGAAGAGACTGCCGAGTCCTTATTAGGCAATGTTCAGGATGTCCATATTGTTGGCGACAAATTTGTCTTTATGGGAGATACCTTCAAAGGCAACATCTTCGTGTTTGATAATCAAGGGAAACTAATCAATAGAATTAACAATAAAGGAAATGGCCCAGGTCAGTATTCATGGTTAACAGATTTGTGGATTGAGGGAGATTTAATTGCAATTTTTGATTGTTTCCAGAAAGCGATAAAAAAGTATCAGGTTAATGGTGATTATGTGAGCGAGCGTAAGTTTGATTACGCGGCTAGTCATGTGATAGGTAAGGGGAATGATTACTTCCTAGACATGAATTATGAGGTTATTGACGATCAATCGAGAGACAATCTGTTTCGGCTTGATCAAGAAATGAATGTGAAATCAAGATATTTTCCTTTCGAAGGAAACGAGAAAGGACTTCTAACTAACTACCCCTCATTTTTCAACTACAAACAGTCTATTATCTATAGTCAGCCAAGTTCAGATATAGTTTATCTCTACAAGGAGGATAAGTTCGTTCCATTCGTTCAATTTGATTTTGGAGATGACTGGCACTGGGATGATAACAGTCCACGCGGACCTGATATAATCAAGTCGCTTAGAGCAGGAGAGAAGGTATGGAAGGCCACTTCGAGAATTGGGACGCGTTATATCAGTGTCTCATCGCTTTATGGGAAGAGCGGTAGAGAGCGGCTAGAGCATGTGATTGATCGAGTGAGTTCAGAAGTCATACTAATAGACTTAGGTAGATCTTCTAAAGAAGGGTTTTTTGACTTACAGATCAGTCATTGGGAATCTGACGATACGTTTTATGCGTTTCTTCCTTCTTTAGATGCCGTAGGTTTGGTCACCGAAGCTAGTCGAAAGAATTGGTCATTTAGAGGAGGCACTAGTTTAGAAGAGATAGCTTCATCTGAAAACTCAGTCTTAGTACGCATTAAGATCAAAGACTTCTCGAAGGATTGACAGATGCAGAGTAGGTCATAACGTCAAACAACAAATTATGAACAACAGAAATCACACATCATCAATCCAGGTCATTTTATTCCTAATACCGTTTTTATTCTTCAACTGTGGAGGCAAGTCTGAAGTGAATGAGGCTGTAGTGGAAAGGCAAGATAGCTTTCAATCCTATCAATTGGATTTAAAAGGAGAGTCAATTCCTTTCGCTGACTTGATCGATAACCTTGAGATTACCCGGTTTGAAGAGACCGAAGAGTCGCTATTAGGTCGTGTTGATCAAGTTGAGTTCCACGAGGACAAAATGATTGTACCGGGGAGAGATGGTAATATTCACATTTTCAGCAATGATGGAGAGTTTTTAAGAAATATCAATAGACAAGGTGATGGTCCCGGGGAATACAGGTTTCGGAGTGAAACCTGGTTAGAAGGAGATACGATTTGTATTTATATTAGGAGAAAAGGTGTTTTGCGATACGATTTGAATGGAAACTTTATTTCTTCAGAATCCTTCTCTTTTCCCGCGACTCATATCCATCCATACAAAGGTGGTTATGCTTTGGATATGAATTACGCAAGGATCAATGATACGTTGCAGTATGCACTAGTTACATTGAATGAAGACCTAGAGATAGACCAACTATTATTACCGTTTACCAATCCGCCATCATTTCGTTATTTCATGTCTTATAAAACTGTATTCCAAGTAGGTGATGAGGTACTCGTATTTCCAATTATGAAAGACACTGTATATAGGTTGTCAGGAGATTCAATTGAGCCTGCAATTCACTATAACTTCGGTGAGGATTGGTTCTTTAAACAAGGGGACATTTTAACTAGCACTTTTATGGACGATGTTCGTCAAGAGGGTAAGGTTTGGTGGATCAATAATTATGTAGGTAAACGACACATTTTCTTGAGTACTACGGTTGGAATTGGAGTTAATGCAAAGTACTTCATTAATCGAGAGAGTGGTCAATCCGTTAGGGTAGTTCCAAAGCTTCGGTTTGGAGATGACTTGGCCTTAATGGGTTTAAAATGGGACGGTGATGACTTTCTGTTTACGATGCAATCCGCACAATTGGCTGACCTTTTAGAAGAACTTGATGGTGCGCAGTATTCCTATACAACAGGGAGCACTTTAGAAGAGATAGAATCCTCTGAAAATCCAGTCTTAGTTCGAATGAAGATAAAGGATTTCTCCAAAGACTAACGATGTATAATGGGTGAGAAAGTTATGATTAAATAATATGAACAGGAGACACAACACAGTATCATTAATTAAGGTCATTTTGATCCTAACCCCTTTCTTATTACTCAATTGTGGAGGTGAGTCAGTGGTTCAGGAGATGGAGGTAGAAAAGCAAGAAGGCTTTCAATCCTATCAGTTAGATATAAATGGGAAGTCCATTCCTTTTGCTGATTTGATAGATAAAATAGAGATCACGCGCCTAGAGGAAACGGAAGAGTCATTGCTAGGCTTTGTGAGACAAGTGGAGTTCTGTGAAGACAAAATGGTCATCCCAAGCGGTAGGGATGGAAGTATTTACGTTTTCTCAAATACGGGGGAATTTTTGAATAAGATTAATCGAAAGGGAGAGGGGCCTGAGGAATATACGAGCTATAATGATGTTTGGCTAGAAGGAGATACGCTAGTGCTATATAACTATCGAAAATCTATTAACCGTTATGACCTAGCCGGTAGTTTCATCAGTAAGGAAAAGATGACGGAGCAGGCTGCACACGTGCATACTTATGAGTCAGGCTATGCCTTAGATATGAATAACCGGTTGACGCAAGACTCACTTCAATATGCCTTAGTGACGTTAGATAAGGAGATGAAATTGGACAAGACTTTTCTTCCTTTTTCAGAGATCCCTAATTTTTGGATATCCTTTTCGGAAAAAACAGTATTTCTTAGTGAAGGCGATCTGCTTTACTTTCCAATGATGACGGATACTGTCTATAAGATCGAGGCAGATACGGTGAGACCTTATATCCACTTTGACTTTCAAGAGGATTGGTACTTTCAGCCTGGTGTAGAGGTCTCAGATGCTGTATTTGTCGATTCAGAAGAGAAAGGACAGGTTTGGTTTATGAGTAATAGAATTGGTCGAAATTACATATACTTGGCGACCTCTATGCGCGAAGATTTGCTGATCGAAAGGAAGACAGGCAAGAGCGTACGAATTGATTTTGAGAATCAATCAGAAGAAGATTATCAATTGTCTTCAATCGCATGGCAGGGAGATGATTTTCTCGTCAGTTTACAATCCACACAGTTGTCGGAACTTTTAGAGCAGCTTGATCAAGACCAATATTCATTTACAGAAGGCACTACACTGGAAGAGATAGAATCTTCCGAAAACCCAGTACTGATAAGAATGACTTTGAAAGCAACTAAGGATTGGAATTAGGGTGCATTAAATATCGAAGTAGAGAAACACAAACCAAAAGAATTAACTATACTTATAGTTATTATGAAGGACTTTAGTTTACCTCTTTTCTTACTCCCTTTTTTAATAATCGCCTGCCAGACTTCTGAAGAAGGCCAATCGACTAACGAAACACGAGCTTTTAGAACCTATCAAATAGATGTTAAGGCTAAGTCTGTATTGTTCGAGGATCAAATAGCGTCATTAGAATTATTGGGTTTCGAGGAGTCACCTGAATCGCTTCTTAACGGGGACGTTCTGTTTTTTAAATCTGAAGGTGGGTATGTTGTTGTAGACGAGAAGGCGGGAGACGTCCTTCTTTTTGACGAAAATGGTGTTTACCAAAGTAAGTTTAACCGTAAAGGAGATGGCCCTAAGGAGTATGCCTATATGAGGCAGACTCAATACCGAGAGGGGCTGATCGAAACCTTTGTACTTGGTACTAAAAAGGGGGTACAATATGACCTAGAAGGCAATTTTCTCCAAAAGCTTGAGTTGCCGTATTTTGCCTCACACGTGTTTTACCATAATGGTGGGTATCTCTTGGGAATGGGTAATCAAGTGGGGTTAGATAGTGTAGATCATGACGTAATCTTTGCGGATGAACAAATGAAGCCTTATGCCTTTGCACTTCCGTTTGATAAGCCGAAAGGAGTACCACTCGCAGGGCCAGATAATGAGTTCAGGTTGTTTAACGATAAAGTATTGTTCAGTCCATTTTGGACAGATTCTGTCTATCAAATTAATGATAATCAGGCGAGCCCTTATTTGCGATTTGATTTTGGAGATGCTTGGCTTTGGGATGAAATCCCGCTTTCTAATGACTTCAACGTTAATATAATTCAAGGGCGGGTTTGGAGTTATACTTGGGTAATTGGTGAAGACAGAATTGAGATTAATTACATGACTGACTTAGACCAGCCTCCAGGTATCGGTTATATAGACAGAAGAACTGGTAAATTCTTACACTATAAATTTGATTGGTCAGAGCGGCAGCGACTTCCCTATATGCCGCTACGGTTTGAGGGTGATGAACTGCTTGCCGTTTTTTTAGCGGATGAACTTGGAGAAATCATTCAAACTGTCGGGGATGAAAATGTAGCTGTGAAGGGCTTTTTGTCGATTGATGAGGTGTTGGCATCAGAAAACCCAGTACTGGTTTGGGTGAAATTTAAGACCATTGATCAATGATTGGCCTCTCTAAAAGTACAGATGAGTTTATGTATTTAATAGTTGTCGCTCTTAACGATAAATGCATCCTATGACAAGCTATTTGCTTCCTTTACTTTTAGAATTAACACGTATCAATGGCTACTAGAATACATATTGGGTGTTTGATACTGCTCTTTTGCGTAGTGAATTGCTCCGATACAGAGAGATTAGTCTCTGACGAATCAACTATTCAAGTAGATCAATTTCGGTCTTACAGAATAGAAATGGATATGCTGAAAATTAAGTTAGCAGATTTAATTGACACCATCGAAGTGATGCGGCTTGAAGAGACAGGCAGTTCTATAATTGGACGCGTATCTCGCTTAGAAGAGTTCGTTGATGGCTATGTCTTAACCAGTAAAGGCAAGGGCGTTCTATTTTTTAATAAAGCAGGAGACTTTATCTCAAGGTTCGATCATGACGGTCTTGGTCCAGGCGAATATGTTGATATTTATGACTACTGGCTAGAAGGCGATACAATTGCCATTTTTTCTCGTGGATCTCAACGTATTATCCGTTACGACTTTGATGGAGATTATATCAGTTCTGTTAAGCTCCCGTATTATTCACAGCATGTATACCCGCTAGAAGAGGGCTATGTATACGATCTGAATTTTGGAACGATTAGAGATTCACTTAAGCATCGCATTTACGTAGCCAACGCTAAGCATGAGTTTCACAAAGCATTTTTACCTTTTGATCTCCCCCCTAAATTGAAGTATTTCTCTCAATTTCCTTCTTTGAAGGAATATGGTAAGGATGCTACTTACTTAGGGCTAATGAGTGATACTGTTTATCAGGTTAGTTATGGGGAAATCAGGCCGCTTGTTCATTTTGATTTTGGAGAAAAATGGTATTGGACAGAAAAAGGTAAGATGAACCCCAAGCAATATATGATGCATAAGGGTGAGAAAGTTGACAACATTGATGCTGAATTCGGAGAAAGTTATATCTGGTTAAGCGCGCGTTTGATAGCGACAAATACTCAACCTTTTCTTATTAACAGGACAAATGACTCTATAATTTCAATAGACCTGAGAAATAGCAGTGATGGCAGGCATTCGATTTTTCCTTTGAGATGGTCAGACGGTAAATTTCTATGTTCTATTCAGTCAGATGACCTAAGCGCTCTTCTTGAAGAATTGGATAACTCTAGACTTAAGCTCAGAAAGCGCACTTCGTTAGAAGAGATTGAATCATCAGAGAATCCAGTGCTGGTTTGGGTAAAATTTAAATAGGCCGAAATGTCATTATGAGGCTACTTCGAGCGGTTCCGTACCATCAGTATCCGCTACTTCAGGCAGTACTTCTTTCTCTTGATGATACTCGTTGATTCGTTTTCTGATTTCGGGAATCGAAAGATTGCTATCGACTAAGCCATTTCTGGCGACAGAGATTTGTCCCGTTTCTTCCGAAATAATCAGTGTCAACGTATCAGTAGCTTCAGACATACCTAAGGCAGCACGATGCCGCATGCCGTACTGGGCGGGGAGATCTCTTTCGCTAACGGGTAAGATACATCTAGCCGCCCTAACTTTACCTTGATACACAATCACAGCTCCATCATGCAGTGGACTGTATTTGTTGAAAATAGCAATCAACAAGCGTTTGGAGATAAATGCATCCATAAAATCTCCTGAATCAGCATAGAACTTAAGTTCTGAGTTTTTTGAGAATACAATAAGTGCTCCGGTATTGGTGCTGGATAACGCTTTGGTCGCCTCAATGATTGGGGTGACATTAAATGACTCTTTGGCAACTCGTTTCTTCCAAATCATCATGGATTGTAAAAGATCGTTTTGACGGAATGTGGTTTTGCCGAGAATGAGCAAAAACTTTCGGATTTCTTGTGAGAATATAATAATGGCAGCGAGTACACCGACCCCCATAAATTGACCAAGAATTCCAGCCAAAAGCTCCATTTGGGCCGCACGTACAACAAGGTAGACCAAGTATAGCACTAAAAAGCCAATCAATACCCTGACGGCAACACTTCCTTTTAGCAGCTTGTATACCTGATAGAGTAAGACGCTCACCAAGAGGATATCCATAATGTCTATCCACCTAACGTCAAGAAACCCTATTTTGAATGCGTATATCAACCTTTGTATGCTTGGTAAAGCTTTATAGTTTGTATGGCTTCTTTCACATCATGAATCCTCAAAAGTGAGGCTCCATTGATTAAGGCAGCCATATTTAATGCAGTTGTACCATTGAGTGCTTCTTCTGCATTTACATCTAGCGTTTTATAAATCATAGATTTTCTGGATACACCTGCTAATATGGGAAGCTTCAATCGTTTAAAATAACCCAAATTCCGAAGGATATCATAGTTCTGTTGAATGGTTTTTGCAAATCCCAGACCAGGGTCTACTATGATATCAGTCACGCCCAGACTCCTTAGCTGGTCGTATTTAAAGGAAAGTTCCGAAGTAATGTCGCTTAAAAGGTGATCGTAGGTGGTTAATGACTTCATGGTCTCTGGAGTGCCACGCATGTGCATCAGTACGTACGGCACTTTTAAATTAGCCACTGTTTTGAACATTTGATCGTCCAAGTTGCCTCCAGAAACATCATTGATGATTGCAGCACCCTCATTGACAGCCGCTTTTGCTACTTCTGACCTAAACGTATCAATTGAAATATAGGCTTCGGGAAATTCTTTGATAATGGCAGTAATTGGTGAGATTACCCTATCTAATTCTTCTGAATGTGAAATATCATTGGCGCCAGGTCGGGTTGAATATCCTCCGACATCAAGTATTAAAGCACCTTCAGAAAGCATCTGTTCAGCTTGCTTCAACACCTCTTCTAATGACTGGCTGCGGCTACCAGAATAAAAGGAGTCTGGCGTAACGTTAAGGATTCCCATTACTTGAGGAGTGTCTAAAGAAACTAGATTTCCCCTGAGATTCAATGTGCTTTTTGTACTAAATAACTTATCTTTCGCCTTCAAGAACTGTCCTAATTTTTAAACAAGCGATCACTTTGGAGGAGCAAACGGTAGGCGAATATAAGCAAGTTATTAAGGCCTGTAAAGACATATTTTTGAAGAAAACTCAAGATTACGGCACCGCTTGGCGGGTATTGAGATTACCTTCTATTACAGATCAGATTTTCATTAAAGCCCAACGCATTCGCTCTATTCAAGAGAAGGGGTCTCAAAAGGTAGATGACGATATTTCAGGTGAATTTATTGGGATCATCAATTACTGTGTAATTGCTTTAATTCAAATGGATTTAACAGACGCTGATGCTATGGAAATGGCTGTAGAGGATTTAGAGCCGCTTTACGATCAGCACGTTAACAATACCATGGAATTGCTCATGAATAAAAACCATGATTATGGCGAGGCTTGGAGAGACATGCGCGTTGCCTCTATCACAGACATAGTCTTAATGAAGCTTTTGCGTGTAAAACAGATTGAGGACAATCAAGGGAAGACAATTATTTCAGAAGGTATTGATGCCAATTATATGGACATGATTAACTATGCCGTCTTCTGTATGATACTAATGGGATACGCCAAATCATGAAGATACTAAACACCATTGCTCGTTATTTAGTAGGAGGATTATTCATTTTCTCTGGTTTAATAAAAGTGAATGACCCAGTAGGTACGCAGATCAAACTAGAGGAATATTTCTCTGTTTTTGCAGTAGATATCGCTCCCTTCTTCGAGTCATTGAAACCTATCTCATTATTCTTGTCTATGCTATTATCCACTTTGGAGGTAGTATTAGGCGTTGCACTATTATTTAAGTATAGAGAGAAATTAGTGACTACGCTGTTACTAGCGATGATCGTATTTTTTACCTTCCTTACTTTCTACTCGGCTTATTTCAATAAAGTAACTGATTGTGGTTGTTTTGGAGATGCCATAAAGCTCACCCCTTGGGAGTCATTCACAAAAGACATTATTCTGCTCGTAATGATTGTAGTTCTTTTCATCAATCGAAAAAAGAATCAATTGATAAAGGAGGGTATTGTAAAAACGAGTGTCGTTGCTGCATCTCTCATTTTCTGCTTGGGAGTGGCTTTTTGGTCTGTTAATCACCTGCCATTTATAGATTTTAGAGCTTATAAAGCAGGTACGGTTATTCCTGTGGATATGTTGCCTCCACCGAATGATCCGGGTACGGTTCCTAAGATTACGAATTTTGCCATTTATGGAGATGAAGATGACTACACGCAGCAAGTGCTGACAGGCAATAAACTACTGGTAGTAGTGCATGAAGCCGAGAAGTCTAACATCGATTCTTACGCTATGCTCAATAGTCTTATCAGCGCCTTAGGAAATCAAGTTGAAGTGGTAGCTGTCACAGCATCGTCTGGCCCTCAATTCGAAGACTTGCGTCATACAGTTCAATTGGCTATTCCTTACTACTACTCAGATAAAACATTACTAAAGACGATGGTAAGGTCAAACCCTGGGCTCGTTTTGCTAAACAATGGTGAAGTAATGAAGAAGTGGCACTACAATGATATTCCTGGTGCGACTGATTTATTATCTAATCTTAATTAATGAATACAAAAAACGGCATCTTTTTAATCGGCCTTGCAGGGGCTGGTAAATCAACCCTTGGGAAGTCTCTCGCTGATCATTTGGGTTATAAGTTCATAGATTTGGATGCCGAGATAGAAAGGAAAGAAGGGATAAAGATTCCTGAGATCTTCAAGAAGTTTGGTGAAGGACAGTTTCGCATTTTTGAAAGAGAAACTTTGCATCAATGCATTGCTGTAGAAGATAGTTTTGTGCTGTCAACCGGTGGTGGTACGCCCTGTTATCATTTCAATATGGACGCAATGAATGAGGCAGGTACTACGGTCTATCTCGATGTGGCCCCTGGTGATCTTGCTTTAAGAATAATTGAAGATGGAGTTGAGAGCCGGCCTATGTTCCAGAGCTACGATCATGTTGATCTCATTCACGAGATTAGAGAAATGAAATCGCTCAGAGAAGAGTACTATGAACAGGCCAAAATAAAAATTAGAGATAATAAGATTTCAGTAGAAACCATTATCTCTAATCTTAATTCGTTTCAGGACTAGAAATTTAGCCCAAAGCTTATTCGAGCGTTAGTCAGTTTGTTTTCAATTTGTGCTGTAGGTCCTACACCATCTACAAATGTGTAGGAGGTGAAGGAGTCATCAAACCTTGTTTGGGAGTAAGCAAAATCCAGAAAATACTTCCCGAAATTTAGCCCAACACCGCCAGAGACTACACTTCTAGAGCGATCAATGCCATCAAAAGATTCGTTCGTTGGATCTCCAAGTGATGCGAATCCGGCTCTGAATCTGAAGATCTGATATCGATATTCTCCACCTAACCTAAAGTTGGTCACTGACTGATAGATATTCTCAATCGTCTGGTTGTCATTGTCAGCAATAAAATCTACAGAGGAAACATTGGCGTTAGAATAATTTAGACGCTCTAAGTCTGCGGTGATAAATCCGTTTTTGCCTATGAAAAAAGCAATGCCAGCGTTAATCCTTGCAGGTGTTCTCAAATTATAATCCGAGACGAAAAGAGGTGTACTAGTTTGTAAGCTATTGAGAACAGTGTCTTCTAGAATTACTCGGTTGCCATTGTCCAAGAAAGTTGACGCATCAAAATTGTTGTATTCTGAATTATAAATAGCATCGCTCTCTTCATTGAAATTGTACCACGTTGGTGACGTTATGGACAGTCCAAAACGTATCTCATCAATAGGTCTTATAATCACCCCTAAGTTCCCATTAAAGCCCGTTCCCGACACATCGAACCTTTCATCAATATTAAAGGATGAGAGGGCGGTACTTTGAAAATTTTCGGTATAGATGCGACTGAAAGTGTGGTCGGTAGTTACAATGCCTATTCCACCACCGACATATATTTTGTCATCATAGTTGCCACCAAAGGCCACGTTTATTTGATTAGTAAATCCAGTTCTTCGGAGTTGCTCTTGCTGCGCAGGAAAACCTTCTACCGGTGAAAGGTAAAAATCCTCTGCGCCCGGCAACGGGTTGATCAAGAAATGGTCGTAGCCAACTTGCTCAATCCCAACTAACTCTTCCGGAAAGAATCCGTCTGCTCTATCAAGCATTGCATCGATGATTGAGCTGCCGTTATTCTGTCCCGAATAAGTAATCTGTTCTCTGAAATCATTGGTTCTATTAAATGTAATGGCTAACGATCCTCCGCGCCAACCGCCTGGAATAAAGTCACTTTTGTTGAAGTTTATTACCAAACCTAAATTGGCAATATTCAAATTAGTCTCTTCACTGTTGGTGTTGCTGGATAAGAAATTGGTATCGAATTGTTTGAAGTTGAGACTTGGAGTAAATACAAACTGAGACCTATTGTAAAAGCCCAAACCGGCAGGATTAAGTATTGTGGAGCTAATGTCTCCTCCTAATACCGAACCTGAACCACCCATTGCTGCGAATCTGGCTGTTCCAATGTGGTTTCGTTGACTGAACCTTAACGCGTCTTGATAGTAGCCAAAAGAACCAGATTGCACTTGGGCTTCGGCACCAAGGTGAAGGCACAGCATTACCATGCCTACGACCATAAGCTTTATTGTTTTTTTCATTTCCTGAGTTTTTTGACTGCTAGTTTTTCCTTCTTGATCCTGATGATGAAGTGGAGCTCCTGCTTGAAGAGGAGCTAGAACTTCTGCTCACCGATCCTGAAGATCTTGAGCTAGAGCCTGAACTTCTACTCACCGATCCTGAAGATCTTGAACTACCTGAACTTCTGCTCACCGATCCAGAAGACCTTGAACTAGAACCTGAGCTTCTACTCACCGATCCAGAAGACCTTGAACTAGAGCTTCTTCTAACTGATCCTGAAGACCTACTTGAACTACTGCGACTAGAGCTGCTGCGCACATTAGAAGAAGAGGTAGACCTAGATGAACTTCTGTTGAAGGACAGTCCGCTATTTCTGCTGGTCGAACTTCTACTCGACCTTCCACTGCTCAGTGCTGTACTATTTCTTGAGGAACGTGAACTTCTAGAGCTAACAATTCTGTTACTTCCTCTTACAGCGCTACTCCTTACGGTTGATGAAGATGATCTACTTGAGCTTCGGTTATCGTTAAACCTGTAGGCATCTGTTCTCACACGACTAGACCTTGTACTGGCTATCTGGCTTCTACTGACGGTAGATCTTGATAGGCCAGACCTACTTGAACTACTCGAGCTTATTCGACCTCCAGCAGAAGACCTATTTGCAATGGCACTTCGAGATACTCTTGAAGTACCTGCGGCATTGGCTAACCTTTGGCTTCTTGTTGGAACAACGCCATTTACAGCGTCAGCTCTCACACTTGTGACTGAAGTTGAAGCTATCCTTCCACCCCTTGTTGCAGGTCTAGTGTTAGCTACTATAATTTCTCCTCTATAGATGTATCTGTTGCTAAATATCGGTGGGCAGTAAGGGTTGCCAAATCCACCATTAAAACCCCATCCCTGATTAAAGCCAAATCCTCGATTAAAGCCCCATCCTCTATTCCAAAATGAGTTGCGTCTCCATATGCCTCCCGTTAAGAAGAAATTCTCGTAATACGGATCGAAAAATGGATCTCCATACATGTCGAATGCACCAAAACCAGTTCTGTAACCAAAAGCAACGCTGAATGATGGTCTTAGGAAGCCACCAGAGAAGAGTACAGGGTTAAGTTGTTGTCTTTGGCCAAAAGTAGACATTGAAGTACGCGCTACTCGGCCATTGCTAGCACTAATGTAGCGATCCATTCTAGTGCTATTACCTACGTAATACTGATCATACCACGCAAGCCTAAATTCAAAATCATTATCGACAAGACTGTTGAAATAAAGTTCATCCCACTCATCTGCCCAGTCTACAGGTAAGGCATATGTAGCAAGAAGTTCGTTTTCATAATCCCATAAAAAGTCAACAAAATTAAGCTCACTCGCCTTTGTTACTCTTGGGCCACCTTCACCTGCAACAAAATATTCAACCTCTTTCGTCTGGTTGTTATTATATCTGTCAATAAGGTTAGGGTCTAATGCTTTTTTAGACTCATTAGATAATGTTATTATGTTAGCTGTTTCGGCTGCTTGAACCGATTCAGACTTTGCGACAACTCTAGGAGCTGTTTTACGATCTGCAGATGTGAAATACACATCATCATATTCAGAAACTTGTTGGTATTGATTTGGTGTGCATGAAAGCAGCGCTAACATGCTGAGTGGTGCCATTAATAATTTAAGATGAATTTTACTTTTCATGACTTTCCTTTCTGGCTTAATTGTTCAACGTCTATTTATCGTTTTTGGTCGAGAAAATACCCGAAAACTTTATATTTGTCCGATATTCTTTCGCACCAATGGGAGCAAGGATCATACCAAAACTGATGACATGAGCAAAGGATTGCCTAAAAGAAGTGAAGATTATTCATTATGGTACAATGAATTAGTGAAAAAAGCAGATTTGGCTGAAAACTCACCGGTAAGAGGATGTATGGTTATTAAACCATATGGTTTTTCTATCTGGGAGAAGATGCAGGCTGAAATTGACCGTATGTTCAAAGAAACTGGTCATTCAAATGCTTACTTCCCTTTATTTATACCTAAATCTTATTTAAGTAAAGAGGCTGATCATGTCGAGGGGTTTGCCAAGGAGTGTGCTGTTGTCACCCATTATCGGCTTAAGAATGATGAGAATGGTAAGGGAGTAGTAGTTGACCCTGATGCTAAGTTAGAAGAAGAGTTGATCGTTAGACCAACATCTGAAACGGTAATCTGGAGTACTTATAAAAACTGGGTGCAGTCTTATAGGGATTTACCGATTTTGGTTAATCAATGGGCCAATGTAGTGCGTTGGGAGATGCGTACCCGGCTTTTCCTGAGAACAACTGAGTTCTTATGGCAAGAAGGTCATACGGCTCACGCCACCAAGCAAGAGGCTATTGATGAGTCAGTACAAATGATGAATGTCTATGCCCAGTTTGCAGAAGAGTTTATGGCATTACCAGTAATTAAGGGTATTAAGTCTGAGAGCGAGAGGTTTGCAGGAGCAGTCGAGACGTACTGCATTGAGGCATTAATGCAAGATGGTAAGGCACTTCAGGCTGGAACTTCACATTTTCTCGGCCAAAATTTTGCCAAAGCTTTTGATGTCAAATTTGCTACCAAAGAAGGTAAACAAGAATATGTTTGGGGAACATCTTGGGGAGTCAGTACCCGCTTGATGGGTGCCTTGATTATGGCACACTCAGATGATCAGGGTCTCGTGTTACCACCTAAATTGGCACCAATACAGGTTGTGATAGTACCTATATATAAAGGAGAGGAGCAACTAAAAGCGATTGGCGAAAAGGCTGATGAAATTATGGCATCGCTAAAAGCTGTGGGTATCAGTGTTAAGTTTGACGATAGAGACACCTACAAACCAGGCTTTAAGTTTGCCGAGTGGGAGTTAAAAGGAGTTCCAGTGAGAATTGCTATTGGACCAAAGGATATGGAGAACAACTCTGTTGAAATAGCGCGAAGAGATACTGGTGTTAAGGAAACTTTTAATCTCGCGGACGATCTTCAGGCAAAAATAAGTGGTCTGATGGATGAAATTCAGACGTCTATCTACACGCAGGCAGTGGATTTCAAAAATGAGAATACACGTCCAGTTGATACTTACGATGAGTTTAAGAAGGTTCTCGAAGAAGATGGTGGTTTTCTCTCAGCACATTGGGATGGTACAGCCGAAACAGAAGAAAAAATCAAGAACGAAACTAAAGCAACTATACGCTGTATTCCATTAGGAGTACAAACAGAAGAAGGTAATTGCATTTACTCTGGTAAGCCATCAAAAGGAAGAGTTCTTTTTGCTAAAGCATACTAAGCTTCATTCGTTTTATTGGTATATTGGCTGATACATGAACTAGACTTATGGACGGTTGGTTAGCCATTATCTTACTCACTTTAGTTGGACTGGTTCTAATTTACTTAGAACTCATATTTGTCCCAGGTACAACTATATTGGGTCTATTAGGCCTTGCTCTGACGGGTATTGGCATCTATATGGCGTATGAAAGACATGGTGTTACTTCGGGTTCAGTTGTTTTAGTCAGTTCTCTATTAGTCACAGTTGGCGCATTAGTCTGGAGTTTTCGTTCAAACTCTTGGAGCAAATTCTCTTTAAAAGTGAAGAACGACTCAAAAGTGAACGAGCATTACACAGAAGGTCTACAAGTAGGAATGCAAGGTTTAGCTATATCTGACTTAAAACCAATTGGAAAAGCTGAGTTTAGTAATAAAGCATATGAGGTTACTTCTCATGGTCACTTGATTGAATCAGAGACCGAGGTAAAAATCATAAAGCTTTCAGGAAATAAAATTATTGTTCAATCAATAAATACGTAAATCAATGGGAGAGTATACCACCCTTATAGCTGTTATAGCTGGTGTCATTTTAGTCTTTGTTTTCTTGTACTTTGTTCCAGTAAATCTCTGGATCACCGCGCAGTTTTCGAATGTCCGCATAGGGCTTTTAGAGCTTGTCTTCATGAGAATTAGAAAGGTGCCGCCAAGCATTATCGTAAAAGAGATGATCACCGCTCGGAAGGCGGGCTTAGATGTACAGACAGAAGAACTAGAAACTCACTATTTGGCTGGCGGTAATGTCTCGTCCGTTATAAAAGCACTGATTTCGGCCGATAAGGCCAATATTAACTTAGGGTTCAAGCAAGCTACGGCAATTGACCTAGCAGGTAGAGAAGTCTTTGAAGCCGTTCAGATTTCCGTAAATCCAAAAGTGATTACAACGCCAAAAGTTGCTGCTGTGGCCCAAGATGGTATTCAACTGATTGCCATAGCAAGAGTAACCGTTAGGGCGAATATTCAACAATTGGTTGGAGGTGCCGGAGAGGATACCATTTTAGCCAGAGTTGGCGAGGGTATAGTAACCTCTATCGGTTCAGCGCAGAGTCATAAAGCGGTTTTAGAAAACCCAGATAAGATTTCGAAACTCGTGCTGCAGCGTGGTTTGGATGCGGGTACTGCATTCGAAATACTATCCATTGATATAGCAGATATTGACGTTGGGGTTAATATTGGCGCGATACTTCAGACAGATCAAGCCCAAGCAGACCTAAAAGTGGCTGAGGCAAAAGCTGAGGAGCGTAGAGCCATGGCAGTTGCTGTAGAACAAGAAATGAAGGCCAAGTCGCAAGAGGCTAGAGCCAAGGTGATTGAGGCAGAGGCTGAAGTGCCATTGGCATTGGCTGAAGCTTTCAGATCTGGTAATTTGGGAGTGATGGATTACTACAGAATGGAGAATATTCAATCAGATACGGATATGAGAGAATCAATCGCCAATCCAGGTCAAAAGAGTTCAACAACAAAAAAGAGTTCTGGAAACGATAAAAAATAGTAAGACTGAAAAGTAAAGAGGGCCGTGTAAAAACGGCCTTTGTTATTTTAAGCTAATGAGTTCCCACTTGGAAGGTTCTGATGCCAGAAAACGGTTACCCATTTGCTGAATGCTTTCGTAAGATAAGGGGATCACATCCTGACCTTTTAGATTGATTACGCCCTTAAGTCCATCTCTTTCAATCAGGAAGTAATCGTTTTTTAATGCGGTGATGCTATCATACTGCGGAGTCCTAATCAATTTTCCTTTGTTGTCAGCCAAGCCATAAACACCGTTTGAATTTAAAATGATGTATGCCTTTTGACGATCAATGGTAGTGAATTGCGCTTTGAGAATCAGTTGCCCATGGTTATTCAGTAGACCGTAGTAGCCATCCCTGTTAACTACAGAGAGATCCTCCGAGAAAGGAGTTACTGAGTCATAAATGGGTTGGATAACCAAGTTTTCATCACGGTCGATAAACCCCCATTTACCAAGAAGCTGTATTGCTGCTAGGTCTTCAGAAAAAGGCTGTATGGCCTCATATCTATTGGCAATTCTCAACTTGCCGAACTTATCAACCTGACCCCATTGCCCGTCTTTGAAGACGGGTATTAACCCTTCTGAAATTATTCCGAAGCCTGCCACACCACTGTCTAAAGCAATGTCCTCTTGATTATAAGGGTTAAAAAAGAAATAGAGGCTGTCTCTGGTTAAGGCATAAAGGTCAGTGTCGATTACATGAATACTGTCGTAGATATGGTCTAACGATAAACTGTCATTGGCACTGTACAGTTCATAGCCCTCAGCTTTTTGCTTAGTATATCCAGTGGGAAGTGCGGTGAGCATATCGTATGACCGTACTTTTTCTCTACCGGTAAAGTCTACCAGCTTCCATTCTGAACCTTGTTTCAGCTTAATCACCCGATCTAAAATTTCTATCTGATCATTGTAAGGAGTAATTACCCAGTTGCCATTTAAATCAATAACGCCCAAACCTCCTTGGTAAGAAGCAACGGCTAAACCATTTCTAAATACACCTATGGCATCATAGATAAATGGTGTTTGCTCCTTTCCATTAGGCGCCAAAAGACCTTTTTTGCCATTACGACTGGCTAGTATGAGGCTATTTTCTAAAGCCTTGAAACTTTCATAAGCGGATAAGTTTAACTTCTTACCTGATTTGTCGAATCCTGTCCAGTCCTGCTTGTCAATCCTTTTTATTTGTCCAATGAGTACTCCATTGACAACAGTAACACTATCATAGTTTGTTGCTAAGATCAACTTGCCTGTAGTTGAAAGTGCACCTTGATAACTAGATTCAGGGTGTTCGATAATTGTAATTTCATTGATATGCTGAATGACTTTTAGCTTTGACAGGTACTTTTCATACTGCTCATCTTTGTTAATGATACCAGTTCGTTGGCCACTTGTTACTGCGAAATTGGCCTCGTCAACCATAAGCATTCTGTCAAAATAGAAGCTTTTGCTAAATTCATCATTTTCATAAAAGTCCCATTTTTTGAAAGGTAGTGCTCGGGCTTTATTGTCTGACAATTCTATATGCTTATATATAGGTGCAACCACTAGCTTTCCTGATTTATCCAATAGTCCCTTTTTATTGTAAAAAGTAACTAGGAACAGCTCATCCGTAAGCTCGGTGACTGACTCAAATTGAAAATCAGTGATTGGCTGACCTTTTTCGGTATAAATAGCATTTAACTTATCATCATTTTGTACGGCAAAGAAGCCTGCCTTCACTGATTGAATGCCTGTAAATTCTAGGGGAATTAGTGACTTACCGTTTTTATTGAGCAGTCCATATCGATAGTCTGATCCAATTCTTTTAGTAACAATTAAGCTCGACTGGGCTGGCTCGATTCTAGCATAGTCGAAGTCGATAATAACTTTACCGCGACTATTCACCACACCATAAGTGGACAGGATAGAACTCCTTTTACGCCTACTGGCAATAAATAGATTATCTAAATAGGGGGTGAGCTCGGCATACAGATGAGATGAGATTTTACTTCCGTCAAGATTTATGAGCGCCCATTTTTCATTTTGGCGTGCTCCAATCACATTGTTTATTATCCGGAAGGTGCCATCAGACCAGCCGATGGATTCGTATTGAGGAGGGATGATTATTTCACCTGAAGTGGTGTTTTTCAATCCATACTTTCCATTTTTTGCAAAAGTCTCATACTCATCTGCCTGAAGTTGAAACTGGCAGATAATGAAAAAGCATATCAAAAAGACCTGTCTAATAATGAGCATTAACCCTAAATACGCAATTGCTAGATTTAGCTAACGAAAATAAGATGCATGTGTATAGAAATTGACGAAAAGAGCGATTATTTGTCTTTTTTCTCTTGTTCCAAGTTAAAAAGATCATTGAGTACATCAATCAATTTGTCAGCTTCACCTCTTTGGCACGCAGCTTTTAGTTGAAGAACAGGGAGTTTCATGATTTTTTGTGTGATACTCTTGGAAAGCTTTTCAGCAAAGAACTCCATTTCTTCAGAAGAATTTTTTAAGTGCTTCTTTAATTCTTCTTGACGAATTTCTTCGAGTGTATTTTTGAGCTTTTGTATGGTAGGAGATACCTCCATTTCGCGAGACCATGCTCTTACGTCTTGCATGGCTTCTTCAATGATTGCCTCAACTGCAGGAATGGCTGCTTTTCTCTTTTCTACAGCACGGGAAGTCTTTTCTTGAATCTCATCGATGTTATAAAGAGAGATGCCTTTTAAGGTTTCTACTGAAGGGTCAATTGACCTCGGAATTGATAAATCAATCAGGAATTTAATTCCTCCTTCTTCTTGAGAGAAGTCTTTTGTTCCAATAAAATCTTTCACCGGAATACTCGAAACGATAATGTCGTAATTATTAAGTTCTGCCTTAAGACTATCAAACGAAATATGATTTAGGCCCAGTTCGGTAGCAAGTGTTATCCTTTTAGTTTCCGTTCTATTTGTAAGCGTAACTGAAAACTGTTCCGTTGCCAAGTGTTTTGCGAGATCTTCTCCAATTTCGCCTAGCCCAATGATCAAAACCTTTGTATCCACAAACGATTCTGCCAGCGTGCGCGTAAGTTCTGCAGTTGCATAAGACACACTCGCTGCCCCATCTCTGAAAGCTGTTTCCTGAAACACCTTCTTGTTGGCAAAGAACACCGTATGCAGAATTCTATGCATAAAAGGGCCAGCTGTATTATTGTCCGCAGCAATTTGGTATGCCTTTTTTACTTGATTGATGATTTGCAGGTCACCAATAACCTGTGCTTCAAGACCAAGGGCTACCCTGAATAAATAAGTAGACGCTTGGTAGCTATCATTGACTACTGTGAAGAAGGAAATAAATTGCTCTATGTTATCGATGCCCTTCTTGGAAGCCATCAAAGTAACTATCTCTTTAGAAAAATCTTGCTCAGCGTTGTAGTAGACTTCGGTGCGATTGCAAGTAGAGATAATCAGAGACTCTTCAAGGCCGATGACTTCGTGAAAGTCGTTGAGGAGCGTTGAGATCAACATATCATCTAAAGCAATCATCTCACGAATCTCCACCGGAGCATTCTTGAAGGAGAGACTTATTACTTTAAAATTACTTGTCATCTGTATCGGTTCCTATCTTTTAGGGTGGGCAAAAATAAGCCCTAAAAGGGCACTAAAAAAGTGATTTATGTCAGTTTTTGATATTTATAACGTTTCTCAATCACACCTACCCAACCTGATTCTTTTAATTTCTTTTTGAAGCAGATTGTTTAAATAGTTTTAACTTCATTTATTCTCTTTAAATACACACTTAAGTGAGACTCAAAAAGCTAATTCGAGATTTCTTTGGCTTCAGTAAAACTGAAGTCAATGGTACTTTAGTTTTAATTCCAGCTATTGTCTTTTTGTTATTCACGCCTTATCTGTACCGCCAAATTGTGGACTCTGAAAACCATACGGCATCAGAAGATAAAAGGCTGCTTGACAGTTTGGTTTCTTCAATTAATGCTGGTTTGATGACTCCAGAATTATCAACTGAGAATTCAATCGCCTATTTTTCTTTTAACCCGAATACTGCATCAGCAGATGAATTAACCGCTTTGGGTATTCCAAAGTTCCTGGCTACTCGAATGATTAATTTCAGGTCAAAGGGTGGTGAGTTTTTGATAAAACGAGATGTGATGAAGATCTATGATTTCCCTGATAGCCTTTTTAATAAGCTCTCGGCACATATCTTACTTCCTGACGAAAGGAAGAAGGTCTCGACCCCGAATGAAAAATTAACTCGAAAGGAGGTGCCAAATTCATTGCCAGAATCTTTGCCAGTTGAGTCCACGCCCAAAGCACTAATTAAGGTTGAACTCAATTCAGCAGACAGTCTTGAGTTAAGAGCACTCAAGGGGATTGGTAAAAGTTATGCCAGGCGCATTATTTCATATAGAAAACTATTGGGTGGCTATCATTCAATCTCTCAGCTTCAAGAAGTTTATGGTATCAACGATACACTCTTTCAAGCGATAAAACCTTACTTGGTTTTGTCAGATTCAATCCCATTACAAAAGATTTCAATCAACTTGGCCACATTCAAAGAGTTATTGGCTCATCCATATATCGATTATGAGCAAACGAAAGAGATATTGAATTCCAAAAGTGAAAATGGTAAATTCAGAAGGCGAGAGGACATGTTTCGATTAAAGCTGATGGACAGTGTTAATATCGAAAGACTTCTCCCTTACTTGAATTTTAAATGAAGAAATTAATCACCGCCAGTCAAATCCGAGCTACCGATCGTCACACCATTGAAAATGAACCTATTTCTTCAATAGGCTTAATGGAAAGAGCTGCGGAGGCTTTTGTCAAAATCTTTATTGGTCATGTAACATCAAACGCAACGGTTCATGTAGTTTGCGGAACTGGTAATAATGGTGGTGATGGTTTGGCGGTAGCTCGACTACTTAAAAGTCGGGGTTACGCGGTTCATGTATCCCTTCTAGAAATATCAGAGCAGTTGTCTCTGGATTGTCAAGCAAACCTTGATCGACTGGATTTGGAGGTTAAAGTGTTGAAAAGCGTCAAGGACTTTTCTATTCTAGAGGAAATAGTGATTGATGCACTTTTTGGCTCAGGGCTCAACCGCCCCGTGATAGGTTTTGGAGCAGAGGTGATTGCAAGAATAAATCAGTCTTCCGCGAAAGTGGTTAGCATTGATATGCCTTCTGGTCTTTTTTCAGACACGATTGATTTGTCAGGAGCAATTGTTCAAGCAGATTTAACCATAACCTTCCAGCGTCCGAAATTGACTTTTTTGGTACCTGAGTCCGATATTTATGTGGGAGAGTACATCATTGCAGATATTGGTTTGGACGAAACGTTTATCCAATCTCAGTCTTCTGACTATTTTATTTCAGAACAGGTCGATATTAGACGCCTAGTGCCTAAGCGAGGTAAGTTTCAGCACAAGGGAGACTTCGGAAGGGTACAGGTCTTTTCTGGAAGTTTTGGAAAGATGGGCGCAGCCTTTTTATGTGGTAAAGCTGTAATGAAAGCAGGGGCTGGCTTGCTTACACTTCATATTCCTAAATGTGGCTATGAGATTATTCAAGCTAGTCTACCAGAAGCAATGGTCACTGTGGATGAGCATAAAAATGAAATTGGTTCAGGAGAAAGCCTAGGTAATATAGATGCGATCTGTGTTGGTCCGGGTATTGGAACTTCGGAGGTGACAATCGCTTGGTTTAAGTTATTCTTAAGGCAAGCAGAACAACCATTAGTATTAGACGCGGATGCGCTGAATATTTTAGCCATGTATCCTGATTTGATCAATGAAGTACCTGAAAACTCGATATTAACGCCCCATGTGGGAGAGTTCAATAGGCTGTTTGGATCTTGCGCCAATGGATTGGAAAGAATAGAGAAAATGAAAGAAGTTGCGTCAAACCGAGGGTTGGTGATTATTCTGAAGGGTGCTCATACGGCAATTGCACTTCCAAGTGGAGATGTGGTCTTCAATACCACTGGTAATTCTGGTATGGCCACTGCAGGAAGTGGTGATGTTTTGTCTGGAATTATTACTGGCTTCTTGTCTCAGGGCATGAAAAGTGGCGATGCGGCTTTAGCTGCTGTTTACCTTCATGGAATGGCTGGAGATTTGGCTTCAAAAAGAGTTGGAAAAATGTCATTGATGGCATCAGATTTGCTTATAGAACTACCAAAATCAATTATTAACGTAACACCGATGTCTTTTATTTGAAAAAAGACTAACTTTAAGTAAACCTTAACACCTTAAACACGGTCTAAGTATTTAATGGAAATCTTCAATCACCATATTGCACTCAGAAAACTAGTCTTCGGATTAGCCCTGTTGTGTGTTACGTTTGCTGCTTCTGCTCAAACGGGAAACGCGGTGAAAATCTCAAACACTGCTGAGGACGAGAAAACCAAGGTTGAAGTATTTCCCAATCCTACTTCAGATTATCTGACAATAGATTTGAGTAATCTTAACCTGACCAAACCAAAAATTGAGATAAGAAGTATCATTGGTACTAAGATGAGAGTCGATCTTGAAAAGAACGGTTTAAAAAAGTACAAGGTGGATGTCCAAACCTTCCAACGAGGCTACTACCTAGTGTTGGTCACAGACGACCAATCAAAATTCCAACAAACTGTAAGGTTCAGTAAGAAATAGCAAACCCCGAAGATTTCGGGGTTTTTTGTTTTAGAATGCTGCGTTTCCTGGTGTCCGAGGAAAAGGAATAACATCCCTGATATTTCCCATGCCTGTCACAAATATCATCATTCTTTCAAAACCGAGCCCAAAACCACTATGTGGGGCAGTGCCGAAACGTCTGGTGTCTAAGTACCATTCAAGTTCCGCTTCTGGAATATTCATTTCTGCCATGCGGCTTGTTAAGACCTCCAAGCGTTCCTCGCGCTGAGAACCTCCTACGATCTCGCCTATGCCAGGAAAGAGTATATCCATGGCGCCTACTGTATTACCATCATCATTCATGCGCATGTAAAATGCCTTAATGTCTTTAGGATAGTCGGTAAGAATTACCGGTTTTTTAAAGTGTTTCTCAACAAGGTAGCGCTCATGTTCCGATTGTAAGTCAGCACCCCAGCCCTCAATTGGGAATTGAAATTTCTTCTTCTTATTCGGTTTTGAATTCTTTAATACATCTATGGCTTCTGTATAAGTCAAGCGCTCAAAGTCATTATCAATGACAAATCTAAGCTTTTCAGTCAGCGACATTTCATTGCGCTCAGTAGCCGGCTTGTTCTTTTCTTCGTCCAAAAGCCTTTTCTCTAAGAATTCAAGGTCTTCTGCACAGTTTTCTAATGCATAGCGAACCAAATATTTTAGAAATTCTTCTGCTAGGTCCATGTTGTCGACAAGGTCATAGAAAGCCATTTCAGGTTCTATCATCCAGAACTCCGCCAGATGTCTAGTAGTGTTTGAATTCTCAGCCCTGAAAGTTGGTCCGAAAGTATAGATGTCTCCCAATGCCATGGCGCCAAGCTCACCCTCAAGTTGTCCTGAAACAGTTAGGTTAGTTTCTTTCCCAAAAAAGTCTTGACTGTGATCTATGGTTCCATCGTCCTTAAGCGGTGGGTTGATTGGGTCTAAGGTTGACACTCTAAACATTTCACCAGCGCCCTCGGCATCAGAGCCAGTCACAAATGGAGTGTGCCAGTAGTAAAATCCTTTCTCGTTAAAGAATTGATGTACAGCAAATGACATGGCGTGCCTCATCCTGAAAATGGCTCCGAACGTGTTCGTTCGAGGTCTTAGATGTGCAATTTCTCGTAAAAACTCTAGTGAGTGTTTTTTAGGTTGAAGCGGATACAATTCAGGATCTGCTACCCCTAAAACTTCTATAGACTGAGCGGCAATTTCGACACTCTGTCCAGCACCTTGAGATGCTACAAGCTTACCCGAGACTGAAATGCTCGCTCCAGTGTTAATATTCTTTAGAATCTCCTCTGAGATTAAACTAGGATCGGCAACCACTTGAATGCTATTAATTGAAGAACCGTCATTCAGGGCAATGAAACTTACATGTTTGTTGCCTCTTTTGGTCCTTACCCAACCTTTTGCCACTACGTCAAGATCAACCTGACTACTTTTAAGCAAGGCGGCAATTTTGGTTCTCTTTGTTTTCATGGTTACGCTACTCAATGAATTCGAAATGAACGCAAAGCAATCATTTTTTACTTTCAAACACAACTAATTGATAATCATTTACTCTGACCAATTACGTAAGCGCTTATGGAAATATGTACTAATAAATGCATGTATGGACATTTTTCTACGGTTTATCATTTTCTGCATGATTTTTGTTAAAAAGTGTTACAATCTGATCGGTTCTCTCGTTCTTTCCTTTAAATTTGAAATACTAGAAAGAGCGATTTCTTAATTAAAATGCAAAAACTCAGTCTCAACCAATCCTTAGGTCAAAAGCTATCTCCTCAGCAGATTCAGTTTATAAAGCTGTTGCAGGTGCCGACTGCTGAGCTCGATACTCGCGTAGAGGAAGAACTTGAGATTAATCCTGCATTGGAAGAAGGTAGGGAAGAAGAGGCTGCTCCGGAGAGAGAGGAGACCGAAGATAGTGACGTTAGCTCAACAGAGGACCTCAATGTAGAAGACTACTTGGGGGATGATGATTTCTCCGGCTATAAAATGCAGGGAGACGGCAACTATAGCGAGGAAGAAGATCGCGAGATGCCTGTGGCTATGCAAGCTTCTCTAAATGACCAATTGGAAGCTCAGTTGGGGTTCTTGGGGCTTGATGAGCGTCAGGAAAATATTGCAAAGCAACTTATCGGAAGTATTGAGTCTGATGGTTATATCAGAAGAGAGCTTGATGCGATTGTCAATGATTTGGCCTTCGCCCAAAATATTGAGACAGATGTTGAGGAACTAGAAGAATTGCTTACTCAGATACAGCAGTTTGACCCGCCCGGTATTGGTGCTAGAAGCCTTCAAGAATGTCTGCTTATACAACTAGAAAAAAAGGAAGATGGCCTAGAAGAGGATGAGGCTACACTTACTGCAATACGCATTTTATCGCTTTGTTTCGATGAGTTTACGAAAAAGCACTACGATAAAATTCTAAAGAAATTAAACATTGAGGATGAGGCTTTATTAAAGGAAGCTGTAAATGCAATAACCAAGCTCAATCCAAAGCCAGGAGGTATTTCTGGTGGTTTGGTTAAGACACAGTACTTAATTCCTGACTTCTTAATGACCAATAATGATGGCAAATTTGACCTTACCTTAAATAGTCGAAACGCACCTGAACTCAGGGTCAGTCAGTCTTATTCTGATATGTTTTCGGCATATGATAAGAGTGATAAGAAAGATAAAAAGCTAAAGGAAACAGTTTCCTTCGTAAAGCAGAAATTAGACGCTGCCAAGTGGTTTATTGATGCCATTAAGCAACGCCAAAATACTTTGCTCCGGACTATGGAGTCGATCATCAAATTTCAATATGAGTTTTTCTTAGACGGAGATGAGTCTAAGCTCAGGCCGATGATTTTGAAAGACATTGCCAATGAGATTAATATGGATATTTCAACGGTATCGAGGGTTGCTAACTCAAAATCGATCCAAACTGATTTTGGAATCTTCCCGCTCAAGTACTTTTTTAGTGAAGGTATTTCAACCACTAGTGGAGAAGATGTAAGTAGTAGGGAGGTTAAGAATGTGCTGGCCGAACTTATTGGCGGAGAGGATAAGAAAAAGCCGCTTTCTGACGATAAGTTAGAGAAATTCCTGAAGGCCAAAGGATATAATATCGCTAGGCGTACAGTAGCAAAATATAGGGAACAATTAAATATTCCAGTGGCCCGCCTGAGAAAAGAACTCTGATTTGACTTTCCTAGCAAAATTCTTAACGTACCTTTTTCAGCCGCTGATCATGCCAACTTTGGTGTTCTACACCATTCTCTTTCATTTAGGCAATAGCTCTAATTTGACGGACAAAGGAAGGTGGACGGTGGTTTCATTAATTTTTGTCACAACCTGTCTTGTTCCCGTACTTACCGTTGTGATGTTCCGCTTAACTAAAGTGATTAAGGACCTACATATGACAAATAGAAAAGACAGGTATCTGCCTTTCATTTTTATTTCTCTTTTCTACCTAGTGGTTTCCTTTATGATCAAAGATCAGGAATGGATGACACCGGCTATGAATATCACATTTTTGGCCATTACAACTGTAGTTGTGTCGACTAATGGTATTACTTTTAAATGGAAGATTAGTGCCCACGCAGCCGGAATTGCGGGATGTCTTGGGTTTATTCTCGCTTTTAAACATGCCTTTCAGGCAACTAATACTTTATTTTGGCCTTTGATAATTGCGGTGAGTTTAACCGGTTTAATATCTTGGGCTAGGCTATATTTGAATGCACATAAACCAGCTGAGATTTTAGGTGGTTTACTGCTTGGTTTCATTGTGAGTTATGGATCAATTGCTTTATTTCTTTAGACTATGTACGAATTTTTAAAATATGATGTGAAAGATGGTGTCGCTACCATTACACTCAATCGCCCAGATGTTTATAATGCACTCAACAATGAGATTACATATGAGCTGCAAGCAGCACTGAAAGGAGCGAAAAAAGATAATGATGTCAGAGTTATTGTGCTTACAGGAGAAGGTAAGGCCTTCTGTTCTGGTCAAGATTTGAAAGCATCTTCGGCAGAACCCAATCGCTCATTTTCGGATTCAATCCATAAAAGATATAACCCAATCATTAAGGCGATAAGAAACCTTCCTAAGCCAGTAATTTGTCGCTTGAATGGTGTCGCTGCTGGTGCCGGATGTTCCTTTGCGCTAGCCTGTGACATTGTAGTGGCATCTGAAAGTGCAAAACTCATTGAAGTTTTTGTAAATATTGGACTAGTTCTCGACTCTGGATCGTCCTACTTTTTGCCAAGGTTATTAGGTTCGTCAAAGGCATTTGAGCTAGCCACTATGGGAACTCGTGTGGGTGGTAAGGAGGCTGAAGCCATGGGGTTAGTCAATAAGTGTGTTCCAGATGAATCACTAGATGAGGCTGTAAAGAGTTATACCGATTACTACGCTAAAGCACCGACTAAAGCGATCGGTTTAATGAAAAAGATGTTGAATAAATCGCAGGGGGCTACACTTTCAGAAATGTTAGATTATGAGGCCTACAATCAAGACATCGCAGGAGCTACTTTCGATCATAAAGAAGGCGTTCAAGCCTTTCTAGAGAAGCGCTTACCAGTATTTAAGGGAGAATAGACTAGAATCCGGTTAGTGATAGACCGAAGGTTAGGGTTTTTGTGTTTTCACCACCAGCTGGCGCAATATCCCATTTGTCCGATAATTCGTAAAAACCAAAAAGACTAAAGCCTCCGAACCCTACGCGACCTTGAATACCGTAGCGAAGTAAATTGAGTCCGAGGTTCTGTCTGTCTTTTACAGTACGCTGATCATTGGCACGATCTTCATATTTGTACTTCACAAAAGACGAGTATAAAACGCCTGCTTTTACACCCAATGCTGCTCGAAAGCCACGATTGTATTGGTTTTTACTCTTATAGAATCTGATTTCTAGTGGAATGTCCAAGTAGTGCATGGCTAGTTTAGACTTACCAAAACTGTTTGGATTACTCGTAATGTTAGCGAGTTCTTCTGCTTGTACTGATCTCGTATTAGTGCCGTTGAGGGTAGAAGTGATGGTATAATCATTCTCAAAGGAGTATCGCTCTAGGCCTAGTCCAATACCAGGTGTAAAAGTGAAACCATTGTTTCCAATCGGTAAGTCGTAGTAATAGGTAATATTATATGTCTTGGACTGAAAAGTGTTGAGAGAAATATCCGTAGGGGCATTGCTCCAACTGTTTACCCCAATATCCACCAACAAAGCACCGGGTAAGTCAGGGCGTTGTGCCTGAGCTGAAAGACTCATGAAAACTAAACCTACAACTCCGAGTAATAACTTCTTCATAGATATGCTGAATTTAAGCGGTGGCAAAGATAGTATTTTTTAAAAGTATATCTGGACGTCTTTTGCAAAGAAAAAGAATTAATTACCTTTGCAATCGCATTTAACGGACTTTAACGTCCGTTTATTTTTGGCCTCGTAGCATAACTGAATAGTGCACTTGATTACGGCTCAAGAGGTTACAGGTTTGAATCCTGTCGAGGTCACTTAGCGCAGAAAAGCCCCTGATTTATCAGGGGCTTTTTTCATGTCCAAAATCGGAAGCTTGCTTCAAGATTTTGGACATGAAAAAAGGTTCAATGCGCAGCATGGGCTTTTGTATAGTCAGGAGTGGGGAGTCAGGATCGTGCTAGCAATCCATAGTTTGGGAAGCTTGCTTCAAGATTTTGGACATGAAAAAAGGTTCAATGCGCAGCATGGGCTTTTCTATGGTCAGGAGTGGTGAGTCAGGATCGCGTTAGCAATCCTGAGTTTAGGAAGCTTGCTTCAAGATTTTGTACATGAAAAATGGTTCAATGTGTGATAAAAGTGATCGCCTTTTCTAAATATAAGTAACCACTTACATAAAATAAATACCGACTTTTTGCGCATTACGTTAGACTGAGACAAAGGTGAATTGAATGATAGCATATCAAGGTCGGCACACGGTTCATAAAAGAGGGGGGCAGATATATTGGCGTAGCGAGCAAGGTCAAATTGAAGGTATTAACAATGGCTACGCCTATTTTACGTCAAAAGGTTTGCTTGGCGCAGATCAAAAAACAAGATTTTCGGTTCGCTTTGGGCTCAAGGGCACTCAACTTTACCATATTAATGATGCTCAGCTTCGCGTCAATCATGAGCAATTTTTGGTCATGAACCACGAAACTGAGTATACAGTCTCCTCAGAATACGGAGAAGATACGACCATGCTGGCCTTCTGCTTTAATGAAAACTTTGTACAAGACTTTGTCAATTATCACAAACAGACTGAAGTAGGTCTTTTAGATCAATTTGGTTTATATGACTTAAGTAGACCGCTACCAGAATTTCCATTGCATACACTTCCAATGAGTATGCATTTGCGCAGCGAGATAAATGGATTAATAGCTAATCAGTTTAGGGAGGTGGATGATTATGATCTTTTCAACAATATGCTCGAATTGACTTTTTCCAGTAGCGATAGCGTCATAAATTCCTTTAAAAACCAAGATGTCGTCAAAAAATCTACGAAGGTTGAGTTGTTTAAGAGATTGTCAGTAGCTAAAGATTTCATTCAAGCCCACTTTTCGGAAGATGTTAACTTAAACGAGCTTTCTAAAGTGGCCTGTCTTTCTCCTTATCACTTTCACAGGGCTTTTAAACTTACTTTCGGGATAACGCCTAAAAAATTAGTGACTCAACTGAGAATTGAAAAGGCGAAATGGTTGCTGATCAATAAGTCTTTCTCGGTACAAACGATATGTCATGATGTCGGCTTCCGAGATGTAAGTTCATTTACACGCCTATTTACCAGCCATACAGGTTTGACGCCTTCTGTTTTTCGTAATCATGAAAGAACGCTGACATCAGTTTTTGTTTAGGGTTCGAATATCCATTGAGCAAGCCGGCTTTGAGAAATGTTCGTCAGACGACATTTTAGAGTCCTCATTATTCATAATCGAAATTATTTTTGAGTTTGTACAGTTAAGGCTCTAAATTCCCAAACCATGCATTCCGATAAAACTGCGGTATTGTTCTTTTCACGCACGCTCAATGATGAGTATGGAGCAAACTCGTTTGGTTTAAACAGGAGGGACTTCTCAAAGCTTTACAAGTTTTTTATTAACAAGACACTTGAAACCGCAAAGGATTCAGGTTTACCGCTCATTCAAGTATATTCTAATGAGCAGGTTGGCAATTCATTCAGTGATCGACTCATAAACTCACTTAAGTCGGTAATTGAACAAGGTTTTGAACGCGTAATTGTTATCGGAAATGATACGCCTCATTTGGCTGCGGATGACATTCGCAAGGCAGAAGCTAGTTTAGACAAGGGTGTGAATGTCTTAGGTCAAGACAATAGAGGAGGAGTGTACCTTATAGCTATAGATTTTCAAAGATTTGATCTTTCTCTCCTTGCTAATGTCAATTGGCACTCGAATAGCGTTTATCAGGAGTTATCGGGTCTGTTAGGCAGTTTTTTAAATCTTTCCGACCGGTATGATATAAACCAAAGAGAAGACTTAAAGCATCTTTGTAGAAGGGCCACCTTAAGTCATGGAATTATAAGGTTTCTCAAGTGTTTGATGTCACTAAGAAACTGGATCAGTCAAGAAATAGAGAATACCCATATCCGCACCCTTGAGATTATCATCAATCGGGGTCCTCCTCATTATATTTATTCATAGCCGCTAAAACCTCCATGACCTGATAGGTCGTAGGTATCTACGTTACTAAAAGTATTTACAATGCCAAAGACATATTATAAACCAGAGGACTTAAAAAAGTTCTCTAAGATTACCGAGTTACAAGAAGAAATGGGTACCAAGTTTTTTGATTGGTATGGAAGTGTTTTTAAGCCGGGCGCATTAACCGCCAGAGAAAAAGCGCTTATCGCGCTGGCTGTCTCTCATGCTGTTCAGTGTCCCTATTGTATAGACGCCTACACCGACTCTTGTATGAAAAAAGGAGCCGATGAAGAGCAAATGATGGAGGCCGTTCATGTGGCTGCAGCCATCAAAGGTGGAGCCGTACTAGTACACGGTGTCCAAATGATGAATGAAATGGAAGATAAGTTGATGTAATATGGCCTTAAAGATTCAAAGCCTTAAGAAGGCGAAGCATTGGCTCTCGACACCTGAGGAACAAATCAAAGTGTTGAGTGATCATGCAGATATTGGTATACCCTCTTTCCAAGAGAAGATTGCCGATGCTGGAATAGATGTACTTACCCCAGTGAGTATTGAAGTATTTCAGATTAACGTAGGTAAGATGTGTAATCAGGTGTGTCAGCACTGTCATGTAGATGCGGGGCCAGACCGAAAAGAGATCATGACGCGGGAGACCATGCAGCTATGTTTGGATGCATTGAAGAATCCTAATATCACCACAGTTGATTTAACAGGTGGTGCACCAGAGATGAACCCTGATTTTCGCTGGTTTGTTGAGGAGCTCTCAAAGCTGGGTAAACAGATAATTGTACGGTGTAACCTCACCATCATACTAGCAAACCCCAAATACAACGACCTACCTGAGTTTTTTAAAAAGCACAAGATCAATGTTGTGTCATCGCTGCCGTCTTTTACCGCTAGGCGTACGGATGCTCAGCGCGGAGATGGCGTTTTTGAAAAATCAATCAAGGCGCTGCAAATGCTCAATGAAGTGGGGTATGGAAAGGAAGGGTCCAATCTGAAGCTTGACTTAGTTTATAATCCATCCGGAGCGTATTTACCAGACGATCAAGTTGTCTTGCAACAAGAATATAAGCGGAAGTTAAAAGAGGCTTACGATATCGTTTTTAATGATTTGTATGCGATTACCAATTTGCCAGTTAGCAGATTCTTAGACTATTTGGTTCGCTCCGAAAACTATGAGGAATATATGAACGAGTTAGCCAATGCTTTTAATCCTATGGCTGCGGCAGGGGTAATGTGTAGGAGCATGGTTTCTGTGGGCTGGGATGGACACTTATATGATTGTGATTTCAATCAAATGTTGGAGTTGAAACTGACCGATGGTGCACCAAACCATGTGCGTGAATTTGACTACAAGAAAATTATGAATAGAGAAATTATTATTAATCAACACTGCTTCGGATGCACTGCGGGTGCAGGGTCAAGTTGTGGAGGTACTACTGCGAATTAGAAGAATTATGGAAACTTATTTAGATACAACAAAAGATATATACAAAGCGGCCGCTGAGACTCCTGATGTTGGCTTATGCTGTACGACTACACCTGTTTGGGCATTTCCTGAGTTGGAGATTCCACAAATCATGCTTGATATGAACTATGGCTGTGGTAGTACTGTACACCCTAGGGATTTAATCAACTCACCTAATATTCTATATGTAGGTGTTGGCGGAGGCATGGAGCTTCTACAATTTTCCTATTTCAGTAGAAAAAAAGGAGGTGTGATTGGGGTAGACGTAGTCGATGAAATGCTCGCGGCTTGTGATAAAAACATGGCCGAGGCGGCAGCCAAAAATGCTTGGTTTGATCCATCATTTATTGATGTGAGAAAAGGTGATGCCTTAAATCTTCCGATTGAGGACGAAAGTATTGACGTGGCAGCTCAAAATTGTCTATTTAATATTTTTCACGAAGAAGACTTAAAAAAGGCACTCGAAGAAATGTACCGCGTGCTAAAGCCTAGAGGTAGACTCGTATTATCAGACCCTATTGCTGAACAGGCTATGCCTGATTCCCTTAAGTTTGATGAGCGTTTGAGGGGTCTGTGCTTAAGCGGTGCGCTACCTTTGAACGATTATATTAAAATGATCACTGATGTGGGATTTGGTACTATAGAGATAAGAGCGAAAAGGCCATACAGAATTCTTGATCCGAAGAGCTACGATACACCGAATAGAATATTTATTGAAAGCGTAGAAGTAGCGGCCATAAAAGACCCAATGCCTGAGGATGGGCCATGTGTCTTTACGGGGCGTACTGCCATCTACACAGGAGACCAAGAATACTTTGACGATCACAAAGGCCATGTGTTATTACCAAACCAGCCTTTGGCGGTTTGTGACAAAACCGCAGGTAATTTAGAAACACTAACGAATGAAAATATCTGGGTTTCGGGGAGTACCTATTTCTACGATGGTGGAGGTTGTTGCTAGAACCCAAAATTTTAATTTTCAGAATGCCGACTTGTAGTCGGCATTTTTTGATTGAAGTCCTTTGTAATATTTATTGCTAGGCATACGCCAATTTTGTTAAATTCAGACTTCAATTTTAGCTTATGAAGCAATTACGTACTCCTGAAGATAGTGAAGAAGGTAGCCAAGGTGGGGAAGACACAAAACTAAGAAGGTGGGTATCTAATCTTCAGTTAGAAAGCTGGCAATTAGAATTACTAATTACGGGTTTTTCAATATTTCTCTTAGCGACCAGCATTAATCAGTATGCAGAGTTCAGTGCCTCCTTTAGCTTTAATAAGCTAGTACCCAGTTCTACGGCCAATGCCATCTTTGTTGGGGCAGGTTCATTTATTATTAACACCATTCCATTAGCACTTAAGTTTTTCCTGATCAGTTTACTAGTTCACCTTTTATTAAGAGGTTTTTGGATCGGCATAGTAGGGTTAAGCTCAGTTTCAGGAACCATAGATATTGATTCTCTCAAGTTTAAGGGAAAATTTAGGAAGAGAATTAAAGAAAAGACCAGAAGCTTAGATGATCTGATATTTCATTTAGATCAAATTTCGAGTGTCATATTTGCCTATACCTATTTACTCGCTTTTTCAATTCTATCAGTTGTACTAGTCGCTTCATTCCTGTTTTCGCTTTTGGGGGTTAGCACCTATTTTCAAACACTCATTGGTGCCAATTTACCCATGTCAGCGGCCATCACGCTTTTGACGTTCATTTTGGTCTTAATCCTTTTTATAGCGGCAGTCATTTTCTTTTTGGATACAATTCTCTTCAGTGCCTTTAAAAAGTCTAGGTGGTTTTCAGTATTGTATTACCCCATCTATCGGCTTTACACTGTAGTATCTTTGTCTTTTGTCTATCGCAGCATTTATTATCATCTGATTACCAACTATACTAAAAAGCAAATCATATCGGTCACACTAGCACTTGTAACATTCTTCATTATAGCACAGCGAATCGATAGCTGGAATACATACCCGTTCTTTCCAGAAGCTTCCGGTAACAATCAGTATACCCTAATTAAGGGCCATTATGATGATGAAAGAAGTGGAGGATTCATATCAACCGCTAGTATACCTTCCAAGTTTATTAAGAATGACTATTTAGAGGTGTTCATACGCTACTCACCACGAAGCAATGAGATTTTAGATTTGTTGTGTCCGGATTTTCGAGGTTTGGGACGTAGTACTTCAATCACTGACGCAATGAGAGCGGGGGTAAGATCCTCAACTGATAGCACGGTAACCCTAGAGGAGATATTAGGAACTGATGAAAAGTACGAAGAGCTAGTAAAGTCTTCCGTTGCATGTTTGAGTAGTATGTATGAAATGTATTTGGATGGTGAAAGGCTCCAAGACGTAGATTACTACTTTACCAAACATGATAATAAAGGGGAGCGCGGAATCGAAACTGTGTTGGATATAGCAGACTTGGAGAGAGGTAGACATGTAATTGCGATTAATCGCTTTGTCTATAGAGGCAATCCTATGATAGGACAAAGTATTTCGGAGGATCAACTCAAAATGGAGGGCCTCGTAAAAATTTCGTTCTGGAAAGAGTAATGTAACCACTAACATAATCCGCAAGAATTAACCCATTTTCTATGAATATCTTAATCGTGAAAATTGAAAAGTCATGATTAAGAATTACATCAAAATTGCCCTCAGAAATTTAGCAAGGCAGAAGTTCTTTGCCTTCATTAACATAACAGGTCTCGCTGTTGGTATCAGTTGTTGTCTTTTGATTCTTACCTATGTAGTGGAAGAATTGAGTTATGACAATTTCCACCCCGATTTTGAAGATACTTATCGCGTAGCTTTAGATAGAAAATTTCCAGACAACCAGTTCGTTTACGCCAGGAGTCCCATGCCAATGGGCAAAACGCTGGTTAGGGATCTCTCGTCTGTTAAATCATCCACCAGAATATTCAATCAATTCGGCACCCTAACCTTTCAAATAGGTGATAGATTCTTTGATGAAAGAAGTGTACTGGCTGTGGATTCGACATTCTTCGATTTTTTTACTGTTGATTTTCTGGCTGGAGATAAAGAGACTGCACTTGACTTGCCTAATTCATTAATTATTACTGAGGCTATGGCCACCAAGTATTTTGGTGAGGCTGACCCTTTAGGTAAGCAACTCACCATTCAGAACGTGGGCGAAATGCTAGTGCGTGGTGTGGTGAAGCCAATGCCATCCAATACACATTTTCATTTTGACTTCCTATTCTCTTTGAGTTCAATGCCTGGTTTATACAGAAATGAGTTCTGGGGTTCTTACAATGCGCACAACTATATTAAACTTGAAAAAGGGGGCGACCCAGCAACTATTGAGAAAGAGATAGAAGGGGTGATAAAAACCTATATGGAACCTCAAATCCAAAGTATATTAGGAATCAACTGGGATCAGTATGAGGCAGCAGGTAATGACCATAATTACTTCTTACAGCCGGTTGATGATATTCACCTCAAATCAAACCATCAGTGGGAGTTAGAAGCTAATGGTAATGAAACCATCGTCTATCTTTTTGCGGCTATTTCAGTTTTTATATTACTCATTGCCTGTATCAATTTTATAAACCTAACAACAGCGCGTGCAGCCAACCGTGCAAGAGAGGTAGGGATGCGAAAGGTCTTGGGTGCCTTAAAGAAACAACTCATTGTTCAATTTTTGACAGAATCTGTATTGATGTGTTTGTTGGCAACCATTATAGCAATGCTCTTAGCGATTTTACTGGTGCCATCATTCAACGCTATCTCAGGTAAGGCCATGGATGCTCAAAGTCTGTTTGAACCAATATTTGTTGTTGGCCTAATTATTTTCTCAATTATTTTAGGTGTGATCTCAGGTTTGTACCCGGCATTTTTCCTGTCTTCTTTTAGGCCAGTGGCTGTGCTCAAGGGAAAGATGAGCAGCGGGGCGAAGAATTCGTGGCTAAGAAATGGTTTGGTAGTATTTCAATTTGGCATTTCGATCATATTAGTCATCGGAACTTTGATCATTTACCAACAGATTCAATTCTTGAATGACAAGCCATTAGGGTTTGACAAAGACCAGCTCATTATTTTGGAAAGAGCCGACTTGCTAGGTGATCAGGTGGAGACTTTTAAAAACATACTCTTAGATAATCCACAAGTACTTGAGGTCTCTGGTTCCAATACCGTTCCAGGGCGTCAAATTAATGGCGGCACTTTTACAGATGTTACTGGGAATGCCAGCGATCGTTACCTGATGCCCAGTATTAGAGGCGGCTACGACCTTATAGCGACAATGGGCTTTGAAATTGTAGAAGGCAGGGCTTTTGACCCCGCGATAGTTTCAGATTCTACAGCTATTATTGTCAATGAATCGGCTGTGAGAACATTTGGTTGGCTTGATCCAATAGGCAAACAGTTACAACCCATCAATGGTCCTGTTTCAACGGTAATTGGTGTGGTTAAAGACTTTCATTTCGAATCGCTCCATCAGCCTATTGGCCCTGTTGCACTATTCGCCTCCGATATAAGTGTAAGTAGACCCAGGCTGCTCTTAGCTAAGGTGTCAACTCAGAATTTGGCAAGTACATTAGCGGTAGTGGAAAGTGCTTGGGATGATTTTGTGCAACAACGTCCCATGCAAGTAGCTTTCGTAGATCAAGAGTTTGGTCAATTGTACGATGCTGAGGAAAGAAGCGGCCGTTTGTTTACAGCCTTCTCAGTATTGGCTATTGTAATTGCCTGCCTAGGAGCTTTTGGGCTAGCAGCTTTCTTAGCGACCCAAAGAAGTAAAGAGATAGGCATAAGAAAAGTGCTCGGGGCATCTACTTCAAGTATTGTAGGCCTTTTGTCGAAAGAATTTATAAAACTGATTCTAATAGCAAACCTAATTGCATGGCCGGTGGCTTTCTTGATGATGCGTGAATGGCTCGAAACATTTGCATATGCAATCGGTATTAATCTAATGGTTTTTGTGTTGGCCACCGCAGCTTCTTTGTTTATCGCCTTGTCTACAGTTTCTTTTCATAGCGTTAGGGCCGCGTTGAAAAACCCTGCTGAAACATTACATCAAGAATAATTTAAAAATTGTTTGACTCTTACGTTACGTCAGTCACTTTCTTTGATCATAATGAAAAATGGAGATCAGCAATATTCGGTTAAGCAGTTAGCAGCATTGGCTGGGGTGAGCATTCGAACCTTACACCATTACGATGAGATTGGTTTGTTAAAACCTGCCTCTAGGACGGAAAAGGGCTATCGATACTACCAAAATGGTGAGCTTCTGAGATTGCAGCAAATATTGTTTTACAAGACACTGGGCTATAGTTTGGAAGAGATAAAACCAATTCTGGATAAAGAGGACTTCGATTTAATCACAGCACTACAGTCTCATAAAGTAGTACTGCAAGAACGGGTTGACAATATGAATAAGCTGATGGTCACCATTGATAAAACAATCAGTGAACTTAAAAATCAAGAAGGTATGATCACCGACAAAGAGATGTATGATGGATTTTCACCGAAAGAGATATCCTCAAGAAAGTCGGAAACCAAGGAAAGATGGCCAGAAGAGTCCGTTCACGTAGAAAAGAAGATTAGAGAAATGAGCAAGACGGCTTGGAGCGACACAAAGCAAGAAGGTGATGAAATTAATCTTTGGCTTTCAAACTTAATACACAAGCCAGTAAATGATATAGAGGTACAAAAAGTAATACAGCTTCATTTTCATCACCTTAATAAGTTTTATGCCGTTTCGGAAGAACGATATAGAGCCTTAGCAACTATGTATCTTGAAGATGAACGCTTCAAAGCTCATTATGAAGGTGTAAAACCAGGCTTGGCAACTTTCCTTCATCAGGGGATTCAACAGTTTTGTGACAATGGAATGAAGGTGGTTTAAGCTACCTCCATTTGATGCGGCTATAGGTCTTCGCTTTCACGAAGTGAGCGGGAATATCTTCAAGAATAGCTGATTTAATTTTCTCTAAAATAGCTTCCTTGTTGAAGCTCTGATGTACTACCATACTTATCTCTCGGCTTGGTTCAGGTTTGTCGAAACGTTTAATTCTTTTGTCAGTATCGAGCGTATCGTAGACCGAAAGTTCGGGCACTAAAGTGTAACCCATGTGATTTTTCACTAGGTTTTTTAAGGTTTCTATGGAGCCGCTTTCATAACTCAGGTTATTGTTTTGAGCATTCTTCTTTTGGCTACAAACCTTTAAAACTTGATTTCTGAGACAATGTCCTTGATTGAGTACCCAAAGGCCCTTTTCTGTTAAATCAGTAGGTTGAATATGTTCCTTGGTGAATAATGGGTGCTGCTCGGCACTGTAGATCAGGAAAGGTTCATTGTATAAAGGTATTTCACGAAGACCATTCTCATCAAGAGGGGTCGCTAAAAGACCAATATCAAGTAAGTCATTTTTCAAATCGGTTATTATTTGTTCTGACTCAATTTCTCTAATGACTAGGTTAATTTTCGGGTTAGCGTCAATGAATTGCTTAAGAAACCGCGGCATCAGATATGGGGCCACCGTGGGGATAACACCTATCCTGAAAGTACCTTTGAGGTCATCTTTTTCCATGTTTACAAATGACTTCAGGCCATTTACCTCTCTTAGAATTTGACGAGCACTTTCAATTACTTTATAACCCGTTTTGGTCGGTTCTATTGGGTGTTTTGAGCGATCAAAGATTTGGAGCCCCATTTCAGTCTCCAGCTTCTTTATTTGAAGAGTGAGTGTAGGCTGAGTAACGAAACAGCTTTCCGCTGCATTAACGAAATGTCGATGCGTATCCAGTGCAACAATGTACTCTAACTGTTGTAATGTCATATAGATAAAATCAATACTAAATCTAGGAACATAAAATTTATAAATAGGGTTTTAGGTGTAAAGAAATTTAGACAAAACAAATCAGTATGGAATCTTCAAAACAACATCAAGTAGTAGAAAAGTTGAACCAACTCTTAATCAACTATCAGGTACATTATCAAAATCTTCGACTTTTTCATTGGAACGTGAAAGGCCCGTTTTTCTTTATTCTTCATGAGAAGTTTGAGGAACTATATAATGAAGCGGCCCTAAAAATTGACGAAGTAGCAGAACGAGTTTTAGCTTTGGATGGTACTCCCAAGGGATCTTTAAAGAACATTTTAGCAAATGCTAATATCGAATCTCACGCGGAATTGTTAGAGGCAAATGCGATGGTCGAAGCGATTATAAATGCTAATAAAGTATTAGTTCATAATTTAGAGGAGGTGCTTGAAGTTGCTGGGAATGCAGGCGATGAAGGTACTTTGGATATATTTACTAGCTACATTCAAGAACTTCAAAAACAGAACTGGATGCTCAAATCATTTTTAAATAACTAGCCTATGAATTTTCACACACGCAAGTGGGTAAAACCTGAAGACTTAAATCCAAACGGCACTTTGTTTGGAGGTAGACTCTTAGAATGGATAGATGAAGAAGCTGCCTTATACACCATAGTTCAGCTAGAGAATAAACGCATTGTTACCAAGTTTATGTCTGAGATTAACTTCATCAAGGCGCCAATTCAAGGAGACATCATCGAGATTGGTATTGAAGCTATTGGTTTCGGAAAGTCTTCTATTACCCTGCGCTGCGAGGTTAGGAATAAATTGACGAGAGAAGAAATACTTAGTATTGATCGCCTTGTGATGGTAAACCTTGGGCCTGATGGTAAATCGGCACCACATGGTAAAACTAAGGTTGAGTATGTGAAAGATAGGTTGGATGATTGATTGAATTAAAAGACTACCTGCGATTATCATAATCTTCCAATATGCTCAGGTAGCTGTGGTACCTTGAAGACTCTATCTTTTCCTCTTCAAAAGCCTCTAATACTTTGCAGCTTGGTTCATTAGTGTGTAAGCAATTATTGAATTTACATTCACCCAAATACGCCCTCATTTCTGGAAAGTAGTGGCTAATCTCAGAGGGCTCCATATCTACTAAGCCAAGCTCCTTGATACCGGGCGTATCAATGATTTTGGTTGATGGGTCCATCTCAAACATCTCAGCAAAAGTAGTTGTGTGTGTACCCTTATTCGCATAACTAGAGACTTCCCCCACCTTTTGTACCTGTCCGGGCACAAGTATGTTGAGCAATGTAGACTTTCCAACCCCTGAGTGCCCTGCAATCAATGTCGTTTTGTCTTTAAGCAGGCTTTTTAATTCCTGTATGCCTTCATCTTCCAAAACAGAGATGAGACTTCCTCGGTAACCAATCCCTTCGTACATGCTGATTAACTCTTGGCAAAATTCAATCCCAGCCTCATTAAGTAAATCCTTTTTGTTAAAGACTACCAAGGCAGGTATTCTAAAGGATTCGGCACTAACCAAAAACCTGTCGATAAAACCCAAAGATGTTTTTGGGAAGGTGACCGTTGCCAATAACAGCGCCTGATCAACATTAGAGGCGAGTATGTGTGAAAAACCTGTTTTTCGAGTAGACTTACGAATGATATAATTGGTCTTTGGATGGAGCTTGGTGATCACTGCAGATTTATCTCCTTTAGCTTCTTCTTCGATCTCTACCCAATCACCAACGGCCACAGGGTTATTGATCTTGATACCCTCCATTTTAAACTTGCCACGCAGTCGACTGCGAAAAACCTTTCCCAATTCAGTTTTTACTTCGTACCAACTGCCAGTTGATTTGATTACTTGTCCTTTCATTTTGATACTTTTTTCAAGTAATCGAGAATGTGTTCAGTAGCTCCAGCATGTTCTTGCACATATTGTTTGCAAATATTACCGGTTTTAGAACGGAAATCCTTGTCAGTATTCAACTGGGTTAATATTTCAGAAGCTTTTGTCATGGAAGCCACACTGAAAGCTCCTCCTAATTTTTGTAATTCGATTGATTCAGGAAACTTTTCAAGTCCCTTATTACCAAATACCACGGGTAAACCAAAAGCAACGGCTTCTAAAATATTATGCAATCCGTCACCGAAAGCACCACCTATGTATGCGAAGTCACCATACTGATATACTGAGGATAGCATACCCATAGTATCAAGTATGAGCACTTGTGTGGAAGTAGGGACGGTTTTACTTTCAGAATAGCGATGTATTGTTTTATTTAATCCAGCCGATATCTTTTTTACGTGAGCTTCATCGATCAAATGAGGGGCGATAATGAACTTTAATCCGTCCCCGGTTTGATTGATAAAATCTTTAAGAATTTGCATGTCACTCGGCCATGCACTGCCTATGATCATTAGCCTGTTTGAGGCTTTAAATTCTTCAATACTTGGATAATGATTGGGCTTTTCAATAGTCTTTAACACACGATCGAACCTAGTGTCACCAGATATACTTGCCTTTTCGAGACCAATACTTTTTAGCAACGCGAGGGAAGACTCATTCTGAACAAAGGTGTGATTAAAGAACGCTAACATCTTTCTATGGAAGCCGCCATAAGGCTTAAAGAAGATATGTTGTGGGGTGAAAAGTGCCGATATACTATATAAAGGAATATGTCTTTGGTGAGCTTCATTCAAATAGTGAAACCAATATTCATATTTAATAAAGAAGACAATTTTAGGCTTTACTATATCAAAAAATCTTCGGGCATTTGATTGGCTATCAATGGGTAGGTATGCTGTGATATCGGCAATAGGGTGATCTTTTCTTTCCTCATAGCCTGAAGGAGAGAAGAAGGTTACTAGAATTTTATGGGTTGGGAAGGCCGCTTTATAGGATTCCATCACAGGAAGCCCTTGCTCAAATTCTCCAAGAGAGGCGGCATGAAACCAAACAATGGGGTCGCTGAAGTTGCTTGTTGAATTTTCAAGTACTGTAAATAGGTTTTTTCTGCCACTTACAAAGAGACTAGCCTTCCTATTAAACAGGGAGGCTATTTTGATAAAGAAGTAATAACACCTGACTCCCAGGCTATAGCACACTTGCATTCATTGCAAAAATAGGAAACTGAGCATATAGTATTCTAATAAAAGAGTTTATTGATAGTACATTGAACGCCCTTGTATAATTCTGTGCTACTATTAGACACAAAGAGGGTGAAGCCATTGAGAATTTTCATATTTTCGTAATAGAATCCGCAATTTCGGATTTTGATATCTTTGACACTTAAGTACTAAACGTTAAACTAATGCGTAAAACTTTTTATTTAATTACCTGTATGGCTGTAGTCCTTTGGGGTTGTGGTGATGCAGGTGTTGAGTCTGATATTTCTAAAAATATCGAGATCGATCCAATTTCTGTTCAACTATCAGTACCTGCCGCGGCTGTAGGCGTGTTGGTTGGTCAAACACCACCTATCGAGGTGAGTACTGGTCAAATTAATTTGAGCTCGGATGAGTTCGATGAGTATTTGGATGATGCTGAACGCTTTACTATCAATGAAATCGCCTACTCGATTGACAATTTCCCGGCTGGTAGTTCTGCTGATTTGGTCATTGACATGTCCATTCAAATTCAAGGGCAGGCTTTACAGGACTTCTTATCAATCAGGATTGATGACGTCCAAAATAACCCAGTGAATGTGCTTTTATTTGATAAAGATGCTCCAGGTGCTGTAAATACTGCGGCTATCGCTAGTCTAGAGCAAGCCCTAAGAAACGGAACATCGTTCTCAGTTGAAATGACTATCGTAGGAGAAGATGTCACACTTCAATCACAAGATGTCGACTTTGACTTCATCTTTAAATTTGATGTTACAGCTAGAGTTCAGTTAGTAGATTAAAACTCAAAACATTGACAACATGAAAAGAATATTTTTAACACTTTTTGCCATCAGTTTTTTTGCGTTTTCGTCAAACACGACAAAAGCACAGGGCATAGATTTTGACAGTTTCTTAGAAGCAGGAATTGGTGATGCTAATTTACTTCTTGAGAGTTATCTGCAGCCTGCTTTTGAAGGTTTTGGATTTGGAATGAACAGTGGTTGGTATAATACTGCCAAGCCGCATAAGTTTTTAGGGTTTGACTTAACGGGGAGTGTCTCTTTGGCCAGAGTGCCAGACTCAAGACAGTTTTTCACTTTACCCGCTGGCCTTAATAACGTAAGCCTAACCGACCCATCTGACAATAGGAGGTTACCAACGCTTTTTGGCCCTAACTTGGGAGCAGATGACCTTCCGGAACTAAGGTTTACAGATGATAATGGAGAAGAAATCATTAGGATTTCTGCACCGACTGGTCTCGGTATAGATGAAGGTCCTGCCCCTTTTAATGCAGTGCCAGTACCTATGGTTCAATTGGGCTTGGGTATCTTCAAAGGAACTGAGTTGAAACTAAGGTACATTCCTGAGACGGATTTTGATGGTGATGGTGGAGTCAAACTATTTGGTATTGGGGTAATGCATGATGTAACGCAATACCTCCCTGCTGAAAAACTACTGCCATTTGACCTTTCAGTCTTTTTAGGGTACACTAATTTAGAATCTTATGTAAATATTGATGAGGATGCAGGCCAAACAGCAGAGTTTAATGCTAGCTCTTGGACAGTACAAGGTGTGATATCCAAGAAGATCCTCTTCTTTACTGCTTTTGCTGGTTTAGGATACGCAAACTACAGCGTTGACTTTAATATGCTGGGTGATTATACAACAGAGACTTCTACGTTTACTGATCCAATCACTTTGAATTATAAAAACAATGGAGTCAGAACTAACATTGGTATGAGAGTAAAGCTACTCGTTTTAACCTTGTCTGCCGAATATGCGCTTCAAGAGTACAATACGCTGACGATAGGTGCTGGTATCAGTATACGATAAGCATTACATATTTATTGCAAAGAGAAATCACGTCATTCTGAACTCACTTGCCTGCTGCAAGCAGGTTTCAGAATCCGTAACAATAAAAACGTCATCCCGAATTTGCTTCGAGATGACGTTTTTTTATTGAGGAATTGCAGTTTAATTCCCTTTAAAGTCTGGTTTGCGTTTTTCAACAAAGGCATTCATTCCTTCTTTCTGATCATTGGCCGAGAAGAGCATGTAAAAATTCTTTCTTTCAAAGTGAAGTCCTTCTTCTAAGTGCACATCGAACGATCTTTTTACTGCTTCCTTAGCCATTTGAACTGCAATAGGAGACATGCTGGCGATTTCACTTGCCAGCTTAGTCGCTTCCTCTAAATACAATTCTACTGGAACAATTTTGTTGATAAGGCCATAGCCCAGTGCTTCTTCTGCTGAGATAAACTTTCCTGTTAAGACCAACTCCATCGCTTTCGCTTTACCTAGGGCTTTAGTTAGTCTCTGTGTTCCCCCAGCACCTGGCATTACCCCAATTTTAATTTCGGGTTGACCGAACTGTGCCGTTTCAGAGGCTACAATCATATCACAGGTCATGGCGAGTTCACAGCCGCCACCAAGGGCAAAACCTGATACGGCAGCGATGATTGGTTTGCGTGTTTTATTGATTTGATCCCAAGTGCTGAACTGATCCACTTTCCACATATCGATGGTACCCTTACCAGCCATTTGCTTGATGTCTGCACCAGCTGCAAAAGCACGTTCGTTTCCTGTGATGATGATTACTCGGACATCATCATCTTGGTCGATATCTTTTAGAGCATCGCGAATTTCGCCCATGAGCTGAAGGTTCAGTGCATTCAATTCTTTTGGGCGATTTAACTGAATTAACGCCACATGCGGTGCATGACTTTTGTCAACTTTTATGAATTCCATAGCTACGATTTAAACTTATTGATCATTTCTTACTTTCGAATGCTAATTTAAGAGTCTAAAGGAAATCAATGAGTAAAGTAAAAGTCTTATTTGTCTGTTTGGGTAATATCTGTCGTTCGCCTTTGGCTGAGGGAATATTTAGACAAAGGGTCGAAGAGCGGGGCCTATCCGGTTTACTTGAGGTGGATTCGTGCGGTACTGCCGCTTACCATATTGGAAAACATCCGGATGGTCGATCCATGGCCAATGCGGAACAGAATGGCGTGGTTTACGATCATTTTGCAAGACAGTTTGAGGTAAAGGACTTTTATGAATTTGACTTCATATTGCCCATGGACGATTCAAATTATGAGGATGTGATAAGTTTAAAACCAGCTGATGCTAAGGCTCAAGTCTTCAAGATGAGATATTTTGATGGTATAGATAAAAACGCTGATGTCCCTGATCCTTATTACGGAGGTGAGCAAGGTTTTCAAGAAGTATTCGATATTCTAGATAGATCAGTTACCAATCTGATTGATAGTATTTTAAAGCTTAAGAATTAAGAACTACGAATTACGTTTCTTTGCTAGAAGCTAGAAGCTAGAAGCTCTGAGGGGTGTTTAATGAGGAATTAATAATGAATGGTTGATGAGAGCCTACAAAATTTCTCCTACTCACACCTTATAGACCATCTGGAAGTTGTTCCGTGATCGTTGCTCAATAATGATCTGCTTGTCTTTCATCATTTCATTAATGGCCTCTTGATTATAGTTTTTGATGGTAATCATTTCTAATCCCTCGTTATAGTAGATTAAAAACTCATCCATTAAGGCTGTCCTCAGTTGCTCTCTCTTTTTTGGATTATCATCCATGCAAATGGTAAAAGAGATAGCGGAGTTTTGCATTAGGTTAATCGTAAGGTTCAATCGCTTAATGTGCTCAAAAATCAAGTGAATATGGTGTTCATTGATAAAGGAGAAATCACTAATCTTAAATGATAGAACCGTTTGCTTATCCTTATGAATGATCGCAGGTGCTAGGTTCGGTACAATGGATTCTTCTATGGTTGTGCCCGGATTTTCAGGCGATTGAAAGGAGCGTACATAAAGTGGTATTCCCTTCTGTGCCAGTGGTTTAATTGTTTTAGGATGGATGACTGAAGCTCCATAATAGGTCATCTCAGCAGCCTCTTTATAAGGCAGTTTCTCATAGAGAACAGTGTTTTCAAACTTTTTTGGGTCCGCATTTAAGACACCTGGCACGTCCTTCCATATAGTTACGGACTCTGCATTTACCGATGTTGCAAATATTGCTGCGCTGAAGTCACTACCTTCTCTTCCCAGCGTTGTACTTTTAAAATCAGAGTTACTGCCAATAAAGCCCTGCGTAAGCACAAGACCTTCTTCGATTGATCTTTTCACCTGAGACTTTATCATAGCTTGTGATGCACCCCAGTCAACGATTGCCTGCCGATGAATTGAATCTGTTTTCACCACTTTTCTGGCGTCTAGCCAAGAAGTTGGGATACTTTGACTATTTAAGTAGGCCGCTATTATTTTTGTTGAGAGAATTTCTCCGAGAGATACGGTCTGGTCATACATGTAGTCATAACCCATGCTAGAGCTAAACTCATTGAGCCCATTCTCTAATTGCTCAAAAATTTCAGAAATATCTTTCTCAAGTATTTGATCAGATGAAATTCCTAGGTTATTAATGATGGTTTGATGAAACGCTTTAATCTCGTCAAGAGCAGCGTTTACATCCTTCTCTTCCATAGTGAGAAGTAAAAGCTCTTCTAGGGCGTTGGTCATTTTTCCCATAGCTGAGACAACTACAATCAGCTCATCGGTTTGATGAGCCTTAATGATATCAGTCATATTCCTAACTGAATCTGCATCTTTTACAGATGCACCACCAAACTTAAATACTTTCAAGGGACGTGTATAAATTTTGCTAATTTCGCTGCAAGTTATTAACGAATTCCGATAAAAAAATTATAGCAGACCTATGGGGAAAGCGGAAAATTCGAGAATTGCATTGCCAGTTGGCTCTAACCTCGACCGATTTATCATGAGAAACCAAGAGGACTTTCCGTTCGCAAGTGGAGAGTTGTCTCAGCTAATCAGGGACTTAGCCTATGCTGGTAAGGTGGTAAATAGAGAAATTAACAGGGCGGGTTTAGCCGATATTACTGGTGCTTATGGTGCTGAAAATGTTCAAGGCGAAGCCCAACAAAACTTAGATGTTGCCGCGGATATCCGTTTTACCAGAGCCTTGAAAAAAGGGGGAGAGGTAGCTGCCATTATTTCTGAGGAAGTGGAGGATGTTATTGATTTGAATAATCCTCGGGCCAAATATATAGTGGCTATCGATCCATTAGATGGTTCTTCTAATATTGATGTGAATGTTTCTGTAGGAACTATATTTTCGATCTACCGAAGAGTCTCTCCTATGGGAAGCCCAGTCATAAAGGAAGACGTTTTACAACCCGGCAAAGATCAAGTGGCTGCAGGTTATATTCTTTACGGCTCGTCAACAATGTTTGTCTATACCACAGGTAAAGGGGTTAATGGATTTACCTATGAGCCTTCACTAGGTGAGTATATCCTTTCTCATCAAAACATGAAAATTCCGAAAAAAGGGTCGATTTACTCGGTTAATGAAGGGGCTTCTGCTTCTTTTCCAGAAGAGGTTAAAGCATACATCGCGTCCTGTAAAGAGAAAGAGTATTCAGCGAGATACATAGGTTCGCTAGTGGCTGATTTTCATCGTAATGTCTTAAAAGGTGGTATCTACATTTATCCGTCTACCGCAAAAGCGCCCAATGGGAAACTGCGCTTGATGTATGAATGCAATGCTTTGGCCTTTATTGCTGAAGAGGCTGGCGGTAAAGCCACCGATGGTGCACAGCGTATTTTAGATATACAACCGACATCTTTGCACCAGCGGGTACCGTTTTTTGTAGGAAGCAAAGAAATGGTGAAAGAAGCATCTACACTTTAAGACGAATACTTTTTTCTCAATTCGATTTTTTGCAGCTGTCTGTCGAGAATCATTTTGGTGATTATCGATGCTGGGTTGTCCGTGGATAAGGCCAATGCTTCTTTTAATTTGACTTCGGAAACATCAATGCGATAAAGGATATTGATTAGCCTATTGAAATCTTTGGCCATCAAATCTTCTATTACGCGCATGATCATAAGGAAAGCCTCGTCATAGGCAATTTCCTTACGTTCTTTCAGATTTAAATACGACTTATCTAATTGAAAGTCCTTTTCAAAGAGGCTTAGACTACTGATAAGATCATTGTGCTGGTTCATTTCAACACTGCTTAGCTTATTCTCCTTTAGCTTCTTCTTCCTCTGAAGTTTCTTCCGCCTCTGCAGTTTCTTGGAAAGATTCCGGAGCTATTTTAGACAAAAGGTTGTACCAAGTCACTAATTTTTTGATATCAGAAACATAGACCCTGTCTTCGTCATAGTCAGGAAGAATGTGCTTTAAAAAAGACTTTAACTCATCACCGTCAGAGTTTTTATCTAAGCCCGTATCACCTTCGAATTCTGAATGAATCTTTTGCATCACCTCATTCAATGGTGTGGCGCCATCAGTAGTGTGCGTATAGATTGATATTTCACTGAGAATGGAAACTTGAGCATCTGCTCCAACAACAAGTTTGGATTTTTTGCCATCAAGTGACTCAAGGATCACTCCTGTTTTGGTTGGTTTTAAAACCTTAAATAAGCCGCCTTTGCCAGATACGGATGCTATTTCTTCAAATTTCATAAATGCTCTTGTTCAATAATGTCTCAAAGTAACTCTAACCTTAATTTTAAATCAAAGAAAAACTCAACTTTCAAGAATGTGCTGGATATACTCAGATAATTCGGGCCTGCCTAATCCTGTTTCTGACGAAGTCAAGAAGATCATTGGAAGGTCTTCCCAAGTTTGTTTCATTACTTTTTTAAACCTGGCAATGGATTGATTTCCTTTATTGATGGACTGTTTATCGGCTTTAGTAAAAACCAAGGCGAGTGGAATTCCACATTCTCCTAACCATTGCGTGAATTCAATGTCAATCTTCTGAGGCTCAAGTCTAGAGTCAATCAAGACAAAAACAATTTGTAAGTTCTCACGATTGATCAAGTAATCTTGAATCATATCGGCCCAAGCGGCTCTATTTTTTTTGCTTGTTTTTGCATAGCCGTAACCAGGCAAATCCACCAAATACCAGCTATCATCAATTAAAAAGTGATTAATCAATTGCGTTTTGCCAGGTCTGCCCGAAGTTTTGGCAAGTCCCTTTCGGTCAGCCATCATATTGATGAGAGACGATTTCCCCACATTCGATCTGCCAATAAAAGCAAACTCTGGCTTGTCGGGTTTGGGGCATTTCAGATAGTCTGTATTACTGATTACAAATTCGGCCTGATCAAACATGCGGCAAAGGTAATGAACTCCTTCCAAAGGTACTTTTTTGTTTCTCTTTTAAACCCATACCTTTGCTCACCTTTAAGAAGCAACTATTAAAAAAAGCAATATGCAAGTAGCAAAGAAAGGTGACCAAGTAAAGGTACACTACACAGGGAAATTAACTGATGGGACTGTTTTTGATTCTTCCGATGGAAGAGCACCATTAGAGTTTGAAGTAGGAGCAGGCATGATGATCAAAGGATTTGATGCTGCAGTGGATGGATTGGGTGTTGGAGCCAAGGTAACGGCTGAGATTCCTGCTGCTGAAGCATACGGAGAGGCTCGAGAAGATATGATTATTGATATTCCTAGAACTAACCTTCCGCCAGATCTGAATCCAGAAGTTGGCCAAAAGCTAGCCATGAGTCAGCCTAACGGCCAACAAGTGCCAGTTAAGGTGAAGGAGGTAAAAGAGGATATTGTTGTCATCGATGCGAATCATGACTTAGCTGGAAAAGATTTAATCTTTGATATTGAGTTAGTCGAAATAGCTTAAGTAGTTTCGATTAAACCAAAGGCCCAGCTTCATGAAGTTGGGCCTTTTTTAATGCCAGCTTTTTCTAACAATTCCAGTAATCACTCCGTTTCCTTCGTATTATTGCACTCAGATTGAATAAGCGATGGCCGTAGTACCTTACAAAGAGAAAGAAACCACCAAGAAAGAGCAAGTTGCTGAGATGTTTAACAACATCAGCCACCGTTATGACTTCCTCAACCATTTTTTAAGTCTCGGTATCGATATCCTTTGGAGAAAGAAGGCTATTAAAATTTTGAAACCGGATCAGCCGAAGCAAATATTAGATATTGCTACGGGTACGGGCGATTTCGCTATTGAAGCCCTAGCGCTTAACCCCGACCGCGTTGTGGGAGTAGATATTTCTTCTGGTATGCTAGAGATGGGTAAGCAGAAGATGAAGCGTAAGAAAGTGGATCACATCATCGACATGCAAATGGGCGATAGTGAGAAGCTACTTTTTGAAGACAATACCTTTGATGCTACCATCGTTGCATTTGGTGTAAGGAACTTCGAAAACCTGAAACAAGGCCTGAGCGATATGCATCGAGTACTTAGACCTGGGGGAAAGGCAGTGATTATTGAATTTTCAAGACCTCGCTCATTTCCTATGAAGCAACTTTACAGTTTTTATTTTAAGTCGATTCTCCCGATTATTGGAAAACTGATATCGAAGGATCAATCGGCCTATACGTATCTGCCGGAATCGGTAGATGCTTTTCCTGATGGTCAGAATTTTTTGGACATCCTTAGTGCAGTTGGATATAAGCAGACTGAATGCAGACCTTTGACATTTGGCATTGCCTCGATTTACATCGGGCAAAAATAGTTGCCATACTTTTATTCTTTTCAATACTTCAAGTAAGTGCGCAAACGCGCAAAGCTGGGGTGACTCTCCACAGGGTGCAGAGCGATCAGAAAACAATCAAATATGGTTTCATGCTCGGTGTTCATAATAACAGTTATGGCATCAAATACTCAGATCGCTTCGATACCCCGGAATTTGATCAAATAAGTTCTATTACTTCAGAGACAAGTGTTGGTTTCGATTTAGGATTTATGGTGAACCTTCGAATAGCCGATCAATTTTCAATAAGACTTGTTCCCGTTAAAATTGGGCTCTATCAGAATACAGTGAACTACCAGAATATAGATGGAACCACCAATGTACAATTGGTAGAGAGCACCAGAATTGAGCCGGGTATATTTATGAAGTATCGATCCATCAGGCGAAATAATTCGCGTATGTATCTGATTGGTGGAATTAGCGGGTCCATTCGTTCGGGTAAAGAAGATTTGGTAACGAACCAAGATCGACTAGAGATCAGGAGAGCAAATGTTAAACTAGAAGTAGGTTTTGGGTTGGAACGTTATTTTGAGTTTTTCAAATTCTCGCCAGAAATCAGATATGCCAGAGGCTTATTGAATGTGATGAATAACCAAGACAATATATTTCACAATGGCTTAGGGCGTCTTACCACACATAATTTTACCCTATACCTTCATTTCTCCGACTAAGGATTCTTTCCGTTCTCGATTCACTAATTTATTTTAAATTCACTCCTCATTAATCGAAATGAAAATGAGTAAAATCGCATTCATTACAGGTGCCACATCAGGTATTGGTAGAGCCACCGCTTTATTATTGGCAAAGGAAGGTTATGATCTGATTATTTGCGGTCGCAGATCAGATAGACTTAAGGCATTAAGTGCTGATGTTGACGTGAAGACACTAGAATTATCCTTCGATGTGCGAAATCGTGAAGAGGTAGAGCAAGCGATTGCTTCAATTCCTACTGAATGGAGCGCAGTCGATGTGCTGATCAATAATGCTGGGAATGCGCATGGGCTCTCGAAAATCCAAGATGGAAACGTTGATGACTGGGATGCGATGATCGACATCAATGTCAAAGGCCTGCTTTATGTAACCAAAGCTTTGATCTCTGGTATGGTGGAGCGAGGTGCAGGTCACATTGTAAATATAGGTTCTATTGCAGGCAAAGAAGCTTATCCAGGGGGGAACGTTTACTGTGCCTCTAAACATGCTGTAGACGCGATTAATAATGGTATGCGCATGGACTTGAATGGCACCGGGGTGAAAGTTTCTCAGGTATGCCCAGGGCTAGTAGAGACTGAGTTTTCTATGGTGCGATTTAAGGGCGATGCTGATCGGTCTAAATCGGTTTATGAAGGCTTTGATGCTCTGACAGCCCATGACGTGGCAGATTTAATTCGATTTATTGTCACACGGCCTGCTCATGTGAATATTAGTGATACAATCATTTTTCCGGCAGCACAGGCTGCTTCAACTTTAGTGGATAAGAAGTAATATGGAAGAGCATAGAGAAGAAGAGGAGAACAAACCAGAAGGGCTTCCCATACCCAGCATTTTTTTAAATAGTGATACAAAAGCCCCATTGACCAATTGTGTTCAGTGTGACTATGACCTTTTGAATGGTGATCGATACTATATGATTGAGAAGGTTTTCAAAAAGTATCCCTCTTTCCAGAAAACGGAAGTGCTCTTTGAATATGCTGTTTGCTCTACATGCTATGAAAATATGAAAGATCAGATGTCGGCCGAAAGTATGGCAAACCTGTCTGAGTACATGATGATGAATACCGATTTTCAAGCCTTACAACATCGTATTGAAGAAAACCCAGACAATCCCGAAATGTGGCTTTCTGAATGCATGATTAAAGGAACGCCTAAAGATGATATGACAGAGTATCAAATGGGTGCTTGCTTCAAAAAAGATCGACTAGTGACCAATTTTATTCCTCCCTTCATCATTGGAGAATTGGCCATGGAAGAAATGAACGGATTACTTTCTAAGCAGACCAAGGATGAGATGGATGATTTTATGGGAGAGAACTTTGGTATTCCGCCTGAACTAAGAAAAGACCTAATACTAATCTGATATGCTGAAGAAGAGTCTTGTAATTTCCGTCCTTCTTGTCATGCTCTTTGCTTGTGACAGTAAAAAGGAGCTTACTGTGGAGACCGGAGTTTCTCTGGAGTTGGCACAATACCGGAAGCGTGTGCTGTCCATTATCAATTATAAGTTAGAATTTCGAGTACCCGACAATGTGAACCAACAGATTCAAGCGTTGGAAGATTTGACCTTCAACTTGAAGGAGAATACACAAGACCTTCAACTTGACTTCAAAGAGAGTGCAGACAAACTCAAAGGGCTCATTGTCAATGGTAAAAGTCAGGACTTAATCATTCAGGAAGAACATATTATCCTCAAGAAGGAGAACCTCAAGGTTGGTTACAATCAGGTGGAGATTAACTTTTTTGCAGGGGAAACTTCACTCAATAGAAAAGAAGAATTTCTGTATACACTTTTTGTTCCTGATCGTGCCAGAACAGCTTTTCCGGTTTTTGATCAACCTAACCTCAAGGCTACTTTTGAACTTACCTTGGATGTACCGATAGATTGGTCTGCCATAAGCAATGGCCCCGTTGCCTTGGCTTCTGTAAAAGACGGACGAAAGAACTATCAATTCTATAAATCTGATCTCATCAGTACTTATCTATTCTCCTTTGTGGCGGGAGAGTTCGAAGTAGCTAGCAAGACAGTTGCTGGTCGAGAAATGACCATGCTTCATCGCGAAAGTGACAGCGAGAAGGTAAGTCGTAATCTTGATTTAATTTTCTACTTGCACGCGGCATCATTGCAGTGGCTAGAAGAGTATAGCGGTATCAAATACCCTTTTAAAAAGCTTGATTTCGCACTAATTCCAAGTTTTCAGTATGGAGGGATGGAACATGTGGGCGCCATTCAATATCGAGCCAATTCGCTTATGCTAGACGAAGACCCTTCTCAAAGTCAGTTATTGGGTAGAGCCAGTTTGATCGCCCATGAAGTCGCCCATATGTGGTTTGGCAACTTGGTCACCATGGACTGGTTCAATGACGTTTGGACCAAAGAGGTTTTTGCCAATTTTATGGCCGCGAAAATGGTAAACCCTAGTTTTCCAGACATCAACCATGACCTGAATTTCTTGGTGAGACATTATCCATCGGCTTATGGTGTGGATAGAACTAAAGGTGCTAATCCGATCAGGCAGGACCTGCCTAATTTAAAGGAAGCTGGTCAAATGTATGGTGCCATCATCTACAACAAGGCACCGATTATGATGCGCCAACTGGAAGCCATGTTGGGTGAAGAAGACTTTCAGTCGGGCATGAGAGAGTATTTGTCTACCTTCTCAAACAAGAATGCGACTTGGCCTGATCTAATCGAGATTCTCGACAAGAGAACACCGGAAGACCTGAATAAATGGAGTGAGGTTTGGGTAAACACTCCTGGAAGGCCTCACTTCGAGTTATCCGCAGAAAAGAAAGAAAATAAGGTGCATGTGACCATGACTCAAGCCGACCCGGAAGGAGACAGGGTCTGGGCGCAAGCTTTGCAGCTGAACCTTTATAACCTTCAGAGGTCCGAAAAGAAAGAGGTATTGCTGTACTCCAACGCTGTGCCTTACACCGTTGATTTACCGGGTTCTTGGGATTTCTTTGAAGCATTACCGAATGCTGATGGCATCGGGTATGGCTTGTTTCCGGCCAATTATACGCTCATTCAAAGTAAGTGGGAACAACTCAATGAGGTTGAGAAAGGGTCTCTACTGGTAAACCTTTATGAAAATTTGTTAGAGCCAGACAACTATGGCAAAGAGGGACAATATACACCGGAGCGCTATGTAGACTTGATCAAATGGATGGTGGTAAAAGAGCAGAATCAATTACTGCTGAATCTCATGTTAGGCCAATTGAATAGTGTCTATTGGAAGCTATTAACGAATGAACAGCGAGAACAAATAGCCCCAGATTTAGAACGCACTCTTTTTCACGTGATGAATGATAAAACGGAAGATCCTTCCGTGAAGAAAATCTTCTTTAATGCTTTCAGAAATGTGACCATTACCCAAGTGAACCTCAATAGGCTTTTAGACATCTGGCAAGGGACGAATAATGCCAAAGTGAAGGGTTTAAATCTTTCTGAGAATGATCTGACTTCACTAGCGTCACAATTGGCGATTAAAATGCCGGAGCGTGCTGACGAAATTTTAGCCGAGCAATTAGAGAATATTCAGAATCTTGATCGTAAAAAGCGGTTTGAGTTTATACTGCCTTCATTATCTAATAAAGCTGAAGTGAGAGATCAATTTTTCCAGTCACTCAAAGATGAGAAAAACCGAGAGACAGAGTCATGGGTGCTCGGTGGTTTGGGCAACCTTCATCATCCATTGAGACGAGCTGAAAGCGAAAAATACATTATGGAGAGCCTAGAGTTGTTACAAGAGATTCAAGTTACAGGAGATATATTCTTCCCTTCAAGGTGGTTAGGTCAAACTTTAGGTAATCATAACACTGAAAGTGCTGCTCAATTGGTGAGAGACTTTTTGAAAGAAAATCCCAACTACAATGCGCAGCTCAAAATGAAGATTTTACAGTCTGCAGATATGACGTTCAGGTCTAGTGAAATTTTGAAAAAGACTAGCCTGAAAGTAGAATAAGAGAGCTAAGGCAAAAAAATAACCCCTCGAATAGAGCGGTTTTCTTAATGACCTGTTTTTACGACTTAGGGCTGTCTTACATTATAATTGCCTCATTTTATAGCGACTTGAGTTTGTCATTTCGATTGTAAAACTGACGAAAAAGAATTTTAGTTCGACAAAATAGAGATTAAGTAATCTTTAAGGTTTATTTGAGCTAAATAGCAACGCATAAAAAAAGTCCCTTCTCGAGTTTTCGAAAAGGAACTTTTAATTGTTTCTTAATTCTAATTATCCAGCTATTCTTTCGATCAAGTCGGCAGCTCTGTTAGAGTATCCAGCTTCATTGTCGTACCAACCTACAACCTTTACCAAGGTACCTTGCGCAGAAGTCAACAAAGAATCAAAGATATTCGAGTGTGTATTACCAACGATATCAATTGATACAATTGGGTCTTCTGTGTACTCCATAATACCTTTCATTGGTCCTTCAGCAGCAGCTTTCATAGCAGCATTGATTTGCTCCTTAGTGGCTTCTTTCTTCAATACAACCGTAAGGTCAGTCAAAGAACCATCAGGAATAGGAACTCTCATGGCGATACCATCCAATTTACCAGCAAGGTGTGGCAGTACTAAACCGACAGCTTTAGCTGCTCCCGTAGACGTTGGAATGATTGAGTAAGCACCAGCTCTGGCTCTTCTTAAATCTTTGTGCGGTGCATCTTGCAATCTCTGATCAGAAGTGTAAGCGTGAACAGTAGTAATGTAACCGTGCTCAATACCAAACGCATCGTCCAATACTTTAGCCATTGGAGCTAAACAGTTGGTAGTACAAGAGGCATTTGAAAGAATTGTCTCTTCTCCAGTCATAGTGTCGTCATTAACACCCAATACTACTGTAGGTACACCACCTTTAGCAGGTGCAGATATCACCACCTTCTTTGCGCCAGCTTCTAAGTGCTGTCCAGCACCTGCTTCATCAAGGAAGAATCCGGTAGATTCTAATACTACTTCAACACCAAGCTCTCCCCAAGGAAGATTTTTTGGTTCTCTTTCAGCGTATATTTTAATCTCTTTACCATTTACGATGATGCCATCTGCCGTTGCAGACACAGTACCATCAAACCTGCCATGTACAGAATCATACTTCAATAAATGGGCTAGGGTAGTAGTATCAGTGAGATCGTTGATCGCTACTACTTCAATATTTTCTTTTTTTAATAATGCTTTGAAAGTTAATCTTCCGATTCTTCCAAAACCATTAATCGCTACTCTTGTCATAGACATAATCCTTAACGGTTTAAAGGTTGTTTTTTGGAGGCGTAAAGCTAAGAAAGCTACGCTCCTTTTCAAATATAAATCAAGCTAAGCCTGAGTTAGTTCCTTGGAAATCGATTGTAATTTTTTAAGTCGAAAGTTTTTGCAAATAAAATACCGACATCTATATTTGCACTCCTTAATCCGGTCCGTTCGTCTAGGGGTTAGGACGCCAGGTTTTCATCCTGGTAACAGGGGTTCGATTCCCCTACGGACTACTTTCAAGAGCTCAGCTAGCGCTGGGCTTTTTTTATGTCCTTCGGGGGCTCGCACTGCGGGCTGGCCCAATCCTAAATTGATCCGCTGGATCAATTCTTTACGGATTGTCCTCCCAAGGACTACTTTTAAAGAGCTCAGCTAACGCTGGGCTTTTTTTATGTCCTTCGGGGGCTTGCGCTTCAGGCTGGCCCAATCCTAAATTAATCCGCTGGATCAATTCTTGACGGATTGTCCTCCTACGGACTACTTTCAAAGAGCTCAGCTAACGCTGGGCTTTTTTATGTCTTTCGGAAGACTTGCTTTGATAGAGTCTCTAAGTAGCAAGAATCCTTAATATTCTATCCAGTGGACTACCTGACCATGTAATAAGTCAAAGCATCTTCTATCTGATCTGTTCAATAACGCTCGGGAAGCTGATCGTCAGCGTTCAGTTTTAGTGTATCTTTACCCGCGAAAAATGCCAGATAGTGGCTCTGAAGTCTTAATAAGCTGATTCTGCTGTTTGGTATTTTTTTTGAATAACACCGACCAGTTTAGTCGAAAGTATGCTAAAGAACTACCTCAAAATTGCATTCCGAAATTTAGTCAAACGTAAGGTGACCTCACTCGTCAACTTGCTCGGATTAAGTATTGGGATCACACTTACCGTATTGCTAATACTTTATGCGCAATATGAACTAGACTATGATAAGTTTCATCATGAGCCAGAGCAGACTTACAGACTACTGAGAATGGAAGATTTGGGTAACAATACTCAAATTGTGGCAAAGACTAGTCCGAGGATAATACTGTCTTTGACCGAAGAATTCTCCGAAATTGAAAGCACCACCCTACTTTTTAAACATTGGAACGTTCCACTATTAAGTCAAGAAGACAAGGGGTTTTACGAACAAGATTTCCTTTTTGCAGACTCTTCTTTTTTCGATGTTTTCGGATACGAACTTCTATTGGGTGACCCGGAAACGGCCTTATCTACACCAAACGCTTTGGTAATTACCGAACGCATGGCCAAGAAGTACTTTGGAGATGAAGATCCTATCGGACGCGTGTTAAGATATGAGCTAAAGTACGATTTGATTATTACAGGTGTCATCAAGGATTTCGGTAATGTAGGGTCTCATTTCAAATTTGACTTTTTGGCGTCCATGCCCACCTTGCCCAAGGTAATGACTTTGGATGTGTTAACAGGAGGCTATAATGGCTTCTATAGCTATATACATTTTAGGCCAGGCACAGATATAGGTTCTTTTAAGACGAGATACCAAGAATGGCTAGCAGATCGATTTCCAGAGGAGCGTATTCGTTTACAACCACTTTTAGATGTTCACCTGAGGTCTGATGCCATTTCAGAGATAGAAGCACAAAGTGACATCATGTTTGTACGTGTGGTGCTTATTATTGCCATAGTAGTGATTATTCTGGCCACCATCAACTACATTAATTCTGCTGTTTCTACTTCGGTTGAACGCTTAAAGGAAATGGGTGTGCGAATGGTTTCAGGAGCTTTTGCACAGCATATCTATGTTCAGTTTATTCTCGAAGCACTTCTGACCATTACCATAGCAATTATTGTTTCCTTGGTGGCCTTGTATTTTATGATCACACCATTCAATACATTGCTCGATACTAATTTGATTTTGAATCCAATAGCCCAGTGGGAAATTTGGCTAGTCATAGCGGGATTGATCTTTTTAACAGCGATCATTTCTGGAATGGCTCCTGCCATTGTGATCCTTCGTATGGAGTTGACAGATGTGCTGCTCAATGTTGTGACTTTAGGTAGCATTGGTTATTTGAGAAAAGGGCTGATGGTTTTTCAGTTTGTAGTTTCGGTGGTTTTAATTGTTGGTGCGGTGACCATTAATCGCCAAGCTGCCTTTGTTAAATCTAAAGATTTGGGTTTTGACCAAAGCAGTGTAATGATAGTACCAATTCGAGATCGGGGAGTGCATATAGGTTACGAGAGTTTCAAAGATGAAGTTCTTGGAATAGCTGGGGTCTCATCCGTTTCAAGAGCCAGCACGATTCCGGGTAGGCGGTATGCTACCAATTATTATAAACCTGAACCTGCAGCTATCGATTCCATTTTAATGAATGTAGGTAATATTGATGACCATTACTTTCAATCCCTCGGTATAAGAATGGTTACTGGCACTGATTTCGAGTTTCTAAAGGATGAGCTGACTAACCCTATAGTAGTGAACGAAACCGTAGTCGAGGCTTTTGAGTTAGGCACTCCGTTGGAGGCTTTAGGCAAGCCAATGTTCCATAATGGTGAGAAGTATATGATAGTGGGCGTGATCAGAGATTTTAACTATGAAACACTTCATAAGAGAATTCAGCCTTTGGTGATTCAGCCTGGGGTGGCGATGGAAGACTATTTGATTGTAAAGTTTGAAGGTGTGGATAGTAATGTTGTATCACAACAACTGTCGGCCTTGTGGTATCTGACAGCTTACGAACAACCTTTCACCCACTCCCTATTGTCTGATGATTTAGCCTCATTATACGAGTCTGAGAAAGTGTGGGGAGACATTGGTAATCTTTCAATGATTGTTTCAGTATTGATTGGGGCACTCGGTGTTTTCGGATTGGTATCGCTTGTGGTTCAGAAGAGATTTAAGGAAATGGGATTGAGGAAAATCTTTGGTGCCAGTCACGGGAATATAATAGGGATTATATACAGCGAGTTCTTTACCATTCTGTTTTTAACACTCTTGATTGCGGTGCCTTCAGCCTATTTTTTATCGCAGCTTTGGCTTCAAGACTTTGCCTATCGCATTGATGTGCCAGTTGATGGTTTTGTCATTGCTATGGCACTTTTAGCCTCGGTTACATGCTTGGCCGTATTGTTTCATACCCTTAGAGCGCTTTCAAAAGATCCAATCAACGCCTTAAGCGACTAGCTGGTTTACTTGCAGTTTTTGATTTAAACCATTAATATCATAGTCTAAATTTGGATGTATGATATTAGGTGTAAGTGGATGGCTCGGTGATAAACTGGGTATCAAAGAATCAAGTATTAGAATAGGATTTGTAGTGGCCCTCCTTTTATTTGGAAGTGGCATTGGGCTTTATTTAATCCTTTGGTTAGTCAAGGTCTTGTCAAAGGACTAATTGGGTTTAGTAGCAAAGCACTCGTGCTTAGCTCACGCTTCTGAAAGTAATTTCAGTAAGACACCATTGGTCCAGCCGAAGCCATCTTGAACGGGATACTCACCGCCACCGCTAAGTAAGTTCGTATCCATGACGTTATACTTCTCCATAAGCTTGCCAGTGTTTTTAAACACTTTGACATTCAGCGATACCCAGCGTTCTTTTATTTGACCTGCCAGTTGGTCATGACCATAGTTGCGTAAGCCTTTTATGGCCATCCACTGCAAGGGTGCCCATCCGTTGGGCGCATCCCATTGCTGTCCTGAATCATAATTAGTGGTAAGAAGACCTCCGTCTTTGAGTAGTTCTCGGTCTATCATTTTTGCTACTCCTCTGGCTTGATCGGCACTGGATAGCTTAAAGAACAATGGATATGTTGCTGCTGCATGGATTGAAGTTGTTTGCTCCTTTCCCGACCAATTATAATCGAAGTAGGAGCATTCATCCTCATTCCAGAAGTATGTATTGATAGCGTTTTTCCTTTGCTCACTCAAAGCGAAGTAAGTATCGTACTTTGAGGTGTCTCCATTTTCTAGATAGATGCTTGCAATTAGTTTTTCTAAGTGATACAACAGGCAATTCAAGTCTACCTGAACAAGGTCAGTCGTTCTAATCGTTTCTAGCTTGTCGAAATCAGCACACCAGCGCGAGCTAAAATCCCAACCCGATTCACAAGCCGCTCTAATGTTTAATAATGTTTTCTTTCCCGCTTCCCCTTGAGCCACTATCAGTTCAACATCATCTTGATACATCTCTGCCCTAGGGTTAGGAATGTTGTCATAATGACGATTGAGTTTAGCACCATCCTCCATTAAAACTACTCGTTTAAAAGAAGGGCTTTCTTTCGAGAGCTTATCAGAACCCTCCATCCAAAAATGATATTCCTTTTCTAAAGCGGGAAGGAAGTCATTCAATACAGATCTGTCTTTTTCTTCGGCCAAAAGGGCTACCATTAATGAAAAGAAGGGAGGTTGTGAACGACCGAGATAGTAACTTCTATTGCCATTGGGGATAAAGCCAATCTCTTCAATCATCCAAGCAAAATTCTTGACCATATCTTCGATCATCTCTATGCGATTGCTGACAGCGAGTCCCAACATGGTAAAGTAACTGTCCCAATAGTAGATTTCATTGAATCGACCACCAGGTACTATATACGGATAGGGCAGTTGAATGAGTGTTGAATGAAAATTGGCTTGCTCAGGCGTTCTTGAAAGTACTTCCCAGAGTTTATTGATGTGTTCTGCTACCGGTGCATCGGTATCGCTGACATAGCCAACTTCTCTGGTTGGTGCTTTTGCGAAGTGCTTTGTAAAAAAGCTTTCAATGTCAAAGCCCGACTTCTCCTTCTCATTGCGGTAAGCACTCAGCACCTCGTCAGGTGAACCTTTGATAATAGCATCTGATATTTCTTTGCCATCCTTCCAGCAACCGGAAGCATGAAGGTCAATGAAGAGTTCTTGAAGGTCTTTTTCGAGGTGTAGTATTTTGCCCATATGAATCGCCAGCGTTGAAGAGTCTAATCCTGAACCGTTAAGTAACAGTAGAGCTAACTTAAGAAAATGGGTTCAACAAACCGATAGCTTTGGGTTATTCATTGACATGGTGTCAAGGACATTGAAGTGAAAAGGAGTAGTTGGGGCTTAATTTTATTTAATCGCAATAACTTGAAAGTCAACACATTGTATTTTTTTGAATAAAAATCTCTATCCTTTTGTAAGAAAACGATGGTCGCTAAGTACTAACTTATTGACAATTCGCTAAATGAACGAACAGCAACAATCTCAAGTCTTTAATGACTGGTTGAAAGACCATAAAGCTATCCTCTTTAAAGTGGTAAGGGCCTATGGATTCAACTTGGAAGATCAAGAAGATCTCTTCCAAGAGATTGCTGTTCAAGTCTGGCGATCTGTCCCAAAATTCAGGAACGACTGCGCAGTCTCTACTTGGATGTATAGAATTGCACTCAACACTGCTATAAAATGGAGTAGTAAGGAGCGTAAGCATCAGGAGGGCCGAGAGGATATTGATCAGAAAGTACATGTTTTAACCGAGCAAAAAGAGTTTGCCGATGAAAGACTAGACTGGCTGTACGAACAAATTGCTCGCCTAGATAATGTAGACAGGTCTTTGTGTCTCTTATTACTAGATGGATTTAGTTATAAAGAGATGTCGAAGATCGTGGGTATTTCGGAAAGTTATGTGGGTGTTAGGATCAATCGAATCAAAAAACACCTCACCAAGCAATCAGAAAAAGTGACTTAAAATGGAGTTTGAAGAAATGAAAAAAATATGGGACGCGCAGAATGGTCAGGCAATGTATGCCATTGACGAAACTGCCTTGCACAACAGTGTAATCAAGAAGAAAAACAAGGCCCGAAGAATGGCCGATTTAACAGAAAAGATTTTTATCGGTGCCAATATTTTGGCAGCTACTATGATTGCTGTACCAAGTATTATCAAAGACAAATACAGTATATCAGGTACCTTAATGATGGTGCTAATGTATGTGACAGCAGGGTTTATTCTTTACATAAGAACCAAGCGATTAAAGACGCAAGATAATTTTGACAGCAGCATGGTGGGTGATTTAGACAATGCTATTGCCACTGCCGACTATCAGGTTAAGTTTTCAAAGACCAGCCGTTTCTATTTACTATCAGTAGTGCTATTGACACTCGTAGGCCTTTTGGAGTCAGGTGCCGAATGGTGGGTGATATTGTTAGTGGCCATCTTTTTTGCGGTTACTTATATGGCAGCTCGGTGGGAACACAGAACCTTCTATGTTTCTCAGAAGAAGGACATCAGGGCCATGCGTGATAAAATTGTCAGCATGGAAAACGAAGCATCTGGAGATTAGCTTGATCAGCAGATCTAAGCCTTAATTCATCAACAAATATTTATCAATCAAAAAACTGGAGCAAATGCTTCAGGCAGGACAGCTACGTCCTATTAAAATCAAAAACTAGTGTCATGAGAAATCTACAACTAATAATATTTGCTTTTTTAATCAGTTCACACCTTTCAGCTCAAAATGTAACAGGAGATTGGTATGGCGAAGTTGGACGAGGCAATAATAAGATTCAATTCATATTTCATGTTACGGAGAGTTCCGAAGGTTTGGAGACAACGATGGACATCCCTAGGAGAAACCTGAAAGGAATCAAAACGCAAAAGACCACTTTCGAAAACAATCAATTTCATATTGATGGAAGGAATTTCGGCTTTCAATACTTTGGGGAATATCTAGCCGATAGTGCCTTCCTAAAAGGTAAGTTCAAGGAAGGAGTCAACGAGGTGCCTTTGAACCTAACGAAAGAAAAGGCTGAACTCCTTGAAGCAAAGAAGAGGCCTCAAGAACCATCAAGGCCATACCCATACCGTCAAGAGAAAGTTACTTTCGAAAATGCCATTGACAACATCACGCTTGCGGGCACACTGACGATTCCGCAAGGTTCAGGTAAATTTCCAGTGGCGATATTGATCACAGGAAGTGGTCCCCAAAACAGAGATGAAGAGATTTTCGGTCATAAGCCATTTTTAGTCATTGCTGATCATTTGACAAAGCTTGGGATTGCCGTGCTACGCTTTGACGACAGAGGAGTGAACGAGTCGACAGGCAATTTTACCGAAGCTACAACAGCAGATTTTGCCACGGATGTAGAGAGTGCGATTGGCTATTTGAAGACAAGGCCGGATATTGACAAGAAACAAATTGGTCTTGTAGGCCATAGCGAAGGAGGGATCATTGCACCCATGGTAGCTGTAAATACCAAAGACGTTGCTTTTATGGTGCTACTGGCCGGAACTGGTGTTTCTGGGTATGAAACATCATTGATTCAAGCTACAACCTTGAGGGCGTTTCCTGTGCCAGATGAGGATGCCTACAATAAATTCATAACCGATGCTTTGGATATTGCTTCAGCAGATAAGGATGTAGCCTTAGTACGAGAGGAGCTTACCGCCTTTTATGATAAGTCACCTTTCTTTAATGCGATGGCGGGTACAGGAGAACAGCGAGATCAAGTACTCAAGGGTTTGGTTGAAACGAGAACTACCAAATGGATACGCTATTTCTACAACTATAATCCAGCTGAGGTGCTCGAACAAGTGAAGTGCCCTGTGCTTTCACTCAACGGAACGAAAGACTTGCAGGTCGTGGCCGATGTCAATCAGGCAGGTATTAAGGCCGCATTGGAGAAAGGGAACAACAAGGATTTTCAAGTGATCGCATTGGAAGGACTCAATCATATGTTCCAAACTGCCGAAACAGGCGCCATGAATGAGTATGATGATATCGAAGAGACTTTTTCACCGAAGGCCCTCAAGATAATGTCTGATTGGATTTTAGCACGTGTAAAATTAAATTAGCACCTTTTGTCCTCCTCTGAAGGAGGTGTCCGCAGAACGGAGGAGGTTTCTGGCTTGATCCGAAATCTCTTTACCGATTTACGAGACTCCTTCCTCATTACAGGGAGGAGTCTCATTAAGGTTGGCTTTCTTCAGATTTTCAAACGATATACTCGATTTACCTTCTGGAATTATCGTTTCGCACATAGGTAATTCTTATATTCCCTTTACAGCCTGAAGAAAGCATATGGAGCCTACCATTAAGATAATCAAGAAACTTTTAGTTGCCAATAGAGGAGAGATTGCCATAAGAATTTTACGTGCCGCATCAGAGATGAAAATCCGAACTGTGGCCATGTACACTTATGAAGATCGGTACTCTTTACACAGGTATAAGGCAGACGAAGCCTACCAAATTGGCGCTGATGATGCTCCGCTAAAACCATACTTGGACATAGAAGAAATTTTAACTGTCGCAAAGCGCGAGGGCGTTGATGCGATTCATCCTGGCTATGGGTTTCTTTCAGAAAATGTGACTTTCGCTCGAAGGTGTCGCGAAGAGGGTGTCACTTTTATCGGGCCAGCACCAGAGGTCATGGAGCAATTGGGCGATAAGCTTCAGGCAAAAATTGTTGCCAGGAAAGCCGAGGTTCCTTTGATAGAGGATAGCAACCAAGACCTAGTCAATGGCGACATTGCACTAGCAGAAGCGAAACGCATCGGATTCCCTGTAATGGTCAAAGCTGCTTCAGGTGGTGGGGGCAGGGGAATGCGCGTGGTAAGGAGCGAAGAGAAGTTGGTGCAGGCTTTCAACGAGGCAGGTAGTGAAGCCCTCAAGGCCTTTGGTGATGATACCATCTTTATTGAAAAGTTTATTGACAATCCAAAGCACATCGAAGTGCAAATCATGGGAGATAACTATGGCAATTTGGTCCATCTCTATGAACGTGATTGTTCCGTACAGAGAAGGTATCAAAAGGTGGTTGAAGTAGCTCCTTCAATCGGCTTAAAAGAAGAAACAAGGAACAAGCTTTATGAATACGCACTCAAGATTACCAAAGGTGTCAATTATAATAATGTCGGAACGGTAGAATTTTTGGTCGATGCCGAAGAGAACATTTATTTCATTGAAGTCAATCCACGAGTACAAGTGGAGCATACGATTACCGAAGAAATCACGGGAATAGATATCGTCCGATCTCAAATCGAAATTGCGCAAGGCTATCCACTTTCAGACCCGAGAATCTTCATTAAGAGTCAAGAAGACGTTTCGATCAACGGTTATGCCATCCAGTGTAGAATCACAACGGAAGATCCCGAGAATGATTTCAAGCCAGATTATGGAACCATCATTGCCTACCGTTCCCCGGGAGGATTTGGCATTAGGTTAGATGCGGGCAACTGTTATGCTGGGGTCACTATTTCACCCTTCTTTGACTCCATGCTGGTGAAGATTACAGCCTCAGGTAGAACGCTCATAGGGGCTGCCCAAAGACTTGAGCGTGCCTTGTCTGAATTCAGAATCAGAGGCGTGGTGACGAACAAAGGGTTTCTGGAAAACGTGCTGACCAACCCTACTTTTTACAAGGGACATGCTACGGTTAAGTTTATCGAAAGCCATCCGGAACTATTTCAGATGCCTAGGCGGATGAATAGAGCTACCAAACTCTTGAATTACCTAGGAGAGGTGGCTGTCAATGGCAACCCAAGCGTAAAGAAAATTGACGCTTCTGTTAAATTCAGAAACCCTAAAGTTCCTGAGTTTGATCGATTAGGGGCCTACCCCGATGGTACCAAACAGATACTAGAACAACAAGGGCCGGATGGTTTAGTGAAGTGGATTAAAGATCAAAAGCAGATACTCTTTACTGATACAACACTGCGAGATGCACACCAATCGCTATTAGCCACGCGAATGCGCTCATTAGACATGACTAAAGTAGCGGAAGGTTTTGCTAAAAATCATCCTAGCGTGTTTTCCATGGAGATGTGGGGAGGAGCTACCTTTGACGTGAGTATGCGTTTTCTTAACGAAAATCCTTGGGAACGCCTGAAGCAAATACGTGCCGCAGTACCTAATATTTTGTTACAAATGCTTTTCCGTGGTTCGAATGGAGTAGGCTATAAAGCCTACCCTGATAACCTGATTGAAAAAGTTATTGAAAAGAGTGCCGAAAATGGCATGGATGTCTTTAGAATCTTCGATTCGCTTAACTGGGCTGAAGCCATGAAGGTGAGCATCAAGACGGTGCGAGAAAGAACCAACTCCATTGCCGAAGCGTGCATTTGCTATACGGGGCATGTGTTGGACAAAGACACTAAATATAACCTGAAGTATTACACTGAAATGGCCAAGGTGCTTGAAGATGCCGGTGCCCATATGATCGCCATTAAGGACATGGCAGGCTTGCTAAAGCCGGATGCAGCGACTGAATTGATCGGTGGATTAAAACAAGTTACTAGTTTGCCGATCCACTTGCATACACATGATACCTCGTCTATGCAGGCAACTACCTATTTTAAGGCCATTGAAGCTGGAGTTGATATTGTCGATGTTGCTATCGCTTCCATGTCAGGATTGACTTCGCAGCCGAACTTTAATGCCATTGCTGCGGCTTTACAAGGCCATGAGCGCGACCCGAAGATTGACGTGCATAGTCTCAATAAGTACTCCAACTATTGGGAAGATGTCCGCGAGTACTATTATCCTTTTGAAAGCGGATTGAAAGCAGGAACCGCTGAAGTCTACGATCATGAAATTCCGGGAGGACAATATTCAAATTTACGTCCTCAGGCCACTGCTTTAGGCTTGGAAGATAAATTTGAAGAGGTAAAGAAAAACTACGCTTTGGTCAATCACATGTTTGGTGACATTGTGAAAGTGACGCCTTCTAGTAAGGTGGTTGGCGATATGGCCATTTTTATGACATCCAATAACCTTAGCCCCGAAGATGTATTAGAAAGGGGTGATACCCTTTCCTTTCCGGAGTCGGTGAAAAATCTGTTCAAGGGAGAGCTTGGTCAAGCTCCGGGTGGGTTTCCTCAAAAGTTATCTGAAATAGTACTCAAAGGAGAGAAACCGTTTACCGATCGGCCTAATGCACATATGGAACCGGTAGATTTCGACAAGGAGTTTGTCGCCTTCCAAAAAGAATTCGATCAATATTGCGATGAGCTAGACTTCCTTTCTTATAAGCTTTACCCTAAGGTATTTAAGGATTTTTATACGCATTGGCAGAAATATGGTGAGGTGTCAAAATTACCAACCAAGGCTTTCTTTTATCAGCTTAAGCAAGATGAAGAACTCTTCGTAGAGATAGGCAGAGGCAAGCACATCATTGTGAAGTTGCGTTATATCGGTGAGCCTAATGAAGACGGAATGCGCAGTGTGCACTTTGATTTGAATGGGCAGATGCGAGTGATTGAGGTCAAAGACTTAAGCTTTAATGTCACTAAATTCTCGAATCGAAAAGCCGAAGCTGCTAATGAGATTGGTTCGCCATTGCAAGGTCGTTTAGCCGAAGTAAAAGTAAAAGCAGGTGATACGGTGAAAGAAAACCAAGCCTTGTTTGTGATTGAAGCCATGAAAATGGAGACAACCGTTTCGGCACATATCACAGGGAAAGTAAGGAAAGTACACTTGGATGTGGGAGCAATGGTAGGCCAAGATGATTTAGTGATTGAAATGGAAGGGTAGCCGTTATAGTCAACCTATTAATGACACGCTAGTCTCGATTATGATCGGTGTATGTATTTCTTATCGTCATTCCGCCCTGAAGTTTCGGGGTGACCCGGAATCTCCCTGATCGTTCTAAATAGTTTGATTGATTTAACTTATGACCAATGCGGTCATGAACACAGTCATTTTAAGTTTCGCGCTTTCAATTCTTTTTGAAGGGCATTGTATTTCTTTCCTTTTTTCAGGAACACATAAATTAGATACAAAGGAAGTAGGCCAAGAAATCCCCACGCATTGGCAGCGGCACCAAAAATGAGTATGCCAATCAAAAAACCAATCAAAAAGGCATCTGTGATAGGGGAAGGTTTGATTTTCCCTACTTCTTCGAGCAATGCTTCGTCAGATAATTGGGCTAATTCTTCTGGCTTCATGAGGACTTAACTGTCTTGGTTAATACTGTGTTTGACTTCAGTCTAATTTTTTATCAATCCAATTGATAGTTTGGAGCTGTTAAGAGATTCGCAACCGCATCAAAAAGTCATCTTGAAGCTCGCTACCCAATTGAAACTGGCGCGTATCAAAGACTTCCATCCCCTGACGTTTATAAAACTCAACCGCTTTTACATTCTCTTGCCAAACCCCTAGCCAAAGCCATGTTGACTTCCTTGATTTTGCGAGGTTTAAACTAAACTGAAAGAGGGCTTTGCCAATACCCTGACCTTGGGCCGAACCGATCACATAGATTCTTTCTATCTCTAAGCCTTTGTCAGAGGTATTAAGCTTTAAGTAACCAACGGTCTCTTTATGAAGAGTGGCAAAATAGAATTCGGAATGTGGAGCCTTCAACTGGGCCTCAACATTGGCTAAACTGAAACTCTTAGCTAGATAAGTGTCTAAGTTTTCCTTGGAATTTTGGGCCTCGAAAGTTTCACGGAAAGTAGACTCACCAAGGGTTCTAAGCACTTCTGCTTCAGTTATTTCCACACGTTGAATCGTAATTTCCTTGTTCATGCTGAGTCAAAGGTCAAAAAAAGTGTGGGGAATAAGAATAGACAAACGATATTTTAATAGGCTCATTCGAAGGCATGGATACAGCTATACAGCTGAGCGATTACTTTAAAAACATAGGAAAAGATCTGTTTGGACATGATCAATATCATAGACTTTTCATCTGAGAAAGAACTAATCTTACACGATGAAAAGAAAAGAAATTGAATCGAGAGAAGATGTCGCCCTCTTGGTCAATACTTTTTATGCCAAAGTGAGAAAGCACGAGGCACTTGGTCCTATTTTCAATGGTGCCATCACAGATTGGCCAGGGCACCTAGATAAGCTCAGCGATTTTTGGGAAACCAGCCTGCTCTTTGTTAAGGCCTACAACGGAAATCCATTAAAAGCGCATCTAGACGTAGATAGACAATTCAATAATAGCATAGAGCAGGCGCATTTTGACAGTTGGTTGAAGCTTTGGTTCGAAACCCTAGATGAACTTTTTATAGGTGCTAACTGCGATATCGCTAAAACCCGTGCTCAGGTAATGGCGCATACTATTTTTGCGAGAATACTTAGCACTAGGGAACATCGATCATAGGATCGATCACTTTTAAAAGAAAGGAAATGAAAACAGCATCAATACTTAAAGACATAGTCTTTAAAGAAAAAGGACCTGCTATATCGGTACTCTTCGAAACGGATTTCACCAAAGAGATTAGAATCGCCATGAAGCAAGGTCAGCAAATGAAAGAACATCAAACATCTTTCCCCATTGTTGTAGAGTTGGTAGAAGGACAGATTGACTTTACTGTTTCAGGTGAGGTTATCAACCTAGAGAAAGGTGATTTGATTGCTTTGAATGGAGGAGTTCCTCACAGCCTTGACGCCCTAGAAGAGAGCATCGTTCGATTGACCCTGACTAAGGCCGATCAAGTGGATAGGGTGAAGCATGTGGTAGAGAAGTAAAGAGCTGAGTCCGCTGTATTTTGTCCTCCTCTTGAGGAGCCTGCCTGCTGACAAAGGCAGGGTGTCCGCAGGGCTGAGGAGGTTTCTATTCACCGCACGGGTGACAACACCAACAAAGGCGAACGTCCCTGCGAGCATAGCGAAGTAGTCTCAATTCAGGAGTAGTTCCAACCCCTAACCCCCGCCAGTTCCTACGCTTCACAACCGCTAAAGCTAATGCCAACGCGGTGAAGCTTCGGCACAAGCGTAGCGGGGGAGAATAGTCACGCAGATAAATTGTTGAATAACGCTAAACCTGTCCTCCTTTGGAGGAGGTGCCCACAGGGCGGAGGAGGTTTCACGCCTTACTTCTGAAACGGCTTCAAATCCAAAAGCTTTTGATCGAATTGAATGCCCTTTTCGACTTCAGCGATAAGCTTTCGGCTCTTGGTCAATGGATGACTCGGGAAACGGACATCCCACTTCGCCTCTTCGGAACGATGCATTAAGTTTTGACCTTTGGCATCGGGTTGATAAGGATCTAAGGCCCAATTGCTATAGCCTGTTGGTGTTTTCGAGATCACTTCTTCGCGGAGCAGTTTCTTTATGATAAAGGCATCGCGCATACCCGTATTGTCCAACTCCGGTGCTTGAATTTTGACCACATAACTGCACATGGCAAAAGGAATAGACAAAGAGGTCAGGTAAGTGGAACCACTTGGTTCCTGCGGGAATTTCAGAATAGTTCTGATACACTGGATGCCGTGAAGCGTTACGATCTCTACTTCAATAATACCTCCCTGAGCGGCAGAAATGGCATCGCGATAATACTGTCTTAGTTGGTCAATATTCTTGATAGTAGGGATGTCGGGTTCTCCTTCAAAGAAGTTGAGCGAAATCGCCATGGTAGCATCTGCATCTCCCCATTTCTTAACCGTTTTGGTGGTGTCTCCTTCTACCCAGCCGAGGTCGGGTAGGCGTACTGCCTTGATATTAGGTTTCTTCCAATTAAAAAGTTTTAGCATAGTGTATTTCTAATAGCACCGGTGGTGCGATAAAGCTATACAAGTTTTTCAGTAAGGTGGTTCAATTTTACCTTCTTTGGCTTGTCGGTGAAAATACCAACAAGGGCGGATATTGTTGAATGAGGCTAAGCCTGTCCTCCTTTGGAGGAGGTGCCTGAAAGGCGGAGGAGGTTTTTCTTTCCCAGCCTTTCTATCCCGAGTTTATCGAGGGAACTTCTGCTAATGCATAAGTCCCTTCGTTGCCTCAGGGTAAAAACAGGAGCGTATTTGATTCGGGGGAAGTATTGTCTTTAACTCTCTTCTTGATGTAGTATAGTCCTCCTTTAGAGGAGGTGCCTGAAAGGCGGAGGAGGTTTTGCCTCATCATTCGCTGACCTCCCTCACCACTTGTTGGTGATAACACCAACAAGGGCAGAAGAGTGACGATTGATTTCTAGTTGATAGCATAAAAGAATTGCTCAGAAACGATTTTCCCATCCTCAACTTTGTATACGGCAATTTCCTCGACCATTGCTCTAGGTTGGCCTTTCATAGTAATATCCATTTTCATAGATGCTGTGAAATAGTTAGCGGCTACGATCGGACCTTCAATTTCCATACCGTGTAACTCTTCCACCATCTCTTCCCAACGTTTTGCTTTTTCGATGATGCCATCGATTCCTTCCACTCTTTGTGGAAACCCTTGTGCTCCTGCCATTTCAAGACTAATACAGTCCTTACTATATAGCTCCTGTTGTGCCTTGTCGGCTTGACCCGTCCGGCAGTAATCTGCCCATTTGTTTGCAATTTCTTGAGTTGTCATAACTGATGATTTTTTTGTTTGATGATGTTACAAACCTAAAAGTCAATTATGACAGAATATGTCAGGGGTTGTTTTCAATTTCAGCACATCTGATAAAATATTGGCCCAGGTCGAATTTTCGGTCTTCGAATACCTCGTCTAAGATTTGGAAGTCTTTTATCCTATCTAAGCGGAAGGCTCTATAGTCTGCTCTCAAATGACACCAACCTACAAGAATCCATTTTTCATCGAAGCTGTAAATGGCTAAAGGCTCTATCTTTCTCAAGGTTGGCTCCTTGTCTTTGGCTTGATAAGTCATTTCAATCAAGTTAAAATTGATGATGGCCATTTGCACGGCAGACAGGGAGGAGGTCCTTGTTGGATCAGCATTGTTTTTGAAAACGTACATCTTACGCTCTAACATTTCTCCCTTGGACTGAAGGCTGCTTTTGAAAACGGACTTGATCTTTTGCAGCGTTTGCTCAAAATGTTGAATCAGGGAGTCGTCATTGGTTTTGGCGATCAATTGCTCTGCGGTAACAAGGGCATTGACTTCCATTTCGTCAAACATGATAGGTGCCACCATATAGCCATCCATAATGGAATAACCTCTTCCTTCAATGGTCATAACAGGCACGCCAGACTCCTCCAGTTTCTTGATGTCTCTGTAAATAGTTCTTAGGCTGACGTCAAACTTTCTGGCCAGCTCGTTTCCGGTAACGATACGCTTTGACTTGAGAATAGTGAGAATTGCCAATAGCCGTGAAAGATGATTCATCGTTTTTGTGGATCAAGTTGCGCACAAGATATGACATATTATGTCAGGGGTTGGTGGGTTTTATGGATTACTGTTTTATAGAGTAAATTCAAAGGGTTCCGTAGCCTCCTTCAGTCCTTCTATCCTGAATATAGCAGTGGAACTAGTCCCTTCGTAACCTCAGGGTAAGAAGAGGAGGCACAAATCTCTCGATTTACCGTCATTCCGCCCCGAAGTTTCGGGGTGACCCGGAATCTCCTCATCGATTTGATTGCGTCTGGTTAGGGTTGTTACCCACGGTAGCGCTGCTCCGTGAACTTCTAATTGAAGCTATAAGGATCAGCGTAGTCTGTTATAGGAATAATGCTTAAGTATGTCCGATGACCGCAGAAGGGAATTCACAATAAGATCAGTTACTCACAAGCGCATCAACCTTAAACACTCTATAGGCTTTCTCGTTTTCAGACTCAACCTCTTTTACTGGGAAATGAATGCCTTCTTCGTTTACAAACATATCTGACGCATAGAGCAAATTTTCAGCTATGTCTTCGGGCAGAGTAATGTTGCCTGATGTGTTGGTTTGAGTATCGAAAACTACCATAGAGGCGCCAAATACCTTTGGTACTTCTTGATCTGACTCTGGGTCAATACTAGGTTGGGCACCATGAACTAATAACCTGTAGATATACCTTTTATCCGTGCTCTGTAATATCCGGGTAAAATGTGCCGGCTGAGTCGGGTTGGGCCCAATGGAAACGCCACCTTTAAATTCTTTAACAATAGATAGTGTGAAGTAACCATCAAGATCCGTTGACTTTATTTCAGGAACTCCAGCAAAATATGCTTCTACAAATTGATCGTTTTGAAAATAGTAAAGGCTATCATTAATAACAGAAGACACGTACAGGTTTTTATGGTCTCCTGCATAGTGGAAGCTTAAGGAGGTAACCCCACCAGTCTTTGACATTTCTCTTATTCTCTCTGCTTTTTCCTCATAATCAGTTACAATCATTTTTTCATTAAGGTAGGTTGTTTCAAATTCACCCTTGTCCCAATCATATGCAGCCCTTAACCAGCTCGTTTCATCCTCGGGGTTTACTATGACTTTACGAGCGGCATACAGTCTGCCATCTTCAAATGTTGTACTCTGGTCTAGCGAAAGCAGTGGCTTATCCCAAGAAAAATTTTCAAGAGCAACTATTCTCTTTAACACTTTACCATTTTTATTAATACGATAATAGTGCTGCATAGTGTTAATAAAGATGTTATCGAAATCGCTTACCCAATATTCAAAAAATCCATAAGGATAAAGTACTTCGTCAGGCCCTTCGCTTGATAACTTTACTTTATGTGTTATTTCGCCTGATTGATAATTATAGAAATAAATACTGCTGTTTTTTCGGTTAAAAAAGTGATAGAAACCAATGCCATTAATTACGCTGTATTGAGGTGTAATTTGATCGAAAGCCGTTTCGTTATCTAGGTTGAAAACCTTTGATTCTAATTCTTTTAGCTGGTATTGTACAGTTTCAGTAGCTTCTTTTACGGTACCACCGCAAGCGAATAGCGTTAGTGCGAAAAGATGAAAGAGTACTTTTATTTTATTGTGCATGATTTTGACCTTTTGGCTTAGAACAATATGATTTTCATAGTGCTCATATTTTAATGAGATACTACAATTTAAAAATGTTTGACTTAAACTTATCAACTGTGGCTTGTTGATGACAGTATAAGCTTGGATAAAACAACAACAAGGTCGGAATTGAAATATACAGATCATTTTTGAGCAGTTAATTCTCAGGCCCTTCTTGCTGTGTTTTTTTAAGGTAAATGGCTTTTCAAGGGCTTATCTGTACATTCACCAATAGAAAAAACCATCATTCGAATTCCATTTGATTTGCTTATCTTAGACGGAAGCATCAACCTTATGAAACGACTTTTTTACCTAGGATTTTTATCCTGCTGCTGTGCGGTACTATTCTTTGGCTGCGCAGCTCAAGACCAATCTATCAACCTTTTTAATGGCAAAAACCTAGACGGTTGGACTAACCATGGAGAAGAGAAGTGGTATGTCGAAGACGGCAACCTGATCTGCGAAAGCGGACCGAGCGCGCAATACGGCTACCTTTCTACCAATGATTTCTATGACGATTTTGAACTCACCCTAGAGTTTAAACAAGATGCCAATGGGAACAGTGGCGTGTTTATCCGCTCTACAGTCGATGGTACCAAGGTCAGTGGCTGGCAGGCAGAAGTGGCGCCTCCGGGCAGTCACACTGGTGGTATTTACGAATCCTACGGTCGCGGATGGTTGATACAACCAGAACCAGAAAAGGACAAAGCCCTAAAAATGGGCGAGTGGAATACCATGAAGATCAGAGCAGTCGGTCCATCCGTAACGACTTGGCTGAATGGCACCGAAATGATCCACATAGAAGACGAAAAGATCGGTGAAGGCAAAGGTTCAATCGCTTTGCAGATTCACGATGGTGGAGGGATCAAAGTCCGCTGGAGAAATATCAAAATCACACCTATTCAGGATAACAAGTAATTAGAGCCATGAGAGCAACAAACCTTACCAAACTGACACTCGCTTTTCTAGCGACATTCCTTTTCAACGCTTGTCAAAGTACCAGCAAAAGTGAAACAAAAACTGAGGAAGACGATTGGATTTATTTATTTGATGGTACCTCTATGGACGGCTGGAGGGCTTACAATGGCGAAAGCATGCCACCGCAATGGGTCATTGAAAATGGTGAGTTGACCTTCGATACTGAAAAGAAATTAGAAGAAGAATGGACTGGTGGCAAGGACATCATTTATGCAGCCGAAGAGTTCGATAATTTTGAACTGTATTTAGAATGGAAAATTCCAGAGGGGGGAAACAGCGGTGTATTCTATCATACCAAAGAGGGGTATAGCAGTCCATATGAGGTATCACCAGAATATCAGCTGTTGGATGACTTGAAATGGGAAGAAATCAACAATGCAACGCTTCAAGAATGGCAAAAAACGGGTGCCGACTATGCCATGCATACCCCAGATAACAATGTGAAAATTGTAAAGCCCGCTGGCGAATGGAATACCACCACCATTAAGTTTACACCAGAACTGGTTGAGCATTGGCTCAACGGTAAAAAGATATTGTCATTTGTGCCTTGGGACGAAGCTTGGGAAGCCAAGAAGATGGCCGGTAAGTGGAAAGATTTTCCCGAGTACGGTAAGTTCAAATCAGGCTATATCGGTCTTCAAGATCACGATAGCCCATTATGGTTTAGAAACATTAAGATCAAAAAACTTTAGTAGCTATGAACAAGAGAGATTTTCTAAAGAAGGCGGCATTAATGACATCAGCGAGCATTTTACCCTCGTCTACTTGGGCTTTTTCTAGTGCCGATAAACTCAGAACTGCCCACATTGGCGTAGGAGGAATGGGGATGGAAGACCTGAAAGCCATGGCAGCTCATTCAGCCGTAGAAGTCACCGCACTCTGCGATGTAGATGCCAGCCGATTGGCTGTCGCTCAAAAGATGTTTCCCAAGGCTAAGGCCTATGCGGATTATAGAATTTTACTCAAAGAAATGAGCGATGGCATTGATGCTGTGGTGGTTTCTACCCCAGATCATACCCATGCGCCAGCTTCTATGATGGCCATGGAAATGAACAAGGCTGTCTATTGTCAAAAGCCTTTGACGCACCATGTTTCTGAGGCGCGTGCCATGAACAAAATGGCCAAGGACAAGAACTTGACCACTCAGATGGGTATTCAAGTGCATTCCTTCTATGATTATAAACTAGGTACTGCCTTGATCCAATCAGGAATCATCGGCAAAGTGAAAACAGTGCATGCTTGGTCGCCAAAAAATTGGGGTACTGATGCGCCAATGCCAACAGGTAGCGATCCTGTACCAAGTAGCTTGGATTGGAACCTATGGTTAGGGACTTCCTCAGACAGACCATTCAAAGAAGGAATTTATCATCCAGGAAACTGGCGAAAGTTATTGGACCACGGTTGTGGAACGCTTGGCGATATGGGGGTTCATATTTTCGATACACCTTATAATGCTTTGGCTCTAGACGTGCCTTATACGATTAAGAACAAGTGCCGAAAGCCAACAGGTTTCGGTTTTCCCGAAAACAACATTGTGACCTATAGATTTCCGGCAACAGACTACACGACCGATAAATTCAAATGGGTTTGGTATGACGGTCCCGGTGCCCCGAAAAAGCACAAAGACCTCAGATTGCCTAACAAAGAAGCATTGCCTGATCAAGGTGCCATGTTCGTTGGCGAAAAAGGTAGGCTCTTACTACCTCACTTTATGCAACTGCCACGTCACATTGTCAAAGGCAAGTATGTAGATCTCGATTTGGATAAGTTCTCTGATGTGGGCAGCCCGACACAAGACTACGGTAAGGAGAGTAACAAGCACTACCACCAGTTTGTGGACGCCTGCTTAGGAAAGGATGAGTGTACAGCTCCGTTCTCCTATGCCGCTAGACTAACCGAAACGATCCTCTTAGGGGTAATTGCCGGAAGGTTCCCGAACAAAACGCTCCACTGGAACAATAGCACTTCTAAGTTTGCCGAGGAAGAAGCGAATCAGTTCTTAGAGGGAGATTATCGGGAGTTTTAGATCAAACATAACGAGCGTTGATGTCTCATGATAGCCGCTTAATGTACGCTAAAGTCAATCACTCTTTGGTTGGAATTTGAAAATTAAGAGTCAGTCCAATTGCCCTATACATAGTGCTGTAAGCTTCGGTGTCTTTAGTCAAATCTCGGTTGGTATTATACTTTATTTCAAAAGCGATCACCTTAGATTTTAACCCAAGGGAAAATATGAAGTTGCTGGATTCCCTGATGTTGGGGCTTTGACCAAAAACGAGGTTACCATTCACGGAATTAATGTCAAAGGAAGATTCTAGATTGATATTTAAACTTGGGGACCAGCTACCTGAAAAAAACAATTTCAAGTTTTCATTTCTGATCAGATACCGCTTAAGCCCAAAATTAAAGTTAATGTGGTTTACATCGAAGGCAACCCGCTGATTAGCCCGTTGAGATGAGCCATTTTCAAAGTAAAGTACGTCATCCCACTGTCCGCTAGATTTTATTTGTTCATATACACCTTCGAAAATTAGAGACGATTTACCTTTAGATCTTGGTAGCGGTTTTTCTCCGGCTAGACCGATTCTAATACCTTGAGTACTCTCGAATTCGGTATTATATGTTTCTACTGGGTCATTGAAGATATTGAGAAATACCCTCTCCATTTTTCCGGAGATCAAGTTGATTCCTATTGTAGGTGTCCAAATGGTAGATCCTGTGGTTTTTGCCACTACACGCTTTTGGACCTCGTTCCCCATACACCCGTTATAAGCTTCAAAGAACTTCACCAAGTCACGTGTTGTATAGTCCACATCCTTGAGTTTGTCATAATCAGTTCCGCAAGAAAAGTTTTCCTGTAGCTGTTTACGGTATGTCCGATTGTGCTGTATACGTTGATTAACATTATACTTTTTGTAAATCAAAGGTTTGAATTCATTTGAATCAAATGAGTTATAATAAAACCGTGTAAGATTATTAGACTTATAGATGTACAGCGAGACCTTGCTTCCTAATAGTTCTATTAGAAAAACGCTTCTTTTTTCCCAGTTAGGCTCGGGTGTGGTAGTTAGTTGAACTTGAGCATCGCTGCTTCTGTCAACCTCAACTGTGGCTCCTATGTGCTTTGCATCGCCATCGATTTGGAACATCTTAATGTTTTCGGGAGTGCCTTTTAATATCTCCTCATTATTAACATTTTTATAATCAATGAAGTACGGGTTGATTTTCCCTCCTCCTTTCCTGATGAAGACATTTGATGTGTCTCCTGCTGTGTTAACGATCTTACCGGGCAGAAACCCATTTTGTCCCCATGCGCTGGGAGCCAACAAGAAAAAGCTAATGAGTACTGTAAATAGGCCGATCAATGGGCGCGATGTTGCTTGTGAAATAGTCAAGATGGAGGATTTTATAATGATGCAATCAAGATAGATTATGTTATTTCTCCTAATTATTAAGTTAGAATATGCGCGAGTTTTTTTTACAATAGAAAGCAATCTAGTGTCAGTAGTTAACTAGCTTTTAATCAGATGCTTTCATGAACAAAATGGGCCAACTTGTGTTTTATAATCATGTCCTTCTCATTACTATTGAAAGCATACCTTCTGACCACAGTGGTCTTCTTCGCGATAGACATTCTATGGCTTGGTGTGATTGCCAAAAAATTGTACAATAAGTACCTCAGAAAGTTGCTAGCACCAAAAGTCAATTGGACGGCCGCGATGATTTTCTATCTCCTCTTTATCGTTGGAATTTTTTACTTCGCGATAGTGCCATCAGTGGAGGCAGCTTCTTTGGAAGACGCGATACTAAAAGGGGCACTTTTTGGCTTCTTTACCTATGCTACGTATGATTTGACCAACCTAGCCACTTTGAGAGGCTGGCCGATTAGAATTGTGTTTATCGATATCATTTGGGGATCCATCCTCACAGCATCTGTCAGTACCGCTGGCTTCTACATTATGAATTGGTTAATGGCATGAGCCTATTGATTACAGACCTTCTCTTTTTAGCACTCGCTTATGCGAGTTTTTGGTTTATCGTTTCCATCATCTTAAAGCGAAATGATATTGCTGATGTAGCATGGGGGATGGGCTATGTTGGCTTATGTGTCTATTTGTTTATGACGCAATCCAGTGGTGAGCTGAGCACCTATGTTTATGCATTGGTAATCCTTTGGGGATTACGATTGAGCCTGCACATCGGTATACGGAACAGTAAAAAGAAAGAAGACTTTCGCTATAAACAGTGGAGGCAAGAATGGGGGAGCAACTTCTTCTGGCGTTCCTACTTACAAGTTTATCTGTTGCAGGTATTGCTTTTATTGCTGATCAGCATTCCAATCATTATTGTTTCTCAGTCTTATGAGAGCGGATTAGGCTTTTTGGCGGGAGCAGGTTTAGTCTTATGGTTAACAGGGTTTTATTGGCAGGCCGTTGGCGACTATCAATTGGGTCAATTTAAGAAGCAAAAAACGGACAAAGACCAAGTGATGCAAACAGGCCTTTGGAAGTACTCACGTCACCCGAACTATTTCGGTGAGATATTAATGTGGTTCGGTATTGGCATCGTTGTACTACCGGTTGCGAATGGCTGGATCGGACTGGTTAGCCCAGTGCTAATCACCTTCTTATTGCTGAAAGTCTCTGGCGTTCCCATGCTAGAGAGACGTTATAAGGGCAATGCAGCTTTTGAAGCTTATAAGAAAAAGACGCCTGCTGTTTTTCCAAGACTTAATCGATAAGTTCAATAATCTGACGGTCAATTCTTTTACCTCTTTCAGCGTTAATATTAACTGTTGTAGTCCTTTTTGTCTCAATTCTAATTGGAATGCCTGGGTAAAAGTAAAATTCATACTTATTGAAATCGGATATATTGAACTCTGAGGTTGCGAGTTGATTTTCAAATTCCTCTTCCTCCAAGTTCATTCTTTTAAATACATCCAATAAGGTATTTCTAGTATCCTCAGAATTTAAAGTCATTTGCTGTATCATTGTAGAGGTTGAGTTTTCGAAATCAACTTTTTCAAAATAGATTTTTGCATCGCCACGAATAGGGTCACCACCAAGCATATTTGGAAGTAGTTCCTCATATGATAAAGTATCTTGGACCGCAAACTCTGCACCCATTGGGAAATGAAAGAACTGTAATTCTCCCAAGACGAGTTGCTCAATACCTTGCTTAGAAGAATAAATGCTAAGGAAAGGTGCCATAGCTGTTTCGAGTTTACTCTTACTCATAGAGCTCTCATCAGCCCGTTCATTAACCAGTTTAACAACCTCATTAAAAAGTTCTTTAGTCTTGATCGAAATATCCTCCCAATTTTGGATACCTTGGAATGAACCGAGTTCATCAGTTCGATACAACACACTCATGTTTGTGAAACTGGCGATTTCTTCTTTGAGTCCCTTGGGTAAGTTCAATTCTGTAGGAAGCTCACTTTCAAAAGACCAATTAATTAAATATGATGAATCCGTAGCTTCAAGGACTCTAAATTTCGCTGTATAGGCTGAAGAATCATACTTAAACTGACTACCATCCTTCCATTGTTCCTTAATCTTGGATACTAAAAATTCGTATTCATCTCCCTCTTCCCAATAAGCCACGTAGGGTACATATGTACTATCTGATTGTGAATAAACTGAGTAACTAAGTGAAGTCAGTATAAAAAGTACAAGCCATTTGTTCATTGAGTATAAAGATAGTATCAAGTTCTCAACTTCTAAGAAAATTACCAGCATCAGTATTTTAAATAAAAAATATCTTGGTGGTTGGGTAAGCTTCGCCCATGCCCGTTGCTTTTGTGAATCCACCTTGATGCCCATATGAGGCATCAGGATTTTTTAACCCTATAAAGACAACAGCATGAAGAAGATAAAAGGCAAAATGATCTACTTGATCGTAATTCTCGCAATGGTGTTTCAAGCTTGTGATAATCAAGAAACATTTGACATTGAGACGGAAGTAAACGCTGGCGAAATCAATGAGGATTTATCGCTAGAAGGAAATATACTGGTACAGGAGTGGACGGACTTATTTATTGAACTAGAAAGATATTCTGAAGGTAGACCCAATGCCTCTGCCCGATCGACAGCCTATATTTATTTGGCAGCTTATGAGGCCGTAGTACCCGGTATGTCAAATAATACCTCTAATGAGGATAGGTTGAGGGGCTTTAACATCAGACAGAGTGAGAAGGCGGAAGAGATTAGTTATAGAATTGCCTTGAATGCTTGTTTTGCGCAGGTAGTGGAACACTTCCTAATCAACGTGACGGAGGATAAGACAAGTGCAATCAATGCCTTAGAAACCGAATTAGAAACTAGTTTGTCTGCGGGTCTGTCCGACCAATTTATAGATGACTCTAAAGCTTGGGGCCAATACATAGCCGAGCGCGTGATTGCATATAGCCAAACTGATGATGAGGCAGAAGAGCAGATATTATCACCGCAACCATTGTCATACGAGCCACCAGTTGGTGAAGGCTTTTGGACCTACTCAGCTGACCCAGAAAGAGCTTTGTTTCCATATTGGGAGTCTGTCAGAACATTTGTGATCAAGCCAAAAGAAACCACTGCCATTGATCCAATACCATATAGTGAAGACCCTGATAGCGAATATTTTCAGCAAATGATGGAAGTGTATAATGCGAATAACAATGCAAAATCTGAGAATGGAGAGCAGCTTTGGATTGCAGAGTTTTGGAGTGATGATGTGGAAGGCTTAATGATGAGCCCTCCAGTGCGTCAAGTGTCCATCGCGAATCAACTCCTTGAGCAGTACAACTTGAACCTAGAGGAATCATTGACGCTTATGTTAAAGCTAGGCTTCGCCTTGAATGATGCTGCAGTAGCCGCCTGGAAATATAAGTATGAGTTTATGGTGATGCGACCAAGTGTTTACATTCAAGAGTTTATCGATCCTGATTACCAGACCAACCTATTTCGATTAGTGTTCTGGCCAAACCCAGGGTTTCCAAGCTACCCTTCGGGACACTCGACATTTGCCTCAGCCGCAAGCGGCTTGTTTATTGATGCCTTCGGTAATGAGACGAATTTTACTGACCGGACGCATGAGGGCAGAACAGAGTTTGTCGGTACACCAAGGACTTTTGAGTCATTTGAACAAATGGCCTACGAGAACGCCTTCTCGCGAATTCCTTTGGGCGTGCACATGAGCATGGACTGTGAAGAAGGACTGCGTTTAGGATACGAAATATCAGATGCAGTGAAAGATTTAGACCTAGCGTCAACGAATCAGTAGTTTAGTTTGAGTATACAATCATGTTAAGGCCTCCGAATTGGAGGTCTTTTTTTATGCCTAGAGAGCGTGAGGTAATATTTTTTTAAAAAAATGAAATTAAAAGTAGGGTAGTCTCTAGGCACTACGGTGTAAGGGTAAATATTTCATCATAAAAAATAGAAAGCATGAAGAAGTTAAGAATTTTATCATCCCTGATGGCAGTCATATTAGCCTTAGGCCTGTATTCTTGTGACAATGAAGATGGGGTCGATCCGGCATTAGATGATGATGCATTAATCGCAGCCATTGAGATTGCAAGCAACGCGGTGGCTATTGATCCATCGACACTCCCATCAAGTTCACTGGCGGTAATTGAGAGTGATTTTTCAGAAAGCATGATTGCCAATGCATCCATGGTACCAGACTTAGGGTTTGCGGTGAGTTTAATCAGAGAGCAGGGCACTCGGGTAGGAGAAATGTCAGCCGTTTTCTTTGACCTTGACGGTAGAGAGCTCTTATCAAGACGAGATAGGCTGAGAAGACGAAGAGTTCGTCAAGCGCGAGATTGCTTCGATTTTGTTTTTCCTTTGTCGATTACCGTTCCTGATGGAACAAGCATCACCTTGGCCAGCGGTAGTGATTGGACTTTGGTAAGAGAATGGTATCAAGCCAACCCTGAAGCAGAAGAACGTCCAGCTTTCGACTTCCCGTTAGACATTACTTATGGAGATACTGTCATTACCATTAACAATACCGAGGAATTGATAAGAGCGAGAGCCTCATGTGAGGTGGATACTTCTGACGGAAGATGTTTTACCTTCAATTTCCCGATTAGCTTCACCATGCCTGACGATTCTGAGATAGCGCTGGCATCGCGAGAAGATTGGAGACTAATCAGAGAGTGGTACCGCGCGAACCCAGATGCGGAGGGACGTCCTGACCTGAATTATCCAGTGGAAATTACATTTGAGGATGGCACAGTTACCACCGTGAATAGTGCAGAAGAGATGGCCCATGTGAGAGCATCTTGCAGAGGCTAGTCTTCAGATTAGAAAATATAGATTAGTTTTATTTGAATTGAAATTAGGGGGTGCGGTCTTAGGACCGTACTACCTTAAATTAAAGCCTGCTTTGACCAAAGAAGATTTTAAAAAGTGTTTTGACAACTGGTTCGATGAAATTCGAAACTATGTTAACTGCCGATGCTGCGATTCTGAGCTAGCAACGGACATTACACAAGAGGCTTACGTAAAACTTTGGGAAAAAGGCTTTCAGTATGAAGATAACCGTACCAAAGGCCTCCTTTACAAAATTGCGAATGACCTCTGGATTAATCAATACAGAAAGACCAAGTCAGAGCGAAAGTATCAATTATCACTGTCCTGGAAGGAAGGCAGCAACGAAACGGAGAATGATGTCAATTATCAAGACCTGAAAGGTAAATATGAAAAGGCTTTGACCACTTTACCAGAAAAGAGAAGAGCAGTTTTTTTAATGAGTCGAATGGAAGACATGAAGTATACGGAGATCGCTGAAAAACTCAACATATCTGTAAAGGCCGTAGAAAAGCGAATGAATTTGGCGCTAAATGAATTAAGACAAGTTTTGAACCATGGAAAATAAGGAGCACGATAAGGATTTGACTTCTGCCGAAGAGCAAGCACTCTTCTCAAAGCTCGAATTCTCTTATTCCAAGTCAAAGGATGACGTTTGGGAAAGCCTCAGTGATACAATTGAAGGTGAGCCAAAGGAAATAGCAGCACCTGAAAAGCAAGCGAAGATCGTTCGAATGAATTGGTTTTCAATGAGCGTAGCTGCGTCTATGGTTTTATTATTGAGCTACGGACTTTTTGCAAGGTTTTACACCAAAACGATAGCCGTAGAGGCCGGAGAATTTACAAGTTATGTGCTGCCTGATGGCTCACAAGTTCATTTGAATGCCATGTCATCCATAAAATATGCTCCTTATTGGTGGAAGTTTGATCGTAAGGTGAACTTGGAGGGCGAGGCATTTTTTGAAGTAGAGAAAGGTGATCGATTTGGTGTTCACTCAGACCTTGGGGTGACCGAAGTATTAGGGACAAAATTCAATGTTTATGCGAGAGGTCTAGATTATGAGGTTTATTGCGAATCAGGTAAAGTTGGTGTTAGCAATGAGTATGCGGATCAAGTAGTATTGCTGCCAGGAGAATTCGTTAGTTTGAATATTGAGAAGCCCATAAAAGAGAATGCAGCGGAAACCAAAGCCTCTATATTAGCTTGGAGAAATAACGAGTTTAACTACAACACTACTCCTTTCTCTAAGGTATTTGCTGACTTGGAAAGACATTACAAAATTACTATTGAGTTAGAAGACGAGCGCATTGCAAATGAGCCGTATACTAGCACGATAAAAAGGCCAAAAACAGCAGAGGAGGCTCTGAAGACAATCTTGCTAAGCTATGGTTGGGGTTATGAAAAAAATGGCAATACCTATTTGATCAAAATGAAATGATTTGAGACGACTCTCTTTCATGCTAGTCTTAGCTTTGTGTTGCTCCGCAAAGTCTTATGCCCAAACAATTCTTCTTGACTACCGAGAAGAATTGTTGAATGAAATCCTTTTGGATCTTAACGATCGGTATGATATACAAATTTCAATCAATTCGAAACTTTCCAATGCATGCTCTATCACGATTAATCAGTCATTTGAGACTATTGATCTGGCTTTAGTGGCACTAGGGGATCGGTGTAATTTGGAGGTAATACGCAAGGGTGATGTATTCACCTTCAGAGCAATTAAACAACAGGCTCAAGTACCTATAAAGAAGGCCAAAGATTACCTGTATCAAGGCAGGGCGGTCGAAGTGGGTTCTGATGAGCCGCTGCCTTTTGCTGTAGTCAGTGCAGGCGAGAAAGATTTAGTGACAGACGAAAACGGGATGTTTTCATTCCGGTCAGAAAACGAATCGTTAACGGTAAAACTTCGAAGTTTAGGCTACCATGATTTAGACACTACTCTCTTTAGTGGACCTAACCTAACCATGATACTCCGTCCAAGAATCAAAGCTCTAAATGAGGTCGTTGTTATTGGCGAAAGAGGCACTGCGCCAATTACGAACATCGGTCAGAAAAGCGGTTACATACAACTGAATGATGTGGGCAATAACCTAGTGCCGGGCTTGAGCAATAATCTGATTTTTAATAACCTGCGTCAGTATCCCGGTATAATGGCTGCTGGTGAGTCTATTGCTGATTTTGTGATTTGGGGCTCATATGCCGGCCAAAATCATGTAGTCTACGATGGCATTAGTCTCTTTAATAGTTGGGGAGTCAATGATGACATGGGTAGAGTAAACCCTTATATGATCAAGCATGTGGAAGTCTATAAGGGAGGGTATAATGTACCTTATGGAGATCGGGTAGGTGGAGTGGTGTTAATGGAAGGGAAAAGTGGCAATCGCAATGCATTAGAGGTAGGTGCTAACCTAACCAATCAATTGTTTAGTGGCTATTTAAATGTCCCCCTGTTTAACAATGCGGCTTCATTGCAATTAGCAGGTAGGCGAACACTTTCTGAGGATTTAGACCTTGCTGCTCGCTTTGACGAGGATCTCAATTTGATAGTCCCCAAATACGATTATAGCGACTTGCACATGAAATTTTCGGCAAGCTTAAGTCCCAATGATGAGGTAGCGTTAAGTACAGTCTTCAGTACAGATTCTTATTCTGGTACGCTAAGGACTAGAAACAATCAAGCCTTCTTTAGAAACATCGATATCAATTCGGAACAAATAGGCAGTTCATTACAGTATATTAGAAATTGGCAGAGTGGGGGGCTTTCATCTATGATCTTATCACACAGTAGATATTCCCCTGAATTGACGACAAATTACTTTGTTAATCGGAATGTGATGAGTCCCGTGATAGAGCTTCGAGAGGATTTATGGAGCAATCCCATCTTAGAATTTAGAGGCAAGTTGACACATACTTTTGCAGCGGTTGATAACCACCAGCTGCAAGTCAACCTAGAATATGTGAGCAATACAGCAGACTTTAACTCTAGTCAGTCCGATACATTCGTAGATAGTCGATCTGAAGGGTTAGACAGAGTGTCTTTATATGTCCATGATCAAATTCAGTGGACTCCCAATTTCTCCATGCAAGTCGGCCTAAAGGCCGATGTACCCAATGGAGGAGATGTGTACTGGCAGCCGAGAGTCAATGGGAAAGTAGATATATCAAAACGATGGAACATTCATTTTGGATGGGGTCTCTACAACCAGTTTATCTCCAGAAATTCAGTGGTAGACGAACTTGGCAATCGAGCTGATGTTTGGCAAGTAGCTAATGGTGGTAGTATACCCGTTTTAGAATCCATGCATACTACCATGGGTGTTGGCTTTCAAGGAGATAATTTGGAGTTAAGTGTGGAGGGTTACTACAAAACTACGAGCGGTTTCACTCGGTATTTTGTCGATAGAAGGGGGGAGTCGGTAATTGCACAAGGGGATGCGAAAGCTCGGGGAATCGACCTGTTTGCTAGAAAACACTTTGGTTCTCACACTTTTTGGCTGTCTTATTCCTTATCGAAAGTTGAAGAAAGGTTTGGTCTAGGGACATTTACCGGTGCCTACAGACTAGCCCGTCAAGATCAAAGACATGAGCTAAAAGGAGCCGCTATTTTTGATTTGAATCCATTTCAACTTTCTGTCACCAATGTTTATGGCTCGGGGTTTTATGATAACCTTTTAAGGGAGAATCGAACACCTTATTGGCGCACGGACTTAGCTATTCAGCGTCAGTTTCAAACCGGGAGCACCAATTTCGAGGCGGGATTATCTATTTTAAATCTATTCAATACCCGGAATATTCGATTGAATCAATCTATCAATGTACCCAACGGAAACGCCTTTAATACCGTGGGAATTCCCTTCACACCTACATTGTATTTCAATGTGAGTTTTTAATGTCTACTCACTTCTTAAACCTTCTGTAGGACTTGTAGTCATTACTTTCTTGACTTGTGAAGAAACGGTGATCAGTACCATTATTACGACAGTAAAGAATGTGATGACAAATGGAACCAAGGTAATGGGTTTGTAAAACTCATAAACAGCATCAAAAAGCACATCCATTAACAAGTAGCTTACTGGAAGACCAATTAATAGCGCTACCACCAAAAAGATGACGAACTGTTTGTTAATCACAATGGCCAAGTTTTTAATGCCAGCACCTAAAGCTTTTCGGATACTGAATTCTTTGGTGCGACTTGCCACATTAAGTGAAACTAGACCGTATAAGCCTAGACAGGAAAGCACAATACACAATATGGCCACTATCCGCATGAGCTTGCCATGCCCGTCAATTTCATAGAAGTATCCGGCAAGGGTAGACTCCTGATAGAAGCCACCAAATGGTTTTTCAGGGAATAGATTTGACCATGTTTCTTCTAGGGTTTCGTAGGTAGAAATCAATGCGCCCGCTTTAACCCGCATGGATACAAATGCATATTCATCTTCAGGGCTAAGCTTTAAAATCATAGGTTCAATATCATTGAAGAATGACCACATGTGAAAATCCTCGACTATACCGATTACCGTGAAGTTGAGGGTGTCAGATTTGAATTGTTGTCCTAATGCTCCTTCAGGATTGAGAATCTTTGCCATCCGCTCGTTGACCAGAACATTTTGAAAGTCTGTTTCTCGGTTTCTTTCAAATGCTCGGCCCTCCTTTACACTCAGCTCCATGGCTTCGATGTAGTCTGGTCCTACTTCAAGCGTTACCACATCAATATCTTCATCAAGGACCTGAATTTGCATTCTGCCTTGGCGTCTACTTAAGTGATGCTTGGAAAGGGCGATAGCCTCGATATTAGGATTCTGCTCCATAGCGATCATTAATCGCTTGGCTTCTGACGCAGGAGAGACGCTAGCACTTAAAGTTGCTTCTTCATTATAACCCCAGTCTCTAGCCCTTTGATAAGCTGTGTTTTGCGTAAACATGATACCACCCACCACGGCAATACAAGCCAATATGTATTGAAAAGTGAGAAATACCTTTGTCATTTTATTCTTACCTCCAAACTTTAAACGACCTCTGAAAATATGTGTAGCACTGAAATTCGAAATGTATAATGCTGGGTAGGCTCCTGAGGCTAAACCGGTAAAGACCACGAGTATTAAAAGAAAGATCCACAGTTGCGGCTGGGCGATATCAAATTCCATTCCTATGTCAAACATATTGTCAAAGCCAGGAATGAGTACAGTAACACCTAGAATGAACCCAAAAACTAAGGCTATAAGCGTTAGGAATACGTTCTCCGCTAAAAATTGAAAGATAAGTGACTTTCGAGTACTGCCCATCACTTTGCGAACGCCAATTTCTTTTAGTCGCTTAGTAGCGGATACAATGGCAATGTTGATGTAGTTAAATATGGCAAGGACCAGAATGAAAATGGCAATAATACTGAGCACTAAGCTGCCGATACCATCCGTACTGCCGGTTACTGTATCTCGTATGTCTTCACCATCTAAGTAAAGTCTAGTCCAAGGTTCGAAACCAAACGAGGTAGCTGGCCAATCTTTTTGTGCTTCATTTTGTAAGGCTACATATTGCTGAACACTTTGCTCAATACTAGGAACAGTTTCGGGTTTATCCACTTGAATGAAAACGCCATCAAGGAATCTGGCCCAATCTGATACCGAAAATCCTTGATCAATTTGCTTGAGCTGATCAAAGTTGACCAGCACTCTAAAGTCCATGCTTCTTTTGTACGGGAATTTTTCGGCAACACCACCCACCTCGAAAGTGTATTTGCTCGAACCAAATTCGAAAGTCATGGATTCACCCAAAGGATTCTTCTCACCAAAGTATTTAATGGACGTGTTCTCGCTGAGTATAATATTGTTGGGTGAAGCTATGGCTGATTTATCTCCCCACTTCAGCGGAAAAGTGAACATGTCTAGGAACTCAGGGTCTACAAAACTGAAAGTCTCGTTGAACACGTTCTGCCCATTTTTCAATACACCGCCAGTTTCCTCCATTCGGACTACACGCTTTATTTGGGGGAAATCATTAATGAGTTTTTCTGCGTATGGGGCAGGAGTTACACCGTACACCGCGTCTTGACCACTGCGGTTTAAGACCGATGTGGCCATGTATATTTCGCTTCTGTTTTCATGGAATTGATCAGTGCTAACTTCCATTTCCACAAAAGAATATACCATTATGGCGACCCCGAGCGCCATGGCCAATCCAAAAATATTGATAAATGAAGAGAGCGGACTTTTTCTAATCGTCCGCAGAGTTGTTTTGAGGTATGATTTGAGCATGTTGTGTTGAGTTTTGAGCTGTCTACTATGACAGATGCCTACTTACGCACAACAGTTGCATGGCTATCTTCCTTTCTTCATGCAGGTAAATGATCTATCTCCGTTAGACATGACGAGTGAAATGATTTCTCCTTTTTCATTTCTTTTAAATATTGCGAAAAGACCACCGGTTTGTAACAATTCGAATTGATCTTTTTCTACAGCCATTAGTGTTGCCAAAGGTTGTGATTTGTCTGTTGGTTGGGCCTGAAGGCCACGCTCTTCATCATAGGAGATGGTTACGTCAAATCCGAAGTCAGATTTACTGTCATAAATGTATTCGCCTGCATATCCCTTTAAGGATTCTTTTTTATCGGCTTCCGTGGCCGTTTGCTGCGCGAAGCAGTTCACGCTGATGGTGATCACTAAACAGATAAAAATCACTTTTCTTAAGCTGTTGAATTCTTGTTTCATGTTTTTGAGTTTAACGGTTTAGATGTGGTCACTTAAAAAAAGGTTACAAGGCAAGGGCTTCGGTACAATAAAAACTAAATAAATAGTTATTAGATCGACACGCTTCTTTAGCGCGTCAATGTTCTATATTTAATCAGGTGAGCGATCCCTATAATTATTAATTTTTTCAGCATGTCTAAAAGTCTCAAACTAAGCATCTTCAGCCTTGTGTTATTTCTCTTTGTTGCCGCCTGCGGTAGTAATGAGGAATCATCGAATAACTTTGACAGGCAAGCGGATGAAGCGTTTACAAACTATATTTCTTCTTACACTTCTGGTAAGGTGAGTGCACGGTCTAATGTAGTGGTGGCTTTAGTAGATCCTGTCTCAAAAGAATTTCAAATAGAGGACATCATTAGTTTCTCCCCAGCGCTCAAGGGTGAGATCAGCTGGGTGACAGACCGTGTTATTGAATTTAAACCAGCTACTGCTCTAAATAGCGGAGAAAGCTATTTGGCAAAAATAGACTTGAAATCACTAGGTCTCGAAGTACCAAACAGTGAGTCGTTGTTTCAATTTAAGTTTGAGGCAATTCAACAAGATTTTGACCTGAGAATTACTGGTTTGGTGAGTGATCCGGATGAACCGATGGTCAAACAGGTAATCAAAGGTGAATTACTCACTGCTGACTATGCGGACACCTCAAAGATCATCAAGTCGTTTACTGCTCGACAACCCGGTGCTGAACTGAAAATTGATTGGGCTTTCGATGCAAATTCTGGCACCAATCACGCCTTCACGATTTCAGGAGCACAAAGAAAAGAAGAGAGTTCAAATGTTACCTATCGATTTGATGGGAGCGCCATTGGCGTAAATAGAACCAGTAGTGCGACAGCAGAAATACCAGCTTTGGGCGATTTTAAAGTCGTCAATAGCAAAGTATCCAAAATTGGCGATCCCTATGTGCTATTGAGTTTTTCAGATCCGCTTAATGAGCGTCAAGACTTGCAGGGGTTAATCACACTGGAAGGAGATCAAAACTTAAGATTTTCAATTGAAGAAAATGAGGTGAAGGTATATACCTCTACCAACTTAATCGGCCTGAAAAAGCTGTCTGTTTACCCGGGTATTAGAAACAGAAAGGACTATAAGATGCAGAATAGTTTTGCCGCTAATGTCTCTTTCGCTCAGGTTAAACCAGAAGTCAGGATTGCCAATAAGGGAACTATTTTACCTAGCACAGATGGACTTTTGTTGCCTTTTGATGCTGTAAACCTAAGGGCGGTTGATGTCACCGTCATTCAAATCTTCGAACAGAACGTCATTCAGTTTTTACAGACCAATAACCTCAATGGCGATGAACAGCTCAGAAGGGTAGGCAGACCTATCCATGAGAGCCGAGTGGTTCTTGATGCATCAGGCGTATTAGACCTTACAGGATGGAACCGTTTTAACCTTGATATCTCTGAACTCATTGAAACAGAACCCGGAGCCATTTATCAAGTCAGGCTTAATTTTAAGAAGGCTTATTCCCTGTATAATTGTGGAGAAGGTGCCCTAGAAGAATTGCCTTTAGCAGGTGAAATAGAAGTGGATGAATGGGACGTATCTAGTGGTGAAGATAAGGGTGCCTATGACAGCTACTATGACTACGGATATAATTCAAACTACGACTGGAGACAAAGGGATAACCCATGCAACGATAGCTACTACTATGGCACCAGCAGAATTGTCAGAACCAATATTTTGGCTTCGGACCTTGGTCTGATTGCTAAAATTGGGAACAATAGAAAATTATCAGCCTTCGTCACAGATTTAAGAACTACTAAGCCGATCGCTAATGCCGTGGTTCAAGTTTACGACTTTCAGCAAGAGGTTATCGAAAGCCTTACCACCGATGGCGAAGGAAAGGTGGAGTTAGACCTTGTCAGAAAGCCCTTCCTCTTAACGGCAAGTCGCGGCCCAGAAAAAGGGTATTTGAAATTATGGGATGGCCAATCGCTTTCATTAAGCAATTTCAATGTCGGTGGCGCGAGGGTTCAACGTGGAATTAAAGGCTTTATTTACGGAGAAAGAGGTGTATGGCGACCAGGGGATGATATCTATTTAAACTTCATGTTAGAAGATCCCGATGCCAATCTTCCTGAAGATCACCCCGTAGTGATGGAGTTAGTTGATCCTTCTGGAAATGTTAAAATCCGTAGGGTGGAAACTTCTTCATTGAATGGTTTTTACCATTTTCCACTGAAAACAGCGGATGATGCACCAACGGGGAATTGGTTGGCACGTGTTAAAATTGGTGGTACTGATTTTACCAAGCGCATCAAAATAGAGACGGTAAAACCGAACCGCCTGAAAATTGATTTGAAATTTAATAAAGACCGGATTACCGTAGGCAGTACTGGCCTTCAAGGAGACTTGAATGTAAAGTGGCTCAGCGGAGCACCGGCCAAAAATCTCAAAGCCGAATTCGATTTATTTCTCAATCCAATAACGACAAGGTTTGAGGATTTCCCAAACTATATGTTCGATGATCAAGCAAAGGAGTTTCGATCCGAAACAGAGCGAATTTTCAGCGGGACAATTGACGCCAAGGGCCATGCAGATGTTAATGTTTCATTGAATAAGAAAGGTGATTCCCCGGGTATGCTGATGGCTACTTTTAGCGGTAAAGTATTTGAGCCAGGTGGAGACTTTAGCATTGATCAGTTTAGTATTCCCTTTTACCCTTACAAGAGCTTTGTGGGAATCAAAAAGCCAGAAGGGGATAGACGTGGCCAGTTGCTGACTGAGAAAGATCACGTGATGCAAGTGGTTTCGGTTGATGCAGAGGGAAACCCAATAGATAAAAAAGGTTTAGTCTTAGAAGTCTTTAAGCTCAGTTGGCGATGGTGGTGGGATAGGTCTTCGGATAATCTAGCATACTACATCAGCAGGAATTATAACCAGCCATACAAGCGTCAATCTATTGAGACGGTAAATGGCAAAGCAACTGTCGCATTGAATATCCCTAATCGTGATTGGGGTAGGTACTATGTTCGCGTAAGAGATACTGAGTCTGGTCATTCTGCCGGTGCTGTTACCTATTTCGATTGGCCAGGTTGGGCTGAGGAGAGTAGGCCTGGCGGAGCCGCATTGCTTAATTTTTCTACGGATGCAGAAGACTATACAGTCGGTGAACCGGTGAAAATCAATATCCCTGCCAGTGCTGAAGGAAGGGCACTTGTGAGTGTAGAGAATGGTAGTAAAGTGGTTGCTTCTTATTGGGTTGATACCAAGGAAGGCGCGAATGAATTTGTGTTTGAGACTACAAGGGATATGGTGCCAAATGCCTATGTGCATACCACACTTTTACAACCCCATGCCCAGACAAGAAATGATCTACCGATAAGGCTTTATGGCATTGTTCCGATCAATATTACCGATGCTTCTACCCAGCTAAATCCAGAGCTCAATATGCCGAACGTATTGGAACCAGAATCGGAAGTGACACTAAAAGTCTCAGAACAAAATGGTATGCCAATGACCTATACCGTGGCGATTGTAGATGAAGGTTTACTAGACATAACTCGATTCCAAACGCCCAATCCGTGGAATACTTTCTTCGCGAGACAGGCACTTGGCGTGAAGACGTGGGATATTTATGACGAAGTGATCGGTGCCTACAGTGGCGATCTCTCAAGACTCTTGGCATTAGGCGGTGATGGCTCAGCTGCTAGTCCAGAAAAGGTGAAGGCGAATCGTTTTAAACCTGTGGTAAAGCATTTGGGCCCTTTTACCTTAGAAAAAGGGAAAACGGCAACACATAGTTTTCAAATGCCTAATTATGTCGGTTCTGTAAGAACGATGGTCATCGCTGGTCAAAACGGGGCATATGGAAATACGGAAAAAGCAACGCCCGTTCGAAAGCCCCTCATGGTATTAGGAACCTTGCCTCGTGTAGTTGGTCCGGGAGAAAAAATAAAGCTGCCGGTGAGTGTTTTCGCTATGGAGTCCAATGTCAAAGATGTTCAGGTAAGCGTGAAGGGCAATGCATTATTGAAGATTATCAATGCCAAAAATCAGTCTCTTCGTTTTGACGAGATTGGTGATCAGGTGGTAGATTTTGAGTTTGAGGTCAGTGAAGCGATCGGTGTAGGGGAAGTGGAAATTATTGCCACTTCAGGTCGTGAAAGAGCGACTTATAAAGTAGAGGTACAGGTTAGAAACCCCAATCCATTCATTACCGATGTAACAGAATTAACGCTTCAACCAGGAGAAGATTGGAGCTATACTTTCGATCAAGTGGGAATGGCCGGTACTAATGAATTCACTTTAGAGATGAGTGTCATTCCTCCAATTAATTTAGGAAGGCGACTCGAATACTTAATGGGCTATCCGCACGGTTGCATCGAACAGACCACATCATCTGTTTTTCCTCAATTGTTTCTGAATGATATTACAGAACTAAGCGAAAGAGAAATTGCTGATGTACAGCGAAATGTCAAGGCAGGAATTGATCGTATAGCCAAGTTTCAAACCGCAGCTGGAGGCTTTGCCTATTGGCCGGGTAATAGCGATGAAAACGACTGGGGTACTAATTACGCTGGACATTTCCTGTTAAAGGCAAAAGACAAAGGCTATTTTATCCCGTCAAATCTATTATCGAACTGGACGAAATACCAGAGACAAAGGGCGAGGACTTGGAGCAGGTATTCAACTTACAATGATGATCTGGTTCAGGCTTACAGACTCTACGTTTTAGCCAAAGCACAAAAACCAGAATTAGGTGCCATGAACCGTTTGCGAGAAGATGGGCGCTTAAGCTTAGAAGCCAAATGGAGATTGGCCGCAGCATATGCTTTGGTAGGTAGGGCACAGGTAGCCCGAGAAATCATTGAAGACTTACCGATGCAGTCGCCAAGACGATCGCGCTATTACTATTATGGCTCAAGGGTAAGAGATAATGCAATGATTTTAGAGACGCTAGGCTTATTAGGTATGCAAAATGAAGGCTTGACTTTGCTAAGGTCAGTGGCTAGCGAGTTGAGTGAAGACCGATGGATGAGCACCCAGACTACTGCTTATGCCTTGCTTTCAGTGATCAAATTTGCAGGAGCCGACCAAGTGAGTAAGGGCGTATTGGCAAGCTATAAAATCAATAGTAGTGCGGAACAAAAAGTAAATACTGCTAAGCCGATCGTTTTGGTGGACGCAAAAGTAGAAGGCTCAAATCAGACAGTTGCAAGTGTTAAGAACGAGGGGAATGGCGTGCTATTCATCCGAGCCATTAGAAGGGGACAACCACTAACTGGACAAGAAAAACCTGCGGAGGAAGGTTTACGCCTTTCAGTTACCTATACCGATAGAAATGGTAATGTAATTGATCCAAACGCCCTTGATCAAGGCAGTGACTTCTTTGCCGAGGTGTCAGTCTTTAATCCTGGTACCAAAGGTGTTTATGAAGATTTAGCCTTAAGTCAAATATTTCCTTCGGGATGGGAGATTCTGAATGATCGTTTGAACGAAATCTCTGGTGCAACGAAAAAAGCTAACTATGAATACCAGGATATTCGGGACGATAGGGTGTTTACCTACTTTGATTTAAGACCAAATGAGCGTAAGAAATTCAAAGTAGCCTTAAATGCTACCTATGCAGGACAATACTACTTACCCGCAGTCAAAGTTGAAGCCATGTATGACGATACAATTAGCGCAACTACTGCTGGTCAATGGGTGAAGGTTGAAAGAAGTGATAATTGAAAAGACTCTTTAGAAAATATCGCAAGTTCCTTGCAGCCGCTCTGCTATTGCTGAGTGTGGTATACTATTATGCGCTGCCAAAAAAGCTCTTTGAAGACCCTTACGCCACGGTGGTCAATGACTTTAGAGGTGAACTTATGTCTGCAAGAATCGCGAGTGATGGGCAGTGGCGCTTTCCTGAAGTGGTGGAGGTTCCTGATAAATATGAAAAGGCACTGTTACTCTTTGAAGATCAACACTTCTATAATCATCCTGGGGTTAATCCCGTAGCCCTAGGTAGGGCGCTCTGGCAGAATATAAAGGAAGGTGAAGTGGTGAGCGGTGGAAGTACCATTTCCATGCAGGTGATTCGGCTATCAAGAAAAGGGAAAGGCAGAACAGTCGGAGAGAAGTTAATGGAAATGGCAATGGCTACGCGATTAGAACTTCGATATAAAAAGTCCAGTATTCTGAACTTGTATGCCTCGCATGCCCCATTTGGTGGCAATACAGTGGGTTTGAATGCAGCTTCTTGGCGATACTTCCAGCGACCACCTGAGAATTTGTCTTGGGCAGAATCGGCCCTTTTGGCAATTCTTCCGAATCAACCATCACTGCTTTATCCTGGAAAGCGGAATGAAAGACTCAAAACAAAGAGAGACCGACTGTTGGATCGCTTGTATACTGAAGGCCATATGGACGAAACCTCGCTTGAACTATCAAAAGCAGAGCCACTTCCAGATGGGCCGAGCAACCTGCCTCAGAAAGCTGATCATTTCCTCAATTATTTGGTTAACAACGGTCAGCGTGGTAGCGTTACTGACTCCAGTATTGATGGCTTTTTACAAGACAGGGTAGATAATGTGTTAGACGCCCATCATCAACTTTTGAAAACAGACGGTATTCACAATGCTGCTGTCTTAGTACTCGATGTTAAGGCTAATCGTGTACTCTCTTATGTAGGGAATGTCAAAGGGGCGGGCAATGAGCACGCTGCTTCGGTGGATGTTGTCCAAGCACCTAGGAGTACAGGAAGTTTGCTTAAACCAATGCTATATGCCAGCCTCTTAGACGAAGGCTTAATCCTTCCGAAAACACTGATTCCAGATGTACCTACCTTCTATACAGACTTCGCTCCAAAAAATTTTACGAGAAAATATGATGGCGCTGTTCATGCAGACATGGCCATTTCGAGGTCGTTGAATGTGCCAGCTGTCAACATGCTTCAAATGTACGGTTACCCTAAGTTTCACCAAAAGCTTACAGACATGGGTATGTCTACATTAACAAAACCTGCTGGTTATTATGGTTTGTCAATGATTCTAGGGGGCTCTGAAGGTACACTTTGGGACATGGTCAATATCTATGCTGGCATGTCGAGAACCTTATCGGGTTTTCACAGAAAACAAATTGCGGGCTATGACACGGGTGACTTTGATTTTGCAGCTTATAGTAATGGGTACAGCAATAAGGAAAAAGAGCCTATAGATGAGCCACATCTAGGAGCTGCCTCTATTTGGTTTACTTTTCAGGCTATGTTAGAAGTATATCGGCCAGACGAAGATGCCTCTTGGAAAATGTACGCGAGTGCCCGAAAGATTGCTTGGAAAACAGGAACGAGCTTTGGTTATCGCGATGGCTGGGCAATAGGCGTTACACCTGAATATGTGGTGGGTGTCTGGGTAGGGAATGCCGATGGAGAGGGCCGACCTGGTTTAACAGGTATAAAAGCTGCGGCACCGATAATGTTCGATGTTTTTGACTTGTTACCGGAAACTACGTGGTTTATGCCACCTCGATCTGAATTAACGATGGCAGCTGTCGATCGGCAAAGTGGTCATTTAGCTTCTCCGTATTCTTCGGACATTGACACAACCTTTATTCCGAGCGTTGGCCTGAGGACCGCGGCTAGCCCATTCCATCAAAGAGTGCATTTAGATAAAACAATGACCTATCGCGTAAACGCTGGGTGCTATCCGCTGAGCGATATGGTTACAAAAGATTGGTTTGTTTTACCCCCTAAGGAGGCGTTTTACTTTAAAAAGAAGAATCCCACTTATCAAGAATTACCTCCAATGAAAAGTGGTTGTGGTAGTGAAGTCTTATCCTTAGTTGTCATGGATATGATTTACCCCGAGCCAAACGCCACCTTGTACATTCCAATACAGCAAGATGGAACTAGAGGTCAATTGGTGTTTGAGGCTACGCATAGAAAGCAAGACTCAGCCTTACACTGGCATTTAGATGACCAATATATTGGTAGTACGAATAATGACCATATAATGGGGTTAAGCCCTCCGCCTGGTGAACATATCATTAGAGTAATAGACCCTGAAGGCAATGAATTAATAAGGTCGTTTAAAGTTTTGTCCAAAGAGACAGATGAATAGAGTAGTCATATGCATAACAACCTTAGGCTAAGAGAGTGTGTCAAGATATAAGAGAGCCTATTAGGATCTCAGAACTCACATTTAAAGTGGATTGTAAAAAGAAAGGCCTCGTTTAAACGAGGCCTTTTTCTTACTAACTTATTTCGGGTTTTAATCTATCCGAAAACATGGCACGGAGCTTAGCCACTTTCGGGTCGATAATGGCGGTGCAATACCCCTGACTTCGATGGTCATTGTAATAGTTCTGATGATCTTCCCCAGCAGTGTAATAAGCTTCTAGAGGGCTTAACTCTGTTACTATAGGATCATCAAAGTAGTCCTTCATCTCTTGCATTACTTCTTCTGCTACATCTTTTTCCTTCTGATCTTGAAAGAATATCACCGAGCGATATTGCGTTCCCTGATCGTAACCTTGCCTATTCATAGTGGTAGGATCATGGGTAGAGAAAAATATTCTCAATAGATCCGCATAATCCAATACTTCAGGATCATAAGTAATCTTAATCACTTCCGCATGACCGGTTCTGCCACTACAGATTTCTCTGTAAGTAGGATTCTTAATTTGTCCTCCTGAGTAGCCAGACTCTACCAGACTAACTCCCTTGACTCTTTGAAAAACAGCCTCTGTGCACCAGAAACAGCCGCCACCAATAATAGCAGTCGCTTCATTTTTGTTGTCTTCTAACAGTTGCATTGAGGCCGAATTAATACAATACCTCAAACCACTTGGTTCAGGACCATCAGGGAATACATGGCCCTGGTGTGCATCACAAGTGTTGCAAACTACCTCTACGCGCGTCATGCCATAACTCGTATCCTTTATGTAACCGATAGCGTTCTGTTTTACAGGTTGTGCAAAACTTGGCCAGCCAGTACCTGACTCAAACTTTACCCTCGAATCAAAAAGAGGAGTGCCACAACAAACACAACCGTAAAGCCCTGGTTCATGTCTTTCGCAAAAGGCACCACTACCTGCGCGCTCAGTACCCTTTAAACGGGCTATTTGAAATTGTTGAGGCGTGAGAATTTCTCTCCACTCATCTTCAGTTTTTTCTACCCTTCTGTCTGGGCTTGGGTTGCCATTGTTGGCAAATTTGATCACATCAATCCACGTGAGCATATTATTCCTTTCTTTAAGGTTGCAGAACAAATCTACATAAGGTTTAGTTTGAATTGACTATAATAATTTAGCAATGAACATAGGTATTGACTACGGAAGCAAATTGGCAGGTACTACAGTGATTGCTTACAGGCAAAATGGACTAGTCTACCTAACGAAATCGGTCAAAAATCAAGACGCAGATGAAATGATCATTGACTTCGTTAAAGAACACCCTGTTAAGTCAGTTGGACTTGACGCTCCTTTGTCTTTGCCTGGTGTCTATACTGGACTTGTTGGGTTTGATGATTACCACTACAGAAGATGTGATAAAGCCACAAAAGCCATGTCTCCTATGTTCTTAGGTGGCTTAACAGCACGAGCAATGAAGCTCACGAGTCGGCTTGGCAAACAAGGGGTGCAGGTTTATGAGACTTATCCAGTTTACACCGGAAAAGAATTGTTTTCGAATGCGTTGGGCTATCGCTCAAAGACACCTGACTATGAAGCTATGATAGATATATTAAAGATAGCGGGACTGACCTTAGCAAACGACACTAACATTAGTACGAGCCACGACTTAGATAGCATACTTGCCCTGAAAGCAACACTTTCGATTGGGACTGACAATCAAAAGAGTATCGGTGATCCTCAGGAGGGTTTGATATATTATTAAGGTTTCGTCTATGAGGCAGCCTGAGGGTTTAGGCCGCCTTGCTCAAAGTACTCAGTGAGTTCGATAGTTTTTTGATCGATAGGCGTCTTACTGGTTTTTATGAAAGACTGTGTTTCGGTATAATAGGCTAGACTCCACTCTCCATTAAGATCTTCAACAAGGGCGGTCATTGATTCTACCCAATCGCCAGAGTTCAAATACTTAATGCCGTTAATATCCTTAATAGCAGGCTGATGTATGTGTCCACAAATAATCCCTTCGCAATGTTTACGCTTAGCCATAGATGAGAGTTGACTCTCATAGTCATCTATGTATTTGACAGCTTTTTTGACTTTTGTTTTGATAGCCTGAGATAAAGAAAAGTAGGGCAGTCCCTTTTTGACCCTTCTGATATTGTACTGTCTGTTAAGCCAAAGCAGCATAGTGTAACCGACATCACCCAACTTAGCAATCCATTTAAATTGGCGAGTGATTGAGTCAAAAACATCGCCATGCACCACATAATACTTTTTGCCATGTGATTCGTAGATCATGTCTTGGCATATATTCAAGTTTCCGATTTGAAAAGGAAGAATTTGATCTAAAAAGTCATCGTGGTTTCCACGTATGTATGTCACTTTGGTGTTTTCTTCTTCTATCATTTTCATGATTTTGGTAAAGAAGCGTGTATGTTTCCTTTTCCATTTACCGGACTTTTTTAGCTGCCATCCGTCAATGATATCCCCATTTAGAATAAGGTTTTCACAAGTGTATTGCTTTAGAAATCTGACAAGCTCTTTTGCCTTTGAGCCTTTAGTGCCAAGGTGTACATCAGATATAACAATGGTTTTGCATTGAATTTTCACGGTCCGGGTCTTTAGGGGTAGGTGTTGAATACAATATCCAATTCTACTATGACCTGACTGTCAATACAATTTTATGAGATTGCTATGCTTTCTTGAAAAATGAAAGGATTACTTAAAATGGAATTAATTTTTTGCTAGGAAGCTATTTTTTCTTCGATGTATTCCACCGCTTGACCGACCGTTTGGAGTCTTTCAGCATCGCTATCTGGAATACGTATGTTAAAGGTTTGTTCAAACTCCATTACTATTTCAGCATAGTCCAAGGAGTCGATTCCTAGGTCTTTTATGAAATTCGCATCAGTAGTCGCTTCCGTTGGAGCGATTCCTATTTTTTCGACAAGTATTTGGATGACTTTTTCTAGCGTATTGCTCATTAGGCGATTTTCAATGAAATGATTGCGGAAGATAAACGATTCCTTAAAAATATTAAAACCTGAGGGTAAATTCTGTCCCCTCATTCATAACTGACTTAACAGTGATGGCACCACCATGCTTTCTCATAATTTGCTTTGATAGGCTCAAACCTATGCCAGAACCTTGCTTCTTAGTAGTGAAGAATGGGATGAAGATTTTCCCTAAGGCTTCTTCATCAATGCCGACACCATTATCTCTAATCGTCAATGTAGGTCTTCCATATTCATTAATAAAGGCATTGAGGATAATCATTTTGTCTCCTTCATTTTCATCCAAGGCATGAATGGCATTTTGCAGTAAGTTAATCAACACTTGATCTATTAGCTCTTTGTCAATATTAAACATTAAATCTTTTGGGACGATGTTTAAACGGAAGTCAATGTTTTTTCCAGCCATTTCATGCTTCAAGAGTAAGCTGATGTGATCAAGGACTTTTTTGACTTCGACCCCTTGGAGTTTTGGTTCAGGAATTCTCGTTAAATTCCTAAAATCAGAAACAAATCGAATTAACCCCTCACTTCTTCTTTTTATCGTTTGGACGGCTAAATAGATATCTTCAAGCTCCTCTTTCTCAATTGGCACATCGTCTTCAATGTTATCTACTAGATTATCCTCAACAGTGGCCGCAAGGGAAGAAAGTGGTGTGACGGAATTCATGATTTCATGGGTGAGCACGCGAATAAGGTTTTGCCATGCCTCCATTTCCTTCTCTTCCAATTCACTCTGAATGTTTTGGATGGAGACTAGTTTAAATTCTTCACCTCTTAATACCAGCTCAATCACGTAGACTGAAAGTTGCGTGCGATTGCCTTCGTTGGTCAGTTCAATCAAAGCACTACCACCCGTTTTGAGCTTTACTAAGGATTCGACTAGTTTAGCACTGACTTTACTCAATTCGAAAATGTTAGTCAAGGTGTCTATTCCGATCAGTTTTTTTGCCGAGCTATTGATAATTTGAATGTCACCAAGTTTGTTAAAGGTAATTAGCCCAATGCCTACATGCTGAACTATGGTTCGGAAATAATGATAGTTTGCCTCTTTATCAGCCCTGATCTCTCTGAATTTTTTAATCACATTATTAAACTCTCGATAGAGTTCGTTCATGGATTGACCGCGTCCTTGAGTAGGGTAGGTGGTAGTGAAATCATCGTATTTGATGGAGCTTAAGAAGCTAGATATTTCTTTGTTCGTTTTGTCAATGCCCCTTACAAGAAAATAGATTTGGATGATGATGATCAAAACCAAAAATGTAATGTTCACATTATTGGGTGCCTCGAACACCACATAGGCCAACAACATGATGGTGCCTATTAATAATACTACTCGAAGTATGAGAAGGAACCGAATGTTTTTAAAGCCCATGCTTTTCTAGTCGTCTGTACAAGGATGCTCTGGTCAGTCCTAATTCTTTAGCTGCTTTAGAAATATTACCTGAGTGCTTATTTACAGCCTTAAGAATGATGTTTTTCTCTACATCGTCTAAGTTTAGATTGTCAGCCGTATCAGATTGGCTATCTGTTTTTTGAACCAAGAAAAAGAAATCATCGGGCATCAGAATGTTTCCCTCGCTCATGATTATCGCACGTTCTATGGCGTGCTGTAGTTCACGGATGTTTCCTGGCCATGGGTACTTGCTCAATTTCTTTAATGTAGATGAGGCCACTTTTTTATGTGGCTTTCGGTACTTATCACAATATACTTGTACAAAGTGTTCGGTCAGTAGGGTCACATCGTCCTGTCTTTCTCTTAAAGGAGGAAGGTGAAGTTCTACAGTATTAATTCTATAAAGTAAATCTTGTCGGAAAGTATTTTCGGCTACCATATCATAGACCGGCATGTTTGTAGCACAAATTAAGCGTATGTCTATGTCTAGGGCTTTATTGGAACCGATACGCGTTACTTGTCTGCCTTGAAGTACTGATAAAAGCTTGGATTGCAGTGGCATGCTCAGGTTACCGATTTCATCAAGAAATAGCGATCCACCTGTAGCGATCTCAAATCGTCCTGCACGATCTTCCTTGGCATCAGTAAACGCACCCTTTTTATGACCGAATAACTCACTCTCAAATAAGGTTTCGGTAATCGCTCCCATATCAACCCCTACAAAAACATTGTCTTTACGTAATGAGCGTTGATGAATAGCCCTGGCAACGAGTTCTTTACCTGTTCCATTTTCGCCAAGTATTAAAACGTTAGCATCGGTGCCTGCAACTTTGTCTATAATACTAAAGACATTTTTCATAGCAGGACTATCACCGATAATGTCCTTAAAAGGTTTGTTGATGTCGTCTTCAAGTTGCCTTTTTGCACTTTTGAGTTTATCCACTTCTTTATAAGACTCTTTTAGCTTTATGGCAGCAGAAAGGGTTCCTATTAACTTCTCGTTTTGCCAAGGCTTTAAAACGAAGTCTGTGGCACCTTCTTTAAGTGCTTTGACAGCCATTTCCACATCTCCGAAAGCTGTGATTAAGATAACGACAGCTTGTGGGTCGGCTTCCAAGATTTGTTCTAGCCAATAGAAGCCCTCTTTGCCACTGGTAATATCCTTACTGAAGTTCATATCCAAGAGTATGACATCATAAGTGCCATTATTCATTAGGAAAGGAATCTTCTTTGGGTTCTTTTCGATGATGACCTCTTTAGCATGTTTTTTTAGCAGCAATTTTGCTGCGATTAACACATCTTCATCATCATCAATAATTAAAATTTTACCTAATTCTTTATCCACAGTGTCGTTAGTTTATTCGAATAGAGTTTTCACTAAGCCTAAATGATGCCAATAGGTTTAAGAGATGTAATATATGCTTTTTCAATATTTTGTGTCCGATTATGTAACAAATATTGATCGGTTACGAACAAGTTAGACGCTCGAGTGCCCTGCAGCAATCTCTCTTTCTACAATTGAGAGTGAATGCATTTTGTAATTAATAAAGGATGAATTTTATCATAAAGGGTATGTACATGTATCTGGAACCGGTCATGTAAAAAAACCGAAGATTTAGGGAACTAACATTTTGCAGAAGTGATTAAAGTACATATATTGCACACGTTGTTTTGAATTAATTTAAATATTAATTCAGATATTTTGAGTTTTTGACCTTTGGGCTCGGTACTGACCATACTGAGCCTTTTTTTATGCCCTTCCCTGAAGCTTTCTAAATAGAAAGTGTTCGATTACGATCAATTCGTGTGTTATAATTGTACACTTTGATTCATCCTATATGATTCAATATGAGTATAACTAACTGTAAATCAACAGTATAAAAAAGTGGCACCCTTGTTGTCTGTAGCTGCCCGGATTAGAAAACACTAGAACAACAGCAATGGATAAAAAGATCAAAAAGAAAACATTCACAGCCAAGCGGGTCATTACAGTACTTGGCGGTGCCGGATTAGTATTCCTTATACTATATGTTTTTGTTTTTGCCGATAAGGCTTCGAAACTCAATGTAGATGCAGAAAAAATCAGTATGGCCGAAGTTCAAGAAGGGCCATTTCAAGAATACATCCCGATAGAAGGTACAGTACAGCCAAAGGCTACTTTTAGGCTTGACGCTAAAGTAGGTGGTAATGTGCAAGAGAAATTTCTCGAAGGCGGAGTAGAGGTTCAGAAAGGTGACACCATCCTGAAACTTGAGAATAGTCAATTAGAAATGAGTTTTATAAACCAACAAACTCAGACTAACCGTCTCAGGAATGAGATAGAGAATACTAATAATGGTTTGAAGCAGTCTTTGTTTAGGTCAAATGCCGAAGTAATTAGAATTGATTTTGATATTGACGCTGCAAAAGACGTATATACTCGAAATCAACAACTTTGGAAAGATAAAGTAATCTCTGAACAAGAGTATCTTAATTCAAAACGACAGTATGATCGCTTAATGGCAACACGCGTCAACACGATCAGAACTAAAGAATTTGATTCTCTGAATTCTGTGAATCAGGTAAATCAGAATACGGAACGACTAGTCACTTCTCAGGAGAGTTTAAGAATAGTTGAAGGGCAACTCGATGATTTATGGGTGACAGCGCCTGTTGATGGCCTATTGTCTACTGTAAATGTTGAAATTGGACAGAGTATAGGACAAGGAACCACAATCGCCCAGATTGATGACCTCAACGGTTTCAAGATTCAAGCCAATGTGGATCAGCATTATTTACCAAGAGTCTATGAAGGCCTAGTTGGTACTTATGATTTCGCAGGATCTACATATTCATTAGAAATCAGAAAGAAATTTCCCGAAATTAACAATGGTACCTTCGTTGTAGAAATGGTGGGTGAAGTGCCTCCTGGAGTTCGAAGAGGCCAGACTATCTCAATAAGGCTACAGCTTAGCGAAGAAAAGAATGCAATTCAAATACCTAGAGGTAGCTTTTTTCAAACTACTGGTGGTAACTGGATATTCGTTGTAGATGAGTCAGGAACTGTTGCAACAAGAAGACAAATCAGGATTGGTAACCAAACGCCACGCCACTATGAAGTGCTTGAAGGTTTACAACCTGGAGAAAAAGTGATATTTTCATCATACGAAGGTTATGATGACAAAGACAAATTAATAATCAAACAATAAATTAATTCAAACAACCGATAACTTTTTACATTATGGAAAATGGTAAAAACATTATTACTACAAAAGGTCTAAAGAAGTTCTATTACACGGACGAGATCGAAACTACAGCACTAAATAACGTCAACCTTGCGATTGGCGAAGGAGAATTCGTGGCAATCATGGGTCCTTCTGGTTGCGGAAAATCTACGCTACTTAATATCATTGGTCTATTGGACAACCCTTCTGAAGGTGAGTTCTTTTTTTATGATGAAGAGGTCTCAAAATATTCTGAAAGGCAAAGAGCTGAGCTTAGGAAAAAGAACATTGGTTTCGTATTCCAGAGCTTTAACTTGATTGACGAGCTTACAGTATATGAAAACGTTGAGCTTCCTTTAATCTATTTAAAGTACCCTGCTGCTGATAGAAAGAAGAGAGTAGAAGAAGTGTTAGAGACAATGCAGATTATGCATAGAAAAGATCACTTTCCACAGCAACTTTCAGGTGGTCAGCAACAGAGGGTTGCCGTTGCAAGAGCAGTAGTTGCTAAGCCTAATCTTATTCTGGCGGATGAGCCGACTGGTAACTTGGATTCAACGAATGGTCAGGAAGTAATGACTTTATTGAGTGACTTGAACTCTAAAGGAACTACAGTTGTGATGGTTACTCACTCTGCTACAGATGCCGAGTATGCACATAGAGTAATTAACTTGTTTGATGGTCAGGTAGTATCTGAGAACATCAATTCTAAAGAGAACTCTCTAGTATAATATTTCCCTTTTTATGGGTTTACGTTCACTTGCCCCAAGGCAGGTGAACGCTAAAATGAAGCTTTAAAATGGCTTCCTGGTATCATATTGCCTAAAGGATAGAAAACACCATTATGAAAAAAATATTTTATACATGCCTGACCCTCATTTTAATGTCAAGCATGAGTTTTGCGCAACGCACGCTAAGTTTAGAGCAGTGTATAGAAATTGCGCTGGAGAATAACATTAATATTAAGACCGCGCGAAACAATGCCATAAGTGCCAAAGCGGGTTTTACACAAAGCAAATTCAACTTTTTGCCTTCCCTAAATGCAAATGCAAGTCATAGTTGGAATGAGGGACTCCAGTTTGACCAAACAGTCGGAGACTTGGTAAATACCACCACCTTAGGTGGAAGTGGTTCTTTGAGTGCTGGAATTACAATCTTCGATGGTTTCAGGAATTTATTAACAGTGGATCAAAGAAAGCTTCAGTATGAGGCATCTCTTCAAACAATTGAAAGTAATATTCAAGTGACTGAAGCAGCAGTCATAGGAGCTTTTTTGGACATTATTTCCACCAAAGAGCAGCTTAAGATTGCGAATCAGACACTGGAGTTATTGAATGATCAACTTGAGCGTCAGGAAAGTATAGAAAGAGCTGGTACAGGTAGTATGGAGCAAGTTTATAACTTCCGGTCTCAAATTGCGCAGCAAAAATTGGCAATTGTTGGTCAGCAAAATCAATTAGCCACTAGCGAACTCACTTTGGTTCAATTACTGCTGTTAGACGCGAGTGAAGAGTATGAATTTGAAGGTATTTCTATTGCTGATGCATCCATTGAGCAAGAGCTTGAAGGGTTCCCTTCAATTTATGATAAAGCGCTTGACTATAGCCCAGCTCTAAAATCTGCTGAGTTAGCGCTAGAGGCTTCCAAAAAGTCTTTGAAAATTGCCCAGTTCGGTTGGATGCCAAGCCTGACAGCAGGAGCATCTTGGGGGACAGGTTGGTCTTCCAACTTCCGGAACGTTTTAGAAAGAGATGGCGATGGAAACGCTACTAGAACTGAAGTTGTGGATTGGGATACTCAGTTTGAAGCTAACGAGAGGAAGAGTGCTAACCTCAACCTAAATATTCCACTTTTTACCCGATTCCAGAATAGGACAAATATTCAACAGACAAAGGTTCAAATGTTAAATTCTCAGTTGAATATGGAGCAAGCTAAGAACAATCTGACCAATCAGGTTCAGCAAGCCTACTTACGTCTGGTAAATGCTAAGACTACTTATGCTGCTGCAGAAGAGAGTTTAATTAATCTTAATACTTCATTCGAGTTTTCTAAGACGAGATACGAAAGTGGGACAATCGATTTTGTAACCTACTTACAGAGTTTAAACAATAAAAATGGGGCAGAGTTCCAGTTGGTGCAAGCCAAGTATGGTATATTGTTAAGAAAGCTTATTCTTGACATATTCACAGGCGAATTAAGCCCTTCAAACTCTAATTGAGTCTAAAAACATCAACAGTTTGATTATGCACTAAGAAAATTTGATTGTTTTCCATAAGTACAAATTGATAGGGGAGATCGGGTAAACTGATTTCCCTTTTCGTTTTTTTATAGAGGTGAATCATGTAAAGCTTACCCTCGGAAATGAATACAATTTCATCCTTATTGAAAGTGAAAAATTCGGTCTTTCTATCTGTGATTTTTTCTACAAAAGTTCCGAGGTTATCGAAGGCCAAGATACCTTCCCTTGAATCTCCGATAAACAGATAGTTCTGATAGGACCGCATGAAGTTTACATCCCAATCTTTTATATCAAGACTCAAGTTGAGTTTATTTTCAACAAGTACTTCGCGATCGTTTATATCTAACTTTATCAGACTAAGCTCTTGATTATTAAGTGTCCATAGGTTATTGTCGCTGGCCAAAGTGGCGAGTCCAGAGAAGTTGCTGATTTGATTATTGTCAATCCTATATCTTTCTGAGGCGTTCAGGAATCTATCGAGGAGTAAATACTCTTGGAAATTCTGATAATAGACGAAGGTTCTCAGTCCTTGCCATGCATCTATTATAGTTGGGGTACCCTGTTTTTGAGGAGAGAAATGGTAAACTACTTTTCCCTCTTGATCCATCTTATCTATGGCACCTTGATCATTTGAAAAGTAAAGATACCCTTGCCTATCAATTGAGGCAGTTGTTGGTGTATAACCAATTTTGAATGTTCTAACTTTAGTTAGGTTTTGTGCTAGAGCACATTGAACCAGAAATAGACAAATTAATATAGTTAGACTAACCCTCAAAGGTCACCAGTTTTATTTCACCATTTGCGTAAACAGCATAAGTGTTGTAATTCAGCCATTCTCCAAGATTGATATATCTGCTGGTTTCACCAACCTCCAGATCTAATGGAAGATGTCTATGGCCGAATATATAGTAGTCGTAGTGGACGCGCTTTTCTAGCGCTTTGGCAAAGCTCCATAGCCATTCATCGTCTCCCATAAATCTTTGCTCTGTATCATTGGCTTGTGCACGACTTTTACCTGACCAGAAATTGGCTAGACCGATTCCAATGTTTGGGTGTAGCCATCTGAAGCACCATTGGAAAAACTGATTTCTAAATATTTTTTTCAAGAACTTATAACCTTTATCTCCCGGGCCGATACCATCCCCATGACCAACAAAGAGCTTTAAACCATCAACGTAGACATCAATAGGGTCGTAGATTACAGTTGCTCCGACTTCTTTGTCTAGATAGCCAAACATCCATAAATCGTGATTTCCAGTAAAGATAACGAGATTGACACCTGTATCAGACAGCTCAGAGAGCTTCCCTAAAAACCTTGAGAAACCTTTAGGAACTGTAGATTTATATTCAAACCAAAAATCAAAAAGGTCACCAACTAAGAAAATGGTGTGAGCATCCTTTTTGCACTCATCTAACCAGCGAACTATTTTCTTCTCTCTTTCTAAACTTGCTTCAGCAGTTGGCACACCCAAATGGAAATCGGATGCGAAATAGACTTTTTGACCTGAAGCAATATTTAGTTTCATAAGTGAAGCAAAGTAAAAATTGCAAAACCTGTGTAAATAAAAAAAATCAGGTCGTTAAACCTGATTTTTCTTAGTTAGTATTTTATACTTAGTCTTTCTTAGTTTCCTCTTTTGAAGTGTCAAGGGACGGAGCGTTCTCCTCAGAAGGATTCTCTGTAATAGCTTCTACCTCATCAGCTTTTTCAGTCTCTTCTGATTCGGTTTCAGCAGCTTTGTCTTTACCGTTATTATTGGTGAATGCAGCGTAAGTAGTTTGCTTTTCGAAAGGTCTCGCTCCTATGAGTCCTTCTAAATCTGCTTGGAAAAGGATTTCCTTTTCAAGTAATTCTTTGGCTAGAATTTCAAGTTCAGCTTTCTTATCAGTCAATAAATCTTTAGTTCGCTGATACGCATCTTGAATAATCTTTTTCACCTCTTCGTCAATTGTCTTGGCCGTATCTTCAGAATAAGGCTTAGACGTGGCGTACTCATTTTGCTTAGAATCATAGAAAGAAATATGGCCAATTTTTTCATTCATGCCATAAACAGTCACAATACTGTATGCAACTTTCGTTACTCTTTCTAGGTCACTCAAGGCACCTGTAGATATTTTACCAAATATGATCTCCTCGGCAGCTCGGCCTCCCAAAGTCATGCACATTTCATCAATCAGTTGTTCTGTCTGATATAAGAATTGTTCTTTAGGAAGGTATTGTGCGTATCCTAATGCCGCAACTCCTCTTGGAACGATAGATACCTTCACCAAAGGGTCGGCATGCTCTAAGAACCATCCTGCAACCGCATGGCCAGCTTCGTGGTACGCCACGATTTTTTTCTCCTCAGGAGAAATAATTTTACTTTTCTTCTCAAGACCGCCAATCACTCTATCAATGGCGTCCTGAAAATCAGCCATATCGACTGCTTTTTTATCTTTTCTAGCTGCTATTAAGGCAGCTTCATTACACACGTTGGCAATTTCAGCTCCCGCGAAGCCAGGGGTCTGCGCTGATAATTTTTTCGGATCAATATCCTTAGCTAATTTGATAGGGCCAAGGTGTACTTTAAAGATGGCTTCTCTTCCGACAATATCTGGCTTATCAATGCCTATTTGTCTATCAAAACGACCTGGTCTTAATAGTGCGTTATCCAATACGTCAGGACGGTTAGTCGCAGCAAGAATAATAACACCAGAATCAGTCGCAAATCCATCCATCTCTACCAATAGAGAGTTTAATGTGTTCTCTCTCTCATCGTTTGAGCCAGGCATCTGTCCCTTGCCTCTAGAACGACCAATGGCATCAATTTCATCAATGAATACTATACAAGGAGCCTTTTCTTTAGCTTGTTTGAATAGATCACGAACTCGAGCTGCTCCTACACCGACAAACATTTCTACAAAGTCAGACCCTGACAAAGAAAAGAATGGTACTGCTGCTTCGCCAGCAACAGCTTTAGCTAATAAGGTTTTACCTGTACCTGGAGGGCCTACGAGAAGTGCTCCTTTAGGAATTTTACCACCGAGTTTGGTGAACTTCGAAGGGTTCTTTAAGAAGTCAACAATTTCCTTGACCTCTTCCTTTGCCTCATCTAATCCTGCTACATTGTCAAAAGTGATTTTGACTTTGTTTTCTGCGTCAAATAAAGCCGCTCTAGATTTTCCAATGTTGAATATTTGACCACCAGGGCCGGCATTGCCAGTCATTCTACGCATCATGAGCCAGAAGAACAGAACGATTAAGATCAAGAATCCCCATGTACTTAAGAAGTCCATGATAGTGGTTCTTTCATCAAATTCTGGTGTTATACGCTGTTGCTCGGGAATATTGCTAGCTTCTAAAAACCCATCATAGTATGTCCGAAAGTCTTCTGCAGAGAAGAACTGCTTTTGAATAGTGTAATGCGGACCACTGTTCATACCAAATACACTATTACCGTCTAGCTCAGTTTTATATTTAGCATTCTGAAGTGCTTCTTGCTTTAAAGTCACTTCAACAATATTTTGCCCTTTTATGTATAGTACTCGAGCAACATCATTACTCTTGACCATGTCTTCAAAGCGAGGTTTTGTTATAGCAATTCCTGTGCTTTGGCTTGTGAAATAAGATACTGCGAAAAATACAATAATGAGGGATACGAATATCCAAACCTGATTATTCGGTCTCTTACCAGTGGGACCAGGTTTGCCTAGTATATTTTTCTTTCTTGGATTATCAGGCATTCTTTATTTTTTAAATTTGTTGTAAACCTACTTAATAACGCTCTCTTCGCAATAATGTTAACTATGCATTTTGAGAGACTTGAGTGATGATTGCATCGCCCCATAATTCTTCTATTGCGTAATGTTCACGCTTTCCTTTGTTGAAAATATGGGCAACAACATTTACGTAATCAATTAGAATCCACTCTCTATTGGTGAATCCTTCTTTACGCCATGGAACCTCTTTTAGTTCAGTTTTGACTTCATGTTCTACTGATTCGGCAATGGCCTCAATTTGGGTGTCGGAATTTCCCGAACAAATGATGAAAAAATCACTTATTGCTCCTTTTACTTGTCTGAGGTCCATCACTACAATGCCTTCAGCCTTCCTTTCTTCCATCCCCTTAACAACGATGTTGCTCAACTCTTCAGAATTCATTCAAATGTATAAGTGATTTTAACTTAATTTTAGGACTCAAAATTACTAAAAATTCATTGTACAAAATCCTTGCTAATACCTTATTTCTCGGCAAAAAGGTTATTTACATGCCAAGTTGTCACTCTACCAACGACATTGCTATGGAAATGGTTAGAAAGTCTGACACCCGCGAAGGTACTGTCATAATAACCGATGAACAAGTGAAAGGTAGGGGGCAACGGGGTAATGAATGGCTTACAACACCTGGTAAGAATATTACCCTGTCACTTATCCTGAAGCCAAACTTTATTAAAGCGACAAATCAGTACTTTTTAAATATGGCAATTTCGATTGCAGTGAATAATACGATCAAGTATTATCTAGATAAGCTTAAGTGCGAGATTAAATGGCCTAATGATATATTGGTTAATCGAAAAAAGATCGCGGGGATACTTATTGAAAACAATTTGACTGGGAGAAACCTTGAATATTCAATTGTAGGAATAGGACTTAATGTGAATCAATTAGACTTCAATGGATTAAAAGGCACGTCTTTAAAACAGGAACTTGAAGTAGATTTTAGTTTACGAGAGGTGCTTCAAAAGTTGATTGAAAACATAGAGGCTTATTATTTAAAGCTCAAGGCGAGTAAAAATTCGGAGATCAAGGAAGAGTATCTTGAATCACTACTGGGTTATAAAACAAGACTAAGGTTTAGATCAGAATATGAATTTGATGGTCTCATTGAAGATGTAAGTGATACAGGAATCTTGTCGGTCTTCATTAATGGGAGCGTGAAGACTTTTGATTTTAAGGAAATAGAATTCCTGCTTTAATCTTTTCAGCATCGTTTGACTTTACTCTAAGCATAGCTTACCTTTGTGCCCGAAATAATATGTGAATCATGCAAGAAACGCTTGAATACAAAGTAAAAGATATCAACCTATCCGATTGGGGTAGAAAAGAAATTGGATTGGCTGAGGCTGAAATGCCTGGCTTAATGTCGCTCAGAGAAGAATTTGGTCCTTCTCAAATCCTGAAAGGAGCTAGAATTGCAGGTTGTCTTCATATGACAATTCAAACTGCAGTTTTGATTGAAACCCTTACAGCCCTTGGTGCAGAAGTGTCTTGGTCTTCGTGTAACATTTTCTCAACGCAAGATCATGCAGCTGCAGCCATTGCTAATGCTGGTGTACCTGTGTATGCTTGGAAGGGAATGAATGATGAGGAGTTTGATTGGTGTATTGAGCAAACGTTATTCGCTTTTGAAGGTGGAAAGCCTTTGAATATGATTCTAGATGATGGTGGTGACCTCACTAACATGGTTTTAGATAAGTATCCAGAGTTGGTACCTAACATCAAAGGACTTTCTGAAGAAACCACTACTGGTGTTCACAGGCTTTATGAGCGTATGAAGAAAGGTACACTTCCAATGCCTGCCATTAACGTAAATGATTCTGTTACTAAGTCTAAGTTTGACAATAAGTATGGATGTAAAGAATCTTTAGTAGATTCTATTAGAAGAGCTACAGATGTAATGTTAGCAGGTAAAGTAGCTGTTGTCGCAGGATATGGTGACGTTGGAAAAGGATCTGCTGCTTCTTTAGCAGGTGCTGGTGTACGTGTTATTGTAACTGAAATTGATCCAATATGTGCGCTTCAAGCGGCTATGGATGGATTCGAAGTTCGAAAAATGGAGAATGCCATCCCAAGAGCTAACATTATTGTAACTGCTACTGGTAATTACAATATTATTCAGCAGAGACATTTTGAGCTGATGAATGACAAAACGATTGTGTGTAACATAGGCCATTTCGATAATGAAATTGATATGGCTTGGCTGAACAATACCCATGGAAACACTAAAATTGAGATCAAACCTCAAGTTGACCTTTATAATGTCGATGGTAACGACATTATTGTTCTAGCCGAGGGTCGTTTAGTGAATCTTGGTTGTGCGACTGGTCATCCATCTTTCGTAATGTCGAATTCATTTACCAACCAAACGTTAGCGCAAATCGAGCTTTGGACAAATCGAGAAGCATATGAAAATGCTGTCTATACTCTACCTAAGCACTTAGATGAGAAAGTTGCAAAACTTCACTTAGCTAATATTGGCGTTGAGTTGGAAGAGCTATCTCAAGATCAAGCAGAATATATTGGTGTGAGTGTAGAAGGCCCATACAAGCCTGAGCATTACAGATACTAGGAAAGAAATATCTTACCGATAGAAATTAAAAAAGGCCCTTTTTAGGGCCTTTTTTAATTGAGGTTTTCGTTAATGTAGATGAGGTTTTCACCACTGATATTTTTTCTAAAAGCGTATTTGTTCACAGCTCTTTCAAATACTTTAGTACACCCGGGCTGCATTTTTTCGTGGAGTTCTACAATCAGGATTTTCACTTTTGGAAGCCATGATTCATAATCCGCTGCAAAAACGTTCATTTCAGAACCCTCAATATCTAGTTTCAAGAAGTCTACCGACTCCCAACCCATTTGATTAATCAAATCGCTGATAGCGTAAGCTTGAAAAGCTCCAGAAGCAGAACTGTCAGTTTCTTCTACCTCGAAAGCCCATTTTTCAAAATCAGGATTTTTAATTCTAAGATGAGTTGTTTTACCCCAAATGGCTGACTTTAAGGTTTTAATATTATTAAACCCTCCCGTATTTTTTTGAACAAGTTCAAAATTAGACCCATCAGGTTCAACAGCAAGAACTTCAGCCTCTGGGTATTTATTCGCAAAGAATACCGAAGCGAAACCAACATTCGCACCCCCATCAATTATTGTTTTTGGTGTGAAAGGTAAATCCATTTCATACCGTGTATTCAGGAATATTTGTTGAAAGGTAGGGATGTCAGACGTCTCTTGTCTTAAGTAAAGACTCGGTTGGTAACCCTCTACTTTAAAAGAAACTGTTTTGTCTTGGACGGTATCAGAGTAGAATTTATGGTATAGTGCTAGGCCTTTCTCTTTACCAAATTTCCTAATGTATTGCTTAGGTCTATAATAGCGTTTGAGCTGATCCTGAATAGGCGCATAGAGGCCATTGACAACATTCTTGATGGTTCTAATAATGGCCATTTTAACTGTTCAAAGGTTCAAAAACGAAATTATTGGCGTAGGACTTCTTATTAACTATTTGTTTATTTGAATCGATTGCCTGGTGTTTTTTTGCATCAAATTCTTCTATGCTTGTAAGCTTCCCATTTAAGAAGAAAAACCCTTGGTAATCAAGATCAGATAGGTGTTTGAAGACATCATTAACAGTAATATTGTTCAAGTGTCGGTTCTCGCATTCAAAAATTAGCTTGGGCCTGTCAATGGTCAGAATATCATGAGCGCCTTTAAATACCTGAAGTTCGTGACCTTCTACATCCATTTTAATGAAATCAATGGGGCGTGTTCTATCGGCTAGTAGTTTGTCTAGTTTTAGGACGGGTACGGTGATAAAGTGGCCGTTCTCGGTGTCTGTTCTTTGTTCGAAGGTGGCGCCAGGTGAGGTTTCCCCTTCTGATTTTGGTATGAATAACTCAAGGGTACTTTCTTCAGAAGAAACGCCTGCATGATAAAGTGTTACGTTTTTATATCCATAAGCCTTAATAGCCTCCACGATATAGGCATGTAAGCTTGGTTGTGGTTCAAATGCCACAACAGTCCCATCATTGCCAACGGCTTTTCTCATCCAATGTAAATACCCACCCTTGTGCGTACCAATGTCAAGGACAGCATTGCCATCACTTATGTTGTTAATGATGTATTGAAGCTCAGGAGCATCATCTTTATACCGATACTTCATGGCTCGGTATAAAAATTTGATTTTCGAAAAACTACCTTTGGACATATGCTTTCATCAGTTTTTATGAACTAGGTGATACTTGGCAAATTTGGATAAATCTCCATTTTCAGCATTTATACAAGCTATTATGAATTTAGCGAATTGTGATTCACTTGGGAAATCATAAATCCAACCCGACCAAAGCGATTCAAATCCTTCGAGCTGATCTATATTTTCTTCGCGTACCAAGGCCAATGTTTCACCAACGTTATTATTGATTTCAATTGGTGTTTTGTCTCTCTCTGCGAACCTTTTGGCATAAAAAGGAATATTGTGAATCAATGTAGCCTCAATCAAGATTGGTGTCTTGGGATTGACTTGTTCAGCGTTTTCTAAGACTTCACCGATTTCATCATAAGGCCTAAATTTTTCAAGCCTCGGAAGTACCGTGGCAAAGCAGAGAAGGAAAAGTAAAATGATCCAGAAAGGGGCTGCAACAAGCAGTTGATTCTTTGATGCTGTATTGCGTAAATGAAAGTAAGCCAATAAGGTAATCCCTAGGGCAGGAGCAAGGTAGGTGATCGGGCTAAGGTTTAACTGCTGGATAGCGATGATATTCGCTGCTGTAATGAGTACTGCGGGGAATAAAAAACTCGCTGACCAGAGTGCATTCCAGACTTTGCTTTTAGGCTTATAATTCAATAACAACGGTACAATGATGAGTAGTAGCGCAGGGTGTGCTTGAATCATATAGGTAGGGATTTTTCCCTTAGCAATGGTAAATATCACCAACATGACAAGGAACCAGCATGCTGGAAAAAGTACCTTTGAAGCCTTCTTCCAATCTTTAACCCACTTGATGAGTGCGAAGAAGAAGGCCAAGGAGTATGGAAGTATACTCCATGATATCACTTCTAGGTAAAAGAATGGTTTTGGGCCATTGGTCTTTTTACTGAGGGCCCTGCCGAATGTTTCGCGATAATAAATCTCCCAAAATTCACTTCCGTCTTTCAAGTACATGAAAATCACCCAACTCATACCGATCAACAAAGTGATCGGAATACCAATATGAAGTTTCAGTAGTTTGACATCAGCCCATATTCTTGGCCAAGTCAAGGGTCCCTTCGCCAACACGTACAAGCCAATGATTCCACCTATGACAATAATGTATGGAAAGCCCTTCGTCAACACCGTCAGCCCAAGTACGACAAAGGCTAAAATCATGTATTTACTCTTTCTGAGCTCAAAGCCTTTTAAGAAGTAGTACATGGTGAGCGTAAAGAAAAATGTTAACGGTATTTCTGGAGAGGCATATTGCTTAACGGCCAGTAGTTGAACACTAAATGCCATCATCACCAGCGCATAAAGTCCTCCTTTATTTCCATATAGTTGGCGTCCAATTAAGTAGGTAAACCAGATGCTGCCAATGGCCATAAGTACGATAGGAAGTCGTATGGCAAATTCGTTGAGCCCGAAGATTCCAGATGAAGCGGCAATTAACCAATAGGTTAGGGGTGGCTTATTGTATCGAGGTTCATAGTTATAAAAAATCTCGAGAAAATTTCCTGACTCGAACATTTCCCTAACGGCTTCAGCATAGAAGCTTTCGTTAGGGGTCCAAATATCATTGACATGAAAATTGAAAAGGTATAGAAGCGTAATGACGAGCATCAGAAAACGTGTCTGCTGCTTGTGCTCTCCTTCAAGTGCCACAAAGTCTAGAAAACGCTTCATTCGATGGATTTTCCTTTATGGATTAACCTCAAATACATGTACTTGAGAAACGTATAGTAACTGGCCGTCTTGCAAATGATCAAACCTTCAAAGCCATCTCTGAACCCACCCCGAAATATGTAATCGTTGATAAAACGATAAAAAGGACCAAAGATGAGTTTGATCATACTCGGTTGCCTTCCCATGGCCTTCATTGAAATAGCAGCTTGCTTAGCGTATTTGGCAGATCGATTGATGTGGTCTTCGTAGCTCGTATAAGAATAATGATGCAGGTTTCCTTTTATTGATTGGGTGAGAGCTTCTTGCGTCATGCTTACCTCAGGATGGGGGTCAAGTCCTTTCCAACTCCCTTTTCTACGATCATATAACCTAAGCTTCGCATCTGGGTACCAGCCGGAATGCTTTATCCATTTTCCACAATAGTTTGTGAATCGGTTGAAAAAGTATCCGTCAGCTTGCCATGACTCCTTAATGGCTGATATGCTTTCTTTTAATGCTTCGGACAGCTCTTCGTCTGCATCTAGCTGCAATACATAATCATGGCTGGCCTGGTCTTGGGCAAAGTTTTTTTGATCTAAAAAGCCTTTCCACTCATTTTCAATGAATTTGGCATTATAAGAGAGGCAAATTTCCTTTGTCTTATCTGTCGAAAATGAATCCACTACTAATATCTCGTCACAAATGCCTTTTAGCGAAGTGAGACATCTTGAAATGTTCTTTTCTTCATTATAAGTGATTACAATTCCAGAAATTTTAACGGGTTGGCTCATTGACTAAAATCAACGGCAATTTAGCATTTTGATTCGATTAGATCATGCGATGACTATATTTGCCTTATAAAAACAATTGCCATGATTCTAGTCGATAATGCAGTAATCAGTGATGACATTAAAGAACAATTCTTTGTCTGCGATTTGGATAAATGTAAAGGAGCTTGCTGCGTTGAGGGAGACTTGGGTGCTCCTTTAGAAGAGTCAGAACTAAAAGAGCTGGAGGAGTGCTACGATGTGGTTAAACCTTATCTATCAAAAGAAGGTATTGCGGCCATTGAAAAAGAAGGTACTTATATTAAAGATTTTGAGGGCGACTATTCCACCACAACCATTGGAGGAAAGGAATGTGCCTTTGCTATCTACGATGAAAATAAGGTTTTAAAGTGTGGTATAGAGCAAGCCTATATTGATGGTAAAACCACTTTTAAGAAACCGATCTCTTGTCACTTATATCCTATTAGAATTACTAAATACGATCACTATGAAGCCCTCAATTATGATCGCTGGTCCATCTGTTCCGCAGCTTGCGCATTGGGTGAAAAACTAGGTGTTCCCGTCTACAAATTTCTAAAGGATGCATTAATTCGTAAGTATGGTGAAGCTTGGTACCAAGAACTCTGCGATGATATAGAGGGGCGCTAGTCTATCGATTTAGCCTATTCGTCTACTCGTTGCTGCTTTACTTCTACTCCTTTTTTACTAGCCATTCTTTTTAGCTATCTCATGTTGTGTAAACTCAAAACAACAACATCATGGTTAAGAACTACTTTAAAATGGCTTGGAGAAACTTGTTGAAACACAAGGGCCATACAGTTATCAATGTCTTTGGTCTTGCGGTAGGCATGGCCTGTTTTTTATTGATACTCTTCTATGTTAAGGATGAATCCTCCTTTGATAAATTTCATAAAGACTCCGAACGAATCTACAGGATAACGGAAGTCAACTACTCCGATGGGGGAGATAATTATTTAGCGAATGCTTATAGTGCCATTGGTCCGGCATTGAAAAGTGATTTTCCTGAATTTGACGCTTTTGTAAGGTTTCATATTGAAGAGTTCTCTGTGGCTAATGGCCCTGAGAAGAAATTCCAAGAGCCTCGTTTTGCATTTGCTGATTCTACACTTTGGGATGTACTTGATTTTCAGTTATTGGAAGGGGACAAGTCCAGTGCCTTAGCTGATCCATTTTCAATAGTTATTACAGAGTCCATGGCCGCCAAGTATTTTGGAGATCAAGATGCTCTGGGCAAAACCCTAAAAGTTGATGGGCAAAATGACTATCAAATCACAGGCATCTTGAAAGACATACCCGAGAATTCTCACCTGCAGTTCGATTTTTTAGCTTCTTTCATTAGCCTCAGACAAGTACAAGGTGGATGGATGTTTAACAACTGGTATTGGCCACCGATGTATACCTATGTAAAAGTACCTGCTGGAATTGACATTAAGAATGTAGAGGCCAAGTTTCCAAGTATGGTAGAAAAGTATCTAGGTAAACTCACAGCAGAGCAACGCGGGTATCAGATGCAAGCCTTAGAAGATATCCATACCACTACTGCATATGCCAATGAGCTGGGTAAGACCACTAATAAGACTTACTTGTTAATTCTGACGACTACGGCTTTTCTGATTTTGGCCATTGCCTGCGTTAATTTCATGAATTTGTCACTAGCAAGATCCATTAGCAGGTCAGGAGAGGTAGGAGTACGAAAAGTATTTGGCGCAGCACGAGAACAGATTATTATTCAGTATTTGAGTGAGTCAGTACTCGTTACAACGATTTCTGGAATCATCGGCTTTGGACTCTTTCTGTTGGCGATGCCAGCATTTAATGCTTTGACCGAAAAGTCTTTAGTAGTGGCAATGTCCGATGTTCCATTGATTTTTGGTGGCTTAATTGTCATCGCATTGGTGGTTGGTTTTCTTTCAGGCATATACCCTGCTTTGTTTTTATCAGGATTTTCACCCGCAGCGATTTTAAAAGGTAAAGTGGCTAAGCAGAGTCCTTTTGCAGGCCTGTTCAAAAAGGTGTTGATCACCTTTCAATTCGTCATTTCGGCAGCGCTGATTATTTCCACCTTCATCATCTATTTTCAACTAGAATTTATGCGAAACAAAGCATTAGGCTTCGATAAGGAGCAGACTGTCGTCCTAGAGGTGAGGTCGCTAGCTGATCAGACAAGAATAAAAACCCTGAAAGATAGACTCAATCAACTACCACAAGTGAAAGGTACTGCCGTGTCTGCTAGGATACCTGGCCATGAAGGTTTCTACGATTACAATGTTTTGCCAGAAGGCGAGTCGGTAGAAAACAACTTGCTTTTCATGAGGCTAGAGACTGACCTAGATTTTTCAGACTTATATCAATTCGAGGTGCTCAAAGGAAGGGGTTTTGATGATCGACTCTCAACGGATTCACTTGCATACCTTATCAATGAGACAGCTGCAGCCCAACTCGGATGGGGTGAAGATGACTTGAATAAAAAGCTAAACATGGGTAGCCTTAACCAAGATGGTACTTTTCGAACTGTCCATACTGGTAATGTCATCGGTATTGTGAAAGACTTCAATTTTATATCCTTACATAATGATGTCGATCCAGTGGTCATTAGTGTTATTCCGAGCTCACAGCCTTATATGCAGGGCAAACTATCTATAAAGTTGAATGCGGGTGATTTGAACGAGTCAATGAAAGCAGTTGAGCAGGAGTGGAGCACATTTTCCACGGCATCTCAATTTGAATACTTCTTTTTGGACGACTCAGTTGAAAGACTGTATTCAGCCGAAAAACAACTCAGTAAGGTCTTTCTGACCTTTTCATCCATTAGCATTGTGTTGGCTTGCCTAGGTTTACTAGCTATGACCACTTTATTAGCTGCTCAATTGAAAAAAGAAATCGGCATTAGAAAAGTGCTTGGGGCTACTATTGGTAGCTTGGTGTTACTGATGTCTAAAGGGTATATGCAGTTGATCGTCATCTCGTTTGTGATCGCTTGTGTGATCACTTATCTTGTAATGGAAAAATGGTTAGAAAACTTTGCTTATCATATTGATATGGAGGTTTGGTATTTCTTATTGGCAGGTTTGGTGCTCGGACTGATTTCATTTTTAACCATGAGTTTCAAGTCATTACAAGCAGCATATGGTAATCCAGTGGAGGCACTTAGGTACGAATGAACAGAGACATTAAACTAGTTTTTACACATCTCGGGTTTTGGTGCTTGCACTTAATCGTTTGGGGCTTAATCGATACTGCCTATGCCCCTAGTTTTTGGGATACCATTGATGGCAATGCTTTAGGCATCTTGTTTTTTGGCGCTGGTGTTTATGTAAATATGTATTTGCTCATTCCGAAGCTCCTGCTCAAGCGCAAGTTGGTACTGTATGTAGTATGCGTCAGTCTACTCATTCTGATCGTTTCATATAGTGCTGGGCAGTTTTTTGGTTGGTATTACCAAAACATTCATGCGGATACTGGTTTATTCTTTCAGTCTGTCAGGGGTATGTCGACTTTAGGGTCAGAGTTTCTTGTTGTGTATGGGTTTTCGACCTGTCTATATTTCATTAATGAGTGGTATATAAAAGAGAGAAAGCTTCGCGAATTAGAAAGCCAAAATTTGAAGGCTGAGTTAGATATGCTAAAGGGGCAGATTAATCCACATTTTCTCTTTAATGCATTGAATAGCGTGCACGTTTTGATTAGGACTAACCCTGACTTAGCCACGACAACCCTTGAGAAGTTTTCGAATCTTTTAAGTCATCAATTGTATGATGTAGAAAAGGATAAGATCAGTCTTAGTCAGGAGGTTCAAAACTTAGATAACTTTATTCAGCTTCAAAAACTGCGTCATAACGATCATGTTGAGGTCAAATGGAATTATGATGGTGTTTTTGAAGGGGTACTTATCTCTCCAATGCTTTTTCTCAACTTTGTTGAAAACGCTTTCAAGCATAGCTCAGCAAAAGGAGATGCGAAGGTTAAGGTAGATATTTCGTTGTCACTTCTGAATGACCAACTGGCATTTAATTGTGTTAACTCTTTGGTAGAAGAAGCTACAGAACAACATACCATAGGCCTTGGGATCGCGAATGTGCGGAGAAGGTTGGACATCATTTATGCCAACAGATACGAACTATTTACGAGCAAAGAGAGTGACGCATATTATGTAAGCCTTAAATTAGACTTGAGTGAAGGTTAGTTGCATTGTAATCGATGATGAGCCATTGGCTAGAGATGGTATCAAGGACTATGTCAAAAAAGTTAGCTTCCTAGCGCTAGTAGGAGAGTTTAAAAATGCGGTTGAGGCGACATCATTTATAGAAGAGCACCCAGTTGATTTAATCTTTTTAGATATTAACATGCCTAAGATCAATGGTCTTGACTTCATAAGGTCTTTAGCCGAACCACCGAAAGTCATCTTTACAACAGCTTACAGAGAGTTTGCCACCGAGAGTTATGAGTTAGATGCCGTGGATTACCTATTAAAACCAATCTCCTTCGAGCGCTTCTTTAAAGCCGTCAATAAGGCTTTCGAACTTTTTCAATCTGATGAAAGTCAAGAGGGAAAAGATCATTTCTTTATAAAAGTTGATGGCAAGATCAAACGTGTCTTAAATAAGGATGTACTTTATATCGAAGGGATGAAAGACTATGTAAAAGTCTATTTGAAAGACAATTCTAGCTTAATGACACTGGTTTCTCTAAAGCAAATGGAGCGTGCATTACCAGATGAATTTATGAGAGTACACCGATCATTCATTGTGTCGCTCGATAAGGTAGATGAGATTGAAGGGAACACGCTAAAAATGAAAGCATGTGATGTGCCTATGGCACCTAACCTAAGGGCTGAGGTAATGAAAAAAATTGTAGGAGATAAATACTTAAGGAGATAAAAAAAAACCGGCTACTAGCCGGCTTTTTTTATAGATCTGAAAAATCAAAATCATCGAGAAAGGCTGTAGTAAAGTCTCCCGACTTAAAGCCCTCATCATCCATAAGCTTAATATGGAACGGAATTGTAGTTTTTATACCTTCGATTACGAATTCTTCTAAGGCACGTTTCATACGTACGATTACTTCTTCTCTTGACTGCCCGCTTACAATAAGCTTGGCAATCATTGAATCGTAATTAGGTGGAATAGAATATCCAGCATATACGTGGCTGTCAACCCTTACGCCTCTACCTCCTGGCATATGTAAGTTGGTAATCTTACCCGGAGAAGGCCTGAAGCCATGGCTAGGATCTTCTGCATTGATTCTACACTCCATGGCAAATAGCTTAGGGTAGTAATTGACACCCGAAACAGGCTCACCAGCTGCTACCTTGATTTGCTCTTTGATCAAATCAAAATCGGTTACTTCCTCAGTAATTGGATGTTCTACTTGAATACGCGTATTCATTTCCATGAAGTAGAAGTCTCCATGCTTGTCGAGTAAAAACTCCACAGTTCCGGCACCTTCATAGGCAATCGCTTCAGCAGCTTTAACTGCTGCGTTACCCATTTTCTCTCTTAACTCATCATTTACTGCTGGAGAAGGAGTTTCTTCTACTAGTTTTTGATGCCTTCTTTGAATAGAGCAGTCTCTTTCAGAGAGGTGGCATGCTTTGCCACGGCTGTCACCGACAATTTGAATCTCTACGTGGCGAGGTTCTTCTATGAATTTCTCTAAGTAAAGGCCGTCATTTCCAAAAGCAGCAGCAGATTCCATTCGGGCGTCATCCCAAGCTTTTTGAAAACCATCATCGTCATGAACAATTCTCATCCCTCGACCTCCACCACCAGCGGTAGCTTTCAGGATCACGGGATACTTCATTTTGTTCGCGATCTTTATCCCATTTTGAACAGTATCAAGTAGGCCATCTGAGCCTGGGATGGTAGGTACACCAGCAGCTTTCATAGTCGCTTTGGCGGTTGCCTTGTCACCCATTTTATCGATCATATTCGGGCTTGCACCAATGAATTTGATTCCGTACTCTTCACAAACACGAGAAAACTCAGCATTTTCAGATAAAAAGCCATAGCCAGGATGAATTGCATCGGCATTGGTAATTTCAGCTGCAGAAATGATATGAGGTATTTTCAAATAAGACTCATTGGACGGAGCTGGTCCAATATTCACAGCTTCGTCAGCAAATCTCACGTGTAAGCTGTCTTTGTCAGCAGCTGAATAAACAGCTACGGTTTTGATGCCCATTTCTTTACAAGTTCTAATAACTCGTAGGGCAATCTCTCCTCTATTGGCAATTAATATTTTCTTGAACACAATGATTCAATTAAAGATGAAACATAAGGGGATACATCCCTTGCCTTACGATGGATCAACCAAGAACAACGGCTGATCGTATTCTACTGGCGAGGCATTTTCAACCAAAACTTTCACGATAGTTCCAGAAATCTCTGAATCTATTTCGTTGAAGAGTTTCATTGCTTCAATAATACCAACTTTCTGGCCAGCGGAAACAGAATCTCCTACACTCATAAATGGCGGATCTTCTGGTTTAGGAGCTCTGTAGAAAGTACCAATCATTGGTGATTTAATTTCTACATATTTACTTGTGTCGTCTGAAGCGGGTGCTGCGGCTTTCGGAGCCTCAGCAGCAGGTGCCGGTGCAGGAGCTGCTGCTACTGGTGCAGGAGCCAATGCTGGCGTGCTCGCTACCACGGTAGCTTCAGCACTTCGTTTCACCTCAATTTTGAACTCTTCAGTTTCAATGTTGACTTCTGCCAAACCAGATTTGGCGATGAAGTCGATCATGTTTTTGATTTCTTTCGGATTCATTCGTAGGTAAGTTGATTATTTTACGCGCTCACCATAAGAGTGAGTTCTAGTGTCTACTTTTATTTTATCCCCTAAGTTAATGAATAATGGCACTTGTATTTCAGCACCGGTTTCTAGGGTTGCAGGTTTAGTTGCATTGGTGGCAGTATCACCCTTAATACCAGGTTCGGTATAGGTGATTTCAAGCACTACATATGCTGGTAATTCGCAAGTTAGTGCCACTTCAGTTTCGGCATGAAATAGGATGTCTACTTCCTGTCCATCTTTGATAAGCTCAGCACCTTTGCCAATCATCTCTTCTTCAATCATCACTTGTTCGAAAGTAGCAGAGTTCATGAAATGATAGCCAAAGTCGTCCTTGAAAAGAAACTGATGTGTTCTTTTCTCAACCCTGGCTGTTTCAATCTTATGACCAGCTGAGAAAGTGTTGTCTACCACTTTGCCTGTCTTTACGTTCTTCAGCTTCGTTCTAACAAAGGCGGGGCCCTTACCAGGTTTTACATGCTGAAACTCTGTGATCATCCAGAGGTCTTGATCTTTGACAATACAAAGCCCGTTTTTAATGTCTGCAGTAGTTGCCATATGACAAATCTATTGAGTTTAGTCTTAAAATTATTTAGGATCGTAAGCCCATTTTAGCCAAATCGATCCCCAAGTAAATCCACCACCAAAGGCAGCGATTATTAAATTATCTCCTTTTCGAAGTTGCGATTCATAATCCCATAAACATAATGGAATTGTTCCACTGGTAGTATTACCATATTTATGGATGTTGAGCATCACTTTTTCTTCTCCTACATTCATTCGCCTTGCCGTAGCATCAATTATGCGCTTATTGGCTTGGTGAGGAACTAGGTATTTAATGTCATCTCCGGTCAGGTTATTTCGTTCCATTACCTCAGCGGCAGCATCTGCCATATTGGTAACAGCAAATTTAAAAACGGCTGATCCTTCTTGGTATACGAAATGCTCTCTGTTTTCAATGGTTTCTACGCTGGCTGGCCTTCTACTGCCACCTGCTTTCATATGAAGGTGGGGTGCTCCCGAACCATCGGATTTCAACATAGAATCCATTATACCCAAGTCGTTGTCTCCAGGTTCTAGCAAAACAGCACCACCGCCATCGCCAAAGATGATACAAGTAGTTCTATCAGTATAGTCAACAATGGAAGACATTTTGTCTGCGCCCACGACTACTACTTTTTTATACTTACCCGTTTCAATGAATTGAGACCCTGTGACTAGTGCATAGATAAAACCAGAGCAGGCTGCTTGTAGGTCGTAATTGAAAGCATTTTTAGCGCCTATGGCATCACCAATCAAATTGGCAGTAGCCGGAAAAGTCATGTCCGGAGTAGTAGTTGCGCAAATGATAAGATCAATATCTTCCGGATTGGTATTCGTTTTCTCAAGTAGCCCTTTAACAGCTGCTATGCCAATAACTGAGGTGCCTTGGTTTTCGCCTTTGAGAATGTGTCTTTGCTTGATGCCAGTTCGTGAAGTGATCCATTCATCATTGGTATCGACTATGGTTTCAAGTTCCTTGTTTGTTAAAACGTAGTCTGGAACGTAACCATGGACACCCGTGATTGAAGCTCGAATGTTCGTCATTAAGTAATGTTAAGGCCTGTTTTATGACCTGAATTATTTGTTCGGAGCTCAATATAAGCTTAAACCTTTCAGAATCATAATTAGAGATTATAAACGCAATAAGGGACGATTGCCCATAAATAAGTACTGCTCCTGAATGGATATCCAGGAGCAGTACTCTAAAGGTTTTAGTTATTAAACTAAAACTTCTTTTTCCATTACGACTTTACCTTTGTAGTAAAGTTTACCCTCATGCCAGAATGCTCTGTGTGGCATGTGTAGCTCACCAGTCGTAGGGCAAACCACCAATGTTTTGGCAGTCAATTTTTTGTGCGTTCTACGCTTGTCTCTTCTGGTTCTGGAAATTTTTCTTTTAGGATGCGCCATCTTAAATCTTATTTATTCGCTTTCGCTATTTTTTACTCTTTAACTCTTTTAGTGCTGCCCATCTAGGGTCAACATCTTCTTCTTGCTGTTCTTCTATTGTCGGGGTGTCAAAAGTAGAAGAGTAAACCATAGTTCCTTCTTCTTCATCACTTTCTTCATCTTGAAATCTCGGGTGAAGTTTTTTCATGGGTGTTTCAAGACCTATGAACTCAAAAAGTAAATCAGCGATGTTAATCGTTTGGGTATCTTTTAGGATAACCATTACATCTTCTGATAATTCTTTCTCTTCATCGCCAAATTTGAAGATCATCCGATTCTCAAAAGAGATGGGTTGATCAAACAAGTCCAGACTTCTATCACAAGTAAGCTCAACACTTCCTTCAACTTTGAAGATCATTTGAATCATACTTTCCGACTTTTGAAGTGAAACGTTAGCTTTGAGCTTTCCTCTACTAAACATTTCATTTTCAAACAGTTCAAAGAACGAATCTGAAATGTCAAACTGATAATCGTGATCACCGTTTGCCAGCTTGAAAATATGAATATCAAATGCTCGTCTTGCTTTCAATCTCCTAGCTTAAATTTCAGGTCTGCAAAGGTATGTAATTATTGATTAACCAAGAAATATGTTTTGCATAAAAACTAGCGAAATATGAGTAAGTTCTTATGAAACTCTTTTTGATGCTTACACTAGGCTCCAACCGCCTTTTGCTTCTCAACATCTTTGGTAACCTTGATCCCTTTATCATCTACCATTAATTCTCCCAGCGACTGCTGGTACCCGTTTAAATCCAACCGATCAGTGCAGCACATTTTAAGGTCTATGTTTTTGTACTTAGCACTTTCTTTAAAATCATTTAAGATCTCAAGCACATCATGCTGAATGTGTATGGTTTTCGAGGCATCTATTAATAGTTCGGCATTGTCTGGTACACGATTAAGTTCTTTCAGGATTTGGGCCTTATTTAGGAAGGTAACCATTTCAGCGAGCACTATTCTATAATGCTTGTGTGCTTTATCATGTGTTTCCTTCAATACAAATGGGTTTTTTAGGTTGTTCAATAGAATATAAAAGATGGCGACAGCCATACCAATTCCAATTCCCTTCAAGAGATCGGTCAACACAATGGCCAACACAGTAACAACAAACGGTATGAATTGAGGGTGTCCTGATTTGAGCATTTGCTTAAATAGGGATGGCTTGGCCAGCTTAAAGCCCACCACTAATAGTATAGCTGCTAAACTAGCCAGTGGTATCATGTTTAGAATGTTAGGAATTAACATTGCCGAAAGCAGAATAAGTAAGCCATGAATAAGGGCAGAAGCTCTTGTCTTACCACCAGATTGAATATTCGCTGAACTTCTTACAATTACTTGGGTCACAGGAAGACCGCCAATTAAACCTGCTAATACGTTACCAATACCTTGGGCACGCAGCTCTCTACTTGTCGGTGTAACTCTCTTTTGTGGATCGAGCTTGTCAGTGGCTTCAACGCAAAGTAATGTTTCGAGACTGGCTACAATGGCTATGGTTACTCCGAGTACCCATACTTGCGGCATGGCGAAGGCATTAAAATCGGGAAGGGTGAATTGATCGATAAATCCATTGAGATCGCTAGCTACTGGAATGCTCACCATATGCTCACTACTTATGGCAAGATCAGAACCCGCAAAAAATATAGCCATCAAAATACCTGATACCACTACCACCAATGGACCTTGCACAACCTGTGTGATTTTAAATCGCTTTATAAATTTTTGTTCCCATAAGATTAGGATAGCCAAAGAGATCAATGCGATAGTGATAGCGCCTGGCGAAATAAAATTCACCATGTTGATTAGTTCTGAAAAGGTGTTTTCACCATCAGCTTGAAAGAATCCTAGGTCTCCTTCAGGATCGGCATCGTAGCCAAAAGCATGTGGAATTTGCTTGAGGATAATAATGATACCTATGGCAGCGAGCATTCCTTTGATCACAGCACTTGGGAAATAATAGCCAATAATTCCGGCCCTTGCTACCCCTAGTATGAATTGTATTACACCTGCTATCACTACTGCGGTAAGGAAAATCTCAAAAGAGCCAAGCTCTTGAATACCGACTAATACAATTGCCGCGAGACCAGCAGCCGGTCCACTAACACCTAACTGAGAGCCACTAAACATGGTCACCACAATACCGCCAACCATACCTGCAATAATACCTGAGAAAAGTGGAGCTCCTGAGGCTAGGGCAATACCTAAACAGAGTGGTACAGCGACAAGAAATACAACTAGACCTGCTGGGGCATCGTTTTTTAGATTAGAAAATAGACTATTCTTCATGAGTAGGTTGTTAATCTCGAGCACGACAAGTGCCAGAAATAGGTGCAATAAATAAGTTTGTTGAAATGATTAAACTCGATTAAGCTAATCTAAGTTCAGGAGGAGGTGTGTTTACCTCACCATGACTGTTTTTTGTAAACAAGAAATTGTCGGACTGATGGTTCTTAATGTCCATTGGGTTGAATGAAGCACTTTTCTTGCTAGAGGGCACAAGGTATTGTGTTTCTGAATCCTCAAGATCTTTTTCTGTTTCCTCCGTATCTGACTCATAAAGTTCCATGGCATCAGTGTCATAGAGCATAGATGAAAAAGCTTCTACTGTCAGTATTACAGAGAAGGCACAGACTAATATTACAGCAATCGCCTTGGTCATTGTTTCAAGTTAAGAAAGAATCTTGTCTTTATGGAAAACCTTGGATTAAATCGATGGATGTTGGTTTCTTAAGGATGAACAACCGCTTTGGACAAATCAGCTCGAGCTTCTATTTCTGATCACATCTATGGCCATGTAAATGGCACTTCGCATACTTTGCTCATTGGCTAAGTTCTTACCCGCAATATTGAAAGCAGTACCATGGTCAGGAGAGGTACGTACAATTGATAAGCCCGCGGTAAAGTTTACACCATCTTCAAAAGCGATGGTTTTGAAAGGTATTAGGCCTTGGTCGTGATACATGGCCAATACACCATCAAACTGGGTATAGCTTGCATTACCAAAAAAACCATCGGCTGGGTAGGGGCCAAAAACTAACTCGCCTTTGTCTTTAAACTCAGTAATTGTAGGTGTGATAAGTTCCTGCTCTTCACTTCCTAGAAGGCCTTCTTCCCCAGCATGTGGATTGAGTCCCAACACGGCAACTCTTGGCTTTCCCTTTCCAAAGTCCTTTTTCAAGGACTTGAGCATTAGGGTAATTTTTCTGCTCAGTACTTCTTTAGTGAGCATGTCACTAACTTCTGCTAAGGGAATATGACCAGTAGCCACCCCGATTTTGAGGTTTTCGTTGCATAGGAACATTAGGCTGTCCTTTGCTTCGAAAGCCGCTGTAAAGTATTCAGTATGACCAGGGAATTTAAAGTCATCCGCTTGGATGTTGTTTTTGCTGATGGGTGCTGTTACCACACCTTGTAGGGCACCACTTTTAAGGTCTTCAGTGGCTCTAACTAAAGCTGCTAAGGCAAATTTACCTGCCTCAACAGTCTCTTTGCCCACTTTAATTTCGAAGTCTTCGTTCCAGCAATTAATAACATTGAGCTTGTTGTAACGTATGTCTTTGATCGACTGCGCTTGGTGAAAAGAAAACCGCTCGATATTTAGTAGGTTTTTGTAGTGCGAAAAAACCTTGCCATGTCCATAGATCACCAAATTGGCAAACGAAAGGATTTTATTATTCTCGACCGTCTTGATGATTACCTCTGGTCCAATTCCATTCATATCACCAATGGTGATACCGATGGTTGGCTTATTGAATTTGTCTTTTTCTGCCTCGTTCATGTCTCTACAAAATCAGTAATGCATTTTCTAATGCTGCCTTAAATCGACATTTTTGCGCAAATTAATGTTTTTTACCTAAGTTGTCGCGATGTCTTCAGTACGCCCCAAAAAACACCTCGGTCAACATTTTCTCACGGATCTAACGATAGCGGAAAATATCGCTAACGGATTGACCGGTCATGGTGGCTATCAGCGGGTATTGGAGATCGGTCCCGGTACGGGAGTATTGACGCAGTTCTTATTAAAGCAAGCACGTGAGACTTGGGTGATTGAAGTAGATAGAGACTCTATCGCCTATCTGAAACAACATTATAGCGATTTAAGGCCACGAATTATTGAGGGGGATTTTTTAAAGATTGATTTTCTGAAGTCAACGAGTGCTCCTCTCGGCATTGTTGGCAATTTTCCTTACAATATTTCATCGCAAATCTTCTTTAGGGTTTTAGATTTTCGCAACGACATTCCCGAGGTAGTCTGCATGATTCAGAAAGAAGTGGCCGAAAGATTGGCTTCCCCTCCAGGCAATAAGACCTATGGAATTCTGAGTGTGCTGTTACAAGCTTATTATGACATTGAATATTTGTTCACAGTAAAACCTGGTGTCTTCAATCCGCCTCCAAAAGTTAATTCCGGAGTAATACGACTTAAGCGTAACGATGTCAACGACTTAGGCTGTGATGAAAGCCTTTTTAAAGCAGTGGTCAAAGCAGGTTTCCAAATGAGGCGGAAAACATTGCGCAATGCATTAAAACCTATAAATTTGCCATCCGAATTGGTCGATCACCCTATGCTAAACCTGCGGGCCGAAACCCTTTCGGTAGCGGATTTTGTAACCCTAACGAACCTAATCACATCGTGTCAGAAGCAAGCGTAAAATTTGAGCTTTCTAAGGAATACCTTGATCTGGTTGTCCAAGCAGTTGAAGAAACCGATGAAGCCTTCATTCGCGAAACGATGGATGGCATCGACCCAGCCGATATTTCTCAGTTGCTAGAAGAAGCTTCGACCGAGGAAGCAAAGTACGTACTTGAAATACTGCACAATGAAGTAGGTGCAGAAGTAATCGAAGAACTTGAAGAAGACACCAGAAAGGACTTCTTAAAAGAACTTAGCTCAGCCGAAATTGCTCAGTATCTGGAAGAAATGGATTCGGATGATGCGGTTGACATTGTCAACGATTTACCGGTAAGAACGAGGGAAGAGGTAATTGCGGCCATTAAGGACCCTGAAAGTGCAGCACACATTCATGAACTCATGCGCTATGACGAAGATTGCGCAGGCGGGTTGATGGCCAAGGAGATGATTGTGGCCAATGTGAACTGGACCATTCTGCAGACCATAGATGAAATTCGCAGACAGGCCGAAAACGTTGAAAAGATTTATTCCATTTACGTAGTTGACGATCGCCAAAAACTCTTGGGTAAGGTTTCCGTGAAGCGCATTATTCTTGCGAATGATAAAACCCACATCAAGGAAATCTACGATGAAGACATTAAGGCGGTAGAAACCTATATGGATGAGGAAGAAGTGGCCGACATCATGCAGAAGTATGATTTAGACGCTGTCCCTGTGATCAACCTACAAGGTAAATTGGTTGGTAGAATTACCATCGATGATATTGTAGACGTAATCACCGAGCAGGCCGAGGAAGATATGCAGCTCATGTCTGGTATTTCTGCTGATGTAGAAGAAGACGATAGCATTTGGGCGATCTCTCGTGCAAGGCTTCCTTGGCTTATGATCGGCTTGGTAGGAGGTACTTTAGGCGCGTGGGCCATTGGCTTTTTCGAAGGAGACTTAGAAAGCAATGCGGCTCTAGCTTTTTTTATACCACTTGTCATGGCGACTGGTGGAAACGTGGGCATTCAATCTTCCACACTAGTTGTTCAGAGTTTGGCCAACCGATCAGCATTCACCGAATCCTTCGGTAAAAGAATAGGCAAAATGTTCTTGGTTGCCATTTTCACGGGTATCGTTTTAGCAGGCATCAGTTTTGCCATCGTTTATTTCTGGAAAAATGATCTTCAAATGGCACAAGTAGTAGCCGTATCTCTGATTTGCGTCATTATGCTAGCTTCCTTTACGGGAACGTCCACCCCATTGATTTTAGATAAATTCGGCATTAATCCAGCTTTGGCTTCCGGACCATTTATCACTACCACCAACGATATTCTTGGTATCATCGTTTACCTTGCCATCGCTAACCTTTTACTTGCGTAGACATGCCAAAAAAGTGCCTGATTGTTGACGAGATGCACGAAAGCATCCAGGATTTGCTAACGCAAATTGGAATAGAGTCGGTTTATCTGCCGAACGCTTCGAGGGAAGAGATTCTCAATCAGATTCATGATTTTCAGGGACTATTGATCAGAAGCAAAACTGAGGTAGACAAAGAATTGATTGACGCGGCCACACAGCTGAAGTTTATCGGCCGTGCAGGAGCTGGGCTAGACAAAATCGATGTGGCATACGTTGAGTCAAAAGGTATAGAAATACTGAATGCTCCTGAAGGAAATCGTGATGCTCTTGCAGAACACGCGGTAGGTTTGCTCTTGAGTTTACTCAACAATATCAATCGTGCGGATGCCGAAGTCAGAAATTGGATTTGGGATCGTGAAAGGAATAGAGGGGTGGAGCTCAGCGATAAAACGGTCGGTATTATTGGCTATGGCTATATGGGGCAGGCTTTTGTGCAGCGCCTGAGGGCTTTCGACTGCCGGGTATTGGTCTATGACAAATACAGGAAGGGTTTCGGGACCAAGAATGTGGAGGAGGTAAGCTTAGAGAAAATGTTTGCCAAGGCCGATATTTTGAGTTTGCATGTTCCTTTGACGGAAGAGACAAGGAGCTGGATTAACGCAGATTTTTTCAATCAATTCAAAAAAGGCATTTACCTTTTAAATACAGCTAGAGGAGAGATTGTTCCAACAAAAGATCTATTGGCATTATTAGACTCAGGCAAGTTGCTCGGGGCAGCGCTAGACGTATTGGAAAAGGAAAAATTCGATCAGCTTACCGAAGACCAGAAATCCATGTTTGAAGACCTTTTCCAAAGAAAAAATGTTGTGCTTTCCCCACACGTAGGTGGCTGGACATTTGCCTCTTTCAAGCGAATCAACGAGGTATTGGTTGGAAAAATTGCTACGCATTATCGCATCGATTGGAACGCTTAAGCTTTAAGGTTTGGTAATTTTTAGCTAATTTTGAGCTTGATCGCCTGAAGAGGCGATTTTATTTGTTTATAGACGGTTTCAATCTGAGGCCGTTCTTTGTTTTTAGAGTACACAAAATTTAATGATATGGCAGGTGTTAGTTATTACACTGAAGAGGGATTGCAGCGATTGAAAGATGAACTGCAAGAATTGAAAACGAAAGGTAGAGCCGATATGTCTAAGCAGATTGCTGAGGCAAGAGACAAAGGAGATTTGAGTGAGAATGCCGAATATGACGCTGCCAAAGATGCCCAAGGCCTGATGGAAATGCGTATCTCTGAATTAGAGACGGTGATAGGCGATGCTAGAATAAAGAAGCAAGAAGATGTGGACCTTTCTAAGGTATCTATCCTTTCCACCGTAAAGATTAAGAATAAAAAGAATGGAATGGAGGTAAAGTACACCTTGGTTTCTGAAAAGGAAGCTGACTTAAAAAGTGGAAAAATCTCTTACGAGTCACCTATCGGAAAAGGACTCTTGAATAAGAAAATTGGCGAAACTGCAGAAGTGATTGCTCCTGCGGGGAAAATAGAATTTGAAATTCTTGACATCACTTTAGAATAAGCATGGCGAGTATCTTCACCCGGATCATCAATCGAGAAATTCCTGGCTACATCGTAGCTGAGAATGACCATGCGATTGCCTTTCTAGACATCAACCCGCTGAACGAGGGTCATACCCTAGTAGTACCGAAAAAGGAAGTCGATAAGCTTTTCGATCTGGATGAAGATACTTACTTGAAACTGCAGGCCTTTACCCATCAAGTGGCCAAGGCGATTGAAAAAGCCATTCCTTGCCTAAGGGTTGGTGTGGCCGTTATTGGCCTTGAAGTACCGCATGCCCATATCCACCTAATACCGCTCCACGGTATGCACGATATTGATTTCAGTAGGCCGAAGCTTAACTTGGATGAGTCTAAAATGAGAGCAATACAATCAAGGATTGCACAGTTTTCAGTTATTTAAAAAGTAGAACATTTGGTCTTTATCTGAATATTTGATTTATTCAGGAACAAAAGCCATTAAAATTGGAAGATTCAAGCCTTGTAGAAGATTCTGCTAATCTTAGTTGTTCAAACTGTGGATCAACAGTAAAGCCCGAAGAAAAATTTTGTTCGAACTGCAGCTACCCTCATAACGGAACTGACGAAGAAAGGGGACAGTTCCAGTCTAAGATTGGTGCCAAGAAACGCCTGTTGAAAGTTATAAATAAAGAGGTTAGAAAGGCTAAAAATACGCTGATCTTTCTCGGTGTTGTGAATATTATATTCGGAATTATTTTTGGCCTTCTTGGTGATGACATTGCCTTGGTGGTAGGCTCAGCAATACTTGCAATTATTTACTTTGGTTTGGCTATTTGGAGTGATAAACAGCCATTTGGTGCTATTTTGACTGCATTAATACTCTATGGTACACTAATTTTGCTTCAGGCGGCTGTTGATCCGAGTACCATCTTCCAGGGCATTGTATTGAAGATTATTATCATTGTTCTTTTAGTGAAAGGCCTTAATTCAGGTTTAGAGGCTAAGAAGGTCATGAAAGAACTCGATGAATTAGGGATAAAGGGTGGTTGAACAAGAGCTTAGTGGCCCTAAAATCAAGTGCCCAAACTGTGATTTTCTTTCTTACAAGGATTTCAAGTTTTGCACTGCTTGTGGAAAACGGAAACAGAGTTATGTCTACGGACGCCAAGACACTGAAACTAAGAGCAAGAATCTTGGCTCACTATTGAGCTATATCTTTATTACTACAGCTCTTCTAGTCTTTTTCGGTTTCTCTGAATCTACTCCCGATGACCTTAATACTGAGATAATTTTCTCTGTAATATTCTACGGGATCATCATTATTTATGCTATTTATAATGGTAAAGATTCAATACCAGTTTCTACAAAAAATCTCTGCTGGAGCATCTTGGCCTTAATAATTATATGTTCGGCAGTTGCCGCAGTCATTGTAAATTTTGTGGCCGATTTTCTCAATTACAACCTCATAGACAATTATGTAGAAGAGGGATGGGTGGTCGAAGAGACTCTCTTTATAAGTATATTATTGGTTGGTGTTTTGCCCGCTATCTTCGAAGAGGTTGCTTTTAGAGGATACCTTTATCATAACCTTGAAAAACTATCAAATACACATGTTGCGATGGTTACATCCAGCTTAACCTTTGGCTTGATTCATCTTTCCTTTTTAAGCCTGTTGTGGTTGATACCTCTCGGCTATGCTTTTGCCTACCTACGCAACAAATACCAGACTATATGGTATGGGGTAGCAGGACATTTCTTTTACAATACGAGTGTGGTCTTTATTGAATACTTTGGTATCTAGTTTTAGATACCTCCCTACTTCACCCTCTCTGGATTATCACCCACAAAATTCTTCCAGCTTTTAGCATGGCTTTGTAGGCCGAAGTTGAAACTGAGCCAAACCGAATTTGAGGCGATTGCTGAGAAGATTAAGGAGGTGGTTTAACGTTCGAAGGTATCAACCGTGAATTATGGAGGAATATCAAAATCTTCGATTTTGATATGTTTTCACAGCTGATTTTCGAGTTAATAATTAACCATAAGATACGATTGAAATTCTTGATTTTGAATATTCCGGGAATAAGATCGGATGACAAGGTTGGCCTGTCATGGTTTATACCAGATGTTGGGTATTAGTGCTTAGGTGTGAAATCTGTGAGTTATTAGTGTTTTGGCGGCCAGTCTTGCTTCGAACGTTGGGATTAATGAATAGGCTGGGAGCGCAGCGGAAGACTATGCCCCTCGCGGGGCATTAATCCCAACGGTTTGGCTAATGTGCGGCTGCCGATTTCGTGTTTTATTTACTGTAGCGAAATATAGCAATTCCGAGAGACTTCAGAAGTGGGAGTGATGCACCGCGTGATATAAGATCATGTGTGGCCCACAGGCCACACTTATACAACTGCTGCCTCTGCCACGAGGCTTTGCGGTAAGGCTTAATTTAAATGGTCATTTGAAAGTAGAAACTTTATGAGGTGCTGCACGTTAGGTTTTGTTGTGGGGGCGTATTATCTACTCAATCCCCATTTATTGATTGTTGAGTCAGCTTGTGCTAAGGTTAGCTCCCACGATTCGGTGGGAGGGAATTTCCCTTTTCTATACTTAATGAGTTTACAATTCCAGATTTGATCAATAAAATGATATTTATATATCACCCTGAATGCTAACGAGTCATCTGTTTCATAATGAAAGTTGTCCTCCTCTGTAGCGATTTTGTCGTTTTCAAATGTTGATCTCTTACCAAAGTGTACTGGTTCAATTGTATTGAGCGATCTGCCAGGATGCGCCCATAATCTATATGTTGGAGATGACTCATGAGTAATCCAGTGGTCTTCAATCTTAGGAACACCTAAAGAGTCTCGAACTTCATTGAAGCTTTTACCAAATTCAAATCTATACTCAGTAATATCCTTTGACATGGTCCAAATAAACGATGCCAATGACACAATCAATAAAATTGAAATCCCCCAATGTATTTTCTTGTTCTTCATGTGTCTATTGAGATGCCCCACAACGTTGGCTAATGAAACAAAAATGTGTCATTATATTCAAATATAGGTGTGAAATGTGTCAATAGACCAACTATAGGGTTCGCTAATAAGCCTTTTTAAGATTTAAGAAAGTCTTTTTCTACTTCACCCTCCCCGGATTATCCGCTACAAAGTTCTTCCAGCTTTTGGCCTTGCTTTGAAGGCTGCCGTTTTGGAAGTGATGACATACGGCTACGCCCAGCGCATCGGTAGCATCCAGCATTTTGGGCATTTCTTTGATGTCTAAAAGCGACTTCAGCATGGCCGCCACTTGCTCTTTGGAAGCATTACCATTTCCGGTAACGGATTGCTTTACTTTCTTCGGGGCATATTCGGTGATGGGAATATCTCTGGCTAGTGCTGCAGACATGGCCACACCTTGGGCTCGCCCTAGCTTCAACATGGACTGAATATTTTTACCAAAGAAGGGAGCTTCTAGAGCTACTTCATCCGGATGAAACTCCTCAATAATAGAGGTAACGCGCTCGAAGATTTTTTTTAGTTTCAATTCATGGCCAGCATACTTACTCAGGTGGATGACACCAAATTGTAGGAGAGTTAGTTTTTTGCCCGTCACCTTCAGCAGTCCATAGCCCATTACGCTGGTGCCTGGGTCTATTCCTAAAATGATTTTTTCGGGTACTACTGCCATTTTGGTTGCAATATAAAAAATCCGAATAGGCATTTGATTTTAATTTTCGCTCCTAATGGTATTTATTCGTGTATGATCCTAGCCATCGGCATATATGTGGGCTATCTCCTTTTCCTCTTGGTCCTCATTTTGGTTTGGAATACTTGGAAATCTTCGACTCTTCAAAAGCCAGCAATTCCTGTGTCGGTCATTGTTCCTTTTAGGAATGAGGCGAAAAACTTACCTCGTTTGATCGATAGTCTCAAAGCACAGACGCACTCGATCTGCGAGGTCCTTTTTGTGAATGATCACTCAGAGGATGATAGTTTGGCGGTATTAGAACGAGTACTTCAAAATACTCCCTTTGACTTTCAAATCTATAGTTTAGATACTCCCTTCGGGAAAAAAGAAGCGATTAAGCAAGGCATCGCCTTAGCAAAACATGACCTGATTCTAACCATCGATGCCGATTGTTGCGCAGCACCGAATTGGCTTTCCGAAATGACCAGTCCTTTTCATGATAGAAGGCTCCAAATGCTAGCCGGGCCTGTGATGCTTACAGGTACTGGCTTTTGGCAAAAAATGCAAGCGATAGAGTTTTCGGCTTTGATAGGCGTAGGAGGAGCTTTTTTGCGTATGCGGAAATCATTAATGGCCAATGGTGCCAATTTGGCTTATAGAAAAGAAGCTTTCCATCAGGTCAATGGTTTTGATGACGTAGATGGTACGCCTTCGGGTGACGATGAATTGTTGATGTATAAGATGCATCGAGCGTTTCCGACCGGGATTCGGTTCCAAAAATCGAAAGGTGCTTTGGTACAAACTGCTGCTTTAAATAACTGGGCAGATTTTAAATCGCAGAGGCTGCGATGGGCCAGTAAATGGAAAGTCGGTTTTCGGTGGGCAACAATGCTGAGCGCACTGGCTATCTTTTTAGTTCAAGTCATTCAAGTGGGGTTAATTGTCCAGTTGTTTTTTGAACGGGGCAATCTTGAACTAACCATTTCGTTGCTTCTTTTTAAATTATTAATCGAGTTCATTTTCCTTTGGTCGGTCAGGCGATCCTTTGGACAAAAAATGTATGGCTTTGCCTTTTTAGTTAACTATCTATTGTATCCGATTTATGCCGTATATTTTGGCATTGCTGCTAACTTTGGAGCATTCGAGTGGAAGGGCAGAGGATATAAAGTTTGAACAAATAATGAGTGATGCAGAGTTTGATGTAATGGATGAATTGTACTTTGTACAACCTTTTAATTACGTGAGGGAAGAACTCGAAATGACCAGTGCTGAGTTGAAAGAAGTGTTGAAGGGTCTGATTAGAAGAGGCTGGGTTAAATGCTTCTACAATATGAATGATGAAGTTTTTGAAGATAAGCTAGACTTCGAAAATGAATATGAAACTTACTATTACCTAGCAACAAAAAAAGGGCTACTGGCCCACAATGGAAGATAAATATGCCGCATAGTTCACTGCAAAATAGATTAGATCAAAAAGAGTTAGAAGTCAATGCGCTCTTAGAGATCACCCAGGCGGTGAACAATAACCTTCCGGAAGAAGACATCTACAAAATTTATGAGTTTACACTGCGTGCCAATCTAAGGCTCGACAAGATGACTTTGTATGTGCTTGAAGATGACTGGGAATGCAAAGTCCAATTCGGCACCAAGAAGGACTTTACCCATGTAGCCCTCGGTGAAAGTTGCCTGCAAGTGAGTGAAGCGACCGAGATTAGAAAGTTAAACTTAGATGTACCCTGTTTTTCAGAATTCGACATCATCATACCCGTAAAGCACAAAGACAGACTTTTGGCCTTTGTTTTCCTCAAGGCAAAAACGGAAATAGAAGACCTGATTGATACCACTTTCATTCAAGCCTTGAGTAATATCATTTTGGTGGCGATTGAGAACAAGCGCTTGGCCAGAAAACAGCTCGATCAACAAGCACTCCAAAGGGACATTGAGATTGCTAGTGATGTACAGAACTTCCTTTTCCCCAAAGACTTACCGAGGACTGACAAAATAGATATCAAAGCTTTCTATCAGCCGTGCCAAACCGTGGGTGGAGACTACTACGACTATATAGAACTCGAAGATGAAAACCAGTTTGTGGTGTGCATTGCTGATGTTTCTGGCAAAGGCGTACCTGCAGCTATTCTGATGTCGAATTTTCAGGCTGTATTACGTACGGTGACAAGGACAGCCTCAAACCCTATTGATGTGGTGACTGAGCTCAACTATCAGCTGAGTGTAAATGCCAATCGTGAAAACTTCATCACCTTTTTTTTAGCGGTCTACGATTACGATACAAGAGAGCTAAGGTATATCAACGCTGGTCATAATCCACCTGTCCTTATGAATGGAAAGGCCGAAGTACAGCTCCTAACGGTTGGTACTACAGTACTTGGGGCATTCGAACCGCTACCTTTTATGGACATGGGTACGGTCAAAGATTTGGATGAGTTTTCGCTCTTCCTTTTTACCGATGGCCTTACTGAAACTTTCGATGCCAAAGATGAGGAGTACGGAACCGATCGACTAGAAGCATTCTTAAAGAACAACCACGGAAAGCCTTTGGATGATGTGCATCAAGACCTTTTGAAAGAGCTAGATGACTATCGCAAATTGCAACCCTTTACAGATGACTTGACTTTCTTATCTTGCAGAGTCAAGAATGGTACCGCATAGAACCCCTACAATTTTCAAATACTTATGGCCGACTCTAGTTTGGAGTGTTCCGAACGAGGAAAAGCGAATCTATTTAACCTTTGACGATGGTCCAATTCCTGATTTAACAGCCTGGGTGTTAGAAACCTTAGCTGAATTTCAAATCAAGGCTACTTTTTTCTGTGTGGGCGATAATGTGAAAAAGCACTCTGAAATATTCCAAAGGCTAGTCAAAGCAGGACACGCTATCGGCAATCATACATTTCATCATGTAAACGGACATAAAACGGAGAGCTCCGTTTATTTAGAAGAAGTGACAAGCTGTGACGAAGCATTCGCTGAAAATGATTTGGGTACCGATTTATTCCGACCACCCTACGGTCGGTTAAAGCGAGGCCAAATGATGCGCCTCAAAGACAAAAGAGTAATCATGTGGGACGTTTTGACCAAGGATTACGATCAGTCACTTTCACCCGAAGCGATTCTGAAAGCTTCAATTAAGGCCACTCAATCTGGTTCTATCATTGTCTTTCACGATAACGAGAAAGCCACGAAAAACCTCAAGTCAGTCCTGCCCAAGTATATTAAACATATGCTTGCCGAAGGCTATCAATTCGATACGCTATGATAAGCGCACTCTATATTATTTATCTATTGCTCTTGGGAGTGGAGCTTTCGTTAATTGCTGCGCACTTGCTGACATTTAAAAAACCTGAATTGTGTCCTTTTGACGAGTTACCGAAGGTTTCAATTCTAGTATGTGCTAGAAATGAAGAGGCCAACCTCAAGGACTGTCTGGATTCGTTACTGCAAATCAACTACCCATCAGAGAAAGTTGAAATCTTAGTAGGTGATGACAATTCTGAAGATGGTACAGCGGCCATTGTTGCGGCATACGATCAGGCCCATGATCACATACATCCTGTCTTCATAGAAGAAGAGAAAGATTTGCTAATCGCAAAAGGAAATGTGCTCAGTCAGTTGGTAGATGCGAGTAGCCATGACTATCAGGTAATTATTGATGCCGATATGATTGTGACCAAAGACTGGCTTTGGCATATGGTTTCTGCCCTTGTTCAGGGCAAAGATATGGTCAGTGGGTACACCCAAGTCAAAGCGTCTAATTCGATCGCGAATCTTCAATTTATAGATTGGCAGTCGGTCCTGTTTGTTATGAAAGTGATGGCAGACCTGATCAGACCAATTTCTATTTTGGGCAATAACATGGCTTTTAAAAAGTCCGCTTATGATAAAGTGGGAGGGTTCAGAGGCCTTGGACCGACCGATGTAGAAGACCTTGGATTACTTCAGCAGTTCCAGCAGCAAGGATTAAAGACAACACAATTATTGGCATCAGGAGGACAGGCTTATACCAAACCACAGTTAACGTTTGATGAACTGCTAACACAACGTTGTCGGTGGATGAATGGAGTCTTTACCCATCATTTCATTCTCGGTATTCCAGCGCTCTTTGCCCGTTTGTGGGTGGTATTTGCCCTTATTTCAGTTTGGATGGATTATGACCTTGCCATTTTTATAGCCCTCTATGGTGTTTGGATTAACTGGATAAAGGTGAGATTGATGGCATTTAGAACGAAGTCAACAAAGTCTATCTTCTTATATGAGCCAATAATTATTAGTCTTTTAGATACATTCGCATTATTAAGAATTATGATTTTCGGGAAAGTTAGTTGGAAAGGGAGAAAGCACTGATGATTGATACACATGCGCATATTTATGCCGATCAGTTTACGGAAGATATTGAAGCGGTTATAGAAAGATCGATTGAGGCGGGTATTGAAAGAATTTACATGCCGAACATTGATCATACTTCGATTGATGCTATGCTAGATCTTGAGCTCAAGCATCCAGGTTTTTGTATCGCTACGATGGGTTTACACCCTTGCTCAGTAAAGGCTGACTTTGAAAAAGAACTCTACATTATAGAAGAGTGGCTGGGTAAAAGAGAGTTTGTAGCGATCGGGGAGATGGGAACTGACTTATATTGGGATAAGACTTTTTTAGATCAACAGGTCGAAGCTTTTAAGATTCAAGTGGCTTGGGCCAAACAATATAAGAAGCCCATCATCATCCATTGTCGTGAATCACTCGACATGACCATTGATTTGGTAGAACAGCTAAAAGACGATAACCTCACCGGAGTCTTCCATTGCTTTAATGGTTCTGTCGATCAAGCCAGTAGAATTGCCAAACTTGGGTTTCACATAGGGCTTGGCGGTGTTTCTACTTTTAAAAATGCTGGAATGAGCGAAGTGATTCCTCACCTCGACATGAGTCATGTCGTTCTAGAAACGGATAGCCCATATTTAGCCCCTGTTCCCTTTCGTGGGAAAAGAAATGAACCGTCTTATGTGAAGCTCATCACACAAAAGGTTGCTGACGACAGAGCAACCTTACTAGAAGAAGTGATTTCGATAACGACCGATAACGCCAATAAACTGTTTCAATTCAATGCCTAAGCTAAAACCAATAGAACACTTTGATTTATTTGATCAGCCAAAAGCTAATATCTTAATCATCTATACAGGAGGTACGCTCGGCATGGACTATGATGAAAATGGTTCATTAGAGCCTTGTGGTTTTGATCAAGTATTAAAAAGAGCACCGGTTGCCAAAGAACTTCAAATCAATTTGTCAGTCATTTCATTTGAGACTCCCATAGATTCGTCAAAAGTTGAGTTGACGCATTGGCAACGCATGGCTGAGGTAATCTATGAGCACTACGATCAGTTTGACGGTTTTTTGATTCTTCACGGTACGGATACTATGGCGTATTCAGCTTCAGCCCTCAGTTTCATGCTGGAGGGCTTGAACAAACCTGTCATTTTCACCGGTGCTCAATTGCCAATCGCTTCACCTCGCAGTGATGCTAGAGAAAATTTGGTGACCTCTTTAGAGATTGCTTCCGATAAAAAGGATGACAAACCGATCATCACAGAAGTATGTATTTTTTTTAATAACGCATTACTTCGTGGCAATAGAGCTAAGAAAGTGGAGAGTGAGCGCTTCGATGCCTTTGAATCGGAGAACTATCCCACCTTGGCAAAAGCTGGTATTGCCATAGAGTATCAGTGGTCTTATTTGAGGCCCTACACACCTAGTAAGCTAAAGCTCAATGTTGCGATGGACCCATCGATTGTCATCCTGAAACTCTTTCCTGGTTTGAATGCAACTACGGTTGAACACATAGTTAAGGCGTCTCTTGTAAAAGGCATTATATTAGAGAGTTACGGTGCTGGAAATGTACCGCATGAAACTTGGTTCCTAGACCTTTTAGAATCTGGGGTAGCTGACGGAAAACTTATATTAAATATTAGTCAGTGTAATGGGGGCAGGGTATTACATGGAAAGTATCAGGCCAGCGGAGCGCTAGATAGAATTGGTGTATTGAGTGGGGGTGACTTGACTACCGAGGCGGCTACCACAAAAATGATGCATGCGCTGGGTAAGTATGATAATCCTTCAGAACGTAAAATGTGCCTGACAACTCCTATAAGAGGTGAAATGAACTGATTTTTACTGGCTGACAAAAACAAATTTCGGCTTGCATACTGAAATTATTATTGATTTATTTGTCACCCTGCGAGAAGCGCAGATATCGAAAGGAGAGGTGTCCGAGTGGCTTAAGGAGCACGCTTGGAAAGCGTGTGTACCTCTAAAGGGTACCGAGGGTTCGAATCCCTCTCTCTCCGCACTATCAACTAAAACTTTAAGTGATAATTTCTTTTAATCATATTTATTAATAATTTAGAAATCGTTTTAACCTTATATTAATCAAAACTAGACTATGAAAAAGTTATTTTCTTTACTGATGATCCTCGGCATTTTTGCTTTCGGATTCAATGCTGTTGCTCAGGATGACGCCACGGGTACAGCTTCAGATACAACTGTCGTAGCTGAGCCAGATCCATATCCGGAACAAGCAGAGTACGAAATGGAAGAGGAAGCGCAGTCTTTCGACCAAATTATCAAAGACAAATTTATCGAGGGTGATCCACAATTTATGTCACCAGTATTGATCTGTTTGATCTTAGGCTTAGCTATCGCTATTGAAAGAATTATCAGCCTTAACTTATCTACTACTAACACGCAGAAGCTCCTTAGCAAAGTGGAAGACGCTCTTGAATCAGGAGGGGTTGAAGCTGCTAAAGAAGTGACTAAGAGCACAAGAGGGCCTGTTGCATCAATCTTTACCCAAGGCTTAATGAGAATGTCAGAAGGCATCGAAATGGTTGAAAAATCAGTGATTGCCTACGGTTCTGTTGAAATGGGTAGACTTGAAAGAGGTCTAGTTTGGATTTCACTATTTATATCTCTAGCACCAATGCTTGGTTTCATGGGTACTGTAATCGGTATGATTGGAGCCTTTGACGCGATTGAAGCTGCTGGTGATATTTCACCTTCATTGGTTGCGGGTGGTATTAAAGTAGCACTTTTGACTACAGTTGCTGGTCTAATTGTTGCGATCATTCTACAGTTATTCTACAATTACTGTGTTTCTAAGATTGATTCTATTGTAAACTCAATGGAAGATGCATCTATATCATTAGTAGACCTTTTGGTTAAGCACAATCTTTCTAAGTAATCATTGTCAACTCTAAAAAAATAAATTATGAGTCAGGAACAATGGATTGATATTGGATTATATGGCGCCATCATTTTGATAATAGTTGCTACAATAGCGGCTATCGGAATGAACTTGGTAACAGCCTTCAGTAATCCTAAGACCCTAGTTAAGGGAGGAGTAGGAATTGGCGTTTTAGCCATTATTTTCCTAATAGGTTATTCTTTAGCACCAGCAGAATTTGGTGCTTCTACCGCTAAGGCATTGGAAGCTTCTAGTATTGACCCAAGCAGCGATGCTGCCGTGTCAATGTATAAACTAGTAGGTGGTGCAATGACTACGACATTAATACTTGTTGTAATCGCTTTAGTAGGTTTAGTATACTCATCTATAGCAAGAATTGTAAGATAATTTTATGGCAAGAAGTAAAGATAAGGGAAGTCAAGAAGTGAATGCCGGCTCGATGGCCGATATAGCATTCTTGCTATTGATTTTCTTCCTTGTAACTACCCAGATTGCCACTAACAAAGGACTAACGCTTCTTCTTCCTCCAAAGCAGGAAGAAGACGAACCAATAGAAATAAAGCAACAAGAGAGAAATCTGTTTAAAATACAGATTAACTCTGCTGATAGACTATTGGTTGAAGAAGAGCCGTTAGACGATGTTACGCAAATCAGGGAAATGGTATATGACTTTGTTTTGAACTTTGGAAACCCTAGCGATAAAAAGAAAGGCAAGGATGAAGTGAGTGACAGAGATGTATACGAGACGCTACCAGCTACAATGAAGTCATATATAGGACGAAACTTAGGCTCTTCAGAATCTTCTGATGGACCAGGATCGGCTATTATATCATTGAAGGCTGACCGTGGAAGTAGCTATGATATTTTTATAAGTATCCTAGACGAACTAAACGCGGCTTACAATAGAATTTATGGTGAAAGAGTGGGTTTAACTGATGAAGAATTCAGAAAGTTGAATAGAAACGACCCTCGCCAGAAAGATTTGTACGATAGAGCTAGATCGGGAATACCGAAAGCGATATCTATTGCGGAACCATCAAGCGTAGGAGGATAATATGTCGAAGTTCAAGAAAAAAAGTGAATCGAGTCAGGATATCCCTACAGCAGCATTACCGGATATTATTTTTATGCTTTTGTTCTTCTTTATGGTAACTACCGTACTGAGAGAAACTGAGCTAAAAGTAGAGCAAAGAATTCCGCGTGCTGAGCAGTTGGTAAAGCTTGAAAAGAAAAAATTGGTGACTTACTTATATGTAGGTGCTCCAAAGGATAAAGCTCTTGGGTCGGAATCTAGAATTCAAGCCAATGACGCCTTCATCGGTATTGATGGTATAGTTCAATGGGTGAACCAAGAGAAGTCTAAGTTGAGTGAAGTAGAGCGTGATCAAATCACAGTTTCTATGAAAGTTGACGAAGAGACTAAAATGGGGATCATCGTTGATATTCAAACGGAGTTGAGAGAAGCAAATGCTCGTAAGATCATGTATGCTGCCCCAACTAAGGCAAAGGACAATTAGAAAATAATTTTTTCAAAAAAAGGGACTACTCAGTAGTCCCTTTTTTTATGCATTTTTAAAAGAGAATGAGTATGATCAACTTGAACGATAGACGAGTTACCAATGGTTGGTGTATGTATGATTGGGCCAACTCAGTCTACTCTTTAACCATAACGACTGCAGTGTTCCCTATTTACTATGAGAGCGTAACTACGGGTAGTGACGGCAGTAAACTGGTAAGTTTTCTGGGTTGGCAATTGCCTAATACGGTGCTCTATTCCTATGCACTTTCGCTTTCTTTTCTTCTGACGGCTTTGATGCTCCCACTCCTCACGGGGATCGCGGACTATACTGGGAAAAAGAAAGCCTTTCTGAAAGGTTTTGCCTATTTGGGTGCTACAAGCTGTGCTGCCATGTTTTTCTTTGATGGAACTAACATTGAATTCGGTATACTTACCGTGGTCCTTGCCAGTATCGGTTATTCAGGGGGGCTTGTTTTCTATGACGCTTACCTTCCCGAAATAGCCACCGCTGATAGATTCGATAAGCTGAGTGCCAAAGGCTATTCTCTGGGCTATATCGGTAGCGTGATTCTACTTGTTTTCAACTTGGTGATGATTCAAAAACCTGAATTATTTGGATTAGAAGCAGGTTCGTTACCCGCTAGAATTTCGTTCCTCACCGTAGCCGTTTGGTGGGCTGGTTTTGCACAAATTACCTTTAAAAGACTACCTGATAATCCCTTCAACAAACAAGGAACTGAACATTGGTTCAAAAAGGGATATAGAGAGTTAAAATTAGTTTATGGACAAATCAGGGGATTACCAAATCTTAAAAGGTATGTACTGGCATATTTCTTCTTCAATGCAGGGGTTCAAGCTGTCATGTATTTAGCCTCTTTATTTGGTGCAAAAGAGCTCCAGTTACCAACAGATGCGCTGATTAAGATTGTGCTGATTATTCAATTGGTAGCGATCGGTGGGGCGTACCTTTTCGCCAATGTCTCGAAGAAACGAGGGAATGTTGCTTCATTAATGATGATGATAGGTATTTGGATTGGGGTATGCATACTTGCATTCTTCATTCAAACTGAATTGCAGTTTTACGGTCTTGCGGTCATGGTCGGTTTAATTATGGGAGGGATTCAATCACTTTCTAGGTCCACTTATTCGAAGCTCATTCCAGAGGAGACTCAAGATCATGCATCCTTCTTTAGTTTTTATGACGTAACATTTAATTTATCAATTGTAGCAGGAACTGTAGCCTATGGCACAATTGAATTGCTTACGGGGTCCATGCGCTATAGTGCCTTAGGATTAAGTTTGTTCTTTATTGCCGGCCTTTTATTGGTAAAAGGAGTCCGAGTGCGCCAAGTCTGATCACAGCTACTCTAAATTGTCGGCTATCGCAAACGTTTGCAATGACATTCGTACGCTTACTACGCTTATTGGAAGCTTTTTATGATTATTATTGATTCAATAAGGATTTTAGAGTCAGGACAGACCTGTCCAATGGAATCGATTTTCAAAATAAATAAAAGAGCATGAAAAAATTATTTTACTCATTCGTTGCAATGGCTTTAATGACCTTTGCAATTACTTCCTGTGACAACGGGAACGCAGACTTCACTGTTGTAGATGTCGCACCAGTAATATCAATCGCTGACCCTGGAAACGTAGTTCAAGGAGCGGCTGTGAACATTGATGTGAGCTTTACAGATGGCGCAGAAAACCTAGCGCAAAGTACGTTAGCTTCTGCTACTTATGACTTATTGAACAATGCTAACTCAGTAGCTTCTGGTTCTTTTACTGTTTCAGGAAGAACTGCAACAGGAACTGTAAGTGTTGCAGGAGGTTTAGCGGCAGGTGATTATACACTTTCTGTTACAGCAACTGACTCTAATGGTAACGCTGCATCATCAACTTTTGACTTTAGTGTTACCTCTGATTTTTCTGTGGGAATTATTGGCTCTGCTACACCTACTGGATGGGACTCTGATACGGATCTTGCTTTTGTAACAGGGACGCAATATCAGATTACCATTGATTTAGTTGCAGGTGAAGCTAAATTCAGAGCAAACGATGATTGGGGTACTAACTGGGGTGACGCTGCTTTTCCTGCAGGTACTGGTTCACAAGATGGTGCTAACATTCCGATCACGACTGCGGCCACCTACCTAGTGACTTTTGACACTTCTACTGGAGCTTATACTTTTACAGCGCAGTAAAGGATATTAAACCGAAATGAAAAGCCCATTTATGGGCTTTTTTTTAACCCTCTGATTATTATGCGGTACCTTATAACCATTGTATTTCTCGTCTCATCCATCTCTCTTTCCTTGGGGCAGATTGTGACACTTCAGCCGGCTAACGCCAATGGAGAACAAGAAATAAAGCTCACATTCGATGCCACCTTGGGCGATGCAGGCTTAGTGGGTGCAAGCAAGGTGTATATGCACTCTGGTGTAGTCATAGATAGCCCGACAGGCACCGCATGGACGAATGTAATCGGAAATTGGGGTGCTGATGATGGCGTTGGTTTAATGACCAAGGTAGCGGGCGAAAGTGATAAGTGGGAAATCACCTTGTCAGCAACAGCCAGAGATTATTATGGCGTTCCGGAGGGAACAAATATGTTTAGGCTATCCATGGTGTTTAGAAATGCCGATGGTTCTTCAAAAGGAGCCGGCACACCCGGAACGATTACAGGTGGACAAGTGGCATCCAACGGAGATATTTACATGGATTTGAATGTATCAAACTTCATCACCATAACAGCACCTACTGATGAAGACATCTTCGTAGTAAGTGGCGAGTCTGTTACCCTGTCCGCTGATGCTTCGAGCTCAGTTACCGCCATGGCACTTTCTATCGATCAGGGAAATGGTTTTGAGGAAAAAGCGTCAGTAAGTTCGGGTACTAACATCAGTTTTGATTTTTCACCATCGAGTAGTTTCAGAGGTACCATGAAGGTTACCGCTTCACTGAATGGAGAAGAATTAGAGGTAACCCAACCGCTTAATGTCAATTTGACGTCTGCTACTCAAGTAAGTGCCCTCCCCGCGGGCTTGAAGAAAGGAATCAACTATAGTGATGACTTAACTCAGGTAAGCCTTGTGCTTGAGGCACCCGAGAAAGATTTTGTGTACGTAGTTGGTGATTTTACGAACTGGGAAATTAAATCAGAATATTTAATGAACGTGACCCCCGATGGTGAACTTTTTTGGATAGAACTGTCAGGGTTGACACCAAACCAAGAATATGTTTTTCAGTATTGGGTAGAAGGAACTATTAGAATAGGTGACCCTTATGCCGATAAAGTGGCAGACCCATGGAATGACTCCTTCATACCGAGTACTGTTCATGACGCTATCCCTACCTACAACAAAACCGACTATGCAATAGCCACCACTTTACAGACAGGTCAGACTCCTTTTACTTGGAGCGCTTCCGAAGATACTTGGGAAAGGCCTGCTAAAGAAGACCTAGTGATATATGAACTCCTCGTAAGAGACTTTATTGGTACACATAGTTATAAAGATCTGGTAGACACCTTAGACTACATTGCAAACTTAGGAGTAAATGCCATTGAACTTATGCCGATTATGGAATTCGAAGGCAATGAATCATGGGGGTATAATCCAATGTATTTTTTCGCTCCTGATAAATATTATGGCACAAAGGATGACCTGAAGGCATTCATTCAAGCATGCCATGAGAAGGGCATTGCTGTTATTTTAGACATGGTGCTCAATCATGCTTTCGGTTTAAACCCAATGGTTAGAATGTATTGGGACGAGGCTGCCAGTAAACCTGCGACTGATAGTCCATGGTTTAATGCGGATGCAACACACCCTTTTAATGTAGGTTACGACTTTAACCATGAGAGTACCTATACACAAGACTTTGTTGATTCGGTAAATGCTTACTGGGTGAATGAGTATCATTTCGATGGCTATCGTTTTGACCTGTCAAAAGGATTTACCCAAAGAAATAATCCTGAAGATGTTAGTGCCTGGTCGGCCTTTGATCAATCGAGGGTTGACCTACTTAAAAGAATGAGCAGTAAGCTCTGGGAGACAGATGAAGACGCTTATGTAATTCTTGAGCACTTTGCTGATGGCGCTGAAGAAACTGCCTTAGCCACTGAAGGTATGATGCTCTGGCGCAATGTGGGCTTTCCCTATTGGAAGGCGCTGGGAGGATCTACAGGAGAGACATTTCAAGGGGCAACTGCCTCAACTCATATATCCTACATGGAAAGCCATGATGAACAGCGGCAGTTGTGGGAGGTTTTCCAAGAAGGAGAAGCTGTAGATGGTTATAACACAAGAGATACAACAATAGCTTTGGAAAGGCTAAAGATGAATGCCGCATTTCTATACACACTGCCAGGTCCTAAAATGCTTTGGCAATTTGGTGAGCTGGGATACGATATTGATATCAACCAGAATGGTCGTGTTGGCAATAAACCATTGGTTTGGGGAAGTGGAAACCTTGGCTATTACGAAGATCCGCTGAGGTCATATACCTATGATGCCTTTGCCGCCATTATAGCTTTGCGCAACCTCGTAAACGCTGAAGCGAACACCAGTTACACCTATGATTTTGGTGGAGATGAACGATCTATTACCATCGATTCGGATGATTTAGATGTGTTGATCGTTGGGAATTTCGGTTTAACAGAAACTACAGCCGATATAACATATACCAAAACAGGAGATTGGTTTGATTACTTTTCTGGGGCAACCGTTACCGTGGGTGCTACTGCTGCCACATTAACCTTATCGCCTGGCGAGTTTAAAATATTTACTTCAAATGATGTCTCTGATGGGTTTCCTGGAGTCGTTGAACCTTTCGTCAACCCAGTGACCGTGAGTCCAACAGTATTTGGTCCAGACGATGAAGTTACCATTACGTTTGACGCGACTAAGGCTAGCCCTGACGGTACCAACGGACTTGTAGGTGCATCTAAAGTGTACATGCATGCAGGGGTAGTTTTTGAAGATGTCAATAGTGAAGCCATGCAAAACATTGTGGGTACGTTTACTGATGATGGGCTAGGACTAATGACTCAGGTCGATGGTCAAGAAAATATCTGGCAAATTACCATTACCGCGACAGACTATTTTTCCATTACTAGCGGAGAGGCTGTACGACTAGGTATGTACTTTAGAGATGCTGACAATTCAAATGTTGGTAAGGGGTTCCGAGGTTCTACCATCTTTGTTGATATGGAGGTTGATGGAGAACTGATTAGTGTTTCACCTACTGAATTTGGTCAAGATGATCAAATCACATTAACCTTTGACGCACGTTTTGGTAATAGAGGGTTGGTTGGAGCGAGCAAAGTGTACATGCATTCAGGTATTTCTTTTTCGGAGAATGGAACTGCTTTTGAAGATGGTTTTGTCATCGGGAATTGGGGAGAAGATGATGGCGTAGGTTTAATGACTAAATCATCGGCAAACGCCAATCAATGGCAGCTAACTTTTACCCCAACGAGCTACTATGGAATGAGCGATACCGACATTGCTTACAGGCTGGCTTTAGTGTTTCGAAATGCGGATGGTAGCAAAAAGGGTGAGGGCACAGCTGGGGAATATGAGTGGGGCACTGTTTTGGCCAATGGGGATATCTTTTTCAACATACCCATGATCAAAGAAGTAACAAGCATTGAAGACGAGTTACCGGGCTTCAATTATTACCCGAATCCGACACAAGGCTTAATCAACTTTTCCGGACAAATACCGGGAATTCCTCGAGCCATCAAGATATTCGATATAAATGGGAATGAAGTCTTAAGCCAAACCTTATCCCAAGGTAGAATGGAACCTGTTGACATGACTGGATTGAATTCAGGCCTCTACTTATTGAGAATTATGACTGATCAGAGAAGATATACACTCAAAGTATTGGTTCGCTAATCGGGACCCGAACAAGGTAATAAAAGGGGCATTAAGCCCCTTTTTTATTCAAATTTCATGTGTTTCACTGAGTCACCAGAGTCTCTTAATTCTCGTAGAGAATCAATGCCAATATCAAGATGGGTATTCACATAGTCAGATGTGACTTGGCTATCGCTAGCTTCTGTTTTGACTCCTTCTGGAATCATTGGGTTATCAGAGACCAGTAGTAGAGCACCTCTTGGGATTTCATTGACAAAGCCTACGGTAAAGAGTGTAGCCGTTTCCATGTCTACCGCCATGGCACGTATTTTTCTCAAATATTTTTTGAATGCTTTGTCGTGCTCCCAGACACGTCTATTAGTCGTATAGCAAGTGCCTGTCCAATAGTCTTGTTGATGCTTCTTGATCATTGAAGAGACTGCGCGCTGCAGCCTAAAAGAAGGGAGGGCAGGAATTTCGACAGGCATATAGTCATTACTTGTTCCCTCACCACGAATAGCCGCAATGGGTAAAATCATATCACCAATTTGCGTTTTCTTCTTGAGGCCACCACACTTGCCTAAGAAGAGAACAGCCTTAGGATGAATGCTGCTTAAGAGGTCCATTACAGTAGCTGCCATGGCACTTCCCATTCCAAAGTTGATGATAGTAATGTTTTCGGAAGTGGCACTTTGCATAGCCTTGTCTTTCCCCTTAATCTCTACGCCAAATTTCTCGGAAAACATCTTGACGTAATTCATGAAGTTGGTCAGTAGAATGTACTCTCCAAACTCTTCATTGGGCACTCCAGTGTATCTGGGTAGCCAATTCTCTACTATTTCTTTTTTGGTTTTCATATGAGTTTAATGGTTCGGGGGAATTACATAGCTTTGACGAATGCTCGACCTCAGGCTCCCTAAATACAAATACCGAATTGAAGAAAGGGATGGCAAGTTAGCCATTTTCGATCCGATTAGGAAGAAGTTCGTTGTATTAACCCCTGAAGAATGGGTGCGACAACACTTCCTAAACTTCCTGAATCAGCATTTGGGTTACCCAACAAGCTTAACAAGCGTTGAAACTGGCCATAAGTATAATTCATTGACTAAGAGGAGCGACATAATGATTCTCGATAAGGCGTTGAAGCCATTGGTATTAGTAGAGTGTAAGGCTGCATCAGTAGCAATCAATGAGGCTACAGTTAGACAGTTGGCTGTTTATAACACCACATGTAATGCACGGCTATTAATCGTTACCAACGGTATGGTGACTTATGCTGGTTTGTATAAAAGCACTCCAGATGAATTTGAGCCTTTAGATCAAATTCCTGATTATATGGGTTTGACTACTATGCTTTGATTGATTAAATTTCTTCGTGAGTATTATCAAGAAAATTGGGTTTCTGACAGCATTTATAATTCCACTGCTGGCTATTCTAGGCTACTATTTGGGAGATTATTGGAATTATATGGCGACCGTGTTTGTCTTTGTTTTGATTCCTATTGCCGACTGGCTCATTGGGCAAGATCCTGAAAACATGTCTAAGGAAGAAGCAGTGATCGTTTCAGAGCAATTCTATTACCGATTAATCACCTACGTTTGGACCTTCTTTCAACTTGCGTTTTTGATTTGGGGAGGCTATGTGATTGCTGAGAGCGCTATGGAACCGCTGGCGATGATTGGCTTTATTTTGAGTTTTTCCTTGGTTACTGGGGGAATAGGTATCACCGTGGCGCATGAATTGGGACATAAGAAGTCTCAGTTAGAAAGAATTTATGCCAGACTTATTCTGATGACGGTGTGCTATATGCATTTCTATATTGAGCACAATAGAGGGCATCACGTATATGTCGCCACACCGAGAGATCCAGCTACTAGTCGAAAGGGGGAGAGCTTTTATGCTTTTTGGTTTCGTTCGGTAATTGGGAGTTATTTCAGCGCTTGGAAGCTAGAGAGGACGAGACTGGAAAGAAAAGGTTTTTCATTTTGGAGCGTACACAACGAAATGATTTGGTATACAATTTTACCATTACTCTTCGCTGCAGTTTTGACAAGCGGATTGAGCCTCGCATTTGATCGTATCGTTTGGGAAGTACCACTCTTCTTTTTTGTCCAGAGTGTCTTGGCTTTTACGCTGTTGGAGATCGTTAATTATGTTGAACATTATGGCATCGTTAGGAGGGAAGAGTCTCCGGGTGTATACGAAAGGGTGAATCCCATGCACTCTTGGAATTCGAACCACAGACTCAGTAACTTCTTTCTATTTCAACTACAAAGGCATTCTGATCATCATGCCAATGCCATCAAGCGATATCAGGTCCTAAGGCACTATGATGAATCACCACAATTACCATCGGGCTATCCGGCAATGATTCTATTGGCCGCGTTGCCACCATTATGGTTTAAATGGATGAATCCGAAATTGAAGAATTGGGAAGAGACTGTTTATAATCAATCGGTGGAATAAGCTTCGCATCCGCTCGCTTGGCGTGATTCTTCCTTTGAATATTACCAACCATATTAGCCACAGTATCTCTGCCTAGTAGGCGGGGAAGAAATGCGCTCAGTCTATTCCAAAACCCTGGTACTGCAACAACCTTCCCTTTCATTAGTGCATCAAAGGCATAATTGGACACATAGGCACTGTCCATGATGTTGAATTTAATATTGGGGTCCTCGTTTCCGTTTGCTTTGGCAAAGTTTGTTTTTGTCATTCCCGGACAAATTACTGAAACCTTAAGGCCTGTTCCCCTTATCTCGTTAGCTAAGGCCTGCGTAAAATTTAATAGGTAGGATTTTGAAGCATGATAAGTGGACATCAATGGACCAGGGACAAACGCGGCTACAGAAGCGTTGTTCAAAATGTAACCTTTGCCACGTAATATCATGCCGGGTAGCAATAGTTTGATTAGGTGAGTGGCTGTTACTATGTGTACTTGGAGCATGGCTCTGTCCTTGTCCCAGATGCTCTCAGCGAAATAACCAAAGTTACCAAAACCAGCATTATTGAAAATTAAATCAATTTGAATTCCGTGACTTTGTGTATAAAGGACTATCGCATTTGCAGCATCTTCTGTCGATAGGTCTTGGACAAAAGTATGAATAGTAGTAGTAGACTGACTATTGAGTAGGGAAGAGGCATTTTCTAAACCCTCCTTATCCATGTCTACCATGACGAGGTTATAACCCTTCGCTACTAATAATTTACAGAATTCAAACCCTATGCCACCAGCAGCGCCAGTGACCAATGCCGTATCAGTCATTTTTATTTCTTTCGGGCAAATTATAAAAAAAAGGAATCCCTAAAAATAGAGATTCCTTTGTTATATGTTTTAATGTACTTAAGCTAAGTACTTGTCGATTGGTACATAAGGTAAATCGAATGCTTCAGCTACTGCCTCATACACTACATCACCATTGATAACGTTCAATCCTTTTGCTAACTCCTTATTGTCGTTACACGCTTTTTTCCATCCTTTATTAGCTAATTGAAGCGCATAAGGAAGTGTAGCGTTTGTGAGTGCCACTGTAGAAGTGTAAGGTACCGCACCTGGCATGTTTGCTACACAATAATGAACAATATCATCGATGATAAAGGTAGGGTCAGCATGAGTAGTTGGCTTACAAGTCTCAATACATCCTCCTTGATCAACAGCAACGTCTACAAGCACTGTTCCAGCTTGCATGTCTTTTAGCATGTCTCTAGTAATCAAGTTAGGCGCTTTTGCCCCTGGAATTAGAACAGCACCAATGATTAAGTCCATAATAGGAATAAGCTCTCTAATGTTTACTTCATTAGAGTAACGTGTCACAACATTTGGAGGCATAACATCATTCAAGTAACGGAGTCTGTCTAGGTTGACATCCATAATCGTTACTTGAGCACCTAGGCCAGCAGCCATTTTAGCGGCTTGTGTTCCCACTATACCTCCGCCAAGCACTAGCACTCGACCAGGGCTTACACCTGGTACACCACCAAGCAATACTCCTTTACCCATGATAGGCTTTTCTAAGTACTTAGCACCTTGTTGAGTAGCCATTCTACCAGCTACTTCAGACATTGGAACTAGTAGAGGTAAGCTTCTGTCTGCCTTTTCAACAGTTTCATATGCTAAGCAGGTTGCTCCACTTTCAATCATTGCTTTTGTAAGCGGCTCATAAGAAGCAAAGTGGAAGTAAGTAAATACCAATTGATCTTTTTTGATAAGCTTGTATTCAGACTCAATAGGTTCTTTGACCTTCATGATCATTTCCGCTATGGCATAAACATCCTCAATTGTAGGAAGAACCTGTGCGCCTACTTCTTCGTAGTCTTCATTTGGGAAACCACTGTTAAATCCAGCCTGATCCTGAACGTAAACTTTATGTCCTTTTTTAATTAATTCAAGTGCACCACCTGGTGTTAGTGCAACTCTGTTTTCATTGTTTTTTATTTCAATCGGTACACCTATAATCATGATATAAGACGTTTAAATTGTTAGGTGCGTAAATATAGTAAGCCACTTTTACAAACGTTTGCAATTGAAATAAAAAAGAGCCGATCACTAGGTATTCAGAAGGAAATGTGATTACTGAGCAAAATCTCAAAATTTTGTTCTTTTTCACTAAAATTGAAAAGAATAATATTTTGTAAAAACTTATAATTCAGAATAGAGAATTCGATCAAAAATCATTAACAGAATAATATTCTACAAATCGTATTTTTTTGTGAACAAAACCAAATTTGATTTGTCTTAAATATTGATTAGTTTTGTCTTCCTTTTTTTGGAAAACAATCGTTCATTAAACTGTATAGCCTGTGGGAGCAACTAAGAGTATTAACAAACGAAAAGTTAATGTAGAAGAAGTCCTAAATGACTATAGATTAGTCTACGAAAGTAGAGAGGCTAGTTTAATCGGACGCAAGGAAGTCTTTATGGGCAAAGCCAAATTTGGCATCTTTGGAGATGGTAAGGAGCTGGCCCAAATAGCAATGGCTAAGGTTTTCCAGAATGGTGATTTTAGATCAGGTTATTACAGAGATCAAACCTTCATGTTCGCTATTGAAGGGCTTACAATTCAACAATATTTTGCTCAGCTATATGCCCATACGTCAGTAGAAGCAGAACCTGCCTCTGGTGGGCGACTGATGAATGGTCACTTTGCAAATCGTCTTTTGGACGAAAATGGTGATTGGAAACGTCAGACAGAGATGAAAAACTCAAGTGCTGATATATCTCCTACAGCAGGCCAAATGCCTCGCCTTGTCGGTTTGGCATATGCTTCCAAATTGTATAGAGAAAACCAAGCTTTACATGGAATGACTGATTTCTCCATAAAGGGGAATGAGGTGGCCTTCGGTACGATAGGTAATGCCTCAACTTCAGAGGGGCATTTCTTTGAAAGTATTAATGCAGCTGGTGTGCTTCAAGTACCTATGGTCATGTCCGTTTGGGACGATGATTATGGCATTTCTGTACCGAAGGAATATCATACTACTGGTGGAAGTATTTCAGAGTTCCTTAATGGAATGCAAAGAACTAAGTCCAAGACAGGCTATGAAATTATCAAAGCTAAGGGTTGGGACTACTTAGGACTTATAGAGGCTTTTGAAAAGGGAAGTCAAATAGCAAGAGATGAGCATGTACCTGTTCTGATTCACGTTCAGGAGATGACACAGCCTCAAGGGCATTCTACCTCAGGCTCGCACGAGCGCTACAAGCCAAAAGAGAGACTCGAATGGGAAAAGAAGCATGATTGCCTCGTTCAGTTTAGAAAATGGATCCTTGAGAACGAAATCAGTTCCGAGGAAGAAATTGACGGTATAGAAAAGGAGGCAAAGGCCGCGGCCAAGACTGCTAGACAAGAGGCTTGGAACGGCTTCATCAACGATATTAAGAAAGATCAAGACAGAGCGGTTGAAATTCTGGAAGCACTAGGAAACGAAAGTGAACATGGAGGAACCATTCTCAAGATCGTTTCTGACTTAAAGAATACACTTAATTCCATAAGACTAGACACTTTCAAAGTCGTTAAGAAGGTGCTTCGAATTACTCGCAATGAAGAGACTCCGGCAAGAGCATCCTTGCTGGCTTGGTTAGATAACGCCAATAAGGAAAATCATGAGCGTTTCAACTCTCATGTGATGAGTCAATCCGCAGAAGCCTCCTTGAAGGTAGCTGAAGTTAAAGCTGAGTTTTCCGAGTCTTCTCCACTAGTAGACGGTAGAGAAGTACTTCAGGCTTGTTTCGATGCAGCCATGAGTCGCGACCCAAGGGTCTTTGCTATTGGTGAAGACGTAGGAAAAATTGGTGATGTAAATCAGGCTTTTGCAGGTCTTCAAGATAAGTATGGCCAACTAAGAGTAACAGATACAGGCATCCGAGAAACGACTATTATTGGTCAGGGTATCGGAGCTGCATTAAGGGGGCTAAGACCAATAACTGAAATTCAATATTTAGATTACTTATTGTATGCGCTACAGACACTTTCGGATGACTTGGCGACTCTACAATACAGAACCGCTGGAGGCCAAAAAGCACCACTGATTATTCGTACAAGAGGACATAGGCTAGAGGGCGTTTGGCATTCAGGCTCACCGATTGGAATGATACTTAGTAGTCTCAGAGGTATCAATGTATTGGTGCCGAGAGATATGACTCAAGCGGCTGGTTTCTACAATACCATGCTCCGGTCAGACGATCCAGCTTTGATTATAGAATGCCTAAATGGATATCGACTAAAAGAAAGAATTCCCGATAACATTGGTGAATTCACAGTTCCACTTGGGAAGCCAGAAATTCTTAGAACAGGTAGTGACGTAACCGTTGTCACCTATGGTTCAATGTGCCGAGTAGTGATGCAAACTGCTCAGGAATTAGAGGAGGTTGGGATCTCGTTAGAAGTCATAGATGTACAGACCTTATTACCATTTGATGTTGACCAGTCTATTGTTGAATCATTGAAGAAAACCAATCGCGTTGTATTTGCAGATGAGGATGTCCCTGGTGGAGCGTCAGCTTATATGATGCAGAAAGTGCTTGAAGAGCAAAAGGGTTACTTGCAACTTGATTCGCAACCAGTTACCATTGCTGCGAAAGAACATAGGCCAGCTTATGCATCGGATGGAGACTATTTCTCAAAGCCTAATACCGAGACTATATTCGATAAAGTATACGAGTTGATGAGTGAAGCTGATCCGGCCAGATTTCCTTCGATATACTGAGCTAGTTAGATGAGACGGTAATGCCCTGAAGCGTAAATTCCTCTGAACGAGCGATATTACTTTCATTCAAAGCTCTATCTCTGATTTTGAATTCTAGCATAATGGTGTCCGTTCGAAAGAGTGGCAAGAAAAGGCCTGAGTTCATCTCGTAAGTGATTACACCTTCGATCGGCCGATCAGTGTCTCTAATAAAGTTACAAGGATTATCTTCACTAGATAGACATGGGAACCTACCATCAAATGAGGTGCCGCACAGGGTCGTTTCGTTAGCACTTCCTCTAGGTTGAGCTCTCAAATCGAATTCTTCAAAAACTCCATTTCTCTTTACAAAGAAGTCTACCTCAATGTTGAATTGATTTTTATTGGGAATTACAAGTAGGGTGTCGAGAAAATCTTGATCATTATTTAAATCCAAATTCTCAGTATCTTCTATGACATAATCGAGACATGTAAAGACCGGGTCTGTGGGTCGATCACCGAACTCAATTGGCCCATTGGGCCCTGGTACAAGTTCGAAAGCGTTATAAGGAGGATTATTCTCACCACCAGCCAAACCTAAATCACCATTTCCATCTTGTACATTGAAGGAAAGGCTCAAAATAGTTTCTTCAAATAAAGGTGTGCCTTCATTTTTGATTTCAAACTTTACGTCTTCAAAACTAATAGTCGGCTCATCAGGTAAGACTGGTGGCCTATTACATCCTATAACCAATAGCGCAAAGAGGCTAGCGGTGATGAAAATCTTTGAATTTGGTGTAATTCTCATGCAAAGCATTTAAAAGAGTACAATTATAGCAATATTTGCCCTAACTCTGTATTCATATTTCACAACGAATGTCTGATATCAATAGTTTATCTCAAAGAATTATTTCTGTCAACTCCTCGACATTTGACGATCTGGCATTAGAAATCTTTAGACTCCAATTTGATCAGAACCTCGTGTACCGATCGTTTGCTCAAGCTTTGGGTAAACAGCCAAGCCGTGTAACAAAGGTCAGTGATATTCCTTTTTTGCCTATTGAATTCTTCAAGACACAGAACGTGAAATCTGGCAAATGGAACGCAGAATGTATTTTTGAAAGTAGCGGGACAACCAAAAGTAATACGAGTAAGCACCATGTTTTTGACGAGGGCTATTATTTAAAGAGTGCTTTAATGGGGTTTGAAGAGGCTTATGGCCCTATAAGTGATTATACCATATTAGCGCTCTTGCCTTCCTACTTAGAGAGGAGTAATTCTGGACTTATCTCAATGGTCAATTTTTTTATCGAGAATACGAGGCAATCGGACTCTGGGTTTTTTCTAAACGAGTTTGATGTTCTAAACGAAAAGCTGCTGTCTTTAAAGGGCAAAGGTGCTAAGGTTCTTTTGATTGGAGTAACCTTTGGTTTACTCGATTTTAGTGACAGATATACCATCAATTTTCCAGACCTCATTGTGATGGAGACAGGTGGGATGAAGGGGAGGAGAGAAGAGATGATCAGGGAAGATGTGCACGATGTTCTGCAAAAATCATTTAACGTAAAACAAGTCCACTCTGAATACGGAATGACTGAACTGTTTTCCCAAGCCTATTCTCAAGGAGAGGGAGTTTTTAGGCCATCGCGTACCATGAGGGTATTAGGGAGGGATTTAAATGACCCATTGTCTTATCCTTATTCCGGGCGCAACAGCGGACTGAATGTTATCGATTTAGCCAATTTTAAGACATGCTCGTTTATTGAAACAAAGGATATGGGTACTGTACATGGAGATGGTAGCTTTGAAGTAAAAGGCAGAATTGATAATGCTGAATTGAGAGGCTGTAACCTTATGGTGATGTAAAATATTATCTAATGAAGGGCGTTTGGAGGTTGGTTAGCCTTCAGTAAGATTATTTTGTTTAGGGTTAATTTTTAACTTTGCTGTATAACTACAAAAATGAATACTAAGAAAATCGTCATAATAGTGCTTGCTGTGGCTTTTTTGGGCATAACTTCTTGTGCACAGAAAATATGCCCAGCGTATGCTAAGGTTGATAAAAAGGAAGAAAAGAAAGAGAAAAGAGAAGGTCAGTTTTAATTTTTAGACCAAATATTTCGCTACATCTTCTTCATCAATACTTTCACCGCACATAATCACTAACCTTTCGGTAACATTTCTCAGTTCCCGAATATTGCCTGACCAGTCATAGGCTTTTAAAGCCTGAAGACCATCGGTCGTGAGCGTCTTCTTTTTGGTTCCGTATTCGTTAGCTATATCATCTAGAAACTTATCTACCAGTAGTGGAATATCATCTTTCCTCTCCTTTAAGGCAGGTACTTGAACTAATATCACACTCAATCTGTGATAGAGATCTTCCCGAAAATTAGATGCTTCAATTTCTTTCTTTAAGTCTTTATTAGTAGCGGCTAAAACTCTAACATTAACATTAATGTCCTTATCGCCACCCACACGAGTAATTCTATGTTCTTGAAGTGCGCGGAGTACCTTAGCTTGCGCAGAAAGGCTCATATCGCCAATCTCATCCAAGAAGAGCGTTCCTTCATTGGCCTGCTCAAACTTTCCAATGCGTTGCTTATGGGCGGAGGTAAATGCTCCTTTCTCATGTCCGAAAAGCTCACTTTCAATTAATTCTGCAGGTATAGCGGCACAGTTTACTTCAATAAAAGGTGCGCTTGAGCGATTGCTTCTTTCATGAAGTCCACGGGCTACTAGTTCTTTACCACTACCGTTCGGACCGGTAATCAAAACGCGGGCATCTGTTGGACCAACTTTGTCCATCATTTCCTTTACAACAGACAATGATTCGGACTCACCGATCATTTCATAGCGCTTCGAAAGTTTCTTTTTTAAAGTTTTGGTCTCCGTAACGAGAGAACTCTTATCTAATGCATTTTTTACCGTCAGTAGAAGTCGATTTAAATCGGGTGGCTTAGGTACAAAATCAAATGCACCCATTTTGGTGGCGTCCACTGCCGTTTCAATTGTGCCGTGTGCCGATATCATAATGAATTGCGTGTCGAGCCCCGCCATTTGAACCCGCTCTAGGAGTTCAATACCATCCATTTTTGGCATTTTCACATCACAGAGCGCAATGTCATATTTGTTAGCGATCAGTTTGTCTAAACCTTCTTGGCCGTCTTTTGCCTCATCTATGGTATATTTTTCGTACTCGAGAATTTCTCTGAGTGTACTTCTTATACTTTGCTCGTCATCAATGATTAAAATCTTTGCCATAGAATTTCTTTTAGTCAATATTAAAAGGTCGTGACATTCTAAACAAATAGTTTGCCACGACCTTTTTAAAAACAAGCCGATAAGCCGGGTTCTGTCATTTCTCGACTAATCGAGAAGTTCTTATCATTTATCTAGTCACAACATTGCTATTGTGATCAATCTGCCTACCCACCTACATCGGGCGGGTACCCTCAATCGTAGGCTTACATGGCATTTCACCGCATAGAGTTTACCTGGTTTCACTACAGCATTACCTGTACATTCTTTCTGTTGCACTGGTCCTTCTCCGACAAGTCGGGGTGACGGCCGTTAGCCGCTATGCTTCCCTATGGTGCCCGGACTTTCCTCCCCGACTCCCGAAGCTTCGGGACGGGGCGATAAGATGGCTTGCCTTGCAAAGATAAGTCCCTCTGGGAGACAATCCATTTTAGTCTCATTTTTTATATGTGTTCTAAGTTTCGATGATAAAGTTTTGCTTTTGGCTTGAAATGTGTGATGACCTTTTTTGACTAACTGGAACTAATACAATGAATCAGCTAAAAACTAAAAACTATGAAGACAGTGTTTTACGGAGTGAGCATGGGGCAAATGGACAATCTTACGAAGCAGCCCTCTACTGAAAATTACTATAGCTCCATTTTAAGACGATTAATAGAAGAATTTAAATCTACTGATGCAGAGTTATTGCAGTTTGGAGGTTTCAATACAGAGATGTCTACTGCAAGACAGTTAGACGAGTTAATAGCTCAAGGGTACTTCGTTTTTAAATTAAGACAGGAATGTTATTTCGCTGATATTAAAAAAACTGCAGCGCTTGTCGTGGAGGAAATAGCCTTTAAAATCGTTAAGGACTCTAAGCCTCATAAAGATGAGTCTGAAAGACTTCAATTGATCGAGAGTTTCAAAATGTGCTTTAGACCATACTGCGTTGAAAAAGTGTTTTTGCATGATTTGCCACAGGAGGTTATTGTGGAAACTGTCAAGTCTGAACTAGCTAAGCAAGTAAGTATGGGAAGAGGAATACCATTGGACACTAAGCCCTCGATGGTAGATTTTTTATTTAATCAGAACTGGAATAGGATGTCACTTTAATGCACTTTCAATTGTATTGAGTTCATTAATTTTGTCCAATGTGCATTGGGGTGATTTTGTTTTATTACAATTTTTTATAGTTTTACAACCGTAGCTGGCAGGGGACAAATGATTTTTCATTTTAAAAGCTACGTATGAAACAAAATTTTTTAGCCTTAAGCATGGGGCTTATCAACCCTGAAATTCCAAATCAGAATTTTCCGAGTCAAGTCAGTATTTACTCAAATATCTTGAGAGACATTACACAAGTGTGTATCGATTCTGGAGTAAAAGTTTATCTACCATTTTCTGTTGAGAGTATTAACTCGCTTGACCAAGTTTACAACTTAATATGCCATAGTGGCTATTGCGTGGTGTCTTTGGATAATGAGAAACAAGGTGATCTCCTAATTGAAAAAGCCATGGCCTCAGTCAGAAGGTATGGTGAGGTTCTTGCAAAATCTATGAAGGATCCAAGTCAGTGGAATTATGTAGAAGATTTTGTCGAGTGTTTTCGCCCTTACAGCATTACTGTGGGGCTTGATAATGTTAAGTCAACCAGTGATCTCTTTGACCACATTTTGAAATGTATGACTGAGGTTGTAGATAGAGGTAGAGGGTTAGCACTAGATACAAAAGCTTCTGTTTCTGAATTGTTAAGGCCAATGCACATCTCAAGGGCGACAGGCTGAAAAGCCATACCCATAAAAGGGTACTTCGGATACTTTATTGAATAGTAAGCGCGTGTAAGTTGTTGGCTAATTTCATCGATATTCTAGCCTGTAATGCCGCGAGTAGCAGCATTGCAATTAGAAATGAAACTGTTAGTCCACAGCTTACATTCAAATCTAATTTTTGAAACTCTTGAAATAAGACAAGAGGCTTCTAACCTCTACTAGTAGTAGAATAAGTGACCTCTAATACCGTTTTTACTAAATTCAAGAGTAGGGGCAGGTAGGCGGACCATGTCAGCCATGAAAAGTAGTACTTGTAGCCATTTCTTATCAGTTTTGATGTAAGATAAGTCGAAGTCAATACCAAGGTAATACTGTCGAAAATTTTGAAAACCGGCATCAAGGTTCTGGCTATCTCTTGCGAAAATCATGTTTTGGGCTCCATAGCCTGCTGATAAATTGAGCCACTTCGGAAATCGACTTTTTTTACTGAAAGCATGTATGTCAACAGATGCCCAATAGGTTTGTCCATTATAATCTTTTAGGAGTTCTTCTAATAATCCACTCCCGAGTAGGTTGGGTCTCAAACCGGCCAAACTGGTTTCGTGAAAGCTCCACTTAATTTTTATGCGTTGTTCTTTCCAAGCCTTCTGCTGAAAAAAGAAGAGCCCTGAGCCAGCAGCATTGGCAATAATATCGCCATATGAGAAGCCGAAATCTGGCGAGAATCCATCGAGTACTTCCACGGGTAATAATAAAAGAGTGCTTAAGGCACTGCTCCACATGATAGATTTATGGTCAGATAAATGAGTCTTTCTCAGCAGCTCGTAGTTAACGCGTGAAAAATTGTACGTGGTGAATACATGGCCAAGTTTATCAACCTGTTTCCATTCTGCATTGTCATTAAAGAATTTGAATCGATCGAAGCCTTGCTCTTTATACCATGCTTGACTGAGTACGAACATGGTAGACCCATAGCCTATGCCGCCATAAAGGACAATTTTATTTAATCGGTCAGTTTGAGCAGTACTGTCTTGACCAAAAGATAAAAATGAGGAGCCCAAAACTAGGCAAACACAGAACAGCAAAGATCGCATGCTGCAAGATAATTATTCTATTTACCTAATGCTTCCTTGTAGGTGTCTATTGCCCGAAGCCTCGCAGATTTATGCTCTACCATCGGTTCAGGGTATTCGTCAGTACCGTATTCGGGTACCCACTCTTTAATGTATTTCAGTTTCGAATCATATTTCTCAGTCTGTGAGGAGGGGTTGAAGACGCGAAAATAGGGCTGTGCATCGGTGCCTGTACCAGCTGCCCATTGCCAGCCGCCATTATTAGAGGCAAGTTCGAAATCTAAAAGCTTTTGTGCGAAATAAGCTTCACCCCAGCGCCAATCTATCAAAAGGTGCTTGGTTAAAAAGCTAGCCACAATCATTCGGACACGATTGTGCATATAACCCGTTTCATTGAGTTGACGCATTCCAGCATCTACAATAGGATAGCCTGTTTTACCATCACACCACTTTTGAAAACCAGCTTCGTCTTGACGCCATGGAATAGCATCATACTTGGGCTTAAAAGCATTACCGACCACATGCTGATTGTTGGCTAAAATCATAGCGTAAAAATCGCGCCAGATGAGCTCATTGAGAAAAGTGCTGTTGAGCTGTTTTGCTTTGAGCGCCAGTTTACGAATACTGATAGTACCAAACCTCAGGTGTACGCCTAGTCTAGAAGTAGCGTCTAGTGCAGGGAAATCTCTTTGTTTATCGTATTTTTTAACGATCTCCTCATCTAGTTCGGCCTTGGGTATCTTGATATTAGAAGCTTCGAACCCCATTTCGGCAAGAGGAATTATAGAACTATCGGTTTTCTCCCAATTCTGAAGTTGTAAAGCGTCTCCTTGAGGTTTAGGTGGCTTGGAGTCGAATTTATCTTTCCAAACACGACTATATGGGGTAAATACCTTATAAAAGGTGCCATTCCCTGATACTATTTCTTCTCGTTCAAAAATGACGTGATCTTTGAAGGTATAAAACCCGACACCTGATCCTTTTAGATGTTTTTCAATCTCGGCATCACGTGTGTGAGCATATGGTTCGTAATCTCTATTTGTGAAAACGGAGTCTATCTCGAAGTTTTCTGTGAGGTATTTGAACGCTTCTAAAGGCTTTGAGTAGAATGTTTTGATTCCAGCTTCTTGCTTTTCAAGTGCCTGGTTCATTTTGCTTATGGTCTCATGAATGAAGCTAACCCGTGTATCGTTCTTTTCTTCAAGTTCATCGAGAATGTTTTTGTCAAAAATGAAGATTGGAAGCACATTCAGGTTTTCTTTTAGCGCATAACTGAGTGCTGTATTATCATGAAAACGAAGGTCTCTTCTAAACCAAAAAATATTAATCTTAGACATGCTGATTTTTAATTCACAATACTAACTAGAAAGACATGAATTAGTTTCCACCAACTGGATCGGTGGGTTCATTTTCGGTAGTAGATTTTCTTTTTTTCCGTTTCTTATTTACTCCAGAGAAGAATTCGCGAAAGCTGTTGAAGCTAGTTGTCTGGGTGATACTAGCACCAGTCGTATTGGTAGTTGCACTTCTTGAATTGGCCAAGTCAGTAAGGTCATAATTACTGCGTGAGTAAACTTTGACTTTGTACCTGCCATCATCGGTTAACAAATACTCAGCGGTCCAGTCACCAGCAATGCTGTTGACATCGACTAAATTTGTCAGTCCTCCTTCACGCGTAATCCTCAATCTACCATCTAAAAATGTATAGGAGAGTCTAAGTCTAAAGGTATTAAAGGCATCTTGATCTAAGTCAGCAAGGTCTAGATCGACTTCTAAATTGTCGTCTAATTGCGCAATGAGTTGACTGAATTGATTGGAAAGAAACTGACTTACGTTTTGTGTAGTTGTTCTTCCACCGATAGTAATCCCACCTTGATCACTAAACCTATTCAAAACAATTAGACTCAGTACCTGACGGTTGAGTTCTTGCTCGTCACTTAGCAGCCTATTCTTAAAGGCATTGATTTCAACTTGATTTTCTTGGCTTTGAATCTGGCTGAAATCAATATCAAACTTAATTTCTGGAGAGAGCATGGGGCCATTAAGTGCTAGTAAGACTTTTGTAGGGAAACGTCTGTTTACACCACTACTTGAGCCATTGTCTTGTGCTGGGGCTACCAAGCCTGCCTGTTCTAAAATAGGTTGAAGCGATGTGTTTTGCGAAAAAGAGGCGTTCAAATTTAAGATACCTGCATATGGGTCTCCATACCAAGTGATGGTACTCGGTGCTTCGATTTCAAATTCTTTAGTAATGATGTTGTATAATGAGAAGTTATAACCCCCTTCCGTAATGTTCAAGCCTCCTGTCATCTTAAAGTCTCCCTGTGGATCGATGAGTAATCGGAGTTGGCCATTTCCTCTACCTCTTATGATATCTCCGGATTTAGGATCAATAATGATTTCTACGTATGCATCGGGGGTCACGTCAATGTTCAGGTCTAGGTTTAACCCTTCGATTTTGATTTTATTTACTTCGTCTTGGGTTTCATTGTTTGCCGTAACAACTTTTGTGGTATCAGTTCTGTCAATAAAAGTTATGTATTCAGGTGTGTCACTTTCATCAGAGCCTTCACTGATGGGAATGAAGAGCCTAGTTTCTCCAGACGTTTGCACATTGGCGGCAATGGTTAGGTTAGCTGCTTCACCTCTTAATGATACTTGCCCTGTCGCATAGGCAGTTCCATAGTAAAGATCGCTCATTTCTTGGTCGGTATTTAATACCTGAAAGTCATTGAGGTTACCAACTAGGTCTAGGCGGAAGTCGCTAAATGAATTGTGTGTAACCGAACCGTTGAAATTGGCTTGGCTTCCTATCTCGTCCATAAAGCCAATATTAGAAAGCTCAATCAGGTCTTTCTTAAAAGTTACGTTGCCGTTAAAGTCGTAATTCGTGTTCAGATAGTTAATCTTCATTTTAGCGTCCTCTAAGGTTCCAGTACCATTAATAATGGGTGAGAAAGTGGTGCCACTTACTACATACTTGCCGGTAAGAAAGCCTCCCATATCTGTAAAGTATTCCTCTATAAAGGGCTCTGCAATTCTGAGGTTGGCCTCATTCAGTTCTAAGTCCAACCTCAGTTGGTCAGTTTTATTGGAAGGGTAGAAGTCTCCACCCAAAGAAATAATCTCTTTACCCAACCGATTGACGGTAAAGTCAAGGTCGAATTTCTTTCTGAAATCGTTCCAAGTTAGACTTCCATCTAAGTCTCCGACCAAGAAGTTGTTGACCCTGAGTTCTTCTAACTCAATGTTTCCAAAAAGTAAAGGGTTGTAATAGATGTTTTGTGCCGAAAGTTTGCCTCTTAATTTACCCGTATAGGTTTTGGAGGTTAAAGGATTGATATTGGCTATGGATACATCATTAAACTCGATTCCCAAGGTTTTAGTGCTGTCTTTGGTTACCGCAACTTGTCCGTCAAAACTGATCGATTGATCTGTATTGTAAACACTTAGGTCTTTAATTTCAATTCGTTTTTCACCAAAAATCACACGATTCTTATCGTTGATTGTCCATTGTTCATTTAGGGCTTGGAGTGTAGAGTTTTTAAAGTGGAGGATGGTGCTGTCTGGATAGAAGTCTATGTCTGCGGCTAATTTGGCAAAGTTTCCACTGCTGACTTGCGATAAGCTTTGCTCTAGGTCAATATGTGTTCCGTCCCACTTAGCTGTTAAGGTGAGGTTTTCGGTTTCTGAGGTATTAGCATACTTTTGACTCTTAGAATTAATATAGCCTCGTGTAAAGACTTTTGAAGCATTTCGTAAGTCTTTTGAGTTAAGTGCTACTGTATTTTTATAGAACCATATGTTAGCCCATTTGATGGTGTCGGCATCTGCGGAGAGGCTCAGGTTGGTGTTTTCTTCGTTAGTAAACCTACCTTGTAAACTCGATTGACGAGAAACATAAAGAGAGGTATCGAACAATTGTAATACCGGAGTAATATTGCTGAGCTCTACTTGGTATCCAATATCAAAGGGAACCTCGCTTGTTTTGTTCTTTGCTAAAAAGCGATCTACTTCTTGATATCTACTCGAAAAAATGAGACGATATTCTTCGTTTACAGTTTCTAATTCTTCCAAGAGGTTAGAGAACTCGAATTGTCCGTTTAATTGGACATCGAATTGATCTTTTGAAGCGAATCTAACGCTCCGACCATTTACGTCTCTTTGGGATACAAATTGTAAGGAATCGAATACTATGTCGTTTTCCTGATATTTGAGATAGGTGTTACTCAGGCCTATATTACCCAAAATACTGTCTAACTGAATTCCTGTAATATCTATGTTGAAATCGCTGGCGAGGGTTACTTCATCTTGGATAATATTCAGTGCTTTCAATCTGGCGGTGTCTAGTCTACCAGATATGCTGAAGATTTGTTTTTGATCCCTTAAATCGACCGAACCTCTGGCGATCATTTGAATATTTGAATCCAGAATGGTCAATTCACCATTGAAGAAAGATTTTGCAAATGTCCCGTCTGTTTCGATGTTTTTATAGTCGTAGCCATTAATGCCTACGCTAGGAATACTCGCATTTAAAATAAAATTAGCTTCGTCTAATGTAAAACCGGAACCCTCAATGGTACCATCCACATCTACCTTTTGAAACGCACTGTCCCCAGTGAAAATCCCTAGGTCGAAATCCTTCATGGTTAAGTATCCGTTGTATTTCGCTAGTTCTCCAGGTATAGATTCAATCTTCGTGTTTGACGAAAAGGAGCCAATCTCAGTGTCAAACTGCCCGTCAGCCACAAAGTCATTAATAAAACCAATAAAGTTTCCGCTCAATTGGACTTGGCCGAGTTTGCTGGTGATGTCGTAAGCTTTTTTTCCTATGTATGATTCGAAGTCATCGGCTTGAATAGTGGAGTTGTTGAGCGTAACAGAGAAGTCGGTAGTTTCAATATTGGGTAAACCTTCTAACTCCATGGCGCCTGCCAGAACGGTTTCATTACCGAATTCAATCTTGAAATCATCAGAGAAAAAGTCACTGATATTACCTTGGAAAAAACCATCGATTTTGACCAGCTCATCATGTTTCCTGAACTCAGGAACAAAATAGCTCAACTCATCTGTATGGAGTCTGGCCTCATCAAAGTTTACCCTTATATCAACACTGTCTACAAAGTAGCCCATGTTACTGGGCTTGTTCATACCAAAGATTACTTCATCGGTAATACGCGACTTACCCATTTTTAAGTCAAGATCGTAGAAAGCCATTTCGCGCCAAGAGTTCCTGAAGAAGGTTTTCAGTTCATCGATTTGTAAGCCAGAGGCACTGTCTCGTGTAGCAAGGTATTTAATGTCTATCTGAAAAGTATCCGCTACGGCACGTAGGTTCAGTAGGTCGGCATTGATGTCTAATAGCTGAAAATGGTTATAATCAAAGCCATTTTGGATACTGTCGCGATTGCTATCCGATATGCTGAATTTAGAATCGAGTAGTGTGATTTCGTCAACTGTGAATGCTGCGGGTTGAACAGATCCATCCACTGTTTCGGAAGCTAAAAGCTCTCCAAGTTTGATTATCCAATCGTCAATGTTAAGCCTTCTTGACGTTTCATCCCTCAAGTTTACATCGGCACCTTTAATCCACGCTTGACCAGTTTCGAAATTTCGTTTGCCAATTAAGTCTGCTAGTTTGAAGGTTAGCACCAGCTCATCAACGCCAATCATTTTGACATCATTAAGATCATATATCTGCGTTCCGTCAACGGAAACGGCATTAAACCACTTAATATTGATGTAGTCAATTTCGGTCTTGTAACCAGTGCCTTCGGTTAGGTAAGTAGTGACACGGGCGCTAATGTAATTTTGGACTGGAGGTAGATGTATCAGGAGCGCTACAAGCGGTAGTAAAATGAATGGCGCAAGGACAAGCCAAAGAATTGATTTAACAATTCGTTTTTTAATAACTTGCGATCTTTTAATTTTCTCCTTCAATGCCTTCCTCTGAAATCAAAATCTTAGCCATAGAATCCTCTTGTGACGAAACATCTGCAGCTGTCGCAGTGAATGGCAAAGTACTTAATAATATAATCGCAACGCAATCCGTACATGAAAATTATGGGGGAGTAGTACCTGAATTGGCAAGTCGCGCACACCAACAGAACATTGTTCCGGTCGTAGATCAAGCACTCAAAAATGCTGCCATTGATAAAGCTGATCTCTCCGCCATTGCTTTTACTCGCGGACCGGGTCTTATGGGTGCCTTATTGGTTGGTACTTCTTTCGCTAAGTCAATGGCTTTGGCCCTAGATATTCCATTGATTGAAGTCAACCACATGCAAGCACACATCTTAGCACATTTCATTGAAGAGCCAAAGCCTAGCTTTCCGTTTTTATGTCTCACTGTCAGTGGAGGTCATACCCAAATTGTACTGGTCAAAGACTTTCTAAAGATGGAGGTGATTGGCGAAACCCAAGATGATGCCGTGGGCGAGGCTTTTGATAAAACAGCAAAAATGCTCGGCTTGGGGTATCCGGGTGGGCCTATGGTCGATAAGTTGGCACAACTAGGCGATCCGCTTAAGTACAAATTTCCTAAGACCGAGATGCCCGGCCTTAGTTATTCTTTCAGTGGAATTAAAACGGGAGTACTCTACTTTTTAAGAGATCAGCTGAAGCAGAATGAGAACTTTGTTAAAGACAACCTAAATGATATTTGCGCTAGCGTACAACATACTTTAGTGCATATGCTATTACAAAAACTTAGGAAAGCCGCCAGAGAGCATAATATCAAAGAAATTGCAATTGCCGGAGGTGTTTCGGCCAATAGCGGTCTAAGAAGTGCCTTGCAAGAACTGGCGGACAAGGAAAACTGGAATGTCTATATCCCTTCCTTTGAATATTGTACTGATAATGCAGGGATGATCGCCATGGCAGGACACTTTAAGTATTTGAAAGAAGAATTTGTGGGTCAAGATGTGAGTGCCTTACCTCGAATGAAATTTTAGATGAAAGACGTACCGAAAATCGGAGATATTAGAACACATCAATTTATTGTTACTGATGATCATCTGGCTACTTTTGAAAGTGGTCCTGTGCATCCTGTTTGTAGTACTTTTGTGCTGGCAAGAGAGATGGAGTGGGTGAGCAGGCTTTTCGTCTTAGAGTTTTGTGACGATAATGAGGAAGGAGTGGGGACGCGTTTGGAAATCAAGCATAAGTCTCCGGCATTTGTTGGCGATGAACTTAATTTGTCCGCCAAAGTGAATGCGTTCAAAAAGGATGAACTGATCTGTGAAATAGAAGTAAAGTGTGGAGATAGAATTATAGCGATGGGTAGTACAGGACAGAAAATTATGACGAAAGATAAGATCACTCAAATTTTCACTAGTTTAGATTGATAGATGGCGAAGGATAAACAACGTTTTGCGAGGACGGTAAATATTAAGAATAGAAAAGCGAGCTATGAATTCGAGTTTCTAGATAAATATGTTGCTGGCATGCAGTTGATGGGTACGGAGATTAAATCGATTCGAGAAAGTCTGGTGAATATGCAAGACGCGTTTTGCTATTTTCAAGGAGATCAACTTTACGTCAAGCAGCTACACATAGCGCCTTATGCCCAAGGAACACACTATAATCATGAGAGTGACAGGGAGAGAAAACTTCTTTTGAATAAGCGTGAGCTAAGTAAGTTGTCGGAAAAGTCAAAGGAGAAGGGGTTGTCGATTATCCCTACCCGATTATTCATCACCGATAGGGGATTTGCCAAATTGGAAATCGTCTTAGGCAGAGGTAAAAAGCTTCATGATAAAAGAGACTCTATTAAGGAGAAGGATATTAAGAGGGATTTAGAAAGAATCAATTATTAATCTATGCCAATAGAAGATCATGGTGTCGTTCGGTTGAGTGTTGTTCCTGTAAGGGCCGATTATTCAGATGCATCTGAAATGATTTCTCAACTACTCTTTGGAGAACACTACCGTGTATTGGAGGCCTCTGAAAACAATGCTTGGATTAAGGTCGAAAACGCCTTCGATGGTTATCAAGGTTGGATAGACATTAAACAGCACCACGCGATATCAAAGGAGTATTTTGAACAAATAGATAGTAGTGATTATAAGATATGCACAGAACTTACTAGCAGAATCCTTTTTAATCACCAAGTAAGCTTTATTACCTGTGGAGCCATTCTGCCACTGCTCAACAATCCAATTTTTAAGGAAGAAGCCAACGTAGTCTTTAATGGAGAATCCAAGAGTATGCATCAAAAGGTGGGCATCTCCACGCTAATCAATACCGCTAAGATGTATCAAAACGCGCCTTACCTGTGGGGTGGCCGATCGCCTTTTGGTATTGACTGTTCAGGGTTTACGCAAGTGGTCTATCGCATGTCCGGCTACAAGCTTCCACGAGACTCTTCTCAACAAATCATGAAGGGTGATGAAATAAGTCTTGATGAGCATGTTGCCGGTGACCTGGCCTTTTTTACCAATAAGCAGGGCAAAATGAATCATGTAGGTATTTTGATTGGAGAAGAAGAGATTATTCACGCTTCAGGGAAGGTACGGATAGATCGAATCGATAAAAAGGGCATATTTAATCTAGAACAAAATCAGTATACACATCATTTATTCAAAGTGAAAAGAGTGATAAAGTAGTTGTTCATGAGACGTGTGCTGGTCCTTAATCAAGATTATAGTCCATTGTCTGTCTGTTCAGCAGAGAGAGCGTTTCTCCTTATTTATTTAGACAAAGCTGAGCTTGTACATGGAGACCCAAAACTTAAGCTTCGCTCAATTGGGTCTAGCTATCCCGCCCCTTCAGTTATCCGACTTCAAAAGTACATTTACATTCCGTTTAAAAGCGTGATGTTATCGCGGCAAAATATTTTTAAGCGAGACGCTCACCAATGTCTCTATTGTGGAAGTTCAAATGACCTAACCTTAGATCACGTATTACCAAAATCTAGAGGAGGGGGTTCTAACTGGGCAAACTTGGCTACTGCCTGCAAGCGATGTAATTCAATTAAGGGAGACAAAACCCCAGAAGAAGCAGGAATGCCCCTTTCACAAAAACCGTTTAAGCCATCTTATATTATGTTCGTAAGGAATTTCAGTGGCTTTACTTCAGACGATTGGTTACAATATCTGAGTCTGAATTAAACCAAGCTCGTTTTTACTATTCTATGTAATCAATTAAAAAATAAATTCTTACCTTTGCAGTCCGTTTTGAACGAGGCGGTTTTCTGTGATAGGCACAGGAAATTTTATAACCAAAATTCCCCAGCATTGTGCCCTGCATGTTGAAGGAAGTAATCACAGGGCAAATTTATCATGTCAGAAGAAAAAAAAGCACCTGAAGCAACAGAGGAAACTGTAGTGGCTCAGGAAACTCAAGAGACACCAGTCGTTGAGGAAAAAGCAGAAGCAACTGAAGTTGCTGAAGAGACTCCAGCAAAAGAAGAGAAACCAAAAGCAAAGAAAGCACCGGCTAAAGCTGCGAAAGCAGAAGCTGAACCAGCTCAAGAAGAATTTGATTGGGATGCTTTTGAGACCAAAGGTTTTGGTGAAGGTTACTCAAACAAAGAGAGAGAAGATTTAGAGGCGCTTTATGGCGACACTTTAAATACTATCGAGGAGAAAAAAGTAATTCACGGTACAGTAGTTTCTATTACTCCTAGAGATATTGTATTGAACATCGGCTATAAGTCTGATGGTTTGGTAAGTTCTTCAGAATTTAGAGATACACCAGATTTAAAGATTGGTGATCAGATTGAAGTATACATTGAAGAGCAAGAAAACGCACAAGGACAATTAGTACTTTCTAGAAGAAAGGCGAAAATTGTTCGTGCTTGGGAATTAATCCAAGATGCTAGCGAAAATGATAAGGTGATCGAAGGCTTCGTTAAGAGAAGAACTAAGGGTGGTCTTATTGTTGACGTATACGGTGTTGAGTCATTCTTACCAGGTTCACAAATTGATGTGAAGCCAATCAGAGACTTTGATGTTTTTGTAGGTAAGAAAATGGAAGTGAAAGTTGTGAAAATCAACTACACTAACGACAACGTAGTAGTATCACACAAAGTACTCATCGAGAAAGATCTTGAGAAGCAGAAAGCACTTATCCTTGAGAACCTTGAGAAAGGCCAAGTACTAGAAGGTGTTATCAAGAACATGACAAACTTCGGTGTATTCATCGATCTAGGTGGTGTTGATGGTCTATTGCACATTACGGATATCTCATGGGGTAGAATTAACGACCCAGCTGAGGTGTTGAACCTTGATGAGAAGGTGAATGTAGTAGTACTTGATTTCGATGACGATAAGAGAAGAATTTCTCTAGGTATGAAGCAATTAACTGAGCACCCTTGGGATCAGTTAGACACAGCTATCGAAGTTGGATCTAAAGTGAAAGGTTCTATTGTAAATGTTGCTGATTATGGTGCATTCTTAGAGCTTAACGCTGGTGTTGAAGGTTTAATTCACGTTTCAGAAATGTCTTGGTCTCAGCACTTGAGAAATCCACAGGACTTTATCAGCGTGGGAGATGAGCTTGAAGCAGTGGTATTGACACTTGATAGAGACGAGAGAAAAATGTCTCTAGGTATCAAGCAATTGACTGAAGATCCTTGGACTAAGCAAGATGTATTAACGAAATACGGTGTTGGAACTAATCACACAGGAATCGTTAGAAACCTTACCAACTTCGGTTTGTTCATTGAGCTTGAAGAAGGTATCGATGGTTTAGTACACGTTTCTGATCTTTCTTGGACTAAGAAAATCAAGCACCCATCAGAATTTGTTAAAGTTGGTGATGAGCTTGAAGTACAAGTACTTGAGTTAGATATTGACAACAAGCGGTTAGCACTAGGGCATAAGCAGTTAGAAGAGAATCCATGGGATACTTTCGAAACTGTATTTACGCCAGGTTCTTCGCACAAGTCTACCGTAATTTCTAAAAATGATAAAGGTGCTTCTCTAGAATTACCTTACGGACTTGAAGGAATTGCTACTAACAAGAACTTGAAGAAAGAAGATGGTTCTAATGTAGAAGTAGGTGAAACTTTGGACTTCGTTGTGGTTGAGTTCTCTAAGGACGATAAGCGCATCGTAATGTCTCATACTTACACGCATACTGCTCCTGAGAAGCCAGTTGCTCCTGTTAGAAGAGCAAGTACTGGAGGATCTGCAAAAGCTAAAGCTAAACTGAAGAACAACGATTCTGAAGTTTCAACTTTAGGTGATCTTGACGCACTTTCTGCTTTGAAGTCTCAAATGGAAGATAATACCAAGAAGGCTAATGAGAAGAAGGCAGCTGACAAGAAGAAGACAGATGCTAAAGCGACAAAAGCTAAGAAAGAAGATGCTCCTGAGGCTAAAGAAGCGAAAGCTCCTAAGGCTGAAAAAGAAGCAAAAGCTCCTAAAGCAAAGGCTAAAGAAGCAGACGCTTCTGAAGAAGCAACTGAAGAGTAATATTTGATAAATACATAAAAGCATCCCGATGTTCTCGGGATGCTTTTTTTATTACTTAATCGTTTAAAAATTGGTGTGCCATGCGATTATTCATAAATTTGCACACTGAATAAATGGCGTTGTGGCCGAGTGGTTCCGATACATCGGGAAGCACTGCAATGAGAAGTAATACTTCTTGGTAAAAGTAAGAACGAAAGCCACATCGTTAAATGTAATGGCGCTGTGGCCGAGTGGCTAGGCAGAGCTCTGCAAAAGCTCGTACAGCGGTTCGAATCCGCTCAGCGCCTCACAGTGAAAGCCCCGATTTATCGGGGCTTTTTGCGTCTCAAGTCCGCGAATGAGGAATATCCTTAAAAGACAGCGGCATTACCAGTACAACTGATTGGGCTTAACCCTGTGATGCTTAAAATGCACGCTTGATTATTTTTTGAAAGCACCAAACTATTTTAGTGATTTTGGGTTCGAACTATGCATAGTGATGGCCTCGCTCTCAAGCGTAAAAGGCTTACTATTATTGCCCAAAAATAGTGCGCTGCAGAGCATACTATAAAAGGTTACGATAGGCTGTGTTATTGGTATTATTTATAATGATTCTAAATAGTTTTTCCGTCTGAAGTGTAGCGTTAAATATATGGTTTACAGTGTTTTAAAGTTTGTTTTCATCTGCTTTGGGTGCTTAAAAAGGTGTCCGATTTTAGTTTGAATTACCAGCTTCCGATACTACCTTTGCCGCTACATATTCAACATTGAGTTAGTCTGTGATTAAAAATACATTTTACATGGTAGCGAAAACAACCATTGTCCGATTTGCGACAGCATGCTTATTTGTATGCTGTCTTCTTTTTTCTGGAGCAAATGTCTTTGCCCAAAGAGAAGCAGTACCTACTGATGAGGCCATCATCAAAGCCGGTGCCGGACTTTTTGAAGAGTACGCATGCAACACTTGTCACAATGTGGAAACCAAAAAAGTTGGTCCTGCTTTAGCCGGTGTTTATGATAGAAGAGAATTAGAGTGGATTTACTCTTGGGTAAAGAACTCTACCTTAATGATTGAGGCGGGTGATCCTCAGGCGGTTGCCTTGTATAATGAATACAACAAGCTTCAAATGGCCGCCTACGATCTTTCCAATGATCAGATTCTTTCGATACTGGCATACGTCAGAGATGTTGAGGAGAATCCTGTAGTTGATGCTGCTGGTCCGGCCGCTGGTGGTGAGGGAGCAGTCGCTCAAGGTGGTGGTGTTCCTGCTCAGTACCTGAATGTAATGGTAGGGGTGCTCGTGTTTGTGCTCGTTGTTATTCTTATTGTGCTGACGCTTATTATTAGCGTCTTAAGAAAGATTGCACAAGACAAAGGAGACTTATCAGAAGCTGATGAAGAAGTAATTGAAGAAAAGTTCAGCTTAGCAGCTTTCATGAAGAGCCCTGCGGTGATCGGAATTATCACATTCCTTGTGATTGCCTTGGCTGCCAAAAACGTTATTGATGGTCTTTACACGGTGGGTGTTCAACAAGGTTATGCACCGGAGCAGCCCATTGCATTCTCACACAAACTTCATGCAGGTGAGTACGAAATTGCCTGTCAGTATTGTCATACAGGGGTGGAGATTGGTAAATCGGCCAATATTCCTTCAGTGAATATTTGTATGAATTGCCACAATTTCTTGAAGACAGACTCTCCAGAAATTCAAAAACTTTATGCTGCACAAGAATCAGGGCAGCCAATAGAATGGGTTAGAATACATAACCTGCCTGATTTAGCTTATTTCAACCACTCACAACATGTGAAAGTGGGAGAGATAGAATGTCAGACTTGTCATGGAGAGATTCAGGAAATGGAAGTTGTAAAGCAGCATGCGCCACTAACAATGGGCTGGTGTATCGACTGCCATAGAAATACAGATATCAACTCTCAAGGCAATGGCTACTATGATAAGCTTGTTGAGCTACATAATAAGAGTTCGAAGACGCCAATGAAAGTGGCGGATATCGGTGGTTTGGAATGTGCTAAGTGCCACTATTAATTGAATACACGATTTCTGATTGATATACAATGAAAGAAAATCAAAAAACATACTGGAAAGGAATTGAGCAATTAACGAACGATTCTGAGTTTGTTAAGAAGAACGAAGGTGAATTTCCAGAGTACCTTCCTGTAACTGATCAAGAAGGTAACAGCAATAGAAGAGATTTCTTGAAGCTGATGGGCTTCGGTATTGCTGCAGCATCATTAGCTGCTTGTGAAGCTCCTGTAAGAAAAGCTATTCCTTATTTGAACAAGCCGGTTGACGTAGATCCTTCTGTACCTAATTACTATGCCTCTACCTATGTAAATGGTGGTGATGCAGTTAGTGTAGTGGTGAAAACCAGAGAAGGGAGACCTATCAAAATTGAGGGTAATAAGTACAGCACGATCGGTCAAGGTGGTACAAACGCTCAGGTTGAAGCTTCTGTTCTTTCTTTATACGATAAAGAACGCCTTGCATTTCCGATGAAGGACGGTGCAGAAGCGGATTGGGCCATGCTTGATAAAGAAGTAACTGCCCAGTTAAATGATATTGCTGCAAAAGGCGGTCAAATCAGAGTTGTTAGTCAATCTGTTTTGAGTCCGACTACAAAAAGAGTAGTTGGTGACTTTGCGGCTAAATTCCCAACGACACAGCACATCACTTATGATGCTGCTTCGGCATACGGAATAGCTGAATCTCATAGAAGATCTTTCGGTGAGTCGATGGTTCCTTCTTACGACTTTAGTAAGGCAAATACTATTGTAAGTATTGGTGCTGATTTCTTAGGCACATGGATTTCTCCGATTGAATTCACTAAGCAATACAGCAAGACAAGAAAAATTAACGATCATCACCGTGTGATGTCTCGTCATTTTCAGTTTGAGTCAAACTTGTCATTGACAGGTTCGAACGCTGATTATAGAACTCCAATCAAACCTTCACAAGTTGGACCTTTAGTTGCAGCCTTATATAATGGTATTGCTGCAAAAGCTGGTCAGGCGAAAGTGAGTGGTGGAGCTACCGTTGAGCATGCTAGTGAGGCAGTCAACGAACTATGGGCAAATAGAGGGAGGTCACTTGTAGTGGCGGGCTCTAATGACCCTATGGTGCAGGTACTTGTAAATGGCATTAATAGCATGCTAGGTAATTATGGTACAACTATCGATGCAAGCGCTCCGGTTCATTATCGTCAAGGTAATGATCAAGCAATGAGCAACTTAGCTAAAGAAATGAATGGTGGAGCTATTTCTGCTGTGATTTTCTTTGACTGCAACCCAATGTATGATTCGGCTGAGGCTTCTGCACTTAAGGCAGCGATCTCAAAAGTTGGGTTGACGATATCTACCTCAGATCGATTGGATGAAACTGCTTCGACTGTGAAGTATGTGGCACCAAATCACCACTTCCTAGAGCAGTGGAACGATGCTGAGTTAAGAGAAGGGCATTATAGTTTAGTACAGCCAACAATTTCTCCAATATTTAAAACAAGACAAGCGCCAGAATCTTTCTTGAAGTGGGCTGGTCAGGATGTTGAGTACTATACTTACTTACAAAATAACTGGAGAGAGAACTTCTTTGGTAAGCAAACAGATACATCTAGTTTCCAAACTTTCTGGGATAAAGCACTATATGATGGTGTTTTTGAGACAGGCGGAAGCGAAAGAAGTTTAACCTTCGACAGCGGAGCTGCTAACACAGCGGCTACGAGCATTGCTCAAAACTATAAAGTGAGTGGTGGAGGTTTTGAACTGGCACTTTACCAAAAAATAGGTATCGGTGACGGTTCACAGGCAAACAACCCTTGGTTGCAAGAAATGTCTGACCCAGTGACTAAAGCTACTTGGGACAACTATTTGACAATGTCTATCTCAGATGCCAACGAAATGGGCATCACTTTGAAAGAAGGCGCAACGCAACTGGTTGACTTAACAGTGGGAGGTACTACAGTGAAAGTTCCTGTTCTTGTACAACCAGGTCAAGCCAAAGGAACTTTGGGAATGGCTGTAGGTTATGGAAGAACTAATGCTGGTAGAGTAGCTGATGGCCTTGGTGTTAACGCTTATCCATTCATGACAAAGCTCAATGGAGCAAATGTGACGGATGTTTTTGCTGGCGTTTCGGTTACCGCTACGGGTGAAGATTACAGAATAGCGCAGACTCAGACGCACCAAACGTATATGGGGCGTGAGAATGTAATTCAGGAATCTGTCCTTTCAGAATACAAAAAAGACGCTGGTGCAGGCAGATGGCGTCCAAAAATTTATAAAGGGGGTGAGTATATCAAACCTTCAAAAATCACCTTGTGGAAGGGGCACGAATATAGCAATCACCACTGGGCGATGACAATCGATATGAACTCTTGTACTGGATGCTCGGCTTGTACCGTGGCATGTCAGGCCGAAAACAACATCCCTGTTGTTGGTAAAGAGGAAGTATTGAATAGAAGAGAAATGGCATGGATTAGAATTGACAGATATTATTCTGCAGCTAATCCGGCAGGAAGCAAAACAGAACTAGAGGATGCTGCAGAGAATCCTGAAGTTACTTTCCAGCCAATGATGTGTCAGCATTGTAATAATGCACCTTGTGAAACTGTATGTCCTGTTGCAGCGACAACGCACAGTTCAGAAGGCTTGAATCAAATGACTTATAACAGATGTATTGGTACGAGATACTGTGCTAATAACTGTCCTTACAAAGTAAGAAGGTTCAACTGGTTCAAGTATCATGACAATACGCAGTTCGATATGAACTCTTCAATGAATAACGATTTGGGTAAAATGGTATTGAATCCTGATGTAACTGTTCGTGCGAGAGGTGTGATGGAGAAATGTACTATGTGTGTACAACGTATCCAAGCTGGTAAATTGACTGCGAAGCGTGAAGATAGAAGACCTGTTGATGGCGAAATCAACATGGCTTGTGCATCTGCATGTCCTTCAGACGCATTAACATTCGGTGACTTGAACGATCCTAATTCTAAAATCTCGCAAATGCTACAGATTGAAGAGAAGGAAGATGGTGAGGGTGCTACCGAGCGTGTAGTTAATGAAGAGCGTGCTTACCACGTGTTGGAAGAGATTAACGTCAACCCTAACATCTGGTACATGACCAAGATCAGAAACAAACAAAAAACTGAAGCTTAATTTTTAAACCGAAAGAATATGCAGGTTACTTCGTCCGTAAGAAAACCTTTAATCACAGGCGGTAAAACCGTTCATGATGTTACAGAAGACATCTGTCGCCAGGTTGAAGCTAAGCCTTCGAAACTGTGGCTGATGGCCTTCGGTATATCCGTGGTTACATTGGCTATTGGCTTCCTAGCCGTTGCTGCCACCCTTTGGGAAGGCATCGGTATGTGGGGTCTTAACAAAACAGTGGGCTGGGCATGGGATATTACCAACTTCGTATGGTGGGTAGGTATTGGTCACGCAGGAACACTTATTTCTGCTGTACTATTGCTTTTCCGTCAGAAGTGGAGAATGGCTATTAACAGAGCATCAGAGGCGATGACCATCTTTGCTGTTATCTGTGCGGCTATGTTCCCAGTACTTCACATGGGTAGACCATGGTTAGGTGCTTATTGGGCACTGCCATTGCCAAATACCTTCGGGTCGTTGTGGGTGAACTTTAACTCTCCATTATTATGGGACGTTTTTGCTATCTCAACTTACTTCTCTGTATCGCTTGTATTCTGGTACCTCGGTTTAGTACCTGATTTTGCAACCATTAGAGATAGAGCAACAGGTATTAGAAAGAAAATTTACGGTGCACTTTCTCTAGGATGGGATGGCGCTGCCAGAACTTGGTCAAGATATGAGTCAGTTTCTTTGATTCTTGCAGGTTTGGCTACACCATTAGTACTTTCGGTACACACCATTGTATCCTTTGACTTTGCAACTTCAGTGATTCCTGGATGGCATACCACAATCTTCCCTCCATACTTTGTGGCAGGAGCGATCTTCTCAGGTTTTGCCATGGTACTAACATTAATGATAGTTACCAGGCAGGTATTTAAATTGCACGACTATATCACTATTGAGCATATCGAATTGATGAACATTGTAATTATTGTTACGGGTTCTATCGTAGGTATCGCTTATATCACAGAGTTTTTCATCGCATGGTATTCAGGCGTGCCGGCAGAGCAATATGCATTCTTTAATAGGATGCAAGGGCCATACTGGTGGGCCTACTGGTCGATGATGACATGTAATGTTATTTCACCACAGCTTTTCTGGTCTAAGAAAATTAGAACCAGTATCGCGGCCACGTTCATTATTTCAATTATCGTGAACATTGGTATGTGGTTCGAGCGATTTGTAATTATTGTGACTTCGCTTCACAGAGATTACTTGCCTTCATCTTGGGCAATGTTTTACCCTACGGTTTATGACATGGGTGTTTACTTGTTCACGTTCGGATTATTCTTCACAGCATTCTTCTTGTTTGCGAAGTTCTTCCCTGTGATCAACATGGCAGAAGTGAAAAGTATTGTTAAATCATCATCAGAAAAACCTGCTGAAAAAACAGCTTAATTATGAGCGACTCTAAAGACTTTATACTAGGCGTTTACGATGACGAAGATGTATTGCTCAGTGCGGTACGTGAGATTCGAGGTGCCGGAATTAAAATTGACGAAGTATATAGCCCATTTCCGGTTCACGGACTTGATGATGAGTTAGGCTATAAGAAATCGAGATTACCCATTGCCGCATTTATGTTTGGTATTTTGGGTACTACGCTCGCTTTGACCATGCAAATCTGGATGCTAGGTATTGACTGGCCAATGATTATTGGTGGTAAAAACCATGTAGCACTTCCTGATTTTGTACCCGTAACTTTTGAGTTAACGGTGTTACTGGCCGCTTTCGGTATGGTAGGTACATTCTTGGTTTCAAGTGATTTGAAGCCTTGGAAAGACCCTAAGTTATTGGACATCAGAATTACTGATGATAAACACATTATGGCCATTGATCTCGGTAAGAACAAAGCCGTTGATGCTTCTAAAATTGGAAGTGCCCTGAAAGATTCAGGAGCTGTTGAAGTGAATGATAAAAAAGTTGAAGAATAAGCTGACTAACGTTATGATCCATAAATTAAAAGCTTTTGTTCCCTTAGCACTCGTTGTACTAATTAGTGCTTGTACTGCCAAAGGTGACAACCCTGGTTTAGAATATGCTCCGCAGATGTATCACTCTGTACCTTACGAGCCATTGACTCAGATTGTTGATGAAGACAGAGGTGAGTGGTTGAGTAATAGGGAAGATGGAAAAGGAGAATTTTATAACTCCAACCCAAACAATCCCTTTGCACAAAATGTCAGAAGACCAGTAGAAGGAACAGTGAGAAGAACGGCAAATAACATACTACCTTATAGATTGGAAAAAGATCAACTGGCTGAAGCTGCATTGATCGAGAATCCTTTCCCAGCTAGCCCAGAAGTACAAGCTGAAGGCCAAAGGTTGTATACTGAATATTGTCAGCACTGCCACGGATCTGATGGCAAGGGTCAAGGTAAAGTAGGTATTGTTTACGCAGGTGTGCCTTCTTACTCGGCACCTAACAAAAAAGACTTATCACAAGGACATGTATTTCATGTAATTACACATGGTTACAACCGTATGTGGCCTCACGGATCACAGATCAGTGAAGAGAGACGTTGGAAAATCGCAAGGTATGTTCAACAATTACAGCAACAGTAACAGATAAATTTTTTAGAGATGTCAAAAGAAGTATTTGATTTTAGCGCTGGGATAAAGAAGAAGCTGATGATAGCTTTTATCTCAGGAATTGTTCTGTTAGTTGCTGGTAGTTTACTTTCATCAGGCGGACACGAAGGAGAACATGGAGAAGGTGATCATACCGAACTTGCTGAAGTTGGGGACCATGGCACTGACCATGCTGCTGAAAAGAAAGAAGGAGATCACGAAGGTGATGATGTAGATGGGCACGCGACCGATGGTGAGCATGAAGTAGAAGCATCACATGAAAAGACTTGGTTCAACCGTGTTGTGATTGATCTTTGGATCAACAACGTCTATTTCACAGGACTAGCACTTATTGGTCTATTCTTCTTTGCAATTCAATATGCTGCACAAGCAGGATGGTCTACTTACATCTTAAGAATCCCATTGTCAATGGCGAGCTGGATTCTTCCCGCTGGTATTTTGATGATTTTAACATTCTTATTCTTTAATCACGATATATTCCATTGGACGCACAGCGACCTTTATGAAGTGGGTGGTGCTCATTATGATGAGTTGATAGCTGGAAAGAGTAGCTTTTTCTACTTACCAGTAGAACCAGGAACATTCCCTGTATTCTTTGTCGCCCGAATGGTGATCTTCTTTGGTGCTTGGATATTATTATTTAGAAAATTAAGGTCTTTATCCAATCTAGAAGATGAATTGGGTGGAACATCTTATTGGTATAAGATGAGAAGAACTTCAGTGGCCTTCTTGCTAATTTTTGCAGTGTCATCTTCCATCTCAGCGTGGGATTGGATAATGTCAATTGATACACACTGGTTCTCAACTATGTTTGGGTGGTATGTATTCGCAAGTTGGTTTGTGGCTGGTTTAGCACTCATCACCTTAATCACTGTTTTATTAAAAGAGGCTGGTTATCTACCACAGGTAACTTCAAATCATTTACATGACTTGGGTAAATTCGTGTTCGCGTTCAGTATTTTCTGGACTTACATCTGGTTCTCCCAATTCTTGTTGATTTATTACGCTAATATTCCTGAGGAGTCTGTGTATTTCGTTGAACGTATGTATGGCGATAAATACTCTACGATTTTCTTCGTGAATTTAATCATGAACTTCTTCTTCCCATTCTTGGTGTTGATCACTAGAGATGCGAAGAGGTTATTTGTATTCCTGAAAATAGCGTGTATTGTAATTATACTAGGACACTGGATAGATTTCTATCTAATGGTGACACCTGGTACAATGGGTGAGTCTGGAGCTTTCGGTTTGACGGAAATTGGACTCTACCTAGTATTTGGATCTGCGTTCTTATTTGTTGTACTCAAGGCACTTTCTTCTTATGCTTTGGTACCGAAGAACCATCCAATGTTGGAAGAAGCAAAACATCACCACATTTAATACATAGACAAACTAGTAGATATGTTCGGTTTTTACATAGCACTTGCGGTTCTCTTAGTTGTAGCCATTTTACTATTGATCTTTAGGGTCACTAGACTGGTAGGTATCGTTAAGGGAACAGGGGAGAAGGTTGTTACAGGAAGTAACAATGCGAATGCAGCGATGATGATTGTATTCATGGTGTTGTTCTTTGGTTTGGCGGCTTGGTATTCTTACACGTATTATGATGCGTATGATCCGCCAGTAGCCTCAGAACACGGTGAGTTAACGGATAAGCTTTTCTGGAGAACCATGTGGGTGACTGGAATAGTGTTCGTAATAACTAACATTCTGTTATTTGTATTTTCTTATAAATACAGATATGATGAGAAGAGGAAGGCATTATTTTACCCTCACAATAACAAACTAGAGTTGATCTGGACGGGTGTACCTGCCATTGTTTTGACATGGTTGGTAATATCAGGCTGGATGGCTTGGGATGGTATTATGAGCGAGGCGCCTGAAGAGTCTGAACAGATAGAGATCATGGGGTATCAATTCCAGTGGTCTATCAGATACGGTGGCGTAGACAACCAAGTGGGAGACTATGATTACCGATTAATTGATGCCGTGAATTCTCACGGACAGGATCTTTCTGATCGCTCAAACTTTGATGATTTTATCTCAAATAGCTTGGTTATACCGAAAGGTGACCCAGTATTGTTGAAGATTAGGGCAAGGGATGTACTTCACAGTGTATTTATACCTCATATGAGGGTAAAAATGGATGCTGTGCCTGGTATGCCTACTCAGTTCTGGTTTGTGGCGAATAAGTCGACAGCTGAAATGAGAGTAGAAGAAGGCAACCCTGATTTCAATTATGAACTTGCATGTACAGAGGTATGTGGGGGAGGACACTTCTCAATGAAGAAGCGTGTAGTGGTTTTGGAACCAGCAGAGTATGCTGAGTGGAAGATTGACCAAGAATCTTGGTTATCTAAAAATCCTCAGTACCTGTCACAGGTACCAGAAAACTTGAAAGAGTTAGCATTAGTTACAGCAGGAATTAACGAATAATAAGACATTAAATCAGTGCATATGGCAACGGAAGCAGCACAAATCGATGTTCAGGTTCATGATGATCATCACGATCATGATCATGAGCAGTCATTTATTTCAAAATATATTTTCTCAACAGATCACAAGACAATTGCCAAGCAATTCCTAATCACAGGTATTTTCTGGGCAATTATAGGTGCAGCTATGTCTGCAATCTTCAGATTGCAACTTGGTTTTCCCGAAGCTGATCTGGGTTGGTTAAAACCATTATTAGGTAGATGGATAACGGATGCTGGTCAACTAGATCAGGAATTCTACTTGGCACTTGTGACAATGCATGGAACTATCATGGTTTTCTTTGTATTGACAGCTGGTCTGAGTGGTACGTTCTCGAATTTCTTGATCCCATTACAAATTGGAGCAAGAGATATGGCTTCCGGTTTTATGAATATGCTTTCATACTGGTTCTTCTTTGTTTCCGGTGTGATTATGTTCATTTCACTGTTCTTAGAGACTGGGCCAGCATCGGGTGGTTGGGTCGTTTACCCTCCATTATCGGCTATTCAGACCGCAATGCCAGGTTCTGGTATGGGTATGACCTTGTGGCTGATCGCGATGGTGTTCTTTATTGCCTCGTCTCTATTAGGAGGTATTAACTACATCACAACTGTTATTAACCTGAGAACTAAAGGGATGACCTTTTCAAGGTTGCCACTAACGATATGGGCTTTCTTCTTAACAGCTGTAATTGGTGTATTGGCATTCCCAGTGTTGTTTGCTGCGGCATTGTTACTTGTATTTGATAGAAGCTTCGGAACATCATTCTATTTATCAGAAATCTATATTCAAGGTGAGGCACTTTCTAATGTAGGAGGTAGTCCGATTTTGTATCAGCATTTGTTCTGGTTCTTAGGGCACCCTGAAGTATACATAGTACTATTGCCGGCATTAGGTATTACATCCGAGATTATCGCGACAAACTCGAGGAAGCCAATCTTTGGTTACAAGGCCATGATCGTTTCTATGTTAGGTATTACTTTCCTTTCATTTATCGTGTGGGCACACCATATGTTTGTGTCAGGTTTGAATCCTTTCTTAGGATCAATCTTTATGTTCTTGACACTGATTATAGCAGTACCATCCGCAGTAAAAGTATTTAACTACCTAACTACTCTATGGAAAGGTAATATCATATTCACTCCGGCCATGCTATTCTCAATTGGCTTGGTGTCAGTATTTATCTCCGGTGGTATTACCGGTATATTCTTAGGTAACTCAGCGATTGATATTCAGTTGCACGATACCTACTTCGTAGTAGCTCACTTTCACTTGGTGATGGGGGCGGCTTCAGCATTCGGTTTATTAGCTGGTGTTTATCACTGGTTCCCGAAAATGTTCGGTCGTATGATGGATGCTAAGTTAGGATATATCCATTTCTGGCTAACGTTCATTGGTATTTACTCAGTGTTCTTCCCAATGCACTACATTGGAATTGCAGGCTTCCCAAGAAGATATTATTCGTTCACCAACTTCGATGCATTTAGCGGATTTACTGATCTGAATCAATTCATATCAGTGGCAGCTATCTGTACTTTCGTTGGTCAGTTTATCTTCTTGTTCAACTTCTTCTACAGTATGTATAGAGGTAGAAAAGCACCTGCCAACCCTTGGAAGTCTAATACATTGGAGTGGACTACGCCAATTAATCCTGGGCATGGTAACTGGGTAGGCGAAATCCCTGAAGTATACAGATGGCCTTACGATTACTCTAAGCCGGGTGCAGAGGATGATTTCATACCTCAGCATATACCATTCTCTGAAACAATGGAGTCTAATCTGCCTCATGAAAATGATCTAATAGCATTGGAGAAAGAACAGGTAGAAGAGATCATTGTGAATGAGTCTGCCAAACACTAAAACGAGATTATTTAGACGGTTTTCAGCCGTTACAGTAATAGCCGTTTACTTGTTAATAGCAGTGGGCGGCATAGTGAGAAGCACAGGGTCGGGCATGGGATGTCCTGACTGGCCTAAGTGTTTCGGAAGTTGGGTGCCACCTACAAGTGTAGATGAACTCCCATCGGACTACAAAGAGGACTACGTTCAACAACGCGTTGAAAAGAATAAGAAGTTCTCTAAGTATTTAGCGGCATTTGGTTTTGACGACTTGGCTTACCAAGTTGAAAACGACCCAAATATTCTTGAAGAAGAAGACTTTAATGCGGTTAAGACTTGGGTAGAATATATAAACCGCTTGATTGGTGCGGTTATCGGCCTGTTGATCTTTGGTACTTTTGTACTCTCGATCAGATTTTGGAAGAAAGATAGACCTATCACCGTTCTTTCATTTATTGCATTTGTATTGGTCGGTGTTCAAGGCTGGATCGGTTCTATAGTAGTAAGCACAAATTTGTTACAATGGATGATCACGATTCATATGCTCTTGGCTATCGTAATCGTTGGACTGTTGATTTATGTTTATTTCAGATCTAAGAGAGATCATTTGGTTGAGGTTCAAGGTACTTCGCCTAAACTGAAATATATAGTGATGGCTTGTCTAATATTTACTGTGATCCAAGTTGTACTCGGAACGCAAGTAAGAGAGGGCATAGATGTAGTAGCTGCTTATGCTGCTAGGTCTGAATGGATTTCTAATTTAGGAATAACATTCTTAATTCACCGTTCGTACTCGTTAGTCTTATTAGCCTTACATGGTTATTTGTTCTACTTGTTAATAGCGAATGATGGATTGAAGTCACTTACTAAATGGCTTTTGATTATCGTGGCGATTGAAATATTAAGTGGGGCTTTGATGGCTTATTTTGGAGTACCTGCTTTCATACAGCCAATACATTTGTTATTAGGAACATTAATTGTTGGGGTGCAGTATTATCTGTTACTCCTGATAAACTATAAAAAAAGCATTGCTTGAATCATGATATCAGGTAATTCAGCAAATATTAAAATTACGACTCTCTTTGCTCAAAAGGCTAAGGCTTACGTTGAGTTGACGAAGCTGCGACTTTCACTAGTTGTGTCTTTTTCTTCTGCGTTTGGTTATGTCTTAGCGATGAGAGGAAGTGTCGATTGGATGCAGCTCTCTATGCTCTTCATAGGGGGCTTTTTGATTAGTGGCGCATCATGTACGATTAATCAAGTGCTAGAAGTTCAGTACGACAAAGTAATGAAGCGAACGCAAGGGCGTCCTCTTCCTACTAACAGATTAAGTGCTACAGAATCATTGTGGTTTGCAGGAATTGTAGCAATACTTGGACTGTATGTATTGATGATCTGGACTAACTGGCTGACAGTAGGTCTGGCAGCGCTTTCAATGATTCTATACAGCTTTGTTTATACTCCGCTTAAGAGGGTAGGACCGGTTGCAGTATTCGTTGGAGCTATTCCAGGAGCTTTACCGCCTCTATTGGGGTGGACGGCAGCAACAGGTGATATTAATCACGCGGCCATGATCATTTTTGGCATACAGTTCATCTGGCAGTTCCCTCATTTCTGGGCTATTGCATGGGTAGCGGACGAAGACTATAAAAAAGCTGGTTTTAAACTACTCCCTGTCAAGGGTGAGAAAGACCTTAAAACAGCATTTCAAATAATGACATATACCTTATTCTTAATTCCGATGGGCTTGCTGCCTATGTATTTTGGATTAACAGGTATAAACTCTGCTGTGGTAGCAACAGTATGTGGGGTATTGTTCTTAGCATCAACAATTAAGTTGATGAAAGATCAATCAAGGAAGTCTGCGTTGCGGATTATGTTCGGTTCGTTTTTGTACTTACCGATTGTTCAGATTGCGTACCTATTAGACATGGTGAATTGATGGTAGAGGATTATAAACTAGTAGATGTACCCTTAGAGCAACCGCTCTCAATGCATCCTAAGAAATTTGCATTGTGGTTATTTATTGTCACGGTTGTGATGATTTTTGCCGCTTTCACAAGTGCACACATTGTAAGACAAGCCGATGGTGATTGGTTGATTTATGAAGTTCCTTCAATGCTCTGGGTGACTTCAGGGATTATTTTGGCTAGTAGTGTTTTTATGCAGTGGGCATACTTTGCTGCTAAGAAGGATAAACTCGAGCAGGTGAAGCTTGCGCTATCAATAACAACAATTTTAGGACTGGTATTTTTATATGGCCAGTTCAAGGCTTGGGGTCAACTTGTTGATGCAGGAGTATTCTTTGTTGGAAATCCGGCAGGGAGCTTCATGTATGTTTTTACAGGTATTCATGCCGCACACCTGATTAGTGGTGTGATTTATTTGTTATATATGCTAATTTCGTCTTTCAGATACAAAGTGCACTCAAAGAATATGTTGAACATGGATATGTGTACAACCTATTGGCATTTTCTTGGAGGGCTCTGGATATATTTATTCATATTTTTATTGCTGAATCATTAATTAAACTGTTCTATGGCAACTACTGCTACAGTAAATAAGACAAGCTTATGGGGAGGCGGAATTGAGCCTTTCAAAGCCAGCTATGGAAAGCTGATGATGTGGTTTTTTCTACTATCTGATGCTTTTACTTTTTCTGGACTACTTATTACGTATGCTTTTTTAAGATGGAGTGCTCCTGCTTATAAAGGAGACCCGGAAGCATTTACATTTTCAACAGAATATTGGCCTATTCCTGAAAAGGTTTACGAAGCCTTTCCTGGATTGCACGGTGTAGAAGCACCACTCTACTTTGTAGGTCTCATGACCTTCATCCTAATTCTTAGTTCAGTAACGATGGTATTAGCTGTTGAGGCTGGTCACAGAATGGACAAGAAAGGTGTTGTGAAATGGATGCTTTGGACAATCATAGGTGGTTTTGCTTTCCTAGGCTGCCAAGCATGGGAATGGTCTCACTTTATCCATGGTACTGATATTGCTACTATTGGCGATGTTGTTAAGAATGGTATCTGGATGGAGAACTATGAAATCATAGGTGCCAATCTAAGTTTTAATCAATATGGACCTCCTGCCTTTGCCGCACTCTTTTTCTTTATCACAGGCTTCCACGGTTTCCACGTATTTTCTGGAGTACTCATCAATGTGATCATATTCTTTAATGCTGCTAATGGCACATATGAAAGAAGAGGACATTACGAGATGGTTGAAAAAGTCGGCTTGTACTGGCACTTTGTAGACCTAGTTTGGGTATTCGTATTTACATTCTTTTATCTGATTTGATCGATTTTTATTATGGAACAAGTAACAAGTAACGTAGTAGTTCAGCCTGTAGACAAAGCCAAGATTCGTGGTATTTGGAAAGTGGCGTTGATTCTTTTCATTATCACAATGGTGGAATATGGCTTCGCTTTTACTATGGATGCAGGTATGACCAGAACGGTAATTTTTGTAGGCCTGACCATAGTGAAGGCTTGGTTTATCGTGAGTGAGTTTATGCACCTAGGTCATGAGGTTAAAGGGTTGATTTATTCAATCATTCTTCCTATGATGTTTATCATATGGTTGATTGTAGCCTTAGTAAATATGGAAGGTGCTGCGATCAAAGATGCTAGGGGAATAATAGATGTTGAACAACCAGCGACAGAACATGTCGGTGGGGAAGAACACTAAATGAAATTGATATAATTTATACATAAATCAGGCTGTTTTAATGGCCTGATTTTTTTGTTTGAGCTTATGAATAAAAAGGCTGTTTTACTCTTTCTAGTCATCGGTTTACCGGTGGTCATCTTTCTTTTCTTGAAAGCTTTTGGAAATAATGAGTTTACAATCCCTGTCTATTACGAGCAGGGGCTTGGTGATTCATTGTCCACTCCGTGTCTAGACCGTTCTGCGGAACAATATATTGTCAAGGATGCTAGCTTGCCTGTTGGCGTACTTAAAGTGGTCCATTTCGAGAGAATGGATGGGCCTGTATTGAAAACTCGGTTAGAGGAATTAGAGCGTGTACAGGACGTTTTTTACGACATGGAAAATATCCAGTTGCTCACATATTTGAATACTGCCACAATTAAGGGAACGGAGATCAGCGATTATGACAAGCGGATTCAATTTTTGGATCAGTTTTGGAAAGTTAATGAGTTAGATTCTACCGCCTGGGCGGACCTCAAGTATTGTGGAGTGGCCATGTCATCTTTAGACAACAGAGTAGTATTGGTAGATGATGAAAACAAAATCAGAGGCTATTATAATATATTAGAAAGAGACGAAACAGATCGGTTAATTCTTGAGTTAAGAATTTTGAATTCAAAAAGGTAATAGTATGTCGAAGCGAAAGATATCGATGTTCTGGATTAAGCTACTGTCAATTGTGATACCCTTGGCCGTAGCGGTTTTATTAGGGTTACCTACCAAGCTCGATCTTGGTGACTGGGTTTATACCCTGCCACATATTATTGGTGTAATCAATACATTGACGGCCATTTGTTTGATTTTGGCCATCGTATTTGTAAAGCGAAAGAACATCGTACTGCATAAAAGGTTTAATAGTGCTGCATTTATATTAGGAGCTATTTTCTTGTTGTGCTACGTGACTTATCATGCCAGTGCAGCCTCCACATCTTATGGAGGTGATGATACAAGTAAATACATCTACTATTTCTTTTTGCTCAGCCATATTCTACTCTCGATAGGGGTGGTTCCGTTAGTGCTATTAGCATTTTACTATGCGCTAAATGATATGATAGACAAGCATAAACGCATTGTGAAGTTTACATTTCCTATTTGGTTATATGTCTCCGTTACCGGAGTTATCGTTTACTTAATGATTAGTCCTTATTACATTCATTAGTGGGATATCAGCAGATTGAAGATTAAATTTGTACTATGTTCAGACAATTGAGAACATGTTTCTTTATAGTGCTTGCGTTGGTTATTAGCAATGCGAGTGCATTAGCTCAATGCGCGATGTGTCGTGGCTCTGTGGAGTCATCTGTGAGTGCTGGTGAAACCTCAATGGCTTCTAACCTGAACTTAGGTATACTGTACTTGTTTTTCGCACCGTATCTGCTTGTGGGCTTAATCGCCTATTTCTGGTACAAGACTAGTAGAAAGAATGTCAAGAAAGCCAAAGGTATTGGCAGTATTGCAGGGTAAGTGCCCGCAATGTCATGTAGGAAACCTATTCACCCATAAGGCATACAATCTCCGTAATTTCACAAAAGTAAATCAGCACTGTTCTCATTGCGGAGTTCGGTTTGAAAGGGAGCCAAGATTCTTTGATGGCGCCATGTACATCAGTTATGGGCTATCTGTAGGCCTGTTTTTAGTGAGTGCCTTTATAATCTACTCGTTTTTTCATCCAGTTTCTGAAAATGTTTATCTCATAGCGATTATTTCGGAAGTATTTTTGCTGTATCCCCTGATGTTCCGCTATTCTCGAATTTTTTACCTCTATCTTTTTGGAGGTCTTAAGTTTAAGCCTGAATTAGAGCGGAAGGAAAATAATTAGTAGATTCCGTTTAAACGGCATTAGGTTCAATATTTTGAGTGATCAGCAAGGTTTTTTTAGAACCAACAAGTTTCTAATTATCAGTATAGTACTGGTGATGATCACCTTGACTATTGATGAAGCAGTATTTTCGGATCAAAGTAGAAGAGTAGATCCACAAACAACGATCACCACCAACCTTCACGCTTCCCTTAAAAGCCTTGATAAGCACATTGATGACATCAGTAATGTTGCAATTGTAGACCTGAATAGGCTCTTTAGTAGGTTTACTAATAATGAAGACCTTCCTTATTTTATCTATGAAGATGGGAATGTGATCTATTGGAGTACCAATCGTTTTGTGCCAAAGTATGGGACCTTAGGAGGTACTTATATTTATCGCTTTTTAGAATTAAAGAGTGGCCAATACATCGCTAGACGAAAAGTGATCAACAGTGCCCAGAACAGGGTCGTTGAAATATATGCCTTGTTACCGCTTTCTTCTGATGTAGCATTGAATGATTCTTTTGCTGAATATGGTTTGAACGGAGAGATTTTTGGGCGCTCCTCTTTTTTAATCTCAGATGCAGAAAATGACGAAGGCAAGAATATTTATTCTCCACAAGGCACTTTTCTCTTTTCTTTCAGCGGTACAGAGCGAATGAAGATTGATTATCCGAGCTTTTCTACCCTGATATTTCTTTTATACCTCATATCGATTGTAGCCTTTGTTTGGTCTGGTTTTGTTTATAGCCAAAAGCTCGTTTCATCTGGGAAACCATACTTAGGTGTGGGCCTCATTGCAATCTTCATGTTAGTGATAAGGTGGTCTATGTTGCGTTATGAATATCCATTGAGTATCATAGAGTGGTCACTTTTTCAACCAGATAAATTTGCCGCGAGTTGGTGGCAACCTTCATTAGGGGATTTTATACTTAATCAGTTAGCCTTGTTGGTTGTAGTGGGGTATGGCTATAAGGTGTTTACGAAAAGGCAGTTGACCTCTGACGAGGTGCCATTGAGTGCTGTAGCGATGCCATTTCTATTACTGCTATTAACGCTTTTCTATTTTATAGGAGAAGTCCAGTCATTGCTTGTCAATTCTCAATGGTCTTTTGATGTTGTACAGGATATCAGTTTTAGCCCTTTTAAATTACTGGTCTATTTTGCCTTATTCATCATAGCCATTATGCTGTTTTTAATTGGCCAATACTTGAGTAAGGCACTGAGTTTACTTCACAAATCTAAATTGGTCAATATTTCATTAGCGATTATACTGTTAGCTAGTATTGGGCTAGGACTCTGGTCTGGACTGGATGATTTGCTACTATTGGGCTTTTTAATGGGCTACCTGCTAGTGGTTTTTAACTTTCAGCTATCAGACCATCTAGATAAGGTAAACTATAATACATTCCTCTATTTTTTCATTGCGGCATTCTTAATAGCTGGCGTATCTACTTCCATTTTAACTACGCATATCAAGACTGAAAACCTGCAAGACAAGCGTGCACTAGCTACTAGGCTATCTACGGAAGAAGATATAGCGGCAGAATTTTTATTGTCAAAAGCCCGAGAGAGTATTCAAGAAGATATTAGAATTCAGACAAGTATCACAAGTCCATTTGGTTCGAAGGAACAGATCAGAAGAATCATTCAAAGGGTTTATTTGGGTGATTACTTTGATAAATACGAAATAGAGATATTCTTATTTAACGGTGCAGGTAGGCCTATTAATAGCAACACCACTATTGACTATCAAGGTTTAATGGACACCTATGCCCAACCTGAAAATGCTTCTGATTTTGAGGGACTCTATTTTTATAGAGAGAGCTATCCATTGACCTTGAACCAATACTATCTGTTCAATGAGATAAAGCGTTACAATACCACGGTAGGTTATATCCTGGTAAAGCTTGATAGGAAAGAGCAGTTAAATAACAGTATACTTCCTCGTTTGCTTCTTGATGATACTTTTGAAAAAGACAACCAGCATTTTGATTATGCCATCTATAATAATGGTCAGATGCTCAGTTCGAGCACAGGAGATTTTAACTATAGCAGAAACTTTAATGTAGGATTGCTTCAGGATACGCTCCTTTACAAAGGAGGTATTCGATTAGCAGGGCACCACCATTTGGGAGTAAAAGCAGGCATAGACAATCAGGTCTATGTAATTAGTAACAAACTTTACCCACCTAAGTACCTGATCACTAATTTTGCCATATTTTTCTTATTTATGGTAGCCGCCATTATACTCATTTTCGGAGTCAGTGGTATGTTTTATAACCTTAGAAAAACGAGTACTACACTTTCGGCCAAAATTCAGATACTGCTCAACTTTGCTTTTTTCTTACCCCTAATCATTGTGAGTATTGTTGTGCTTCGATTGGTTAACCGAACAGTTGAAGAGAAAATTGAACGTCAGTACTTGTCGATCACTGAGAGTGCGGCAAAGAATTTAACCAATCAGCTTCAATCCTTTTTAGAAGGGCAAAACTCAAATAACGAATCCTTAGAGAATCGTATTTCTGAAATCAGTCTCTACGCCCAAGCAGACATTAACCTCTTTAATAGGAATGGAAGGCTTATTGCAACTAATCAACGTTTGATATTTGAGAATGAAATACTTGCTCCATTTGCTAATCCATCGGCAATGGCGAACATTGTAGAGGCAGGTAACAAAGAACAATTGAGTGTAGAGCGCGTGGGAGACCTAGACTATCGCTCTACATTTTATGGTATCCGATCAAATGAAGACAATCGTTTATTGGGTGTTTTAACCATGCCATTTTTCGATTCAGAAGATCAGCTAAAAGCGGAGCAAAGGGATATACTTTCCAATATTCTAAATGCGTTCACATTCATTTTTGTCATTTTTGCGGTGTTATCGTTTTTGGCTTCGCGCATACTCACTTACCCTTTCAAGTACTTGACGCAAAAAATTAAGGCGACTACACTTTCAACGCTCAATGAACCCCTTGTGTGGCAAGCCGATGATGAAATTGGATTAATGGTGCGTGAGTACAATAAGATGTTGCTTAACCTGGAAAAGAGTAAGAAAGCCTTAGCATTAAGCGAAAAGGAGAGTGCTTGGAGAGAGATGGCCCAACAAGTCGCCCATGAGATTAAGAATCCGCTTACGCCAATGAAGTTGAAATTACAACATTTGAAGAGGGTGTTAAGCGAAGCGCCTAATGTCGATACGGATTTTAATAAGCCAATTGACAGCTTGCTGAACCAAGTCGATACCTTGAGTGATATTGCCACCTCATTTTCTTCTTTTGCTAAAATGCCACTGCCGATCAGTGAACGGTTGAACTTAGTGGAAGAACTACGCAAGTCAGTGAGACTCTTTAAGGGTAACAAGGCAGAAATAAATACGAATATCCCCAAGCAGCCAGTATGGATTAAAGGTGACACGAAACTACTCGGTCGTATTTTCAATAACTTAATTCTAAACGCAGAACAATCGCTGGAGGAAGATAGGTCGGGTAAGCTCAATATTGAGCTATTAATTACACATAACAAGGCGCGTATTACCTTTGAAGATAACGGGAATGGTATTCCTGAAGACATCAAGGAAAAGGTATTTATCCCTAAATTTAGTACCAAAGAAGAAGGTTCAGGTATAGGATTGGCAATTGCCAAACGTGGGGTAGAACATGCCGGTGGGAGTATTTGGTTTGACTCAACTCTTGGTAAGGGAACTACCTTCTACCTTGAGTTTCCGTTAACCGATTAATTGTGCTTCGTAAATCACTCGTCTTTTCAGTTACCATGTTACTCAGCGTTTCGTTCTATGGGCAAACGGGTGACTTGTGTAAGTGGATAACGGAGTTCGATCAGCCTGTAACGTTAGACTCCCTGACGGTCTATCCACAATCCATCAAAATTTCCAAGCCAGACGCTGACCTTAAATTCACCTTTGATCTAAATACAAATACAATATTGATTCCAAGCCCTGGGGTCGATTCTGTTTTGGTATGCTATCGAACGCTTCCCTTTGATCTGCATAGTCGTAAAGCCAACAAGACTTTAGACATATATGACTCTACCGCACTGTTTAAAGATGCCGTTTTGTATCAACAAGCTTTGGCACTACCAGAGCGAGAGGAGGTTGTATCTACAGAAAATATTACAAAGACAGGCAGCATTACCAGAGGAGTTTCATTTGGAAATCGGCAAGACGTCTTTGTAAACTCCACCCTTAATTTGCAGATGGAAGGGCAGTTGACAGATAATGTAAACCTGAGAGCGGTCATAACGGATAGAAATGTTCCTTTCCAACCCGAAGGGAATACGCAGCAATTACAAGACTTCGACAATGTATTCATCGAGCTGTACAATGATAAGTTTTCATTGAAAGCAGGAGATGTAGTGCTCCAAAACAAGGCGTCTAATTTTCTGAGATATTATAAAAATGTTCAGGGCGCTCAGTTCAAGGTTGACTATGAATTACCCAACGGCTTCAAGGCTCAAACTTCTCTGGCAGGCTCCGTTGCCAAAGGGCGTTTTGCTTCTACCAATATTGATCCAATCGAAGGTGTACTAGGTCCCTACAGAGTCCGTGGTCCTCAGAATGAGAGGTTTCTCATTATTCTGGCTGGCTCTGAAAAAGTATTTATTGATGGAGAACAAAAGGTGAGAGGATTCGAAAATGATTATATCATTGATTACAACTTGGGCGAAATTACGTTTACCAATAAAGTCCTAATCACTCAGTTTACCAGAATTAGAGTTGATTTCGAGTTTTCTGATCAGAACTATACGCGTTCAATTTTCCAAGCCAGCCACTATCAATCCAACGAGAAATTGAATTTTTCGCTCAACTATTACAGTGAGAAGGACAACCGAAATCAACCCTTATCCTTTGAGCTGAGCAATGAAGAAAAACGAATTTTAGCAGATGCCGGAGACGACTTAAATCAAGCCTTTACAAGCCGAGTAGATAGTGTTGGCTTCACACCCGATTTGATTCTTTATAGAAGAACAACAGCAAGAGATGCAAATGACGTAGCTTATGAAGTCTTCCAGTACTCTACCGATCCGGACAGTGCATTTTTCGATGTCCAGTTTACCGAAGTAGGTAGCATGCAAGGTAATTATAGGCTACTGAGTACAACGGCCAACGGACGTATATATGAATGGGTCGCTCCAGTTAATGGTGTGGTACAAGGTAATTTTGAGCCGATTTCCATACTTAATGCACCAAACCAAAAGAGCATGTTTACTGCAGGTGGAAACGTCAAATTGAATAACTATGATTTACTTGAAGCCGAGGTGGCGCTGTCTCAAAACGACATCAACCTTTTTTCAGAGCAAGATGCCGAAGACGATAATGGTACTGCATTCAAAGTCATTCATAGCACAGCCAACCGACCTGTTAGCTTTCTTTCGGATTATAAATTCAATTCAGAAGTTTCGTTTGAGTTTAACAGCGAGCACTTCTCTTTCATAGACCGGCTACGTTATATAGAGTTTGATCGTGATTGGAGTTTCAATCCAACAGATTTCACCCAGAATTTCTCCGAAAATATTTTGAATGCATCGCTTAACCTTACAAAGGATATATCTAACAAGTTAGACTACCGAGTTGTCAGAAGAAAGCGTGGTGAAGCTGTAGACGGTTTTCAACAATACCTTAATTTTTCGAAACGTTTTGGCAAGATACAGACAAAGCTAGACGCCTATTTAATGCGAAACGATCAGGCGATACTAAAGTCTGAATGGAACAGATTGAATTTAGACGTAGCCTACGGAAGCAAATGGTTCATTCCAGGGTATCGTTACAGACAAGATAGAAATGAAGTCAGAAGCCAACTGGACAATAGCATTGTGAGAACGGCTATGAACTTTGACGAACATACTTTTTACCTAAAGAATACCGACACCCTGAAAACTACTTATGGTATTGAATATCAAATGCGCGAGGATAGACTACCTATTAATGGAGTGCTCCTAGATAACAATCAGGCGGAAACTTGGAACGCGTTTTTCAAAACCAATTTTGATGATAACAATAGACTATCGCTCCTATTTACCTATCGAAATCTTGAGAACCTAAACGAAAGTGGTATCGATAGAAATGATGAAACCATTATGGGGAGAATAGACTGGATAGGTTCATTTTTTAATAGAATTATTAGGTCTGAGCTCAATTATAACCTGTCAAACAGTCGTGAGTTGAGACGCGAGTTTATCTTTATCCAAGTACCTACAGGTCAGGGTACACATACTTGGCGCGATGACAATGGCGACAATATTCAAGACTTGAATGAGTTTTATTTAGCCATCAACCCTGATGAAAAGAACTATGCTAAAATCTTTGTGCCTACTGATACTTTTGAAGAGGCATTTAATACCATTATCTCATACAGGTTCAACTTAAATTTTCCAAGAATATGGAATCAAGAGACGGGTTTCAAAAAGTTCATTTCTCATTTCTCAAATACCACGGCATGGTCTATGAATGCCAAAATTACTGATGAAGATTTAGGTAGCCGGCTTCTGCCTACGAATGTAGCGGACTCCCTTGTCTTAGGTTTGAACGAGAGTGTACGGTCTACGCTGTTTTTTAATCGTTCAAACACCAAATTTGGGGCAGACATCGGTGTCGCGCAAATTCAGAATAAGCAATTACTTTCGAATGGTTTTGAAAGAAGGGCCAATCGTGATGTAAAAACACATGTACGCTGGAACATCAATCCAAGCCTAAACCTAGACGTCAATTATATTGACGGAAACAGAAGCAACTTCTCAGATGTTTTGGTTCAGCGCAACTATCAAATAGAACAAACTACTTTTCAGCCTTCTTTGTCATGGCAGCCTTTTAGAACCATACGGTTTACAGGTAAGCTATCACAAAAAGACAAGCAAAATGTATGGCCCGAAGGTGCCGGTGAAACTGCCACCTTAAGAGAGTTCGAACTGAGTATGCGTTATGCGAAAGCTTCTAAGACAACCTTGAGTAGCGGTTTCAGATTGATTAATATAGACTTTGAGGGAACGGAGAATACGCCAACCGGCTATGAATTACTAGAAGCCTTACGACCCGGACAGAACGTTACTTGGAATATCAATTGGCAACAGAAACTAGGCAAAGGCTTACAGCTAGTACTACGTTATGACGGGAGGAAATCTGCCGATAACAGAGCGGTTCACCTAGGTCGGGTTCAAGTGAGTGCACTTTTCTGAATGAGCTACTTATCTCTGAACGGGTTTCTTTTTTGGCTTCTGGCCCAATGATTTACTAAAACCCAAGAAGAGGAGTGGGACTAGCCGAGGGATTTAATTCTTCGCATCATTTTGTTGGCAAAGACAAAGTTATCAAGTTCTTCTACCCCAGAATGGAAAATGTCATTATTGGTTCCTTCCCACAGCTTGTGGCTATTCGAAATAAAGAGAATGTATTCACCAATCTCCATCACCGAATTCATGTCATGAGTTACGATTACCGTAGTGATCTGATACTCATCGGTAATCTCCTGCAGCAATTGATCAATCTGAATTGAAGTCTGAGGATCTAACCCAGAGTTGGGTTCGTCACAGAAGAGGTATTTTGAATTATTGACTATAGCCCGCGCGATACCCACACGTTTCTGCATACCACCACTAATTTCAGATGGCATTCTCTTGTTTGTATTTTCGAGTTTTACGCGCTTGAGAATAAAGTTGACCCTATCTAGCTTTTCATCTTCAGGCATCTTAGTGAGTACATCAAGAGGAAATTTTACATTCTCTTCAACATTTTTAGAGTCAAATAATGCACCGCCTTGAAATAGCATACCGATTTCCCTCCTGATATCTGTTTTAGTGTCACGATCGGCATCGATAAAACTTCTTCCGTTATAGAGAACTTGACCAGTGTCTGGAGTAAATAGCCCAACAATATTTTTGAGCATAACACTCTTTCCTGACCCACTAGCACCAATAATGAGGTTGGTCTTACCCTGTTCAAAAACACCATTGATGTCTTCAATGACTGTCTTGTCTCCAAAGGATTTCGTAAGGTTTTTAACTTCTATCATCAGACTAAGAGTAATTGTGCTAGAACAAAATCACTTAATAAAATCGCAATACAACTGACCGTTACAGCCCGCGTACTGGATTGACCGACTTCTAATGCGCCCCCTTTGGTAAAAAATCCCATGTAAGCCGAAATAGAAGAAACTAAAAAAGCAAAAACCACTGATTTGATCAGCGCGAAATAGACACTGAATTCGTTGAACTCTAGTTTCAGCCCTAAGAAATAGTCGGCAGGAGCCAACACACCACCAAATTTAGCAGCCAGAAATCCTCCGGTAATGGCAAGCGTTCCGGCTAAGATTACGAGGAATGGATACATCAAGAGTGTAGCGACAATCTTCGGGAGTACTAAGTATGACACGGAGTTAATTCCCATCACCTCAAGGGCGTCAATTTGCTCAGTGATTCTCATGGTCCCTAAGTTTCCAGCGATACTGGAGCCTACCTTACCAGCGAAAATGATTCCCGTAATGGTTGGTGCCAATTCTAAAATTGTCAAATCTCTAACTACAAGGCCGATTACATTATCAGGGATTAAAGGATTAACCAAATTGTAGGCCGTTTGCAGGGTAGATACTGCACCCATAAAGATAGATACTATGGCCACTAACATGATGCTGTTGATACCCACTAGTACACATTCGTCAAGAATCAATCTTCTATAAGTCTTGAATGACTCAGGATTCTTAAAGAGGGCACTTAGAAATAGAACGTATTCTCCGAGTTTTCGCATTAATCTTATTTCTTCCAATTGGAATCAATGAAACGTAAAATAGTAAAACTTGCTATAAGAGTGCCTTCGAATCAACAAAAAAGACATTCAGCGGTTTACTATTCTGCTATCAAGAGCGATTTACGAAGAAGGCGTTAACTTTGAGCATTAAACAGAAAAATATGCGAAAACTGGCAGTAATTAGTAGTGGTACCAAAGGTATTGGAAGGGCCACAGTTATGAAGTTTCATAAAGAGGGGTTTGATATAGCGACTTGTGCGAGAAGTGAAGATGACCTGACAAAACTAAAAGCTGACCTAGAAGGAACAAACGGTCCGGGATTGATCCACGTCAAAGTTGCCGATATGTCTGATAAAGTTCAGCTTGAAGCATTTGCCGGTTTTGTGAATGACCTTGATCAGTCAGTAGATGTGTTGATGAATAATACTGGGGTTTTTCTACCAGGATCAGTACATGAAGAAGTGGATGGAAACCTCGAAAAAATGATCGAGACTAACCTATATAGTGCCTATTATTTAACGAGGGCATTCATCGATCAAATGAAGGAAAGAAAAGAAGGACACGTGCTCACCATGGGGTCAATTGCGGGTATTCAGGCATATGCTAATGGTGGCAGCTATTCGATATCAAAGTTCGCATTACATGGTTTTACTAAGGCCTTAAGAGAAGAGATGAAGGAGCATGGAGTAAGAGTTACTTCTATTCTCGCTGGAGCAACTTATACGGCTAGTTGGGAGGGAGTAGAGTTACCCGAAGATCGCTTTATGAAGGCATCGGATATCGCAGATGCCATATTTGGGGCGCATAGCCTCTCTAAGCATACAGTAGTTGAAGAAATCCTATTGAGACCGCAGCTAGGAGATATATAAGTGGCATCGGATAAAAGAAAGGAAAAGAACTTTTGGCAATCATTCCATGGATATGGAAGTCTGAGCCAGGTGCCTGATAGTGTGAGACGCCTCAATTATAAAGATGAAGATATCTACGATAACCACTTGAGCTGGATTGCTAATAGAATCGATCGCATTGAAATTCTTGATTTAGACAATACCTGCATCACCGCGGCAGGGCTTAAAGAATTATTGAAACTAAGTGAGTTGCAAGAATTATCACTAAAAGGTCTTGATGAGATAGGCGATGAGGTCATAGATACCTTGGTAACTATTTCTGGACTTTCATTTCTTCATCTGGGAGGCACTTCAGTTACACCTGAAGGTCTAAAAGGGTTATCCCAAGCAGAAAGCTTAGACAGCTTAGTTCTTTCAAGTACTGTTTGGACTGATGTGGAGATTGAAGCACTAGAAAAAGCTCTGCCAAATGTGGAAGTATTCGTCAATCGAAATTAGATTAATACATCAATATTCAGTTTTGAACCAACAAATCACATGATCTCATGTTTTTCAATAATGCTTGGTCATTCTTTTTGAAAAAGAGTGAATTCCAAATTCAACGAGTAGAACCTTCGATTTGATTCCAGATTGACTTTTTCTCCTTCAAACTGAAATGAAGATGTGAAGCTATCATCAAAATGTCTTTGACGGTTAAATGATAATCGTATTTTTTTAAAATTCATAAAGACTCCATAAGTATAAAGTAAATTGGCTTTCTTAATCCCTGTAGGGGCTTGATTTAACATTTCAAAAGCTCTTTGATCTATTGATTGAGTCGGTTCATACTCTTCAAATCTCTTTTTAAGTAGTTTCTGATGAATCACTCCAAGATTCAGGCCGAGTGATGTTCTTTTGAATTGAGCGACCCGAAAATCAATGGCCATGGTATTTGCTAAGTATGGAGTTTTAAAAACTCCAACTTTAAGCGGAGCAAATACCAATGAGTTATCCAGCGCTCCGAATGAAGAAAGTATCCTTAGATATTCTATCTGATATCTAAGAGATATTTTATCATTCCATTGGTAACTTAAGGCAGCATGTGCTGTGAGGTTGGGAGCGAAATCCTCACCTCTAAAGTTATCATTTGGGATTAATATTATCTCAACGCCATTAATTGATGCAGGTAGCCCTATTTCTTCGTAGATGGAAAAACCGATCCCGAAATTAGTTCTTAACCGCTGGCCTTGACAATGGCCAGCAGTTAAGAATAGTATAATAATGACCTTTGCAATCTTTGACATTCTCACTTTTGTCTGACTTGAAACTCAAAAGAACCTGCGCTATAGGTATATCCTTCGCCTTGGCTATTGTCACAGTATTCAATTTCTGATTGTCCAATTGGAAAATCATCAGACTTAACGCTCAATTTATTTGAAATAGTCAGGGTGGTGTTACCAATCTTTACAGGAAATGACACCGTTGTTTCTGTGGTCGATCCAGTTCCATCATACTCAAAAAAACTGTAATTCATTCTATCTCCAAATACTGATTTATCCCAAGTTATAATTTCAGCTAATGTATTAACCCATCGAGGATCACAGTTGAAGATACCGCAATATCTATAGTCATGTTCGTTGTTAATAAACATTTTTTCAAGAGTTTGAGGCACTCCGTTAATATTGCCCAAAGTGACGAATAACTTTAATTCAAACCGTCCATTGAACCAACCATCTTTTGCCTGTCTATAGGCTTGCATATTCTTGAATTTAACTTTCGTTATCTCATCTTTGTCAGGATCATTATCTCTTGTGCAATTTGAGCTAGTCGAACCGCTTCCACCTCCGCTTGTGTTAGGAATACTTTCTATTGTGCAATCATTTTGAGCCTCATAATAATCGTCTAAAAGAATATACTCATAACTGTCATCGACCATATAGGGTTCGCCTACGCAATCAAGACCTGGGTCTAATAAATTAGCCTCGGAACCTTTACTCTCTTTTGGTATAGCTATTGTTCTTTCATTGGAGCTTACTACTAAGTATAATTCATCAGGTTCTTCAGTTATACTTATACTATTTATGGAGCCATCTACTTTAATTGAAGGTATAAAGCCTTGGCTCCGATTTTGAGTAACAATAGCGATCGGAAGCGGGTTATTTTCATGGTCCCAATCGTTAATATTTATATTTTCTAATTGAGGAATGGCTAGCTGCATAAGGGGGTAGTATTGAGCAATAGAGTCAACTCAAGTCAATGGAGTATTTTGTATTGACATACTTGATAGGTCGTCATTCTCCTCTCCTAAAACTTGTTGGAGGAATGCACCAAAAGTGTTTGTTCTCATTCCATTCCCAATGTTTATTGTTAATGGTTGGCGTATTAGGTCCATCATTAAGACGTTGTAGTCGCCATCAAATTGCCTATTTACTTCTTTTTTAATCAAGGCTCTTACCTCTGAATTCTTCATGAGTATATGAACTCCTCTGGCCGTTTTTATGGCAATTTGATCATTGATAGAGGATTGATTGATTTCACTAGTGTCGATTATTTCTGGGATGGTATCGCTTTCGATATCGCAGCCCAAAAACAACATTAGGCCGATTACTTGACTAATAAATATTCTTAATTTCATAATTGTTTGTGTTTAAATTGCTTAATGAAAATGTGGAGTAATTTTTAATTTTCAAAGAAATGATAAATTAATTTTAAAATTAATGTTTGTGAGATCACGATTTTGATTAACAATTCAGCCTATTTCGGGTTATCTTTGAAGCAATCAAATACTCATGAATTCTAGCGTAGCTTCTGCCAAAAAATACTGCAATAGTCTTGTTAAATACAGCCGTAGAAAGACCATCCCTGTGAAGGTCGGTGATGTTGTGATTGGTGGAGATCATCCGATAGTTGTTCAATCCATGACTACTATTGATACCATGGATACCATGGGTTCTGTTGAGCAAACGCTCAGAATGGTAGAGGCAGGTTGTGAATTGGTTAGAATTACTGCCCCCAGCCTTAAAGAGGCGGAGAACCTGAGAAATATCAAGGCTGAGTTAAGAAAAAGAGGCTGCAATGTGCCTTTGGTTGCAGATATTCATTTTACGCCAAATGCAGCTGAACTTGCCGCCCAAATCGTTGAAAAAGTGAGGGTTAACCCAGGCAACTATGCCGACAAGAAGAAATTCGAGAACATAGAATATACTAATGAGACTTACGAAGCAGAGCTTCAAAGAATTAGGACGCGATTCACTCCACTAGTTGAATTGTGTAAAACACATGGCACAGCGATGCGAATTGGCACCAACCATGGTTCACTTTCAGACCGAATTATGAGTCGCTATGGCGATACAGCCTTAGGTATGGTTGAGTCTGCTTTGGAGTTTTTAAGAATCTGTGAAGACTTATCGTTCTATCAGATTGTCATTTCTATGAAGTCTAGTAATGCACAAGTGATGGTGGAAGCCTATCGTCTATTGGTGCAAAAGTTAGATGAAGAAGGGTTGAAGCCTTATCCACTACATTTAGGAGTTACTGAAGCCGGTGAAGCAGAAGATGGTAGAATCAAGTCAGCTGTTGGCATTGGTACACTGCTAGAGGATGGTTTGGGTGATACGGTGAGAGTTTCATTAACAGAAGAGCCGGAATTCGAAGCACCCGTTGCCCAAAAGCTTGTTGATCGGTACAATGAGAGAGCTGGTCATGCCGAAATCGCTGAGATTGACGAAAGCCCCATTGATCCTTATGCCTATCACCGAAGACAGACCAGAGAAATTGTGAATATCGGAGAGACTAACGTTCCTCGCGTGTTGGCCGATCTTAGTCAAATTGAGAACGTTACTATTAAAGACTTAAAGTCCATTGGTCATTTCTATTTACCAGAACCTGATAAATGGACTATGAATGACCAAGGAGCAGACTATGTCTATTCAGGAAATAAGGCCATCTCTTTTATGCTTCCAAACGGCATAAGAGAGGTAATCGACTACCCGACTTGGACTAAGTTAGATGACAAGAAAAATAGACATCCACTCTATACCCTTGAGCAAATTAAGCAGGCTGAAACTTGTGATGATACGCTCAACTTTCTTAAAATTGATGCCGATCAGTTGGGTGACGATACAATGTCCCTTCTTGAAGCGGATAATATTGTGGTAATCCTAAGCACAGAAAATGATCACGCAATGCCGGCTTTACGCAGGTTCTTCTTTGAGCTCGAAAAGCGAGGCCTCAGAGTGCCTGTCATTGTAGAACGAAAATATAAAGTCAAGGATGAAGAAACTTTCTTGATTCAATCATCCACTGATATTGGCGGGTTGTTGGTTGATGGTTTTGGAGATGGCGTGATGCTGAGTAGCTTGACCGATGAAGACCTAGCCTCCATAAAACTTAAGAATCAGACAGCATTTGGTATTCTACAGGCAGGTAGAACTCGAATGACAAAAACCGAGTATATCTCATGCCCAAGCTGCGGCCGAACCCTCTTCGACTTACAAGAGACAACTGCTAAGATCAGGAAACGTACCGACCATCTAAAGGGCGTGAAGATCGGTATTATGGGCTGTATAGTAAATGGCCCTGGAGAAATGGCCGATGCAGATTTCGGTTATGTAGGTTCAGGAAAAGGAAAAATAACGCTTTATAAAGGACAAGACGTAGTAAAAAGAGGTGTGCCTTCAGAGCAAGCCGTTGACGAATTAATAGAAATCATTCGTCAGGACGGTAAGTGGATGGAACCTCAAACCATAGAAGGATAAAAACATGTCAGAAGAGAAGAAGAATACAGAAGAAAACGAAAGAGTAAAATTGACAGCCAAAGAAGCATTTAACTTTGGTCCTTTATTAGGATATTTCTTTCGAAAGAAAGACCCAAACCGTCCGACTAGTTTCAATTTGAAGATGATGCACGGGGTGAATAAGATTTCCATCGTCATGTTTTTGATTGCATTGACAGTTATGATTGCAAGGGCAATTTCTCGCAATATGTGAGACGCATAAACTATTTTTTAACACATGTATATAGACGAATTCAGAGACTATTGTCTGGCAAAACCAGGTGTTACCGAAGACACGCCTTTCGGTCCTGATACTCTGGTCTTAAAAGTGATGAACAAGGTTTTCGCTATTACTGGGATCGTTGAATTCGAATTTATTAATCTCAAATGTGATCCGGAAAGAGCTGCTGACTTACGAGAACAGTACGAAGGAATTCGTCCTGGTTGGCACATGAATAAAACCCACTGGAATTCCGTGTTTGTAGATGGTTCAGTACCAGAAAGCTTAATCCGTGAGCTAATTGATCACTCTTACGAACTGATAGCCAGTAGTCTATCTAAAAAACTGAGAGAAGAACTAAGTGCTCTTTAGGGAATTTCTTTGATCACAAAGTTGTGAAATGTGTAGTTGTCATACTCACTGAGGCTTAACTCTATCCATCCTAAAAATCGCCTGCCCAAGGTGTCAATTCGCACAGCCAAATACTTATTGTCGAGGTTATTCCACAGTCCCGTAACCGATTGTCCTGTTAAAACAGCCAGGGGAAGGTTATCAGCATTTACCCAATTTTCAGAGGTGGCGGTTACAATATCTCCAGCATTGAGCGGCTGAACATCCCCGTCAGCATTGACCGAAATCCTCACATTTATATCATTGGTACTTATGGTCAAACCCTTGTCTCCATTGAAACTTTGATAAGCAAGTAATGTAACATCGAATGTTAAATCAAAATTAAGGCTAATGGGCCGAGGGGAGCTGTGTACTAGGTTGAGCGCAGTGGTGATTGGCGCTGGTAAATCTGCAGAGATAATATTATCACTGGTTGTATCGCCCATTACGAGTTGAGTAAACTCCTCTGCAATTTCACTTTCATTATTACAGGCTGATAATAAGTAAAGGATGGAAAGGATAAGTAATGGTTTTAAGCTTCTCATGTGATCTAAATTATGTCTGCCAATATAATGTTTGAGGTTCGATTGGGTTTTCAAAAGGAATTCTTTCCTCTTGACATTTCTCATAACGCGCACGAATGGCATTATACCATTTGGCCTGCATGTCGGGGTCGCCCATAAGCATCAGTGGAGGGTTGTTATTTAAACCTTCTTTAAGCTTTTTAAATACATCTACATCTTGCTGTATAAAGGTGTCTGCAAAACGATAGAATATTGGTCTAAATATCTTGAACCAACTAATATCAGTGTAGATAAACTGTGTTAACTCTGTTGTATGCTCATTAACAGGGGTAAGGGTGGTCATGATAAGAATTACATTCTCACCTACAGTTAAATGCTCTATTCTAATGCCTGGTATCTGAAAGCTAATTTCAGTAGTCTGCTCTTTCTTAAGGATTTTATAAGCTGCTGAGTTTTTGGAAGGTGTATGCCGAACCATTTTAAAACCTAAATGGCTTGGGGCAAACTTCTTCTCTTTCAGCTTAAGATTATTGCTCTTTCTGAAAAACCAAGACTGATGTACAAAGGGTACGTGGGCAGGATCTATTAGCCCAATCACTGAATGATCTAAGCTACAATCCATTGGTTTGGCCGTTACAAAGTCAAAAGACTTGTCTTTGGCTAAAGGGAAATGAGGAAAGAGATTTTCATCAATGTCCTCCGGTTTTCTCATATCACTTGGCATGTATATCAACACTATGCCATGTACTTCTCTTACTGGATAGTATGGTGCTCGAACTTTGGTAACATCCAGTTTAGTGTTAGGAGGGAGCGCAGGGATTTTTGTACAAGTCCCATCCGTTTTGAAACGCCAGCCATGGTAACAGCATTGAATTTCGCATCCATCGAATTTCCCGTAGGTCAAAGGAATACCCCGATGCGGACATTGGTTCTTAAGTGCAAAAACCTTTCCTTGATCATCTCTACCCAAAAGGATTTTCTCACTGTCAATCTCCTTTTCGATGGTCTCGCCTTGCTTAATTGCGCTCCCGTGACAGGCCACGTACCAGATGTTTCTGAGGTTATTTGACTTGCTTGCTTTCATTCCACAGCAAACATAATGAATAAGATGCTTATTGGTAAATGATTAAAATCAGAGTATTTCCATCAATGCCTTTTTATCTAAGACAGTTGCGAACTCTTCATTGAGACTGGCCAAGGCGGTTTGGTGTATTAATTCGGCAGGAAATACTTCTCCATTTAACCCTTTTCGATCAAATGTAGCGGAGGCATCTGCAACTAAATAGACCTCAAAACCGAAGTTTCCAGCCATTCTCGTGGTAGTAGATACACAGTGGTTTGTGGTCAATCCTGCAATTACAAGTGTATCGATTTTCTGTGATTCAAGTCTTTCTCGTAAGTCAGTGCCTATAAAACCTGAATTTACTTGCTTGATGATCAACGGCTCGTCATCTATTGGTTGAAATCCATCAAGTATTTGAAAACCAGGTTTACTTTGATGCAGCGCTGAATCTGGATCTTTTGAGCTATGGATAATATGAAAGACAGGTAGCTTTTTGGCTCTCCATGTCTCTAGGAGTTCCAATGCTACCTTTTCAGCATCCGGATTATTGCGATTGCCTCCCCAATGCTCAGTATGTTCCCAACCTTTTTGAAGGTCGATGAGAATTAAGGCGGTGTTTTTTTCGGTTAGGCTCATAAGAATGAATGAAGCATAAAAATAAGACCTAGTTCTTTATTATTGGGGCTAACACCTCCAACTTTCCGTCTATTTCTGGGAGTTGTGTAATGCCCAAGACTTTTGCAATCATCGGGTAGACATGGATGTTGCGAAACTTATCAATTTTCATCCCTGATTTGAAATTGGGACCATTTGCATAGAAGATGGCCCCCATGTCATCTGTTTCATTCGGATCGAAGCCATGTTCACCACGATAGGACTGATTTGATATCGCGTTTGTTTTCCTACTTTCAGAAGTAAGGTAGTGGCCTGGATTCATTTTGATAAACAAGTCTCCAATTCTATCACTCGTGCCATAATGCCAATGTGCTGGCATTTCTGTTTTAAAAAATACTTCGAAATTTTTATTGTCTGGTCTATTGCTGAGAGCTTTGGCTACCTGCTGAAGGTAGGCTTGATCAGAAGAATAGAAATGGCCATGGGCACCATTGCTCACAAAGCGTATACGATCTAAATCAAAACCTTCGAGTAAATCAGTCACGGTGATGTAGCTTTCTTCTTTAGGTTCGATTTCGTTCATACCATGGTCAGATGTAATGACAATATTGATTGGTAGGTCAATCTCAGCGACAGCTTGCACTAATAACCCCAATAACCTATCTGCCTCAAGCACCGCTTCCTTTGTTTTTTCTGCATTGGGGCCATTTCTATGTCCTGCATCGTCAACTAATGAAAAATAGAGCGAGATGAAGTTGGGTCGCTCTTTTTCAGACAACTGAAGCCAATTAGTCACTGCCGTAATTCTATCTTCATTGGGTACTTTCCCATCATAAATACTATAATAATCAGGGAAACTACCGGCCACAGGAGCTTCCGAGCCCACCCAAAAATATGAAGCTGACTTCATCCCATTTTGCTGGACAAGTTGCCATAATGGAAGTCCTCCGTAGAAAGCTGGGTTTTCTACCACATCTCGATTACCAATGCTGTATTGAACGTCCATTTGTGCATCATAAAAACTGTTATCCACCAAGCCATGATTGTTTGGATACATTCCTGTAACGATCGTATAGTGATTTGGAAAAGTTTTACTGGGATATGAGGGGAGCATTGCCTCTGCACTAACACCTTGTTTTATGAATGCTTTGAAGTTGGGAGCATCGTACTTTCGAACATAGTCATGTCGGAATCCGTCAAAAGAAACGAGTATGACATAAGGAGCTGGCGTTTTGTCTTGAGTTTTGGCAACCGAGACAAAGCCTATTACTGCAACTAATAAGATTAATTCAAAATGCTTTTTCACCACGCGATATTTCGAAAGTAAAGGTAATATCAGTGAGAGTAGCATAGGCTTTGATAAGTGTTAAGCTTGCATTAATAAACGATAACCTTAATCAAAGTATGCCTGATCAAAATCAAGGGTCAGTGCCAGTTGATTCATTAAGGTTGTAGCCAGGCCTTTTGTACGACTCATTTCATACTTGTAGAAGAATTTCATGGTATGAATCTTCCCTTCCATGGTGACCTTTTGGTCCGTGTCTGCCTCCATGACTTCACGAGCCTTGTTGGCGATTTTTAGCCATTGCCAGCCTATGATTACGGTGCCGAATAAGTCCATAAAGATGGTGGCATCGGAAAGGTACCTCTGAAAGTCGCCTTGCTTTGCAGTTGGCGCAAGCGCTGTCAACACCTGTTGAATCATTTGCAAGTTCTGGCCTAACTCATTCGCATAAGTGGATAAATCTTCGTCTTTAGCCGCTTTTTGAATGGTTTCGGTGATTTCTTCGGCAAGCCACTGCAGTACTTTTCCATTTTTGAGGTTTACTTTTCTGCCTAGCAAGTCAAGAGACTGAATGCCGGTAGTGCCCTCATAGATGGAAATGATTCTAATGTCTCTGTAATACTGTTGTAGTATGAAATCTTGGCAGAAGCCGTATCCACCGAGTACTTGCAGGCCTTGACTCACAGACTCCAATCCCTTCTCCGCTGGGTAAGTCTTAACGATAGGTGTGAGTAATTCTAATAACAAGTTGTAACGCTCCTTCGCTTCACCTTCCGCCAATTGTTCTTGATCTAAGTAATGGGCGGCTTGAAGCACTAGACTCAGCGAACCTTCAACGATAGACTTTTGATGCAAAAGCATTCTCTTGACATCAGGATGATTAATGATAAGTGTCTGCTCTTGATTTAAATCTTTATCTCCCGTAGAAGTCAACTTTCTACCTTGAGGTCTTTCGCGAGCATATTGTAGAGAGGCATAGTAGGCAGCAGAGGCAATGCCAGCGCCCATTCTTCCAGTAGCCACTCTAGCTTCATTCATGAGTTGGAACATATAGGTAAGGCCACGGCTTTCTTCGCCCACTAACCAAGCTTCTGAATTTTCGAATACTAAATGTGAAGTGCAATAACCTCTTTGGCCAAGTTTCTCAAACTCCCCAGCGGTGATAACTTGGTTGTCAACAAGTTTGCCATCAGCATCAGTTCTGAATTTAGGAACTACGAAAAGCGATACACCTTTTGTACCCTCAGGTGCTCCGTCTACTCTTGCTAGCACTAAATGAATTATATTTTCTGCAAACTGATGATCGCCTGAAGAAATGAATATTTTCTGGCCGTTAACAGTATAGTTCCCATTTTCAGTTGGGCTAGCACTGGTAGTAATGTCTGATAAAGAACTACCTGCTTGTGGCTCGGTTAAGCACATGGAACCTGTCCATTCCATGCTGAGCATTTTCGATAAATACTCGTCTTTTAGGGCTTGGTTCCCAAAAGTGGCAATGAGATTGGCAGCCCCGGTAGTCAAGCCTAAATAACCTGTGACGTGGTTGTTGGCCGCTTCCATGATGTAATATGCCGCATGAAAAAGGGTGTTTGGCATTTGTAAACCGCCATCTTCTTCATTAAATATGGAAGCGACTATACCGAGCTCACTGGCTTGCTTGAATATCTTTTCGAACTGGGGGTGAATAGTAATCTTTCCATCTTTAAAGAAGGAAGGATTCTCGTCCATGTCTTTGATAAAAGGGAAGAGTTCAGCGTCACTCAAAGAAGCAATAGAGTCTAGGAACATGTCAACAGCCGATGAGTCGTAGGCTGAGAATCTCCCTTTACCTAATACAAGATCTGTTTGGTGAACCTGGTGAATTAAGAATTTAAGGGTTTCTAGGTTGGTATATTTATGTTGCATGTGCAGGGTATTAAAGTAACGGTGCTAACAGTCGGCAAAGCGATTCTTTCAGTTTTTGTTTCAAACCACGTTTTCGCCAGTCTTCCAATGTTATTTGAAAACAATCCAATTTATCTTCCTCAAACTGCTTGAGCAAGTTTTTGACGAGGTCACTGTCATAGAGGTAGGTGTTTACTTCATGATTCAAATCAAAACTCCTGTAGTCCATGTTGGCCGTTCCCACCGAAGCAAAAGAGTCATCAATCATGATTACTTTAGAATGTAAGAATCCTTTTTTGTAGAGGTAGATGTGAATACCAGCTTCTAGTAGATGTTCTATAAAAGACAGAGAAGCTGACTGAACTATCCATGAGTCCGATTCATAGGGAATCATCAATTCTACGGTAATATCACTTTTCGATACCGTTGTGATAGCGTCTAAAATGCTTTCGGTAGGTATGAAATAGGGGGTAGCAATTCTAACCGTACTTCTTGCTGAGGTAATGGCAATGAGGAAGGAGTCCATGATACTGGCCAACTCCCAGTCAGGTCCACTTGCATTGATTTGAACGCAATGGTTGCCAATATCAGTAGGGTTAGGAAAATATTTTTCTTGAGTCTTTAACTCATGCTGAACAACAAATTGCCAGTTTAAAAAGAATAGGAATTGCAACGTCTTAACGGCCTCTCCTTCAATCATCAAATGGGTGTCTCGCCAATAGGCCGTATGAGTACCATTATTGACATACCGGTCACTAATGTTGATGCCACCCGTAAATCCAACCAATCCATCTACGACCACAATTTTTCTGTGGTCGCGATAATTTATTTTACTAGTAAAGGAAGGAAAGAGTACTGGCATAAATTCAGCCAATTGCACGCCACCGTTCTTCATTTTTTTGAAGAAACGCTTCTCCAAGGCCAATGACCCAACACCGTCTAGTAGCATTCTTACTTCAACACCCTCAGAAGCTTTTTTTATGAGAAGGTCTGCTATCGGTCCTCCAATGTCGTCATCTTCAAAAATGTAGTATTCAATATGAATGTGATCTTTTGCTTTGGCTATCGCCTCCATTAAGGCTGGAAATTTCTCTTCTCCATTTTTGAGTACAGTGACTGTGTTATTAAAGGTGAGGGGGGAAAGATCGTTTTTTAGAAATCGGATGAGTTTTTCATATTGCCCATATGGTTTAATACGCTCTGGGTTGAGCCTGCTTTTTTGATCCAAGTGCTCTTGCGCGTATATGGGGCCAAAAGCTTGATTGATGAGACCGCGTTTGGCGAATATTTTTCTTTTAAGCTGATTTTGTCCAAAGAAAAAGTAAATCACCACGCCCACAACGGGAAGCAATAAAAGAAGCAATAGGTAGGAATGGGTTTTTAGTGGGTTACGATTTTCCAGCAGCAAGTTGATCACCACAAAGAAGATGATGACGTAATACAACGGAAGTATGTATGGAGAGATGAGTTCCCAAACGCCAAGCATACCTAAAGATAAGTTACTTGAGCATAGATTTGATAAAAGCCGCTCCAAAATCAAGAATAGGAGTAGACGACATGATTTTGAGTTCTTCTTTAAGAGATGTTTCCTCGTCTAAAAACTTAAAAAATGCTTTGGCCCCATTTTTCTTAAACATGGGTGTAAACACTTGATCACCTGTGAATTTACCAGCCTTAAGGACACCTAATAGTGTGGCATCGTACTTTTTAAACCTAGCTTTCTGAAAGGGGAGTTGATTGAGCGGATCAATTCCTAAAGCTAAGTTGTCCACCATTTTAGATATAATTTTTTGTCCGCGTAAAAAAGTGTAGCCCGTTGACGGTTTGGCAAAACCACCATTAATTCCAATCCTAATCACGTGATCACTCACGCGCATTTTGAAATCAAAGTCCGTCATAGGAATGATGCCATATTCTGTTTCTAAGATTTCGTATTCTTTAATACCAAGCCGGTCTATATAGGCGGCTAATCTTGCTGTATATACCTCCTCTTCCAAAAGCATATCGTTGAAAAGTGTGTATTCAACGAGGGCTTTGTGCTCACTAAAAGGCAGTACATAGCCAAATCGACAATCGCCTTCTTGATCTATGCTGAAATCCATGTAGGTGAATTCCTCAGGATTAAAAGATGGCTGCGCTGTCTCTATTACATAACCTTTGAAGTGTTGAAGTAGGGTAGTAGCGTTGGTCTTCTCGAGTTCTTTAGGATTGTAAAGACTGTTAAATACAAGGTCCGCTTTATAATTGTTCTTGTCGGTTACTACTGAGCCGTCTGGCTTAATTTCTTGGATATCTTCCTTAACCCAAGTCACTCTTTCGTCATCTTGTAGGCAATGCTTGACATGATCATAAAAGTCAACACCGCGAATGAGCTTGTAGGTATAAGGAGCAATGTCAAATGTTTGCTTAAAACCAGTTCCGGAGTAGTTGGCTTTTTGCCAGTTTTTATAAACGAGGTGTTCGAACAGATTCTCGTTTTTTTCCCAAAAACACCACGTTCTATCATTTTTTGACTTATCTTCCCTATCAATAATCAGGATTGATTTTTTCAAATCCTTTTTAATTATCGACACGTATGCCAGGGTAAGCCCAGCCGCGCCCGCACCGGCAACTATATAATCGTATTGCTTCATTAGTCAATAAACTTACAATGATTATCAATCATTTCAGTTTGTATGGTCAATAACCGTTTGGCTAACGTTATGTTAAATAATTCTTCAAAGCGATTTTAACTAATCGTTTTGAAAACTTAGTAATATTGTGAACCCTCTTGGGGGAATCGAATGAACAAAACAATCATCATAAGTCTCCTGGCTATAGGCCTGCTGTCGTCCTGTGCAGTACAAACGATATGCCCTGCATATCAGTCGGCCTTTGTATTAGACAAAAGGGAGCAAGATGATATTTACTCATTATTTACTGTAATTGAGGGAGATACACTGCCCAAAAGACCGCTTGGTTTTCGTTTTAAAGCTGATGGGGATAGCTTAATGGAGAAGTTTATTGAAGCTACTCCCGGGAGAGGGTTCAGGGTACAAGGTGGCCGAATTCATTCCTTAGAAAAGGCTGGTTTCACATATGATAACCGAAGAAACGAGAAACTTTGGGCGAAACTCTTCAAGGGGCGCGAAAGACCTGTTTTAGAAAATCCGTACCTATTTGATCGCATCACTAAAAAGAGACCCTTCTACAAGTTGGATGGGCTTGAGGCCAGTCTGATTCACTTCAATCGTACGGCATATGATTCATTGGTCAAATCAATTATTAACAGTGGTGATACTGCACGCTATGATACACTCATGGCAGAAATGGCGGTGCTTCCACCTGCCATTCAGGTACAGTACGCACCTTTGCTTCGGGGAGGCTTTAATGTGGAGCAAGAGGCTTATAATAAACGTTTCCAAGAATATTTCCTAAAACTAGAGGAGGCCGTAATTGAGGATGAGGCCGATACTATGGGGCTTATGGATTTTCAGTATGATACCCTTTCCACCGATACTATTGCTAAGAAGAAAGGTTTATTCGGCCTCTTTAAAAAGAAGAACAAACCTCCAAAGCCCAAAAAAGAGCGAAAGAAAAAGTCTGGTAACGAAAATAATGAGGGCTTATTAGAGGAGGAAGAAAACCTCATTCCTTAGCACATGGTTCTTCAATGAAGTACGCATTCATCTTAACATTGAAATCATAAAGACTCCACACCAACTTACTCATTTTATTTAGCGGAGTATTGAATCAGTTATATAAAATCCCCCAATGATCTTGACTTAGGTTTGATTATAGGCTAGTTTCGTTAACTAAATACTTAGGAGGCCTTTATGCGTGGTTCAATAATAGTCTTATTTCTTCTGGTTTCAACGGTTTGCTCTAATGCGCTGGGTCAAGAGGCTAATTCCGAGCTTCAGGGAGATTGGTATACGGCTGATGGCTCGAATATTCTGATGTTATCTCTACAAGATGGATTCGTGCTTTATGATAGCGAATTTTGGGATTACGAACTCCTAGCTGGTAAGGAGATACAATTAAGGAACCAAGAGAGTACGAAGAAACTGGCCTATACATGGGTTGAAAATGACTTGGTTTTAACTATCGAGAATAAACCAACTAGGTTAGCGAGAGAACGAAAACCAGACACAAGACAAAGGCCTACAACAAACCTTGACCTTAGAGAAGATTTCTTGAAAATAGATCAGGTAGTACTACATGGAGTTATCACTCCTATAGACACTATGCCCTTGGTTGCTTCCGTAATTTATAATGATGCTTTTCAGGAGAGTCAGCAAAAGTTTTCGGCTGATATAGATGAGAAGGGAAGGTTCAAACTCATATTTCCACTGAATAATGCGCAAGACATTTACTTTCGAGCAGGAGGAATCTATTTCAGTTTCTACGCTAGACCAAGTGGTAAAATGGCTATGAAAATAGATGAGAACTCCTTTCGTGAAGGAACTAACCTTTGGACTGACCGAAAGGAAATTAGCTTTATGGGTGATTTGGCCCAGATAAATGAAGAGTACCGATTATTGCATCCCGAATTTATGAGTATTCGTAATTATGAGGAGAACGATAGTCTTCAAAAGGCTTTAACATCCACTGACTACCTTAAATATCGACTGAGACGCTATCAAGAACAAAGCGATTTTTTCAATGGCTATTTCAGGGAGTATCCCACTAGTGATGCCATGAAGGACCTGTCTTTGAGGGGGATAAGAGTGAATGCTGCGGAAGATTTAATGCGTTACATCTGGCTGCATAATATGAAAAGTGGGCGTATAGATCCGGTGGATGTTTCTAACGACTACCTCAGACAGGTTACCGCCCTGATGCCTGATGATGTATTAGATTTTTCCGCAGGTAACTATGCGTATTTAAATCGTGAATTTACCATGGTGATGATGCCAAGAGAGGCTAATGCATTGCACGATAAAAGACTAGCAGCCACCTATGATTTTCTATCTAACTCAGTCGTGTCCGAAAATTCAAAAATGGTTTTAAGTAAATGGAAAGAGGAAGAAGCTTCAAGAGAAAAGCATTTCGGTTACTTGTCTTTTAAGGGAGGCATGAAGCCCATTTATGATCAATACGAGGATGATATTAAAGACCTAAATAACAAGGTTAATTGGGACCATTTGATGAGTAAAGCTTCAAATTTTAGCATGGTGCAGCGGTCAAGTATGGTGGCCACCTATCTAAGCCAAAACTATCATACGCGAGGCGTAGAAATACCGGAATACATTGTTGAAAAACTAGAGAATGCAGATTTGTTGCCACTGATTGCCGAAAGAATCAATGAGCAGATAAGTGATTTTGATTTACTTAAAAATACGGAATTTGTTGAAGGTATTGAGATAGCATCTTCATCTGACAATATTCTGGCCGAGTTAAAAGAGAAGCACAAAGGGAAGGTCGTCTACATAGATGTATGGGCTACTTGGTGTGGCCCATGCATTACAGAGTTTAGTTATTTGAAAGAACTGAAAGCGAATAAGCTGAAAGATGTTGTCTATGTGTATCTCTGTGGTCAATCTGCCAAAAAGACCTTTGATCTCATGGTCAAAAAGCATGAACTGGTTGGAGAGAATTACTTCCTAGATAAAGAAGCGTATTCACGCTTTGATAAAGAAGTGAATATTACGGGTTTCCCCACCTATATGGTCATTACCAAGGAAGGCAAACTCGTAAGAGAGGGCGTTAAACGCCCAAGTGCTAGAGAAGATCTCGTAAAGCAGCTAAAAGAATTCGCTGCTAGAGGAGATAAGCGCTAAATCACCAAATTCACAATTTTCTTTGGAACAACGATGACTTTTTTAGGTGTCTTGCCTTCGAGCCATTTCTGAACGTTCTCATTGGCCAATGCCGCAGCTTCGATTTCATCCTTACTGAGGTCAGCACTTAACTGAATCTTAGCACGCATTTTTCCATTGACCATTACCGGATATTCGATAGAGTCTTCCACCAAATAAGAGGCATCAAAGGTTGGGTAAGCTGCATTGATAATGCTTTGCTTATGACCCAATAATGCCCAAAGTTCTTCTGTAATGTGAGGCGCATAAGGCGAAATGATCACAATGAGATCTTCCAAAATGCTACGGTTGTTACACTTCAAAGCCGATAGCTCATTGACACAAATCATAAAAGTACTGACGGAAGTATTGAACGAATATCGCTCAATGTCTTCTTCCGCTTTCTTAATGGCCTTGTGCAACGACTTTAGCTCATCTTTTGAAGGTGCAGCATCCGATACATTGAAATTGCCTTGCTCGTCATGGAAAAGTCTCCATAGTTTACGCAAGAATTTATTCACACCATCAATACCATTGGTGTTCCAAGGTTTGAATTGCTCCAAAGGACCCAAGAACATTTCATAGAGTCTTAAAGTATCGGCTCCGTAACGTTCAATGATCTCGTCTGGGTTGACCACGTTGTACTTGGACTTGGACATCTTTTCGACCTCGGGAATTGTCGTGAATTGAAGATCACTTTCTGTTACATTGTCATGAGTATGGTTGAATCCATAAAAATTACCCTTTTGGAATAATCCTTTTGAGCAAATGAAAGCCGCATTGTCATTGCCGTGACTTTCCTTTATGAAGGATTTCATATTCAACTTGTCATTCTTGACAAGGTTAATATCAACATATATTTTTGAAAACATTCCTGCTGTCACAAAACCATCTTGAGATCTAAATAAGTATTTGGCATCGTTGCTTACGTAAACTAATTGTGTCTTTTCTGGTAACTTAATGGAACTTCCATCAATTAGCTTGATTGTTTCATAAGTGACTTTTTCTTTCAGACGAACTTGTTCACTGGATTGATAACGAAGTATTTTTTGAGAAATACCTTGAATCATTCCTTGGTTGATCAACTTTTTGAAAGGCTCTTCTTGGTTTACAAAACCCAAGTCGAACAAAATCTTATTCCAGAAACGTGAGTAGAGTAGGTGACCTGTGGCATGTTCAGAGCCACCGATGTACAAGTCTACATTTTGCCAATAGTCTTGAATGTCTTTGTCCACGAATGCCTCATTGTTATGTGCATCCATATAACGGTACCAATACCAGCTAGAGCCTGCCCAGCCCGGCATGGTGCTCATTTCCAAAGGATAGGAATTATCATCACCTTCCGGGCTATAAGTAAAATTTTCTGCTCTACCCAATGGCGGATCACCATCTTCGGTAGGTAAGTATTTATCAATTTCTGGAAGTATAACAGGCAAGTCTTTTTCATCGACTAGGTAAGGGGTATCATCCTTGAAGTAAACAGGGACGGGTTCGCCCCAGTAGCGTTGTCTTGCGAAAATAGCATCCCTGATACGGTAATTGACCTTTCCTTTACCGACACCTTTTTCTTCTGCGAATTCAATGGCCTTTGCAATAGCGTCTTTACAAGAAAGACCGTCTAAGAAGCCAGAGTTCATCATGACACCATCCTTGGTAGAATCAGCTTTCTCACTGATATCTGCCCCTTTGATGACGGGAACAATCGGTAAGTCGAAGTGCTTCGCGAAATCGTAGTCTCTTTGGTCACCACAAGGAACAGCCATAACAGCGCCAGTTCCATAACCAGCCAAGACATAATCAGCTACCCATATTTGGACTTTCTCACCGTTGAATGGGTTAGTCGCATAACTTCCTGTGAATACTCCCGAAATCGTTTTGACATCCGTCATACGATCACGTTCCGATCGGTTAGAAGCTTGCTCTACATAGCTTTCTACCGCTTCTTTCTGTTCAGGTGTAGTAAGCGCTTTTGTTAAGTCACTTTCAGGAGCCAAGGATAAAAACGTCACCCCAAAGATTGTATCGATCCGAGTAGTGAAGACTTCGATTTGGGTATCAGAATTTTCTACTTGAAACTTAAGCGTTGCACCAATCGATTTCCCGATCCAGTTGCGCTGCATTTCTTTTAGTGGCTCTGACCAGTCAATGGTATCTAAGCCCTGTAGCAATCTTTCGGCATAGGCGGTAATGCGCATGCTCCATTGCTTCATGTTTTTGCGAACTACTGGGAAGCCGCCTCTTTCGGAGAAACCGTCTTTAACTTCATCATTAGAAAGTACTGTCCCTAATTCTGGGCACCAGTTTACCGCAGTTTCCGAAAGGTAGGTCAGTCTGTATTTGAGCAACATGTGTTGCTGCTCCTTTTCGCTCCAACCATTCCATACTTCGGCAGTGAAAGGGGGGATGTCATCATCACAAGCAGCGTTTACTCCAGCATTGCCTGACTCAGCAAATCGTTCGACCAAAGTATTGATATGTTCGGCTTTAGCAGCGTCATAGTTATACCAACTATCGAAAATTTGCATAAAGATCCACTGCGTCCACTTGTAGTACGATGGATCGCAAGTCTGCACCTCTTTGTCCCAGTCAAAGGCAAAGCCAATATTCTTTAATTGCTCCTTATAGCGAGCAATATTCTCTTTGGTAGTAATGGCAGGGTGTTGACCCGTTTGAATGGCGTACTGTTCGGCAGGTAAGCCAAAAGCATCGAAACCCATTGGGTGCAAAACGTTAAAGCCTTGGTTTCTTTTGAACCGTGAGACAATGTCACTTGCTATATAACCGAGTGGGTGACCTACGTGTAGCCCTGCACCGGATGGATATGGGAACATATCCAACGCATAAAACTTTGGTTTGGAAGTATCCTTAGTCGCCTTAAAAGTTTCCTTTTCTGTCCAATATGCCTGCCACTTGGGCTCTATATCTCGATGATTGTATTCAGCCATTACCGCTTAACCTTTTTTCTGGTTTGAAGTCTGCAAAAATAGTGTTTTTAGTGCCTTTGGAAATGGTTTCGAGGATTTATCTACCATCAGTGATTGTCGTCATTCTCGCTTAGGCAGGAATATCCCAATTGGTACGATTCTGTTTGTTAGGGAAAGTCGATCTCAAGCTGATAAGAAAGATTTGCGCTCAGACTTCTCATAGTTTAAAATGTGGTGATATATTTAGCCTTTAATCTTTCAATATGTTCGGACTGTTTAAAAAGAAACCCAAAGTAAAGCCGCTGCCTAAGTTGCTTGACCTAAATAATAATCCTATTGTGGAGGGTGCTGTTGTAAAATCACTCCGTTACGAATTGGGAGAGTGTACTGTGGAACTTGATGGTCAGGAATACTTCTATGTTTCTAAGAAGTCAGGAGAACGGGTGAGCTACACCCGAATGGTCGATGCCATTACCGAAAACCAGAAGGTGATGTTGGTGATGGAAGCAGATAAGTAACCTCGCCTAGTTAAACTGACCAAAATGCCAAAGAATACCTGAGGGGTCGTGGAGGAAACACTCTTTGCCCCAGCTTTCAACTCTAATGGGCGTTAGTCTTACCTTATCATATTTTTTGTGTAGTCCTAGCGCGTTAAGTTCTTGGTAATACCTATCTACATCATCTACTTCCAGAAAAAGCATGGTATTATCTACCCAGTCTTTCACGTAGGCCTTCTGTAAGTAAAATGCTAGCTGTTCCGTAACGCTAAAAACCGACATGTTATGTGCTATGACTGTCTCTTCGAAACCTAGTTCTTGATAAAATGCCCTTGACTCTTCAAAGTTCTTGGCTCCGATAAAGGGTCTTAGTGATTTAGCTATGTGTTTCATACGCTTAATTTGGTTCTGATTTGCTTTCCTTTGCAAGTAAAGGATTTGACGAATAGGAAGCACTTGATTGAAATCAAGAAATGCTAAAATGAGCTATCGATTGGGTGAAGTATTTGTAATGTTCAGTTTAGCATGGTGTAATAAGTGAATCAATGGAGTTGCTTTTTGTAATGACATCGGTTTCACAAAAAATAACATAGACTTCATGAGCTTTTTTGGATCAAGCGCGTTACTTATGTAAAAAGCACATCAGCATGAAAAAACTATCTATTCTATTTTCCTTTGCTCTCATATTCAGTTGTACAGCAGAAGCCCAATTGCTCAAAAAGGCGAAAGGCCTCTTAGGAGGCAAAGGCTTTTCTAAGGAAGAAGCCGCTGAGGCTTTAAAGGAAGCTTTTGTCCAAGGTACGAGTAAGGGAGTAGATGTGTTATCAGAGTTGAATGGTTACTATGGCAACCCCAAGGTAAAAATCCCTATTCCTGCAGATGCCAAGAATGTCGAAGACAAGCTTAGAGCGATTGGTCTTGGAAATGAGGTAGATAAGGCAATTGAATCGTTGAATAGAGCAGCAGAAGACGCAGCCGTTGAAGCTAAAGATATTTTTGTGTCTGCTATAAAAAGCTTAACGATAACCGATGCACTCAACATTGTCAGTGGTCAACCAGATGCAGGTACGCAGTTTTTACAAAGTCAAACCACTGACGATCTAACAAGTAAGTTTAGTCCGATTATTGATAATTCTTTAGAGAAAGTAGATGCTACTAAATATTGGAGCGACATCATGAGCAAGTACAACAAGATTCCTTTCGTAAAGAAAGTTGAAACGGATTTGACAGCTTACGTCACGCAGAAAGCCATTGACGGTTTGTTCGTTATGATTGCTCAAGAAGAATTAAACATTCGTCAAAACCCAGCTGCGAGAACTTCAGCATTGTTGAAGAAGGTATTCAACTAGGGTTGGTAAATAAGAAAAAAGCCTCTCTGATTTATTCAGAGAGGCTTTTTTGTGCTATTTATTAGGTTGTGGTGTTGTTCTTAAATATGGTTTAATAACCTTATGCCCTTTCGGGAATCGCTCTGGTATATCTTCTGTAGGAATAGAAGGCGAGACCACCACATCTTCACCATCTTTCCAATCAGCAGGTGTTGCTACACTGTAGTTGGCAGTCAATTGTAACGAGTCGATCACGCGTAGTAACTCATCAAAATTTCTCCCTGTGGAAGCAGGATAGGTTAAGGTTAGCTTAACCTTCTTGTCTGGCCCAATGATAAACACAGATCGAACCGTCAATGTATCATTAGCATTGGGGTGAATCATGTCATATAGATTAGCCACGTTTCTGTCGGCATCAGCTATAATTGGGAAGTTTACCGAAGTATTTTGCGTCTCATTAATGTCATTAATCCATCCGTTATGTGATGCTAATCCATCAACTGAAACGGCTAGCACTTTTACGTTTTTCGCTGCAAACTGATCTTTTAGTTGGGCAGTTCTGCCCAATTCTGTTGTACATACTGGGGTGTAATCCGCAGGGTGTGAAAATAACATTCCCCAGCTATCGCCAAGCCATTCATGAAAGTTGATAGTGCCTTGGGTGGTTTCTGCTGTAAAATCTGGTGCTATATCGCCTAGTCGTATGCTCATCTTATTTCGTTTTAGAGATTGTGTAATGAATTTGTAACGAGATGATTTTTTTAAAAGTTCTTTAAAACTCGTTTCATTTCAAGAAAAAATGATTGGCTTAAAATTGACTGCCGATAAAACAGATTGATGGAAACCACCTGTGGTGCGAACACCAAAATTGTAATGGTAAAGTTATCTTGTCTTTACTTTAGGGCTTCTTTTAGTTGCTAGCTGATGCGAGAACGAAATGCCCACTAAGGATATGCCACCTTCACCTACAGGTTCGCCACGAGTGCCTACATTTACTTCGTAGCCGAAAGCTGCAATCAAACCTAATTTAATGTTCTGATTAATGATAAAGTCATAACCGATACCTGCAGTGGGTTGCAAGACGCTGATTTTTGTGTTACCAGTTCTAACAGGGTTGTTATCTCTCCAGTCAATATCTAGAAGCCACATACCAGCTCGGGCTTCAACAAACCAACCAGAGAAACCACTTTTTAGATAGTGTTTGTAGGCAGCCGTAAAACCAAGGCCGCCACCTTCTTCGTTGTCATGTTTTCCGAAATCTTGTCGCATGGCAACGTTGTAACCAACTTTACCCAAGAGCATAGATTTTGATGATATGGCCCAGCCTGTTTTAAGGTTAAAAATTGTGCCGGCAGGATAGAATTGCACCTCGGCCCCAATGACCGCTAGTCCATTTTCACGATTGTTTTGTCCAGTGGCCAGTGTGGAAAGTATGACCATTAAACAGATAGTTGCCGTGAGTTTCATCTTGATTAGATAAACGTAAAGTTGTAGTTGGCTATAAAGTTCCAAAGCACCACTACTGCTATGGCGATTAACTTGGCCCAGTAGAAGTTCATGTCTTTTTTATTAATCAACAGGTAAATGATGAGGGTATTAATGCCTAGGCCTATCAATGCAAAACTCATATACTTAGAATACTGAACTAGCTCATCAGGGTTCTGATCATTAAATGTCCAGAATTTATTGAAGAAAAAATTTGATGTTGCTGCGCAAAGAAAACCAATGCCATTAGCCAAGTACTTGTTGATTTTCAACTTCTCTTTACCCAAAAAAGTAAAGCCATAGTCAATGGCCATACCCGAAAGGCCTACAAGGCAGAATCTAAAAAATTTGAAGCCGAGTTCAAGCATTAATTGTGTTTGTCATTAAGTCTGACGCTACAAATATGTAGAACAATTTTGATTTCTTGAAAAGCTGTACTTTTGCACTAACACTGAAATACGAAAATGTCGCTGAACAACGCAACTTCTACGAGTCAATCCAATAAACTCTTTTATACTTTTTTGGCCATTTGGTTTGTCGTAGGGCTAATCCAAAACTATTTCACGGAAGTAAATGGGGAAGAGGCCTATTACTGGTTGTTTTCCCAGTTTCTAGACTGGGGGTATTTAGATCACCCGCCTATGGTGGGAGTAGTTACTGCTCCTGGTTATTGGCTTATGCCTAACCCTCTGGGGCTGCGTCTCGGAATGCTACTCATCAATATATTCACAATGTTGGTGGTTTGGAAAACAACTGAAAAGCGAGATACAAAGCTGCTGATCTGGATTTTTCTTGCCATGCTTTCGGTGCATGTTGGGTCTTATATGGTAAAGACAGATGTGCCACTAATTCTTGGCGTGGCCCTGTTTTACTATTTCTACAAACAGTATTTGAAGGAGGATAATCTGAAAACGGTATTTCTGTTAGCCTTATCCATCGCTTTGATCTTAATGAGTAAACACCACGGAATTTTAGTGGTGTTCTTTACCGTGCTGTCAAATGTCAAATTATTAACAAAGAAGACTTTTTGGATGACGGTTGGCTTTACGGTTATCCTTATGCTGCCACATACCTATTGGCAGTATATGAATGAATTTGCCACCATTAAGTTCCATCTATACAACCGCATAGATATGGGCTTTAGTTGGGAAAATATAGCTTATTATATAGGAGTTCAGCCCCTAGTTTTTGGACCCTTGATAGGCGTATCACTTTTAGCCGCAAGCTATGCCAATAAGAAGAAATCTGACTTCAATAGGGCCTTGAAGTTTACGATTGTTGGGGTTCTGATCTTCTTTTTGGTATCAACCTTTAAAGTAGAATTCCATAAGCATTGGACAAGCGTCTTGTCTGTACCATTTATGCTACTTGGACATGAATTTATCAGTAATCACGAAAAGTGGAGAAGGGTTTTGATCAGGTTATCTATTGCCTCCATTATTATTGTCATCCCTGCTCGTATTTATTTGATGTATGACTTCTTCCCTAAGAAATGGACGGAAGGATGGGATGTGTTGCACAACTGGGATACGTGGGCTGATGAAATAGAAGAACTGAGCGGTGGTTTACCGATTATGTTTAACAATCACTATGAGCGCTCCTCAAGATATGCCTATCTGACTAAGGATATCGTGCACTGCTACAATACATTTGACTATCGTGAAACACATCATGATTTACTTCCACTAGAAGAGAACCTTCAGGGTAAAACCGTATTTCAGATTAATCGATTTCGAGATACAGTCAACTACAAAGACTATTTCACTGAAATAGGAAAGGGGATTCATTACCGAACCGTAGAAAATTTTAGGAGCTATCGGAATGTTTGGGTCGAAATCGAGAATGGCGAGAAGCACTACGATTTTAAACCTGAAGAAGAAGTAGATATGACACTGTTACTGACCAATAAGTACAAGCGTGACATTGACTTCGCAAATGCCGGCAATCGACAAGTGACTTTGAACATCCACTACTTAAAGGGTTTGAAGCCTGTTGGAAAACAGCAACTGCTAACCCTCACGGGTAAAATGCTTGAGGATGAGGTATTTGAATATGATGTAAAGCTCACCACTCCAGACTTAGAAGGTGATTTTGACATTCGTTTTTCCATACAAGTGGGAGAGATAGAGCCTCCGATAAACAGTAGAAAGATAAAAGTGACTATTAACTAAAATCTGTCTTCTATCTCAGACTTTGATTTCGGGTTACCGTCTTGGTCAAATAGTTTTTTCAACTGGTATTCGGTAACACCAATAACTGCAAATAGGCTTAAGGTAGATGCGGCCACAGCCACAAAAATAGAGGCGTTAGGTTCTAGTACGAAATATGCAAATATCTGTACTGTAATGGCAAAAACTGCCGACCATGCCATTAAGTTGCCTGCGTATTCATTTGCAAACTTCCAGGTTGCCTGACTTTTCATAGACCTAATTGTTCTATACCCCATCAGTGCGTTCGGTTCTTCAGGCCTTAAAAACCTTCCGACCACGCCTATCAAAACAGATGAGGCGGCTAGAATTACATGAACCATTATTAATTCTGAGTTTTGCATATTAATCTTCTCTATTACTATTTTTCTTTAGCCTATTGGCTTCTTTTAAGGCTTTATTGACGATCCATTCCATTTGGCCATTTGTACTACGAAACTCATCTGCAGCCCATTTTTCGACTGCAGATAGGAGTTCTGGATCTAAGCGAAGTACAAATGGTTTTTTCTTGGCCATACCTTAGTATTTCTCCTTTCCTAAAACGAGGTAGGCACCTTGGGTCATACTAGTAATAACACGCCATCCTTGTGCCGATAATTCGTTCAACCTCTTTTCAAACTTCTCAACCTTTTCGAAGGGTCCTTTATTTACTAATTTGTACTGCATGATTTTAATGGTTTAGTGTTCCAGCATTTACAACGGGCGAAGCAGATTTATCTGAACAAAGCACTACCATTAAGTTACTGACCATCGCTGCCTTTTTCTCTTCATCTAGATCGACAATGCTCTTCTTGCTCAATTCGTCTAAGGCAGTTTCTACCATGCCTACAGCGCCCTCGACAATTTTAAAACGTGCGGCTACAATGGCAGTAGCTTGTTGCCGCTGTAGCATAGCACTGGCAATTTCTTCGGCATAGGCTAAGTAACCAATGCGAGCCTCTATCACTTTGATCCCTGCAATGGATAATCTTTCAGTTAACTCTTCCTCCAGATCATGATTAACTTCTTCCATTCCTGATCTTAGCGTAATCTCAGAATCGTCTTCAAAATTGTCATAAGCAAAGGTATTGGCAAGCTTTCTAACGGCAGCATCTGACTGCACACGAACGAAGTGCTCATAGTCATTTACATCGAAAGCGGCTTTAAAAGTATCTTCTACCTGCCAAACTAATATTACACTGATCATTATAGGGTTACCAAGCTTGTCATTCACCTTAACACGCTCACTATCGAAGTTATGTGCCCTGAGCGACACCTTCTTTTTTACGTAGAATGGGTTTACCCAGTAAAATCCGTTTTTCTTTACCGAACCCTTATAAGCTCCGAAGAATATCATAACCCTAGAGTTATTGGGTTGAATGATAAAGAAGCCGGGCAGCATTAAGAAAAAAAGTAAGAAGAGTAATCCAAATTGCGGAGCGTGAGTTGTAACAAGTCCGAAAATAGTGCCTGCAAATATTAATAAAGCAAGGGCAAGGATGCCGAAGCCTGACATGGGCTTAAAAGGAGTTTCGTTTTTGTGCATAGTTAAAAAATTTAATATGATATTAAAATGATATCAATAAGTAATCAAATATACGAACTCTTTTGAAAAAGGTTTTCGTAGGCAGTAGTTTTGGTTGGACTTTGTATCGCTAGTATTAAATTCGAATATGAAAGCAGCTATTACTCGTCCGACCCTATTATTAGATATCAAAAAGGTAAAGGCTAACATCGATAAGATGCTGCAACGGGCTGAAAGGCTTGGTGTCAAGTTGGTGCCTCATTTTAAGACACATCAGTCTAGAGAGATTGGGAAATATTTCTCAGATCGGGGAATAGATGCTATTACGGTTTCGTCCGTTCAGATGGCATCGTATTTTGTCCTGAATGGATGGAAAGATGTTACAATAGCTTTTCCCTTTAACCGATTAGAAACCTCAGTCATCAATGATTTTGTAGCGCAAGGTGTTAAGGTTAAACTTCTTGTTACTGACCTAGGTACAGTCCAGTACCTGAATGAGCATTTGACAGGCAATGTTGATTTGTTTATAGAGCTTGATGCCGGCTACCACCGTTCTGGTGTCTCCACTAATGATATAGCGAGTATAAGGGCAATTGCCGGTGAGATAGAGAAATCTAATAAGACTAGCTTTTATGGTTTGTATTGTCATCCGGGCAATACCTATCACGAAGATTCAATTGAAGGAATCAAATCACTTTGGGCTGATGCAATTCAATCAGTAAATGCTATTCGAGATGAGTTAGCATCTACTTATGGCAACCTGATCGTGAGAATGGGTGACACTCCTGGGTGTTCAGTAGTAGAAGATATGGCTGGGGTGGATGAAATTGGGCCTGGTAATTTTGTCTTTTACGACTTGGTGATGAACTACCTGAATGTGTGTAATGAAGAAGATATTGCCGTTGTGGTGGCTTGCCCCATTGTGGCAAAGCATCAAGAACGTTGGGAGGTTATTATCCATGGTGGTGCTGTACACTTTTCAAAGGATCACCTATTTGATATTAACGAACAGAAATTTTTTGGTGAGCTTGTAATTTTAGAAGAGGAGGGTTGGTCTCAAATTATTCCAGATGCTAAATTGGCTTCTATCTCACAAGAGCATGGGGTATTGAAAGTACCGCAAGAGACCTTTGATGCCCTAGAAATAGGTGATGTGATTGGCGTTTTACCAATTCATTCATGTTTAACGGCTAATCTTATGGGTGAGTATTTCACCAATTCCGGGCAACGCTTAGATCATATGTAAGTGTTTTTGCACCCGTGTTAACATTTCTTGGGTCGTGCCGTCCTTTGAAAGAGACTGATTGAAGTCATTTTTTTTCTGCTATCTCTTTAGCTGGATATTTTGGAGATCATTTTTCGCAAGCCTGCAACCTTGGACGAGTGTTTCTAATCTAATCCATTAGTATAACTAAGTTTTTGATCCTTCACCGATCAAAAGCGATGGTTTACCGATAGCACTTTTTAAAAAGGATATACTTCACGCAGTTTTGTAACACAACGGTCAAACTCAAAAACAATGATTAAAAACTATCTAAAGGTTGCGATAAGAAACCTCTTTCGGAACAAATTCTATTCTATTTTGAATATCAGTGGCTTGGCAATAGGCATTGCCTGTTGCTTGTTGATTGTCTTATTCGTTACAGATGAACTCAGTTACGATAAACACTATGACAATTCGGAAAACACTTACAGACTAACAATGGCAGGAGCCCTGAACGGTTCTGCATTTGATTTAGCAGTAGTGGGAGATGTGGTCGGAAAGACTATGGTTGAAGATTTTCCTGAGGTAATCGATTTTGTTCGATTCAGGCAAAATGGATCTCCGTTTATTCGAACGGGTGAGAATATTTTCAAGGAAGAAAAATTCGTCTGGGCCGATCACTCGGTGATTGATATTTTTGATCTGGACATCGTAATGGGTGATGTTAATGCTGCTCTTACTGCACCTAAGTCTTTGATCTTAAGTGAAACGGCTGCCAAAAAGTACTTTGGTAATGCAGACCCTATTGGGCAACAGGTGGAATTTCGATCGGATAAGGATTATAGCGTAACAGCTGTCTACAAAGATATTCCAAGCAATACACATTTCGATTTTGATGTCATCGGCTCAATTGAAACGATAGATGAAGCCAAACAAAATATTTGGATGAGTATGAATTTCCAGACTTACATAGTCTTAACGCCTGATGCCGATATTGAGAAAATGGCTTCGCTTTTTCCGGCCATGTTAGAAAAGTATATCGGCCCTGAGGTGAAGCGATTTATGAATATGGAATGGGAGCAAATGGAGCAAAGCGGTTCTTCACTCGCCTTTGGTTTACAGCCCGTAGCCGACATACATTTGAAGTCAGACCTGCAAGGAGAGCTCGATGCGAATGGAGACATGAGCTATGTTTACATATTCTCAGCTATTGCTTTTTTTATTCTGCTTATAGCATGCATCAACTTTATGAATCTAGCCACAGCTAGGTCAGCGCATCGTGCAAAAGAAGTAGGAATAAGAAAGGTATTAGGTTCCGTTAAGGCACAGTTAATCTATCAGTTCTTGGCAGAGTCAGTCTTGATCAGCCTCATCTCTTTCATCCTTGCGGTAGGAGTAGCCTATTTGGCGTTACCGTTTTTCAATGATTTATCGGCCAAAGAATTAGAGATACCTTTTACCAATCCAGTTTTCCTTGGATCAATTTTCAGTGGAGTTCTAATCGTTGGTTTTTTAGCCGGTAGTTACCCAGCGTTTTTTCTTTCGGCTTTTAAGCCAGTCACTGTACTAAAGGGCTCTTTGAGCAATGGCATGAAAAGCGGTGCCCTTAGAAGTGTTCTCGTGGTAATACAATTCTGTACTTCCATTTTCTTGGTTATTGGTACGCTTGTAATTTTAAACCAGCTAGAGTTTATCCAAAACAAGAACTTAGGTTTTGATAGAGATCAAGTACTGATTGTGAATGATGCTTACTTGGCAAGTGGTAATGTGTCTGCATTGAAAACAAAAGTTGAGTCTTTTTCCGAAGTGAAATCTGCATCGCTCAGCGGTTTCTTACCAACTCCTTCAAATAACAATATGAACCTGTTTTTTAATGGAACGGTACCAAGCGAGGGAAACCAAGTAATTATGAGTAATTGGACAATTGACTATGAATACCTCGAAACGCTGGGTATTGAACTGTTAGAGGGGCGAAATTTTTCGAGAGATTTTGCCACCGACTCTACGGCCATGATTGTTAATGAAGCCGCTTTAAAGGAGCTAGAAATTGAAGGAGATCCTTTAGGTAAAATTGTAGGGACTTTTGTGAGCAATGAAGGTGATGTTCAAGGTTACAGGATTGTAGGGGTTGTTAAAGATTTCCACTATCAAACCTTAAAGTCTAAAATCGGTCCTTTGGCACTACAACTCGGTAATAGTACTGGGTTATTGAACTTGAAAGTAAATACTAAAGATTATGCTGGGTTATTAAGTAAGCTTGAATCTTCTTGGATGGAGTTGGCTCCTAATCAACCTTTCGAAACGTCCTTCTTGGATGACAGATTCAACAGAATGTATGATTCAGAACAACGACTAGGAAAGATTTTCGGGGTGTTTGCTACACTTACAATTATAGTGGCATGCTTAGGTTTATTTGGGCTAGCAGCCTATACAGCTGAAAATAGAATTAAGGAAGTGGGAATTCGTAAAGTACTTGGTGCCAGTGTAGGTCAAATCGTATTTCTGTTATCTAGGGATATGGGCAAGTTAGTGCTAATTGCTTTTATATTTGGAGCACCTCTAGCTTGGTATGCGATGAATAGCTGGCTACAAGGTTTTGAATATAGAACCTCAATTGGCTGGACCATATTCGCTGTTACAGCATTGGGCTCTTTGTTAATTGCTTTGATTACAATGAGCTATCAATCATTAAAAGCTGCAGTAAGTAACCCTGTAAAGTCTCTAAGGGCGGAATAGGACGAATCAAAAGTTATTAAAATAGAGCAGTTTGTCAGAAACTGCTCTATTTTATTTTAATCCACAGACGAATTGTGCTTTAAAATTGTTAGAATAGTGTTTTGACAGATTAATGAAGTCTTTCGTAAAGTATCCCGTCTTACTTTGGATGTTTTTTTCATTGCTAGTGTATGGCAGTGTTTTGGTGTCTCCTCTTGATGTAGGGTATTCTGGTATTGTTTCTTTCGGGATTCCTTTTGTAATCATTATAAACTTTCTCTTACTAATCCTAGCGCTGATTTTCAAATCTAAGTTGGGTTGGGTGGCTGTTTTTCTATTGATCTGTGGATGGCCTTTTGTAGATGTTGGGGTGTCGATGAATGGAAATGATGACTTAGATCAAGAAGGTATTAAAGTATTAAACTACAATGTGAAATGGTTTGTGGGAGCAAAAGCGAATGACTATCAAGATGCAATTGATTGGATTGGGGGTGTTGACGCAGATATCATTTGTTTTCAGGAGTTCTATTCATATAAGGGTATTGCTGACAGAATTAAACGGTCAGGAGACTACAATGTATCTATAGGTAATGATCAATATTACACTGCAATTTTCTCAAAATACCCGATAATCAATGACGGACTTCTCTTTGATGATGGCACTATTAATAACATTCGTTTTGCAGACATAAAGATTGCACAGGATACAATTAGAGTATACGGAGTACACCTTCAGTCTATGGGCATTGATCCTGAAAAAATTCAGGACCGAGAGGGGATTCAAAACGAATATGATGACGTTAAGTCGAAATTTTTATTCTCCAGTACCTCGCGTACAGAACAGATTAAAAAACTTTTTGAGCATATTGAAACTACAGATTACCCAGTAATTATTGCAGGAGACTTTAATGATGTACCCTTTAGCTATAATTACTTTCAGTTCCGAAAATATTTTACAAATGCTTTCGAGGCTCAAGGGCAAGGTATTGGTGTGACTTACAATCATAAGATTCCTTATTTACGCATTGATAATCAATTCTTTTCAAAACATTTCAGGCTTAAGGCCTTCAAGACCGTAGATGATATTTATTATTCTGATCACTTTCCGCTAATAGGTATTTATGAGTTAAGTGATTAACTTGAAGTTTCGAATGGGTTATTTATGGCTGGGAATAACAAAAAACTTACTAGATCAAGTTCAGACAAGGTAGTAGCGGGTGTATGTGGAGGTTTAGCTGAATGGTTGGGTTTGGACATTACTCTAGTCAGGCTCATTTATGTGTTAATTTCAATTTTTAGCGCAGGATTTCCAGGATTTATTGTTTATGTAATTCTCTGGGTCATTATACCTGCTGAGCATTAGACACTTTTCAACTCTAAAACCATAACTGAACTAGATGAAACGACTATTACTCGCTTGCTTGGTCTGTACGACCATAGCAGCAGTGCCTTCATGTGACTTAAAGTACTTTGAAAGCACGGAGTTCGGAGATATTATCTTCGACCCCTCACTCGCCATTCCTGTAGGGAGCATTACTTACACAGTAGCAGAACTCTTTGAAGAATTAAATGATGGCGGTGCCGTCATTGCTCCCAATGGAGAAGATGTTGTTACTTTGACCTATACTGAAACTTTGCAGTCTCAAAGTGCTTCCGGATTCTTAACTGTTTTAGATCAGAGCTTCGGTTCAAGTTTGGGATCAGGTACTAATCTGTCAAACCCACCGGTTGCTACGACTATTTCAGTCTCAGAACTTTACGAGTTTAATTTAAGTCAAACGGGTGATGAAGCTTATGACAGCATTCTATTTGATGCTGGAAGTTTTGATTTTACGGCAAGCTCTGATATTGGTGCAGATGTGGATTTCACGGCAACATTTATTTCTTTGGAAGATGCTTCAGGGACAATTGTCATGTCAGGTAGTTTGCCGGCAGGAGGAGCTTCTTTTTCTCAGTCAGCATCACTTGTAGATGGTAAAGGACTATTTCACCTAGATGATCAAGGAAATCCATCATCAAGTAAATTCTTGGTTAGAATAGACTATAATATTAGTGTAGGGCCCACCAATAGCATTACGGATGCACAGCGCGTCTCGTTTAACATAGGCATAAATAATACGACTTTCCAGACCATTTATGGAAACGTAGGTAATCAGTCTCTGAGTGTCGGTCAGCAAGATATTGACCTTGATTTCTTCAGCACCTTTGGTGGAGGAAATATAACCTTTGCAGACCCTACTGTGAGATTTATTTTTGATAACAGTTTTGGCTTTCCTTTAGGAATAGACTTTCAGCAAATAACCGCTGTTGGTAGTTCTGGAGCAAATATTACACTGGAAGGGGCCGTTGTGGATAATTTACAAGTTGTAAATGCTCCAACGGTATCTCAACAGGGAGACGTTGTTAGGACCGAAATCGAAATTGATGCTAGTAATTCAAATATCGCAGATTTACTTTCTTCCAAACCAACTCGGTTTTTGGTCAATGTGGGAGCTGAATCAAATCCTACGTCAGCACCAGCTGCGTACAACTTTATTGATATTGCAAATATTTTAGACGCTTCCGTTGAGATTGAAATCCCACTAGAACTCAATATCAATGGTTTGACTGCTGAGGAAGTTGTCAACTTTAGCAATGGCGATGATTTAAGTGATGCCAAAAGACTTCTATTTAGAATTATAGCTGAAAATGAATTACCGCTAGGTGGTCAGGTAGAGCTGCAGTTCCGAGATGGTTCAGGCAATGTCATTTATACCGTGGATGAGCGACCTGCTTTTACGGCTGCATCAGTCGGTGCGGATGGACGAACTAACGAGGTTGCCATGTCAACAGTTGATGTACTTATACCTGAAGAAGGTATTCGGATTATAGAGAATGCAGCTAGCGTTAATGTTGTGGCGACCTTAACAACAACGGACGCTCAAAATGCTACTGCCGTCAAGTTTTTCAATGACTATGAATTGAGATTTAAATTAGCCGTTCAGGCAGATGTTGAAGTAAACTCTAACGGTAATTAAGATGAAGAAGCTATTAACAATCGCAATATTGATATTGGGAGCTACCAGCGTAAATGCCCAAGGATATTTGTCTTTCTATCAATTGAGAGATATTGTTCCACAAACTCAAGGTTTACAACCTGCTTTTATACCTGAGAATACACTAACTGTAAGTATGCCCCTGTTAAATGCGGGAGGTTTAATAAAAGGAGATTTAGTACTAGAAGAGCTACTTTCAAGACCAGGTGGTCAGGCGGAATTAACCGTTGACTTTGATCTACTTAATGATGCTGCAGAGCCTGAGAATTTTTTGAATTTTGACATCATATCTAATCTTTTTCATTTAGGGCTAAGAACCAAGCATGGTTCGTTTTCTTTATTCGCTAATGCACGAGCGACTTTGAATTTTGCCTACGGAAAAGACCTTACGGAGTTTTTGGCAAACGGAAACGGGGGCTCTATTGGAGAAACCATGGATTTTTCGGGAACAAAATTTAGGATGCAGACGAGTCAAGAGATTGGTATTGGCTATGCAAATACCTTTTTAGGAGAGAGGTTAACCGTTGGTGCTAGAGCTAAACTAGTCACAGGTATTTTCCATGCATCGTTTGCCGATGGTGCAAGTGCTAGTCTGACAACAGGTGCTGATGATTTTTCATGGCAAATCGCAATACAGAATGGTACAGTTAACACCGCTGGCCTTGATTTGATTTTTAATTCTGATGATTATGCCGATGATGCCTTAAGTAGTTATGCGATGAGTAATGATAACAGTACACTCGCTTTTGATCTCGGAGCAAAGTTTAAAGTTCTTGATTGGCTTGAAGTAGAAGCGTCTGTCAATGATATAGGTTCGATTAACTGGAAAGAGCAAGCTAGGAATTACAATATAGCAGATACAACAGTTACTTTTAGAGGCCTTGACCTAGAAGGCCTTCAGGAGGCTGGTGATGCATTTCAAGACAGTTTAGGAGGCAAGTTCAATTCTAACGAAACAAGGAATGCATTCTCCACAAACCTAACCTCACGAATGTTCTTAACCGCCTCGGCTTACCTAACTCCCAATGATAGATTCTCGCTGACTTATTTTCAAGCCAGCACTTTTGATAATCTTCCTGCCAATTATGCTTTAGCCTTTAATCACCGCTTTGATAAGTTTGTAGTTGGAGTTTTAGGAACGCATAGAAGGTCTAACAATGAGACTAATATTGGTGCCAATTTAGGTACAAATATTGGCCCTCTACAGCTATACTTGGCATTAGATAATGTGCTCGTTTTAAATAGGCCAGAGCAGTATTCGAAGGCAGATTTTAGGTTTGGTTTTAACTTGATGTTCGGTTATAAGAAATGGAGTAAAAAGGCAAAGGCTATTGATCTTGATGAGCTCTAGTCTTTTTTTCTACTCTCAGAATAATCAATGGGAGTAGTGTTAAGTCAAGTATTAAGGCGACTAATGCCGTAAGCACAATGAAGAAACCTAAATAAAAGGGTGACGAAAGCCCTGAAGTCAAGAACAGGGAAAAGCCAATCGAAAGGACTAAACTAGTCATGAAGATACTTTTCCCTGTACTTGAAATACTATGTTTAAGACACCAAATACTTGTTTTAAACCTCCTTCTCTCCAAATAATACCTTGCTAATAAATGGATGCTATCATCTACTGCTACCCCAAAGGCGACCGTAAAGATAATAGCAGTAGATATGTTTAAGTCAATGTCCAAATAGCCCATTAAACCAAATAGAATGAGTATAGGTAAAATATTTGGAATGAGTGAATAAATGACGACTTGCCAATTTCTGAAAAACAGAAACAAGAATAGGGACACACTGAGAATAGCGATACCCAACCCTTTAATCAGCGATTGGGAAATATAGGAGTCGGTTTTATCGATTAACAAAGACGTACCTGTAAGTCTTGCTGTAAGTATTTCTGAGTCAATTTCCTCAAGAAAGTTTTCTAACGCCTTATTCAATGCCCTTCCTCTGGCACTTCCAATATCTTTTGATCTTCCGATTAACCGAATGGTTTCACCAGAAGAGTTTTGAAAAGCTAACCTTAAGTCTTTTAGTTTGGGGGAATTATATAGTCTACTTATTCTTCTGAGGTCCTTCTCTAGTGGTAAAGAATAGAAGTTTCTAGAAGCACCATAGAGCCCCGCATTTAGTGTACGAATAAGGTTCAGTGGGGATTCAATTTTTTGAACGTCATATTCACTTGCTACGAATTTTTCAATGCTTTCTAAAGTTGCCAGAACTTCTTTATCGAATAAATCTCTTTCATCCGAAAGTCTGACGCCAATTTCAAAAGGTTTATATCCATCGTAATTACTATCGAAATAAGCGACTTCTTCAAGCTCGGGCTCATTTTTTTGAAAACCCACCAGAATGGAAGTATTCAGCCGAAGGTTAGCAATGCCTAAAATCAAGAAAGCAGAAATTATTAATGCCGACCAAGCGACTTTATTTCTATTGCGCAAAACTGAAACATACAACCAATCAAATTGATGTTTCCATAATGATTTCGTTCTATGCTTGTTTTCCACTGGTTTAGGATAGAAGTAGAGAAGCGATGGTACTAGCAGAAAAGTGATAATAAAAGCAAAAACCACTCCTATGGCAGTATATAGACCGAAGTCTTTGATTGGACCTATCGGAATTACATAAAGACTTAAGAAGCCTACGGCAGTCGTTACTGAGGTTAAGAATGTTGCCTTACCGATAAATATGATTGTGGCTTTTAATGATTCCTCTTTAGATACTTTTCGATATATGAAATCGTCATATTTATGAACAAAGTGTATGACGTCCGACAAGGCAACTATCAGAAGAATCGGTGGAATAATGACTACCAAGACGTCAATTGACTTCCCCGTAAGGGCCAAAAAGCCCATTGTCCAGACTACACTGAGAAGGAGGGCTAGAAGCGGAATTAAAACTCCTTTAATTGTTTTGAATAAGAATGCTAATACAATAATTACGAAAATGCACACTAACACGAGTAAAGAGGAGAGTTCAGTTTCGAGCTTCTTGGTGAAGTCAAACTGCATTTGAACTTTACCGGATATAATATGATCGTTTTGATAGTTTTCAGTTAGATACTCTCTTAACTTGACCATGAAGGCATCCGATTTCTTATGATCATCAAAGGCTTGGTGTCTAATGACAAACATTAAAGACTTTTCATCTCTTCCAAAGAACTGTCCATCAAGACCATTTTCTAGAATAGTTTCACGAGAGACATCTTTGTCAGCCTCAATTATCTTGTTGGAGTTAATTCCAAAAGGGGTTATCTGAATCCTGCTAACGTCAAAAGGGCTTTGAATATCGGAGACCTCTGGCCATCTTTTGAGATGGTCAATAATAAGTTGAGTGGCTTTTAGAGTGTTTTTACCTCTTGGGTTCGGTGATTTAAGCACCACAAAGAGGAAGTCATTAAATTCTCCAAACTCTTTATTGAGCGTTTCGTAGTAGACCAGGTCATCATCATTTGATGGAAAGAAACTATCAAAGTCATAATTGAATTGAGTTTTTGGTATTTGAAAGGCCAAGGCCCCAGTAAATACCATCAAAATGATCAAGCGAATAAGTGCTTTTCTTTTATTGAGTAAAGCAAAATTACTCATCCACTTCGGGCTGCGAAAAACTTCAGTTCTTAGCTTTCGGTTAGTGACATTTTGATTTAATTTGTTCATTCATTCAAATCTAAAAAATCAAAGTCATTATGAAGCAGTACCACGACTTAATGAAACACATTCTTGAAAATGGTGTAGAAAAGGGAGATAGAACGGGTACTGGTACGAAAAGTGTCTTTGGTCACCAGATGAGGTTTGATTTGTCTGAAGGGTTTCCCGTTATCACTACCAAGAAGCTACACCTAAGGTCTATTATACATGAATTACTTTGGTTCTTAAAAGGTGATACTAATATCAAGTATCTTAAAGAGAATGGTGTAAGAATATGGGATGAATGGGCCGATGAGAATGGCGACTTAGGTCCAGTTTATGGATATCAATGGCGAAATTGGCCTGACGGCAAAGGAGGAACAATCGATCAGATTGTAAAGCTGATTGATCAAATTAAGACTAACCCCAATAGTAGAAGATTAATCGTTAGTGCTTGGAATGTAGCAGATGTCGATCATATGGCATTGCCTCCATGTCACACGTTCTTTCAATTTTATGTAGCTGATGGCAAGTTGAGTTGTCAGTTATATCAGCGTAGTGCTGATGTGTTTTTAGGAGTACCCTTCAATATTGCTTCATACGCTTTATTGGTACTGATGGTGGCACATGTTTGCGACTTAGAGCCGGGTGAGTTTGTACATACGTTTGGTGATGCTCATTTGTACTCAAATCATTTTGAGCAAGCAGAGCTTCAGCTCACAAGAGATTTCAGACCGCTTCCATCTATGAAGATTAACAGAGAAGTGAAAGATATTTTTGATTTTAAATATGAGGACTTTGAGTTGGTTGGTTATGATCCTCATCCGCATATCAAGGCTGCTGTAGCTGTATAAGAACTTGATTTAGAAATTTCTCAGGGTTTTTTAGCTGTGATTGCCCCACTTGTCCGAAATATCTAATACCAGAGGCATTAGTAGAGAATGCGTATTTGGCTTGATAGATGTTGTGATAATTTGTGATGACCTGCTTTATCGGGATATTAAATTTTGTGAGTAGCTCAATGACCGTATTTCTCATTACACCTTCGATGCATCCTGTTGATAACTCGGGAGTATAAACCTGACCTTTCGATACCCAAAATAAATTTGAACTATGGGTCTCTGATAAATTGCCAAATTGATCTGTTAGAATGATTTCATCTAAACCGCGATTGGTCTTTTCTATTCCAGCCAATACATAATTCAAGGCACTAGTAGTCTTAGCAAATGATATAGGTGAGTAAAGTGTATGAATGTTAAGCGATATGTCTACATTTTCTATTTTTTGAAATATTTTGGACTCAGTAGATTTGGTTTCAAGCGAGAATGATGATTCACTATGATGGGGTGAATACATACCTCCAGTATTTCTCCAAACAATTAATTTTGATCTTAGGTCACCTTTAAGTCTATTCTCTTTCTTTAATTCATTGATCATGATTTCAAGAGATTGACTGTTCAAATCATTTGGAAAGTCAATGTCCAATACTTGACATCCACGCTTTAGTCTGAGTAAATGTTTTTCGATTAAGTTAATTCTTTCTCGTCCTGTAACAATTGTTTCAAAGAGCCCGTCTCCATAACAAAATGAACGATTACTGGTTTTGAACAGGTGATCGGAAGAATTAACAATTCGAGAGTTAAATATTGCTTTCATGGAGAGTATTCACCTTTCAAACATAATAGAAATTTAGGTAGGACTAATTTATCTAATATTGATTCTTAATTTCGCAGCGACAATGGCAGACCAGAGTAGTGTATTTGATATGATAGGCCCTGTAATGATAGGCCCTTCTAGCTCTCATACCGCTGGTGTTGTGCGAATCGGTCGTGTAGCCAGAAAGATTTTAGGTAAGCAACCTGAAATGGCGAATATTACTTTTTATAATTCTTTTGCTCGCACCTACGAGGGGCATGGCAGTGATAGAGCAATTATTGCCGGCTTATTAGATTTTAAAACAGACGATATTCGAATAAAAACTGCCTTTGACGAAGCTGAGAAAGCCAAGTTTGAATATAAGTTTCGTTCGATGGGTAATGCTTCGACTATGCACCCTAATACTGTTAGAGTGGTTGTTACAACTGGCGATAGAAGTACTGAGGTAGTCGGAGAAAGTAGAGGAGGAGGCGTTATAAAGATAACCGAGGTCAATGGTTTTAGTGTTGGTTTTAATGCCAGTCTTACAACCATGATTTTATTAGCAAACGACCGAAAAGGAGCAGTTGCTTTCATTGCCACAATTTTGGCGAATGATGAATGCAATATAGCATCAATGTCGGTCAATAGAAAAGGTAAAAACGACATGGCATGTCACGTGATAGAGATGGACTCTAAACCACCGACAGTAACCATAGATTATTTAAAACATTTGGATTGGATTAGAGAGGTCATATTCATTCCAGATATCGATTTTTAAAATGTAAACATGAATATCAAACAAAAACTCTATTTGAGCCTGATGCTCTTTTTTACGGTGAACTTGGCCATTAGCCAATCTACTGATAAAATGGAATGGACGCTGGAAGAATGTGTCAGTTACGCTTGGGAGAACAACTTAACAATTAGAAATAATGAACTGACTCAGCTTCAAAATGAGATTGCCGTCAAGCAATCTAAATTTGCTCGCTTACCTAACTTAAATGCAGGGGGTAGCGTGGGGCAATCCTTTGGTAGAACAATTGATCCAGTATCAAACTCATTTGTGAGTCAAGATATTGTGACAGGTGGTCTTCAGGCGAGCTCTAATGTTACTTTGTATCAAGGAGGAATTTTACAGAATACCATTAAGCAAAATGAATTGAACCTTCAGGCGAGTGAGTTCGACTTACAAAAAGCCAAGAATGATATTGGATTGACTGTGGCAACGAACTTTTTAACTGTTCTCTTAAATAGGGAGCAATTGGAAAATGCAAAGTTCCAGCTTGAGGTCACCAAAAATCAGTTAGATAGAACAAAGAAACTAGTCGAAGCAGGATCTCTTCCTTTAACAAATGAATTGGATTTAGAGTCACAAAATGCATCGAATGAAGTGCAAGTGGTCAATGCGGAGAATAATTTGAATTTGGCCATTCTCAACTTAAAACAATCAATGCAGATGCCTGCAGATCAAACGCTGAATATCGTTGCGCCAGAATTGACTGTCGAAGATGTAGCCATGTCTTTGGAAACGCCATCTAAAGTTTATGATGTTGCCGTTGAAAACCAGCCAGAAGTTAAGAGTGCAGATTTAGGAATTAAGAGCAATGACATGGCCGAGAAAATCGCTCGTGGTGCTTTTCTCCCTTCTGTGAGCATCAGCGGTAGTATATCTACAAATTACTCAGATCGAGCCCGTCAACTTTTGGGTAGCCAAATAGTGAATGTTCCCGCACAAGATATAGGGTTTGTACAAGGTTCAGGAGATCGTGTTTTTGTAGACGCATCACAGCAGACGGTACCACAGTTTAGTGACAGTTATAGTGCAACGGATCAATTCAACGATAACTTAGGGCAGTCGGTAAGGGTTAATTTGAATATCCCAATATTTAGTAGGTTGTCTAATACTTCTAACCTTCAACGCGCTAAAATCAACAAACAGCGTGCAGAAATAACAGCTCAAAATGTTAAGAATCAACTAAGACAAGCAATAGAGACTGCTTATAACAATGCAGTAGCAAGTCTTAAATCTTATGAGGCTACAATAAAAAGAGTGACCGCCTTGCAAGAGTCATTCCGTGCTACAGAACAACGCTATGATGTGGGTGATGTGAACTTTGTCGACTATCAAATAGCGAGCAATAACTTATTTAGTGCAAGAACAGATTTAGTTCGAGCGAAATACGAATATATTTTTAGAGTAAAGATTTTAGATTTTTATTTAGGTAACCCAATTACATTAGACTAAGAAGATGACTAAGAAGAAGAAAGGATCAAATAAGATCGTTTGGATATTACTAGTATTAGTGGTACTGGTTTTAGTGTTTGCCATAGTAGGGAAACAGGCAGGCGTAATTGGTGGTGAGAAAACCATCAAAGTTGAATTTGCAGAAGCAGGTCGAGTAACAATTATTGAAAAAGTGACGGCTTCCGGTGTAGTTCAACCAGTTACCGAAATTGCTATTAGTCCAGATGTGGCTGGTGAAATCATCGAGCTTAATGTAGAAGAAGGTGACGATGTGGTTGAAGGAATGATTTTGGTGAAAATTAGACCTGATAACTTACAGTCTGCTTTAGATAGAACTAGGGCTAACTTAAATCAGCAGAGAGCTAACCTAGCCTCTTCAAAAGCGAGTAAGTTTAGGAGTGAGGCTCAACTGAAACAAGCTGAACTTGCATTCAATAGAGCGGAGCAATTAAGAAAAGAGAAAGTGATTTCTGAGGCCGACTATGAAACAGCAAAGGCAAATTTTGAAGTGGCTAAATATAATTTAGATGCTGCGGAACAAAGTGTCAAAGCTGCTGAATTTATCATAAAGTCGAGTCAAGCAACAGTGGAAGAGGCTGAGGAGAATGTTAGGCTTACTACCGTAAGAGCACCTTCTACCGGTACTATTTCGAAATTAAATGTTGAGCAAGGGGAGAGAGTTGTAGGTACCCAGCAAATGGCAGGTACAGAAATGATGCGTCTCGCTGACTTAAATCAAATGGAAGTGCAGGTTGATGTGAATGAAAACGACATCATTCGTGTAAACGAAGGAGATACGGCTATTATTGACGTTGATTCTTACACATCAATGGATAAAAAGTTTAAAGGAGTGGTAACGGCAATCGCTAATACTGCTAACCCTAAAACATCTGCTGATGCAGTCACTGAATTCAAAGTTGAAATTAGAATCTTGAATGATAGCTTTAATGATCTACTTTCCGAAATTCAAGGGCCATCTCCGTTTCGACCAGGAATGACTGCAAGCGTAGAAATTATCACTACTACCAAAGAGAATGTCTTATCTGTTCCGTTGGCAGCTGTAACAACTCGAAATCCAAAATTAGATAAAGAGAAGGCTAATAACGCTTTTGGCAATAGTGATGAAGACGAACCGAGGGTTACGAATACTAACGCTCAACCTGAAGAAAAAGAAGAAATCAAAGAAGTTGTCTTTATCAATGATGGCGGTACTGCCAAAATGGTAGAGGTTAAAACTGGAATAAGCGATTACGATAATATCGAAATCCTATCTGGACTCAATGAAGGAGATCAAGTTGTCTCAGGGCCATTCTTTGTTGTGTCTAAGCGACTGAAAACCGGAGATTTGGTAGAAAAAACAGGTGCAAAGAAAACACCTACTAATATCAAATAAGATAAACTGCATTAGAGCATTAAAAAGGGGCGATCAGCCCCTTTTTTAATTGAAATTTTGTAATTCTTTATAGAGCCTATTTAGGGGGAGCCCCATTACATTGTAATAGTCTCCTTCAATACTTTTGATGCCTACCATGCCGATCCATTCTTGAATCCCGTAAGCACCTGCTTTGTCATAGGGTTGATATTTTTGAATATAATAATTGATCTGATCCTCGCTGAGTTTGTCAAAAGTCACTGAGGTTATTTGAGTAAAACTCACTCTTTTTGAACGCGTTCGTAGACAAACACCAGTAGCAACTTGATGTGTTTTATCGGACAGCTGTTTAAGCATTGTAGAAGCTTCTTTCTGATTACGAGCCTTTTCTAATATACTGGAACCTATGAGAACTGTTGTATCAGAAGTAATCAATAGTTCATCGATTTCTAGGGCTCCGAATTCATCGGATTTTTTATTGGCCAGATATTCGGTAACCTCCTTTGGGTTCAGCGTATTCGGAAAAGATTCGTTGATTGGTTTTACCACCACTTCAAAGTCCAAGTCAAGACTCTTAAGTAAGGCTTGCCTTCGAGGAGATTTAGAAGCTAGGATCAATCGATATTTCAAACTCATCTTTTTTAATCGATCCAAATAAGTAACCACAAATGACTTTAGGGTAAAAATATGTAGATTTCTGTGGAAGCGTATGGCCCGAGTAGCACACTTGCTTCACTGTATCCATATTAATTTCTTGTGTAATAATGGCAAATTGTGATTTACCCTTAATGGTCTTGGTGAGACAGTTTGCAAAGTTTCTCTCAAAGGTAATATTGGTTGATTTCCTCTGATCCTTGCCCGGGATACCCAATGCCTTTTCAATGATAAAGTAATGCATTACTGTAAGGTCTAACCTTTTAATTACATCTGGGAAATTCCATTCCATGTGCTCTAAGGCATCAGGTTTCAAACGCACCTTATAGGCTTCTTCTCCAAATAGTAGACCGAATGCCCAAGGTTTTCCTTGAATAATCTCGATAACATCATTCGGGTTTTCTAATGGCTTGATAATAAAATGTGGTGCTAACTTTTCTAGAAAATCAGCCTTACTAAAGTTTTCAATTCCGTTGATGAGTCTATGGGTGGGAAGTATTCTGAGATCATCAGATTCTCCATTTGTTAGGTACATCATATGATAATTATACCCTTCATTTCCCGTGTTAGCTGTCCCACTAGCTATTAATTCTTTTCTATAGTTTATCGAGCCTTCCAGTCGATGGTGTCCATCAGCGAGAATGATCTTTTGTTTACCGATTTTGTCGATAAATTTTTGGATTACTCTTCTGTCATGAATAACGGATAGTACATCACGAACGCCTTGGTAATCTTCCGTTTCATAAATGGGATTCAGCATGCTTTCATCCATATACTGCTCCAATTCAAATTCTGGATCGAAGTACAAACCATGTGTAGGGCTGACATTCAATTCAGTTGCTCTTAATACCTCAACACGATCAGAAACAGAGTGAGGTATAGTATTCTCATGTCTTAGTATATCAGAATCAGGCTTACCCCAATCCGTAGCCTCTATAAAACTTATGAAGCCTTTACGGACATAATCCTTTGAGCTGCCCGGTAAAGAGAAGTGTTGATAATAGACGTATATACCTTGTAATCGGTCTTGTTCTAGGACACCACTCATTTTCCATTTTTCAATGGTGGCCTGAGCGTTTTCTGGTGTTTCTCCATGCAATGGCACGCTTAAATGGATACTGTTGTGAGGATGAGCGTACAGGGCGTCACGCTGTTGTTGAGATATTACATCAAAAAGAGGTGAGGTTAAATCTTCAATGTTTTCAGACAGTTCTTGGTTATAGCGCCAAGCACGGAACGGTAGGATTCTAGCCATCTCTATTGTCTAGTTCTCAATTTCCACTTACTCATCTTATTGTCATTATGCTTAAGCTCCTTGCCATTTGATTTTTTATTAAAGATATGTGCAGCTAGAGCAATGGCAAGTTCTTCTTTTTCAGGGTCGTTATCGTTTAAAGATTCTGGGCTGAAATACTTGTCTACGAATTTTGTGTCGAAGTTACCACTTATAAAGGCCTCATGTCTAAGCGCAAAGTCACAAAAGTCTAAGGTAGTCGCAACACCTGTGATTTGATACTCATCAATAGCCCGGAGCATTCTAAGTCTTGCTTGTTCTCTATTTGCCCCATACGTAATTAACTTTGATATCATAGGGTCATAATAGATAGGTATATCCATACCTTGCTCATACCCATCATCTACTCTAATACCTGGACCTTGAGGTACCGTATATGTATTGAGTCTGCCCGTATCGGGAAGAAAATTCTCCCTAGGGTTTTCAGCATATACCCTCACTTCCATAGCGTGTCCTTTAATTCGAAGGTCTTCTTGCTTAAAGCTAAGTTCTTTTCCTTCAGCAATGAAAATTTGTTCTTTGACTAAGTCTATCCCCGTTATTTCTTCCGTTACGGGATGTTCTACCTGTAGTCGAGTATTCATTTCTAAGAAGAAGAAGTCTAGGTTTTCATCTACAATAAACTCTACAGTTCCGGCTCCGTAATAGCCACAGGCCTTGGCAACTGCCACAGCAGCTTCTCCCATTTGTTTCCTTTTTTCAGGCGTAACGACAGAAGATGGGGCTTCTTCGATTACTTTTTGATGCCTTCTCTGGATAGAACACTCCCTTTCAAATAGGTAAAGAATATTACCGTGCTGGTCGCCTAAGATTTGTATTTCAATATGCCTTGGAGAGCCAATGTATTTTTCGACAAAAACCGAGGAATCTCCAAAGGCTGATTGTGCTTCGCTCATAGCACGCTTCATCTGGCTTTCAAGCTCGTCAGCATGTTCTACAACACGCATCCCTTTGCCACCACCACCAGCACTTGCTTTGATTAAAACGGGGTACCCGATTTCGAGAGCAATTTCTTTAGCCTCATTAATTTCTGTAACCGCATGGTTTACACCGGGTACCATCGGTATATCGTACCCTGAGACAGCGTTTTTCGCAGCTAACTTGTCACCCATCACTTCGATAGCGTGAGTAGAAGGACCAATAAAGGTTATCCCGTGCTCTTCCACCTCTTTTGCAAAGCTTGCATTTTCAGAAAGGAAGCCGTAGCCTGGGTGAATTGCATCTACATTTAGCTCTTTACATACGTCTAACACTCTTTTGGTGTTTAGATATGATTGAGAAGAAGCAGGCGGGCCTACATTGACGGCTTCGTCAGCATAGGCAACGTGAGGAGAGGTAGTATCAGCGTCACTGTAGATGGCTACAGTCTTGATTCCCATTTCTTTAGCAGTTCGCATTACACGAATGGCGATTTCTCCACGATTGGCTACGAGTATTTTTTTAATTTTTTTTGAGGACATATCTCTAGTTAATCAGCATGCAATGCTAATTAATAATAATCGTAATGAGAACCAATGAATGTGTTATATGTACTCTTATTTTTGATAAATGGTGTTTATAGTGTTACCTTCGCATCTTGTTTTAGCGAGTCTAAAACTTCTTATACTTAAAGACAGAAGACGTTGGATTTATTTGAAAAGCTACTGACTAATCGAGGCCCTTTGGGCAAACACTCTGATGTATCCGAAGGATATTTCATGTTCCCTAAATTAGAGGGTGAAATAGCACCTCGCATGAAATTCATGGGTAAGGAAGTGTTGACCTGGAGTTTAAATAATTATTTAGGACTTGGGAACCATCCCGAAGTAAGAAAGGTAGATGCTCAGGCTGCTGCTGACTGGGGGATAGCCTATCCTATGGGTGCCAGAATGATGTCAGGTAATACTAAGTATCATGAGCAGTTAGAGCAAGAGCTTGCGACTTTCGTGAGCAAAGAGGCTGGCTTATTATTGAATTATGGTTACCAAGGTATACTTTCTATTATAGATGCTGTGGTAGACCGTAAGGATGTAATTGTATATGATGCCGAATCGCATGCTTGTATTGTTGACGGAGTGAGATTGCATATGGGTAAACGTTTCGTTTTCCCTCATAATGACATTGAAAACCTAGAGAAGCAACTTGAAAGAGCAACTAAGTTGACGCAAGAGACTGGTGGCGGCATATTAGTCATTACCGAAGGTGTATTCGGAATGTCGGGTAACCTAGGTAAGCTTAAAGAAATAGTTAAGCTGAAAGAGAAATTCCAATTCAGACTTCTAGTGGATGATGCTCATGGTTTTGGTACAGTCGGTAAGACGGGTGCCGGTGCTGGTGAAGAGTTAGGCTGTCAAGATGATATTGATATCTATTTTTCAACGTTTGCTAAGTCGATGGCTGCAATTGGTGGTTTCGTAGCAGGTAATAAAGAGATTGTCAAATTCTTAAAGTATAACCTGCGTTCTCAAATATTTGCAAAGTCATTACCAATGGTATTTGTAATTGGTGCTTTGAAAAGGCTTCAGATGCTAAGAGATAATCCTGAGCACAAAGACAAACTTTGGACTATTGTAAACGCACTGCAAAGCGGTTTAAAAGAAAAAGGCTTTAGCATTGGTACTACTCAATCACCAGTAACACCAGTGGTACTTAATGGAACGGTAGGAGAGGCGGCTGCGCTGAGTAAAGACCTCAGGGAGAACTTCGGAATCTTCTGTTCAGTGGTAATTTACCCTGTAGTGCCTAAAGGGACGATTATTTTGAGATTAATCCCTACTGCATCACATTCTTTGGCAGATGTCGAAGAAACTATTGCAGCATTCGAAGCTATAAAAGGTAAGCTGGCTACTGAAGAATACAAGAAACAAGAACTGGCATTGGCTTTTGGTGAGTAAAATCAAAAAAAAGTGCCTTCACTGTTGATAATAGAACATTTTGCTTTATATTGCTGACAGTTAGACATTATTATCAACAACCTTAAAACACGATAAATATGAGTCAATTTAGCAAAGTGCAAGATTTAGTAAATTCTTTAGAAGGCGATTTCGAAAAGTTCTATGACAAAGGAAATCAAGCAGCTGGAACTAGAGTAAGAAAAGGAATGCAAGACCTTAAAAATCTAGCACAAGAAATTAGAATTGATGTTCAAAACAAGAAGAACAATGCTTAATTAGCAAAATCCAGATAAAAAAGGCCAATCGTAAGATTGGCCTTTTTTATGCCTTTTAGTGTAATAATTGGGCTATTTCCGCTTTCAATTGATCTGTAGCCTCTAGTAGGGGGAGTCTGACAGTATTGCCACAAACTCCTTTTTGACTTAATAATTCTTTTAACCCAACAGGGTTACTTTCGGCATACATCAACGGGTTTAGTTTTTCAAATGAGGATGATATTAACCTCGACTGAGTGATGTCTCCATCCAAAGCAGTTTTGGCTATTTGACAAAATTCTATTGGAACTCCATTGGCCAGTACTGAGATTACTCCAATACCGCCCATTTCAACAATGTCGGTCGTTAATAGATCATCACCAGAGGTAAGGAAGAAATCTGATTCCATTCCATTGATTATTTTTCGACATTGATCTAAATCGTGAGAAGCTTCTTTAATACCAATAATGTTTGAGTGTTTGGAGAGTTTGAGTGTGGTTTCAGCTGTCATGTTTGACATGGTCCTGCCCGGTACATTATAAAGAATAATAGGCACTGGTGCGCGGTCGGCCAGATACTCAAAGTGGGCAACTATACCTGCCTGACTCGGTTTATTGTAATAGGGGCTTACTGATAAAAGAGCATCAACACCGTTTAGGTTTGAATTCGAAATACCTTCTGCCACCTGAAGGGTGTTGTTCCCTCCTGCACCATATACAATGGGTAGGCCTTTTGGGTTGTTACGCTTTACAAATTCTAGTATTTCAGCTTTTTCTTTACCTGAGGTGGTTGCTGATTCTCCAGTTGTGCCATTTACGACATAGTAATCGACAGCTTGACCTGTATACTCCAGAAGCTTAGCTAGTCCATCAAAATCAACAGAACCATTCGGTTTAAAAGGAGTGACTAATGCTACACCTGTACCTTCAAATTTTTTCATTAACGTATCGCTCTCACGTATTTTAACATTTGTTGGGCAAAATTAGAAATGCCAGCACTTTTATTTAGACCGATCATCAACTCATAGTAATTGGTACTATCTGCATTATGCATACCTATCCTGCATTTGGCTTTGGTTTGGACTAGAATGCTCTTAATAATTTCATCAGACTCAAAATCAAAGTGAAAAAGGTAATCATACGAAGTTTTGATGAACTTTTGAACCTCTTCTGAATTGAGCTTACCGAAGCTGGTAAGTATAGACTCATCAAAAACAGGGTTTTTGGTAGAGACGGCTGTTTTAGATGAATTGAAACAAAGTACGTCTACTTGCTTTCCTTCTCCAATTTCGTTGACAAATGATTCTAGGACCTCCTCTTTCTGGGTATCAGCCCAAGTATATAAGATGCCAATATGAGTCGCTTGCTCCAAAGGAACTAGATTGGCTCCGCTTTTTTGCCTTTTAGACGGGCGATTGAAAACGCTTAATATTTTTTTTCCGATTACCGACATTATGTGTTAAGGAGGGCTAAAAATTCTGATTCTGAGATAATACTCACTTCAAGTTTTGTGGCCTTTTCAAGTTTCGCGGGGCCCATTTTATCACCAGCCACCAAATAGTCTAGCTTAGCACTAATGGAGGATACTACTTTACCGCCATTTGCTTTAATCTTTTCTTTCAATTCATCTCTTGAGAATTCACTAAAAACCCCACTAATTACAAACGTTTTATCCATCAAGTGAGATCCCTCACGGATCACTTCTTTTTTAATAATCTCAAAGTTGAGGCCAGCAGCTTTTAGCTTCTCTATTTGGTCTATACTTTGCTGATTTGCAAAAAACTGGACTACACTTTCAGCAATGCGCTCACCAATTTCCGGCACTTCTATTAAGGTCTCAAGTGTAGCTTCGGCAATATTTTCGATCTTCTCAAAATGTTCTGCTAATTTTTCAGCGACCGTTTGTCCTACATATCGAATGCCTAGGGCAAAAAGTACTCTTTCGAAAGGGATAGACTTTGAAGCTTCTATAGCTTTAATAATGTTTTGTGCAGATTTTTCTCTCAAACTTCTTTGGCTGAAATCGCCCTTCTTTTCGGAGAACGTTTTGAATTCTAGACCATTCAATTGCTCGTAAGTGAGGTTATAAAGGTCTGCATAATTCTTTATCAGACCATGATCCAAAAGGCCGCGAATAGTTTCTGAACCAAGACTATCAATGTCCATAGCTTTCCGTTGGATGAAGTGTTCAATGCGTCCTTGGATTTGAGGTGGGCAGCCATCAATGTTTGGGCAATAATGATTTGCTTCACCCTCGGACCGAACGAGTTCAGTATTGCATTCGGGGCAATGGGTTATGTATGTAACCGGTTCGCTAAATAAGCTCCTTTGAGAGAGTTCAACCCCGGTTATCTTGGGTATGATTTCACCGCCTTTTTCAACAGCAACTGTATCACCAATTCTTACTCCTAAGCGTTCAATTTCATTAGCGTTATGGAGAGAAGCCCTTTTCACCGTTGTGCCAGCAAGTAGAACAGGTCGAAGGTTAGCCACTGGCGTAACGGAGCCCGTTCTACCAACTTGATAGGAAATGCTTTCTAAAATAGTGGTGGCACTTTCTGCTTTGTATTTGTAGGAAATAGCCCAACGTGGACTTTTTGCCGTAAAACCAAGCTCATCTTGTTGGTCTAGGCTATTGACTTTTATCACTACTCCATCAGTCTCGGAGGGGAGTGTGTGTCTTTTTTCTTCCCATTCTGCTATATAATCGAGTACTTCATTGATGTCATTACACTTGCGGTAAGTTGGAGATACGTTAAAACCCCATTGCTCAATCTGATGTATTGCTGCCGAATGTGTGGGAAAGTTTAGTCCGTCTCCTAAGAGATAATACAGGTAGCAGTCAAGTTTTCTGCTGGCTACAATTGATGAATCTTGCATCTTAAGTGTGCCCGAGGCAGCATTCCTTGGGTTAGCCAATTTATCTTCCCCGATGTCTTCCCTTTCTCTATTTACTCGTTCAAATTCGTGCTTTGGAAAATAGACCTCTCCACGTACCTCAAACTCAGCGGGAACATTCTGATTAATCCGTAAGGGTATGGATCGAATTGTCTTTGCATTGGCAATGACGTCATCACCTTTATTGCCATCGCCACGGGTTACAGCTCTTTTCAAAACACCGTCTTCATAGATGAGACTTAGCGCTACTCCGTCAAATTTCATTTCGCAGAAATACTGGTAAGCATCACCTTCAAGACCTTTTGCCACCCGGTTATCCCATTCAATCAAGTCTTCCTTTGAATATGTATTGCCTAAGGAAAGCATTCGGTATTTATGGACTACATTTTCAAATTCTTTGGTAATTGTGCCGCCAACTCGCTGGGTAGGTGAGTCTTCTGACTTGTATTCGGGGAATTCAGTTTCGAGTGCTATGAGCTTTTCTAACAATTGATCGAACTCAAAATCACTGATTTCGGATCTATTCTGTTGATAGTATAGCTCATTATGGTGATTGACTTTTTTGCTAAGCAACAGAATTTCTTGTAGCGCTTCCTGTGATGTCATGCTAGTTCAATTTTTCTAAGGAAGTTTGTAGATCTGTTTCGGCATTTTGGAGTTTGTCTTTACAAGAACCAATTAAAGCGGTAGCTTCTTTGACCAGACTGGTAAGTTCGTCAATATCGAGGTCTGTGTTTTCCACCGCGTTTACTATCTCGTTGATTCTATTTATTGCGTCAGTATATGAAATCGTCTTTTTACTCATTACTTAGTGCGGTTACTTTACTTTTAATTTGCTTATCTAGTGTTCTGGTCTCCAGTTGATCACCTATGTTCAATTCTCGTCCATAAACTGACTTTCCGTCTTTTAAAGTGATAGAATAACCTCTCTTAAAGATGGTGATAGGATCAATCAAATTTAACTGCTTTTCTAAAGTTTTTAGTAGTGAATCCTGTCGCTCTAAGTGCAACTGAACAGCATATTTTAATGTAAGTGACTTTTGGTCAAGTTGATGCCTATGACTTTTCAAATTTCGCGCTGAAAGCTGCTTGATTTGACCAGAAAGGTATTGTAAGTTTTGTTGTTCAATAGCCAATTTGGATTCATGAATCTTTTCTATTCTATATAGATACTCATGAAGGAGGTCGTCAAAGCGATTCATTCCAGCAATAAGAAATTCTGCAACTGCTGTGGGCGTTTTCAGACTAGTGTGTGCCACTAGATCCGCTACGGTGTGGTCTCTTTCATGTCCGATGCCGGTGAGCACTGGCGTGGGAAATAAGGCTATGGCACGTGCTAATTCATAGGTATCAAAACAATCGAGGTCTGCTTGGGCTCCGCCTCCTCGTATGAGGACAACCACATCAAAACTCAAATCACTCTCATGAATTTCTTTAAGGGCTTTTCGAATAGAAATCACAGCCTCGTTGCCCTGCATTAGTGCTGGAAAAAGCTTTGAATTGAAATGGTGCGAACGACTATTGTCACTTAGTTGGTTCATGAAATCTCCATAACCAGCGGCTGATTCTGAACTGATTATGGCAATTTGCTGAGGTACGGTTGGAAGATTGAGCTGTTTGTTTTTGTCATATAATCCTTCTTGCTGAAGCTTCAGTATAGTTTCTTCTTTAAGTCTCGACCTTTCTCCAATGGTGTAATTAGGATCAATGTCATTGACAGTGAGACTCATTCCATAGACTTCATGGAAATTAACGCTTAGGTTGAATAGAACTTTGATTCCAGATTTTAATGCCGTCCCAGTGGCTTGTTCAAATTGTCCGTTCAGGGTGCGGTAAGTGTAAGACCAGATATTGGCCCTAATTTTTGCCTGAATGAAGTTGTTTTCTTTTTCAACTAGCTCCATGTAGCAATGCCCCTTCTGATTTAGCCGAAGCTCACTGATTTCTGCTACTACCCAATAGCTAGGTGCTAGATGAGTTTCTAGCTTTGATTTAATAAGGTTGTTGAGCTCGTAGAGCGTCAATTGTGCCATATTGCAAATTACGTGAAAGCATTATGGCTACAAACAAAAAAACCTGCCGAGTAAGCAGGTTTTTCATAATTAGTTCTCTTTAGTTTCCTCTGTTGCCTTTGTCTGGCTTTCTTTCGTCATCCGGCTGATTACCCCGACTTACTCGCTCCATCAAGGAGCGTCTAAAATCAGAATCGAATCTGATGAAGCGCCATACTTGTTGCATGGTTAATACTTTTTTAAACCTCCCCAGGTACCTCTTCTCTAAGTCAAGTTCGGCTTGTTTCTGTTCTAGGTACATTGTAAGCATTTTATCGGCATTTTCGTCCGATATGTTTCGCGTACCCTCATCAAATAGCTCTCTTTTTTGAGCACCATATTTCTTGGAGAGTGTACTCTTTTCATTATCGTACTCTGTAAAAAGAGGCCAAAAGTCTTTTGCCGTTTCTGACGATAGGTCTAAACGGTTGGTTAAAAAAGCAATGCGAGCGGCTTGCAATTTTTCTCTGTCCATTTGCCGACCTCTTCGGCTTCCACTATCCTCTTGGGCAAAGATTAAGGTTGTACAAAAAAGTAACAACAAACTGGTATATATGACTTTCATATTTTTAATAGTCAAAGTATTCAAAATCGTATTCTAACTCAGGGTTAGCAATTAGCGTGTTCACGAAACTGCTAGCTTCATCCGCATAAATGGCATCAAGTACACTGTCAATTTCATCTACGTTCATGAACAAATCGTCAGCAAAAGTATTCTCGCTTTCCAAAAATGAAATAATAGTTTCATCGGATACACTTGATAAGATATCTGTACTGGTCTGTGAAGGTTGATTAAAATAGATAGTCATCAATAATGCCAAAGATGCAGCAACGGACATCCATCTCACAAAAGGTCTTTCAAAGAACCTGACTTTCTTTTTTTCTAAAACTAATTTTGATTCAATCTGGTCAGATAGTTCTGAGAAATAGTTTTCGGGTACTGTAAAAGGAGATTTCTTAAGGTGTAAATTGTATTTCAGATCGCTTTCCTCTGCATCAATAGCATTCATGATACGCCCAGATAACCCTTTAAAATAGTCTTCTTCCACTTGGAAGGGGAGCTTCTTAAGTTCTGGGTTGTCCAGTGCTTTATTATGGTGATCTTTTTTATTCATCTTCTATTTGATAATCAAAGCGTTAAAGGGTTTAACCCATACTCAAAGACTCTTCAACTTTTTTAACTGCCAAGTGATAGCTGGCTTTCAATGCACCTACACTTGTGCCCGTAATTTCCGACATTTCATCGTATTTCAAATCGTCAAAATAACGCATATTAAAAACTAAACGCTGTTTTTCTGGCAATTTCAAGAGTGCCTTTTGCAATTTCAATTGGATTTCGTCTGCGTCTATATGATCAGACTGGCTCAGGGTGTTTTCTAATTCTTGATAGACATCGTCCATAGATACAGCTTGTCTGCGCTGTCTTTTCTTTAGGAAGTTCAATGCCTCGTTGGTAGCAATTCGATAAATCCATGTGAAAAGTTGAGAGGCCTCACGAAATGTGTCCAGGTTTTTGTAAACCTTAATGAATACTTCCTGAACTACATCGTCAGTGTCGTCATGGGAGATTAAAATCTTTCTTACATGCCAATAGACTCTTTCTTGGTATTCGGCCACCAAATGTTTGAAGGCAAAATCCTTGTTTGATGATACTCTAAAGGCCTGAAGTATTTCTTTGTCTTCCAATGGGTGCTGAACTTTCGAAAGCTTAGATCGTATTTTGAAACAATAGTTTAACCAATGACTATTTAAATATAGCCATTCACTCAATAGTAGACGTTTCCAACTTTATTATAGGGTTGATTTACAACTAATTACTAATTTAGTACCAATAAAACATGCCACACCATATGGGTATTGAAGAAGATATAAAGCAGGGTAAGAAATTCGAAAACGTTTACGAAAAACTTATTGTGAATATTATGTTCACGAATGGCTGGATTGTAGATGAGCAGAGTCGCATTTTTAAGCCCTATGGTATTACAACACCGCAGTACAATGTCCTCAGAATCTTAAGAGGCCAATATCCTGATGCATGTACTGTAAATACTATTATTGACAGAATGATAGATCGCATGTCAAATGCTTCTCGAATTGTTGATCGTCTAGAAAATAAGGACTTGGTAGAGCGTAAAGTCTGTGAAACCGACCGAAGGGCGAAAGACGTTGTGATTACTGAAAAAGGGCTATCCGTGCTCAATGAGGTAGATAATGCCTTGCAGCTTTGGATGAAAAAATTGGAGTTGGTTACTGGTCAGGAGGCTGATCAATTGAATGAGCTTCTAGATAAGATGAGAAGCATCTAACGCTGTATCGTTTATGTAATTCAATTCTTCGCAGTCCGTCCTCATACCCACCTATTCAGCCTTTTGTATGGTCATTGAAGCCATGATTTAACTCTTCTTTACTTCGAGACGATGGTTTCCATTAAATCAATCTTAAAGTCTAAATCCAGGTTAGCACGTATGATCTTAAGTTTAATAAGGTCTTGAGAAATTGAGGTTAATTGGTCTCTACTTATTCCCAATTCATTGGTGATATTCCAAAACTTGTCTTCCTTAATACCAGAATCTTCTTGACTTAACCTGTAGATTTTCATCAATACTTTTGCGTGACTTTCATTTAAAGGTACTTTTTGTCCTTCATTAATTATACCCCATAAAGCAACGGCAGTTAGAACACATGTGAAAGGCTCACCGGATATGAATCCTGCTCCTGTACCCAATACTGAGAAAATATACTTGCGAAAGTTGAAATATAAATTCATTGGCTTCTTACTCTCTGCAAGTACTGTTAAGTCATTTGCACGAAATTGTATTGCATGTCTGACCGGTAGACTAAAAATATCTTTGTTCTTTTCGAGATCAACAGAGTGTACAAATTTAAATAGACTGCCAAAGTCAGTTTTATCAAGACTCTTCTCTACTTGGTCTTTGAGTAAATCATATTCCATTGCTACGTATTTTTTTACCTATAGATATCATTGTTTTATTAAAACTATCTGACACTAGATTGATCAGTAAATCATCTAATTCAAGTTCAGAATTAAGGAATATATTTTTTATTTCTTCACTCCTTTCTTTTGAAGGTGGGTGTGAATCGAAGTTTGAGTTTGAATAACCATCCATTACGCTCATGAATGAGAAAAACTGTATAACTCCTGAAACTAAGAATAAGGTGTATTCCCTAACTGCTTCTTTGTCTATTTCTTTGAGTGTCTCTTTTAGGTTACATATAAGTCTGATCAGTCTTCGTGTAGCTTTTCTATCTGCTTCATATTCATCATGGAGTATTTTCTCACTGACAGATACTTTAACATCGTTGACATAAAAATTATCATTAGGATTCCTATTAAAGTGGTTATTTAAAATATGTTCAATTTCATGAAACATAAAGAATGATTGTATGGTAAACATTAGAATTTTACTTCTGAATTGCCAATCCTGTGACTTTTGGACATCCTCAGGCATGTAGTTTAATTCCCAAGATGGAGGAGTTTCTTCTCTAATCCATCGCAACTCAATTAGTTTCATGAAGCTTTCAGGGATTTTTTCAAGAGGGATATTGAAATGAAATGATGGATTTCTAGAAACGCTGGTCGAAATGATTGAGAAATCTTCAATGATCTTATAAAACTGAGTGCTAAAACATATCAAGTAGGTTTCTTCATCTGCCAGAATAGCGAAAGCGTTAGGTGATTTATCTGTAGTTATCTCTCCAGTAACTGGATTTTTTCTCACTATCCTAGGAAGAATTCCAAAAGTCATTTTTTCAATAGAGATAAGCTCTGTAGGATCGAAGCAGTACTCTTTATGAAGTAACATGAGATTGCTCAGTGGGTTGTAATAATCATGCGCTTCATATCCATAGAGGTTCTTTATAAAGGATGAAAAATGAGTATTACCTGAATTTTCAAGGGTTTCGAATACAAAATCCTTTGTGGAAGCAGACCAATCTGGGTATGGTCCACTTTTCTTTTTTAGCTCCTCATATAATTTCTTCGCTCTCATGATTGTATGCGGCTGATTCCAAGTTATAAATCAATTTTTAATCGAACAACTCTTTATCGTCAAGGCTTAAAGTCGTTTTCGAGTTTCGAGTATTAATTCATATTCACGACCATTTTGCTATCTTCCGTTTCAACCTTGAAACGCGCCATGAAAAACAATGCAATAAAGCTTTCGCTTTACATCAACTACTTTGTATTTGCTATCCTACTCAATAGTGTAGGTATTGTAATTTTGAAGTCACAAAATGTCTATGGCGTAGACGAAGTTCAAGCGAGTATACTTGAAGCATTTAAGGACCTTCCTATTGCCATAGTGTCTTTTGTGATTGCCTCTTTTTTACCTCGTATCGGATATAAGAAGGGAATGTTAGCCGCTCTGGCCTTGGTTTCAGCGGCTTGTATCGCAATGTATTTTGGAAATTCGTTTTGGACGGCTAAACTGCTTTTTGCTACGGTTGGTGTTAGTTTCGCCATTATTAAGGTTTCAGTTTACTCAGTGATAGGCCTTATTACCACAACCCCTAAGGAACATGGAAGCCTCATGAGTAATATAGAGGGCTTCTTTATGTTCGGCATTGCCTTGGCTTACTTCCTGTTTCCGGCTTTCAATACCGAGGGTGACCCAAATGCTTGGTTGAACGTTTATTGGCTATTAGCAGGGCTCTCCATGCTGTCTTTTCTATTCTTACTTAAAGCTGACTTTAACGAGGGAGAAGAAGTTCCGGGTGATAACCTAGGTGAGGACTTTGCACAAATGTTTAAGCTCATTGCGAAGGTTTTGGTAATAGTATTTGTTGTAGCGGCATTCCTTTTTGTGATGATAGAGCAGGGCATTATGACGTGGTTGCCCACTTTCAACGAGCGAGTGCTTGATCTGCCGGAAAATGTGGCCATTATGATGGCAAGTATTTTAGCTATTAGTCTAGGCGTTGGTAGAATATTAGCAGGCCTATTAGCCAAGAAGTATTCTTGGGTATGGGTGTTGACCGTTTGTATTTTTGCTTCAATGGCAGTTGTCCTTTTTGTTTTACCAAAGGCCGTAAATGCCGAAATTGGTTTAGTTGAGACCTTGGCTGATGTTCCGGCCATTGGTTATGCCTTTCCTTTGGTTGGACTTTTTATAGCGCCTATTTATCCCTTGCTGAATTCCGCTGTACTCAGTGCGCTTCCTAAAAAACTGCATAGTCCGATGTCAGGCCTGATTATCATATTCTCCGCTTTGGGCGGAACCCTTGGTTCTAGAGTGATTGGTATTTTATTCAAGGAGTTAGGGGCTGATCAAGCTTTTACATACACGCTAATTCCTATGGGCCTATTACTTGTAGCTCTCTTTTTCTTAAGACGGCTTACGGCCAAAGAAGCTGCTTCAGCTTGATTAAACCATTGGTATAAATTGAAATCTAAATCAGGATTTTATTAAATAAATTTCTTTCCGAAAATTAGAAACTATGAAAAACGTGCTTAAATCTCTCCTTTCAATATGTGCTGTTGTACTCATCAGCAGTACGAGTTCCAGAAGTCAGTCCGATTTGGGTGCTAATTGGATAGCTGCTGACGGCATTGAGATCACTGGAAAAGTAAAGGAGATTCTTGAGGCCAAATGCATGAATTGCCATAAGCCTGATGCTAGAAATGAGAAGGCACGAGAAAAACTACAATGGGTGAAGGTGCCTGAGATGAATCAAGAGGAGCAGAAGCATCTGATAGCCGAACTTTTTGAAGTTTTAGAGGATGGAAAAATGCCACCAAAAAGAACTGTAGAGCGTAGGCCAGAAATGAAGCTCACAGATGAAGAAACAAGGACACTAATGGCTTGGGTAGAAAAAGAAGATAATCGATTAAGGGGTAAATAATCCCTTATATCTCTCTTATCAGATCTAGTAATCCAGCATTCTTTCCCTTGGGTCTAACAACCATCATTGGAATATCGCTATTGTATTGAATCAATTGCTCTGCTCTACTACCAATAAACAGCGCAGTAGTAGAGGTTCTTCCTTTTACGCCAATAAAAATAGCACCTGGTTTATTCTCATGGGCAAAGTCAATGATATCCGTTACAGGGTTGTCATTTGTATCTAATGAATATTCAACATCTAGGTTGACTCCCTCATGGTCAATTTCTGCTATAAAACGTTTGTAATCCCTTTCAGCGTTACTTTTCATTACCTCTGCAAACTCTTCATAAGTCTTGCCAGAGTAATGATATCCGCCAGGAACTGTGAATACATTCTGACACATGATTTTCACATCGTCATACTTTCTCGCTACTTTGATTGCCTCCTGCATAGCAATCTTTGAATGCTCGGAGAAATCGCATGGTACATGAAGTAGATGAGTACTTGGTTCGACACCTTCCGGGATAATGAATAATGAGCATGCGGCTCTTCTCGCTAGTCGGCTGGACAATATTCCGCCACCAATGAAGTTTTTATGCCTTCCCATCATTATGAGGTCAATGTCATTTTTTTCGACAAATCTCAGAATAGCTTTGGATGGCGCGCCTTCTTTGATATGAACATGGCAAATGTCCACTAGTTTTTTTGATAGAACACTTTTTGCAAGTACCTCTATTTTGCTTTTGCGTTCAGCAATAGATTTTTCCTTAATCTCAGGAAACTCCTTCAACACATCATCAGGGATTTTCATCTCACTAATACTGTTGAAGAAATGAATCTCTTTGGTTTCGTTAGTCGTGGCTATAATTTCCAAAAACTTCAGCAGGGTTCTATCCGCATCTGAAGTATCCATCAAAACCATTATTTTTTCTCTAGAGGGCATAAGCTCAAAATTCGATGCAAAATTAACACTTCTTTTGCATGCTAATTGTGGAATGACATAAAAATATGGAATCCATTGCTGAAACTAGAACTGATTCGAAACTAGATAGTTGCGTTGATTACATCTACGAGTAGCTCCATTTGTTCTTTTGAATGCGTAGGGAAGGATGCGATACGTATCTGCTTGTTCTTGTAGTTTCCGTAGCCATTGCCCAATACGAAGCCTTTATCTTCCAAAGTCTTTAGTATTTCTCTTGAGTCTCCTGTGGTATTGGCTACTGTTACAGTCTTAGATCTTAATTTTCTATCTGTGACAAAGTGTTCGAGATTAGAATGGCTTTCAACGAGTTGATTTAGCAAAGCTGCTTTGTAGTTGGTCTCTCTCTTAATAACGTCCATGCCTTTTTCAAGCATGTCTCCACTCACTTTAGCCAAGAGGAAGATGTTTAGCACATTTGCTGTGAAAGTAGTTTGGTGTTTAAGGCCGTTTTTATGCAAATTCGGTATTGCCTGATAAGCGCCAATTGAATGACCTAAAGCTAACTTTTTTTCAGCCTTCGCTATTGCCCTAGGACTTACAATCCAAACCCCAAGGCCCGCAGGTAGGCCAAAGCATTTCTGTACCGAGAAGTAAGCACTATCGACCTGAGAAAAGTCTAAATCGATAACAGGCAAAGCCGAAACACCATCTACTGCAATTAAGGCATCTGGATGAGTTGCTTTAATATTATAAATATCTTCTGATGGAAAAGAAACTCCCGTGCTAGTTTCATTCAGTGCCAAAGTAATCAATTCGGTATCAGAAGGAATTAAGTCAGGGTTTGTATCTGGTAACTTGCCGAAATCTGCTTCACTCTTCTCAGGTTTTAACCCCCATTTGAGAGCAAAATCATAGAAACGATTAGAAAATGCTCCCATGCAGTAATGAAAGGATTTTTCGATCACTAAATTCTGAAGCTGCCTTTCCCATATTTCAGTAGCAGAACTCAAGAAGAAGATTTGATAGTCCTCCGGAATGTTCATTAAGGCTTTAAGGTTCTGGACTGCTTCGTCATAGTAACCTTCAGCTTGACTACTTCGGTGGTTGATTTCCATCACTTGGGCTTTTAAAGCCTGCTTCAGATGTTCTTCTACTGTGAAATAAAGTGCTGAAGGACCGGGGGTGAAGAAAATCTTTTTAGGCATTGAGTTCTGCTTCTTTTAGAATGGCTACATGTCTCTCATAGTGCTTTTTCACAAATACGAAAAAGTAGATTAACGGAAACAAAAGTATGACTCCCGAAACAAAAAACATATTGGCCAAGCCATAATATTCAGCAATGTATCCCAGTGATATTGAGCCCGCTGCTATACCTAAATCTACGGCTGAAAAGAAGGTGGCATTTGCAGCGCCTCTTCGCTCTAATGGAACCATGTTAAGCGCCATGGTTTGAATGGTAGGCATAATGATACCGTTACCTATACCTACGAGCACACCTACCGCCATAAACTGCCAAAAGCTGTGCACATAACTAAACCAGATTAGGCCTATGATAGTAACAGCTAATCCTACAAAAACTAACATGGATGGGCCACGATTGTCCATGATTTTACCCACAAATATTCTGGCGAGTCCAACGCCTACAGCCATGAAAATGAAAAAGAGAGAACCTTGCTCAATGCTGAGCTCTTCGCTATAAAGCAATATGAACGAGAAGATGGCAGCATAAGGGAATGCTCCTGTAAACATCACAATCGCTATTCTATTTACACGCTTATCGAACATTTTTGAAATCCCAATCTTGGTTTCACCGGTCTTAATTGTGGGTACCTTAATCAAAAAAGCAAGCAGTAGCGCAGCTACAGCAAAGGCAAATGAGATAGTGAACAGGTTGAAAAAGTTGTTTTGTCCCATGATCTGATCTCCTGAAAATGGAGCCAAGGCAATAGCCAAGGTCATGGCTAGGCCGAAATAGCCTATCCCTTCTGCTCTACGACTTTCGGGAATTAAATCTGCGGCAATAGTACTACCACCTGTCGTTATAATTCCCCATGTGAATCCATGAAAGACCCTTATGACTAGAAGAATGTAGAAAGTGAACGAGTAATGATACATCCACATCAAAATCGTAAAAAGGACAAGCGCCACTAGATAAACTGTTCTACGTCCGTATGCGTCAAGTACATAGCCACAAAACGGTCTAATGGCTAATGCAGAAGCAGCATACACGCCAATGATCCAACCGATCTGATTTTTCTTAGCGCCTAAGGCCACTTCAGCGTATGTTGGAAGTGTAGGCAGCAGAAAATAGAAGGCAGAAGCCATCAGAAAGTAAGAGGTGAAGTGCAAGGTGTAATCTCGCGTCAGAATTTTGTCAGTAGATAAACTCAATGTGTATTTGTCTCACCAATAAAGCATGCAAGCTAAGAAATTATATGTCAAATACCGATTTGAGTATTTATTCAAAAAAGACGCCTGACTTAATAAAAATGTAACATGAATTCTTAAGTAAAAGAGTTTTTTGAAACCAAAGACCTGTTATGTTTGTATACAAGAAACAGTTTTGATAAAGATTTCCCATTTGAGCTTAGACTAGTTTTCGAACTTTACAATTATAAATCAAATACCGGGTGAATCCCTCTCAAAACAAGGCCTCACCCCGACTTGTCGGGGCCTCGTTCTTCGGAAAAGGATAACAGTGGACTGTTGCGAGTCTAAAGGATAGCCCAAATCTTGTCTTACATAGAGGTTCGAAAGACCTTTAGGCTTGAATTGGGATAATTATAGAAGCCTCGACTTTGTCGGGGCTTTATTTTTTTGAGGCAATTAGAATACCCCTAAGCGTTTCTACTACCTGATCAACATTGTCTTTCGTGAAACACAGGGGTGGTTTTGACTTAATAACTGAATCAAACGGTCCATCTGTGCTAACGAGAATATGTTTGTCACGAAAGGTGTTTTTAACGTGTTGTGCTAACTCGGTATTGGGTATAAGTGATTCGTCCTTGATGAATTCAATTCCGATAAATAGTCCAGAACCTCTTACATCTCCGATAACAGGAAATTCCTTTTGTAATTCTCTTAGGCATGTCATGTGATAATCACCCACTTCTTTAGCATTACTTTGAAGCTTTTCTTCTTCAATGACTTGCAACACGGCTTTTCCAATTTCACATGAGACTGGGTTGCCCCCAAATGAGCTAAAGAACTCCATGCCATTGTCAAAGGCATGAGCAACGGCATCAGTTGTAACCACCGCTCCCATAGGGTGTCCATTCGCAATCGGCTTACCCAAAATGACAATGTCAGGCACTACGTTTTGCATTTCATATCCCCAGAAGTAATCGCCAAGTCTTCCAAAACCAGTTTGAACTTCATCGCTGATACATAATCCTCCTTGGCTTCTGATAGAGCTGTAAACTTCCGTGAGATAACCAGGGGCGAGAGGTACCTGCCCACCACAACCCACGATAGGCTCACTGATGAAAGCTGCAATTTTTTGACTTTGATTATTCAAGGTTTCGATGAATTCCCGAGCATAGGATTGACCTATTTCAACCGGGCCTCCTTTGAATTTACTCCGATAGTTATTGGGTATCGGTGCTTGTATGATGTTATCATCTTTACCTTTTCCACCTGAGCCATTGTATTTATAGTGGCTGATGTCTATACCAAGCGTTGTATTGCCATGATAGCCATGCTCCATTACAGCAATTGTTTTCTTATTCGTATAGTTCTGAGCCAGTCTAATCGCTAAATCGCTTGCCGCGCTCCCTGAATTCACAAAGAAAACCTTGGAAAGCGGGCTAGGAAATTTGGACAAGAGTAACTCTGCATATTCAGCGAGTGAATCATATAGATACCGCGTGTTGGTATTAAGTTTTCCAATTTGACTTTGCGCAGCGGCTACTATTTCGGGGTGTTGATGGCCAACATGGGGAATGTTATTGTAGGCGTCTAGATAGGTGTTGCCATACTTATCGAACATATATTGGAAAGCTGCACTTTCCATATAAATAGGGTTTTGATAGCTGATAGATACGTTTGAACCGATCACATTTTTCCTTCGGCTAACCACTGTTTTGACAGGGTCAACTTTTGGAACTTCTAAATCCGCGGCCTCGTAAAATTTATCTCTTGCTAAAAGAGGGTTGATAGTTATCCATTTTTCCAACAGATCCCAAGCAGGTCTCTCACTTATCGTAATGTAATCGCTATCCGGTTGCTGTGTTTTCTCTTGAGCCGATTTGCATACACTTGTAACTAGTCTACCTGCAACTAAATAATAGAGTACATCTAACTCTTTGGGCTCAAGGGGTAAATGACTTTGGTAACCTTTGATAATATAAGCAGCCCAAATTAAAGGATCATCCTTGCCGAAAATGGCGTAAGTGATGGTAATGGCAAGCTCATTGATCAGAGAAGTATAAACCGAATCGCCAAAATCAATAATTCCTGTTACCCGATCTCCTTTGGTGAGAATATTCCAATCGTTACCGTCATTATGAATGATTGACTGACGTAGTTCGGGTAGTTTGGGTAATACATTCAATTCCCATTGAATGAAGAAGTGCTTGACGAGTTTACGTTTACTGGGGTCTTGGATTTGTTCGGCAAGAGGTTTTAACCAAAGAAGGTTCTGAAGATCCCATTCAAGTTTTCTTCTTTCAATTCCTGCACTACGAAAGCTCATTAAGGCAGAGTCAATTTTTGCCATGAAAAGGCCGAGCGATTGAAACAAGGTAGGGGTATGCTGGGCTTCAGCTAAGAATGTACCTTCTACATAAGATAAGAGTCTAAATACCTTGTCTTCTACCTTTGCGGCTATTTCACCCTTTAGACTAGGAATGACCTGAGAGACTTGCGAATCCGTTAAATGAGTTAGCTGATTTATAGTGTCCGTTTCCCCTATAATTTCTTCAAATACATCATGTGAATGTTTGTAAACTTTCAGAACAAATGCACCTTGATCAGAATTGACCTTATAGTTTTCACTGATATAGCCTGCCATTGGCTCAAGTTGGCAATGAGTAAGACCATAGCAATCGAAGAGTATCTGCTCCATATTAATCGAAGATAACAAGGACTTGATTTCTTTCTAGTTGATTTCAGCTATTTGTAATTTCCATGAGCTAACCTGGCTAACGGCAGTTGGATAATATTTAAAAAGTGGCTAGCTTATATCTAGTAAAAAAATCCTTGCGGTGTCTATTTGATATCGGGGAGTTATAGGAAAACAATAAACACACAGACATGTCGAATTATGAAATCCACCCTAAACTTGGGGTAGCCCGACTGGGTAATAGTCCAAAAGAATTTTATTTATCTCCCAGCCAAATTGGTGGTCTCCCGATTGTCTGCGATAGGAACGGAAATGCCAAAACGGAAAAAGGTAAAGAAGTTCTCGAAAGTGAATTTAAAGACTCACTAGGCCGAGTTAAACGCCAAGCGGCAAAGTTCAGAATTTTCAAGACCACCGGTAAGACGAAAAAGGAAATTAAACTGTCGGATAAAGACATCAAAAGCATTGAGTGGACTGCTCATTTGGCGAATAAAAAACCCATTTGGTATACTTTTTCTGAATTACAAGGTGATTTAGAGTTTGGGAAAGCCAATAGCTATGAAAACCAAAATATCCCTGTCAATAATTCTGATGTTACCAATGCTGAAGATCGTAAAAAGCTAATCATAGATCCGGGACCAAGAAGCATCAGTAAGCCAAAAGATATTGTCGAGTTTTCGCGATACAATCTTCCTGATAACTACCCCAATGCATCTTTTCCACCAGTGAATTCAGGAGGCACTCAAATTGATAGCTTGGGTGAATTAAGAATGGATGATGATGGTAACCTAGTTGCGCTAGGAGGATTCGGAAATGTGACTGGTTCAGCTCAGATTGATTCCTTTAGAGGTGCTAGCGGATATTGGGATGATGTTGCCGATGGTTATGTAACTGCAACTATTCATTTCAATGACGGGACTAGTATTGATGCTGAACCTTCTTGGTTGATGGTAGGTAGTCCAAAGTATGCCCCGGAGTTAGTGAATATTACAACGCTATTCGATACGGCTTATAATGTTGGGATCAGGCACATGGGGGCTGACAAAAAGATTTATGACGAGAAACTTAAGAATGGTAAAGATTACCTAAAAACGATCAACAGATACAGGAAAAGCATAGGAGAGAAACCTCTCAACTTCACACCATTAGAAGGTTATCAGCCTAATTATGAAGTCAATTTCGATGCGCACATAAAACCGATCTTAGATCGAATGGATAACTACAAGTGGGTAGCAGACATTCCTTACTTGAGTAGTTTTGTGAACCCTGGTTTCGACTTAAGAGATAAGAGCAATGACAACTTTGAAAACCGTATGGGCTTTTTCAATTATTTCAGAGTGCCCTTACCTCCTGAAGATTATACGGCATTGACGAAAAAACGAGAAAAGGACATGGAGAAATCTGGTGTTCAATCGAGTAGCGAACCACTGATTGTGAATGGTCCGAGTCAATTGTTCTCCGAAAATGGTATGCCACTGATGCCTTTAAACTCTGGCGATAATTCTGTGACCAATCAGGGGCCAATTTATAAGTTTGAGACGCTCTCTGCCACACAATACTTCTTTCTCCATCAATGGGCGGTTGGAAAGTTCAACACAAATAAGCCCAAGCCAAAAGATCTTCATGAAGAACTGACTGAAGCTGATATGGGCAACTGTGTAGGCGCACCTTTTTCTCCGGGAATAGAAACTACGTGGATTGTGAGAAATGCACCAATCTATGAGCGTCCGTTAATGCTGAAGCTGGCTCATTTTGAAGGTAGTAATAGTGAATTAGCGCTCTTTTATAAAGAGTATGGTTTGAGCACTATTGCTGATGAAGCTGAAGGCTTAGGCTGTGAACCAGGTGATTTAACAAAAAGGATGGCCATACCGTGGCAATCGGATTTTGCTGAGTGTACAGTTCAGACGCCTAATATTTCAGATCCTAATATCAATCAATTCGCTGATGGTACTGGTATTGAGGTGCCACCTGCGTATTATGTGTACTGGTGGCCGCCACAGAGTCCTATGCATGTGACTGCGGGTAGTTTAGATCCAGGAGATCAAGTAATAGACGGTTTAGTTTACGGTCCTGTGGTGGATCAGCCAATTATTCCAGCTGGGCAAAGAGTGCCCTATCAAAGAGGCGTGCTAAGTGCCGCTGATATGATTGATAACTGGAGTAGGCTTGGTTTCATAGTCAATCAAGGCACAGAGAATATTCCTTACTTTACGGAGAATGAGCGTAATAGTAGGGCTTTCGGGCAACTCGAGGCAAATCAAAAAGGTGCTCAGGTATTAAGTCAATCCTCTAAGTAGGTTGGCATGTTATTACCGGATTACGATGTGTTAATTATTGGTGGAGGTGCTGCAGGCACCTCCGCTGGTATCACACTACTTCAAAAAGAGGGGTTAAAAGTAGGAATCATCGAGAAGGGTGATTTTAGTGGGTACAGAGTAGGGGAGTCTCTGTCTCCAGGTGCTAGACCTTTACTGGAGTACTTAAAAGTTTGGGATAAATTTCAGGCAACGCAGTCTTTGTCTTCTTACGGAAGCCATGGGGCTTGGGCCTCTGAATCACTGATCGCCTTTGATTTTCTTTTTACGACACACGGTTCCGGCTGGAGTCTTGATCGGCTCTCTTTCGATAAAATGTTGTTCGAGACCTTTGTTGAAAGGGGAGGCGTTGGATTGTTAAATCATACATTCAAGAAGGCTGCGCTCAAAGACGGTCAATGGGATATAGAAATTTTGAATAGTGAGGGTGTAGCTGAGAATTGTACGGCAAATTATATCATCGATGCGACTGGCAGACAGGGCATTTTTGCAAAGTTTTTGAAGTCAGTCAGAATAGTACATGATAGACTTGTGGGCCTATGTAGTTTGGGTTTAGTACCTGATGATATTACCATTACTTCTAACGTGATGATAGAAGCGTGTGAATATGGCTGGTGGTACTCGTCACCTGTACCAAATAATCGGGTAGCCGTGGTACTTATGTCTGACTCCGATATGATTAGTCAACTGGGTGCCAGCAAGCTGAGCGTTTGGTCAAAGCTTTTAGGAGAAATGCCACTAACAAGCGAAAGAGTAAAAGACGTTGATTTTGTTGAGAATCCTGAAGCATATGCAGCCTATTCCTCAGTCCTAGAATGTCCCGGAGGAGATCGTTGGCTTGCCGTAGGAGATGCTGCCGCATCGCATGATCCACTCTCGTCATCAGGTATTCCTCATGCCATGGGTAGTGGAGTTCAGGGTGCCATCGTTGCTATAAATAGTTTGACGAAAGTAGGCGAGGCTTTTTCCGCTTACAGAAACAGTATAAAAAACGATTTCTCTCAGTTCTTAAAAACCCATTGGCAGTATTATAGCATGGTAAAAAGGTGGCCTGAAGCTACTTTTTGGAAAAGGAGGAATACGCTTGTAAAGATAAATCCTGAAGCGGCTATTAAAGGAACAAATGCGCTTAATAAGGAGTCTGAATACCAACCCGTGCATATTTCAAAGAAGGTTGTAACGGATCTGGTCTCTCATTGTAAACCCGATAAATTAGTGCATGAAGCGCTTTCTGAATTTAAAAAAGCTCATCCTCAATTTCCTGATCAGCAATTAATACTGGGTTTTCAGGAATTAGTTGAGAATGAGCTTGTAGAATTGTCTTAAAAAATCTTAGTCTTTCGCGGTGTAAAGTATTTCGCCATTAATAATGGTCATCGCTACTTTAGTATCAAGAATCTCCATTTCTGGAATAGTCATGATATTCTTGTCAAAGACCGTAAAGTCAGCTGCTTTGCCTACCTCGATTGATCCTTTAAAATCCTCCTCGAATTCACCGAAGGCAGCATCCAAAGTAAATGACCTTAGTGCTTCGTCTCTTGACATAGACTGATCAGCTTCGAAACCTCCTTCAGGGAAACCTTTGAGTGTTTTTCGGGCTACCGAGGCAAAGAAAGAAGGAAGTGGGTCAACTGGCTCAACAGGAGCATCTGTACCGTTAATAATTTTGGCACCTGATTGCAGTAGCTTTTGCCAAACGTAAGCGCCTTCTTCAATTCTAGCTTTACCAAGCCTATCAATAGCCCATGGTCTGTCTGAACTCATGTGAACTGCTTGCATTGCAGCAATAACACCCATTTCACCAAAACGTGGAATGTCATTAACGTTGAGGTGTTGAGCATGCTCAATTCTAAACCTTACATCCTTAGGATTAATGTTTGGGTATTTTTTGAATGAAGCCTCATACCTATCAAGTATTTCTCGGTTGGCTCTGTCTCCAATGGCATGGGAACACACTTGGAAACCTTTAGCTAATGCCTTTTCAGAAACAGTGTTTACGGTTTCCATTGGTAATGTTTCATGGCCGTAGTGATCTGGCCTGTCAGAATAAGCTTCCAATAACCAAGCTCCTCTTGGACCCAGTGCACCATCGCAGTTGAGCTTAATGGAGCGTACCGTTATCATATGATCAGGGTCAATCATTGGGCCCTTTTCGTACCACTCATCGAGCAGTTCTGGCTGACGTCCTGTGAGCATCACATACTGACGAACCTTTAGTTTGCCTTCGGCTTTGAACCTTTGGAGTCTATCAATAAATGCTTGGCCTGAGCCTGCATCATGAAAACTAGTGATCCCTTTTTCCAAAAGCTCCTGAATAGCCATTTCTAAGGCTTGATCGGCACGCTCTGGCGTTTCTTGTGGTACAAGTTTACCTACAACAGACGAAGCTCTTTCTGTGAAAACCCCGGTAGGGTTACCAAGTTTGTCTTTAATGATTTCGCCACCTTCTACTTCGCCTGAAAGGCTTTCAATGCTCAGTCGATTGACACCTGCCATTTCCATAGCTTTTGCATTGGCAAATGATGCATGTCCACTCGCATGTCTTAAATAGACTGGGTTGTCAGGACTTACTGCACTCATTTTATCGTGTGTCTGGAAGCCTTTTTCCATTACATCAGGTTTTTCAATCCATTTGTCTTGGTGCCATCCACGACCGGTGATCCATTGCCCAGGTTCGGCCTTTTCAACGGCTTCAGCTACTTTTTCTACCAGTTCGTCATAAGTTTTGACGTACATTAAATCTAACTCTAGCTTATTGTAACCGATACCCATTAAATGGGCATGTGATTCAATGATACCGGGGGTCATGGTTTGGCCTACAAGGTCAACAATCTTGGTGTTGGTACCAGCCAGTTTACTAATCTCTTCAGTAGTGCCTACTGCTTGGATCATGCCGTCTTTGACAGCAACAGCTTGAGCCTTGGTGTTATTTGCATCAACGGTATAGACTTCACCATTAATGAAAATTGTATCAGGGCCTTCTTTTGGGGAGCAAGCTTGTGTAATTAACAAGGCTGCTAGGGCAACTAATGATAAAAGCTGCTTGAATTTATTGTTCATAGTCTAAGGTTTCAATTATGCTAGAAATTAGCACATTCCAACCTTTTGAACAATCGGAACTATACCAATATGTACCTGTGAACTTTTAACGGTAGTGATCAATAGAGCACTCTAAATTTAATGGTGTGCTCAATCTTCTTCAGTGTTTTAGCCAAGTCCTTATCATATTCCTTGTCTATGTCCGTAATGACGTAACCAATCGCCTCATTGGTTTTCAAATATTGCCCTACAATATTGGCGTCATGATCAGCCAAAACCTTATTGATTTCTGCTAATACTCCTGGTCGGTTTAGGTGAATATGTATCAGTCTGTGAGCATTTTCTAGAGGGGGTAATGTTAGATTGGGGAAGTTAACGCTAAGCGCTGTATTACCTGTATTGATATAGTCCATGATTTTGCTTGGTACAAAATCACCAATATTTTCTTGTGCCTCCTGGGTACTACCACCAATGTGTGGTGTCAAAATAGTATTTGGTAAACCGATCAATTCTGATTCGAATGGATCGTTGTTGCTTTTAGGTTCTTCAGGAAAAACATCCACACCAGCACCTCTGATCTTACCAGTACTTAGCGCCTCTTTTAAGGCCGAAATCTCTACAACAGGTCCACGAGCAAGGTTTAAGAACACCGCTCCATCCTTCATCATTTCAAAGTGTTCCTTACGGAAAATATTCTTGTTTTCAGGTCTGCCATCTACATGAAGAGATACCACGTCCGCTAGACCGAGTAACTCTTCTAATGTTTCACATTTGGTTGCATTCCCTAAGGCAAGTCGCTCTTCAATGTCATAGTAAAAAATGTTCATGCCTAAGTTTTCGGCAAGTACAGATAGTTGTGCTCCGATATTTCCATAGCCTATAATTCCTAGTTTCTTACCTCGAATTTCATAGCTGTTGGTTGCGGTTTTAGACCATTTACCTTGGTGCATGTCTTTGCTCTTGTCAGGAATAGCGCGCATTAACATAATTATCTCGGCTATGGTTAACTCTACCACTGAACGGGTATTACTGTATGGTGCGTTGAATACTGCGACTCCTTTAGTCAGAGCAGCCTCCAAATCGATTTGATTTGTACCAATGCAAAAGGCTCCGATGGCCATTAGTTTATCGGCATGCGCTAAGACTTTTGCCGTTACCTGAGTTTTTGATCGAATGCCAAGCACCCGAATTCCTTTAATCTTTTCAGATAGCTCATCTTCATCTAAGCCTGCGGGGTAACTTTCAACTGAGAAGCCATCTTCTTTTAGTTTTGCTAAGGCTTTAGGATGTACGCTCTCAAGTAAGAGCATTTTGATGCGGTTTTTTGGGTAGGATAGGGCACCACTCATATTATTATGGAATAGGATTTCATCAAAACTAGGAGCAATGTGGTCGGCATGCGCCTTAACACTGTCTCTTTCAATATTTTCGGTGTAGGCATAAAAGGTGTCGGCTGCACCGGCCTTTCTGACCTCATAATCCGTATAACCGTCACCGATCATATGGACATTACCTTTCAGGCTAAGTTGCTCTATTTGCTTGACCTTTCCTCCGTTAGAAGACAGTACATTGTCTCGGTTGAAATCAATGATATTTCCACCATTATCAAAAACGAAGTCGTTTGCAAAAACATTTTCTGGCCTTATCCCTAACTTGGTTACCACAGGAACAATGAACTCTTTAAAACCATTAGAAACGATAAATGTATTTGCGGCATTAAGTTCAAAAAAGGGTTGGTTCCGGCTAATGGATTTCGACACCAGTCTATCAAGTCGCGAAATCAATTCTTCAATGTGTGACTCGTGTGCATCAAGGATTTTGATGCGAGATTCTAGTGATTCGCGGAGGGACATTTCACCCGCCATTCCTTTGTCGGTAACTTCAGCAATTAATTGAAGTCTCTGGTTTCTTTCAGGATGGTCTGCAAGGGAAATTTCTCCGAGTATGTCCAATGCTTCGACCTTCGTAAAGGTGCTGTCAAAGTCAATTACAAAATGTTGTACTTCCGATGTAGTTGGATTCATTGATCACTTCGACTAAAAATTACTCTGCATTGGTTGCCGAAAAGCCCGGCAACTCCGGCTGCTAATCCTCCAACGATTCCAGTTACCAATATGAGTAACATGGCATGCTCTCCAAGGTATAATAGCACTGCAATTTTCTTGGCTAGAACAAAATCGTTGGCACTGCTCAACAACCATGCATATATCATCCAAAATACGGCTATTGCTAAGAATGGAACAAAGAAAGCGGAGGCTTTTCTTAGGCGAACGATTGCACCAGATAGAAAGGCCGCTAACATGATTGACCACCATGGTAAAAACAACGAAAATATAAGAGCCAAAACTAGGGTCAATAGGAAGTTTGAGAAGTAGCTCTTCATTTTTTTGGAGTTAAAGTTTGTGTGAACATGATACCGTCTTTGGAGGATTCATTCTGCATGAACAGAATTTCTAGGTACTCTCCATCCGCCCAAGTATCAATAAAACTATCGTAGTATTTACTGCCTGGATTGCCTGATTGCCCTCCCGGATAAATGCCTAAAGCTTTTGGTGGGTCAGACATTTCGACAATCATACGCCAAGATGGTCCATGGTTTCGGCTTGTGGCATTTACAATGCCGCTATTGCCTCCAATGGGAAGGTTAAACCTAGATAATGCTGGTAAGCCTTGTAATAAGTGGCCTACAAAGGTAGACTTGTATTCACCCCATGCGTAACCTCCATTTCTATCCTTCCAAGATTTAATGTCGGCAGCGGCTTTTTTGAAGCTTAATAGAAATAGGTCAGGGGCAGTTTCCAATTTCTCGGTTGCTAAGATGTCCATGAATTTGTCCTCAGGATTATTCTTCAATAAGTGGATCGTTTGATAAGCAAAAGGGTAGGGCATGTCATTATTATCCTCAGCGAGTTCATCCCATAGCATGTTTCGAATTTGAATCCACCAGCGCTCCCAAATGGTCGCCCCTTTTTTGTCGATGTCATTGTAGAAGTCCCATGACGATACTTCACCCAGTAACATTTCTTCTTCTGGGTTCAGCTGTGTGATATCAATGTTTTGGATCATATGGGGTAATAACTCAGCCGCTTTCAAATTATAATTATTGTTGTGGAGGTCTTTGAAGTCTTGAATGTCAAATTTTTCTTTTGACCTGAAAAAGTCATTGATTACCCTGTTTCGGTATGCTTCATACCCATCATTGAATACATAGTAGGGATATGCTTCATCCGTTGGATGTTGGTTCGCTGAACTGACAAAACCTCTTTCTGGATTTTTTACATGAGCATTGTGTGCTTGCGGGATAAAGCCTTGCCAGTCGTGTTCGGGGTTACTTCCATCCATAAGGAATTTTCCTTGGTCCTGCCATTTGTTGGGAAATGTGCCTTGCACCCAGAGTGCTATATCTCCTTCTCCTGAAGAGAAGATGAAGTTTTGGGCAGGTGCGACAAAATGAACTATTGCGGCTTCATACTCCTCGTAGTTTTTGGCTTTATTAAGGTCAAACAATGCTTGTTGATTGTTGCCACCTAGATGACCTACCCATTTCATGGCGTAGCCAATTAGTTCTTCATTGTCAGTAAAGCTAGCGTCATAGGTCACAGGCCCATGATGAGTGTAGACAACAGTGTCGTAAAAAGGTTTTTCTCCTCGAATCGCAATCTCTTCTATTTTTTTTGATGTCGCTTTCCACTCGTTATCGTACCAGTATTCGTCACGAGAATTGTCCTTGAATTTGATTTTATACCAATCCTTTACATCACGAGTGGCATTCGTTACGCCCCATGAAATGTCATTGTTAAAGCCAATAACGATACCTGCTGCACCTGGTAGTGTTACCCCGAATGTGTTTTTCTCAGGAGTCGCCAATTGCATAGCGTACCAAATAGAGGGAAGATTAAGCCCTAGATGAGGGTCGTTAGCTAAGATTGGATTTCCTGAATAGGACTTGTCTGGCCCTACTGCCCAGTTGTTGCTGCCATTATCTGGATGAGGTTTAGGTAAGAGGCCAGAAACATAGTCTAGGGGTGAATCACCTTCTGGTGTTTCAGGAACTTCTACATTACCAAAATCACTCCAGTCTCTTTCGGATGGAATCACCGGATCGTTCACATCAAAAAAGTCCGGGAATAATAAGTCGAAACGCTCCTTGCCATATTTTTTCAAGAAGTTTGTGTATTCCAAATCAGAATCGCCACCTGCAAGCATATCTGTCATATACATAAGTAGCAAGGCCGTTTTTTTTAATGTCCAAGGTTCAGGTTTGTAATCTAGAAGCTTAAATTCGAGTGGATAATCCGCTGGGGAAAGAGAACTGATATAACTGTTGATCCCATCGCGGTAGGCTTCAAGGTTTTTCACTAACTCGGGAAGCTCCTGCATCTTTTTTAAGGCGTTCTCAGCACCGAAAACCATTCCTTTTCTTCGCTGACCGCGATCAAAGTCTAGTGCGGCACGGCCAACAACCTCTGATAGTCTTCCAGCGGAAGCATGTGTTTGAAATTCTAATTGCCAAAGTCTATGCTGCGCAGTAATATAACCTTGCGCCCGATATAAATCTTGATCGTTTTGTGCGAATACATGCGGTATAAGGGCGTCATCATAATGAACATTGACAGGTTCACTTAGACCATCGAGCAGCGTCATGTCTTGAAAGCCTTCGGTTGACTTTTCGTTTTGCCAAACACCTGTATATGGATTTAGAAATTTACCAATGGGTGGGGTAGACCCGAATTTCGTGTTTAACCCATAGAATATAGCCAGCGTAAAGAGTAGTGATAAGATAAGTTTGAACTGTTTCATAGATTGAAAGCAAATTGACAGGTTAATATAATAAATTAAGCTTCAGTACCTTTGATTGGACAAGCGAAACGTTAGTGAATTGGGTCAAACTGGAAATTCCTTTTACTTTTGCTTAAATCATAATATGAAGGACATCTCGCCTGAAATTCTAGCCAAGGCAAAACAAATTAAAGCGATCATCTTCGATGTTGACGGAGTGCTTACAGACGGAGGTATTGTCTATGATAATACCGGAATGGAGTACAAACGATTCAATGTCAAAGACGGCCAAATCATCAAGTATTTACGGAAGTATAATATACTCACAGGAGTAATCACGGGAAGGGATTCCGAAGTGGTTCGAAACCGCTGTAAGGAACTCAAAATTGATTTTCACTATCATGGAATCGAGCACAAAGTCAAAGTCTTTAAAGACGTACTTGAGAAGTACAACCTCAAGGCAGCGGAAGTAGCATATGTTGGCGATGATATAAATGATTTGCCCATTCTAGTGAGGTGTGGACTAAGTGCTACACCAGCTGATGGTCATTTGGCCGTAAAAAATGAAGTTGATATAGTTACCAAGGTAAGTGGAGGGAATGGAGTCCTAAGAGAGCTGGCTGACTTAGTCCTTACTAGTCAAGGTCATTATGATGAAATAATTAAAGGGTTAACGAGCAATGGAGATTTTTAAAGAAGGCTTTCAAATTACAGATGAAATATCACTGGGTAAAGGTAAAATGGTCTTGTTCTCAGGGCCTTGCGCTATCGAGAGTTATGAGGTCTGTGCAAGGGTGGCAGAAAGCCTAAAAGAAACTTGTGAACGCCTAGATATTCAGTATATATTTAAGGCATCATTTGACAAAGCCAACCGAACTTCAGTAAATTCATACAGATCAGTAGGGTTGCAAGAAGGGTTAAGCGTACTAGACAAGATTAGACGCGAATTTAGCCTTCCAATAGTCACCGACATTCACGAGCCTAATCAGGCAAAACCTGTGAGTGACGTGGCGCAAGCATTGCAAATTCCGGCTTATTTATGCAGACAAACAGACCTTTTAGTGGCAGCAGGAGAAACTGGTAAAACGGTGAAAATCAAGCGAGGACAGTTTATGGCACCTGAAGACATGCAGTATGCAGTCAACAAGGTAAAGTCTACTGGAAACGGCAAGGTTTGCTTAACAGAAAGAGGTGTGTCATTTGGTTACCATAACTTGGTAGTTGATATGAGAGCACTACCAACCATGAGGCAATTCGCTCCTGTTATTTTTGATGTTACACATAGCGTGCAACAACCTGGAGGTGCTGGAGGAAGTTCAGGCGGACAAAAAGAGTTTGCCCCATACCTAGCCCGAGCTGCTGGTGCAGCAGGAGTCGATGGTTTCTTCATCGAGACGCATCCCAACCCTTCAGTAGCATTGAGTGACGGTCCGAACATGATACCGCTGCATAAAATGAAAGACTTTTTAACAATGAGCAAGCAAGCTTTTGAACTAGGCCAGCAAGCTCAAAATTCAGTTGAATGATAACAAAAAGACCCGAACTAAAACAACTCTTTGGATTCCTATTTATCCTTTTCCTTGCTAGTAGCTGTATACCCAATGAGAAGGTAGTTTATCTTCAAGATAAGGCACAAAATATCCCAAATGATTCACTGATAACACTGAAAAGGATTGATTATAAGCTTCAACCTAACGATATCCTTTTGATTAACTTTTATAGTAGTCAACTAGATGATGTACAACAATACTATCCAGTTTTTGCACGACCCGATGCAATAATATCTGGCGGAGGAAACGGAGCAAATGGGGGTAATAATAATGGGCCAGACCCATACTTAACAGGGTATAATGTAGATAGGGATGGCACCATTGAGATTAATGCTTTGGGCCGTGTCAAGGCGGCAGGGTTGACAACAATAGAATTAAAATATGCTATTGAGGAATTGATAAAAGAAACAATCACTGACATTCTTGTAAGTGTAAAACTTAGTGGTATTCCATATACTATTTTTGGTGAGGTCAGGGATGTAGGCCCTAACTTGATAAGACAATATGAGGTAACTTTGCTTCAAGCAATTGCAGAAGCTGGTGATTTAACTTTGAATGCTGATAGGGGGCATGTAAAATTACTCAGACAATATCCTGATGGTGCTAGAATCCATGAAATTGATGTTACAGGACGTTCATTCTTGGAGTCTGAATATTACTTTTTGCAGCCAGATGATATAATTTATGTTCCGCCATTGAAAATAAGAGAGCTTGGCACAGGAGAAACTGCTCTACAAACTTTTGCAACTTTAATTTCTGTCATATCAGGGACTGCTTTGATAATTAGCGTTTTAACAAACAACAACTAGAATGGCTAATGAATTTGATTTTTTTGAAGAGGGTAATTCTCAAGGTTCAAGCCAAGCTATAGACCCAAAAATGATCTTCTTTAAGATCCTGGGAAATTGGCCAATATTTATCATTTCAGTTTTGTTAGGGTTGCTGGTTGCGTTTAGCTACCATCGCTATACAAATGAAAAGTTTAGGGTTAATTCATCACTTTTTATTCCTGAGGCAAACTCCGGTATTGACCCTAGTATTTTAGAGTTATTCACAGTTAGCAATACATCAAATTTCTTGAATGAACTGGAAATATTGAGAAGTGACAATTTTACCGCACTAGCTCTAGACAGTCTTGATTTTGATATAGAGTATTATTCAAGAGGTAGAATAAAGACGATTGAAGAGTATAATTCTTTGGCGTTTGATATTGTTCAGGTTGGAAATTGGCCTGAAATATATGATCAATTGTTTAAAATTAGTTTTTTGGAGGATAACCTGTTCAGGTTAACGCTGGCTACTGACGAAAATCACGATGATTCAAAAATTTATAGTCCATATGAGGAAATACTTGGTGCTAACTACTCCTTTAGGCTTGAACCGAATAGAGCAGCTGATTATAGTAACAGAGAATTCTATTTTAAATTTAGGAGAAGACAAGATTTGTTGCGTGAGTGGAATAGTAGACTTAGGGTTACATACAAAGCTGAATTCACTTCTATCTCTGCGTTGAGTTTAATTTATGAAAATCCGCAAAAGGGTGCGGACTTCTTGAATGCTCTTATGAAAGCATATATGTCAGAGGAGCTGGGACGCAAAAATAGAGCTGCAGAGCGAACAATCAGTTATGTTAACAGAGAGATGTTGGCTTTGCAGGATACATTAAATTTTTATGGAGCACAGCTCGATCAGGTAAAAACAGATAATAGAGTAACTTCTTTTGATGAAGTTGGAAGTAATATTTTAAATAGAATTGACAAGTTAGAAGTTGACAAAGGAGTTAATGATAGATTGATTGCCTCTCTAGAGGAGGGTTTAAAGTATTTGAATGATGAGTCAAAAATTGATCAAGTGACTATACCAAGTCTATCAGGTGTAGATAGTGATATTCAAAGATATGTTGCTCAATTGCAAGAGATTTATGCTGATAAAATAGAGAAGTCTGGTGTTCTTACTGAGAAGTCGAAAACAATGATCAACTTGGATCGTCAAATAGACAACCTGACAAAGGTCATAGTGACTTCAATATCGCTTAATATTGACGAGTTAAAGGCTAAGAACGCGACAATTTCAGAGTCAATAGGTTCATTAAGTGCTCAATTTGCAAAGTATCCGAGTAAACAGCGGGAATATGGCAATACAGAGAGAGTGTATGACCTTTATTATCGGATGTTTCAATTTTTTAGAGAAAGACGTGCTGAGGCAGGCATTTTAAAAGCTTCAAACGAAGCTAATTCTAGAATTGTAGATTTTGCAACAGAGAAAGTCTCTCCAATTTCACCAAATAAGCCGTTTAACTACACTATTGGAGCAGCCGTGGGGTTTGCTATCCCGTTACTCTTTCTGGTACTGAGAGAAGTATTAAATGATAAAGTTGAGTTCCGTAATCAAATAGAGAAGCTGACTTCAATACCGATTATTGGAATGATTGGTCATAATAAGCATCACGGTAATTTGGCTATACTTGAACATCCAAAATCCATAATGTCTGAGTCATTTCGAGCCATAAGGTCTAATATGAGCTTTTTTGGAAGGGATAAACCAATTAAGACCGTCCTCATTACATCTAATGCATCGGGAGAGGGTAAATCATTCTGTTCTCTAAATTTTGCTTCAATGTTGGCAGTTTCAGGAAAGAAAACTGTACTGATAGGCTTAGACTTAAGAAAGCCAAAATTGTTTGGTGATTTTGGACTTTCAAATGATTTTGGTGTTTCTAATTATCTTGCTGGTTTTGTGCAGCAGAGTGAAATCATTCAGAAAACGGCCTATGAGAATTTAGACTTGATTGCAGCCGGGCCTGTTCCTCCCAATCCGGCCGAGCTACTTATATCTGACAAGCTAAAGGATCTGATTGCATCACTGAAGGAGGAATATGATCATGTAGTCATTGATACCCCTCCAGTGGGAATAGTTGCTGATACTTTTAACTTAACCCATTTGGCAGACCTCAATATTTTCGTTATCCGTCAAAACTATACTGTTAAGCAAGTTTTTCCATTTTTGAATGATGTAACCAAGAAGGGGCTGGTAAATAATGCAGCTTTAATGTTAAATGACTTTCAAGTCAATAAGGGTTACGGCTATGGTTATGGTTATGGTTATGGTTATGGTTATGGTTATGGTTATGGCTACGGCTCTGGCTATTATGATGATGATGAAGTTAAGACTAACTCGTTTAGAAGGATATTCAATAGGAAATGAGTAGGAGATATGATAACTCTTCTTATGTTGAATGACTCTCAAGAAGTCAAACAGCTTATAGAAGCTGTTTTTGTGGTCAAGGTTAGCGCTAATTTTAATAAAGAAGAGCCTTTTTTTTGCCAAAAAGATGAAGTCAATAAAAAATAAGGTAACTGACTACCTGAAGAACTTTTTGTACTTCTATACCTTTTTGGGTTACAGGTTGATACTCACTTTCACAATAAGTTTGTTAGTTGGTGTCTTAGATGGTTTTGGTTTGGCAATGTTTCTTCCAATGCTTCAAATGATTGACGGTGATGAAGTTCAGTCAACGGAGGGTTTGGGCGAGCTAGACTTCATAGTTGCTGGTATGGAGAACATAGGACTTGGCTTCAATTTAAATTCTGTTCTGGCTGTTTTGTTATTCTTCTTTCTAATGAAAGGTATTGCCAAATTTCTCGAGAGTTATTATAAAGTAATTGTTCAACAAAGATTTGTTCGTAGCCTTAGACTTCAAAGTATTGATCGCTTGGCCAATTATAAGTTTGAGTCTTTCGTCTCTGCTGATGTCGGTAGAATACAAAATACACTTAGTGGCGAGGTTGATCGGGTGGTTATTGCTTACAAGACCTATGTGAGTACGCTTCAATCATTAGTAATGCTTATGGTATATGTATCATTAGCCTACTTAGCCAATCCTGAGTTCGCACTTTTAGTTTCTGTAGGAGGTGTTTTGTCTAACTTAGTTTTTCAGGTACTATACAAGAAAACCAAACAATTGTCAAAGTCTATTACTCAGAATAGCCATGAATATCAGGGTTTGTTGATTCAATTTGTGGCGCATTTTAAATATCTGAAGGCTACGGCTTTCATGGGTGCCTTTGCGATGAGGGTAAAAAAGTCGGCCATTCTCATTGAGGACGGTAGAAAGAAAATAGGTCTATATGATTCCATATTATTAGCCGTTCGTGAACCCATGACTATTCTAGTGGTTGTGGGAATTATCTTTATTCAGGTAAACTATATGGAGAAAGGTCTTGGCTTAATCGTTTTATCTCTACTGTTCCTATATAGGGCACTCATATTTGTTGTACAGGTCCAAGGACAATGGAATAGATTCCTAAATGTTTCAGGATCGCTGATAAATATGACAGACTTTCAAAATCTCTTACTTCAAGATCAGGATATGGATGGAGAAAAAGTCTATATGGGATTGAAAAGCGCAATTGAGACTAAGAGAATTAGTTTTGACTATGGGTCGGGTTCAATACTCAAAGATCTTTCACTTAAAATCTATAAGAATGAGATTGTTGCGTTTGTGGGATCTTCTGGTTCTGGAAAAACGACCATAATTAATTTATTAACGGGTCTTTTAAAGACGAAGTCTGGAGAAGTATTAATTGATGGTGATAATATTGATAGTTTTAAAAAGGACTCATATCAGTCTAGCATCGGATACATTACACAAGAGCCAGTTGTATTTAATTGTGATATTTTTGATAATGTTAGCCTTTGGGGTGAACGCTCTGTTGACAACCTAGATAAGTTCTGGAGAGTTTTAGAAGAAGCTTCTGTTTATGATTTTGTAAATGAAATGCCACTTAAAGAGCGTGAAATGTTGGGGAACAATGGCATAAATCTTAGCGGAGGGCAGAAACAAAGAATATCTATTGCCAGGGAGTTATTTAAAGAGCCGGATATTTTAATTATGGATGAGGCGACTTCTGCGCTTGATTCAGAGACAGAGAAATCAATACAGGACAGTATAGATAGCCTAAAAGGGCAGTTCACTATACTCATAATCGCTCATAGATTATCAACCATAAGATCGGCAGATACTGTCTATTTACTCAACAAGGGAGAGATAGAAGGCTCAGGGACATATGATGAGCTTTTATTGAAGTCAACAAACTTTAAGAGAATGGTCAATTTACAAGAAATATAAAAATGTCTGCTAGCAAGCATTTTTGTATTCTCTGATCTTTGTAGGGTTTAAAAGAAGGCATTGTCTTAGTATATTCTGCTAAACCCTTCTCATATTTTACAAAAAAAATAACTAATCGGGGAAAAGAAAATACTCCATTGAAAAATCAATAAATGTGTGGCCCTTAGTTTTGCGGGCGTTCAGTTCTTTTAATAAATCAATATGTATGACAAAGTAACAAAAGATAGTTTAGGGTTTTATCGGATTAAAGTTTTGCCTTCTAAACAGGAATTAACGGAATATTACGGCAAGAAGTATTATCAGCAAGACGAGCATTACCAACATACGTATAGTACCGAAGAGTTGACTTATATAACAAATAAGATTGCTCAAAAGTATCATGAGATAATGAAATTTGTCCCTGCTAATACTCCCTTGAGAATGCTAGATATTGGTTGTGGAGAAGGTTGGACTTTGAAATATTTTAAGGAGAAGAACTGGGATGTTCTGGGAATAGACTTGAGTGATTATGGAGTTCGAAACCACAATCCAGAGTTGTCTGATTTTGTAATCAAGGGAGATTTAGAGGTGCTTTTGGCTGAACTTCAAGATAAAAAAGAATACTTTGATTTAATCTTAACGGATAATGTAATTGAACACGTTGGCGATCCGCTAAATGTTATTCAGTTACTTCATAGTTTAACTGAGCCTGGAGGACTGTTGCTAATTGAGGTACCTAATGATTTTTCAGACATTCAAAAACACCTCTTTAATACAGGGAAGGTCTCAAGGCCATATTGGGTTTCTCCTCCAGACCATTTATCCTATTTTGACAAAGACGGATTGAATGCTCTCTGTGAGAAGGTTGGATGGAAAACATTGATGAATATGACAGATTTTCCAATTGAGATGTTCCTGTTTAACCAGCAATCAAACTATGTAGAGAATAATAAGGTAGGAAAGCCATGTCATCTTGCTCGTATAGAATTAGAGAATATTTTTCATTCCAAGGGTGTAGAAGAGGCAAATCGGTTTTATGAGGCGGCAGCTAATTTAGGACTCGGAAGAGTCATTACTGGTATATATCAAAGGAGTAAAGGGGCTTAAAGACAGCCCACAATCAGCAAGTATTTTTTACCTAAGCCCAGACCTCAACTAACTCACAAGATGAAACGAATGAAATATATACCCTATGGCAGACAGAATGTGACAGAAGAAGATATTTATGAAGTAATTGAAGTCCTGCGATCTGACTACTTAACCCAGGGGCCGAGAATAGCCAAATTTGAAGAAGACTTTGCCCTGTATGTTGGTAGCAAGTATGCTGTTGCTGTATCAAGTGGTACAGCCGCGCTGCATCTTAACGTCATAGCCTTAGGGTTAAAGCCTGGTGACAAGGTTATTACAACACCCATTACCTTTGTGGCAAGCGCAAATTGTGTCCGTTATTGTGGAGGTGAGGTAGTATTTGCCGACATCGATCCTCATACTTACCTTCTTGATGTTAATCATGTTCGTAAACTATTAGAAGAGGACGTAAAGAAAGAAATTAAAGGTATCATACCCGTAAACTTTGCCGGCAGGGTAGTAGATATGGAGGCTTTTAGGGCTTTGGCAGATAAATTTGATTGTTGGATTATTGAGGACGCTTGCCATTCTCCAGGAGGCTATTTTTTGAATTCAAGAGGAGATCAAGTAAAATCAGGTTCTGGTAGTTATGCTGATTTGGCTATATTCTCCTTCCATCCAGTTAAGCACATTGCAGCAGGAGAAGGAGGTATGATTACAACAAATAATGAGCAATTTTATAAGCACCTCTTGACACTACGGACCCATGGTGTTCAGCAAGACTTTTCAAAACGAAAATATGATGACTCTTTATGGTACTATGAAATGCAGGAGCTAGGTTATAATTATAGGCTAACTGATATTCAAGCTGCCTTAGCTAGTAGCCAGTTAAGCCGTGCTAATGAAGGTATAGCAAAAAGAATTAGACTAGCCCAGAAATACCATGATTTTTTTAAGGGTAAGAGTTATATAAAGGGGCAGTCAGGAATAATAGATGGTCATGCTTACCATTTGTATGTAATTGAAGTTGAGAGGCGTAAAGAGCTACATAAGCACTTAAGAGATCAGAATGTCTTTGCACAGATTCATTATATCCCTGCTCATCTAATGCCATATTATCGCGATAAAGGATGGACAGAAGGAGACTTTCCTCATGCTGAGGCTTATTATTCAGGATGCATTAGTTTACCTATGTTTCCAACATTAACTGATGATGAACAAGGTTTTGTATTAGAGACCATAAATAACTTTTTCGACTAGTGAGGGCAACCGAGTTTCATTCTGATCGACTGACGTTCAAACCGCTTGACTCTAGATTTGCCTCAGAAGAATACTTGTCTTGGTTGAATAATACTGAAGTCAATAAGTACTTAGACTTTGAGGGTAGTTATTCTTTTGAAAGTTTGAAAAATTACCTCGAGGAGGTGGAAAAGGATGATATATTATTTTGGGCTATTGTGGTCACAAATAGTGGTAAGCATATAGGTAACATTAAAATTAACCCAATCGATTGGGTGAAAAAGAGTGGAGAGTATGGGATTATGATGGGAGACATTACTGAATGGAGAAAAGGATATGCATTTGAGGCGTCAAGGGCAATCATTGATCATTGCTTTGAACCTTCCATTGGTTTGGTTCAAATAACACTCGGTGTTTTTAGTGAGAACGTTGGTGCAGTTAAATTGTACAAGAAGCTTGGATTCGAAGTGTATGAAAGAATGAAGGGATACAATTATCAGTACAAAGAAAAAAGGGATTCCTTGAGGATGAGATTAAATATTAATTGACAACTAATAGTGATTAACAGAATAGCTTTAGGTACTGTACAGTTTGGATTGGATTATGGTGTGACCAATGTTTCAGGTATTCCAACGGACGAGGTTCTAGAGAAGATATTAAATATGGCCAATAGTAAGGGTGTGTTTAAACTTGACACTGCTATGGCTTACGGTAATGCGGAAGAGCGTATTGGTAAGTTTGGCAATAGAAGGTTTCAGGTTATTACTAAAGTGAATGGAGTCAAGACCGTAGCGGACTTGAATACTTCTGTAACCTCCTCGTTAAGCAACCTAAAACAAGATAACATTTATGCGCTTATGTTTCATGATGCTGATGAAATACTAAAGAATCATGACCTCTGGTTTGGAGCAAATGAAATTAAATCGAAAGGGATTCTGGAGAAAGTAGGTTATTCACTGTATAGTACTCAGCAGCTAGATGAGTTACTTTCGCTAGATATGGTTCCTGATATTGTTCAAGTTCCTTTTAATATTTTGGATAGGCGCTTTGGGAATCGATTTAAGATGTTAAAAGCTAAGAATGTAGAGATTCATGTACGGTCAATTTTTCTACAAGGCTTATTGTTGTCAAAGGAGCTTAGATGTAATAGCCGTTTTGGTCAATGGTCAGAAACGTGGGGTTTGCTTGATGAATGGATTTTGAGTAAGTCCTTGAGCCCTCTAGAGGCCTGCCTCGGTCACGTACAATCCTATAAAGAAATTGATCATATTGTCGTTGGTGTAACCGACTTAAACCAATTCATGGAGATTCTAAGTGTAGCAAGAGAAGCAAGTAGAAGAGCTCCAAAGAATATCAGTATTAATGATTTAAACCTTATTAACCCGTCTAATTGGAAATAGTGTGGATAATCATGTTTTCTCAATAAGCACTTTTTGATTCTATGAAAGTATTAGCAATCACACAAGCTAGAGTTGGCTCATCTCGGTTACCAGCAAAGGTTCTCAAAAAAATTCAGGGCAATACCCTGCTCGATATTCATTTAATGAGATTGAAGCAGGCCAAAAGAATAGATCAAATTGTAGTTGCTACTACTCTCGAGGATGATAGTGAAAAGATCTGTGGTATAGCTGAAAGTCAAGGAGTCTTAAGTTTTCAAGGCTCTATGAATGACGTCTTAGATCGTTTTTATCAAGCTGCTAAAATTTATCAGCCAGAGTGGGTTTTACGAGTTACTTCCGATTGTCCGTTGTTGGATCCAGTCCTGATAGATGAGATTATCAAGTTGGCCATAGATGGGAATTACGATTACTGTTCAAATACTCTAATTCAGGACTTTCCAGATGGACAGGATATTGAGATATGTAAAATAGGCGTATTGGAAAAAGCTTGGAAAAGTGCTTCTTTGGCCTCGGATCGAGAACATGTCACTCCTTTTATACAAGCTAACAGTGATTTAAGAGGGGGACTATTGTTCAGTGCCTGCGACTATAAAGCTCCTGAGAACTATAATCATGTGAGGATGACTGTAGATGAACAATTAGATTTTGAAATGATGAAGTGGTTAATAGAGGACCTAGGTTTAGATAAAACTTGGCTTGACTATACTAGTCATATTATGAACAATCCAAGCATGGTGAAGAACTCTGCCATTATTAGAAATGAGGGCTATCTGAAATCACTTAAGCAAGATAATCAGATTGAAATGTGATTTCAATAATTATAAAAACCATTCTTAAAGCATGTCTAATTATTGAACGACAGTTATGGATAAAGCACAGATAAGAACAATCAATAATTTTCACGAGTCCGATAAATATCGTGACTCTATCCATTCACTTATTCCGGGTGGGGCACACACCTATTCAAAGGGTGATGACCAATTTCCTCAAAGGTCTCCTGCGGCAATTGTAAATGGCAATGGATCTCAAGTTTGGGATGTTGATGGTAATCAATACCTAGATTGTCCAATGGGACTTGGAAGTGTCAGTCTGGGTCATGCTTTTCCTCCCGTTCTCGAGGCAGTCTCAAGAGAGCTTAGTAATGGTGTTAACTTTCAGCGTCCCTCACACCTTGAAAAGAAAATGGCTGAGACTTTTTTGGGAATGCTACCACAGCATGATATGATTAAGTTTGCTAAAAACGGCTCATCTGTAACGACAGCAGCTGTCAAACTGGCTAGAGCAGCAACTGGGAGGAAGCTTGTCGTCTTTCCTGGAAATCATCCTTTCTATTCCTATGATGATTGGTTTATTGGTCGTACGGATTGTGACAGAGGTGTTCCTGAAGAAACTGCATCACTCTCTAAGACATTCAAATCATGTAATATTGAATCTCTAGAGAGAGTTTTCGAGGAGTATCCGGGTCAAGTGGCCTGTGTGATTACAGAGCCAGAAAAGTCTACCTGTACCAACTGCTCATGTGGTTCAGACCCTAAATCGTTTCTTGAAAAGGCAATTGAACTCACTCATAAACATGGAGCTCTTTTTATCATGGACGAGATGGTGACAGGACTCAAGACTGGCTTTCCGGGTACCATGGCCGAACTAGATTTGAAACCGGATATGGCTACATGGGGTAAGGGTTTGGCAAACGGTTTTTCTTTCTGTGCTCTGACAGGAATAAAAGAAGTGATGAATATTGGTGGAATTACGAAATCCGGGGAAGAAAAAGTTTTCTTGATATCTACTACACATGGAGGAGAAACTCATGCGCTTGCAGCAGCAATGGCTACCTTGAATACTTTTCAGCAAGAAGGTGTTGTAATGCATAACCAAGAGACTGTACGTTATTTTAATGAAACAGTGACAAACGTACTTACCAAGACCGGAATGCAAGAACATATTGGACTGATTGATTCGCACTTTATTCCAATTTTCCAATTCAAAGATGCCTCAGGGGAAGTGTCAAACGGAATGAGAAACCTAATGATGCAAGAAATGATTGCCAGAGGAGTACTCTTCCAAGGTTTCTTCTGTCCTTGTTATAGTCACACAAGAGAAGATATTCATTACTTTTCTGCCGCTTTGGAGGAGTCTTTGAGTATTTATGCGAAAGCTTTGGAGTCAGGTTATCAGAGGTTTTTAATAGGGGAAGAGACTAAACCTGTATTTAGAAAATATATCTAAATGAAAGCTGTCTTTTTAGTATTCTAAAATCACAAAGCATGAAAATAGGGAATATCAATGTAGGTCCCGGACATCCTACTTTTATTGTGGCTGAGATGTCGGGAAATCACGGAGGAGATTTGGAAAAGGCTTTGGCCATTGTACATGCTGCGAAGCGAGCAGGAGCCGATGCAATTAAGTTACAGACTTATACCGCAGATACTATTACCCTCAAGAGTGAGAAGCCAGATTTCACTATTCAATCAGATAGTCCATGGGCGAAACATAAAACCCTTTGGGAACTATATAATGAGGCGTACACTCCTTGGGAATGGCATGAAGCGATTTTTTTAGAGGCGAAGAAAGTGGGTATTGAAATATTTTCGAGCCCTTTTGATGCATCATCGGTAGACCTCTTAGAGTCGTTAAAAGTTCCAGCATATAAAATAGCCTCGCCTGAGATAACTAATATTCCCTTAATAGATAGGGTGTCAAAGACCGGAAAACCTATCATTATATCCACGGGTGTTTCTAATTTCGAGGACATTGAATTAGCGCTGAGTACTATTCGCAACAATGGAATTGAGGACATTATCGTGCTCAAGTGTACAACAGCATATCCGGCTCCTGCAGAAGAATCGAACTTGAGGACTATCCCAGACATTGTTAACCGTTTCAATGTGCTTTCGGGTCTCTCTGATCACTCGATTGGTAATGCTGCACCATTGGCTATGGTAGCTCTTGGAGGAAGCCTAATTGAAAAACATTTTACCCTAGACGATTCTAATGAAACTGTAGATTCTTTCTTTTCTTCAGGGGAGGCAGAATTTACAAAGATGGTAGATGATATTCGGTTTTTGGACAAAGCACTAGGAAAAGTGGAATATGAAATTACTCCTACTGCGATGCCTAGTCTACGAGGCAGGAGCTCCTTATACGTAGCCTCCAACATAAAGAAGGGAGAAAAATTCACGGGTACTAATGTTAAGGCAGTGCGTCCTTCATTTGGTCTTCATCCTCGTCACTTTGAAGATATTCTTGGGAAGAGAGCTTTGAAAGATTTAGAGTTAGGAGATAGATTAAGTTGGGACGTGATTGAATAGGTAAGCGTTAAGGTGGTAGAGATAGTATGTGAAGGAAATAAAAAAGTTGGTTTTGGACATATTCGTAGAAGCCTATCCTTGGCTGCAGAGTTCAAAAAAGCAAATATCCCAGTCAGTATGCGGGGCCTTTCTAGTACTGCCCAATCTTTTATTGACAGTCTATTCAACTCCGATTTTTTTTCAATACCTAAGGTGAGAATTTTTGATTCACCTTTATCCTTAGATAATCAAATAAGGGTTACTAAAAGTGAAGGTATACTCAGTGTAACCCTAGATTGGTTTGGAGAGTCAACCTCGGATATCAACATAGTAGTTTACCCTCATCATGAGGTAAGAGCCAATATCAGGAGCTATGTAGGATTCGAGTATGTAATTATTAGAGAGGATATTTTAATAGAAAGAGAGTTATCCAAACGGGTAGTTGGTGATAAGAATGTTCTTATATGTCTTGGAGGTGCGGATGTATTAGGGCAAAGTAATGAAGTAGCACTAATGTTAAAAAGCTCTGGTTACGCGGTTACCCTTATTCAAGGCCCAATGTCAAGGTTAGGCCCAGTAATAGATGGGGTTAGAGTCTATCAAAATCCCACAAATTATCCCAAGTTAATGGCTAGTTGCAACTGGGCAGTGACCAATGGAGGAGGCTGTTTTTTTGAATCTGCATGCTTGGGTAAGCCTACATTCATACTACCTCAAACCCCGTGGGAAATGGCAATAGCAAAAGCTGCTTCAATTCATGTCGATCTTCTAGGGATTGGTATGGAACAGCTCACTGAGTTAAGAGATAAACGTTTTTCTGAAATATATCAGAAGACATTCTCTATTATAGATGGAGTCGGATCGGAACGCATTGTTAATATTGTAAGGGATTTACTATGAGTAGTGAAACGGATAACTGGTTAATTGCCGTTACAGCGGGTACTTGGCAGGTTCATGGTATCAGGGAGGCTCAAAAACTAGGGTTGAAAGTTCTCGCAATAGATTCAAACCCTATGGCTGATGGTTTCCTTTTTTCAGAAAGAAAGCTCCTCACAAGTTTTAAGGATCCTGAATTTGTATTGAAGTATTTGGAGGAGGAAAAAATAAATATTGTAGGGGCAGTTAGTTTTTGTTCAGAGGCAGGGATGGATTTGGCTTCAAGGATTAGAGCGCACTTTGGTCTCACAGGGTGCGATTTAGAGTTATCCTCGAGATTACTAGACAAGGGGATACAACGAACAGTATGGTCTAAACATAATATACCTGGGCCAAGGTGGCTCCTTTGTTTAAACATAGAGGAAGCTAGACTATGTCAATCTAAAATTCCATATCCATATATAGTAAAGCCTACTGACTCATCAGGGAGTAGGGGTGTGACTAAAATTGAATCGGAGAAAGACAATTTTGAGCGGGCTCTCGATCAGGCTTTTTACTTTTCTCGATCAGGTAAAGTAATCATTGAAGAATATATGGCTGGCACAGAGTTTACTTTAGAAACGTTCAGCATTGCCGGAATCACTCATGTATTAGCCGTTACTGAGAAGAAAAAAGTGGCAGGCACTAATGGAACAGTCGCCAACGAATTGGCAACTCCCAACAGACCCCATGAAGTTATTGACAAAATGAAAGGAATAGTCAAAGACGCTTTGGCTGTTTTAGGCTATAAAGATGGGCCAGGTCATTCAGAAGTTATTCTTATGAGTGATGGAAAAATAGGAGTTGTCGAGGTAGCAGGTAGGGGTGGAGGCTTTATGGTTTTTGATCGATTTGTACCAATGGTCAGTGGAGTAAATATCGCAAGATTAACAGCCCAACAAGGAGCAGGGATGCCAGTAGAATTACCAGAATTAAGAAAAAAATCTGGTGTGTTAAGATTTTTTCCTTCTAGGCCAGGTAAGCTTATAAAGATTACAGGAATGGAAGAGGCTAGGTTACTCGAAGGTGTTGAGGTAGGTGTCTTTGCTAAAGTAGGTGATGTTTTCAATCAAGCTGTTGCAGATGGTGATCGCCTTGGGTATATTTTGACATCGGCAGTTTCTTCAGAGGATGCCCAAGGTCTGGCGGATAAGGCAGAGAGTTTAATCCATTTTGAAATTAAGTGAGCATGAAGTTCATTGACGCACATTTACATTTAGATCCGAACATTGATGGTAGCTTAAAAACAGCCGCACAAGTTCTTAATAGTCAATTGGAATTAGCCGGTGTATCAAGATGTATTTTGTTACACTTAGAACAGCAGCCTTGGACAGCGGAGGAAGTAGCCGAAGAAATTGAAAAATATGAACGTCTAAAGGCCTTCATCAATATTCACCCTAAAGAAATAGATGCAAAGGAAAAACTTAAGCATGGCATTGAACAGCTCGGATACATAGGCCTTAAGCTCCATCCTCGCTTACAAGAGTTTCCTGTTGATGATTCAACAACCATTTCATTGATCCGATTTGCAGGAGAATTAAATATTCCAGTATTAATTGACGCTTTTCCAGATGGTACTCATCTAATGCAAGGGTTTTCACCCGTGAAATATGCAGCTGTTGCCAAAGAATGTCCACATACAAAGATAATTTGGGCACATATGGGAGGACACTATGTTCTTGACTTTATGATGTTGGCAAAGAGACTTCCAAACGTATATATGGACTGTTCCTACGCCCTTTTGTATTATCAAAATAGTCCAACAACTGATAATATGATTTATGCCATGAGAAGTATGCAATTTAACCGTCTCTTTTATGGGTCTGATTATCCTGACAGGAGGGTAGATGTTAGTCTTAAAAGATCGATTGAAATACTCAAAGGTCATGGGGTAAATGATGAGAATCTAGATAAATTAATGTTTTCAAATGCTAAAGAGTTCTTCGGATGGGCCGACCTTTAAACCAAACAGACCTTAATAAAACTGCTGAACTTTATAATGAACGTTATAAAGCTCTCGGTCGCAGCATCGAAACTGTGGGCTGGGGAAGTACTTTAGATCAAAAGCTTAGGTTCGAAATGCTTTTTCGGTCACTCAATCCTAGAGGTAAAACAATTCTTGATGTTGGGTGTGGCTTAGGTGATATGGTCAACTTTCTTGATGAAAAGACTGATGGAGATTTTAAATATATCGGAATTGATATTGCTGGTAAACTAATAGAGGACGCTAAAGATGTTTTCAAACATGAGAAGGTTAGTTTTTTTAATGGGGAAATATTTTCTGTAGAACTACCTCAAGTTGACATTGCTGTTTTGTCTGGTGCATTATCTTTCAAAACAGATAATATTGAGATTTATGCAATGTCTACAATGAAAAAGATGTTTGAGCTTTCCAGAGAAGCGATTAGCCTTAATTTCTTGTCAAAATATGTTGACTTTGAACTTGAAAAAAATCAACACTATCACCCCGAAACTGTATTTTCTCAAGCGAAGAGTATAACCAAAAATGTGGCTCTTTATCATGATTACCCTTTATTCGAGTTTACAGTTCAAATGAAAAAGACATCGTAACAAAACCCGAAAACCACCTTAACTCTAATTCATGAATTACAAAAAGGAAATAATTGCTTTCTGCAAAGAGAATCGTGTTTCAACTACCGAAGTTGCAGATGCTCTCGGGAAAAATGGCGTAATGCCTAAAATATTACCGATTAATAACAATCAATATAAAGTAGGTCAGATCAAGACCGTCTTTACTGCGAATATGTCGAATTACGCAGTTCATGAGCAGGTTATAGACGTAAAAAAAGGAGATGTTGTTATAATTTTTACTCACGGTTGTGAGGATAGGGCCATTATTGGTGATTTGATTGCAAAGTTTGTGTTGCTCTATAAACGAGCTTCGGCTATTGTGGTTCAAGGTCTCGTCAGGGATGTTGCTGGGTTAAGAAAAGATCGATTTGCAGTTTGGTCAGAAGGAGTCAGTCCTTTGGGGTGTTTTAATGTTGTAAGCGAACCTTTTCCACCGGAAAAAGAGCAAGAGCTTCGAGAATTGTATGAAGGTGGAGTTGCGGTTTGCGATGACGGTGGGGTCACAGTAATAGCACCGAACTTATTGAATGCAGAAATACTAAATAGGTTGCACAGGATTGAAATGCAGGAAGACATTTGGTTTTACTGTTTGGATACATTGAAATGGGATACGAAAAAAATAGTGTGTGATAAAGCGTATCTGACGGAACAGGATTTATTATCCAAGGTTCATATTGAACAGTTAGAAGATTTGAACAAGCCTTTGGATACAAAGTAGCATCATTTTAATACGTAATCGTTTGATCTAATGAGTACTATGAAAAACAAAATACAGAATCTTTCCAGGACTGTAAGTCAAAATGAATATCAACAAGTGATGAAAGAGCTGAGTGTTTATGGTTTTGCAAGGATTCAAAATTTCCTTACCGAAGACACTAAAAATCTCTTACTCAAGCTTACACAACAAAATTACGATAAGCTAAATGCAGACGGGAGGGTAGAGTATGCGGGTACTCCAGAGAGAAATAAGTCTGATAAGGTTTTGTATAATTTACAGACAATTGATAAGCTTTTCATTGATGTATTGACTATTAGTACTATAACAGATATCGCTCGTGAGAAGTTGAATGATGCCCATTATGGTTTTCTACCTCAAGATGTACCTAATTATGTTATGCTGTATTATAACGCCAGATCAAGCGGGGCCAAGCTTGATCTACATATTGACTCTCATATTCCCTTTGTTGGTAAACATACGAATATGATGCAGTTGGTATACTTATTAGAGGACAGCGATTTGGATAATGGTTGTACAGTGGTTGTACCTGGGTCTCATCAATCAGGAACTTTTACTGACAGAGAACTTCAGAACCGGCAGCCTTTGACAGGGAAAGCTGGTGATTTAATACTTTGGGATAGTCGTCTTTGGCATGGTACCCTAGAGAATAGTTCGAACCGATCAAGATGGGCATTAATCGCTACTTTAGGCATGTGGTGGATTAAACCCTCCATGGATATTGTAAAAAGCATGCCTAATGAGATTTATCAACAATGTTCAGATCAACAAAGGCAGCTGCTTGGGTTTTGTTCAATTCCCCCAGTTAATCCGCTTGAAAGAAATAATACCAAGTGTGGCTACGATTTCTTGAAGCCATCGGTTAAAGATTATCGCCTGTAGTCATGTCAAAGCTCCTAAATACAATTGATCAATCATATTCAGTTGCTTTTGCCGATCATGTACGTCAATTGGAGTACAGCGGTCTTAAAGTATTCAAAGTCCAAACTGGTGATCCTGAGTACCCAACTCATGAACGAATTGTAGAGGCAGCTCAAGAGGCTCTTAGTAATGGAGAAACCAATTATTGTGATAGTAGAGGGCTAAAGGAACTTAGGTTAGGCATTGTAAGGAAGCTTCAAACATTCAATAAGATCGATTGCTTAGCAGATGAGAATGTTTTAGTCACCCATGGAGCAGTGCATGGGATTAGTATCGCAATTAAAGCAATATTAAACCCTGGGGACGAGTGCATTATTATTGAGCCTTATTGGCGCTCATATGAGAGTAATGTAATTTTGGCTGGTGGAATACCCATTATGGTACGTCTAAGTGAGCATAATGGATTTCAGTTAAATGCCGATCTCGTACTGGCTAGTATAACAGAAAGGACTAGATTAGTTATTATTAATACTCCGAATAACCCATCTGGTGCTATTTATGATAAGCATGAACTATCTAAGTTGAGTGAGTTTGTAGCCAAAAAGAGTATCTATTTAATCTCGGATGAAGTATATGAGGCAATCACTTTGGATGGACAAGAGCACTATAGTATGGCTTCGGATCCTAGAGTATTTCCATGGGTTATCTCAATATTTAGTTTTTCAAAAACATATGCAATGACAGGTTGGAGAATTGGCTATCTGGTTGCGTCTAAAGCATTGATTGATAATATGTTGAAACTAAGTCAGTATTCAGCTACTTGTATTTCTCCGTTTATACAAAAAGCAGCAATAACGGCACTTTCAGATATCACATGCGCGAAATGGGTAGATCGTATGAGAGTTGACTACCGGGATAAAAGAGAATTCCTAAGGAATTTAATTGAAAATACATGGCTAGAGTTTCGTTGTTTATTACCTCAAGGGGCATTTTACGTTCTAATTGACATATCAGAATTTAATAAGTCCTCTTTTGACCTTGCAAAGGTAATTGCTAGTCGTTATAGCGTTTCATTTACTCCTGGTATTGCTTTTGGTGATAGTATGGATGGATACTTAAGATTAAGCCTTACGGCACCAATTGAAAATATTAAAGAGGCGATTACCTCTCTTGTAAAATATAGATTAGAATAACTCGAACATGAGTTTTAGTAGGTCACTTATTGAATTCTAAATGAATATTTATCTTCCCATCGAAATTAAGTCTAGAGAGTTCGAGAGTAAATTACTTCTGGCTTTAGAAGCTGCTAAAAGGGGACATCAAGTCTTATTGGGGCCACTATCCTTAGTGTTCACCTGGGGCCCCAATGGGTTGCTAAAGCCTGGGGTATTTCATGATAAAGCTCTTCACCCTACAGTAAATTACCCTAATCATAAACTGATAAAAGATAGAGGAGGAGTTATCACTACTTTGGACGAAGAGAGTGGTCTTTTAGACGAGACCTATGCTGATTTTGCTAGAATGCGATTTGCTGAAATAAGTTTGAGTGTAGTATCTAAGGTGTTTTGTTGGGGAGAGTTTGATTCAGCATCTTTGACAGATATTTATCCTAATTATAAAGGCATTTTTCAAAAGTCAGGATCGCCAAGAGTTGATTTATGGAGAACAGAGTTTGCAGAATTCTATCAAAGAGTGAAGGAGATTGAAGGGTACTCTGTAGTGCAGGATTATATTTTAGTAGTCTCTAATTTTGCCATTTTATTTAATCAGAGTAGGTTTTGGAAACTTTTGCAATTCTCTAAGATCAATAATAATTTTTCAGACTTCGAACAGGAATTGAAACTCTTTGATCACTATGCCCATGAGATAAAAATGGTAAAAGAGTTTATGAGGTTGATCAATAAATTGTCAACTGAATTTCCTGAAAAAAAAATAGTGATTAGACCACACCCTGCAGAGGATACTAATGGCTGGAAAACCTTGTTGGCCTCTCAAAAAAATATTGTTGTCATCAGAGAGGGTAGTATAAATCAATGGGTAAATGGTGCTAAGGTTGTTATTCATAATGGTTGCACTACTGCTTTCGAAGCAAGAGTGAATGGCAAACCGATTATTGCATTTAGGCCTTTCCAATCAGAATTAGAAAGGAGTATACCTAACGCTTTAAGCCATGAGTGTAATAGTATTAAGGAAGTGGTCACATCAATAAAGAGATGCTATGAGGTTACGGGTAATCCGTTCGAGTACACTGAAATTTCTCATCAATTAATCGATGCTCGTTTAGCCAATAACACTGGCGAATTTGCATATCATAAAATTGTTGACGCATGGGAAAAGCTTGACGCACCAGCACTTAATGAAAGTAATAACTGGACTAAGATAGGTGCGAGGCTTCAGTTGAGCACTACAAAAAAGAAGTTTACTAAGAAGATAGAGGCTTGGTCTGGTCAAAAAGATGACCATCAGAAGTTTTATACACATCATAAGTTTGAGAGTTTAGAAAGTGATGAGGTGCTCAAAAATATCGAAGCCTTCAGCCTGATTGATTCAGATTTCAGTCAAGTGGGGGTTAGGAAAATATTCGACAAAACCTTTCTATTGTCTAAGTAGTGAACGACCTGTTAGATGAAATTCTTTAGAGCGAATGTAATATTAGTAATCCATTGAAAGTAAATTTTCCCTTCATTTAATGCCACGAGTTTCGGTAATAGTTCCCAATTATAATCATGCTCGTTATTTGGAACAACGGATTGATAGTGTCCTAAATCAAACCTATCAAGACTTTGAACTCATTCTTCTGGACGACCAATCACAAGATAATTCAAAAGAAATTTTAGAGAAATACCGCAATCACGAGAAGACAAGCCAGTTAATTTTTAATGATGTAAACTCTGGAAGTACATTTAAACAATGGGCAAAAGGTATATCACAGGCAACTGGAGAATTAATTTGGATAGCTGAGAGTGATGACTATGCCCATCCGACTTTTTTGGAAACAATGGTGGCAAGTTTTGATAATCCCAAAGTGATATTGAGCTATTCAAATTCAAATATCATTGATGAAAGTTCAAATATTATGGAGCATTCAGATTTCTGGAAAGAAAGGTATGGGCAAGGACGTTGGAATTCCGATTACACAAATAATGGCAATAAAGAGGTCAGTCAATATTTAAAGTTTAAGAACACTATTCCAAACGCAAGTGCTGTCACTTTTAGAAAGTCATCTATTGACTTAAGATTTCTTGAGGATATTAACATGAGGTACTCTGGTGATTGGATGTGTTGGATGAACATCATAGGACAAGGGGATATATTCTACTCGGGTAAGAAACTGAATTATTTTAGGCATCATGAGAGGACAACACGGCATGAAAAGTCACACACCCAATTTATGCAACATACAATTGAGCGTTTAAAAGTATTAAAGAACGCTACAAGTTTTAAAGAAAGGATCAGTGAAATGGATAAGTTAGACTGGTTAGTTTTTCATTGGTTGAAACGTACCCCGAAACGTACGCTGCATAAGTATTTGTTTCCGCCTTTTCCAATAGATCTACTACTACGTTTTTGGTATAAACTTTTACTCTTAACAGTCTATAGGGTATTTAAAAAAAAGTGAAGAGTATTCAAATCAATAATAAATATCTAATTCAAAACATCCTTTTCAAGGTTGTAGTTTGATGGTAAGTTTAATTTTACTGCGGGCTTTTGATGTAAATCAGCACTGTAGCTAATGACTCGTGATTCTGATAACAATAAGGTAATTAAGGTTTTTTTGGCAGCATTCGTCAACCAAACCAATGCACAAAACTTGAGTTGCAGAGCACTTGCCAAATATATGGATAAGTCAAAGTTTGAAGTATATACATTAGCCATTAACCACGGTAACTTACCTAAGTCAGATGTTGCCGGTGTAAAAGTTTTTAATTGCAGATTTCCAGTGAAAGTAACTGGTTTGCTAGGATTTATTTGGGGGTTTGCAAAGGCTGATATTGTTTATTTGCCCAGAGGCCTTTTCATCCGTTGGCAAAAAATATTATTAAAAATTTTCAGGATTAAATCTTTTAAAACGGTTAGGAATGTTATCGATGATCAGGCACTTGAAAGTGCGATGAGTCAGCTGATTGATAAAGATGCAGATCGACTAAAAGAGAATTTCAATTTTGTTGATAGAGTCTACTCCATGACCAATTATATGTCGACTTATAATAGAGCAAGATGGAGCATTATCAGTCAACCCGACACTTTGTTACCACCTACAGATTTTGAGTTGTTTGCTCGTTGTCAGCGAGTCAGAGAGAACTTGAAAAGAGTTGTCTTTATTGGCAATGACTGGCGGAGAAAGGGACTTGAAGATTTCCTGCTTTTGTCAAAGGATTTTCCTGATTTAGCGTTTCACGTCATTGGTAGAGGTGATAAAAATGAATTTCAAATGCTGTGTGGTGAAAATGTCCATTTTCATGGACTTTTAACCGAGGAGAAGTTGGTTGAGCAAATAGAAAAGGCAGACTTACATATATTACCTTCTAGGTCAGAGGGATTACCTAGGGTTTGGTTGGAAACTTTATCCAATGGACTTCCTTCAATTCTTTATAAAGGTTATGGAGCTGAAGATTTTGTTAAATCGGGACTTACGGGTTTTGTTGCAGAGGATGTGGACGAAGTAAAAGGCATCCTCTTGAGTTTGTCCCAGGATAAAAAAAACTTAAAATCACTCTCAATCGCCTGCATACAAGATGCAGAGCATTACCATCCGCTAAAACTTACAGAAAGCTATGAAAAGGTAATTGAATCCCTGTATGCCTCATAATCTCATTATAATTCAAGCACGTTTATCTTCTACCCGTTTGCCAGGTAAGGTTTTAATGCCTATTTGGAAAGGAAAGTGCTTATTGGCTTTGCAGATAAGAAGAATTAAGGCTTTAGGTATTCCATTTGTGCTTGCCACTACCACTAATCCCTCTGACGACCTGCTTGTGTCTTGGGCTGATGAGGCTGGCATAGAGGTGTTTAGAGGTTCTGAAGAAAATGTTTTGGCACGCTTTGTCAGTTGTGCAAAAAACTACAAAGCTGATAACTTAATAAGAGTATGCTCCGACAATCCATTGATTCAATTAGACCGAATACCTTATTATTTAGAAAGAATAACATCTGGAGTGGATTATGTTAGCTATTGTAATCACAAAGCTGTACCAGCTATTAAAACCCATTGGGGTTTGTTTGTGGAAGGTGTCTCATTAGCAGCACTCGAGAAGACACAAGAATTTCTAAGTAACCATTCAAATAAAGCATTCTACTCAGAGCATGTTACTAATTTTATTTATGGACATCCAGATGTTTTTCGAATAGAACTTGTAATGGCCCCAGATATTATTGTTAAGCGTAACGACCTGAGGTTTACCATTGACACAGAAGAGGATTTTGAAAATATGTCCGAACTGTTGGAAGAGATGGTGGGTGATCGGAAAGGACTTAAGGAGATTATAGATACAACTGATAATAATCCGCTATTTTTAGAGCGGATGCAAAAAGGTATTCAGTCATTTAGTAAATAGATTGACAATCAAGAAAAGAATAGTCATGCCACATACTTACTTAATAGCCGAAATTGGTCAAAACCACAATGGGTCAGTCGATATCGCTAAGTTATTAATAGACAAAGCATCACAGCCAGTTGTAGATGACCTTTTTAATCAGTCATTATTACCTTGGGATGCTATAAAGTTGACCAAGAGGGATTTGAATGAGGAATTATCTGCTTCTGCTATGAATAAAGCTTATGATTCTCCACATTCATTTGGAGCTACCTATGGCGAACATAGGCAGAAATTAGAATTGAATGACGAGCAACATTTTGAGTTATATCAATATACAAAAGATAAAGGACTGGACTTTATAGAGACACTTTGCGCTATTGGGTGCCTTAGTATGTTAAAGCTTTTTCAGCCTGATAAACTAAAAGTTGCAAGTAGGGACCTGACTAATTTGCCCTTATTGGAGGCAATGGCTGAGACCAGAATTCCTATGATTCTTTCTACAGGAATGGGGGGCTTAGATGAGATAGATAACGCTCTTGAGGTAATTGGCAAGTACCACAATGACGTGTCAATTCTGCATTGCCTATCGCAATACCCAAGTGAGTACAGGAATATTAATTTGAAGAGTGTCCTTTTTTTAGAGCAAGAATATCCAGACTTGGCAATAGGCTATTCAGATCACTCAATCGGTATTTCTATTCCTTTAGCCGCGGTAGCCATGGGAGCTAAGGTTATTGAGAAGCATATTACACTTGATCGAAGTATGAAAGGCACTGATCAGGCTGGTTCGCTTGGTCCTGATGGAATGAGAAGAATGGTGCGTGATATCAGAAATCTTGAACTAGCAATGGGCGTTCATGAGAAAGTATTCAATAACGCTGTATCTGTTGCAAAAGTAAAGCTAGAGAGATCAATTGCTACGAATAAGGTAATTCGGAAGGGGACAATTATAGAAGAGTCGGATATACATTTACTTAGCCCTGGCGATGGTTTCAAGTGGGTTGAAAAAGGTGATGTAATTAATAAAGTAGCGTTAGAAGATATTCCTAGTAATGAAATAATTTACCCCCATCTGATTCATTAAGTTATGCTTCCAAAACTAGTAATTACGGATATTGATGGAGTGTGGACGGACGGAGGGATGTTCTATGATCAACAGGGTAACGAACTGAAAAGATTTAACACTTCGGATAGTGCGGGAGTATTGTTTTTAAGAGAATTGAAAATCCCAATAGCTATAATCACCGGTGAGGATACTGAAATTGTCAAACGCAGAGCCAAGAAACTGAATATTGATTTATTGTATCAAGGTATCAGTGATAAGCTCAATGTCGCTGTATCAATTTGCGAGAAACTGGAAATCTCTTTAGGTGAGTGTGCCTACATTGGAGATGATATAGGAGACTATTCACTATTAAAAAGTGTTGGCATTTCCTGCGCTCCATCAAATGCTCCCTCTTATATTAAGGAGGTAGTAACCTATACAACGCTAAAGGCTGGCGGTGATGGGGCTTTTCGGGAATTTGTCGAATGGTTAATCTCAAGAGAAATGTCTCTACCTCAATTGCTGAAAAAGATCTATAAGTGAAAAGAGTGCTGGTCATATGGCCTACCTATAGAGAAGACTGGATGCTAGTCTTTAAGCAATTAACAACAGGTTTTGAGTTTGTGTTTCTTCCATCTCTCTCGAAAGCATCTGAGGAATATGCTAGCGGTTTTGCTAAATCGGTATATTGGAGTGACTACTCAAATGCTAATGACCTTTTAAATGATGTTGATCCGGATTTTGTCATATTCATGTCCATTGATAATGGGCTGTCAATAGTACTCAACTATCAGGCAAAAAAAAGAGGTTTAAAAACCTTCGTGCTACAACATGGTATCTATACCAATTATAAAGATTATAGAACCAGAGAAAGATTATGGCGGAAAAGAGGGGTTGTCAAAAATGTCGAAGCTCAAAAGAGAAAGGTGAGATTTAGCTCATTGACGTTCATTTCTTCTTCTCTCCCTTACGTTGATTTTTCAAGACTTTTTTTTATTCTACTCTATACACTGTGCGCGAAAAGATTCGGTAATTATTGGGCCGCAAGACATCTACCCTCTAATATTAAAAACCCAGATTTTTATATTTGTTTTAGTCTATATAACTCAATAATTCATAAAGAGACGGATAGAGCTTCTGAAGATCAGATAAGATTTGTCGGCAGTCCAGAGTTAGATATGTACTTACAGCATGAAATTGAATTGCTAAGCGATCGATTCTATTTGCACATAGACCAAGCTTTAGCTGAGAATTCTTTTGGTGAAGAAACTGTTTCAAAGAATGAAATGATTGATTTCTACCGCAAGCTGAACGCATACTGCAAGCGTCAAAATACACTACTGTATATAAAGCTACACCCTGAAAGTTATAATTCTAATTGGCTACCAGTTGAACAGAATATTGTCTATTTGAAACATGTTGAAAACTTCAATTTGTATATTCAATCTGCAATCGGATGTTTTGGATTTTATTCAACAATGGTAATTCCTGCTATGTATTGGAAGAGAACGATTTTATTTAACATCAATTACTCTGGTTTACAGGAGGTCGTTAAATCATTAAAGCTTGCCAAAGTTATGAGCTTTTGGACTTTTGAGATTGATGATATTACTTTTAACGAAACAGATGATTTTGACAGAGAAACGCTCATTAAAACCTTTTTTTATAGCAATGATAGACGTTCGATTGAGAGAATCAAAAATGCTCTATTAAACTAAATAAGACAGATTTGATAAACGAGGACTTTTTAATAATTGCGGAAGTTGGACAAGCTCATGATGGCAGCTTGGGCATTCTTCATTCCTACATAGACGCTTTAGCAGATACTGGTGTAAGTGCTGTAAAGTTTCAAACTCATATTGCAGATGCAGAAAGTAGTGAATATGAGGAGTTTAGAATCCCATTTTCTTATGAAGATAAGACACGTTTTGATTACTGGAAACGAATGGAGTTTACGGAAGAACAATGGATTGAGATTAAGAGTCATTGTGAAGAACGTGGATTGATATTTATTTCATCTCCTTTTTCTATTGCTGCAGTTGACTTACTGGATAGAATTGATACCCAGATCATTAAAATTGGTTCTGGTGAGATGACAAATTACCTAATGCTTGACAAAATTGCTTCTTTGGGTAAGCCAGTCATACTTTCTTCTGGGATGAGTTCAATGGGTGAAGTAAAAGAAGCTTACGAAAGGCTAAAAAAAAATATAGAGAAAGTATCAATTCTTCAGTGTACGACTATGTATCCGACCATAGCTGAGAAAATTGGGCTCAATATGATTCAAGAGTTTAAAAATGCATTTCCAAATGAATTAGTAGGCCTTTCAGACCATTCAGGAGAAATTTTCCCATCTATTGCAGCGGCTAGTTTGGGGGCCCAGGTGTTTGAGTTTCACGCAGTTTTTGATAAAAGAATGTTTGGTCCTGACAGCAATTCTTCTCTTTCCATGAATCAAATAACAGAGCTAGTAAAAGGTCTAAGAATGGTGCAAGAGATGTTGGAGAACCCCGTAAGTAAACAATTAGACGAAGAATTGTCGAGGTCAAAAAGGTTATTTGGAAAATCTCTAGCACTGAGTCGAGACCTTCGTAAAGGTGATCTTATTGGTTTTAATGATTTAGAGTCAAAAAAACCAAGCAACATGGGAGTTGATGCCAGTGAATATAAGACTGTATTGGGAAAGAAAGTCAAAAGAGATATAGTGAAGAATGAATTCTTAAATAGAATTGATGTCGAATAAAAGAAAAGTATGTGTGGTAATTACCGCAAGACCTAGTTATAGTAGGATTAAAACCGCTCTGTTGGCAATGAAGGATCACCCGAAAATTGATCTACAAATTGTTTTGGCCGCATCAGCATTATTAGAAAGGTATGGCAATGCTTCTCATATTATTCAAAATGACGGCTTTGACATTTCAGCTAAGGTCTATAATGTACTAGAAGGAGAAAATTTGACATCGTCAGCACGTACAACAGGTGTTGGTATTATAGAGTTAGCATCAGTGTTCGAAAGGCTTGAACCAGATGCTGTTGTAACTATTGCAGATCGATTCGAGACTATGTCAACGGCAATAGCAGCGTCATATATGAATATTCCTCTTATACATATACAAGGAGGAGAAGTAACCGGGAATATAGATGAAAAGGTGCGACATGCCATTACAAAATTATCTGATGTTCATCTCGTTTCCTCTGAATCGGCAAAAGAAAGACTGATCAGAATGGGAGAAAGGCATGAGACCGTTTTTAACACGGGATGCCCGTCTATTGATATTGCACGAAAGCTCAACGAATTGAGTTTAGGCTCATTAATTAATGAATTTGAAAAAAAGTATGGTGGGGTCGGTAAAGCCATTGATTATAACTCACCATACGCTGTGGTTATGCAGCATCCTGTTACTACTGAATATGCCGACTCAAAGAAACAGGTAGAAACAACCTTGCTAGCTATGAGTAAACTAGGGATTCAGGTGGTTTGGTTTTGGCCAAATGTAGATGCGGGTTCGGATGGTACATCAAAGGGTATTAGAGCTTTTAGAGAAAAAAATAAAGTTTCAAACTTTCATTTTTTCAAGAATATGGAGCCTTTGGATTTTTTAGCACTACTTAAAAATAGTAGTGTTCTGGTGGGTAACTCTAGTGTTGGAATAAGGGAATGTTCGTTTCTTGGTGTTCCTGTTGTCAATATTGGGTCAAGACAAAATGGAAGGGATAGGGCTGATAATGTCATAGACACATCTTACAACCTTCAGTCATTAGAAAAAGCAATTCAATTTCAGATAGACCATGGGGCTTATGATTCATCTAAGATTTATGGTGAGGGTATTTCGGGTAAGCAGATTGCCCAAGTAATCGCAGACGTTGAGTTGTCTATCCAAAAGCAAATAACATATTAATGAGTTTATGAGCGAACAAGAATTAAAGGACTACTACTATCAGGAAGGTTTGGATGTGTATTTCGAAGTCCCTAAGGACGAAAGGGATGTTTTTGATGCTGTAAAAGGAGGTGTAAAGGCTCCAATTCCACCTAATTTGGGAGACATCGTGCGTATACATAGATTAATTAGAGAACAAAAGTCCTTCACCGTTTTAGAGTTTGGCGTAGGCTTTTCTACCTATGTAATTGCAGACGCCTTAAAGAAAAATAAGGATGATTGGGAGACTCTTTTTCCAAAGCCCGTTGTGCGGAACCGATTTATGTTTCAGTGTTTCACTGTTGATTCATCAAAAGAGTGGTTAGAAAGGACGGCTTCTCAATTACCCGAACCCCTAAAGTCTTTTGTCCATTTTTCGTTTAGTAGGGTGTCCATAGGTACTTTTCAAGGACAAATTTGTAGCTACTATGACACCCTTCCAGACATAGTGCCTGATTTTGTTTATTTGGATGCACCAGACCCTAAAGCAATAGAGGGTACAATAAATGGTTTGTCTTTTAACTGTGACGAACGAACCGTTATGAGTGGAGATCTATTACTTATGGAACCTACATTTCTCCCAGGCACTACTATTTTAGTAGATGGCAGGACCAATAACGCCCGCTTTTTGGAAAATAACTTCAAAAGAAAATATGATATTAATTGGGATCGTCCTGGAGATGTTAGTGTGTTTACACTGAATGAGGAGAGGTTAGGTAAATACAATGTGCTGGGTAGTGACTTTTTTTAAATCAATTTAAGCGAATAAGACGCAGTTGAAAATTTTAACTATAGTACCAGCGCGGAAGAACTCCAAAAGACTACCCGGCAAGAATACAAAAATGTTCTGCGGAAGTCCTTTAGTTAGTCACACAATAGCCTTGGCAAATTCTATTTCTGAATCATCGAGGGTGGTTGTATCGTCCGATGATGAAATTGTTTTGGGCATTGCCGCAGCATATGATAAAATTACTACTTTACTTCGACCAGAGCACCTAGCGGATGATGAATCTTTAGCAATTGATTATGTCAAGCACGCGCTTGATCACTTTGCGCCAGATACCTTTGATGTGGTTATGATACTTCAAGCTACATCTCCATTTACGCGTAGAGAAGATGTTATGACCTGTATAGATTTGTATAGAAATAATGAAGTGGAAAGTGTTGTGAGCGTAGCGCAGGTGCCTTTCGATTATCATCCAATGAAGTTCAAGACTTTAGATGAAGCAAACTATCTAAACTCATATTTTGGTAAGGAGACTGCTATGGAATACCAAAACCTGCCTAAAGTCTATACCCGGAACGGGTCAATCTATATGACATCTGTGGCCTTTATTAAAGAATATGGTAAAATACTAAGCGACAATTGCATGGGGCACACGATGCCTGCTTTAAGGTCCGTAGATATTAATGACGAGCTTGATTTTGTCTTTGCTGAGTTTTTGAATGAGAAGTATGGCTTCTTGAATAATTGATTCGAGATTTCACAGGCTGATTTCCTTATACCAATAATATGAATGTATTATACGCACTGTCTCATTTAGAAGATTGGGTTTATTTTGCAAAAGAGATGCAGAAGAGGCTCAATTGGAATCCACAATATTGGATATGCTCGGAGTTAACCGAACCCTTGGTTTCCAATACTTTCCCGAGCTGCGATACCCAATCATATTTAGAGATTATAAAAGGTGAATCAGTTGTTGGTAAAGATCTTTTTTCCTCAGCAGGAGTAGACAAGTCAACTATTGAGACATATGCCCTTGAGATGGATCTGTCAATGAAGATGATGGACCGTATGGATGTTGGAGATGGCTTTTCTTATAATGAGCGAAAATATTTTTTTCTTAGACTTTTGAACTACAGTATTAATGTACTGAATACATATGAGCCAGAGTTTGCCGTGTTTACTGAGATCCCACACCATGCTGCTCAGTACGTACTCTATCAAGTCCTTAAAAAAAACGGAGTAAAGACATTGATGTTCAAGCCAAATACGACAATTGGGGTTCGGCTTTTGATATACAACGACATATATGATGATCCTATGCAAACTATGGCAGGTTTTAACTTCCAAGATGAGGTGGACACCGCTGGAAAAAACTTAATTAAAGACTTCGTTAAGGCAAAAAGGAGTGACTATGCTCAGGCCATTCCAAGCACAATTAAAACGCTACAAAGGCAAAGTAATCAGTGGCAAGCCGTATTAGCGACATTGAAGAGACAAGTATCGAATTTTCAGTTTTTTTCATTATTTGATAAATCAAAATTTGCCTCTATCAGGAAGGTTAGAAATGTCCCTTTAGAAAACTCAGTATTAAACAAGGCCCAAGTTTATTGGTATAAATGGAAGGGTATTCAAGCGCGCAAAAGATTACGGAAGTCTTACGAGGCACTTGCTATTGATGCGATTCAATTGGACAACAAGTTTGTTTACGTACCCCTACACTATCAACCAGAAAGAACTACCTCACCTGATGGTGGCGTATTTGTTGAGCAGATTCTTATGATTCAACTGCTAAGGAATGTCTTACCAAAAGATGTTCTCATTTATGTAAAAGAACATAAGACACAATATTTACCTCAGAAAGTTGGCCATTTATCACGTTTCTATTTTCAATATAAGGCACTTTCCGAAATGGAAGGAGTAGAACTTGTTTCTCTTGAAACCGATCCATTTACTCTTTTAGATAAGTCCTGGTTTGTTGCTACCGTGGTTGGTACGACCGGTCTTGAGGCAGTGGCAAGAGGTAAAGCTACTGTTGTTTTTGGTGGAGGTTGTTGGTTTAGGTCACTTGAAGGGGTTTTCTTCGTTGAGAATAGGGAGGAGCTGAAGTTGGCAATTGGAAAAATCATTGAAGGTATGAAAATTTCAGAAAATGCCTTGGAGTTATTTATGACCGACTTTTACAAAAAATCTTTTAAAGGTGCAATACTACCCGTTTTTAGAGGTAATCTAGAGATGAAGGAGAATGTAAAGTTATTGGCTAATTCTGTAGAACGATACGTTAGAAATGTTTTCTAGCATCACTCTTCAGGTTTTCACCTTTGGCTGTATGGTTATTATTGATTTTGTTAAGAATAGCCCTATTTCTTGATGTCTATGATATATGTAATTGAAACCACGGGCCATGCTTATAGCATGCGCAGGTACTTCAAAGGCTTAGTTGAAGCTATTGGAAAGCATGAGAAGGTGAAGAAGGTAATATGTCCACGTTCTAAAAATGCCATCTGGCAAATGGTACTAAAATATTTTGTTTATTCTTTTAGAATGATTGCCTTATCAAGAGGCGCTACTAAGGTGCTAATCTCTGAGAGGTACAGTTATCTACTTCCTTTTATGGGGTTTGCAAATACGGTTGTAGTGTGTCATGATCTTCATACGCTTTATTCTCAAGCTAGGGTTGGAGTCATAGCTAAAACTCAATATCAATGTTACTTGTGGTTGATGAGCAGGGCAGGTAAGATAATCTGTGTTTCAAATCATACAAGAGATGATTTATTGAGGTTCTGCCCGAAATTCCCCAAACATAAAGTCCATGTTGTCCAAAATGGTATTGAAGACTTCTGGTTTAAAACAAAATTGAAAAAGAACTGCTTACCAGTTCTTCCAAAGAAGAAAATCTTACTTTCTATTGGTACAGATGCTTGGTATAAAGATTTCAGTCTTACTATTTCTGTTTTGGAAAAGTTGAGGGAGGATTACATCATCTTACGTATTGGAGAAATAAGTAAGTCTAATTTGGAAAAAATAAATAATAAAGGATTAACTGATCAGATTGTCTATTTAATTAATGTTGATGACCAAATGCTCAAGGAAGCTTATGAAAGAGCACATTGTTTGTTGTTCCCATCAAAAAGTGAGGGGTTTGGCTGGCCAGTAGTAGAGGCAATGGCAGCTGGGTGTCCGGTTGTCACGAGTGGAATGGGTGCGATAAATGAAATAGTTCAAGGTTCAGCATTAATATGTAATAAACTACCTGACTATTTGTGTGCTATTAATTCACTTGACAGTAAAATGTTGAGAAATGGATTAACTGAAAAGGGTAAATTAAGGGCACTAGAGTTTACTTGGGCTGAATCTGCTGAAAAATTCAATAAAATTATTGATTCACTTACTTCCTGAGCGAGATAGTCAGACCATGGTACCAGACAAATTATTTTCTTTTTAATATCTGCTTCAAATCTAACGATAGTTTTACATTGATATGAAAATTAAAAGGAATTAAAATAAAAAAAACAGCAAAACTTAAGAATAAGTTAAAAAATCAAACTAATGTTGTAATGCTTCAAAAAAATAATATTCTCTTTATACTGAGTAATTTTCTTAAAAGGGGTAATGGCCGTGTGATGGTTCGTAAAGTGATGACGCGACTGAAAGAGCCTAATGTTGAGAAAACTAAAGGGGCAGCCCAAGAATGGTGTAAGAGTAATAGCGTTGAGTTAGAAAACTTGTTGTCAGGGCTTAATAGTCAGCTTTATGTAGATGCTGTAAAGTATTCAGAGAAACTATTTCTTGACACCGAGCAAATTGTAAAAGATTTACCATTTCGAATGGGTGGTGGAGGAGATGTTGTGTTTGCATACTTTGTTTGTCACTTTTTTAAGCCAAGTACTATTTTAGAAACAGGGGTTTCCATGGGCTTCACATCAAGAACATTTTTAGAATACATAGATTCTGTTGAAAAGGGTAGGCTATACTCTTCGGACTTTCCATACTTTCGGATTAAAAACCCCGAAGATTATATTGGGTGCGTTGTGCCTGATGAATTGAAAAGAAATTGGGATCTCGAGACAAAGGGCGATCAAGTAAACCTACCCAAACTACTTAAATTGATAGACAAAGTTGATCTATTTCATTATGACAGTGATAAGTCCTACGAAGGCAGGAAGGCAGCCCTTGACTTAGTTAGACCTATGATGTCCAAGCGTTCAATTATTATTATTGATGATATTGGCGATAATTTTCATTTTAAGAATGAAATTGTAGATAAGGGAATAAACAATATCGTAATTCAGTCAAGAGATGGAGGCTTTATAGGCATATTTGGGGATGGAGTTTCTTTGCTAAAGGGAGATAATTAAGATGTTGATTTCATGTTCTTGTATATATTCGCAATGGAAATAAGGAATGTTTAAGGTCTTATTTGTTCAAAAAGAAGGTGGGATTTTTGGGGCAGAAAATTACCAGTTAAGAGTAATTCCTGGTCTCCTATCAAAAGGAATCACGGTTGAATTCCTGAGACTTTATACTAACTTCCAAGGAGGTGTGGGAGGCGAGTTTATTGATCGGTTAAACAGATTGGGTGTAAAAACTCATGAAGTGAATATTGGCAAATATCCCACGTGGAGAGTCTTAAATAAGATTAAGTATGTGGCAAATGAAGGTATGTTTGATATTGTCCATACTCACTTGATTCATGCTGATTTTCATTTGGCGCTCATTAAGACATTCATGAGACTAAGACCAGTCTTGGTATCTACTAAGCATGGGTACGATAACACCTTTACATCCAAATATGGTTTTGACGCTACTAAGCAAACTAAAACACCCTATTATTTGATTAGTCGATGGGCTGAAAAGCGCATGAAAGCTTCTTTCACCATATCAAATGGTTTAAGACATTTTTTTACATCCACAGGGTTGTCAACTATAGAAAAAATGAGTTTGATTCATTACGGATTTGATATGCCAAATCACTTTGAATCCAAGGGGAAAAGTGAGTTCAGGTTGGCTCCAAAGCAGCTGATTATAGCGGGACGGTTGATTGGATTTAAAGGTCATAAGTACTTGATAGACGCTATGCCTACGTTGGTTCGTAAGTTTGGAAGGGAGGTTAAGTTGCTTGTTGCAGGTACAGGTAATCTAGAAGATGAGTTGAAATCAAGAGTTGAAAAACTTAACCTTGAAAATAATGTCTTTTTTCTTGGTTACAGTAAAGAGGTTGGGCAATACATGGCAAACTCTGATGTTGTGGTTATCCCTTCTATCTCGGAAGGATTTGGTGTTGTTTTTTTAGAAGCCTTTGCGGCTAAGACTCCTGTGGTTTCATGGAATGTGCCAGCTGGTAATGAGCTTTTGGAGCATAAGAAGACAGGGTATTTAGTGCAGCCTTATAAAGTAGATAAACTTGCTTCTCAATTAATAGCTGTGATTGAGCAGCCAAATGTGGAAATTGTTAATAACGCATATGTCAGATTAACAAGTCATTTCAATGGAAAACGCATGATAGAAGAGACAATTTCATTTTACCAATCGGCTATTAATTCTTAGTGGGAAGTTTTGAGATATCCGGCCTGATAATAGCTACGATACTTTTTTCTATTATCGTATATTTTTCAGGACAAAGAAATATACCCTCTCAGTTCCATAGTATCATAGGAACGTCAATTGCAATTCGTCTTTTTGCTGTAGTGGCCTATGCATTTGTTGCCTTTAGCATTTATGGTGGGGGAGCTGACCCAGTTATCTATTATCGATGGGGTAATATTTTCGCAGGTTACTTCAGACAATTTGATTTGGCACCGTTTTTTGATTCTACTACTTGGAGAGGGCCAGCTTTCGTAGGGACCAACTTTGTAGGTTATCCTGCTGCGATTTTAACTCTTATAATAGGAGAGTCTTACAGAGGGACTTGGCTCATGTTTTCGGCTTTGTGTCTATCAGGATTATTCTATTTTGCTAAAGTTTTTTACCGAGCCTACGGTGGGATAGACTATAAAAAGTATTTGTATATTCTTGTTATTTACCCTTCATTATGGTTTTGGACTGCGAATGTGAGTAAAGATACTTGGATGTTTTTTGGTGCGGCTATTTTCCTCACCGGAATGGTTAATAAGAAGCAAAAGCAGAGTTTATTAATCATGGCATTTGGCCTTTTTTGGTGCTACTTGGTCAGACCGCAAGTTGCCGCAATGTTGGCATTTTCGTTAGCAGGAGCTTACTTTTTAGGCTCATTTAGAAAGCTTAATTTTCAGAACATCTTTATACTTACTATTGCATCAGTAGGGGCACTTTATTTCTTATCCGTTGTAGGGGTAAGTGATATCACTGAAGTTGGTGATTTTGCAGAAAGTCAGCGGAGAAAGTCCTCATATGGAGGTAGCGAAATATCAATAGCCCAAGGCCCTTTGGGATTCATTCAAGCCCCTATTAACGTTTTATTACGGCCTTTTCCGTGGGAGGTGACTGGCTTCCTTCAGGTAATTAGCTTCTTTGATATTTATTTTATTTGGTTTTTGGTATTTAAAAATTGGAGTGCTGTAAAAAGAGCTTTTTTTAGAATAAGGCATGATCGACTAATAGCGTTTTGTTTTATCTTCGTTGCCTTATTTGCTGTAGGGGCAGGATTAGCCTTGGTAAATATTGGCCTCATTGCGAGGCAACGTATCATTCTCTACCCATTTATGTTTATGATTATTTATGCCTATTCAGATAGAAGAATGGCTTTTCTATGGCAGAAAAAGAGAAAAGCTTACGAAAAGAAACTAGACCAAATTGCAGAACTCCAAAAAACCTAAGTTTTTATTAATAGGAGGCTTTGCCTCCTCTTTGATAAATTTCAGAGGGCCTCTATTAAAAAGGCTGGTATGGGACTTTGATGTTTATGCCGCTGCTCCATATATCGATAATGATACAAAGCTGAAGGTTGAAGCCATCGGTGCAACATGTATCTCAACTCGGTTCAATAGAACAGGACTAAATCCGTTCAGTGATATCAAAGCATATTTCCTTTTTAGATCAGTATTGAAAGAACTAAAGCCTGATTATGTATTAGCGTATACTATAAAGCCAGTGATATTTGGTTTGAGAGCCGCTAAATTGCCTAGCGCAAAGAGGTATGCACTGATTACGGGTAAAGGCTCAGGTTTTGAAGGAGTTGACTTCAAAGGACAGGTTATTAGAGCTCTGGTCAAGGGCCTTTATAAGAATACATTGAGAAATGTTGATGGTATAATCTTTCAAAATAACGAAGACAAGAGTTTTTTCGAAAGCGAGAAGATTATTCGTAATTCTTCCAATTCAACTGTCATAAAGGGGACTGGTGTTGATTTGGACTATTATAAAAGAATTGGAGAGAAGCCTAAAAATGGTAAGGTCAAGTTTCTGTTTATTGCTAGACTAATCAAAGAAAAAGGTATCCCTGAACTACTTGAGGCCGCAACTATCTTGAAGAAAGACTATACTAATTTCGAAGTGCAACTTTTGGGTTGGGTTGATCCGAATCCGGGTGGGATTTCGAAGTCTGAAATAGATGAAATGCACAATTCTGGCTTGATTAATTACCTAGGCACAACTGATGATATACGTCCTTATATGGATGCTGCAGATGTATTCGTGCTTCCAAGCTACTACAATGAGGGTTTACCAAGAACTATTCAGGAGGCAATGGCAATGAGAAAGCCCATCATCACTACCGATCATCCTGGTTGTAGAGAAACTGTAGAGGAGGGTAAGAATGGGTTTTTAGTGCCAACCAGAAATGCAGGTGCACTAGCGACTGCTATGAAATATTTCTTGGATAATCCTGATCAAATAGAAAGAATGAGTAAAGAGAGTTTCAAAATGGCTAAAGAGCGGTTTGATGTTCACAAAATCAACCAACAATTGATTAACTTCATGGAGCTAAATGTATAGACGGTTTCTAAAACGGTTTTTTGATTTTTTGGCCGCTTTGTCGGCCTTTTTTGTGTTAAGCCCTGTGTTCGTCATTACAGCAATAGTGCTGACGTTTTCAAATAGGGGAAAACCCTTCTTCTTTCAATCTAGACCAGGTATGAATGGTGAGATCTTCAAGATTTTCAAATTCAAGACGATGAATGACAAGAAAGATAAAAGTGGTGAGCTGTTACCTGATAGTGATAGATTGACTAGTTTTGGTCGTCTCGTTAGGAAGTTATCTATTGATGAAATTCCTCAACTATTGAATGTCATCAAAGGAGATATGTCCTTAGTAGGACCTCGGCCTCTTCTCGTAGAATATCTACCACTATATAGTTTGGAACAAGACCGAAGACATAGTGTCAAACCTGGAATAACAGGATGGGCGCAAGTAAATGGGAGAAATGCAATTAGTTGGGAAAAGAAGTTCGAATACGATGTTTGGTATGTCGATCATTTATCTTTCAGCTTAGACCTTAAAATCCTATTTTTAACCTTCTTGAAATTATTTAAGACTACAGAAGTCAATTCTGCCACTTCTGCTACCATGGAGAAGTTTACTGGAAATTAAATATGATATTATTCGGAGCATCTGGACACGCAAAAGTGATAATAGATATCCTTGAAAAACAAGGTGTAAAAGTGGATTTTTTAGTTGATGCAAACCCCACAATAAAGAGCCTGCAGTCCTACCAAGTTAAGCCTGATGCTGACTTTGAGATTGACTCGATTACTAGCGAAATCATTATTTCTATTGGTTCAAACCATATTCGCAAGAAGGTTGCTAATGAACTAAGCGCTGATTTTGGTTGGGCAATTCATCCGTCAGCTATTTTAGGAGATGATGTGTCGATCGGTCAGGGCTCAGTGGTGATGGCTGGAGCAATTGTGAACAGCTCTACGTCAATTGGAAATCATGCCATCATAAATACAGCATCTTCGATTGATCATGACTGTGTTCTGGGTGACTATGTCCACGTTTCCCCGAATGCTACCTTGTGTGGTACAATCTCTGTTGGAGAAGGAACACATATCGGAGCGGGTGCTACAATTATACCTAACCTTTCGATAGGGAAATGGGCAACAATAGGTGCAGGATCGGTTGTTATTAATAATGTACCAGATGGTGCTGTGGTAGTAGGAAATCCTGGTCGAATAATTAAAGTATAATGACTGAAATTTCTAGAATTTGGCTTTCGTCACCTCATATGAGTGGACATGAACAAAAGTTTGTTCAATCGGCATTTGATAGTAATTGGGTTGCTCCCTTAGGACCGAATGTAGATGGGTTTGAGACAGATCTTCAGGAATATTCTGGTATGCCGCATGCAGCGGCTCTGACTAGTGGGACGGCAGCCATTCATCTGGCTTTAATTTTATTTGGGGTTCAAGGGGGGGACGAAGTCTTGGTCTCTACTTTTACTTTTTCAGGATCAATTAACCCGATTAGATATCAAGGAGCAGTTCCGATAATGGTTGATAGCGAACCTGATACCTGGAATCTTTCTCCTAAATATCTTAAAGAGGCGATTCTTGATAGAATGGCATTGACTGGGAGGGCACCAAAAGCATTAATATTGGTTCATTTGTATGGTATGCCTGCTCGGCTTGATGAAATTTTGGAAATATGTAATGAGTATCAAATATCCATTATAGAAGATGCGGCAGAGGCTCTTGGGAGTTCTTATAAAGGAAAAAAACTGGGTGCATTCGGAGATTTAAGTGTTTACTCCTTCAACGGAAATAAAATCATTACAACATCTGGAGGAGGGGCTTTATTATCTAATAATGAGGAATGGATAGTGAAATCTCGTTTTTTGGCTACTCAAGCCCGAGATAATGAAGTGCATTATCAACATAGTGAATTAGGCTATAATTATCGCATGTCAAATGTAGTGGCAGGTATTGGTAGAGGTCAAATGATTGTTCTCGATGAATGGGTGAATAAACGAAGAGCCATGCATGACTTTTATTATAACTTGTTAGGAGGTATTGAAGGAATTGAATTCCTAGTAGAGCCCCATGAAGATTACTTTTCAAATCATTGGCTTACCGCCATAACGATAGATAATTCCATTCTTGGATTTGACAGAGAAACCATGCGACTGCATCTTTTAGAAGATAATATTGAATCAAGGCCTCTTTGGAAACCAATGCACTTACAACCAATCTTCAAAGACTACCCATATTATGGCAATCGTTTATCAGAGAGACTTTTTGATAAGGGTCTTTGCTTGCCATCAGGCTCAAACCTGACTGAACTGGAGTTGAATAGGATAGAAAAAAGTTTAAACAGTCTGCTGGATAAGTATGATAAGTAGAATTAAGACACTTAATGTACTGCCTCGGTGGATCATAGTCTTTATAGATTTGATCGTATTTTCTGTGTCGGCTTTAGTTGCTTATCTCTTGAGGCTGAACTTCTTGACTGATCAGCTGTATGAATACGACTTTCTAAGAGGCATAGTAATCTTTACGATATCAGGATTTATAGCATCACTCTTAACTAGAAGCTTTGCAGGGATCATTAGATATACGGGTATCCAAGATACACTAAGAGTACTTTATGCGAATTTAGTAACGCTCTTGATTGTCTTTGCAGTCAATTATCTCTCAGAGAACTCTTTGCCTTATTCAGTAGCACTCATTGCATTTTTAGTCTCACTAGTTATATCTATCAGCTATCGACTGTTAGTAAAGGAGCTCTTTGCTTTTTACCGAACTGCTCCAACAGCTCAACGCAAGATATTGATCATGGGAGCTGGTCGATCAGGTATGATGACTAAGCAGTTGTTAGACAATGACACCAAATCTAATATCAAAGTTGTAGGCTTTCTTGAAGACAATGAGCGTAAGATAGGTAATGTTATTGGAGGGGTCAGAATATATTCTGCAACCGAAGAATTTGAAAAGGTCGTGCTGAAGCAAAGTCCAACTGAGCTAATTATCGCGGTAACCAATATTTCGTTGGATAAAAAAAATGACTTAGTTGATAAGTGTCTTGAATTTGGTATTAAAGTGTCTGCTGTACCTTCTACCGACAAATGGATCGGAGGAGAATTTGATATTTCTCAAATAAGAGAAGTAAAAATTGAAGATCTGCTCGGTAGAAATACAATCGTCTTGAATAATCAATATGTGTCAAAAGAGGTAAGGAATAAGCGGATTTTGATTACTGGTGCCGCTGGTTCTATCGGTAGCGAGATAGCCCGACAGATTGTAAGATACAACCCTTCAAAAATTATCCTTTTAGATCAATGGGAAACAGGCTTATTTGAAATTGAAAATGAATTACGATCTATTCTTAAGCTTGAAGATCGACTTGTCTGTTTTGTTGCGGATGTTACAAATTATAAAAGATTAAAATCTTGTTTTGATATTTACGAACCAGAGATAGTGTTTCATGCTGCCGCCTATAAGCATGTTCCGATGATGGAAATTAATGTTCCAGAAGCCATTCAATGCAATGTAATGGGAACAAAGAATTTGGCTGATGTTTCCGTAGAATTCGGGGTTGAAAAATTTATTATGATTTCTACTGACAAGGCTGTAAACCCTACAAGTGTGATGGGAGCCACTAAAAGGGCGGCTGAAATCTACGTGCAATCATTGAATGACTTTTTAGGTACACTAGATCAATCCAGTACTAAGTTTATTACCACACGTTTTGGGAATGTTTTGGGGTCTAATGGATCAGTGATTCCAATCTTCAAGAAGCAAATTCAAATTGGCGGACCCATCACGGTAACCCACCCAGAGATTACCCGATTTTTTATGACCATCCCCGAGGCATGTAGTCTAGTGTTAGAAGCTGCTACAATGGGTGAAGGTGGCGAAATTTTTGTCTTTGACATGGGTAAGTCTGTGAGAATTGTTGATTTGGCTAAACGTATGATTCAGCTTTCTGGCCTTATTGAAGGTAAGGATATAGATATAGCTTTTACTGGACTTAGGCCTGGGGAGAAGTTGTTTGAAGAGCTTCTTGATAATGATGAAAATAACATGGCCACGCATCATCCTAAAATCATGATTGCAAAGACGAGGGTTATAGAATTCTCAGATGTGAAGTCTACACTAGATTTAATGTCTGATACGTTGGAGGGAGATAAATCAGAGATAGAGTTTGACTTAGTAACTCAGTTGAAAACGTTTATCGTTGAATATAAAAGTAAGGCTTCGAGATTCGAAGCCCTTGACTAAATTTTAGATAAGCATCAACTATCTAAACTTTGGTTTTCTTCTAGATGGAGATAATAGTTCAGATAAGAAATTATCTGGGAGGTACATTTCAAGCCTAATTTGAAATATATAATAAGCATCGTTATTCTCTCTTCCGCGAGTATTACCTGGTTGCCTTTGCTGGAAACCTCCTTCAACAGACCTATCAAAGACCTGCAATGCGATATCAGCAGTAGGTGATCCTATTCCACCATTCCACTCTATGATCTCATCTACACTTGGATAAACCGTAGCGACATCGTCTAAATAATCGGTAAAAGTAAAGCGTCTAGCTCCTTCAAGGAGAATGTCTATTTGGCGGCTAGCTTTAATTCTAACACCTATACCGAACGGTATTACAGTTACTGTTTTCGGATAACTGGAAACAGGAGCATCAGCTTCAGTTTGTATTTCCCACAAGTTGACAGTGTAATTTCCCTCTTCTCCAGGAAGGTAAGTCTTAGGTCGGTTGGTAGATCTACCAATACCAAACATCAAATAAGGGTTAACAATAGGTCTTCTTGTGTAGCTTCCATCCACAGGGATTAAATTGAAGACAGCTAACAGTGACATCTCAAGATTTCGTGCTCTAAAATTTAGATTTCTTACAAAACGAGTATCAGACTCACCCGAAGCTCTACCAGCTGGGCGGTTGATAATCGCACTGGCACCGCCTTCAGCATCATCTCCTCCGAGTTGATACCAGTTCACATCCAACCTGAGTGAAAGCTGTGACCCGAATTTTCTTCGAATTCCTAAACCAACGGTAGGGTTTGCCGCTGCTGAGAACCCGTCATAAAGAAAGTCATACATGTCCCCGTTATATAGGGAATAACCTACACCATATGAGAGCATCCAGAGCCGATCTCTTCTTCGAGAATAGAAACTTTGAGCATCTGCAAATTCTGCAAACACTAGAAAAAGGCATAGGATGAAAGCTAATTTTCGCATCGAGAAAAACTCAATTAATACAAAACTAATTAAATGATAGGGTTAGAGCAAGAAAACAGCGGTTGAGAAATTCAAAATTACAACTATTAGTGAGAAATAAAAAGTCCTCAAATAATGATTTGAGGACTTTAGCGCACTCGGAAGGAGTCGAACCCTCAACCCCCAGAGCCGAAATCTGGTGCTCTATCCAGTTGAGCTACGAGTGCAGATTAGATCTTATAGTGCTTGCTGTACTTTTAAAGCAGCATCTTTGAGCACAATTGCCGATTGAACAGCTAAGCCACTTTCATTAATAATTTTAGCAGCTTCTTCAGCATTAGTACCTTGAAGTCTTACAATAATTGGTATTTCAATGTTACCAATCTTTTTGTAAGCTTCTACAACACCATTGGCAACTCTATCGCACCTTACAATACCCCCAAAAATATTAATCAGTATCGCTTTGACATTTGGGTCTTTCATAATGATTCTGAAACCTGCTTCTACAGTTTCGGCATTGGCTGAACCACCTACATCTAGGAAGTTCGCAGGTTCACCACCGGATAACTTAATGATATCCATGGTAGCCATAGCTAGACCTGCTCCATTTACCATACAGCCTACGTTACCATCAAGTTTAACATAGCTAAGACCATATTCTCCAGCTTCTACTTCCGAAGGGTCTTCTTCGTTAATATCTCTCAAAGCCAGAAGGTCTTTATGTCTAAATAGTCCGTTATCATCAAGGTTGACTTTCGCATCAACAGCTAGGATTTGGTTGTCAGAAGTTTTCAAAACCGGATTGATTTCGAACTGTGAGGCATCAGTATCCTCATAAGCTGAGTAAAGAGAAAAGATGAATTTTACCATCTCTTTCAATGCCTGACCTTCTAGGCCTAATTTAAAGGCAACTTTTCTCGCCTGAAAACCCTGCAAACCAACTCTAGGATCAATCCATTCTTTGATGATTTTTTCTGGAGTTTCTTCTGCAACAGTTTCAATGTCCATTCCACCTTCGGTAGAAGCCATAATTACATTACAGCCTTTGGCTCTATCGAGTAAAATAGATAGATAATATTCTTTCGGCTCTGAATCGCCAGGGTAGTAGACATCTTGTGCGATTAATACCTTGCTTACTTTTTTTCCCTCAGGGCCAGTCTGGTGTGTCACTAAAGTACCACCAAGAATGGCGTCAGCTTTTGGTCCTACTTCTTCCAAACTTTTAGCTAAAACAACGCCATTAGCTCCAGTTTCTTGAACTTGACCTTTGCCACGTCCACCAGCATGAATTTGGGCTTTCACTACATACCAACTCGTTCCAGTATCGGCATTAAGTTTTTTGGCAGCTTCGGTAGCACTTTCTGCAGAATCGGCTACAATACCTTCTTGTATTTTGACTCCGTATCCTTTGAGTAATTCTTTGGCTTGGTATTCGTGAATATTCATGTCTAAAATTTTGTGCGAAGCTAAATCTTTGGGCTTATAATAACAAGGGAATTCCCACTATTACGCAGAAGGATTTGAGAACAATATGTCATTAATCACTATGTTTGGTTTTCTATCAAGAGGATTATGTTAAGCGCAAAGAATTTAAAAAAGTCATACGGAGCTCTGAATGTTTTGAAAGGGGTAGACTTAAGTGTGAAACCTGAAGAAGTTCTTTCAATTGTAGGGGCTTCCGGAGCCGGCAAGAGCACTTTGCTCCATATATTAGGAACACTCGACTTGGCAGATGAAGGTACTCTGTCTATCGACAGCATTGACATATCTAAATTGTCTACGCAACAGTTGGCTGCTTTTAGAAACCAAAAGATAGGTTTCATTTTTCAATTCCATAATCTCCTTCCAGAATTTACTGCTCTAGAAAATGTTTGTCTTCCGGGTTTTATTGGGGGAAGAGCCGAAAAAGAAGTAAGAGGTAGAGCAAATGAACTTTTAGGTATTCTAGGTTTAACAGACCGAATTAATCATAAGCCTTCCGAATTATCTGGAGGTGAACAGCAGCGCGTAGCAGTAGCTCGGGCTTTGATTAATGACCCTTCAATTATCTTTGCAGACGAGCCAAGTGGGAATCTAGATTCAAAAAATGCTACTGAACTTCACAAGTTATTCTTTCAACTTAGAGATGAGTTTAACAAGACCTTTGTGATCGTTACACATAATCACGAATTAGCGGAGATGTCAGATCGGAAAGTAGAGATTGCGGATGGTATTATCTTGTCCTCTTAACTACTTTACAACGTATAGAAGATTTACCATAAAGAGATTTTGGTAAATAATACCCTAGTCTGAAACCAAAGCGCAGGTAGGCATCATTGGATAAGTCTCCTCTAGCAGTACCAGCTGAGACTGGGTCCACTGGTGGTGTCAAGGTAGCTCTTGGGTCTGATAATAAGCCTAAGGTTGCTGCATCAACTCCATTAGTATCTGAAAAAGATGATGGATCTCTATAAACGCTACTAACATCATCTAGATAACCTGTAAGAGCAATAGTATACTGCATTTCAAGTTGGAGGTCCCAATTCCTCGATATAAAAACGTTAGCACCTACACCTAATGGTACAGCCAAGGCAATTCCTCCATACTGAACACCCTCCAAAGCCAAAGGCCTCAACTTATACTCAGTACCAGCCAGCTCTGTCTTTGGGTTATTCGATGTTAGGCCTAGTCCGAGATGGAAATATGGGTTTACAAAAGAACGATCTTTATATCCTGACGAAGGGTGCCTAAAGCCATAGTACAGGGCCTGCACTACAAACTCAGCATTAGTTGCCTTGAAGCTTATATTTCTAAGTTTATTCGATGCTATGGGCGATAATGAATCATCCGCTTGTATGGTATAAATGCTGAAAGAGGTTCTAATGGCAATCTTGTCGGTGAAGAGGTGTTCATAGCCCAAACTTACGCTTCCTGCTGACTGAAATTGAGAATCGCTGATTCTTCTCAATTCGCCAATATAGGTGTTGAGGCCAAAACCAATGCTTGCCTTAGATAGTCTGTCAAAATCTCCCGTTGTCACGAATTGCTGAGCGAAAGTTGTGATACTGAAGAATAAAAAAAAGGATAGAATTACAGCTTTCCTCATGAGACTCTTTTCCATAAGAGGTACAAATTTATAATTCGAACGAAGAATTTTGACTTTTATTCAGTTTTTAATTCTTGAATCATGCTATTCAAGTGTTTCTTAACGCCAAAAAGATCAGCGTAAACAGCTTTTATCCGCATGTCTTTTCCAACTAGGTAAGTGATTCGCTTAGGGATTTTAACCAAGGGGATTAATGCATCATATGCCTTACAAACAGCCCCATCAGGATCGCTTAGGAGGTCAAAAGGGAGCTTGTTCTTTTCTCTAAACTTTTTGTGAGATGAGATTGTATCGCGGCTTATGCCATATACGTCAATTGAAAGGTCTCTCAATTCGGAAAAGCCATCTCTAAAGCTGCACGCTTCTTCTGTACAACCAGGAGTAAAATCTTTAGGGTAGAAATAGATAATGCACGGAACATTGTCTTCTAATTTGAAGTTCTCACCCATGGTGCTCGGGAGTTCGAATTTTGGGGCCTTACTGCCTACCTTTAATGCCATAATTATTTGGGGTAACGAATTTTTAAATCTACACTAAAAACGGATCTTCGCGCATGATTTCAAAAGGAGTTATCTATATGCTTTTGGCCACATTTGTCTTTGCGGTCATGAATGTCCTTATCAAGTACGTGCCGAATATACCTGCTGTAGAAATCATTTTGTTTCGTTCAATTGTTTCGTTTGTGATGTCTGGTGTGGCATTGAAGTACCAAAGAGTACCATTGCTGGGTAAGAATCGTAAAATCCTTCTGATACGAGGGCTTGCAGGAGCAGTTGCATTAATCATGTTCTTTACTACCCTTCAGGAAATCCCTTTGGCAAGTGCGGTCACTTTGATGTTCTTAAGCCCAATATTTACTGCCATTTTGGGGATTTGGATTGTTAAAGAAAAAGTGAGTCCACTTCAGTGGATATTTTTTGCCGTTTCTTTTGGAGGTATTCTTATGATCAAAGGATTCGATACTCGCGTTTCGATAGAAATGACCTTACTTGGTGTGGGAGCAGCCTTCTTTTCAGGGCTTGCTTATAACATGATTCGTAAACTCAAGACTTCGGAGCATCCGCTAGTTATCATTTTTTACTTTCCTTTGGTAACACTGCCCATTGTGGCCATATATTCAGGGTTTAATTGGGTAATGCCGGTAGGTGAAGAATGGTTGATTTTGTTGCTTATTGGGGTGCTAACGCAGATCGCTCAATTCTTCATGACCAAATCCTACCAATCCGAAGAATTGGCAAAAGTGGCAAACATCAATTTTATTGGGATTATTTATGCTTTGGGTTTTGGCTATGTCCTTTTTGATGAGACTTTTAATATGATGACCTACCTTGGCATGACTGCGGTTCTGGTTGGTGTAGTACTTAATGTGACTTTTAAAAATAGAAAGAGAAATGAGGCTGTTTCAAATTGATTCATTTACTAAAGAGTTGTTCAAAGGTAATCCGGCTGCGGTTTGTGTTGTAGATCGGCATTTGACAGATACCCAAATGCAGCTGATTGCTGTCGAAATGAATTTGTCAGAAACGGCCTTCGTAAAAATTGGTGAAGATTGCTGTGACTTAAGATGGTTTACACCAGCCAAGGAAGTACCGCTCTGCGGACATGCCACGCTTGCTACTGCATTTACTTTATTCCACGAAGGTTATTGGCCAAAAGAAAAGTCTATTGTATTCAATACCTTGAGCGGTGAATTGATAGTGACGTTGAACCCTGATGAAAGCCTTTCGATGGACTTCCCAGGTTTAATGCCAGTAGCTAATATCGATGTATCTATAACCGACTTAGAAATTGTTTTTGGTGGAAAGATAAAAGAGGTGCTCACTGTACCAAATGAGCTCATCGTGATTTTTGAAGACTTAGAGACTGTTTTGAACACCAAACCCAATTCAAGCACTCTTGCCAGTCTGGCGACTAATGGAGTCATTGTTTCGGCATGGTCGGACAATGGAAAATATGATTTTGCCTCGAGATATTTTGCTCCAAACCTCGGTATTCAGGAAGATCCAGTGACGGGCTTTATGCACACCATATTGACACCTTATTGGTCATCAAAGAAGGGGCAAAACATTTTCAGGGCCTTTCAAGCTTCAGATCGAACTGGCCAAATGCTAACTGAGATAAAAGGAGACAGGGTTATTCTGAAAGGCGATGCCATCAAGGTTTTTGAAACTGAATTCAGTCTCTAGCCCTTTGCTAAAATTAAGGCGGTCATTGCTGGTACGGTCAGACTTCCAGATCGTGATTTACCAATTCCCGTTTCTCGGATCACTTTACTGTTGCCGACAAGTTTCCATTTTCCAGTGGGTAATGCTAGTGTTTTGTTTAGGTCGCTTCCGTTGAGCAATACCAAAATCTCCTTCCATTCATCTCCATTAGCGTTATCCTTAATCCTGTAGGCTATGAAGTTTTCTCCCGCTACATCTAAAAATTCAAGATGACTTTGGATCATCTCAGTTTCCGGCATTCTAAAAGCAGGGTGATTCTTTCTGAGCGCAATTAGGCCTTTATAATAATTGAACACCTCTTCATACTTTTCCTTTCTTGTCCAATCTATCTGGTTGATTTCATCCGGTAAATTATATGAGTTCTCTTCGCCATCTTTTGTACGTAATATCTCCATGCCTGCGTGTAAAAAAGGTACTCCTTGAGATGTCAACACAATAGTTTCTGCCAGTTTATGCATTTTGATTAACTCCTCTTCGGTAGCCTGAGGATTGGAAATACGGAGCCTATCAAACAGTGTATGATTATCATGGCAAGAGACGTAATTGATTGTTTGAGAAGGATCGGTGGCCCAAGGGGAATTTGAATAATTAACTGCTTCATAGTCAATTTGCGGGTGTTGAGTAGAGGCTACTATACCGAACTTTATGCTCTCTTTCATACCATCACCTTGACTTACAAAACCCCGTTGCTCGTGCTCAAAGACACTTCCTTTTAGACCATCTCTTAAGTCGTCACTAAAGGCCGAGACTTTTTCCATCTTATAAGTATTGGCTTTCAACGCCAACTGCTCATCAGGTAGGGGAGAGTCGCCAGCTTTCCAGCCTTCGCCATAGACAAATATGGAGGGGTCAATGGCTCTTACTGCGGCACTTATCTCATCCATGGTTTCCATGTCATGGATGCCCATTAGGTCGAATCTAAAACCGTCCAGATGGTATTCATTGACCCAATGCTTAACGGATTCAATCATGTATTTGCGCATCATCAAGCGCTCCGATGCAGTTTCGTTCCCACAAGCAGAAGCATCAGAATAGGTGCCGTCTGCTCTTTGACGGTAGAAATAGTCAGGAACCAGTTGGTTAAAGTTTGAGTCTTCAGTTTGACCGGTGTGGTTGTAAACTACGTCTAGTATTACTCTAATTCCGTTTTTATGGAAGGCCTGAACCATTTGCTTGAATTCATTGATTCTAACCCGACCATCATAAGGATCAGTTGAAAAGCTACCTTCCGGTACGTTATAGTTCAAGGGGTCATAGCCCCAATTGTATTGTGCTTCGTCTAGACGAGTTTCATCAATAGACTTGTGGTCAAAAGTTGGCAATAGGTGAACGTGAGTAATCCCTAGTTCTTTTATGTGATCCAAGCCCGTTGTGAGCCCTTTGGGACTTTTTGTACCTTCTTCAGTGAGTGCGAGGTACTTTCCTATCTTTTCAGCTCCAGATGTCTCGTGAATGGACATGTCTCGAATATGAAGTTCATATAGAATAATATCGGTGTAATTTTCTAGTGCAGGTCGTGTATCATTTTCCCAACCTTTTGGATCAGTTTCATCAAGGTCTACTATCATTGAACGCTGTCCGTTAACTCCAACGGCTACAGCGTATAAATCGGGCTTCTCCTCTAACCAAACTCCGTTCTGACGTATCTGATAAGTATAGTATTTGTTTTTTTGATCACCGGTAAGCTTGAATGACCATTCGCCTTGGTCACCTCTTTTCATTTTGAACGCCTCTTCTAGATTGTCCCCATGTCCATTTTTGTAGACATTGACTTTTACCTCTTGTGCCGCGGGTGACCACATTTTGAAAGTCGTTTCTGATTTAGCATATGTGAAACCAAGGTCATTGCCGTCATAAACAGGATAGTCTCCTACATTATCATACTTTGGAGGGGTGTCACAGGCTGTTATCATAAGTAGGAGGAGTACGGCTGATCTGAGAATTAATTTCATAATTGATTTTTTAATGCCCTCCAGAGGAGGTCGTAATATTTGATTTCGTGTGCGTGTCTTTTACAAATAGCCACAAGGTCCCAGATATGCCCAGTGCCAAGGCGCAGATATAAAAGAGCGTTCCGGCAGTTTCGGATTCGTTAAGGATTTTACCTATTCCGAGACTTGACATCAGCTGTGGAAGGACCACCGACAAATTAAAAATACCCATGTATAAGCCCATTTTAGTCTGATCGACCCTTTCTGACATAATTGCGAAGGGCAATGAAATGGTGGCGGCCCATCCAATTCCTACTATACTGATCAATAGGTATATAGAGGTTTCAGAACTTCCGAAAAGTGCCAAGCCTAAATAGCCAATGGCGGCTAGAAAGATTGATATCGTATGGGTCTTAACGCGGCCAATTCTTTGGGAAATGGGCCCTAAGGCAATGGTTGGTAATAGTGCACCTACAAGGTTGAGAAATAGAAACGAGAGCGCTACAATATTGCCCACCGCATCATCGCTACTAAAGTTTGCAATATCCTTTCCTGTAAGAAAGGAAGAGAAGTTGTTGGCCATTACACCATCATTTAGGTTGGGTACTACTATATCGCTCACAAAGGGTGTGAAATAGACGAACATGCATTGAATACCGAGCCATGTAAAGGCATGGGCCAAAAGTATTTTTTGAAATTCTCCTTTATTCGTCTCGTTACTCGCACTTTTAGCAATCAGCCAAGCACCGATGGCGAAGGTTATTGCTATTGAAGAGTAGACGGCAACATTTTGATAATCATCTAAGGCATTGCTTAAAAACAATTTGTTGATAATTCCGAATACTCCAAAAAGCAAAAAACCGAATAAAGGAAGGGTAGATAACAGCGATTCTTTGAGTGGAACTGGTTTCTGGTCCGCACCCAAATCCTCGTTAAGCTCCTTGGGCTCTTTGATGAAAAAAGTCGGGATGACTGAAAAGAGAAATACGAGTATCACCCCAATATTGATGAGCACATAATTATCCCAAATGACGGATACTAAGTATGCGCCTACTCCGAATGTTCCTGAAACGGTTTGCATCCATGTGAATCCTCCTGTCCGAATTTTGCCTTCCGGTGTAACATCTGCAATGATTGACCGGGTAGGGTTAAAGCTGATGTTTATAGCGAGGTCAAGCATTAGTGCCACACTTGTCGCCACGGTGAGCACTCCGCTAAAGCCTAATGAACTACTGATAATGCCGATATTGGGCAAAGCCAGCAGCATTAACGCAGCTATGGTTCCGCCAATTAGAATAAAAGGTCTTCTTCTACCACCCCAAAACCACACTTTGTCACTTACTATACCAATGATAACTTGGCCGAATATTCCGGCTATTGGTCCTGCTGCCCAAACGATTCCAATTTCTTCTACATCAAGGTCAAACTTGGTTTTTAAAATCCAACTCAGAGCAGCTATCTGAATGGATAGTGCAAAGCCCATAGCCGTAGCAGGCAAACTAAGAAGGGCAAAAAATGACTTGGTAAAGTTCTTTTGAATAGGGAGCATAGTAAGGTCGGCCTTTTACCGAAAAAGAAAGATAAGACTTTCGGTTCGAAACAGAAATGCGAACGTTTGCACTAGGCCTTCAATACCCTCTCGGAAAGGTTGGTTTCCAGTCTACCTTACATTAAACTTGGTTTGTCCAATTTCATAGTTGTCTGCAAGGATTACGATTTTGTAGTCGCCTGCATCGAATTCAGAACCTTTGTCATATACGAAAGAGAGCTCTTGTTTAGAGTTATCAAAAACAATCTCTTGCATAGCCGTATAGAATTGCTCTCTACCATCAATTTTAAAAGAACCTGACCCTCTTGCTACATCGAATATCACATTGCCTGAAGGATCAACCAGTTGAATCAAGATTTGGTGACCAGCAACAGGAGCTACATCATTGGGAGCCAAATTAAAAGTCACCTTCACCTTTTGTGCTTGCCTTTTTCGAAAGTCACCTTCACGTTCTTTCCCACGGCTATTTATATTGTACACTTTGATATTTTCTGCTCGGTGTTTAGCAGCTAATGAAATGCGTTGTCTGTACTCTTCTTCTCGCTGGGCAGCCTTATTTAATGAAGCGTTAAGCTCATTTTTATCAACTTTCAACTCGTTATTTTCTTCTAATAGGTCATTATTTAACTTTTTCAATTGCACTATCTCTTCATCCTTTGCTAAAAGTAACTCCTCATAACCAGTCACTTTTCTGTCGAGCCTTTGAATTAGGGCTTTGTTCGCCACTCTAGTTCTTTGAAGTTGATCTCTTTCTGATGTGATGGAGTCCTTTAATAGAATAAGTGAGTCAATGTTACCCCCTAATTCGGAGATTTCTGAAATTCTGCCACTCAGTTCCACAGAAATACTATCTAGCTTGGTAGTTAAAGTTTCTCTCGTGTTGTCAAATTCGGCCTGCAATGCAGCTTTTTCATCAGCGTCATTTTTGATTTTAAACCACCCACCAATAACTACTCCAATCAAAATAACAATCAGAACGATTCTGATGATATCCCTGTTCTTTTTACCTTGTACTTCACTCATGTTCCTAATGGATTTGCCAGCCAACTTGAGAACGTTGCCTCTGTTATTTATTGGGCGAAGTACTTAAACTTTTTTTAAATATTCAATGCAAGAAAAAAGAGAAGGACGAATTGTCGACTTGAACGAGGAGTTTTGGACAAATAAATACCAAAAAGAACAAACGGGTTGGGACATCGGTCATGTATCTACACCACTTCAGCAGTATTTTGACCAAATAAAGGACAAGACGGTGAAGGTATTGATTCCCGGAGCGGGCAACGCTTATGAAGCCGAATACCTTTGGAAGAAAGGTTTTAAGGAGGTTTATGTGGTGGACATATCTTCAGCTCCTCTGACTCGTTTTGCTGAAAGAAATCCCGATTTCCCGAAAAGTCAACTCTTGAATGTCGATTTCTTTTTGTTGGAAGATCGATTTGACTTAATCATCGAGCAGACTTTTTTCTGTGCCTTAGACCCTTCATTGCGTAGGCAGTATGTAGAAAAAATGTATCAGTTACTCCAGCCAAAAGGAAAGTTGGTTGGCCTACTGTTTAACGTTCCCCTGAATAGTGATAGGCCGCCTTTTGGAGGAAATGGAACAGCGTATCGACAATTGTTTTCTGGTACTTTTAAGATAGAAATAATGAAAGAAGCCTATAATTCTATTGCACCCAGAATGGGTAATGAATTGTTTATTAAACTAAGACCCTTAGAACTTTAAGATATAATCGGCCTTTTCAATTTTTGGATCGAAGAATAGTAAACCAGCTTCAAAAAGGTCAATTGATAGGGTGATTTCGGCTTTGCCCTTTATTTCATTCCAAGCCCTGTTCATATCCTTTGACCAATGAATATCATCAATCACGATCAAGCTCTTTTCATGTATCTGACGACTTATTAGCTCAAAGTAGCGAAGTGTGGCTTCGTACGTGTGATTAGCATCAATGTAGGCGAGATCTATTTTCTCTAGCTTCTGAAGCACTTGGTTTAATGTGTCATCTATATTACCAGTGATGGTATTGATGTTCTTTCTCTTGAATGCATTAAAGTGATTTTCCGCCAATTGAGCAATGGATGGGTCACCTTCAAAAGTAGTTACTCGGACACGTTCGTTTTGGCTTAGGTAAAGGGTGTTGATTCCCAAAGAGGTGCCCAATTCAATAATTTCAGAATAATTAAAGTGGTCTACTGTTTCTGCGAGAAATCTTGAAAACTTTGATGGTGTGGTTGAATGTTTAGCGATCAAACTGACCGATTTAGAGGTCTTACTTGATACCCTTGATCCTGCACCAAAATCCTGAACCGTTATAGTTGTTCTGGTCTTTAATAGGGTTTTTCGCAATACCTCTATGTCAACATTTTGAGGAGGTACTTTACTAATCACTTTCGTAAAAAAATCAAAAACAAAAGGGGAGTGCAGCGAATGTTGATCGACTCGTTTTAACCAGTATGCTAAGAAGGCAAAGATTTGGAACAAGGGCTTAGTTCATCAGGTAAGGAACCGTCATATTGAACTCAGGTATGGCCACTTCAAATTCTCGTCCGTCAACTACTTTTTCCATTAAATAGATGCCGTACATTTTACCGAATCCAGATCTTAGGTTACACCCTGAAACGTATTGATGCTTTTGTCCAGGTTCTAAGGTTGGCTGTTGTCCTACTACACCTTCACCTTCAACCTCTCGAACTATATTGTTGGCATCATGGATGTACCAATGCCGTCTTTGGAGTTTTATGGTGTAGTCCCCCTTATTTTCTATGGTAATACGGTAGGTGAAGACATAGTGCGACTGACTTGGGCTGGAGTATTCCGCCTGATAGTTTGTTTCTACACAAACTTTTATGCCCTCGGTTGTCGCTGTAACAATCATTTTCTGTTTACTTCTGTGATTTAAAGTTATAGATTAGTTCGAAAATAACTAACCGTGTCTAATAAAATTCGATGAGCGTTAAAATAGAGGAGAGCTGGGCGAAAGTATTATCAGAAGAGTTTACAAAAGACTATTTCAAGCAATTAATTGAATTTGTTAAACAGGAGTACAGCAGCCATACTATATACCCAAAAGGGAAAGATATTTTTAGGGCTTTCGATGCTTGTCCGTTTGAGGAGGTAAAAGTGGTTATTTTAGGTCAAGACCCCTATCACGGACCGGGTCAAGCCAATGGTTTGTGTTTCTCTGTTCATGAGGGAATTCCATTTCCGCCATCTTTAGTCAATATATTCAAGGAGATAAAGAATGATTTGGGTCGAGATATACCACCAAACGGATCTTTAGAACGCTGGGCGAATCAAGGGGTTCTGTTGCTCAACGCTACCTTAACCGTTAGAGCGCATGAGGCAGGGTCACATCAAAAGAAAGGGTGGGAAATGTTTACTGACGCGGTTATCTCTCAATTGGCCGAATCAAGAAAAGACATCGTATATATTCTTTGGGGAAGCTATGCTCAGAAGAAGGCTGCTATAGTCGATCCTTCTGAAAATTTAGTATTAAAATCAGTACACCCGTCACCATTATCAGCACACCGGGGCTTTTTTGGAGGCAATCACTTTAGCACGGCAAATGAGTACTTAGAGTCTAAAGGCCAGAAGGCCATCGATTGGTGATTAGTCGAATTTTAAGAAGTCGTTCATAGATTTAACACCCTTTTGGTCTTTTAACCATTCGGCTACTGCGATAGCGCCTTTAGCGAAACCTTCTCGTGAATGAGCAGTATGCTTGATCTCAATCGTATCCACTGTAGAGCTATAGTTTATTTCATGCGTTCCAGGTGCAGGATTAATTCTTTCAGAAAGGATTTCTAACTCAGATGGTACATCCGTTTTATGGTTTACCCATTCGGATTTCCTATCCAGATTTTTGAGAATTCCTTCTGCAAGGGTAATTGACGTACCACTAGGTGCATCAACTTTATGGGTATGATGAATCTCCTTAGTGCTCACTTTATACTGGTCTTGACGATTCATCAATTTTGCCAATTGCTCGTTGAGCTTAAAGAAGAGGTTAACACCAATGCTAAAATTAGATGCGTAGAGATAAGTGCCATGATTTGATTCGCATAGCGCGTCAATCTCATTTTTTTTGTCCAACCAACCTGTAGTGCCAACTGCTACTGGAATTTGACGTTCGATGCACCACTTGATGTTTTCAAAAGCCGCCTCGGGTTGGCTGAACTCTATGGCTACATCAACAGTATTTGTATCCAGTGTATCAAGTTCTTGCCTGTTATCAATATTGATTTTTGCTACAATTTGATGACCTGCTTGACTGGCCAATTGATCAATTAGTTGACCCATTTTTCCGTAACCCAGTAATAGTATTTTCATTTGCCTATAGGTAGGGTAATTCCAAAGCCCACGTAAGGCGTTCCATTCGAAATGACACCTAGTTTGGGTTTTAAGTTTAAGGCTAAGTTTTCATCCACATCAAAGCCTTTCAAATGTGCGTCAACTGAGGCTTCTATGATTTGAAGTGCATAACCACCAATCATTCCTAAAATGACCAGATCTCTGTTTTTTCGCCAGTTATCAGCACGTCTTCTGTAGATTCTAATGAGATTTTCATTAGGTATATCTCGTGCAAGTTCTTCAGCGGCAAACTCTAGATTTATATTTCTGTTGCGTTCGTTTAAGCCAACAAAATGAATTGCTAAGCCAAAACCTGCATAGATGATTGGCGCTTTCCACCAGCTGTCATTATAAATCTGCCCCCATCCTGGAATAATTGCAGATCGCTTTGATGCAATTCTTGGATCGTAGAACTTTTTGGTAAGTTTTGGCTCTATTTTTTTTCCTGTGATTAAAATGTCTTCAGTATTGTTCTCGCCACTTTTTTGAGCCAGAGTAGGTAAGGCAATAATGAATAAGAGTAATATCGAAGCTAAAAAGCGCATTACATATTGATAATTTCCAAAATGCGATTAAGGTCTTCGGTGGACACAAAAGGGATTTTTATTTCACCTCTAAATTGGCTATCTGCCTTTAGACCAACTCTAGTACCAAAGTGTGATGACAGTTTTTGTTGCACCTGCTGCACTTCATAGTTTCTATGTTGAGTGCTTCCTTTCTTCTCTGTACTCGGTTTATCGCTACCACGAGACATCAAATCTCGTACGAGCTGCTCTACTTTTCTTACAGAAAGTTCGTCTTCAACGATTTTCTTGTAGATATGTAACTGTTGATCAATGTCATCAACATTGACAATGGCTCTCGCATGACCCATTGAAATCTTTTTGTCTCTAATACCTGCTTGAATATCTGGCGGAAGCCTGAGCAATCTCAAATAGTTGTTGACGGTGGTTCTGTTTTTACCCACTCTATCACCTAACTGCTCTTGTTTCAAATCGCACTCTTCCAACAGTCGCTGATAACTCAATGCGATTTCCATTGCATTCAAGTTTTCTCTTTGAATGTTCTCAATGAGCGCCATTTCAAGCATCTGCTGATCGTCAGCAGTTCTTACATAAGCCGGTATTTTTTCAAGCCCAGCAATTTTTGAAGCCTGAAACCTTCTTTCTCCCGAGATCAGTTGAAATTCAGAATCACTTAATTTCCTGACCGTGATGGGCTGAATGATGCCTTGTACCTTGATAGAATCGGCCAATTCTTCAAGTGCCTGTCTGTCGAAATGTGTCCTTGGCTGATAAGGGTTTACCTGTATTTGATCCAAGGCAATTTCGTTCATTGATCCAACTGGGTTGTTGGCCAATGATGAAGGAGTATTTGTTGAGGAATCCTCCAAAAGTGCTCCTAACCCTCTACCTAATGCGTTTCTACTCTTTGGAGTTTTAGCTGCCATATTAAAAAGTATTATAGCTGATTTTTATCAGCGATTTCTTTAGCCAAATTTAAATAAGCCAAGGCGCCTTTGCTATCTGCGTCATGGACAATAGCGGGTATCCCAAAACTTGGTGATTCGCTAAGCTTCACATTTCTTGGAATGATGGTATTAAAAACCATTGTTTTGAAATGCGTTTGAACTTCTTCAACTACCTGATTAGACAAACGAAGTCTTACGTCATACATTGTCAGCAGTATACCTTCGATTGCCAAACTAGCATTAAGTCTTTTCTGAATGATGGTAATGGTGTTAAGGAGTTTCCCCAATCCCTCTAAGGCAAAGTATTCACATTGAACAGGTATGATCACTGAGTCTGCTGCGGTAAGAGAGTTTACGGTAATTAAACCTAGGGAAGGAGCACAGTCGATTAACACGAAGTCGTAGTTATCCTTAACCTCGCCTAAAACGTTTCGCATTTTTTCTTCGCGGTTGGTGAGATTCACCATTTCTACCTCAGCACCGACAAGGTTAATATGAGAAGGAACGAGGTCTAAGTTCGGAATATCCGAACTCACGATACAGTCTTGGATCTTAGCTTTGCCCACCATGCATTCATAGATACTCATCTCTACGTCTCTAGGGTTGTGGCCTAGACCCGATGTAGTATTCGCTTGGGGATCAGCGTCAACCACTAAAGTTTTGAGTTCTAACACGGCCAAACTTGCTGCCAAGTTCATGGCTGTAGTAGTTTTACCTACGCCTCCTTTTTGGTTTGCTATTGCTATAATTTTGCCCATGTGTTATTTATAGTGAAAGTGTTTGTCCAATTTCTGGTAGTGTCAATTGTACATTGTTGGTGGCAGCAATTTCCATAGATGCTTTTTTGTCGATGGCCACATATGGAAAAGTATCAAAGTGAACGCCTATTACTTTATCGCATTTAACCATTTTTGCTGCTTTCATAGCATCAGCGACACCCATCGTAAAATTGTCACCTACAGGCATGATAGAAAAATCAAGTTGAAATTCTTCTCCTATGAGCTCCATGTCTTTCGTCAATGCTGTGTCACCTGCATAATAGAAACAACCTTCTTCATTCTGAACGATGATTCCAGCCGGATGTCCCCCGTAACTGCCATCAGGCATTGAACTCGAGTGTACGGCATTGACCAGTTTTACTTGTCCAAAATCAAAGCTCCAAGAACCACCATGGTTCATCGGATGACCCCGTTCTAAGCCTTTGGCGCCAAACCACATGACTACTTCGTATGTAGAGATAATAGTGGCCTCTGAACTCTCATAAATCCTTTCTACATCGGCCACATGATCTTGATGACCATGACTCAGTAGGATATAATCTGGTTTGATGGTGTCAATATCAATTTCTTTGGCCAATTCATTTGGGGTAATGAACGGGTCAAAGAGTAACTTTTTACCCATTGTTTCAACTAAAAAAGAGGAATGTCCAAAGAAGGTAAATTTCATTGAGAAGTAGGTTTTGGTTGGTTGAACTATAGCTTACAAAGATAGAAGTTTAGTCGAAAGTATAATGCCAATTTAAAGTACCTGTACGGGCTAATTTCTAATAAGCCTTTGCTAGGTCTGATCTACCAAATGTTGTGTGTGAAATTATTGGTCTGAAAACTAAAAAGGAGGCCAGAGCCTCCTTTTTAGTTATTATTTTTTACCGATTTTTTTCTGCCGTTGAGATTCTTGACTGGCCTTCATGGCTTCCTCTAGTCTAGTGGCAAATTTAGATTTCTTTTTGTTAACATTCTTTTTCTTGTTCTCTTCCAGGGTTGCTCTGATCTTGTCTTCATCTACAAATTTCCTGATCAAGGTTTGCTGACCAAAAGTGATGATGTTAGAAACGAAGTAGTAGAAACTCAACCCTGAAGAGTAGCTATTCAATACAAACATAAAAATAAGTGGCATTACATAACCAATACTCTTCATAGGCCCTTGTACTGAACTTACTTGGTTGTTAGACCAAGTGTAAAGTAGGGTAGAGAGGGTCATTAATAGCGTAAATCCACTAACGTGAGAACCATAGAATGGGATGGTAAATGGAAGATTGACCAGTACATCATAAGTCGAAAGGTCAGTTGCCCACAGGAAGGATTGCTGTCTTAACTCTATAGAGTTAGGAAAGAAGAAGAACATGGCAAACAGAATAGGCATTTGAAGTACCAATGGTATACATCCACTAATCGGATTCACGCCCATTTCGCGGTAAAGCTTCATTTGCTCTTGCTGTATCTTCTGCTGATCACCACCAGCTTTTTCTTTCATGGCATCCAATTCAGGCTTCAACACCTTCATTTTCGCCATGGATAGATACGATTTTCTCGAGAGTGGGAAGAGTACCAATTTGACGATCAGCACGATAATCATAATGATTACCCCATAGTTACCAATGTATCTTTCTAGAAAACCGAAGAGCTCCACGATGATGTACTTGTTTACCCAGCTTACAAGTTTGTAACCCATGTAAACATTATCCTCATAACCTTCAGTCACTTTCTTTAGACCTTTATAGCTGTTTGGCCCGAAATAATAAGTGAAATTCGCACCTTCATAGACATCAGCTACAGGGATGGAAAGCTCCATCAACCCTTCTTTTACGATAGTCGAATCAGTGCCTACTGTAGAGCCTACAATAGCCTGATTAAATCCTTTTTCAGAAATGATACCTGAGTTGAAGAACTTTTGAGAGAAACTCAACCATTTCACACCACTTACAGTTTCTCTTTGCGGATCTTTAGAAGTCGCACTTAGGTTGTCTGAATCTTCCTCTAGCGTATAATAACGTAGTGTAGTTTTGTTTCTAGAATCTTCTAGATTCTTTTCGTAACGCTGCATGGCCATTGCCCAAGCCATGGTCATTTCATTGCCAATTACCTCGCTTTGTAAACCATTGAACTTGATTTGATAGCCTACTTCATATTTACCATCAGTGAGGGTGTAAATCTGCTCTATTGAATTTCCGTCACTCAAATTAGCGGTGAATCTGACAGTGAAGTTTCCGTCTTTGCTGACAGTCCTATTTGATCCATTTGATTGAAAATAAAGTGTGTTTAGGTCTATGCTTCCTTTTGTGGTCGGAATGCTAATCACTCTTTGACTTGTCTTATCATCAAATAAGATCAAAGGTTTTTGGTCAAAGGTCAAATACTCATTAAGCTCAACGGCTTTAATCACACCTCCTTTATTCGAGAAAGTATATTTTGCTTTGTCCGTTTGAACGATGAAGGTTTGCTCTTCACCTTCCATAGCGGAAGCAAATTGTCCAAACTGAGCAGATAGCTCAGAAGGACTTTCGGTTTGTGTGGTAGTTTCCGCTGGTTGAGACTCTCGAATGGGAGTTCCTGGGTTTACTTCCTCAACAGTTGTTGTGTCTGCAAATTCTAATGGTGCTTCTTGTGCAGGCGGTCTGTAGACCAAAGAGTACACAATCAGTATTACCGCTATTAAAACTAGACCAATGGTCTGATTTCTATCCATTTCTCTAAAAATTAATTCTTCTTGTTTTTCACAATCGCAGCGATAAAGCTAACGAAAAGTGGATGAGGTTTCATTACAGTGCTTTTTAGCTCTGGATGAAATTGCGTACCAACAAAGTAGGGATGTTCGGGTATTTCAATGATCTCCACCAAGTTAGCATCAGGATTTGTTCCAACGGCTTTCATTCCAGCCTCTTCAAATTCTTTTAAGAATTTATTGTTGAATTCATACCTGTGTCTATGTCTTTCGGCTACTTTAGAAGTTCCGTAAGCCGTAAAGACTTTCGAAGGTTTTTTGACTTTGCACTCGTATGATCCCAATCTCATGGTGCCTCCGTAGTCTTCTATCTTTTTTTGGTCTTCCATTAAGCCAATGACAGGGTGTTCGGTGTCTGGCGATAATTCAGTAGAAGCAGCATCGGAGTATCCTAACACGTTTCTGGCGAATTCAACTACCGCACATTGCATGCCCAAGCAAATCCCAAAAAATGGGATGTTGTTTTCTCTAACAAACCTAATCGCCTCAATTTTACCTTCAATGCCTCTTTCTCCAAATCCTGGAGCGACCAATACACCATCCATGTCTTTCAAGATTCTATGTACGGATTTACTGGTTACACTCTCTGAAGAAATCCAGTGAACGTTCACTTTGCACTCTAAGTGAGCCCCTGCGTGGATGAATGCCTCGGCAATTGATTTATAAGCATCAGGGAGCTCAACATATTTACCAACAAGAGCGATACTTACTTCATTGGTAGGGTTTTTTAGTTTACCCAAAAATTTTCTCCACTCATCTATCTGAGGTTGGTCTTTAGAAGGAAGCTTCAGTTTTGAAAGCACCCTTTCATCCAATTTTTCTTTACGCATTAAAAGCGGTACGTCATAAATCGTATCTGCATCTAGTGCTTCTATGACTGAGTTTAATTGAACGTTGCAGAAAAGGGCTAACTTCTTTCTAATGTCATTAGGTAATGATTTTTCAGAGCGACATACTAGAATGTCTGGTTGAATACCAGCCTCTAGCAGTTGTTTTACTGAATGCTGGGTTGGTTTAGTTTTTAATTCTTGGGCCGCCTTTAGAAATGGGATAAGCGTTAAATGTATGACCAAACAATTATTCTCACCTACATCCCAGCGGGCTTGTCTTACGGCTTCAATAAAAGGAAGTGACTCAATATCACCTACACATCCACCTATTTCTGTAATGACAATGTCGTAATCTCCAGTTTCTCCGAGTCTGAAGAAATTTCTTTTAATCTCATCTGTGATGTGAGGGATCACCTGAACAGTTTTTCCTAGGTAATCACCACGTCTTTCTTTGGTAATTACATCGTAATAAATTCTGCCCGTGGTCACATTATTTGATTGCGAAGTAGGCGTATTCAAGAACCGCTCATAGTGGCCAAGGTCTAGGTCAGTTTCTGCACCATCATCGGTTACATAGCATTCGCCATGTTCGTATGGGTTTAACGTACCTGGGTCCACATTAATGTATGGATCAAATTTTTGAATTGTCACTCGATATCCTCGAGCCTGAAGAAGGTTTCCTAATGATGAAGCAATAATTCCTTTTCCTAAAGAAGAGGTAACACCACCAGTAACAAAAATGTATTTCGCAGACGCCATAAGTGTGATAAGAGAAATTAACTTATGGGATACAAAGGTAAGAATTTCAATTTAATCTACGGGTCAATTGTCAATCTTTAAGTCTATGTCTTTTTGTTCGTTTTGAACTCCATGAGATAAACTGCTAACTTTGCGAGCCTTTTAAGAGCATCTATTAATGAACCTGGCAAAAAAGCTTAAACATCCAATCTTTAAAATCGTCAGTCAAGTGGCTCAAAGCGAGCAACTAGAAACATATGTAGTCGGTGGATATGTCCGAGATTTGTTGCTCAATCGCCCATCAAAAGACATTGATTTCGTCTGCGTTGGAAGCGGTATACAATTAGCCGAAGGTGTTAAAAAAGCCTTGGGTGATAAAGTACCGCTTTCTGTTTTCAAGAATTTCGGTACCGCTATGATAAAGCATGGCGATTTAGAACTGGAATTTGTCGGGGCTAGAAAGGAATCATACCAAAGAGATTCAAGGAAACCGATTGTTGAGGATGGTTCGCTGGAAGACGATCAAAACCGAAGGGATTTTGCCATTAACGCAATGGCCATTAGCCTTAATCCACCTGATTACGGAGCTCTTGTTGATCCGTTTAACGGGGTGGAGGACTTGAAAGAAAGGTTAATTAAAACACCTCTCGAACCCGAAGCTACTTTCTCTGATGATCCGCTTAGGATGATGCGCGCGATTCGTTTTGCGGCTCAGCTAAAATTCGATATTGATGCCGATACCTTTCAGGGCATCACAGACATGAAAGATCGTATCAGTATTGTTTCGAAAGAAAGGATCATTGTAGAGCTCAATAAGATAATTCTGTCCGAAGAACCTTCATATGGGTTTAAGCTCCTTTTTCACTGTGGTTTATTGAAAATTGTCTTCCCCGAATTGGTGGCACTTCAAGGAGTGGATAGTATTGAAGACAAGTCGCATAAGGATAATTTTTACCATACACTGCAGGTGCTCGATAACATTAGTAAGCATACTGATGATTTATGGTGGCGGTGGGCGGCTATTATGCATGATATAGCTAAGCCAGCCACAAAACGTTTTAATAAAAGGGTAGGGTGGACTTTTCATGGCCACGAAGACAAAGGCGCGCGCATGACACCTGCCATTTTTAGGCGATTGAAACTCCCAATGGGCGAATCGATGAGGTTTGTCCAAAAGATGGTGAGGTTGCATTTGAGACCGATTGCTTTGGTAAAGGACGAGATCACAGACTCAGCAGTCCGGAGACTTCTTTTTGAAGCCGGAGATGATATCGAGGCACTAATGACTTTGTGTAGGGCTGACATTACATCTAAGAATAACAATAAGGTGAAGCGGTACCTTCAAAATTTCGACAAAGTTGAAAAGCGGATGTTGGAAGTAGAGGAGAAGGATAAAGTTCGTAACTTTCAGCCCGTTATTACCGGAGAAATGATCATGACGGTCTTTGGCTTAGAACCTGGCAAGACCATTGGAGATATCAAAGAAGCGTTGAAGGAAGCCGTTTTAGAAGGTAAAATCAGAAATGAATTTGAAGAGTCATATGAATACTTACTCGCTATGGGTAGGGAACTTGGCTTGAATGTTGTTAAATCACTCAAATAGTTTAGTTATCAAAAGTAAAATGAAGAAGATTAAATTTTTAGTACTAGCCATCTCAATGGTGTTTGCAAGCCAGACTGTAATGGCGCAAGACAGTACTTATATTAGTAATGAGTACGCTAAAGCTATTGCCTTACTTCAAAAAGCTGAGCAGTACAATGATGTGTTCGTTCAAAAACAAGCCTTAACAGAAATCTTGGTGTTAAACCCAATCGACTCGGCAGCGATGAGAATGCTGTCTGAATTGTACTACAACACGTCACAGTTTACTTCAAGCGCTTTAGTAGGCTTAGACTTTCTTGAAAAATATAATAACAACGAAATTGCTTTGGAGATAGTAGCCCTGAGTTACGAAAACCTAAGGTTGTATGGCAAGGCGGTTGAGTATTATGAGAAGTTATGGCTCAAAACGGAGGACATGAACGTTCAGTACCAGCTGTCTTATTTACAGTATTCGCTAGAGCGCTTTGCTGAGGCTGAGGCCAATTTGTCGGTAATGGAGGCAAAGCTAAAAGATGAAGACACAATTGCGCTTGGTAAAAGTGATGGCACTTCACAGGTGGTTTCATTCAAAGCGGCAATTCATAACTTGAGAGGCTTAATGGCTTTAGAACAAGGAAAAAATGATGAAGCGAAAGCGCATTTTACAAGTGCATTGGCGCTAAGTCCAGATTTTGAACTAGCTAAAGTTAGTTTGGAAAACTTGAATAAGGGGTAGTTCACTCACCAAAAATCTTAGGAAACCCTCTGCCATACTGTTGGTAGAGGGTTTTATTTTATCCTTATCTTTCAGGTATGCAACCCTTTGTAAGTTGCTCTGTCTTTAGTGTGATTTTAGACATTGGAAACCGGATATCAGAACATACATCAGCCAATTATTGATCGCTGTCTTGCTGGAGATAGCGCAGCACAATATGAGCTTTACAAGCTTTATTCCAAAGCGATGTATAACACTTGTCTGCGGATAACAGCAAGTGAAATGGATGCAGAGGACGTTCTTCAAGAGTCATTTCTAAGTGCATTCAGAAACCTGAAAAACTATAAAGGAACAGCTGCCTTCGGTAGCTGGTTGAAACGTATAGTGGTGAACAATGCAATTAATTTAGTCAAGAAAAGGAGACTAGACTTAGAGTCTGTAGATGATATAGGTCAGTATGATGATCGCACAGCGGAAACAGAAGAGAGAAACATCAGTTATGATGTAGCTGTAGTAAACGAAGGAATTTCAAGACTACCTGATGGTTATCGATTGGTTTTGACCCTGTATTTGATTGAAGGGTATGACCACGGAGAAATTGGGGAGGTATTGGGGATTACAGAATCGACCTCTAAGTCACAGTTTAATAGGTCAAAGAAAAAATTGAGAGAGATATTAAGAGAGGAGTTGCAGTATGCAGGATAAAGACAAACTAGAGTACTTCATAAAGCAAAATAAAGAAGGATTCGATGTGAATGAGCCGAGAAAAGAGGTTTGGACAGGTATTGAATCTAAATTAAGAGCAGAGCAGCCTAACAGACTTTGGTATTGGAAAGCAGCAGTTTTCTTACTCATTGGGGCTGTTGGTTTTCTTTTGGTTGATAAGTTTTCGCCAAAGTCAGAAACGATTGATTCAATGGAACAGTTAGAGGCTTTGGCTACCACCAACCTTGAGAAGTTTGAAGAGTTAGAGGTTTTTTACTCTTCCATTATATCTAAGAAGAGAGAGAAGGTGAGCGAAGAGTTAGAGTCTGGTGATGTGTTTAACTATTTAGAGGCAGATATGAAGGAACTGGATGTTATTTATAAAGATTTAAAAGGAGTGTTTCTTCGAAGTCAACAATCAGAAGAGGTGCTCGACCGGCTTGTCCATTTGCTTAGACGAAAAATCCACTTGCTCAATAGTCAGTTGGATATCCTAGAGAGAGATAAACTGCCTGAAGCAATGAGAAAAGATACAAGTGTGTCTATGTAGCAGAAGATACCGTCTCCGCAGAGGAGTCTATAACCTGTCCATCTTCGCAACTCAAAGTCCTTTTTGGATAGTTCTCTATGAGCTTGAAATCATGAGTTGCCATTAACACTGCAGTTCCACTTCTATTGATGTCTTCAAAAGTTTGGAAAATACCCTCTGAAACCTCAGGGTCTAGGTTTCCGGTGGGTTCATCGGCAATCAAAATGGCCGGTTCATTAATTAGTGCTCTAGCAATGACCACACGCTGTTGCTCTCCACCAGATAGCTGATGCGGCATTTTACTAGCAATGGCACCGAGGCCTACACGCATGAGTATATCAGCCAAACGGCTTTTCATTTTTGCTTTGTCTTTCCAGCCAGTTGCCTTCATTACAAAGAAGATGTTTTCAGCAATAGTGCGATCAGGTAGTAATTGAAAGTCTTGAAAAACAATGCCTAATTTTCTTCTCAGCATTGGTACCTCATGGCGCTTGATTTTTTCAACATCGAAACCTGCTATGCGGATACTTCCCATGTGTAAAGGTAGGTCACAATAGAGTGCTTTTAACAACGAACTCTTTCCGCTACCCGTTCGGCCAACTAAATAGACAAATTCCCCTTTTGCGATTTTTAGGTTAATGTTGTTGAGAACAGTTTGATCTTCCTGAAAAATACTAGCGTCAGTAATTTGAACAATGGGTTCTCCGGAGAAGGGCATGCTAAATTTCTAGTTTTTGAAGTTTACCGAAAGGCAAGTTATTAATTACTTTTTCTAACGCAACTTCCTTTCCTTCTAGTCCATACTTCTCTAACTTTTTTAAAGGACGATCTGCCCTGAAATAAGCAATTAGGACGAAGTTCTCGTCCCTGAGTTGTATGTAGTCTGGGATTTTGGCCTTCCCCTTTACTTTTATAATGTACATTTCTGCAAGAACATTCGAGTCATTTGGGGAATAACCAGAAGTTTGCTCGAATGTTTTATCCATTCGCTTTAGAGTGATCGGCAAGAAATTGCTCGAGACCTTTATCTGTAAGCGGGTGGTTGAGTAAACTTGTAATCACTTTAAGTGGACAAGTTGCTACATCAGCACCAATCTCCGCACACTGGATCAAATGCATGGTATGTCTAACAGAAGCAGCTAACACCTCAGTTTGATAACCGTAGTTGTCATAAATCTGAACGATCTGCTCAATTAACTCCAGTCCGTCAAAACCGATATCGTCTAGTCTACCAATAAATGGAGAAACATAAGATGCTCCTGCTTTTGCAGCTAGAATAGCCTGACCCGCTGAAAAGACAAGTGTGCAATTAGTACGAATGCCTTCATTGGTGAAATGCTTAATGGCTTTAACGCCATCTTTAATCATTGGCACTTTCACGACAATCTTATCATCAATTTTCGCGAGTTCCGTACCCTCTTTAACCATTCCTTCAAAGTCAGTCGCTATAACCTCAGCACTCACATTATCATCCACAATGTCGCAAATGGCTTTATAGTGTGCCATTACTTTGTCTTGGCCTGAAATTCCTTCTTTCGCCATCAACGATGGATTGGTAGTTACACCATCTAAAACACCTAGGTCATAGGCTTCTTGAATATCATTTAGGTTTGCTGTATCGATAAAGAATTTCATAGGCTTAATATCTGAATTTATATAGGTACAAATCTAAAACATTTGACGCTTAGAATTGGGTAAAAATCGTTAAGATTTGATGAGCGCAGCTTGTATGAAGGTGTAGGATATTATTACCTTGATTCATAATTGAAGATTCAATAGCTTGAAAGTCAGGTATATTTTTTAATTCAAAGACACTTCTAATGTCAACATTGCACATCACACTTTCCAAAAAGCTTATGGGCTTTGAGGAGGCTAGCACCAGTTCAGCAAAAATAGGCTTTATAGCGCCAGGCGATTATTCGCTCTTGTCATCAAAACCTAATTTCCCCAATGATGATACCGATTATGCGCAAATTCAAACCCCTGTGGGTGTGGTATGGATTTGTTCAAGATGGAAAGGTAATCACTATACAGAAACACACGATTCTCCTGAGTTGCCAGACGCTGAAAGGCCAACGAACCTACTGGATGCGGTCGATGTTATTTCCAGAATCAATTTCGATAATAACGAAGATGCTATTGATGAAGAAAAACTAGTGTCTTTGGTGAAGGATTATGACGGATTTGCTTATGACTTGCATGATCCAGCATATCCTTATGATCTACCGGGAGTAAACCTCCCTATTGCGCCACCAAAAGCCAAGCAGAACAATTGCTGCACTTTTGCGGAGGGCTTAATTGTAAAGGCTTGGTCAGACACATTCCCAGACTTTGAATGGAATAATCATAGACATGGGCAGATGATGATTTTTTCTGCTGATGACTATTTTTCCCCTGTTACGGCAGCTATAGATAGTGGCATGGGAGAGAAAGTAGAAGACGTTGAAGAGGCCCCGAAGCCTTGGACCCTAATTCAAGGTTGGAAGTCGCGCCAATCAAATGAGGTTCTTGGTTCTAAATGGTCAGGCGGTCATACCTTCATCATTGTAGATCATCACGCTGAAACCGATAAGGTATTGACTCTCGAATCTAACAAGGCCTTCGGACTAGACGGAGTGGGTTTCAGGAAAATAGGAATGGCTTCTGCTTTCGATCATCAGCCACCGGCTAATTGGTGGACTCTTCCAGGTGTTTGGACTTGGGAACAAATAAAGAATAGTTATAAAGCCCGTGCTATGGCTACTTTGAAAGTGAAAAACAGAAGCTGGTCGGGGTTATCCTAAAGACTCTTTGAGGCTAATATCTATTTTATTTAGTCGGACTCTCGAAAATATCATACGTGATATATGCTGTTGAACCCCAACCGTTAGTTACCTTTTTTGGTAAGTTGAAGTCATTATATTCGTAGGCATAGTTACATGGATTACAAGCTAGATCGAGCAAGCCAGAATAATCGGTATATTCTACTTTAGTTATGTTGTTCTTACTAGCCATACTTAACTCATAGTCGCTAAAGAAGGGGTTATTAAGTTTATAATTGGGCTTATTGTCATAAGTGTATGAAGACTCGTAACTCAAAGTATTACCATTATAATGTTCAATTTTAGTCACATTTCCGTTTTGCCAATAGTATCGTTGACTTAATTGATTTTCAGGTGAGGAGGGACTATAAAATAATTGTGCTTTAAGCTTTCTATTGTTATCATATTGGTGTTGCCTGATCCAACTTACCACCATATTTCCTTCATAATTATAAGCTGAGTAAACCTTGTCTACAAGACCATTCCCTAGGTAAGTAATTGAATCCTGCCTACTGAGGGTGTCAGTTGATTGATAGCGTAAGGTTATTAAGGCTAATTGATTGGCCTCATATAGAAAGTCTGTTACTTCTATTAACTCATTTGTATTGGTGTTTATGCTATTGAATACTGACACTAGCTTACCATTTGTGTCATATTCAAAGTCGTGAATCTGATTTTGATCTCCCTGTACAGTGATTATTTGACTTACTGAAAAGTTGTTGACAATGGCTGGATTAAATTCGTTTTCACAAGCCATCAGGCTTAAAAAGACTATGGCTAAGAGGAAATGCTTTTTCATATTCACTAAGTGTTTCTGTTTCCTTTGACACCGGTACCGGAGCAGAGGTTGGAATGAATACTGAAGGCATTATTCAATTCACATATTCTTGTTTCTTCACAAGCGCGAAGAAATTACCCTCTATGGGTAGATAGCCATATTCATAGCAGAAGTAGTAAGTAGCACCGGCTTTGGTTGTGTAAGTACTGGTGTGATAAGTGAAGTCAAAGCCTTTTTCTATGAGTTTAGTGCGCGTGGTTTTAGACTTTCCGTTGGGGTTAAGCTCTTCCAATATCCGTCTGTTTCTTCTCAGTATGTTATGGACATTTCTGACATAATTGTTGCTATCAGAGTTTTGCTTATTGTTGAAAGCATTTCGACATTGATCATCGCAAAACTTCTTGTCTATTCTGCCATAAACTGGTTTTCCACACTCTAGACATAATCTTTCTTCCATTTTCTGTATGTGTTAGATTAATCACAATCTATTGAAATACAATGGTATATCCAATTACAAACGTTTACAAACGAATGTTAGTCGGTTACAAATGCTTAGCAACCGACTTGACTTTTCTTGCTGCTCTTACTTTGCCATTGTCAATTCGAACAACACAGAATAGACGCCAAACTGAATGTTAAACTTTAAATTTTATAATCATGCAAAATCTAAGAAATCGTGTACAACTAATCGGAAGACTTGGTCAAGACCCTGAAACGAGAACATTGACCTCTGGCAAATCACTGACTACATTTTCTATCGCCACCACGGATAGTTATAGAAATTCAAATGGCGAGAAGGTTGAAGAAACGCAATGGCATAATATTGTGGCTTGGGGAAAAGTAGGAGAGATTGCTGCAGAGTACCTGACCAAAGGACAAGAAGTAGCACTCGAGGGCAAGCTCACGCATCGCTCTTACGAGTCTAAAGAAGGTGATAAGCGTTACGTTACCGAAATCAATCTCAATGAGCTGCTCATGCTGGGCACTAAGAAGTAGTAGGTAAAAAAGGAGCACTCGCTATGAGAGTGCTCCATTGATTGTATCAAATGCTTTACACAAAATGATTGCTGTAGTTAGTGCAAAGAAGGCCCAAACCGTCCAGTGTCTTTTCTCTCCGGCTCTGGCTCTTCTTTTTTTCTCTCGGTGATTTTGGGAGTCTATCTTGGTACGCATAACTGTAGTCAGTGTGCATATAAATTGTCAAAATGCATACCAACTGTTCTCAAGGCCTATTTTGGCCCTTTGTATCAAGAGAGTTTTCCCAAAATGGGAGTTTAGGTAGTGTTTTTGGAAAGCTTTAAGGCTTTTTCGACTCTTCTACTATGGCATAGATAATAGCCAGTAGAGTTAAGGCAATAGAAATCCAGCCTAAGAAGTGCGTGCTACCTTTAAAAGCAAGATAGTATAAGGCTGCACCTGTACCTCCCCCTAGAATCGGGCCTGCTATTGGAATCCAACTATATGACCAATTGGAGTCGCCTTTGCCTTTGATGGGCAAAAGAAAATGTGCTAGTCTTGGGCCAAAATCACGGGCCGGGTTAATGGCATATCCTGTACTACCACCTTGTGCCATGCCAATGATTACAATTAAACCACCCACGACAAGTGGATTAAGTCCTTCGGTGAATTCATTTGCGCCAATCATCATGAGCCCAAAAATTAGCACCATGGTACCCAACATCTCGCTAACGAGATTAGAACCTTTTTGATCAATTGCTCCTGATGTACAGAAAACCCCAAGCTTTGCGCCCTGGTCTTCCGTTTTTCTCCAGTGCGGTAAATATTGAAGCCAAGTCAGCGTGGCACCGAACATAGCCCCTAATACTTGAGCAAGAACATAGCCAGGTACAACATTCCAGTCGGTTTCTCCTGCAATGGCAAAGGAAATTGTCACTGCAGGGTTCAAATGAGCACCGCTAATCTGTCCCACTGCATAAATCCCGAAGGTGACGGATAATCCCCATCCAATGGTAGTGATGATCCACCCCGAGTCTTTGGCGTATGAATAATTGAGTGTGGTTGCGGCATTGACACTATTACCAAAATATAGTAGAACGGCCGTGCCGATAAATTCTGCTAAGTAAATTGACATGAGCTTGAAAAATCGTTGGGTAATGATACGATTTAGGAGGGAATAAAAAAAGGCATCAGGATGTCGCACCGCTCAACCACTTACCCTTGCTCTGTTCCCAGCCTGGGGGAGTTCAGCAGGAGCTGGTCGCATCCCTTTGCCGCCACAAATGTATCAAGAAATAGTTAAGAGGAAAGGTAGTTTCGGGAAATTTTTGAGAGAAAAATACCCACTTTTGGGTATTTCATTAGTCAGGTATTTGAGTCTAATTTGTGTACACACACACGATACTTCACCACTCGGTGAAGCTTTACTGACGAGAAAATATTTTTATTAACCATTAACAACTAATGTTATGTTTAGACTATTATTGAATACATCTGATGATGCAGTAGAATTTAGAACAATTGTAAACAGCCAATTGGCTAACTTAACCGATCCAGACCCAGATCCTCAGCCTTCTGATGATGGAGGGAGTGGAGATCCAGATCCGCAGAATCCCCCTGGTTCCGGTGATTAAATATGTTTATGAGATATGTAAGCGAATTATTTTTTTTATTATTCTTTTTATCTCCCCTCGTTGCTCTTTCTCAAGAAATTGACATAGAGTTATGGAGATTGCAAGGAGAAAAGTTTAGAGCTGAATCAAAGTACGATTCAGCTCTATATCTTTTCCAAAAGATAGCAATACAGGCCCAAACTGAGGGTGATTTAGAATATCAAACTAGAGCTGCGATGGGCATGGCTGCTGTTTATGTTGAAACCAGAAAAACTGATTTGGCGATTGAGTATTATAAAGAAGCTGCGGCTTTTTCAAAACTGTCAGGAGATCGGTCGGCAGAAAACAAGGCGTTATATGGTATTGGAGTGGCTCATCAAGGAAATGAGAATCTTGACTCTGCACTTTATTATTATGATTTGACTAAGGACTCATTTGTCGAAAATGATAACAAAGAAATGGGGGCACGAGTACGTTATCAAATGACAACCTTATTAAGGACAAAAAAGGAATATGTAGAGGCGAACAAGAATGCAAAGGTTTCTGCACGTCTGCATCATGAAATAGAGGATTACAGGTGGGAAGGTAATAGCTATTATCTAATTGGAAGCTCATTTATGAGTCTTGGAGAGTTTGACAGCTCATCAATTTATTTTCAAAAGGCATTTGATATAGCCGATTCACTCAATTATCCCGACAATAAAGGATTTGCGTTGAACGGACTAGCAAGACTTGGCGAAAAGAAAGGTGACTTTAAAGGCGCTTATTTCTACATGCGTGAATATTATAGTGTCTCTCGAGCAATTTTCACAGAGGAGAATAACAATAAGCTATTGGAACTTCGTGAACAGTATAACACCGCTTCATTAGAGTTAGATAATGAAAGAAAGGAGAATAAAATCCTACGGCAAAAACGCTCTCAAACCTTTATAATCGTCATTGGCATTGCAATATTAGTTGGTATTTCCATTTGGCTTTATATTGTGGACCAGAGAAGAAAAACTATAAAAGCACTTGCCGAAAAGAATGACGAAATCAATAAGCAGAAAATTGATGAGTTGCTTCAAGAACAAGAAATTGCCTCACTTCAAGGCGTACTCGAGGGGCAAGAAACTGAAAGAAAGCGCGTTGCCATCGATCTGCACGATCGCTTGGGTGGCATTCTATCCATGGTGAAACTACACTTTAGTGCTGTAGAAGAGAAAATCGATCCTGAGAACCCAACGAAGGAGAAGTTTTTGACGGCTTCCGAGCTACTGGACCTAGCAGCAGGGGAGGTCAGAAATATTTCGCATAACATGATGTCAGGAGTCTTGGCCAAGTTTGGTCTAATTCCAGCATTAGAAGATTTAAAATCTCGGATTTCTGAAACTGGCAAGCTTGAGGTAAACTTGTACGCAAACAACGTTAGTGGCGTACTTGACGGAGAACAAGAGCTTCAGCTCTACAGAATAGTGCAAGAGTTAATGAGTAATATTCTCAAGCATTCGGAAGCAACGGAAACGAATATCCAGTTGAATGAGAATGACGATAGTGTTAACTTAATTGTTGAAGACAACGGGGTTGGGTTTAACCCTGATAAGTTAAGTGTCAAAGCGGGTATCGGATTAGTAAACTTGAAGGCCAGAGTGGCCAAACTGAACGGAACTTTGCACATCGACTCAGGACTTGGTGCTGGCACAACCATTTCCATTGATATACCAAAGGCGAATGATTAGAGTTTTTATCGTTGACGATCACCAAGTAGTAATTGATGGTTTGTCTTCTATCCTTTCGGATGTTGACAATATTCAATGCTGTGGTAGTGCACAAAATGGAAAGGAAGCCCTTCGCCAGCTGGAGGCCATCTCTCCGGATGTATTGCTGCTAGATATTAATATGCCCGAATTAGACGGTATCGGAGTAATTAAGGCCTTAAGGGCCAAAGAAGATAAAACACGCATTTTAGTCTTAACGATGCACAATAACCCACAGTTTACTAAGCAGCTGATTCAATTAGATGTGGAGGGTTGTGTACTGAAGAACGCTGGTAAAAAGGAGTTAATTCAAGCCATTTCCGATGTAAACGATGGTGAACGATACTATGGGAAGGATGTGACAGAGACTTTATTTGCAGACGTAAAAAAGACAGAAGAGGCAGTAGATCAGGTACAATTGACCAAGCGAGAAGTACAAATTATTCGTTTGATAGCCTCAGAGTATACAACGAATGAAATTGCCAAAGAGCTGGCCATTAGTACACACACTGTGGACACCCACCGAAAGAATATCGTGAATAAGTTAGCTGTTAAAAATACGGCTGGCCTTGTTAAGTTTGCGGTTGAAAATCACTTAGTTTAACCATCAGTTCGTTCGAAAAAGTCCTTCTTCATATAGAGTTGAAATTCCAATGGGCTGCTCTCTTTAAACTCATCAACACTTAGGTCTTCATAGATCTCCTCATCGAACTGCATATTATTCTTTTCCACTTTTTCATCAGGATGAATAATTAGCTCGATCCCAGTATAATCGATTGGATTTACAGCCACCAATACCTTGTAATCATCAAACACTCTCTTAAAGTATTTGTAAACGATAGCGTCTTTTTTGCCCATTAGCGTTTTTTTCTAGTGAGTGTAGCGATTTGCGATGTAGTGGTCTTTCTGGAAACCACTTCAGAGACTCCATCTTCTCCACCACTGATTTTCTTTTCATTTGGAGAAAAGGACTGTGTTCTAAAGATTATCTCTTCGTTTTCAGTGAGCTCATAAGAAACCAGGAGCTGAGTGTTTTGTATTTCAAAAGCACTATAAAAAGTGTTATTGATCAAGCTCATGTAGAGTAGGATCGAATTTTTCTCATCAATATAAAAATGTCCAGAATCATTCTCTCTGACAAGTTCATAGTCTCTCAGCTGTGCTTCCTCTCCAGTACCGTAGATGATTTGCCATCCCCAAGTGGTGTCTGTTTTCTGAAAGATATTAAGACCCATTTCAACTTTCTGACTTATGCCCGAAGTGTTGTGGATTTCTAATTCTCCTCCCCATTCTCCAATCCAAGTTTCAGGTAAGTCAGACTGTGCTTGCAATGAGGAAAATATGCTTAATAGGCCGAAAGTGAGTATGAGCTTTTTCATTTCCCCGTAAGTTTTAAGTTCAGGTAGTTTCGAATCAGATTGACCAAGTATGCGCTTCCTACACCAATAATCCCTCCTGCGATAATGTCGCCTGGAAAATGTACACCAAGGTAAATACGACTGTAGGCTACAAGGGCAGCCCAAGGAATAAGAAGCCACATATATTTCACATGATCTTTTAGTAACAACCAACAATAAACTGCGACAGCAAATGAATTAGATGCGTGTGAGGAGGCAAAGCCATAACGGCCACCACAACCCTTCAAAAGATGTACGCTTTCTGATAATTCTGGGTCATAGCATGGTCTGAGCCTGCCTACCCATGGCTTGAGAATACCTGACGCCACTTGGTCACTAATTAATATCAGCAGACCTATTCCGGCTAGAGTGATGATCAAGTTTCCTTTTTCATGCTTTATGAGGAGGTAGATCAATAGGGCATAAAGAGGAATCCATATCCACTTATCACTAATCCAAGGCATCAGAAAATCGAATAGGTCATTATGGATTCCGTTAAGGAATTCAAAGAGTGACTTATCCCATTGTTCGAGCTGTTTTATCATGCTGTCCAGTCAATGCCCTTTTTAAGGAGTCTAAGTGTATCAGATTCTCTCGATTTTATCGGTGGAGTGTAGTCATATTCCCAACCGGCTTCAGGGGGTAAGCTCATAAGAATGGACTCTGTCCTTCCATCTGTTTCCAGCCCAAACTTAGTACCTCTGTCGAGCACTAAGTTAAACTCCACATAACGACCACGCCTTAGCCTTTGCCAGTTTTTCTCACGAGAGCCATAGGGTTTACCAGCGTTTTTATCCATAAAGTAAGTGTAGATAGGTGCAAAGCATAGACCAACATCTTTCACAAAATTGAATATGTCTTCTTTAGAATGATCTGCATCCTCTGATTTATGATCAAAGAATATTCCTCCAATGCCGCGTGTCTCATTTCGATGTTTTATAAAGAAGTACTCGTCTGCCCAGTTTTTATACTCCGTATAGTAGAAGGAATCATGCTTATCACATACGGCCTTAATTTTTTCATGAAAGAAGGCAGCATCATTTTGGTCTACATAATGTGGTGTCAGATCGACTCCACCACCAAACCAGTAAGTACCATTAGACATTTCGAAATATCGAATGTTCATATGGATAATGGGTACCCATGGATTCTCTGGGTGCAAAACTATGGATACACCCGTTGCAAAAAAATCACCTTCGGAGAGCCCAAATGACTTCAAGAGCTTTTCGGGGGTCTTGCCGTGAACTTCAGAGAAGTTGACCCCACCTTTTTCAATTATGTTTCCATGCCGAAGTACTCGGCTTCTACCACCGCCTCCACCAGGTCTTGACCATTTGTCTTCTTGAAACTCGCCTAGGCCATCGGCTTTTTCTAATTCACTACAGATATGGTCTTGAATGTTTTTGAAAACACGTGCTATATGTTCTTTGTCAATCTCAGGCATGATGCAAAAATATCAGAATATTCTGATGCGGAATTAAAAGTTGAATAAAGCTAAACTGTGTACTCCGTTTTGGAGTTATAAGAAAGATAACCTAACGATCGGTAGGTTTTTCTATTACCCTTTAAATTATTGGTTATTTTTGAACCGAAACGCCAATTGCTCTATGGAATTGACCAAGGATAAAAAGACTAACACTTCTAAAGAAAGAGATATCAATATTCCTAAAAAGACCTTAGAAAAGGCATATCGTTTAATGCAGACAGCCAAGAATATGGCCATACTGTATGATGAAAATCGAGCGATTTGCAGTAAGTATGTGCATAGTACCTCAAGAGGGCATGAGGCCATTCAACTCGCTGCTGCTTTTCAATTGCAAGCATACGATTTTGCAGCCCCTTATTATCGGGATGAGTCAATTCTACTTGGTATAGGGTTACCACCCAATGAGTTAATGTTACAGCTGTTGGGTAAAAAAGACGACCCGTTCTCCGGTGGTAGAACTTACTATGGTCACCCATCGCTGAAAAGAGAAGGCTTTCCTATAATACCACATCAGAGTTCAGCTACGGGCATGCAGGCTATTCCGGCCACGGGTATGGCACACGGACTTCATTATTTAGAAGAGCAGGGACTAATAGCTACCAATAATAAATCTGTGGTGCTTTGTTCATTAGGTGATGGTTCAGTAACCGAAGGTGAAGTGTCTGAGGCCATGCAAATGGCTGTATTACACAAGTTGCCTGTTGTATATCTTATTCAAGACAACGATTGGGGTATCTCTGCTACTGGCAAAGAAATGCGGGCCATGGACGCCTATGAATTTGCTGCAGGCTTTAAAGGGATGGAAAGAATGCGCATAGATGGTGCTGATTTTATAGAATCCTTTGAGGGAATGAAAAAGGCCTTTGAATACGTAAGAGAAAACAGAGCGCCCGTCTTAGTGCATGCGAAGACGCCATTGCTCGGACATCACACTTCAGGGGTAAGAAAGGAGTGGTATCGTGGAGATTTTGATTTAGAAGATCACCAGAAGTCAGACCCAATTCCAACGCTGAGAAAAGCATTAAAAAAAGCTGGCTATAAGGAGTCCGACATCATAAAAATTGAGGACGAAACTGTAGTATATGTCCAAGCCGAGTATGCGAGGGCCTTGAATGGAGACGAGCCGGATCCATCTACTGTTTTAGATCATGAGTTTGCACCAACACCGATTACCGAAGAAAAAGGACAGCGCAAGCCGAGAGGTGCAGAAAAAGTAGTAATGGTAGATGCTGCATTGCATGCCGTTGATGATATTTTAAGAAACAATCCTGAGGCATTATTCTACGGGCAAGATGTCGGTGGTACATTAGGTGGTGTATTTAGAGAGGCCGCCACTTTGGCGCAGAAATATGGTGATAGCCGTATTTTCAACACACCAATCCAAGAAGCTTATATTGTCGGTTCTACGGCCGGAATGAGTGCCGTTGGTGCCAAGCCAATTGTTGAAATTCAATTTGCAGACTATATCTGGCCAGGCATCAATCAGTTGGTAGAAGAGCTTTCTAAAAGCTGCTACCTATCCAATGGACAGTTTCCAATTCAGTCATTAATTAGAGTACCTATTGGTGCTTATGGTGGTGGGGGGCCGTATCATTCTGGGTCAATCGAATCGACTTTATTGAATATAAGAGGTATTAAGGTGGTTTTCCCGTCTAATGCAGCTGATATGAAAGGTTTGATGAAAGCCGCCTTTTATGATCCCAATCCAGTCGTTATGCTAGAACATAAAGGCTTGTATTGGTCAAAAGTCCCGGGTACTGAAGGCGCCAAGACCTTTGAGCCCGATTCTGAGTATATTATTCCATTAGGTAAGGCTTTTGTTGCACAGGAAGCTTCTTCCGAGGCGATTGAGAATGGAGAATCATGTGCTGTGATTACTTATGGTATGGGCGTTTATTGGGCCAAAGCAGCGAGTAAGGCATTTAAAGGAAAGGTCGAAATTCTCGATCTAAGAACACTTAATCCATTAGACTGGGAAGGTGTTGTTGCTTCTGTAACACGTCACAATAAAGCATTAGTGTTGACCGAAGAACCCCTAATGAACTCTTTTGCAGAGTCATTGGCAGGACGAATTTCTCAACAATGCTTCCAGCAGTTAGATGCTCCTGTAATGGCTTACGGTGCTGAAAATTTACCAGCTATTGCCTTAAATGTTGCGCTCGAAAAGGCCATGTTACCTACGCCTGATAAGGTGGAAAAAGTTCTCGGTGACTTGCTAAATTATTAGAAGGCATAGCCCACGGCAATGTTATAAACTGTTTGGTTAGGTCTTTTAAAGAGCCCTTGCCAGCGCTGACCCTCTGGAAACCGGGGGTCTTTTATTTTATGGCCAGCATCTAACCGAAACACGAGAAAAGAAAAGTCGAGTCTAAGACCGATTCCCGCACCGATGGCTAGTTCTTTATGAAAGTCATTGAAGTCAAATTTTGCCCCTTGTGAAATACGCACTACTTCACCCTCAGCGGGAGTTTCAAATTCTCTCAGTCTCCAAATATTACCAGCGTCAACAAAGAATGCCCAGTCTAAGAAACCAGAAATTTTGCCTCTATATTCTGCATTAAGCTCAATGAGCACTTCACCGGGCTGTTCGAATTGATAGCTGTCAGAACCAGTTCTATTGGCTTTGAGTTGCCCATTTTCAAATATGTTTTGTCCGTTTTCATCTAGCGCATAAGGAAAGGATGATCCAGGTCCTAAACGCCTTGGATTCCATGCGCGGTTGCTACTACTGCCTCCTGCAAAGAAGTATTTTTCATAAGGCAAAGCGTTATTTCCACTATAAGGATCCGCGATACCGCCATTAACTCTAAATACAAGTGACTCATTTATAGCGAGTGGAATTTGTCGCCTATAGTCGACTTGTACTTTATAGAATTGATAGTTTTCTAAGTCATTATTCTCCAATAGTGCTCTGCCAACGAAATCATAGATGGTTCCCCCTGACTCTAAAAAGAATCGCAAATAACTTGAGGGATTACTGCGGTCGCCATAGTTGTAATTGTAAATGGCGTTAAATGAAGAGCTTGAAACAAAAGACCTATTGAAAGAAAACGCCAGTGTGTTTCCTTGAAGCAAGAGGTCATCTAACTGTTGTTGAAATCCAGATTCAGCATTAATATCAGTATCGATCAAAGCTATATCGGCAAGGTTGAAGGTATAGCTTTTGTCTCCCTTCAAGTTTTGCCACGTATAAGCGAAGGCACCATTCAGATTACTTCTTACATATTCAGGACGATCGGTAAAATTATAACCTAGTGAAACCCTTGTACGAGGGTTGAATGTCATTTTGTTTAATCCTCGTGACTTAAAGGGCGTGATAAATCGGGGGAAGGTTAACGATGCATTAGCACCATACTGAATAGTTCGAAGTACCTGACTTTGATCTGACGCAGTACTTACTCCATCCAGACCAGCAAATATCCCTATTTCTAGGATTTCAGAGCCAAGAAAAATATTCCTGTTTTTGAGACTGGCATTGTACAAAGGTCCTGGTAGTCCTTCTGTCACATTAAAGCCCAACTCTTGAGTAAGCTGAAATTTTTGGAGGGGAGCGGTATATAAATTCGCTATGAACTTGCCCGGAACTATTGTCGAATCAAAATTAATATTGACGAAACGAAACTGATCCATGTTTAGGAGTTGTCGTTGCGTATTCTCTATATCAGTGAAGTTATACTTCTGACCGGGTTCGATTCTTAGTCTAGCATCAAGCGATTTTGGAGAATATTTGAACTTACCGTAGTTGTATTTCACTCCGAAATAGGATTTACGCTCTGAGATTGGATCATTGCCATTGGTATTTACAATGATGGAATCAAGCTCAAATGATTCATGTGCCTCTTTGTCAGCCGGTTTATTGATGATAGTTACCACCCATAGGTCTGTTTTCTCGGGGTCTTCAAGTATTTGAAATTCTATGTACCCTTTGTTAAAGCCGAAGTATCCATTTTCAACCAGTAGTAAGTCAATTCTGTCTCTTTCGGCATCTAAGAGCATTCTGTCATAGTAGGCCCCCTTAATCAAATACGAGCCTGATTGGTTGGCTTGAAGCAGTTGGGTAAGGCGTGTGTCTCCTGTTCTTACAATTAAACTATCGATGGTATTCCGCGGACCTGTATCAATTTGGTACGTCAATGAAACTTTGCGATTCTTTACAGTCTTTTTGGTTGAAACATCTGCATTCCTGAACCCTTTAGCATTGACTAAAAACGAATTGATACGATTTTTGATGCTCTCTACGGTCATGCTATCATAAATGGCAAGAGGGCTTCCTGTTTTCATTCGGAAATTTCCTTCCTTCAGGTTTTTATCATAGCGAGCTGTTTTTCGTTTCTTTTTAGCTTCAAGTTTAGAGGTGCTCTTCTCTGCAGCTGCACGTTTTTCGATTTTCTTATCTATGCGAGCAATGAATGCTTTCTTTTTACGGTTAATTTCTGCTGTATCTAGGTTGTCTTCACCAAGTTCATACAAAGCAGCACCTGCTGGGCCAATGATAGGGATTCGCGTATTTGGCTTTAGTGTAATGAGTTCGTTGATCTCATTTTCTAAATTTTTGTCAACACCTTTAATGCTTTGTTTGTAAAGCCATTTTTCCCCATCTTCCAAATGTCTGACGCCAGAACAAGAAGAAATCAGGTGCACTAAAAACAGGAAGAGAAAAAAACGAGTGCTTAACTTCACGAATTATTAAAAATATGCTTTCTAAACGACTAAGTAAGTATTTTAAATCTCTGCAATTAAAGAAATATCGCTTGCAAGAGCGAAAGTTTTTGGTTGAAGGTGCCAAAGGTGTTTTAGAAGTACTTCAGTCTGATTTCCAAGTAGATCATTTATTGGTCACAAAGGAGTTTCTAAGTACGCTGAATTCTGAAGCTACTAGCTCAGTGAATGAGGTGATTGACTGTAAGGCTACTGATTTAGAGAGTGTAGGTACTTTCAAATCTAATAACGCGGCTATTGCCGTAGTCTGTATGCCTGAAGAAGAAGAAGTTGGTATACCAGAGGGGAAGCTGAGTCTTGCGCTGGATGACGTAAAAGATCCAGGTAACCTTGGTACTATTATTAGGGTTGCTGACTGGTATGGGATTCAGCATATCTTCTGTAGCCCAGAAACTGCCGATGTCTTTAACCCCAAAGTGATTAACGCAACAATGGGTTCTTTTACTAGGGTCAAAATTCACTATGCCGACTTAAGTCAATTGCTTTCAGAATCACAGACACCTGTATTTGGTGCTTTGTTAGATGGAAAGTCTATCCATGAAACGACTTTAAAGCCTGAGGGTGTTTTGCTAATGGGTAGTGAATCCCAAGGTATTAGTGATGCATTGTTGCCTCTGATTACAAACCCCGTGTATATACCGGGTAGAGGAGGAGCGGAGTCTCTTAACGTAGCCATAGCTACAGCCGTACTGCTCGATAATTTCTTTCGTTAGAAGAACGATTTGCCGCTCTCTTCGCTGGCTTCATCCATCAAATCTTCGGCAGTTTCTTTGCCCAAATACTTGTCTATAAAGTAGTGTGCCACATAGAGGAGGGGAGTCAGTGCTATCGCAATCAAGAATTTATAAATGTAGTTTGTGGTGCCTACGGCTAAGACTTGGCTTAAAGACCAACCACCTAGAATGTAAAAGGCAACAACTAATACGACAAAGCTATCAATCAACTGCGAGATTAGTGTGGAACCCGTGGCTCGAAGCCATATCCTGCCTTTGCCTGTCATCTTTCTGAGCTTGTGAAAGACATAGACATCGACAAATTGGCCAATGACAAAAGCCACAAGGGAGGCGAATATGATATTGAGTCCTTGTGATAGCACTTGCTGAAAGGCATAGTTAATATCAAAAGGTGCTCCGTTTTCATCTGTGCCAAAAACATCTAGCCAAAAATCAGCTGGTGCCAATCTCATGGCGAGGTAAATAGCCACAAAAGCATAGGTAATTAGTCCAACAGTGATGAAAGTTATTTTCCGAACGCCCTTCTTACCGAAGTATTCGTTGATTATATCTGTGGTAATAAAGACAATGGGCCACAAAACTACACCCGCTGTAAGGTTAAATTGAAGTACGAAGTCGCCAAACATTGGAACGTTCAATGGATCGTAACCCAAGGTTTTTTCAACAGAGAAAATCTTTCCACCGATTAGCTCAGCGATTAAAGCATTTGTGATGAATATCCCACTGAGAATAATGAATAGGTTTGTTTTTTTATCACTCAGTATAGACTTCTCCATGTGTTAAGCGTCTAAAACGAATTCTTCTCCTTCTAGGGCAAGGTCTGAGTTATCAAACACCGTTCGAGCCTCTTCCCTGATGGGTTCTAACTCCTTATATCGGACTGAAAAGTGTCCTAAAATCAGTTTTCCTACCTCAGCTTTTTTGGCAATAGTCGCTGCTTCTTTTGCGGTACTGTGAAAGGTACTGCCGGCTCTTTCAGCATGCTCTTCCATAAAAGTGGCTTCGTGGTAGAGTAAGTCTACTCCTTTAATCAGTGGAATAATGGACTCATCATATTTTGTGTCAGAGCAAAAGGCATATGAGTACGACCTTCTGGCCGGCAGTGTCATGGCAGCGTTTTTATATAATACTTTGCCATCTTCGTCCAGAATATCTTCACCATGTTTTAGCCGAACTATATTTCTGATGCTAAAATCATCTGGGAGCAACTCTTTTTTGATTCTACGATTCTTTTTCTTTTCAGCGAATAAGTAACCGCAGCATGGAATTCGGTGGTTCAAGGGTATACTAGACACTTGGACAAAGTTATCGTCATGAATCACTTTGTTAACTGTGGTATCTACTTCTACGAAATTGACTTCATAGTTGAATACAGTCTCAGAATACTTGAGCTGCATTGTAATGATTTCTGAAAGTCCTTTTGGACCATAGAGGTTCAATTTGTCGGTTCTACCCATCAAGTGCATGGTGGATAGTAGCCCCATAAGACCGAGGTAGTGATCTCCATGAAGATGAGAGATGAAGATGTTATTAATCCGCTGTGCTCTCAACTTATATCGTTTGAGTTGAAGCTGTGTTGCTTCACCACAGTCCATCAGGTAGTATTTACTCTCTATACTAACCAGTTGTGCTGTATGATGTCTGCGGTGAGCAGGGGCAGCAGAATTAGATCCTAATATTTTGACGCGAATACCCAAAGCGGAGCTTATTCTTCTCCTTCTTCTGGGCTATTGGCAAGTACTAAGTCTTGAGCCGCTTCATCGCTGGCCAAAATGGTCAAGACGTTGTTTAACTGAGAAATGGTCAATAGCTTCTCTACAAATGGCGTGATCTCCGATAGAATGAAAGCACCACCGTTTTCTGCGTAGGCTCTGTTACCCGTTAATAATGCGCTAAGACCAGATGAATCTGCATACTTAGTGTTAGACAGGTTCAGAATTAAGTTTGTAGTACCCTGTGCTTGTAAGGAGACTAACTCTGATTTTAAATCCGGAGATAGGGTAGAGTCTAATTTCTCTTCTTCTAGTTTGAATACGGTATATAGGTCTTGTTTATCTATGCTAAACTTCATAATGTCTTTTATCTATTCTGTAGGTAATTGTTAATGTTCTTTTCAATTCGATCAAGCTTGTTTTGGTTCCCATCTTTTTGGAAAGGTTCACCGGTCACTTTTTCGAAAAGCTCAATATATCTTTCGGAGATAGAAATTACAACTTCGTCAGTCATTTCAGGAATTTCTTGTCCTTCTTTTCCTTGAAATCCATTTTCTATCAGCCACTGTCTCACAAACTCTTTTGAAAGTTGCTTTTGTTTTTCTCCATTCTGCTGACGATCGGCATAGCCTTCTTGATAAAAATATCGTGAAGAGTCAGGCGTATGAATTTCATCAATAAGAATAATCTTATCGTCTAATTTACCAAACTCATATTTGGTGTCTACAAGGATGAGCTCTTGTGTTGCCGCCATTTCAGTACCTCTGGCAAATAAAGCTTGAGTATAGGCTTCTAATTGCTCATACTCTGACTGCTCTACTATTCCTTGCGCTAATATTTCTTCTCTCGAAATATCTTCATCATGGCCTTCTTTTGCCTTAGTGGTAGGGGTGATGATTGGGCTTGGGAGTTTATCATTTTCTTTTAAGCCATCAGGCAATGCTACGCCACAGAGCATGCGCTTACCTTCTTTGTATTCTCGCCATGCATGTCCGGCTAAATAGCCTCTTATGACCATTTCTACTGCGTAAGGCTCACATTTGAGGCCAACACTCACGCTCGGGTCAGGGGTAGCTGTAATCCAATTAGGAACAATATCACTTGTTGCTTTAAGGAACTTTGAAGCAATTTGATTGAGTACTTGGCCTTTAAAGGGAATAGCTTTCGGAAGGACTACGTCAAAAGCCGAAATTCGATCTGAAGCCACCATCACCAATAGGTCTGAGAAATAGTATATATCCCTCACTTTGCCCCTGTAAAAATCTTCTTGATTTGGAAACTGAAAGTTGGTTTCCTTAATGCCTTCAATCATCAGGTAAAAATAGTCAAAAATTGAATCTGGGAGCGGGTGAAATCAATTTTCTGAACTGCTGATGAGATTACCTCTGGAATAGGTTTCTGTTTTGACTGTTTTTCCGGTGGTATCGTAGTATTCCCAACTACCTTGGCGCACATCATACAGATGGTTGCCCTTCACTTTTACTTTGCCATTGGGGTAATATTCATAGTATCTACCCGATTTTTGACCATTTAATACTTTGGTTTCGGTGTGTTTCTTTCCACTATCATAGTAGGTCACTTCAGTACCTGTTTTTCGATCAAATTTGTATGGAACAGTTTTCTCGAGTTTCCCTTCTGAGGAGTATATTTTTTGGTCGCCATTTTTTACACCTTCTAGGTAGGGCGTCTCTGTGGCCAATTGACCATTCTCATGGTAAGTTTTCCATTGCTGGTTTTTACGTCCATCAGTGTAAAATTGCTCTGTTTTGACTTGTCCATTTTCGTAGTACTCTGTGAGTGTTCCGTCCTTGGCGATCTTAGTGTAGTTTTCTAACCACATAAGTTTTCCGCTAGGATAATAGACATAGTTCTCGCCAATTTTGGCCCCTGTCTGATAATTGAATACCTCCTTTTTGGCACCATTGTCATAATAGGTTTTACGTGGGCCGGTAAGAATGCCTTCATAATACGAGCCTTCGTCAATCAATTGTTCTTTTGTATTGTAATGTTTGTATGGCCCAGTTTTATATCCACCTGTATATTGGTATGTCCACTCTTTATTGCCGTTGCTATAATAGGTTTGGTAAGGGCCTGAGATCACGCCTTTTTGGTAAGAAAATTCAGCGGATAGCTGACCGTTTTCATAGTAGGTGCTGGCATTTCCATCTTGAACACCATTAAGGTAATTGAAAGTTTGTTTGAGTTTTCCGCTCGAATAGAATTCTTCGGTAAGACCGTTAGGGGTACCGGCTTTGAAGTTAGTTTTCGTTTTAACCGTACCGTCTTCAAAGTAGCCATTGACAAGACCATCGAGCTTTCCGTCAATGTATGAGCCTTTCTGAATGAGTTTTCCGGTCTGTGACAGGATTTCAAATGAGCCAGTTTTTATACCTTCTTGATACGTGGTTTTGGAAAGCACGTTTCCATTCTCGTAGTATTCGGTAAAGCCCCCATCGGGCTTGCCCTTCACGAATTCTCCCTTCATGGCTACTGTTCCACCTTGGAAGTATTTAGTATAGGTTCCATGGATCATGGATGAGTCTCCATCAAGGATGGTGTACGTCTCTTTTTTTAGTCTATACTCTGGTGGGTAGAAGGTGGTGACCTTTTGTTGGGCAGTGGCACTGAAGCCAAAGGAGCAGAGTAGAAGTATGTAGATAAGATTGCGCATAAAAAAGCCTTACGTAAAATTACGTAAGGCTTTCAGAAATAGTATGTTAATCTTATAATTTCTCGATTACCATTGCAGAAGCACCACCGCCACCGTTACAAATACCAGCGACACCGATTTTGCCATTGTTTTGATCTAAAACATTGCAAAGGGTAGTAACAATTCTGTTACCAGAAGCACCTAGTGGATGTCCAAGGGCTACTGCACCGCCATTAACGTTCACTTTTGATGCGTCAAGGTCTAGTTCTTGGTTATTAGCGATGGCCACTACTGAAAATGCTTCATTGATCTCGTAGTAGTCTACATCGTCTTTACTTACACCGGCCATGGCCATCGCTTTTGGAATAGCTTTGGCAGGAGCAGTGGTGAACCAAAGTGGGTCCTGAGCTGCATCTGCGAAGCCTAAGATCTTAGCAATTGGTTTCAAACCTAGTTCTTCTGCTTTCTCTTTGCTCATTAAGACCATTGCCGAAGCACCATCATTGATAGTAGATGCATTGGCGGCAGTAACAGAACCTTCCTTATTGAATACTGGGCGTAGGTTAGGAATTTTTTCGAAGATGACGTTATTGAATTCTTCGTCTTCGGTCATCATGACCGGGTCTCCTTTGCGCTGAGGGATGGCTACGGGTACAATCTCGTTTTTAAATTTTCCGTTAGCCGTTGCAGCTGCTACTTTTTTGTAGGAGTTAATGGCGTATTCGTCTTGTGCTTCACGAGATATGTTCATCTCTTTTGCGGTATTGTCAGCACAGTTACCCATTGGAAATTGGTTGTATACTTCCCACAATCCGTCTTTAACAAGACCGTCTACTAATTCACCATTTCCATATTTGTATCCAGTTCTAGCTTTAGGAATGTAATAGGGAATATTGCTCATACTCTCCATACCACCCGCAACAACTACATCATTTGCGCCTACCATGATGGACTGCGCGGCTAACATCAGGGATTTCATGCCTGAAGCACACACTTTATTGATAGTAGTACAGGGTACATTTTGACCAAGACCTGCGCCAAGTGCTGCTTGTCGTGCAGGTGCTTGTCCGAGACCCGCAGATACTACATTACCCATCAGTACTTCTTGAACTTCATCGGCATTTACCTTAGCTTTTTCCAAAGCACCTTTGATTGCAAATGATCCTAATTCTGTTGCTGAAAAACCAGCAAGTTTACCTCCGAAACTGCCAATTGGAGTTCTGGCAGCTGATATTATATATACTTCCTTCATTGAATATTGGTTTACCTAACGACTGTTAGCAAAGTTAATCAAAGGAACGGGAATACCATGCGAGAAGTTTTATCGAATTAGGAATTGTTGTTTTCTAGAAGTCAGAAGTCAGAAGTCAGAAGTCAGAATAAGGAATGTTGAATTTCTTTATCTAATGAGATATTACGTTCCTTTCTAGAAGCTAGAAGCTAGAAGCTAGAAGCTAGAAGCTAGAAGCTAGAAGCTAGAAGCTAGAAGCTAGAAGCTAGAAGCTAGAAGCTAGAAGCTAGAAGCTCTTTGGAATGTTGAATGTTTAATGAAGAATTAATAATTAAGAATGTAATCTCTTTTACTAGATCTAGTTCCAGAATTAACCAATCCTACCAATCTGGCTTATCTGAACGTTTACGCTCTGTGGCTTTACGCTTTTTCTGTTGAACATATTGAGTTTCGTTGTTTTTCATGGCTTCGAGAATCATTTGAGCCTTTTCCAATGGTATGTTCATTTCTTTCAATTTTTCCTTGAGCTTTTCCATTGGGTCTTCTTTTTGCTCTCCCTCTTTTTGCTCTTCATTTTCCTGGCCCTCTTCCTGCTGCTGCTTTTGCTCTTGGTTCTGCTCTTGATTCTCCTGCTTTTCCTGATCCTTTTTTTCTTGATTCTCGTCCTTCTGATCTTGCTTTTTTTGATCCTTGTTCTCTTGATCTTTCTTTTCCTGATCTTGTTTTTGATCTTCCTTTTGTTCCTGATCTTTTTGCTCTTCGTTCTGCTCTTGTTGTTGCCTGATTAGTTTCTTCAGCAGCTCATAATTATATCTTGCTTGATCGTTTTGTGGATTCTTCAAGAGTGCTTTCTTAAAGTTACCCAGTGCTGACTGGGTGAAAGATTCTTTTTCATCTGGAGATTGTTCGCCCATTTTATAGGAGATAATACCGAGCTGATTATGCGCCATTGATGCTAAAGATGGGTCAGAAGCATCAACAACCCTTTTGTAGTTTGAGTCAGCTATATCGAAGAATCTAATATCATCGCTAATGGCATTGAGTGCCGTGGTATCTTCAATCATGGTTTCACCCGAGCTAATCTCACTGAGCAAGCCCATATTATCACCCCCGTAAGACATGATGTAAGCTGCATTCGCCAAGTTTAATCGAGCGCGATCGTCTTCTATTTGCATCGAATCGAGTAATAACTGATAAGATGTAATCGCTTCTTCGAAATTGCCGTCTGCATAGGCAGAACTGGCTGCCTTTTTCAGTTTATTAGACTTGGCGATCTTGGTTACAGGATCTGTAACGCTGGTAAATAGAAGAACTATACTCAATAAATACTTCATATTCTTAATGTCTTTCTTCTGATCATAGCGTCAAGTACCAGTAGGGCAATTGCACCTATGAGGAAGTAGTAGAACTTATTGGCCGATGCATCAATAACGCGTGCATCTCTCAATTCTCCTTCAACTTCATTTATTGCGCGAATCAAACGATTCACGTCATTTTGGTCTTCGTTGATTTCGAAGTATTTGCCACCAGTATCCACAGCTAGCTTTCTCAACGACTTTGAATTAAGTTTTGTTACTACATCGGCACCTTGTCTGTCTCTTTTGAAACCGTTGCCTTGTCTTATTTTAGAACCTGTTTCAGTTCCAACACCCAAAGCAAACAACTGAATGCCTGATTTCACTACTTTATCGACAGCATCCTGCGTTTCGTCACCGAAGTCTTCGCCATCGCTAATCATCAAAATAATTTGGGCCTTTTGCTGTGTTACCGATGTCTCAGTGTCTTCAAGTTTTTCTAGCGCTACGCTTAATGGGGAGCCAAAGTCAGTCCCGGCATTTGGCACCAAGCCCGTGTTCAATGTGGTAATGAAAAGATTTAGCGCGCTTTGATCGTATGTTAGAGGGCACTGCACAAATGCTTCAGACGAAAAGATAATCAGGCCGATACGATCTGAGTTAAAAGCTTCAACTATTTTCTTTAGCTCATATTTTACTTTCTCGAGTCTGGTAGGTTGTACATCGAAAGCATTCATGGATTGAGAAAGATCAACCGCTACGTAAATGTCTTTGCCCTCAGACTTTACCTCCTTGGTCGTTTCTCCGAATGATGGTCCCAATAGCGCAATAATCAATAATGATAGGGCTAATGAACGCAACAGGATTTTGAAAAGCAATGGGCGAAATGTAGTGTTCATGCGCTTTGCTAAACGCATAAGTCGGAGTATGTAGATAATGTAAGCCACCACAAATAGGCCTACAAAAATCCCTTCTATCAATCCTATACTCTTAAACCAAGTCATCTATGTAATTCTTCGAACGAGCAAATATAATCAAGCGCTGAACTTTATGAATACCATTCGTAAATAGCTTACGCTTTCCCAGAGTTAAAGATTGTTAATTAATGTGAAGGGTGAGGTCTTAATTGGGCTAGTTATTCTTTATTTTTATCTGAGAAGCGTTTTATTCGATGCTGGCTGCATGACTTCAAAATCTCAAAATATCGATGACCTTGTACTTGGGGTCGCCAATGCAACAAATGCCTTGATTGCTGAAAAATTGAGCATAGGGATAAACTTGGCCTTAAAAGAGCTGGCCGTTCCACTGGGAGTAGATGCAGGTTTTGTATCTGTCAATCACGAGGATAGCGAAGGAAGCTTTTTAACCTCTATTACCTATGCATGGACTCCACATTCGATACCAGATCGGTTTCAACGCAACCAAAATGTAAGTGGCGCAATGCTCGGTGAAATATTAACCACGCTATCTGGGGGGGATCACTATGAATTGGTTTACTCTCAAGCTAATGATGAATTGAGGACACACATGGGCTTTGATGGCAGCAAATCAGTCATCCTACTTCCTATTAGTGTAGAAGAGTCTTTCTGGGGGATTTTGGGTTTGGTGGATTTTCATCAGGAACGCGGATGGTCTGGCCCTGAGCTTTCACTTCTTTCGTCTTTTGCCAATTCTATCGGTAATGCTGTAAAAAGAAATATGCTAGAGGATAATCTAGAGCGACTTGTTGAAGAGCGTACGAGTGAATTACAAAATAGCCGAAGGCGATTTCAGTTGGCCATTGAAGGCTCACAAGATGGTATTTGGGACTGGCAACCCACGGAGGGCAAGGCCTACTGGTCACCAAGAATGTTTGAGCAACTCGGCTATGAGTCTAATGAAATCCCAGTGCCTAAAGAGAGTTTCTTTGATATGATGCATCCCGATGATGTGGCAGAGACCACTAGACGTTTGAATAAACACTTACATGAAGGGGAGCCCTATGAAGTAGAGTTTCGATTAAAAAAGAAGTCTGGCGATTATCGCTGGTTTAAATCCACGGGGCAGGCCCAATGGGACGAAGCAGGTAATCCCGTTCGGGTAGTGGGAAGTCATGAAGACATTCATGAAAAGAAGATGTCAGGGTTGGCGGTCAAAGAGAGCCACCGTAGAATGAACAGCCTAGTTAATAATTTGCCTGGTATGGTTTATCGATGCCTCAATGATAAAAAGTGGACGATGCGCTATATAAGCAATGCTTGCAAAGCGATTACAGGATACACGGCTGAAGAATTTTACGGAGACCCGGGTGATATTACCTATGCTAATCTCATTCATGTGGACGATCGCGCTGAGGTATGGGATCAAGTACAGCAATCACTTGAAAAAGGTAATCCATTCAGAACTATCTACAGGATAGTGGATAAGCAGGGTAAAGAAAAGTGGCTTTGGGAACAAGGAAGCGGGGTTTTTGATAACAATGGAGAAATAGAAGCCTTAGAGGGATGCATCTTTGATATTAGCCCGGTAGTTAGAAATCAGGAGCTACAGCATCAAGCCATTTATAATGCGGAAGACAATGAGCGCAGGCGCATCGCTTCCGATATTCATGATGGTCTTCAGCAGACGCTGAGTGTAAGTGCCTTGAATTTACAGTACCTCGAAGATGGGGTGGCGGGCCTTTCAGAAAGTAGCCGAGAGCGCTTTAAGAAGTCAAAGGAGTTTTTGGAAAAAGGAATTGCAGAAAGCAGAAGTATTGCGCACAGGCTAATGCCAAAGTCTATAGATCAATTGGGCCTCGACAAGGCGCTGCAAGATTTGATCAAAGAACTGGAGGCTGCCACTACAGGTTTGGACTGTAAATACTACAGTAACTTAAAAACACGGTTGGATCGAGATATTGAGTTGGGTTTATACAGAATGGCACAAGAGGCATTAAACAATGTACTTAAGTCTTCGAAAGCTACTCAGGTTAGTGTGCAGTTAGTAAAGCTAGAGGGCAGCGTTCAGTTAATGATCGAAGACAACGGGGTTGGCTTCGATAAAAATAAATTGAATCTATACGAAACGGGCTTCGGCCTAACGGGAATGAAAAATAGGATAGGGGCTCTTTCAGGTAGCCTGACCATTGATTCGAGACCAAAACATGGAACGAGTGTCATCGCATTGGTTCCACTAAAGGAATAGATATGGACACACCAATTAAAGTATTTGTAATAGACGATCACCCCATGATTGTGGATGGTATTATGGGGTATTTGGACGATCAGCAGTTATTTGATATCCAAGGCACAGCTTTTAACGGACTCGAAGCCCTTGAAAAACTATTGTCGATTGAAGTAGACATTATTCTCACGGATATACAAATGCCCACTATGGACGGGATGGAATTCGTTAAAAGAATCAAACTCGATAAACCTGATCAGAAGATCATCGTACTCACCATGTTTAATGAAGCACAATTCATTAAAAAGATGCTTCAACTAGGTGTAGCGGGCTATGTGCTTAAGAGTGCAGGCAAGTCGGAACTCAGGCAGGCCATTGATTTTGTCAATGCTGGTGGTCAATATTATTCTCAAGAAGTTACTGAGGTCATTATGAACAAGCTGCGTGGTAATCAGCCCGCAGTAAGCATGGTAACAGAGCTCACAGATCGTGAGAAAGAGATTCTCTATTTGATTCTAAAGCAGCAGTCTAATCAAGAGATTGGAGATCAACTTTTTATTAGTAATAGAACGGTAGAGGCACATAAGCGCAACCTCCTTGAAAAGACGGGTAGTAAGAATATTGCTGGTCTGGTATTATACGCTATTGATCATCAACTTTTCGAAGATTTCTAACCACTACTGACTTTTCCATAGGTCTTCTAGGTGTTTCACTTATTCTGATATTTACGTATTCACCCCATTTTATGCTGTTTACAGCTACATACCTTTGTGGCGTAATCAGAGAAGGGTATGGGAGAGCAGTTGGATAAGAAGAATATTGATAGGCAAATTACGCCCAGACCAGCTTTGGTTACCAAATTATCAAAGGAACTCCTTTTCACCTTAGGCAACCTTGAGCAACAAGCTAAAGAACTGCGTGACAAACCATTTGTGATGAAACGCCATAAGCCCATGCTGGACGAAATGGTTGAAGAAGCACACCGAATGGATGGTTTACTGCAAGCATTACAGAGAGCATTGAGATCGCTTAAATCGGATATGGATTAGGTTTTGGTTGAATTGTGTGTGATCGACCGATTTAAGCAAGTGCTTTAGACTAAGTGAAGTATAGTATCATAAGTGCTCGAGAAAGGCCATCTGTAAGGGTGGTCTTTTTTTAATTTCTTCGACACAAACAAAAAACCCACTCAATTTGAGTGGGTTTTTTCTGTGATCCCTTCAGGACTCGAACCTGAAACCTACTGCTTAGAAGGCAGTTGCTCTATCCAGTTGAGCTAAGGGACCAACGGGCTCTTTTAAAAGCGAGTGCAAATATAGCAAAATAGGTTTTTCATTATCAATGAGATTTGAAAAATCTTTAAGCTTTTTAGGACATTATTTTCGAGAGAGATTCATTACTTTAAAGGCCAATTCCATATGAAGACAGACTTGACCAGAGATAACCTTAGAAACGCCTCTTATTGGGTGATTATCGTGGCGGGTGTTTTTTTCGGCCTGATTTATTTTAGGTCCTTTCTAGAGCCTATCGTGCTGGCACTGGTAGTTTGGTATTTGATCAGAACTGCCAGAAAGTACGTAGCAAAAATCAAAATTAATGGAAAGTCATTGCCGGGGATCGTTCAACGGATCATAGCCTTTATACTGACGCTATCCCTGCTTTATGGCATTTATACGATTATATCAGTTAATGTAAAACTGATTACAGCAAACGCTGATAGCTATGATGATAACCTGCAAGTTTTTATCACCCAGATAAAAGGTTTCAATGATGCTAATAGCAATTACATACCAGAGATCAATATTCAAGAAACCATAGATAAGATTGACTACCAGGCAGTTGTTTCCAGTGTTTTTAACTCTGTGAGCGTTGTCCTAGGCAATTTTGCGCTGGTATTTGTTTATGTTATCTTCTTTCTAATAGAAGAGAATTACTTTAGTCAAAAGCTCGATAACCTTTTCAAAAAGGAGCGCAACCGTAAAAACGTGATGGGTATTGTTGATAGGATTAGCAAGGCGGTCAACAAATATTTCACGGTGAAAACAGAGGTAAGTTTGCTGACGGCCGTAGTCAGTTACCTTATTTTGCTAGCTTATGGTGTTGACTTTCCGGTGCTCTGGGCATTCATCATCTTTATACTTAACTACATACCCTACATAGGTTCCCTAGTGGCGAGCTTGCTTCCTGCCATCTTTGCCATTTTTCAGTTTGCATCTTTCTGGCCATTCGTGTGGGTATTCCTCACGGTTGAGATTGTTCAGATTTTTGTGGGCAACTATGTAGAGCCAAAACTGATGGGGAGGACACTCAACTTAAGTCCATTGGTTGTAATCATAGCCCTTTCTTTTTGGGGCTCCATTTGGGGAATATTAGGGATGATTTTGTCGGTGCCTATAATCTCTGTTGCAGTGATCATTTGTGCTCAGTTTCCTTCCACTCGAGCCATCGCAATTATGATGACTGAGAACGGTTATATCGAAGAGGTAGATTCCAAAGAATAGTCATGAAATATAGGAAGCTTTTAAGAGCCAATCTGGAGGTTTCTGAAATCAGTTTTGGGTGCATGTCATTAGGCACGGATCACAGCCTAAATCAGTCACTCATTCATCAAGCATTCGATGCCGGGGTCAACTACTTTGATACTGCAGATATTTATCAAAATGGCTTCAATGAGGAGACCGTAGGGCGTGCTCTCAAACCTATCAGACAGCAGGTGATCTTAGCAACCAAGGTAGGTAATGTGCCCAATGAAGAGGGGCGAAACTGGGAGTGGAACCCATCTAAAAACTACATCCTTTCGGCCGTAGAAAAAAGCTTGAAACGGTTGGGTACTGATTACATCGATATTTACCAGCTCCACGGAGGAATGATAGAAGATGACTGGGAAGAAACGATAGCTGCTTTCGAGATTTTGAAAGAGAAGGGGATGATTCGCCATTACGGAATTTCCTCAATCCGACCGAATGTGATTAGAAGATTTGCTACTCAAACTGAGGTGGTGAGTAACATGGTTCAGTACAGTCTCATGGATAGGCGACCTGAGGAGTCGGTGCTGAATATTTTGTCAACATCAGAGGTGGGTGTGATGGTGAGAGGAGGGTTAGCAGGTGGTTTATTGGCCGGTAAAGATGCAAGTAATTACTTAGATTATAGTATAGAAGATATTGATATACTGATAAATAAGATGAATTCATTCTCAATTGAGAAAATGTCTCTTGCTCAGATTGCCCTCAAGTGGATATTGAGCAATTCAGTAGTCACCACCGCAGTAGTTGGCGTCAGAAATCAGCGCCAATTAGATGATGTTTTAGGCACGGTTGATGCTCCGGATTTATCAGCTGAAATGCTTAGTGAATTGAGTGATGTTTTGTTGCCGAATCTATATGCCAAACACAGATGAGTATTGGTGATCAAGCGTTTTCGCGAGCGGCCAAACTGGTGCTCGGACAGTACTTGACTCAGTCAGAATATTCGCTTGAGGAACTTGAAAAGTTTCTGATTGACTTACAGTCTTTCGACTTGAATACGCTTCGTTCTGATGGAGAGAAGAAGGCGTTTTGGATTAATATTTATAACGGGTTAACCAATTATCAGATTGTGAAAAATCAACTGAAGGAATCGGTGTGGGAGAAGCATGATTTCTTTACGGAACGGTATTTTATGATTGGCGAATTTCACTTCTCTTTAGACGATATTGAACATGGTATTTTGAGGAAGAATGGTGTCAGAAAAAACGATAAACCGAGGCAGTTTTCTAAGAGTGATTTGAGGTTGAAACTGATGCCTGAAAACTTGGATTATCGAATTCATTTTGCCCTCAATTGCGGGAGTGTTTCTTGCCCTCCAATTGCCTACTATTCGAGTGTTAAAATAGAGGCAGAATTAAGCTTGGCTGAACGGTCTTTTTCCAACTCAGAATTCATTGTTGATCATAGCCAAAAGACAATAGACTGTTCACCGATTTTCGTCTGGTACAAAATGGATTTTGGAAACCATTATCTTAATGATTCGGTTTTGTCCCAGTACACGCTAATCGAACGTCCTTACATCTGGAAGATTCAATAAACTTTAAACGATTCAATCAATGGCACAAATAGCAAAGACCTCATTCGATTTTTTAAACCAGCTTTCGGAAAACAATAACCGCGATTGGTTTGCAGATAACAAACCTTGGTATCAAGAGGAGCATCAGAATGCCTATGAATTTGCTGATGCCTTGCTTCAAGGACTTAAGGAACATGACGAGATTACCACACTAAGCGGCAAGAAGAGTTTGATGAGGGTTTACCGCGATGTACGCTTTTCCAAGGATAAATCTCCTTATAACCCGCGCTGGGCAGGAGGTTTTAATAGACAAAAGCCACACTTAAGAGGAGGCTATTACTTCCACTTAAAACCAGGCGAAACAGTAGTTGGTGGTGGATTTTATGGACCTGCTCCAGAAGACCTCAAATTAATAAGAGATCAGATAGTGCAAGATGATCAACCCTTACGATCTGTATTAAATGCCCCTGATTTTAAAAAGACATTTGGTGAGCTTCGAGGGGAGCAATTGAAAACGGCACCGAAGGGTTTTGATAAAGAGCATCCGTCCATAGATCTATTGCGATACAAGTCTTTATATGTTTTCAGAAATTTTAGCGATAAGGAAGTACTGAGTCCAGATTTTATCAATGAGGCTTTAGTTACATTTATCGCCCTCCGGCCATTCTTTGATGTAATGACAGAAATGCTGACGACTGATCTGAATGGTATATCTTTAATTGACTCATGATTTCACAATGACAAAAAACAACATATTTGACTTTCTAGAAACACTTATGGCCAATAACTCCAAGGATTGGATGGATAAGAATAGGTCGTGGTACGAAGAGACAAAAGGAGAGGTAGTGGCACTTTTTGACCCTATTCTTGACGAGATAAAAAAGGTAGACCCAAGGATTGTTCAACCAAACGCAAGAAGAGCTATAGGCAGAATTAATAACAACCTTATGTTTCATCCAGATCGCCCTACGTACAAGGATCATTTTGGTGTTGGTTTCGGGTATGGAAAAGGGTTGGCAGACTTTTATGTAGGCCTTGGAGTGAGTGAGGTAATAATTGCTGGAGGCCTTTGGCACCCAGACACTGAACGCTTAAAGAAGGTGAGGATGGAGATAGACTATGAGGGAGATAAACTCTCATCCATCATTAACGCTGAAAATTTTCAAAACACTTTTGAGCTGTATACCGAAGATGCGCTAAAGACAACACCTAAGGGCTATGCAAAAGACCACGAGCACATTAAGCTGTTACGACTGAAGACATTTGCGGCCTTTAAACAGCTTAAGCGGAAAGATGTCTATTCACCCCGTTTTGGAGAGATGGTAGTTGACTCATACCTGGCAATTGTTCCCTTGTTAGACTTTATCAATACCGCAATCGCTGATAATTAGGCTGTTAATACGCTTATTGATGGCACAGTTTATAACACCATAGACGCCTGTTCTCCTAGCTTCAAAAAAATCTCAAATTTTATCTCCTAGGCAGTATTGCAAAAAGAAAAAAGCACCTATATTTGCACTCCGATTTGAGAGTTACATCTCAAGTTTTAGGGCTCGGGGTGTAGCGTAGCCCGGTCATCGCGCCTCGTTTGGGACGAGGAGGTCGCAGGTTCGAATCCTGCCACCCCGACAGAAAGAAGCTGGTTTATGACTGGCTTTTTCTTTGTTGAATGACCCGAGTTTAAATTGAATTTTATTTAAATTCACACGGTATTGAACAATACAACAATTTAGCAGAAATCCACGGAGAGGTGGGTGAGTGGCTGAAACCACATGTTTGCTAAACATGCGTGCGGGAAACCGTACCGGGGGTTCGAATCCCCCTCTCTCCGCAATGAACCCCAGACCGTAGGTCCGGGGTTTTTTGTTTTACACATGTTGACTTGTTCATAAATGAAGTCAAACAAAAAACCTGCACTGAGCTTAGTGGGGTTCATTGCTGGCTACCCGCTGGGATCAACGGAGTTAATCCTAACTTTTGAAGCTCTTTTATTGTGCCTGGGCGGTGAGAGCCCAGAGATTCGAAATCGCCTTCTATCCAAGTAGCAAGCATAAACTCATAATTGGTCTTATTGGCTCCTCAGTAGACGAAATATAATCTAAACGAGCTAAGATATGAGTAATAACTGCTATATTGAATTGTTTAATTCTCATTTCTTGAAACTAATTACGCCAAATCCGTTATAAACTTTGATGTGACAATCAAAGGATGACACTATGTTAAAAGCGCTAAGAAAAAGTATAATACTGTCTTCTACTGTACTAGTTTTAGGTCTGGGTGTTTTCTCTTGTGAGGAAGATCTGGATAAAACCTTTGGAACGGTTCCCGGTTTGTTTGTCCATTGGAAGATGAACCGGATTGAATCGGACTGTACTCAGTCAGGTTTTACTTCTGGGATTCAGGCCAATTCATTTGTTTTGGTTTTAAATCGAAACCAAACCTTCTTGTATGAACGCGAAGGGTTTGAGACTATTTCTGGCGAATTTACATTCAACGATGAGTCTATAACCTTTATTCCACCTATATACCCTCAGAGTGTGAGTGTTTCTTATGAATACTCCTTTACTGGTCGCAATTTTTCAACAACAACAACTGAAGTGATTGATTTGGGAAATGGTGCGATTGAAACCTGCGATATCAAGAGAGTCTATAGACTTGATAATTATTAAATTGTGATTTCGCAGAAAGTCACTTTATTTATACGAATGATTGGGAAATCACTGGGTATATCGATCAGGCTTTGTCAAGGGCAACCTTAGTCTCCGAAAACAAATTATAAGCAGCTACGATGATTGAATGGTTCGCCTGATGTGCCTCAATTTCATGTCTCTGTTCTAAATAGACTGGGCAGAAATCCTGTTCACCTTCTTCCCAAATGACAAGCATGAACTCGTAATTGATTTTACTCTCTCTACCGTTGACCAACCATTGGTCAAAAGTTTCTTCGTCTAAAGATTTGGAAAAGCCTAAGCCATCGAACATGCGTCAAAAATACTATAAACAGGTTAAGAGGTGAGTAAGAGTTGTAAGGAATGAATATATAATTTGAGTTTTCTTGAAACTTTCTGGTCTAAGGGCGTTTATTAATATATCTGCAGTTTAATTGTAGCGGGAAAGTCGCTGATCTTATATTGATGTATTGATCTAGAATGAAAATTTAAAAATTCATCAATCATATTACTGCTGTTGGTTCGATTTTTGATTCGAAAAGTATATCTTATCAATAGGAAATTGAGAATTACGTTGGCCACTAAAATTATTAACAATTGAAAGCGCTAAGAAAAAATGTAATTATTGCTTCGGTAGGCCTTGTCCTAAGTCTGGGTTTATTTTCTTGCAAGGACACCATAGGAACTAACCCCCAAACGGTTCCCGGTCTTTTTGTCCACTGGGAATTAATCAGAATCGATACCGATTGTACCCAGAGCGGATTTAATTCGAACTCGGTAGAAACCCCTTTTAAACTAGACCTGAATCAAGATTTTACTTTTTCATATGGACAAAGTGGAACAGAGCCTATCACGGGTGAGTTTATCATTGACAATGAGAATATCACGTTCATTCCACCAATTTATCCTGAAAGTATTAGTTCTACGCACAGGTATGGTTTCGGTGGGCGAAACATGGTGATCACTACAACTGAGTTTATACCCAGAGGAAATGGAGATGTAGAGACTTGCGAGGTTAGAAGACTCTTCCTTTTGGTCGATTGATACTGAACCTTACAGCTTTAAAGAAATTCAAAAAAGGGTCTGCCAATATGGGCAGGCCCTTTTTTATGCTGTTCCCTGAACCGATTCAATGCTTGCTATTCGTAGCGCAATGCCTTTACAGGATTTTGACTCGCAGCTCTCAAAGAGTGAAAGCTAACTGTTAAGAAGGCGACCACAATTGACAGCACGCCTGACAGGATTGCTGCAAATGCAAGCATTTGAACCAAAGGCATCTGATAAGCAAACTCCTGTAGCCATTGCTCAATAATGTAATAGGACACGGGAACTGATACTACAAATCCGATGATGATCAGGATAAGTACATCTTTAAAAATCATATAAACCAACTGGAATATAGAGGCGCCTAATACCTTACGTACACCTATTTCTTTGATGCGCTGTGACGTACTGAAAGAAGCTAGTCCTAAAAGTCCAAGACAGGAAATGAAAATACAGATATAGGAAAGTAGGCCTGTCAACTTACTTTGTCTATCATCCTCTCTGTAGAGTTCTTCTGCACGGCTGTCTAAAAAACGATATTCGAAAGGGTGACTAGGGTCTAGTTCGGTAAACTTTTGCTCAATAAAGTCCATGGTTTGTCGCATGGATTTACCGTCTACGTGAATCATGAACGAGGGTAGCGCTCCCTGTGCTTTTAAGAAAGGGTTGAAGTCATAATGAAACATGACCATGGGTTCTACAGCCGTATGGAGCGAAAAAGCATTAAAATCCTTTACCACACCAATAACCTTACTTGGTGGAAGACCGGGTATAGGAAGTCCTAACTCTCTACCAATTGGTTCTGACCAGCCCATATTTTTAACCATAGATTCGTTGACTAAAACACCGAGCGTTCTATCTGAAGGTTGGTTTTTATCGAAATCTCGACCAGCCACTAAGTCTAGTTGCATGGTTTTTACATAATCATCACCGACAAACATTACGGGGTAGGTATCATCTCTGCTGATGGAATCTGCTGATTCAGCCCTAATCAATGACTTAGAAGCACCTAGCAGGTTATTTCCAAGATTGGTATCTCCACCCACCACAATAGCGTCCGTCACATTTACTATGCTAGGGTTTTGTTTCAATTCTGATTTAATGAATTCTACGCGGCTACTCATGGAAGTATCCTGCATGTTAATGATCACCACATTGTCTTTGTTGAAACCAAGGTCCTTATTGGCTAAGAATTCAATTTGGTTTTTCATTAAGAGGGTAGATATGATTACGGCAATGGAGATAAAGAATTGAAAAGCTACCAGTCCTTTTCTCATGTTCATGCTGCCAGGCCCACTTTTGGAGATGCCTTTCAATGCCTTGATGGTGGTTACACTTGACAGGTAGAATGCAGGGTATAGCCCAGATACAATCCCAATGAGTAAAGTAACACCCAAGGCGCCTAAACTCATGGTAGTGTTTGAGATAGGATCGAAAGTGAGGGTTTTACCCATGATGTCACCAATACCCACGCCATTGATAAGAATTGCTACTAGGCCGAAGGCAAGAATTAATGATACCATAGCGATGATGACAGATTCACTAAGGAACTGAGTAACTAGTGCACCTTTAGTGGAGCCCATCACTTTACGAATACCCACTTCTTTAGACCTACTAGTAGACCTAGCCGATGCCAGATTCATATAGTTAATAGAAGCCAATAACAAAATGAAGATACCGATGGCAGTAAAAGCGTAAGTGTATGTTTTATTTCCTGTCGGGTAATCGAATTGCGGTGGTTGGGCATTGAAATGGGTATCAGCTATGTTGATTAGGTCTATACTAAATTCTCCTTGATAGTTGATTACTTTGGCAATGGGAGCCATGTACTTATCGTAGAACTCTGGGAATTTTGCCTTCAAGTCTTGGGCATTATAATTCTTGGCAAATAAGAGGTAGGCAAAATCCGATGGTGTCCATAACCCACCTTGTTGTTCTTGTTGGGCAAGGAGCGCTTTGTCAGTCTGTAGTGTTTCGTAAGACATTAAGGCATCAAAGGTCATGTGGACATTCTCTGGCAAGTCCTCCATTATGCCAGTCACTTTGAATTGATTGGTAGCTGTTTTTAGGGTTTTCCCAACAGCCTCTTCGTCTTTGAAATACTTTTTAGCGAGAGACTCCGTAAGTACAATCGAATTGGGTTCGTCAAGAACGCTTAGCGGATCACCAGATATCAATGGATATCCGAAGACCGTAAAAGCTGAAGTATCGGCATAGAAGACATTGTTTTCATAAAACTTTCTGTTATCTATGTCGAACAGCACCTTGCCCGCAGACCTAAATCGCACATAGTTCTCAATCTCGGGGTAATCTGCTTGAAGTCCTTTTGGTAGAAACTGAGATACAAAGGCATATTTATCTTCCTTTTCTCCTACAATAAAGTTGGACTCCACCCGGTAAATTCTAGTGTAGTCGCCAAACTGTTTGTCAAAGCTCATGTCGCTTTGGACGAAGAGAAAAATGATGATAGCTACGGTTAAGCCTACAGCTAAACCTAAGATGTTTAACAGAGAGTAGAACTTATTCTTAAGTAATACCCTCACCGCAAGGGTGAAATTCTTCATAATATTGGTATTGAGTTTATGATAATGTAAAAGTCTGAAGAATAGGCCTTTCGGTTCAATGAAAGATGAAGAACGATTCAATAATCCCGATCTGTGGAATACGTATCTGCTGAATGGAGTCTGAGAATACTGAAATATTGACCTTTTCGTGTAACGAACTTGAGGTTTTAGAGTCTTAACTAAGCAAGTGCCTTGACCTAGAATGACAATTCTTTTCAAGGTTCTTACCCAATTACTTTACGGAATTCAAAATAATTTCTTAAACTTGTTCCTATATTATTTACAAAATAATAAAATATGAAAGGCACATATTTAGGAGAGTTCGAAGAGTTAGTTCTACTAACTGTCGCTATGCTTGATAATGAGGGCTATGGTATAGCTGTAAAGCAAGAAGTTGAGCAGAGGACCAAAAGAACGATTAACCTCAGTGCTATACATGCCACGCTCTACCGGTTAGAGAAAAAAGGTTTTTTGAATTCCCGCCTTGGAGAGGCAACGAAAGTAAGGGGAGGTAAGCGAAAACGGTTTTTCTATGTCACCCCTTTTGGTATCAAAAGCTTGAAAGACGCAAAGTCACTCAGAGAAGATATTTGGAACGCAATACCAACATATGTCTTACAGAAATGATATACCGAGCCCACCACGCTTTGGCACTTGGTTTTTAAAGCTCTTCTGTACCGAGCGCTGGTTAGAAGAGATAGAAGGAGACCTAGCTGAAGAATTTGCACTCAATTTGGAGGCCAAAGGGCTAAAGAAAGCAAGGATTAACTATGTATGGACGGTCTTGAGGTCGTTCAGATTTTACATACTCAAGGATAAATTTTTATCAGGTCACAACTCAAACAAAAACATCATGTTCTCAAATTACCTCAAAATTACTTTAAGGGCACTATTAAAAAATAGGGTCTATTCTTTTATCAATATTTCTGGTTTGGCCATTGGCATAGCTGGAGCTTTATTGATTTTTCACTATGTCAGTTTCGAGTCTAGCTATGAAAAGCACATCAATGATTCTGATAACATGTATCGTGTGAGTCTTGAACTCTATCAAAATGGCGAGTTTGTCTATCACAGTGCAGAAAACTATCCACCTGTCGGTGAAACCATGGTCAACAACTTTCCGGAGGTAACTGGGTGGGCGCATCTCTATAATATGGGCTCTAAGAATAATGTGGTCATTACCTATGAGGAAGGACCTGGCGAACCCGTTAAACTGAAGCACCGGAAATTTCTTTATGCGAGTCCGAATACCTTGTCCATGTTTTCAGTGAAAATGCTCGAAGGAGATGCTGCTACCGCATTAGAAGACCCTTACACTATGGTCATTTCAGAAAGTACCGCAAAGAAATATTTTGGAAACGAAAGTGCAATAGGTAAGCGACTTCGACTACGTGATGACGACTATAATAACGAGAACTGTTTGGTGACAGGAGTATTCAAAGACTTACCTGCCAATACACACTTAAAATTTGATGTGCTAATATCTACGGCCACAATTTACGGCCGCTGGGATGGCGCATTAACCCGCTACAAGACAGGTTGGGTTAGAAAGGACTTCTATTCATACATTAAACTGCTTCCGGGTACTGATATAGATGCATTAGAGGCCAAAATGCCTGAAATGATCAGTCAGTATATGCCAGAGTTAGTCGATAGAAACCTAGAGCATAGAATGCACCTACAGCCACTCACTCGAATCCATCTAGATTCACATTTGGCAGATGAAGCAGAATTAAATGGTGATGGAGAACCTTTAACGTTTCTGTCTATCATCGCCATATTCATTGTAGTCATTGCATGGGTAAATTATGTGAACCTAGCTACTTCGCGGTCATTAGATAGGGCAAGAGAGGTTGGCATTCGCAAAGTACTTGGCTCTCTGAGAGGGCAATTAATCCGACAGTTCTTATTTGAGTCTATTATCATAAACTTTCTTGCCGTAGCATTGGCCATCGGTATTGTTGCCTTAGCATTACCTTCTTTTTACACGATTAGTGGAATACCAAAAAGTGTGGTGCTTTGGGAAAACGGATCTGCATGGATTCTTTTAGGAATTGTTTTCTTGGTGGGCTCCTTAGTTTCTGGTTTTTATCCGGCCATGGTTTTATCCTCTTTCAAGCCAGTCAGTACTTTAAAGGGAAAGTTCAGAAACTCTAATGCTGGAGTCTTCCTAAGAAAAGGACTAGTGGTCTTTCAGTTCGCCACCTCAGCAGCCCTGATTATCGGTACGCTGACGGTCTCGAAACAAATGAACTTTATGCAGTCAACGGACCTAGGTTTTGATTTAGAACAAACCATTGTTGTAGAGCGAGCTGCCATTGCTGATACTAGTCAGGCGGTTAGAGCAAGTCGACTGGAGGCCTTTCAAGATCAGTTAAGAGCCAATGCAAATATCAAGTCTGTAACTACTAGTGGCATGGTACCTGGTAAGAAGTTAAGGTTTCAGGCGGCCGCTAGAGGTTATGTGCAAACTGCTGGCGAAGTACATTCCATGGATGTAGTAGGTGGGGACTATGGGTTGATAGAGACGCTCGATATGGAGATTATTGCTGGCCGCAATTTCTCAAGAGAATTCCCGAATGATAGAGATACTTCCGTCATCGTGACGCGAGCTGCTGTCTCCTTGTTTGGTTATGATGATCCTGAAGATATCATCAATCAAGCCATTGTGGTGGAGAGTTTCGGGGCTACGCTTGTGGTAATAGGTGTGGTTGAAGATTATAATCACGAGTCGCTCAGAGTAAAAGCGGCACCATCACTGTTTGTACTAGACCCCCAGTGGGCTGAATACTTTTTATTTAAAGTAGATGGGTCAATTCCTGCTGCACTTACTGCTATCGAGAATCAATGGAATGAGGTGTATTCAGCCAATCCGTTCGACTTTTTCTTTTTAGATGAATTCTTTAATCAACAGTATAAGTCTGAACAGCAATTTCAATCGATGTTCTCTGTGTTTTCAATGTTGGCCATTCTCATTGGTTGTCTCGGGTTGTTCGGTTTGTCTGCCTTTACAGCCATGCAGAAAACGAAGGAGATTGGAATTCGAAAGGTACTTGGGGCATCTGTCCAAGGCGTTTTCTACATGCTATCCAAAGAGTTTATTGTATTGATATTAATAGCCAATGTATTGGCATGGCCGATCATCTATTTTGCTATGGACAAATGGCTTCAGGGGTTTGAGTACAGAACTACTATTGATATTGGGATATTCGTACTGGCACTGCTGGTAGTACTGGCTGTAGCCTTGTTGACTATTAGCTTTCAAACCATCAAATCAGCAAGACTTAATCCTGTTGATTCTTTGAGATATGAATAAAGGAAGGTAGCTCTGGCTACCTTTTTTTGAAGTTGCGTTTACCGAAGTTTCTTTTGTTACCACGGCCAGCGAACTTTTTAGGATTGTACTCAGGTCCAGATCCAAGTGATTCGGGCATGGGTACTTTTCTAACTTCAGCCTCTATAAGTTCTTCTATCTTTTGGAAGTACTCTTGGTCGTCTTCATTGATAAAGGTAACAGCTTCGCCTTCTGAAGAAGCACGGGCTGTTCTACCAATTCGGTGTACGTAGTCAGCCGCATCATTGGGTACATCATAGTTGATGATCATATCTATGTTGTCCACATCAATACCCCTTGAGATAACATCTGTAGCTACGATTATGGGTAGTAACTTATTTTTAAATTCTCTGAGGATGCTTTCTCGTTCCGTTTGTTCTAGATCACTAGAAATACCTTTGGCGTTAAAGCCTTGCTTCTGCAATGCCTTGGTAATGTCTCTTACTTTAGACTTTCGAGAAGTAAAAACAATTAAACTTGGGATATCGCCAAAGCGTAACAGATGCTTTACCAAGTCAATTTTTTGGGAATCGTAAGTAAGAAAAGCCACTTGCGTGATCTTCTCCGAAGGTTTAGCTATTGAGAAACTGACCTCCTTAGGGTCGTTCATGATGTCTTTAGCCATCTTCCTAATTTTCGGAGCCATGGTGGCTGAAAAGAGGAGGTTTTGACGGTCTTTAGGTAGAAAAGTGATGATTTTCATGATGTCTTCATAAAAACCCATGTCTAGCATGCGATCGGCCTCGTCAAGTACTAAGTGCTTGAGTTGGTCAACTTTAACGTAACCTAAATTGAGGTGTGAAATCAATTTGCCAGGTGTGCCGATGACAATATGCGTGCCCTTGGCCAGTGCATTTTTCTCTCTGGTAAAACCAGCACCATCACCACCACCATATACTGGTAATGAAGTAATACCACTGAAATAACTTAAGCCTTCAAGCTGCTGATCAATTTGCACCGCCAACTCGCGTGTAGGGCAAATGATCATTGTATTGATATGCTCGTCTGATGCACCACTGGCGGCAATTTTGTGCATTAAAGGCAACAAGAATGCAGCAGTTTTACCAGTGCCTGTTTGTGCGCAGCCAATGAGGTCATGATTATCTATGATTATTGGGATGGCTGCTTCTTGGATAGGCGTAGGTTTTTCGAACCCCATGGCATCTAATCCGGCTAGCACATCTTCATGTAATTTGAGTTCTGAAAAGGTCAAAGCTTGAACTATATTGTAAAATGATTTGTAAGGCTATTAGGAAGCCTTTTCGAAAGATACTAAGTTCAGTTGATGCGGCAATAAAACTAACCGAAAATGAAAAAAGCTATATATAAAACCAATATCAATTGTGGTGGCTGTATTGCTACTGTTACACCCTTTCTAGATAAATCTGAAAGTGTAGAGCGCTGGTCAGTAGATACTGATTCAAAGCATAGACTTTTGACCGTTGAGGGAGCTGATCTTAACAAAGATGAGGTGGTTGCATTGGTGAAGTCTGCGGGTTTTGAGATCACAGAAAAAAAGAAGCTATTCTCATTTTGAATTAGCTCTTTCTCCAAAAGTGAGGGGAGAGTAGCATCAACACCGTAAACAGCTCAAGTCTACCTAATAACATCAAGGCCGATAGTAACCATTTACCTGCTGTCGGCATGCCAGAGAAGTTATCTACTGGTCCTACATCTCCAATGCCAGGCCCCACATTACCAAGGGAAGTTGCCACGGCACCAAAAGCAGTATCAAAGTTCACGTTCATTGATGAAAGTAAAGTCACACCAACAAGGAAGACCAATATGTAGATCATGATAAAGGCTAGTACATTATAAACAATGCTCTGTTCAACAGCTTTTCCACTAATTCTTACGGGCATTACAGCTGATGGATGCAGCTGTCTTTTTAGTTCCAAGAATGAGTTTTTGAACAATACGATATGCCTAATAACCTTTACACCTCCAGCTGTGGAGCCTGCAGAACCACCGACAAATAAGAGAATAAAGAAGAGTACGGATAAAAACGGTGCCCATGAGGTATAATCAGCTGAGACAAAGCCAGTGGTCGTTATTAAAGAGACTACTTGAAAAAGCGCATCTCTAAAAGATGTTTCAATCGGTTGGTCTTTGACGACTAAAAGTGTAATGGTTACAATGAGTGTAATGACTACCGTAAAGAGGAAATAGACTCTAAACTCTTCATTTTTATAGACCTTTTTAAAGTTTCGCTTTAACCCGAAATAGGTGAGAGTAAAGCTGGTTCCTGCCAAGAACATAAAGAAGATAACGATGTACTGGATGACCGGTTCTACGAACTGAAGGCTGTCATTCTTCGTAGAGAAACCACCGGTTGCCATAGTGGTAAGGGAATGATTGATAGCGTCAAATGGCCCCATTCCTGCAAAGTACAGGGCAATGGCTTCGGCTAGAGTCAATCCGACATACAGAAACCATAGGCGCTTGGCTGTTTCTTGAATTCTTGGTTGCAGTTTATCTGGTGTAATGCCCGGAGCTTCTGCTACAAACAGCTGCATGCCACCGATGCCTAAGAAGGGAAGAATGGCTAATGCAAGCACTATAATTCCCATACCACCAATCCATTGGGTTAAGCTTCGCCAAAAGAGAATGCCGTTGGGCACAGCTTCAATATCTGTTAAAATAGAGGCTCCCGTGGTCGTATACCCAGATATTGTCTCGAAAAATGCGTTACTAAAGTTAGGTATAGAACCACTTATGATATAAGGCAGGGCTCCGAAAATAGACATGACGATCCAACCGGCAGTAACTATCAGATAACCGTCCTTCTTTTTTAGCTCTTTACTCTTTTTGTTCCTTGTGAGGTATCGCAGTAGAAATCCAGTGCCAAGGGTGATTAAACCTGAAGTCAGAATGGCTACCCAATCGTTTTCTCCATAGTACAAGGAGATTGGTAAACACAGCGTCATAAAGCCACCATTGATGAGGAGCAAAATCCCTAAAATATCACCGATGACTTTTAAATTGAATCTCATTAGAACGTGCTAGATGAAGTATTCTTCGACCTTTTTGATGCATTCAAGTTTCGACAAAACTACTACGCGATCTTTAGGCTGAAATTTAAAGTTGCCCGGTGTGGTCAAGCCTTTACCGTCACGTATTACGCCTCCGATGATAGCTGACTTAGGAAACTCAAGGTTGCGTAGCTCTTGCTCTGTAATTTTAGAAGTTTCTTGCACTTCAAACTCGAGTATTTCAGCATCAACACCATGAATACTCGCAATAGAGACGATTTCTCCTTGACGTATATGGCGGAAGATAAAGTTCGCAGCTATGAGTTTTTTGTTAATCATGGTGTCAACACCAATACTCTGAGAAAGATGGATGTAATCCATGTTCTCTACCATGGCAATGGTCTTTTTGACACCCATTTTCTTAGCGACAAGACACGAAATGATGTTGGTTTCAGAATCGCCCGTTACGGCTATGAAGGCATCCATTTCATTAATGCTTTCTTCCTCTAGTAAGTCCACATTTCTACCGTCACCATTAATTACCATGGCATCTGGTAGTTGATCGGCCAGTTCAAAACATTTTTGTGCATCCCTTTCAATCAACTTCACGTTGTATCTGGAACTTAACAGCTTAGCCGCGTGAAACCCGACCCTGGATCCACCTAGAATCATAACGCTTTTTACGCCTTCTTTTTTCTTTCCTGTAAGGAATAGAAGTTTTTCAACACCGTCAGGTTGGGCAATGAAGTAGGCATGATCATTTTCTTCAAAACATGTGTCTCCATAAGGAATGATAGTTTCATTATCTCTGAGAATGGCTACCGTCATGAATGATTGATCTGGGTTGATCTTAGCCACCTCTAACATTGACTTTCCTTTCAAAGGACTCTTTGCGTCAATATTTACACCGATCAATTGGAGGAGCCCTTTTTCAAACTCAAAGCTATCGGTGACGGCAACTTCTTTTAAAAGTCTCTTAATCTCTCTAGCAGCCAACGACTCCGGAGAAATGACATCATCTATACCTAAGTGTTTAAGATTGAGTTTGTCTTTTTGATAAAGAAATTCTGTATTAGAAATACGAGCGATTGTTCTTTTTGCTCCCAGATGCTTGGCGATAATTGCTGTGGCAATATTAGTTTCTTCTGAGGAAGTAACGGCAATAAGCAAGTCAGCATTGGCTACGTTTGCCTCTTCTAAGACACTATATGATGTCGAAGAACCTTTGATAATGGCAGCATCAACGGTGTTACCAGCTTGCTTTAATTTATCAGCAGCTTTATCGATCAAGACAATGTCTTGCCCTTCTTGACAAAGAAGTTTAGCCAAATGAAACCCCACATTTCCTACCCCCGCAATAATTACTCTCATCCCATTTCCTTATAAAGTGCGCCAAATTTATGAAAAATTCGTCTACCTATTGAAAATTACCTTGATTCCTATTGATGATCATTTTGCTTTCATTGCGTTTGACCAACCAGACTTTAGGTGTAAATCTCTTTGCGGGAATGGAATTTCGATGTTTCGTTCTTTGAACTTTTCGAAAATCTCATAGTAAAGCTGACTCTTGAGTATAATAGGTTTGTCTATGTAATTACTAGTCCAAATGAGTAAATCAAAGTCAATGGAGCTATCACCATAACCGATAAAGAGTACATCGGGACCGGGTCTTTTTAGTACATCCTTATTCGCGATAGCAACTTCAAGGAGTACCTCCTTTATAACGGCAGGGTCTTCTTTGTATGATACCCCCACAGGTACATGGTATCTGATTCGTCTATCGTTATGACTCCAGTTAATGACTTGTTTGTTTATAAAGTCTGAGTTTGGAATAATGATGGAAATATTGTCGTTGGTATTTACGGTACTGGCACGGGAAGAAATCTTAACAACATCACCAGTAATATTACCCACTTCAATTCTATCACCCACTTTAATAGGTCTTTCAAAGAGTATAATTAGACCTGAGATGAAGTTGTTCGCTATGTTCTGAAGACCAAAACCAATACCCACACCCAATGCACCTGCTAATACATTGAGAGAGCCCAAGTTAATCCCTGAACTCTGTATCACTACAAAAGCACCAATGATGATAAAGAAGTATTGAATAATGGTACCGATAGATTGGCTTACACCAATGTCATCGGAATACTTGGATAGAATTTGCTTGACAAAAATTGTCTTGAGTTTTCCTGAAAAGAAAACCAGTAAAGACATAAAAACAATCAGCCTGATAACATCGAAAATCTTTAAGGCTGGCTTATCATCCTTGTCAAAAGTTAGTGTATAGTTGAGGTCAGAACTACTGCTGATGCCTATAGCTGCCAATACTGTGGCCGCTCCTAAGGCAAGAATGATATACTTGGTGGTATTACCAATGGATAAAACCGTTTTGCGATCTTCTACATACCGAGAAAGTATTTTATTAATGAGTACAGACCTTACTAGATTACCAAAGAGGTTGATAATGAAGAGAAAGACAATTGGAATGATGACCTCAGTTGCCGTAAAGGTTAATCCTTCTCCAAAGATAGTAATAGGGTCCCCTAAGAACGGGACATTAGAGTTGATGTAGTTAATCAGCCAATCGTAGACTTTAGACATACCCGAATATAGTTATCTTTTAATATTTAGGGAGCAGAAGAGAGGAGTCACCGTAACTTAAGAAACGATAATTATGGCTGAGCGCGTAGTCATAGACTTTTCTCCAATCTTCTCCTATAAATGCTGCTATTAATAAAAGGAGTGTGCTACCTGGCTGATGAAAATTGGTAAATAAGCCATCACATACTTTGAATTTGTACCCTGGCATGATAAAAATCTCAGTGTCACCAGAAAGTTTATCAATCTCTTTTTTTAGCATCCAATCATAGATGTTTTGAAATGCTTGTGTTCTTGACGGAAGATCGGGGGCTTCATCATACAGTTCAAGTTTTTCTATGGAGAACTGTTCTATCCCTTTACTTAGCCGAACACCAAACCAATATAGACTTTCCAAAGAACGCATTGAAGTTGTACCTACCGCTATCACGGATTTGGCTTTTAAAACATCCTTAATGGTTGAAATGGAGACTTCCACCTGTTCTGAATGCATAGGGTGTTCGCGGGCGTCCTCAACTTTGATCGGTTGAAAAGTGCCAGCGCTTACATGTAGGGTAAGAAATGATTCTTTGACCCCGATTTCTTTGAGCTTTGCCAGTATTTCTTCCGTAAAGTGAAGCCCAGCGGTGGGTGCTGCCACCGCACCTTCTTCCTTAGAGTAAATGGTTTGGTACCGCGGTTTATCCTCTGGTTCAGCTTCACGATTGAGGTATGGTGGAAGGGGTACTTTACCGACTAATTCTACTATCTCTCCGAAAGTGTAGTTTTCATTGTCCCATTTGAATTCAACTATGCGCTCTTCTCTATTCACTAAACTGGCCTTCAGGGAAATACTGTGATGCCCATCCGTCAAGATTCGTTCTAAAGGCGAATTATCTTTCCAGCGTTTAAGGTTACCTATCATGCATTTCCAAGCTGTGCTGTCGGTCTCTTCCATTACGGTACTTATCACTGAGGAGGGTGTTACCGGTTTAAGAAGGAAGAGCTCTATTTGTGCGCCAGTTTCTTTTTGAAAATGCAAGCGTGCTGGAATCACCTTAGTGTTATTGAAAAAGAGCGTAGTTTCTGGATTAAGGAATTGTGGGGCTTCTTTGAAGGTTTTGTCTTCAATCTTGCCTGCACGGTAGAGAAGCAACTTTGAATCATCACGATTTTTCAGCGGGTGCTTAGCAATTTTTTCATCAGAAAGACTGTAGTTGATAGCCGCTAGGTCAGGAGAATTAGGTACGCTCATAATGCAACGGCAAAATAAATGCAAAACTTCAATTAATCCGCCTGAGCGACCGTTAAACATTTTTTTCACTTATGGTGCAACTTTTTTTGAGTCGGTTTTCGGACAAGATTGTCCGCCTTTGTGAACGGAATCGTACAAATCCGTACAGGATGATTTTTTGAATTTTAATATAAGTAACTGATAATCAATATTTTGCTTTTTCTGGCACAGGTATTGAAACCATGTGGGCAGGTCAAAAACAACGGTCAATTTAGGTCAATCATCCGCCTTCGGGCGGAGCTCAAAATATCAGAACAACATGAAAAAAGTAAGTAAAAGAAATATCTCCGCGCTTTTCGCGCTATTACTCACAGGAACAATTCTAACATCTGCCAAGTCAGACTCAGTTGCAAGTTTATCGGAAGTACCCGCTATTGAAGACGCTCATTACGTTGAATATGTAGATGAGTATGTTGACGATTACTTTGAATCAATTGAATTTGAGGCATTCGAAACACCGGAAGTCGTAAAAGTCTACGATGCCAACAACGAATTAGTAGTGTCAGGAGAAAGGTCGGAATTAGATCAGGATCAGCTGCAAGTGTTAAGACAAGCTGATTTGCTCACCGAGCAGTTAGGAACAAAATATTATCAATTGAATAATTAGTTAGTAGTTTTAGTTTAAGGTTGATTAAGGCGATTTCGAACGGAGATCGCCTTTTCGCATTTTAAGACTCTTCCAGACTAATGAGCATGAACTTTAACTCGTCACCCGGCTTCATTTGTGCCACTATTTCCAAATCGTCTGAGATCACATTCGCAATCCTTGGATAGCCGCCAGTGGTTTGTGCATCTGCCATTAAAATGATAGGCTTGCCTGCATTACTGATTTGAATTGTACCAATCACTATCCCCGAAGAAATCTCTTCACCTAAGGGGGAGTAGTTTTCTAAGCCTCCCTTCAGTCGATACCCCATTCTATTAGAATCGCCATGTATCATGAAAGTCTTGTTGAAGAAGTCTTGAATGATATCAATGCCGAATTGATCGAACTCAGGGCCGGTTACTACGCGAATTACATAACACTGGGAATAGATAGGACGCTGAGGTTCAGGATAAATCTTTAAGCTTGTTTTTTCATTTGCGTCTACCGTAAAGCTATGGTCGTCATTTATTCTTGACGGTAAGCCGGGTATCTCCATTAAAGTAGGAAGTGCACTGAAGCTATTTTCCCATGTGGGTACGTTCCAAAGACCTCCAATAGCCATGTACGCTCGGCAGCCATAATCGGTATTATGAAACTCAATTTTATCTCCTGAGACTACCTCTATTGTTATGTAATTCTCAATGGGCACACCGTTCAATGTAGGCTTCATATGTGCCCCTGTTATGGCTATTTGACCTTTGCCTTCAAATAAAAATGTTGGTCCGAACATAGTCATTTCAAGGACTGGCGAATAGGATGGATTACCGACAAGCGTGTTAGCAATATGCATTGAGCTTTTGTCAAGCGCACCGCTAAACGGAATGCCCTGATCTTGAACGCCTAGGCGTCCTTCGTCTTGAATGGATGTATAAAGCCCAGCTTTTAAGCATGTGATTTTGAGTACCTCAGACATGCATTTCCTCCAGTTCAAAAATGCCCGTCTCAATTTTCAGTTGAATGATCTTGAATTCTTTTAACCCAACGGACCGAAACTTGACTTGATCGCCAGGTTTTAGCAAGCTCGTTGGGTTTCTACTTGGGTCAAACATATGTAGTGGGGTTTGACCGATAATTTGCCATCCGCCAGGAGCCTCCGCAGGGTAAATCCCTGTTTGAAGCCCCGCCAAACCAACTGACCCTTTCGGTACCCTGAGCCGAGGAGTAGATTTGCGTTTGCAATAGACATGTGAGGGTAGGCTACCCATGTAAGCAAACCCCGCAACGAAGCCGAGCATATAGACTCTATAGGTTTGGTGGGTATGGATTTGAATAATCTCCTCTTTGTCTAAACCTGTTTGAGCACATACTTCCTCACTGTCAAGATCATAAGGTTTTTCGTAGCAAACAGGTATCGAATAGGTCTTCCCTTGTTGGACAGCTGTTGTTTTTGATAATTCTTGAAATGTAGACTTAATAAGTGTCGTAGCTGTAGTCATATTCCATTGAGGAGGAGCTATTCCTACGGTCAGTGAATTATAAGCAGGTATTAAGTATGTTAGCCCTTTTACTGACTTCAGGGCATTGTATAGGCTGATTACTTTTTGATTAACTTCTTCAGAAATAACTTTTTCAAAGGTGATCACCAATGCACTATCACCAAAGGGTTGGATTCTCATTTCAGAAGTGCTTTTTGTCAATACCGTGTGCTTTCAACAAAGTGTCAATCTCCTTGAGAATCTCTACGGCACCGGGGTTGTCCCCATGAATACAGAAGCTATTGGCTTTCAAGAAGACTTTTTCACCTTCTAGGGTTTCTGTCTCACCTTTTTCTACTATAGCCACTACCTGTTGGGCTGCAGAAATAGCATCATAGATTACCGCATTTGGTAGCGACCTTGATCTAAGCTTACCATCGGCTTCATACCTGCGGTCCGCAAAGGCTTCAGCCACATAGTCCATTTCAATAGTCCCAAGAATTTCTTCGACATGACTACCTGCCAGGCCCATAATTTTGAGCTTAGGATCCATGCTTTTTATCGCTTTGAAGACAGTTTCAGCTACCGTTTTGTCGTTGGCGATTTCATTGTACAAAGCGCCATGTGGTTTCACATAAGCTAGTGTTCCACCCGCACTGGATACCATTCCCTGTAGGGCTGCCACCTGATATTTGATAAAAGCCGATAATTCATCTTGCGCCATTGGGATTACCCTTCGGCCAAAGCCTTGTAGGTCGGGGTAACCGGGATGAGCCCCAATTTGAACGCCATTTTCAAGTGCTAGATTGATCGTTTTTTCAATATGATAAGGATCGCCCGCGTGCATGCCACATGCAATATTGCATGAGGTGATGTGTGGAAAAATAGCTTCATCGTTACCGATGTTGAAGTTGCCGAAGCTTTCTCCCATATCACAGTTAATGTCTACAGACTTCATAGCCAGTCGTTCGTCTTAAACTATGAATCTAAGAAAATTGGCTGATTATTAACCGCAGTAGGTGACTTTGTATTACAAGAGTTAATTATTGGCCATCGAAAGGCCCGCTCAGTGGAATCACATGGCAGCAATTATGACCGACCACAAAGTCTTGCTGTACAGCAATTTCGTTACCCTGCAGACCGATAAAGCGTATGTTAGTACCGTCTTTATTGATTTGGTCTAACTCATTATCAGTAATAACGGTGTAGCTCGGAGTATTCAATGAGTTTTCGTTGGGTATGCTATAAGTATTACCATTGTCCAAGTTTTGTGCATAGAAACTATCCAAGAAAATGGGTTGATTGTTGCTGTCCGTGGGACTGAAAGTCAATGAGACAAAAACCTCGGTGCAACCTATGTCAATTGGGCAGTCACTTAAATTGTCAATGCCGTTATCAGTGTTAGCGCAGCCCATACAAACGAGATTGACTGTGAACAATAGATAAAAAAGTTTTTTCATTTAACACCTGTTTGTACTCTTAGACCAGATTTGTCTTCAAAGGGTTGGAACGGTCGACAGGCCTAGGGTTTTTGATGGATGTAGCCCTCCTTGCGAAACCAGTTAAGCGCTCTGTGTACGGCATCGTCAGCGGATAGCTCTGGCGAATACCCTAACTCTTCTTTTGCTTTTGTTCCATCTATATGCTGACCGCTGGAAAGGACGGCAATGGCTGTGGATGATAGGGTAGGAGGAGTGCCTCTGAAGAGGGTATATTTTATCTCTTGTGCTTTAGAAATGATCTTCGCTAACCTCAGTGAAAGTATCTTTTCCAGTTTTTTAACCCCTGCCTTCTTACAAATGAGATTCACTAAGTCTTCGGTATTGGTGTTTTCTCCGGAGATGAGATAACGCTCACCAAAACGACCTTTTTCTAGGGCTAGTAGCAATCCTCGGCCTGCATCGCCAGCAAAGACTACGTTTCGATCTCCTTTGATGTAAGCGGGTAGTGTTTGGTTAGCCAGTTCTACAATCAATCTGCCCGTTGTTGGGCCAAAGTCATATTCACCAAAAGTCATTGTTGGAATTCCAATGATGATAGGTAAACCGGCTTTAGCGGCATTTCTGGCCATTTCGTCCATCATCCATTTCACCTGTACGTAGGGTGCTGTGTTTTCAGGTGCTTTCTCGTAAACCTCTGATTCGTCAGCAGTTCCTGATTTGGACTTTGGTATAGCTATGGCACCACCTACATACAGCGCACGCTTGACTTTGGCTTCTCGCACCGCATCAATAAAAAACTGCATTTGGAGTCTGGCAGTTTTGAGCTCTGCTGTGAGTGGTCTGGGGATGGTAGGATAATAAGCAGCGGCATTCACTACATAATCAAGGTCATTGAAAGCCTTAATGAGACTGCCTCTATCATTTAAATCGGCTACTCTAGATTCAAATTTGAGGTCGCTGACTTTGCGGAGGTTGGACGCCTCTCGGTGAATGATGACAATTTCATACTGTTTAAAAATGGCGGCAATGGCAATGTGGTGCCCGAGCATCCCGGTTCCTCCAATGATTCCTAGCTTCATGAATGAATTGTCTGGTAGAATTTGAATGATGACGTATTAGTCTTCGTCATCATCTTCCGCATAAGGATCATCATCTTCCGAATCTTCATCATGCTTGTCTTGATATTCCTCTTTGATATCATCTTTAAGGTTCCCATCATCATCGTAGTCTTCATCGTCTTCAATGATTTGTTGTGCCTCTTCGATGGTCATCCTCACAAGGTAATGTTTTTCCTCAGTCTCAAAAGATAATGCGGATACACGTTTGCCCTCCATATTGGTGAATGAAATCAAGTGGTCCTCGAAACCTTCGGGGTATTCCAATTTGATTTGTTCTTGGATGTCCTGATCGAGTTTTTCGAAATCTTTAATTACTCGTGGTTTGGCGTTAGGTGTAGGCATGAGCTCAGTTTTTAATATGTTCAAGCAATATCAAGCAAATTCTATGAGAAAGTCAATAGACCAATGTTAAATTATTAGTATCTCTAATTAATTAAAGTGCTATTTGACCTCTTGCGCAACGATTTTTAGCTGTGCATCCTTTTTATACCTTTCCAAACCGAGCGCTATTAAAATGTCGATCAATTCTGAGTAAGATATACCGTTGGCTTGCCACATTTTAGGATACAAACTGATGCTTGTAAACCCTGGGATAGGGTTGATTTCGTTAATCAAGATTTCGTTCTCATTAGAAATAAAAAAGTCAACCCTCGATAGGCCTTCGCAGCCCATGGCGAGATAAGCCTTTATGGCAATGCGTCTAATGTCTTCCAATTGTTGCTCCGGTAAGTCGGCAGGAACTTGTGTTGAAGAAGCATTTTTGTCTACGTATTTCGATGTGAAATCATAGAAGTCAGTATTCATGATGACTTGGCCGGGAAGAGATGCCTTCGGCTTCTCATTGCCCAATACGGCACATTCAATTTCTTTTCCTTTAATGGTCTTCTCTATAAGCACCTTACTATCATAAGTCAAAGCCTCGTCCAGCTTTTGTGCGTACTCTGCCGCAGTCTCAACCTTGAAAACGCCCACTGAAGAACCGAGGTTGGCTGGTTTAATGAATAGAGGAATTCCTAAATCATTTTTAAGCTTTGAAAATTTAGGTTTGTGGTTTGGCGTAGCTACCGCATAAGGGGCGATGCCTATGCCCGCATCTCTGAGTATGCGTTTGGTAATGTCTTTATCCATACAAGCTGCAGACGCCATAACGTCACAACCCACAAAGGCCACATTCATCATTCTGAAGTAGCCCTGTATGGTACCGTCCTCTCCAAAGACACCATGCAGCACAGGAAATGCAATATCTATTTCACCGATGACTTTCCCAGTTTCAATGGCCAGTATAGAGGCACCTTTAACGTTTGAAATCAAGGTGACCGGAGTAACCGTCTTGCGTTCAATACTATCTACTAAAGACCAGTTACCATTGATATCGATATGGATGAGTGAAATGACGTATTTGTCTTGGTCTATCTCATTTAAGATGCTCTTTGCAGAGAGTATTGAGATCTCATGTTCGGTAGATTTACCCCCGAAGACAATGGCCAATTGAATCTTTGACATGGATGGATTTTTAATCTTTGTTTGAAGAACGACAACACTTCACAATTTTCATATAAGGAAGAGATTTATTTAAAGATAATGATCACATTTGACCTTCTTATTTGACGTATTGATTGAAGACTTTTGACAAAGAGAATGTGATCGGCTGGGTCGATCACTTATCAGATCACGACTACGTGATTATTGACAATGCCATCAGCGAGTCGCTCTATTACTCACTGCGTGAATTCTTTTTGGAAAAATTAGACCAAGAGGACTTTAGGCTTGCTGGCATAGGCCCATTAACGAACCGTCAGGTTGAAACTAGTATCAGGAAAGACTTTATCTACTGGACCAAGCGTAATGAAAGGGCTTGTTTGGATGAAGCCCTTTCGGTTTTCGATGAAATTATCGGCACTTTAAATAGATACTGTTTCCTAAGTATTTCAGATTCAGAGTTTCACTTAGCGCATTATCCGGAAGGAGCTTTTTATAAGAAGCATTTCGATCAGTTTAAGGATCGAGGAAACAGGCTTATTTCAACTATTCTCTACCTAAATGAAGACTGGAAATCTGGAGATGGTGGTGAATTGAAAGTCTATCAAGAAGCAGGCGATATAACCATTGAGCCTATAGGAAGGAGACTTGTGATGTTTAAAAGTGATAAAGTACCACATGAAGTGCTAAAGACTAATGTAAGTAGGTACAGCCTTACGGGTTGGTTGCTGAACAAACCTAAAGGTGTGGGCTATATACTAGGTTGACTTTTCTCTTTCTCCATTCTTTGTATCTTCCAAAATGAAATCAAAGTTCTGGAATTTCATTTTTTGGCTTGTTATCGCTGCTGCTTTTATTGGGCCGGGCACTGTCACTACTGCCGCTTCTGCAGGCGCAAATCATCAGTACCAGTTACTCTGGGCTTTACTCTTTTCAACCCTAGCCTGTATCGTATTACAAGAAGCTGCGGCCCGTGTTTCCATTGTAACCGGACAGAGCTTAGGAGGCGCCATTCAAAGTCGTTTTAAATCGCCAAGGTTAGTGTGGTTTATTGCTATTGCCGTTTTTTTAGGCTGTGCTGCCTATGAGGCAGGCAATATTTTAGGTGCCATTTCAGGTCTCGCTTTGATTGTAACAGGAATACCGACTTGGGTATTCACTGTAATCATAGTAGTCGTGGCGGCCATAGTACTGTCTATCGGCAACATCAATACGGTGGCAAACCTACTGGGTATTATAGTGGCACTCATGGGCCTTGCTTTCTTATACGCGGCTTTGAGCCTAAAAATTGATAAGAACGCATTCTTCAGCGGACTCTTTATTCCCAACATCAATGAAGAGAGTGCTCTGCTCACGCTCGGTTTGGTGGGTACTACCATTGTTCCTTATAACATATTCCTTGGCTCTGGTTTGGCACAGGGCCAAAGCATTCAACAAATGAGATCGGGGATGATTCCTTCAATTATCCTAGGAGGTATTATTTCTATGGCTGTGCTTGTGGTCGGCACTTCGCTTGTTGGTGAGTTTGGTTTTAATAACCTGTTTCAAATACTCACTGAAAACCATGGTGCTTTTATGGGTGTCGTATTTGCGATTGGGCTATTTGCCGCAGGCTTTACGTCATCGATTACCGCAGCCCTGGCAGGAGCCATCACCATTAAAAGTGCTGGAGACAATCAGACCGATGAGAGGTCATGGAAGTTTAAACGCGTTTGGGTCTTCGTTTTATTGACGGGTTTGGTTTTTGGTGTAATTGATGTCAAACCGATTCCGGTTATCATATTAGCGCAGGCAGCGAATGGATTAATACTGCCACTTTTGGCATTTATACTCTGGATGATGGTAAACCATGGATCGACCATGAAAGCGGAGCAGAATAGTGTTTTGCTGAATATCTTTATGGGGATCACAGTTTTCGTAACTGCCACGCTTGGCTTCATCAATGTATTTAAGGCTGTCATTGCCGTCTTTGGCGGGCAGTTTGTTTTTAGCGGAACTAATAGAATGGCGATATTGACGTTGGCGTTGGTCACGTTGGTGTATGGCATTTTTAAGATTCAGCAGGAGCGATTAGCGTAATCGTAATAGAGGACTATAGTCTAATTATCTAGAAGGTTTTGGCATGAGGATTGTGAATCTGAGACAAAAATCTCAATCATGCAAAAACTCAAATTATCAATCCTACTTATTGTAATAAGTCTAGGCCCGGTCATGGCTCAAGACTTCGCAGAGCCTTTCACAAACTTTATCAGTGATAGGGAATGTTATGTAATCACCAACGATGGGGAAACCATCGCGGGTTATTTAGGAGGCGCTACCGAATGGAGGGGCTTTGTAACGCGGCTCAGAATTAGGGATGAAGACGGTAAGCTTTACAAGTTCAAAGCCGAAGACATCCAACGGTTTGCTATTCGACCAGGTGCTTTCGCTAAACTTTCCACCATTGCCGAGAAATCGACCTCTATTCGACATATCATCAAAACAGATCAAAATAATATTCTGGATCGAGAATGGATTTATTATGATGCCCAACCTATGCCTAGAAGAAGGAATAAAATCGCATTACTGCAATTACTAAACCCGGGTTTTGACGAAAACATTAAAGTGTATGATCACCGAAACGGCTCCAAGTCTATGCCGATTGGTGTGAAAGGCATTGCCCTTGTTGGGGGAGAGGAAAGAACCTATTGGGTAGTGAAAGGCGAAGGCAAACCAATGATTGTGAGAAAGGCCTCTTTCAAAAAGTCATTTGTCGATCTGTTTGCAGACGAACCTGATTTTATCGCCAGTCAGAGAGACCGTCCAAAATTCAAAGATTTTGCCAGTCATATTCAGGCCTATAACGAATTGAAATACAGGAACCTTTCAAGTCAGAAGTAATTGAAACCGCCTTAGGGCGGTTTTCGTACATATCTCGATCTCTTGGCCCCGGTCATGGTCTGGACCAACTCATCAGGCTTTTTTATCTTTTCTATCAAATTCCCAAAATTCCATTTGCTTTCAAAAAATCCTTTTCTACATTTGGCACATAATGAAAATGACAAACAGAAATAATGCTTGGTGGTGGCACGTAACGGAACTCCGATAACGTGAACTAGGTGCTATAGCTAAAAAATATAAATTAAAAAGCCTGCAGTTCATGCAGGCTTTTTTCGTTTTAACGCGATAAGAAAAAGAAAATGACCAAGGTCAAATTAAATACAAATCATAAGAAGCTGCTTGCTGATACCGTGACACCAGTGAGTATCTACCTGAAGTTGCGCGATAAGTACGAGAACCCGATTTTATTGGAGAGCTCGGATTATCATGGAGCAGACGATAGCTTCTCTTACATCTGCTGTGAGCCTATTGCGAGGTTCGAGGTAAAAGGGGATAAGTTTAAACAGTCATTGCCAGAGGAGGCTACTGAAGGGCAGGTTTCTGGTCAGGAAGTAATGCAAAAACTCGATGCGTTTGTAGCTGCTTTCGAAGTGTCAGAAAATCCATTCAAGTTTATCAATAATGGTCTTTTTGGGTACATAGGTTACGATGCAGTACAACACTTTGAAAACATTCCAGTTGGTGATCATCAGGCCGATGAGTATGGCATTCCAGATATTCTATACCATGTCTATCGATACGTAATCGCCATCGATCATTTTAAGAATGAGCTCTACATCTTCGAGCATTTCCCAGAAGGGTCAACACCAAAAGGATTGGCTGAGATTGAAAACTTGGTCAATAATAAAAACTATCCTTCATACGCGTTTACGCCTGCGCAGCAAGAGATCTCCAACTACAACGATGAGGAGTTCTTGTCCATGATAGACAAGGGAATTCAACACTGTTTTCGAGGAGATGTATTTCAGATTGTACTATCCAGAAGATTTCAGGATAGTTTCTCTGGCGATGAATTCAATGTCTATCGCGCGTTGAGATCAATTAACCCTTCGCCATATCTTTTCTATTTCGACTATGGTAGCTACAAGATTTTTGGCTCTTCACCTGAGGCACAGTTGGTCATAAAGGATAGAAAAGCAACTATTCACCCCATAGCCGGTACCTTCCGCAGAACTGGAAATGATGAAGCTGATGCAGCATTAGCAAAGAAACTTCTTGAAGACCCGAAGGAAAATTCAGAACATGTAATGCTGGTAGATTTGGCACGTAACGATCTGAGTAGGGCTGGCTCAAACGTCAAAGTAGATACTTATAAGGAGGTACAATACTTCTCACATGTAATTCACTTGGTGTCTAAAGTGACGGGTACTTTAAGCGAAGATGTCAATGAAACGCAAATGGTTTCGGGGACTTTTCCTGCGGGTACATTGAGTGGCGCACCAAAGGTGAGAGCCATGCAGTTGATTAATAATTACGAGTCAACCAGAAGAGGTTATTACGGAGGAGCGATTGGCTTTATGGGCTTTAATGGAGATTTCAATCATGCTATCATGATCCGTTCTTTCCTCAGTAAAAACAATAAGCTGTTTTTTCAGGCAGGTGCCGGTGTAGTAGCCAAGTCTGATAGAAACTCAGAGTTACAAGAGGTGAATAATAAGCTGGCAGCATTACGCAGTGCCATTGCGCTTGCACAGGATATCAGGTAATCAGTAAACAGTAACAGGCATGAATAAGAGTTTTAAAGAATTGGAAGCTTGGAAGAAAGCTAGGGAGTTGAGAAAGGAAATTTCGGTGCTTGTCAAGACTTTTCCTCCTGAAGAAAAATATAGACTTGTTGATCAAATGATAAGAGCATCTAGGTCAGTTACTGCAAACATAGCTGAAGGATATGGACGGTTTCACTATCAAGAAAATATTCAATTCTGTCGTCAAGCAAGAGGCTCATTGACTGAGTTACAAGATCATATTTTGGTGGCTTTAGATGAGGCATACATTAACACTGAGATAGAAAGCGGATTTGATAATAAAATTGAAGAGTGCATTCGAATACTTAATGGTTATATCAACTACTTGATAAAATCAAAACAAACTAAACCCTGAATACTGATCGACTGATTACTGTCGAGTGTAACGAGATGAAAATACTAGTACTAGATAATTACGATTCGTTCACCTACAACTTGGTTCATTACTTGAAGGAGCTGGGCTGTGGTGGCCATATGGATATCCACAGAAATGATCAGATTGATTTATCCTCAGTTGAATCCTACGATAAGATTCTCCTGTCTCCTGGTCCGGGTATCCCTGAAGAGGCTGGAATTATGCCCGAACTGATAAAAATATACGGGTCAACTAAAAGCATATTGGGTGTCTGTTTGGGGCATCAAGGAATTGCGGAGGCATATGGGGCAAAGCTTTATAATATGCCCGAAGTATTACATGGGGTGTCAAGTCAATTGAAGGTTACGAGCACCACTGATAGATTGTTTAAAGGGCTGCCAGAAACATATGAGATATGCCACTACCACAGTTGGAATGTAGATAAGGAGCAGTTGGGAAATGAAATTAAGGTGACGGCCCTTGATGAATATGGAGAGATTATGGCGATCAGTCATAAGGAATATGATGTCAAAGGGGTTCAGTTTCATCCTGAATCCATTAATACAGAGCATGGGCATGCGTTGCTGAAGAATTGGATAGAAAAATAAACGTCATCACGAGGAACGAAGCGATCTCCTTAATGGATCGGGAGATTGCCGCGCTACGCTCGCAATGACAAAAAAGAACAATGAAAGAAATACTAAACCAACTGTTTGAATATAAGTCCCTTGAAAAAGAGACTGCTAAGGAAATTCTGAAGAACCTTGCGCTGGGCAAATACAACCAGAGTCAGGTTGCCGCCTTCTTGACGGTATACTTGATGAGGAGTATTACGGTTGAAGAATTGGAAGGCTTCAGAGATGCTATGCTAGAACTCTGCGTTCCAGTTGAAATCCCTGAATACGATGCCATCGACTTGTGTGGAACTGGTGGCGATGGTAAGAATACATTTAACATATCAACACTATCCTCTTTCATTGTGGCTGGTGCGGGTCAAAATGTTGCGAAACACGGCAATAATAGTGTTTCTTCGGTGTCTGGTTCGTCTAACTTGATGGCTCATTTTGGTTACGAGTTCACCAATGATGTGAGCAAGCTGAGGCAGAGTTTGGATGAATGTGGGCTTTGCTTCTTGCATGCACCTCTCTTTCATCCAGCTATGAAAAATGTAGCACCAATTCGAAAAGACTTGGGGGTAAAAACCTTCTTTAATATGCTGGGGCCGATGGTAAACCCTTCTTTTCCAAAGAAGCAGTTAGTCGGAGTATTCAGTCTAGAACTAGCAAGACTTTATGGGTATCTATACCAAAAAACAGATAAGCACTTCGTGATACTTCATGCCTTGGATGGTTATGATGAGATATCGCTGACAGGTGGATTCAAGAAAATTTCTAACGGCAATGAATCGATCATTAGTCCAGAGGAATTAGGTTTTGATACCATTCTCCAAGAACAAATTCATGGTGGAGAAACGGTAGAGGGGTCGGCAAAAATATTTGAGACAATACTGAAAGGCAAAGGAACTACTGCGCAGAACAGTGTGGTTATCGCGAACGCGGCCATGGCCATTCAATGTGGTAAAGGTGTTTCTACTGAAGATGCATTAGGCATGGCAAAGGAATCGCTTGAAAGTGGTAAAGCATTAAGGACATTTAAAAAGATAATTGAATTATAAAATGCACGTCACTGCGAGGCACGAAGCAGTCTCCCAAAACAAATAATGAGATTGCCGCGCTGCGCTCGCAATGACGAAACGAGAAAATGGATATACTAGAAAAAATCATAGCACATAAACTCACTGAGGTAGAAAACAGGAAAGCACTTTTCCCTGAAAAGCTACTAGAACAAAGTGTGTATTTCGAAGGAAAGACAGTGTCTTTGAAGAAGTACTTGTTGAGAGAAGACAAATCAGGCATCATAGCTGAATTTAAACGTAAGTCGCCTTCTAAGGGAATGATCAATGGACACGCGAAGGTTGAGCGCACCACCATTGGCTATATGCAAGCAGGTGCCTCGGCACTTTCAATACTTACTGACACCGAATTCTTTGGAGGTAAAAATGAAGATTTAAGTGAGGCTCGAAAGTATAACTTCTGTCCAGTATTAAGGAAAGATTTTATCATCGATGAGTACCAAATTATCGAAGCCAAATCGATCGGTGCGGATGCGATTCTCTTGATCGCAGCAGCTTTAGAACCCCAGAAACTGAAAGCACTGGCAGCCTTTGCAAAAGGATTAGGACTAGAAGTTTTAATGGAGGTTCATAATCAGGAAGAATTACAGAACAACTTGAGTGAACACCTAGATGTAATAGGCGTGAATAACCGCAATCTCAAGACATTCGAAACAAGTCTTGAGGTATCGAAAGGCTTGGCCACACACATACCGGAAGAGTTTGTGAAAATATCAGAAAGTGGTATTAGCGACCCTGTATCAATCAAAGAATTGAGAACCTATGGCTATAAAGGCTTCTTGATCGGTGAGACCTTTATGAAAACCGCTAGGCCAGAGGAGACAGCGAAGGAGTTTATTTCTCAGCTTCGCAAATTATGAATGAAGAATGATCAATTATGAGTTTCGGTAAAACCATATTGGAAGAGCTCTTTAAGCCAACTGAATCGAGAAAGCAAGCCTTGATTATCCATTTTGACTATGGAAAAGACTCGCCAGACGACTTCGATAAAATGAGAGACGGACTAGATTCATTGGTTGAAAAGTCCAATTTGGGAGAATATGATGGGCATGAAATTGCCATGGATTTGTCTGATGGATCGTTCTATTTATACAGTACTGAAATTGAAGCATTGTTTAAGCATATACGAGGCTTTCTTCTAAGTCACGACTTTATGATAGGAGCTAATGTCTATATGCGTTTTGGAGAAATCGGTAGCGGAGCGAAAGAGATAGCGTTTGAATTACAGCCTGATTGAACATTAAACATTAAAAATTGGACATTCGACTAAAGGTTTGCGGCATGCGAGATAGCAAGAATATAGAGCAACTGCTGGCGCTCAAGCCAGACTATATGGGCTTTATTTTCTATGGTAAGTCACCACGGGATGCAGAGGAGGTGCTCGATCAGGAAGTGTTGAAAAATTTCCCTGAGCAGACCAAAAAGGTGGGCGTCTTTGTCAATGCCGATTTGGGTTTAGTAAAGGAAAAGGTGAGCGCCCTCGGTTTAGACTATGTGCAGTTACACGGAGATGAGTCAGTTGAGTATGTGGCCGAACTCTTTGCCGTAGGGATAAAGGTAATCAAGGTCTTTTCAGTTGGAGAGGAATTTAATTTTAGTGAACTGGATAATTACAATCCATATGTTGACTTCTTTTTATTCGATACCAAAGGGAAAGCCAGAGGCGGAAACGGAGAGGTGTTTAACTGGGAGATACTAAAAGGCTACAATCAAAAAGTGCCCTTCTTTCTAAGTGGAGGGATTGACTTAAACAATGTGGAAGCATTGAAGCAACTGAATGAAATGAACATTCACGCCATTGATGTCAACTCGAAATTCGAGTTGGAGCCAGGGCTAAAGGATATAGAAAAATTAAAAAAGCTAATGGACGTCATTCCCGCGTAGGCGGGAATCTCCCTATCGACTAGGAGATTTTTCAGGTTTTACCCTCAGAATGGCGAAAAGAGAATGAGCAAAGAAGATAGAACATATTTCGAAGCATTTGAACATGGCATCGGTACGTGGGTGAAAAGAATTGCTTCCAAAGTACTGCCGAAAGCGCCTCTGAAGACAAGAGTGCTCTTGGTTATGCTAGGTGTTTTCCTTCTATTGATATCAATATTTGCCATTGACCTCTTTTTAGATTTAAATGATTTTTACGATTCATTCGAGGGAGGAAGGGAGTTTCTTATATATGAAGTCATCAAATATGCCAGTCTTACATGTGGCAGTATTGCGATGTTATTTGGTAAAAGGATAGGCTGGTTTGTGGTTACTTCGTTTTTAATTATCAGAGCTTTGCCTAGGCTTGATAAGATGATGGGATTACTGTTTTTAGATAGAAAGGAGACAGATTTATTGGTCTATTTATATGGCCCAAGTACTGATGCTATCAGTATAACAATGACAGTAATTGTTATCGCTGTGCTACTTGGATTTATGTATTCAAATCCTGTCCGGTCACTTTATCAGATAGAGGGAAAGACAAAGATTGTCCCACTTGTAGCCACGTTATTGCTAGGATGTTTGTTAATGGTATTAAATAATTTGTTGTAAGACAAGATTATCAATATGAAAGTAAAAGTTGACGAGAGAGGGTATTACGGAAATTTTGGGGGAGCCTATATCCCTGAAATGCTATACCCGAACGTGGAAGAGTTGAGAGACAACTACGAGAGAATTATGCAGTCTGAAGACTTTCAAGAAGAGTTTCAATCACTCTTGAAAGACTTTGTGGGAAGACCCACTCCACTGTATTTTGCCAAGAGACTATCAGAAAAGTATGGCGCCAAAGTGTACCTCAAAAGAGAAGATCTCTGTCATACAGGAGCGCATAAGGTGAACAACACCATTGGCCAAATTCTGATGGCTCAGCGGCTAGGTAAGAAGAAGATCATAGCAGAGACAGGTGCTGGTCAACATGGCGTGGCAACTGCCACGGTTTGTGCTTTAATGGGGGTAGAGTGTATTGTCTATATGGGTGCCGTTGATATGGAACGTCAGAAGCCCAATGTAGAGCGCATGCGTATTTTGGGTGCAGAGGTGCGTGCTGCAGAAAGCGGAAGCAAGACACTAAAGGATGCAACCAACGAAGCTATGCGTCACTGGATCAACAATCCATCCGACACCCACTATATCATCGGTTCGGTGGTAGGACCACATCCTTACCCAGAGATGGTTGCTCGATTTCAATCTGTGATCAGCGAAGAAATAAGAAAGCAATTACAATCCCACGAAGGCACAGAGAAGCCTGACTATGTGGTTGCCTGTGTAGGCGGTGGTAGCAATGCCGCAGGTGCTTTCTACCATTTTTACGAAGACGAAGATGTTCAATTAGTAGCTGTTGAAGCTGCTGGTTTAGGAAACGATACTGGTGAATCTGCTGCGACTACGGTGCTTGGTAAGCCAGGTGTACTCCACGGAAGTAGAACACTATTGATGCAGACAGAAGATGGTCAAGTGGTTGAGCCGTATTCAATATCGGCAGGGCTTGATTATCCAGGAATTGGTCCTGTTCATGCACACCTGTATGAAACAGGCCGAGCAACCTTCTACAGTGTGACAGATGAAGACGCAATGCAATCAGGAATTGAACTCAGTCGGTTGGAAGGAATCATTCCGGCCATAGAGACCGCCCATGCCTTCTCTGCTCTGAATCAAATGACTTTTAAGGTGGATGATATCGTGGTAGTAAATCTTTCGGGGCGTGGCGATAAAGATTTAGAGACTTATATCAAATGGGGGAAATACTAGAAAGCTTTGAGCCTCGAGCGACAAGCCTCAAGTAGGCTCGGGACTCACGACTCATAACTCATAACTCGTAGCTATTATGAATAGAATAGAAAAACTTTTTAATAAGAAATCGGAACGGGTACTGAACGTGTACTTCACGGCAGGCTATCCAAAACTGAATGATACCGTAGCTATAATGGAAAGCCTTGAGCAGTCCGGTGCCGACCTAATTGAAATTGGTATTCCATTTTCGGATCCGATTGCCGATGGCCCGACCATTCAAGAGAGTAATGGAGTCGCTTTAGATAACGGAATGACTTTAAAGCTCCTTTTGGAACAGTTGCAAGGCGTTCGGGATAAAGTAAAGCTGCCAATCATACTCATGGGTTATATCAACCCAATCGTTCAGTATGGTATTGAGGCCTTCTGCAAAAAGTGCGAAGAGGTTGGCGTAGACGGACTCATATTGCCAGATTTACCCATGTTTGAGTACATGGAAGTCCATAAGCCACTTTTCGAAAAGCATGGCTTGCTAAATATCTTCTTGATTACCCCTCAAACCTCTGATGCGCGTATTAAAGAGATCGATGACAACTCCAGTGGGTTTATCTATATGGTATCATCGGCCAGTACTACGGGTGCTAAAACCGGCATTAGTCAAGACCAAGAGGCCTATTTCGCCCGTGTGAAAGCAATGAACCTAAAGAATCCAACGCTCATCGGCTTTGGAATCTCAAACAAAGAAACATTTGACAAGGCCTGCAAAAACGCCAATGGCGCGATTATCGGCAGTGCTTTTATAAAGGCCATTTCTCAAGACGGAGAAATGAAAAAGAACATTAATGAATTTATTCAAGCTGTAAAAGGTTGAAAAGACTGAGCTTGAAGCTAGTAGCTCATAGCTCGAAACTTATAAAAAATGATCATACAATTCGAACAAGAAGTAGAAAAAGCTCAGAAGGAAGCTATCATCAATAGAGTAAAAGGCCTTAAATACAAGCCAACAGAAGTAAAAACCCAAAAGGGCGACTACTTAGTAGGAACAGGAAGCAAAGAATTCGATATCCGATCTATCGGCTCGATGGAGGGCATCAAAGACATTCACATTGTCTCGGATGGTTTTAAACTCGTTTCTCGCAAGTGGAAGGTCAGTCCAACGGTAATCGATTTGGGTGATGGTATTGTGATTGAAGAAGGCGGCTTCCAGATTATGGCGGGCCCATGTTCCATAGAGGGAGAAGACCAAATTCGAAAGACCATAGCCCATTTGAAGTCACAAGGAATTTCCATTATGCGAGGAGGGGTGTACAAACCTCGAAGTTCTCCTTATGCCTTCCGCGGAATGGGAATTGACGGACTAAAACTATGGTATGAGTTGGCCAAAGAAGCAGGGCTGAAAATCATAACTGAGGTAATGCAAGTGTCTCAAATTGCCGAAATGGACCCTTATGTCGATATCTATCAAGTAGGAGCACGAAACACTCAGAACTTCAACTTACTTGACGAGTTAGGAAAAGGAACTGACAAACCAGTAATGATTAAGCGAGGTATTTCGGGCACGATTGATGAACTGCTCTCTTCTGCTGAATATGTGTTTAGTGGAGGTAATGAGAGACTATTACTTTGCGAAAGAGGTATCAGGACTTACGAGAATGCTACCCGAAACACGATGGATTTAAATGCCATTGCCGTACTCAAAGAGAAAACCCATTTGCCAGTGATAGCCGATCCATCACACGGTATTGGCATTAGAGCACACGTAGAACCGATCGCTTTGGCAAGTATTATGGCTGGAGCTGATGGTGTCATTTTCGAGTCTCACGAGATTCCCGAAGAAGCTTACTCTGATGGACAGCAGACTTTGAATTTTGCCGAATCAAATCGTTTGATCGACCGAATGAGAAAGACATTTGAGTTAAGGAAGAGTTTCTAATCCATGATCGTCATTGCGAGGGAAGTATGACCGTGGCAATCTCCTCAACCAATAGGGAGATTGCTTCGTTGCACTCGCAATGACGGTTCTCTAAGGCCTAAACCTCACTCTAATCTTAACGGTAGACCTAACCGGTGTGTTATTCGGCCCTACGGTTTTAGGAATCCATTCAGGACCCTCTTTGACTAGCCGGATGGCTTCTTCATCGCAGCCATAGCCCAGTCCCTTGATGATTCTAAAATTGGTAGGTTCTCCGTATTGAGTCACTTCAAATTCTAAAGTGACGCGGCCACGTACTCTTTTTGCTTTGGCTGTTTCGGGGTAGCGTAGGTTTTCTTTCAGGTATTTTCTATAGGCAGAAAAACCGCCAACAGGTGCTGTTTTTGAGACTTTCCCAAGTTTTGTAGCATCATCTATACTATAGCCCAGAGATTTCTTTTCCCTTGCAATACCTTGAGCCGTAACCACTACTTCGCCAAGTGAAGTATTATCCACTTCGAGTTGAATGTTGAGCACTTGACTGAAGTCGACTTTAACTTCTACGGTTTCATAGCCTATATACCTAAAGACAAGCATAGCACCCGGTGTTAAGTTGTTTAACTCATATTTTCCCTCTTGAGATGAACTTGTACCGTTTTGTGAACCCTTTACAAAAATGGATACTTGTGGCAAGGCCAAGCTATCTTCAGCGCCAGTAATGATTCCACTCACGGTAAGTTTCCCAACGGAAAGAGCGGGACTTTCAGGCGCAAGGGCATTCATCAATTCTGACATTTGAAGTTTAGGTGCTGCTTTACTTTCTAATGCCTTTTGTTCATTAATTAATTCAGCCTTACTTTTTGCTATAAATGCGCTATTCGATTGAGGGTCGGTCAATGCTTTGGGTTCCGCCATTTGCTTTTGGCTCGTATCTACTTCTATTCCCGCTACTCTTCCTTTGAGTAAGTCAACATTAAGGGAGTTGTCATCGACTTCAAAAAAATCTTCAACAGGTTCGGTTTTAGCCGTGATTTCTTTGAGCACTGGTTTTTCTGCCGATGTTTTTGGAGGTTCAATATCTGATTGTGAACTGTCAGGCTTTGCCTCAGGTCCTTCTGCGAATGGTGGTTTCACATCTGAGCTATCGTTCTCAGTCTTTTCTTGGATGCTACTTAGCGTTTTGGTAGGCAATTCGGGTGAATCAGTGAGGTAAAATAAACTGATGGAGGAGACGAGTAGCAGGGTAATCGCAGCTGCCTTGGTGTAAATAGTCCAAAACCCTTTCTTTTTATTTTGTGTCTTCTCGTCTATGCGATCATTGAGTGTTTTCAGGTCATTTGCAAAATCTTCCGTACGGATTGATTCAATACCTTCCATTCCTTCGTCATAGAGAGGATTCTCAAGCATGAGTATTTCTACCTGATGCATCTGTTCAGATGTCAGTTTACCGGAATGGTAGGCCTGAATAATGTCAGGTGTCAAATGATCAATATGTTCGTTCTTCTTGTCCACGGAGTTTTTCAATACACAATTTCAAGTTTCTTCGTCCATTCTGAAGGTAGCTCTTAACCTTCTTCATTTCATGTCCTGTTTGCTCACAAACCTCCTGATAACACTTCTTATCAAGGTAAAAAAGCTTAATACAGGTCTGCTGTTCTTCATTGAGTTTACCAATACAGGTTTCAAGCTTACTGACATCTTCTTCTAGGTTTTCATCTACATGATGCGCAGCAATGGAGATTTCCATAAAGTCGACACCATTAATTGATTGGGTCTGCCCATTTTTCCTGCTTTCTTTTCTTAGAAGCATCAGGCATTCATTCTTGGTCAATACATGAAGCCAACTTTTAAAGTTTTGTACTTCTTGTTTTTTCAGATTCGCCAAGAGTTTTTCAAATACATGCATTGTCATGTCTTGGGCTGCTGCTCTCTCTTTTAAGTATTTGAGGCAAATGCCATATACCAAAGGCATATATCGCTTAAATAGCGTACCCATGAGTTCCTTGTCTTCACTTCGGTGATAAGCCGAAATAAGCTCTAAGTCAGTGAGTTGGTCAATATGTAAGGTGCTCTTTTTCAAATACTTTTCTATGCCAGAACCTTCTTGGTTACGTCATGCTGTCCCGAAGCTTCGGGATGTTTCAGTATCTCACGTCATACTCTCTATTTGCTTAGGATTCTGAACCAAGTTCAGAATGACCTGAGGATGAATAATAATTTTTTTTCTTAACAATTTATGGAATCAAGTTCTGTGCCGCATCATGGTAATAAAGAATTCAAAATCTAAATCACATAATCATGAAGCAGGTATTATTTATAATGATGACACTTCTCATTGGATTCCATAATCCGGTAGAAGAAAACTTTCAAAGAGTTATTACTGGTAAAGTTACGGGTCTAGATGACGGATTACCCTTGCAGCAGGTATCCGTTTTCTTAAAGGGTAAAAAGACGTCTGTTAGTACTGATAAGGAGGGCATGTATGAGATAAAGGTACCAGATAAGGAAGGTGTTTTGGTTTTTAGATACATCGGTTATCAAACCAAGGAAGTCAAAATAGGGAATCAAAAAGTTGTTGACGTTGCTTTGGCCATCGACATTACTTCGCTAGGAGAAGTTGTTGTGATTGGTCAAGGTCTTCAAAGAGATAAAAGGTCACTTGGCTATGGCATTAGTAGTGATGCTTTTTTATTACCAAGCCCTCAAAATTCATTGATCTCTGCACCAGCTGAGAATGAACTCAATGAATCCTACGCTGAAATCGATGAAAGTGGCTTTAAATCGCCATGGAAAAATCCTTACAGTACATTTTCCATAGATGTAGATGCAGCTGCTTATAGCAATGTGAGAAGATTTATCACCTCAGGTCAAATGCCACCCAAAGATGCGGTGAAGATTGAAGAAATGATTAATTACTTCAATTACGATTATAAGTCGCCAAAGGGAAAGCATCCTTTCGGAGTGGAACATGAGGTATCGAGTGCCCCTTGGAATACCGATCATAAACTAGTGCATGTGGGCATTCAGGGAGAGCGTATTGAGATGGATAATCTTCCTCCTTCGAATATCGTCTTTTTGCTAGATGTTTCAGGCTCCATGAGCAATGCCAATAAACTTCCCTTATTAAAGAAGTCGCTTAAGCTGTTGGTGAATGAACTTAGACCAGAAGATCGAGTAGCTATTGTGGTTTATGCAGGAGCAGCAGGAGAGGTGTTGGCCTCAACACCTGGAAATGAGAGGGCTAAAATCATCAAAGCCTTAGATAGACTTAATGCTGGAGGATCAACTGCTGGCGGAGCGGGTATTGAGCTGGCTTACAAAATTGCTCAAGAGAATTTTATTGAAGATGGCAACAATCGGATTATCCTTGCTACGGATGGTGATTTTAATGTAGGAGCATCGAGTGATGACGATATGGAAAGCCTCATAGAAAAAAAGCGAAAAAGTGGTGTCTTCCTGACTGTTTTAGGCTATGGAATGGGTAACTATAAAGACTCCAAGATGGAAATATTAGCCGATAAGGGCAATGGAAACCACGCCTACATCGACAATATTTTGGAAGCTAAAAAAGTGCTCGTGAATGAGTTTGGTGGAACGCTTTTTACCATTGCCAAAGACATGAAAATCCAAGTTGAATTTAATCCAGCGACAGTTCAAGCGTATCGTTTGATTGGCTATGAAAATAGGAAGCTCAACGATGAAGACTTTAATAATGATAAAAAAGATGCTGGTGAACTCGGGTCAGGTCATACGGTTACCGCATTGTATGAGGTCATTCCCATGGGCGTGAAAAGTAATTTTAAGCCATTGGATGATCTCAAGTATCGCCAGAAAGAGAAGATTGAGTTGAGCGGAAATGGCTCTGACCTGATGACGGTGAAACTACGCTATAAGAAGCCAGATGAGGACAGGTCCATTTACCTTGATACCGTCATCAAAAATGAATCACTGAGCCTGAAAGAGACTTCTGACAATTTCAGATGGTCAGCGGCAGTAGCCGGATTTGGTATGTTGTTGAGAGATTCTGACTATAAGAACGACATGAGCTTTAGTGAAGTGATCCGTTTGGCCAAATCTGCCAAGGGAAAAGATGATGAAGGTTATCGTGCTGAATTGATCAAACTCATAGAAATGGCTGAACTGCTGAGGGAAGGGGAGTAAGTTCTTTAATCAGGTGAGAATAGTATTGTACGCGAGTACGTAAAAAGTGAGTTTTTGTTCGGTATCGTACTGTTCAAATTGTTTAAAAAAAATTAAAGCACTGAATTTCAGCGCTTTAATTTTTGGCATATCTCTTGGTAACCAGTTTATGTCTAAAAACTCAAACCATGTTTAAAAACTACATGACGATCGTCTTTCGTCAAATCTTCAAAAACAAACTCTTCTCCTTTATTAATATTCTCGGCCTATCCTTCGGCATGGCCATTTGTCTTGTGATTTATCAATATGTAGGTTTTCATACCTCTTTTGATAAATTTCACGCTAACGCAGATAGAATATACAGGGTAGAGAGTACCACAAAGTCGGCTGACAATAAGACCAGCTACTCAGTTACCCACCCATCACCGTTAGGAACTACACTGGCTGAAAGGTCGCCTTCCGTAGCCAACTCAGCTCAAATTGCGAGGCTAGATTATTTAAACGCTTCCGTTGAATTCAATGATGGAGGTAGTATGAAGGTCTTTAAACAGCCGAGAATGATTGGATTAGGAAAGGGCTTTTTTGAAATGTTTTCCACCGAGTTTGTAGCAGGTGGTTCAGCCAATTTTGATGAACCTTATAAAGTGGTTCTTACCGAAAAGGCAAGCAAGAAGTACTTTGATAATCCCAGTGAGGCGATTGGCCAAGTATTAAATGTGAAAGGGAATACTGGTGAGCAAAATTATGAGCTTGTGGGTGTACTAAAAGATTTGCCAGACAACTCTCATCTGAACTTTGAGATGGCACTCAGTCTTCCGTCTGTTGAATTGTATTACGGACCAATCGAAAGTTGGGATAACCCCTCTTTTAGAACCTATGTGATGCTCAATAACGGCAGCAGCAAAACAAATGTATCGGCTGCTGCAACTCAGATTTACACCGAGAACTTCAGTGAAAGCCTCAAAATCAGTGGAGATGAAGTGACTTTTGACCTGCAAAACATACAAGACATACACTTGAATAGTAAAGTGTCTGTAGATAGTGGGACTTCTATTGATAGTCGAATTATTTGGATTTTATCACTCGTAGCCATCGTTATTATGGCCGTAGCTTGGATCAATTACCTCAATCTATCCTTCGTGAGAACACTAGATCGAATGAAAGAAATGGGGGTTAGAAAATGCCTTGGTTCATCTCGAAGACAACTTACACTTCTCTTTGTGATTGAGTCGCTGGTGATGAATTTACTCTCCTTGTGTATCACCATTGTATTAATTAATCTGTCTAGTAATTACTTAGCCCAGACAACAGCCCTGCCCGTCATCAATATTCTCAACATCGAGGTATTATCCTTCTTATTCGGTGTAGTCACTTTAGGCACCTTAGTCACTGGCTTCTATCCATTGGTGCTTCTGAAATCCTTCAATTTAGCTTCGGTTCTTGTGGGCAAAAAAGGTAGCGTGGTAAGCGGTAAATCGCGCAAAGGCTTAGTCCTTATTCAATTTGCGGTCACCTTCCTTTTAATATCCGGCACACTCACCATATTCCGACAAATAGATTTTATGCGAAATTCTGATTTGGGAATTGAGACCGAGAACATTTTGATGGTAGAGGCGCCACCTTCTGATGTGAATGCTGACAACCGAGAGGATAGAGCACGTTTTAGAACCATGACTTCTGAGTTGTTAAAATATCCTGGAATTGAAAGTATGTCAATGGCAGGTGAGGTGCCCGGCCAACCCATCAGTTGGGGTTCAGCACTGTATTTAAATAACCAGCCCAAGGAGTCGGCAATTTCTACAGGACTCATATCTATGAGTCATACCTTTCCTGAATTCTTCGGTATTGACGTGGTAGCTGGCCGTGCGCTGAGGCAAGATGATGATCCTTGGAGCAAAGGTGACGTTGTAATTAATGAGAAGTTAGCAGAACGATTAGGCTTTAGTAATCCAGAAGATGCAATAGGAGCTAAGATTGATGGTTTTTTCGCGCCTCTTCAGGTACGGGGGGTGCTAGAAAATCATCACCATACTTCTTTACATAATGACTATCGACCTATTGCTTATATACTCAGTGGCTGGACACGATACTATTTCTTTAAGCTGAGAATTGATGAAAATTCGGATATTGAAAGAGTTGATCAGCTCAATGCTATGATTGGGAAAATGCAAGGAGAGTGGGATGGCGTTTTCCCGAATTATCAAATGGAGTACTCTTTTGTAGATCAAGGTTTTGATCAACAGTATAAAGAAGACGTGCGCTTTGGTAAAATCTTCACTGGCTTTTCTATCGTGACAATTGTGGTGGCCTGTCTTGGCTTATTTGGGCTTACGGCATTGACAGTAAATCAGCGCATCAAAGAAGTGGGTATTCGAAAAGTTTTAGGCGCAAGTGGGATAAGTCTTATGAAGTTACTCTCAAAGGAGTATGCGGTTTTAGTTTGCTTAGCAGGAATTTTAAGTATGCCTTTGGCTTATTATTTAATGAACAACTGGCTTGATGGTTACAGCTTTAGAATTGATTTGGGGATGTGGTTTTTCATCGCACCATTTCTGCTCATCTTTTGCTTAGCGGTCGTCAGTGTAGTCGGTAAAATTTGGAGTGTAGTACGCTCAAACCCTGTAGATGCTCTGCGCTATGAGTGATAAATAGGAAAGCACTAAAACGAAAAGAGCCATCAATGCATTGATGGCTCTTTTCGTTGGAATAAGCTTTTGCTTAATCAATAACAGTTCTTTTTAGCTGAATCTTTACCTCATGCGGGGCTGTTTGGTTACCACCAAAATACGGCCATAACCAGTAATTTTCTCCAGTTTCGCAGTCAGAACTCCTCTCCATGCTAACGGATTGTAAGCCCGTTCCTGAATATTGATAGGTGTCGCCCACAATTCTAATCGATAAGTCCACCTCTGTATTTAAGGGAACGGCTCCCATTAATTCAAAAGACAAGTCACCTTCTAAGTATGTATAAGCTAGAATTTGTAATTCTTCATTGAACCATCTCCATCCAATACGACCGCTTTCACTCTGGTGATGTTGAGTACAATCAGAAAAGCCTACTAATTTATTGATGTCAGCCTGATCGTCAACAACTTCTAAGGTGTACATGGCGCTTTCGTCAAATATGGCTTTAATGTCTATCCCCGAGCCAGTGAAGGCTTCATTTCTAATGATGGAATTGTGTGATCCTGCGGGAATTGTAAATATTTCAAAACCAGTGTCTGGATCTACATCTATGGCATTGCTGCAAGCGCAAAAGGTTAAAACCAATGCAACTAGCGAGAGTTTGGCAATTTTAATCATGTCGAATAAAGTAAAGTGTCATTCAAAGATAATAATTTATGATATAACCATCCATCCTTCGCTACAAGACAATCTGTAGACGAGTGCATAGTGTAATGATGGTGACTTCGGTTCGTCTAATAGAATATCCAGTTCAGTACAAAGAATTACGGATTCAGTACTTGATACTTTAACTGGCTCAATCTTTTAATTAGTTTTACTAATGGGTAAGATATAATTCAAAAATGGAAAGAAGACACTATTTAGGAGAGTTTGAGGAGACCGTTCTGTTAGTTGTGGCTACACAACAGGGAGAGGCATACGGACTATCTATTACCAATGTAATCGAAGAAGAGCTTAGTAGATCGGTCAATATGAGTTCGGTGCACACGGCCCTTTATCGTTTGGAAGATAAGGGGTATGTAAAGTCCGACCTTAGCGGAGCTTCAGAAAAGAGAGGTGGGCGGAGAAAGAGGGTTTTTGAAGTAACCGCTGCCGGAAAGTCCGCCTTGCTGGAAGCAAAAGAGCACAGGCAGTATCTATGGTCAAAGATTCCAGACTTTGTTTTTGAAGGAGGAAAATCATGAGTTTGACACCTGATCAAAAGCCTCCAAGGCTCGCCCAACGATTATTTAATTGGTATTGTGATGATCCCTTGCAAGAAGAGATTGCGGGAGATCTGGAAGAACGTTTTTTGGATCATTGTGAAAAGCATGGCTCTCGTCAAGCCAGAAAGAAGTATTGGCTCAATGTGTTCAAATTCATTCGATGGCATACCCTCAAAAGAAGAAACTCAAAAAAGTATACTCAAAACAATTTAGCTATGGTCAAAAATAATTTCAAAGTCGCCTTCAGAAGTGCCAAAAGGCATAAGGCGTATTCCATTATCAATCTCTCAGGATTGGCAGTAGGTTTGACAAGTTTTATCCTGATCGTACTCTATGTACAGCATCAGTTAAGCTTCGATCAGTTTCACGAACAAAAGGATAAGATATACAGGGTAACCAATGGTGAGGATGCCATTACACCTAATATAGTCGGTCCCTTTCTTAAGCGAAATTTTGAAGAAGAGATTAGGCATAGTGTTAGGATCATAGAACTTGGCGGTCAGATTCTAAAGATTGACAATCAGTCATTTACAACTCATGCCTATTTCGCTGATCCGGCATTCTTCGATGTTTTTACTTTTCCGCTAGTTAGGGGAAATAAAGAGGATATTCTTTCTAAGCCTAAAACCCTTGTTATAACTCAAAAGGCTGCGATGAAGTACTATGGTACTGAGGATGTTATTGGTGAAACATTAATAAGAGATGGGGAGCAACACTCAATTGTAGGAGTAGCCCAAGACATACCTGCAAATTCATTGATTCAGTTTGAGTTCCTGTTCCCTTTTAAAGCAGTTCGTTGGGCTCAAAGAGAGACGTGGTCCAATTGGAGTTTCCAAACCTTTTTAAGATTAGAGGATGGAGTAGATGCTTTAGCCTTTGAACAAAAAGTAGGAGAGCGAGTAAATGTGGAGCTTGATATGCCCACTGAGAGTGAAGAGAGCGGCACTTATTTGCAGTCCTTGAACGATATTTATCTTCAGAAAAGGTTCAAACTTAATTATGAACTCGGCAGAGTAGGTGATATTCAATATGTCTATATCTTTTCAGTAGTTGCGTTCTTAATCTTACTCATCGCTTGTATTAACTATGTAAACCTAGCCACTTCCCGTTCTTTGGAGAGGGCAAAGGAAGTAGGGATTCGTAAGGTAGTAGGAGCACATAGGAGTCAACTCGTTGGTCAGTTTTTAGGAGAGTCGTTCCTCTTTGTGTTCCTGTCTCTTGTCGTCTCTATTGCATTTAGTAATTGGTTGGTACCTTACTTTAATGTGCTAGCCGGAGAAGAACTGAGTACTGCCCATCTGTTTAAGACAGAATTTCTTCTCTTGCTAGCCGGGCTTGGATTGATTATCACACTATTGGCGGGTATTTATCCTGCATTGGTACTTTCCATGTTTAAGCCCGTAACTGTGCTCAAAGGTAAATTTACCCATTCTGGAGCTGGTAATAGACTTCGAAAGTTTTTGGTGATCGTACAATTTGCCATTTCAGCCTTCTTAGTAGTGGCCACGCTTGTGGTTAAAAAGCAGTTGAATTTCATCCAAGACAAGAATATTGGTTTGGACAAGGAAGAAGTGATCTTCTTTACCTTAGATGGTGATTTCAAGAAAAACTACGAGTCATTCAAAAATACTCTGATGACTAACCCTAACATTAAGTCTGTAAGTATGGCATCTAATGTACCAGTGAGTGTTGGCTCCGCACATGGTATTCAAACAGGCCCCACCGAGGATGATTATGAATTGATTTACTTTTTAAGTGCAGACAAAGAGTTCATGGATCTAATGGGTATGGAGTTATTAAGCGGACTTAGCCTAACGGAGCGTGCTGTGCCTTTCAATGAGCTTGACACTGCAGGATTGAACCCAACATATATCATTAACGAAACAGCGGCCAAACTCTTTAATTGGTCGGCAGAAGAAGCTGTTGGACAAAACGTGATCATTGGGGGATATGAAGGGCCTGTTCAGGGTGTGGTCAAGGATTTTCATTTCAAATCCATGCAGCAACGCATTGAACCTTTTGTGATCCTATTCAATCCACAACAGTCATATACTGGATATGTGAAGTTGGAAACTACAGAACTGCCTGAGACCTTGAAGTTCATAGAATCCAATTTAGTCGAAGCAGCACCGAACCTACCATTTGACTATCAATTTATGGATGATTATTACGCACGCATGTATAGGTTTGAATCTCGTCTAAGCAATGTATTCCTCACTTTTGCTAGTATTGCCATTTTCATTGCGTGTTTGGGAATGTTTGGTTTGATTTCATTTATCGCATTGAATAGAGCTAAAGAAATGGGAATTCGTAAGGTTTTGGGTGCATCCTTTAAGTCGATTTTGATTTTGTTATCTACAGACTTTCTAAGACTCATTGCGATAGCCTTGTTAGTAGGTTTGCCAGCTGCATACTTCTTTATGGGAGATTGGCTAAGTGACTATGTGTATCGTGTGAACATTGGTGCTGATGTAGCTATAATGACTGTGGCCTTCGCTGTTTCCATTACGCTACTCACAATCGCTTATCAGGCTGTGAAAACCGCCATGGTAAATCCGTCTAAAGTATTGAGGAGCGAATAATGGTGTCAAGATGACCGTTGGTTTAAAAAACCTAATAAGTCATTTGTATTAATTGAAATGACTATTACCTTTGACCCAATGTCAAAAAACAAAGCATATCACTACCACTATTATCACAACAGCTTGTTGCGGAACGGTAGTTATATGTAATTGACCAAAGAAATTAATAAAACATATAAAAAACCCGGTTCCGAAAGAGCCGGGTTTTTTTATGACCGGGCTTTTGATTTGAACCAAATCAGATAACAAAGCATTACAACCCGAAACAATGAAACAGAATTACGAAAATTACACCGCAGAAGATCAAAAAGTATGGGGCATCCTATTTGATCGACAGTTTCCTTCCTTACCCCAGGCAGCGACAAAAGAATTCTTAATTGGCCTTGATAAAGTCGATTTTAAGGGAGCGTCAATTCCAAATTTTGAAGAGACTAACAAGGTCCTCCGAAAATTAACGGGTTGGGAAATCTATGCCGTACCAGGTATAGTTGAAGATGGACTCTTTTTTGACTTGATGGCCAACAGAAAGTTTCCGGCTACCACATGGGTGCGCAAGATGAGTGAGCTCGACTACCTAGAAGAACCAGATATGTTTCATGATGTGTTTGCGCACATTCCGTTGTTGGCCAATCAGTCTTTTGTCGACTTCTTACAGGCGATCAGCAAGTTTGGTCAAGAGTGGATTGATGACGAGTGGGCTATTCACTTGCTTTCTAGAATTTACTGGTTTACAATTGAGTTTGGCTTGATTAGAGAAGATGGAGAGCTCAGGATTTATGGGGCTGGAATTTTATCTTCTTCGGGGGAAACTAAGTACTCTTTATCAGATAAGCCAAATCATTTCGATTATGATGTAGATAGAATTCTTGACACGCCTTATCGCAAAGATAATATGCAAGAGAACTACTTCATTATTGATTCTTACGAGCAATTGTACGAATCACTTCCGGAGATCAAATCGAAGATTGAAGAGCGTCTGAAGGCTAAGGCAGCTGCGCTTTAAACGCTAAAAGGGGGGTCCAATAAAAAATATGAGTGTAGTAATCGTTAACTACAATGCTGGCAACGTCCAATCTGTAACGCATGCGCTGAACAGGTTGGGTGTTGATCCTGTGCTTTCGGACGAAGCTGACATCATTGCTTCGGCAGACAAAGTCATCTTTCCTGGTGTGGGTGAGGCCAGTACCGCCATGCGTTTTTTGAAAGAGAAGCAATTGGATAGGGTAATTAAGGAGTTAAAACAGCCCGTTTTCGGTGTTTGTCTTGGTCTACAGCTCATGTGTAAACACTCCGAGGAAAATGATACAGAGTGTTTGGGTATTTTTGATGTTGATGTCAAGAAGTTTCAACCCAAGCTCAAAGTGCCACAAATGGGCTGGAATACGCTGGAACAGATGAATTCTCCTTTGTTCAATGATCTCCCATCTGACCCTTATGTGTATTATGTACATAGTTATTATGCTCAATTAAGTACTGAAACCATTGCTGTAACAGACTATGTTAATCCGTTTTCAGCAGCATTACACAAGGGTAATTTTTACGCCTTACAAGCGCACCCTGAAAAGAGTGGTAAAGTCGGAGAGAAGATCCTAGCTAACTTTCTTAAATGTTAAATTATTAGTGTTTAATTTTTAATTAAACCATGTAAAAATAAACACTAAATATTATGAAGTTTTCAAGTAACCCAATTGAACAAAAGAGCTTTGAGTTTTCACTGATGATTATCGAAAAGTACAGGCAAATGCAGGCTCAAAAGGAATTCGTTATTTCGAAACAGCTGCTAAGATCAGGGACAAGTATCGGTGCTAATATTCAAGAGGCACAGGCAGCGTTTTCAAAGAAGGATTTTGCACATAAGATGTCCATTTCCTCCAAAGAAGCAAGAGAAACCAAATACTGGTTATTACTGTGTGAACATGAAGGCTTAGTTAATTTAGATTTGCAAGGTGCTCTGGACAAAAGTGAAGAGTTAATTCGAATGCTTACTTCAATTGTGAAAAGCTCACAAAGAAACTTGAGCTAATGATTTGTCTTTCAATCTTTAACATTAATCATTCAAACTTCACCATTAACAATTCAATGTGAAAATAATCCCAGCAATAGATATCATCGAAGGAAAAGCCGTGAGGCTGACCCAAGGAGACTACAATCAAAAGACAGAATATAACAGTGATCCAGTTGAGGTAGCCAAGGCTTTTGAATCTGTAGGCATTAAGCGACTGCATGTGGTAGACCTTGAAGGGGCGAAGGCCAGCAAACCAGTTAACCTAAGTACACTTCAGTCCATTACTACGTCTACAAACCTTAGTGTAGATTTTGGTGGCGGGGTAAAATCAAACGAATCGCTGCAACAAGTGCTAGGCGCAGGTGCAGATCAAGTAACAGCTGGCAGCATTGCAGTGAAGGATAAAGCCTTGGTAAAGGCTTGGATAGAAGAGTTTGGCGCTCAGAAGATCATTCTTGGTGCTGATGTCAAAGATGAAAAAATAGCGATCAATGGCTGGCAAGAAGACTCAGGAATCGACCTTTTTGAGTTCTTAGCTGAGTATATTGATATGGGAATAACTGATTGTATCTGTACTGATGTGAGCAAAGATGGACTATTGCAAGGCCCTTCGTTTGATTTGTATAGCAAGATGATGATGGAATTCCCTAAACTTAAACTAATAGCGAGCGGAGGTGTTTCTTCCATGGATGATCTCAAAAGATTAGAAGATATGGGCCTATATGCTACCATTGTAGGTAAGGCCTATTATGAGGGTAGAATTAGTCTCAATGAATTAGCCTCATTTTAATAAAATGTTAACGAAGAGAATTATACCCTGTTTAGACATCAAAGACGGTAGAACCGTCAAGGGAGTCAATTTTGTTGGGCTAAGAGATGCTGGTGATCCTGTAGAACTGGCAGCTCGATACACTGAGGAAGGAGCAGATGAGCTGGTTTTTCTAGACATCACTGCAACGGTCGAGAAACGCAAGACTTTGGTAGATTTAGTTCGAAGAGTTGCCAAAGAGATAAACATTCCATTCACCGTTGGTGGAGGCATTAGTTCCATTGAAGACGTCTCTGCATTATTGAACGCTGGTGCGGACAAAATATCGATTAACTCCTCTGCAGTTAAAAGACCAAGTTTGATTAATGAATTGACTAAGGAGTTTGGTAGCCAATGCGTTGTAGTGGCTATTGATACCCGGTTCGTAGACGGAGAGCATATTGTTCATGTAAGGGGAGGAAGAACTCCTACGGAACTAAGAACCTTGGAGTGGGCCAAAGAAGTAGCACACCGAGGTGCCGGAGAAATTCTCTTGACCTCCATGGATCATGACGGAACCAAAGCTGGGTTTGCTGATGGGTTGACTGCTGAGATCTCAGGTATGTTATCAATTCCAGTGATCGCTTCAGGTGGGGCGGGTACGATGGAACACTTTGTGAACTCATTTACCAGAGGTAAAGCAGACGCTGCGCTGGCGGCAAGTATATTTCATTTCAAGGAAATTTCTGTTCCTGATCTTAAGACATTTTTAGCATCAAAAGATATTCCAATAAGACTTACACAATGAGGAAGTTTGAATCAATAAATCAAGTCAAGTTTGACGAAAATACAGGGCTAGTACCAGCCATCATTCAGGATGCCCAAACCAGTAACGTGCTTATGCTTGGGTATATGAATGAGGCAGCAATTGAGGAGACTTTATCCTCTAAGAAAGTGACCTTTTTTAGTCGTTCAAAACAACGGCTTTGGACCAAGGGAGAGACTTCAAATAACTACTTAAATTTAGTAAGTCTTTCCATAGACTGTGACCAAGATGCGCTATTGATAAAAGTGAATCCCGAAGGACCAACTTGCCACACCGGAAGTCATACCTGTTGGAATGAAGATAATGAAATTGGGGCCTCATTTCTGGACTACTTAGGCAAAGTGATTAAGGAAAGAAAATCCCAGTCGCCAGAAGAATCATACACAGCGCGCATGTTTCAAAAGGGAATCAACAAGCTCGCTCAGAAAGTGGGAGAGGAAGCAGTGGAACTTGTGATTGAAGCAAAAGATGATAACGCGGATCTCTTTAAAAATGAAGCGGCTGACCTGATTTTCCACTATTTAATGCTGCTTGAGGCAAAAGAGTTCTCTTTGAAAGATATAATTCAAGTACTTAAACAAAGACATAAGTAATTAGTGTATAAATAACTCATATAAAGTTTTTTAACTAAAATATTTAGATAAGTCTAAAAATTAAAAATACACTTTTGGAAGTGAGATTGCTTACAATTGACAAGGTTTTCCTTACTTCGGAAAAACATTAACGATCCTCCTATGAAACGTATCCTAATTCTCTTGTTCTTTTGCTTGTGCAATGTGGTCGTCTTGGCGCAAGAGCAAGGTGAAATTTCTACTTCACTTGTTACAGATAGGCCAGGCCAATCGGCTTCTTCCTTCACTGTAGGTACTGGAGTTTGGCAATTTGAAACGGGCTTCTCATATCAAAAATTCGAAGGTACTTTGATCAGCAATGATCCACTTAACCCAGGAATTATCCCTGCAGATTTCCAATCCTTTACTTATAATTCTACACTAGTTCGCTACGGTATTTCAGATAAAATTGAGCTTCGGTTTACTCAGGAGTTACGTGGTTCAAGAGCCTTAGTAGACGGTACTGTTTTAGCCTCGTCAGGGGCTGAGTTGATACCCACATATATAGGAGCAAAAGTGGCACTTGTGGAAGGTGATGGTGTTCGACCAGCGATTGCAGTTTTGGCTAATTTAGGAGGTACACCATTTTCAGATATTGATGGTACAACCACCTTTGATTTCAGGTTTAATTTTTACCATCAGCTCTCAGATAAGGTATCGTTGGCTTATAACCTCGGTGGGGTAATTAGTAGTGAGTTTACAGGCCTCTATACCTTAATAGGTGGCTATTCTCTAAGTCCAAAGCTCTCAGCTTTTGTGGAATTATATGGCTTTTTAAATGAGGGCTTTACCAATGATCATCAAATTGATTTCGGGTTTTCTTACTTAATTTCTAATGACCTCCAACTTGATATGTTCGGAGGTGCTGGCTTCTCGGACATTTCTCCGGACTCGCTATTTGGCTTTGGTTTTAGCGCTAGAATACCGAGAAGGTAATGGCATCGTACCAAGTAACTCGTGCAATCATGATGGTAAGGCCTCAAAACTTTGGTTTTGACCATACTACAGCGTCTTCGAATGCTTTTCAAGTTGAAGAAGGCGCTAGTGCTACTGATAAAATAAGAACTCAAGCCGTTGTTGAATTTGATGCAGCAGTAACTAAGCTTAAAGCAAAGGGAATTACAGTACACGTTATAGAAGATACTAATGAGCCAGTCAAGCCGAATGCCGTTTTTCCTAATAACTGGGTTTCTTTTCACGGGGATAAAACACTACTGTATCCAATGCTTGCCGAAAATCGCAGGTGGGAGCGTAGGGAAGAGATCTTAAGTGAACTGATGAACGCAGGAGTTCCAATAGGAGAGGTGATAGACCTATCTGGCTTCGAAGCAGAAGATAAATTTTTGGAAAGCACGGGAAGTATGGTGCTAGATTATGATAATGAACTGGCTTATGCTTGCTTATCAGATAGAACTGATATGGAAGTGATCGAGAAATTCTGTGATGAAACAGGCTTTGACGCCTTTACCTTCGATGCTTTTGACAATGATGGTATTGCGGTCTATCATACCAATGTGATCATGTGTATTGCCGAACGCTATACTGTTATCTGTGCTGATTCAATTCCAGAGGACGAAAGGCATACCGTCATGGAAGCCTTAGAAAAAACTGGGCATGAGTTAATCCTGCTGTCAATGGATCAGATGTATGCCTTTGCCGGAAACATGCTGGAGGTTCTTGATGATAAGGGTAACTCAATCTTGGTGATGTCTCAGACCGCTTATGATAGCCTTTCGGAAGATCAACTCAAAAACATATCTAAATACTCAGAAGTACTTTGGGTAGATATACCCACCATTGAAAAATACGGTGGTGGGAGCGTTCGCTGTATGATGTGTCGAGTTTCCTGAGAAGCGTTATTGTTGATTCAAACGTTGAAAAATTGCATGTCAACAGAATTGTTCTTAAAATTGTGGGTACTGATTTATCCCCTAAGTTTCAGGGAATTTTTTGATCAGTTTCGCATATACTCAACGTTTACTTAAGCTATTTTTTTACGTCTAATCGACAAGTCGTTGATTATTGTACTGGTTTTTGGTGCTGCTGCATTTTACAGAGAGGGAAGAGAGAATGGATTTCAATTTAGAATTCGAAGAAGTAAGAAATATTATTTCTGGTAGTATTACCGGAGAGTTGACTAGAGATAGCGCAAGGGCCTATTTTTCAAAGCTTAGTGAGATGGCACATCAAAAAGAATGTTTACGCTTATTAACTGATGTTCGCAAGGCTGAGTTATCTGGAACACCAAAAGATCTCCAAATATTGTCAAAAGAGCTGTCAAACATAGGCTTCAAACCATCTTTCAAAAGAGCTATTTTACTACATTCAGATGTTGCCGGCTATAAAGTGTGGGAGAATTATTGCCTGATGGCTGGCTTCAAAAATGTCAAACTCTTCGTAGATTCTGAGTTGGCAAAGGAGTGGCTATTGGAAGAATAAAAACACACCCCATTCTTTTCAGAAAGGGGTGCCTTAGTTCCATTAATAATCTAACATCTTCTTTAATACTTAGCTGGTGTTCCTACGGGGGGAATAGCATTCTGAATGAATATTCGAATATCCTCGTTGGCATTCTTTAGGTCCTCAGCACGTAAATACATCATATGGCCGCTTCTATAGCCTTTGAAACTCATTCTGTCTTTGAGTTTACCACTAGGGTCCATGTGCCACATATTATATTTAGCATTGAAGTAGGTAGTAGCACCATCATAGTAGCCACTTTGGGTCATTACATGCAGGTATGGATTCATGGCCATGGCTGCACGTAGGTTTTCTCCAGTATTGTCTCCACTTCTGTCCCAAGGATTAACTGGGCCAAACATGTTATACTTGATATCTGTCTTGTAATTCAAGAAAGTCTGAAAGTATCCATTAATGGCTGGTGTAAATGAATGTAGCCAAGATGTAAGCTCCGAATTGAAGTCTGGGCTCATGCCCGCATCCATTCTGTCTATGCCCTTATATCGTGAGTCCAAGCGACCAACGGTATGGCCTTCGTCTCTCAATAGCTCTTTCCAGAAAAAGCCAGTCGGAACATCAAGGTTGTGTTGACGAATCACTTCTTCATTGAGTCCTGAATAGCGAGAGAACATTTTTATAGCTTCTTGTTTCTCATTTTCCGTGGCCCAAGCACCTTTGGCAAGGGTAGGTAGCAATTCAGTCATGGTGTAGTTCTCTGCTTCTTCAAGAACCACGAGCAAGTCCTTACTCTGGAGGTCACTCGGTAGTTGCTTATGATACCAAGCAGCAGCGGCATAGTAAGGGAGCCTATTCGCCATATCTACGGGACCGTCTCTATCGATGCCAAGACCGGTCGGTGACACTAAAATTACCCCGTTGAAGTACATCCAGTGACTATTTTGCAGTCTATAGGCTAATCCTGAAACACGTGTTGTACCATAGCTTTCACCAATCAAGAATTTTGGAGAGTTCCATCGGTTCGTCCGCGTAATGAAAGTATTAATCCACTCAGCCAAGTAGTTAATGTCTTGATTTACACCAAAAAACTGAGATCGATCGGCCTTCGGGTCTACAATTCTGGAGTAACCAGTATTTACAGGGTTGACGAAGATAATATCCGCAACATCGAGAATTGAATGTGGATTATCCTTGACACCATAGGGCTGAATGGGATAGCCTTCATCATCGATTTTGAGAATTTTTGGACCTGTATAGGCCAAATGCATCCATACTGAAGCAGAACCAGGGCCACCGTTAAATGAGATTACCAAAGGCCGGGTGTCTTTGTCCTTTACATCTGTTCTTTCATAAAAAGTGTAGAACAAAGTAGCAATAGGGTCTCCGTCATTGTTCCATACAGGTTGAGTACCTACAGTCGCAGAAAAAGGCACTTTTTTGCCTTTAATGGTCACTACATGATTGGTGACTACTGTAGACTCTATATCAATTTTTCTGCTTTGCGCATAAGCTGCTAATGTACAAGTACAAAGCAGTAGCGCGATGAATTGGCTTCTAAGTTTCATATGCAGTGTTGTTAAATAAATTAGTCTTGTACTGTAAATCTATTTGTCTTTTTTAATCCACGATTTAGCTTGGGAATGATATTTTTCAACATCGCATCCCTTTCCATCCCAAGCTTAGGAATCATCTTTGTGAAGTAGTCATACTGAGCTTCTTGGTCTGCAGTCCAAGGGCCAATCCAGCCACTTACACCAAAGTATAAAGACCTTAGCCTGCTAGCTAATTCACCATATTTGCGGTTGAGCTCTCTAATAGCCTCAGCCGCTTCTTCATTATATTCGATATTATCTCTATCAAGCTTATTTAAGTGCCAAAGTACTTTTTGGGCATCGTGCATCTCCTTGTTGAGCACTTCAGAAAGACCACCAATTTTAAATAGTGAAGTAGTCCATGCTTTGCGCACATTGAAATCTACATCGAGTCGAGTGTCATCAATAATTTTGAATTGCTGCTCGTAGCTTTGTCCATTCACCACCAATTTAGCAACATAGGTACCAGGCATGGCTTGCGGTCCACTTAGCCCAAAGCCCCCTCTGCCTCTGCGCCCTGAATTTGGATCAGTGTTACTGGGTTCGAAACTTTGATGAGAGAAATTCCAATAGACGCGCTGTATCCCGGCATTTCGGGATGGACGTAATTCTTGCATGAGGTTTCCTTCCAAGTCATAGACAGACAAGCTAATGTTATCTTTGCCGACTGAATCTTTCAGGTATATGTCCATTGAGGCACCTCTGCGAGGGTTTTCTCCACGATAGTACATATCCCCAGTATGCGCCCCACCGATGTTGTAGTCGATCATTTCGGCCTCCGGAATGCTAAATAAGGCGGCTTGCTGATTCATTACAGCTCCTAATTCTTGAATAGCACTGATGTTATCTAATATCCAAACACCTCGGCCATGAGTTGCCAATATTAAGTCGTTATCACGGGGATGAATGACTAAATCATTGAAGGGCAACGTAGGCATGTTGTTCTTTAATTCTACCCAGTTTCGACCGCCATTAATTGAAACAAAAAGGCCAAGTTCAGTCCCAAGGTAGAGGACATCAGGGTTTTTAGGGTCTTCCCTTAGCGTTCTAGCCACCCGGTTAACAGGTAGGTCACCTGCCACAGATTTCCAACTTTGACCGAAATCAGTCGTTTTGTATACATAGTTGGTGAAGTCATCATTTCGATAATTATTGATGGCTACATAAGCGGTTCCGGCATTATGCCACGAAGCTTCGATGGTATTTACCCAGGTTTCTTTCGGTAAACCCGGAAGTCTTGAAGTCACATTTTCCCAAGTCTTTCCATCGTCACTAGAGATTTGGATCAAACCATCATCGGTTCCTACGTACAACATTCCTTGCTTTTGCTTAGACTCAGCAACTGCTGTGAGGGTAGGGTAGTAAGGTATTCCATCATCTAGAGAGAGCGTACTTGTATCTGCTCTTTGGCCCATGATAGTCAACTCTCTTCTATTGACTCTTGTGGTTAAGTCACCAAGTGAATTCCATGTAGCTCCTCCATCAGTACTTTTCCAGAGTTGTTCAGTACCTGCATAGATGGTATTAGGGTCGTGGTAAGAAAGGAAGAAAGGGCCATCCCAGTTGGCAGGAGCCATAGCGTTACCTAGTTCTGGCTCTTCGGTGCCAGGCCCCCAAGAAGTCCAGTTTCTACGAGCTCCAATTCTACCCTGCGGATCGCCCGGTCGGATAGATTGACGCTGACCGTTTTTCATGTTCAATCGAGACAGTCCGAGGTATTGTGATTCTGTATAAACAATATCTGAGTTAGTATGATGCGGAAGATTTAAGAAGCCATCTCCACCGCCCAGTTTTTTCCAATCTTCATTGAGAATTCCAGCGCTGCGGTAGGTCTGACTTGGACCTACCCAGCTACCATTGTCCTGAAGACCACCGTAGACATTGTAAGGTTTAGCCATGTCGACAGCAACTCTATAGTACTGGCTTACAGGTAGATTACTAACTAAAAGCCAGTTTACCCCTCTGTCATAAGAAATGCCAATTCCGCCATCATCGCCTTTCATGACATGTCGAGAATCCTTAGGGTTAACCCAGAAAATTCTATCATCTCCGTGCAAGGATTGACGCGCTGGTCTAAAGGTTCTACCACTATCGCTAGAATAGCTATACTGGTTCATCATGTAGATACGCGATGCGTCACTAGGATCAACCAACGGCTGACTGGCGTACATTGGACGAGGGTTCCAGTCACTCATGAACTCCCAAGTTTCTCCTTTGTCTAATGAGCGATAAAATCCAGCTCTTCTTTCGTTGTATGCGGTTGATGCATTGTATTGGAAACCTTGTTCTACCGAAGCGTAGATGAGGTTAGGGTCTTTTCTGAAGATGGAGATACCGATTCGGCCAAAGTCACCTTCGGGTAATCCTGTTCTTAATTCTTTCCATGTTTTACCACCATCTGTTGATTTATGCAATCCGCTTCCTGGTCCACCACCATTAAAGCCAAAAGGAGTTCTTCTTCGCTGGTAAGTAGCAGCATAAACGATTTGTGGATTCTGAGGATCTAATGCTACATCAACTACACCCGTGTCTTCGTCAATGTAAATGATTCTGTCCCACGTTTTACCACCATCGGTAGTTTTATAAAGTCCTCTTTCGTTATTGGCTCCCCATAAATGACCCATGGCAGCTACGTAGACGGTATTTGTGTCTGTAGGGTGTAAGGCTATTCTACCAACGTGGTGAGAGTCTTTCAGGCCAACATTTGTCCAAGATTTACCACCATCAGAAGATTTATATACACCATCTCCCCAGCCTGAGCTTTGGCGATTAGCACGCTCACCTGTACCGGCCCAAACCATATTGGGGTGTTTTTGATGTACTGAAATAGCACCAATAGAGTGTGTGGCTTCATTTTCAAAAACAGGTTTGAAGTTGACGCCATTGTTAGTTGTTTTCCAGATACCGCCAGTTGCTGTGGCGACATAGAACGTGTATGGATCGCTTTCGACAACAGCTAAGTCGACTACACGCCCACTCATGGTTGCTGGACCTATATTTCTCAGTCGTAAGCCTTCAAAGGTTTCAGATGTTACTTGTTGTGCAATGGCTAGCGGAGTGCATAGTACTATCGCGAATAGAAAGGAAAGTGTTTTTCTAAGCATATTGATTCGGTTGAATTAAGACCTTAATTTAATGATCCGTATCGAGAGGGCTAGGAAGTTTTTTAGGAATGGTAGGGAAGCGGGAAGTCTAGAGTCTGAAGACGGATGTAAGAAGCAGAAAGCCCAACCCTAAATGTTGATTATCGTTTTTCGCTAGAAGCTAGAAGCTAGAAGCTAGAAGCTAGAAGCTAGAAGCTAGAAGCTAGAAGCTCAATAAGCTTTCTGAATCTTCTCAAGTATAATCCCGAAGTTTTCTCTTACGGTTGAAGTGGGTACAGTGTAATGGTTCGCCATCATGACGAAGATTAACGTTTTACCACTATCTGTAATAATGTAGCCAGCCAAACTATGATTGTTACTCAGTGTGCCAGTTTTAGCATAAACATTCGGTGAATACCATTCTTCCAAAGTGCCCGAAGTCTGGCCTTGCGGAAAGAGTTCTTGGGCTGTTTTAAAATCTATTGACTTCAAGACTTCTAAGATCTCATCAGGTTTGAACATATTGTATCTGGAAAGCCCCGACCCATCTCGCCATGTCAACTTTTGAGGTATAGGCTTACCAACAATTGACTCAATGGCATAGACATAATTGATTGCGTTTTCGGTACTGAGCGTGTCAGCGTTTAGTCCACTCACCATCAAAAGAAGCTGCTCGGCAAAGAGGTTGTCACTGGGTTGTAGCATCCATTTGTAGAGGCTGTCGGCCGGAACGCCAATTAATGTTTGGAAGTTTTCTGGTCTAGTGTGTTTCTTAATGGGCTCAATCTTCTTTCCGATGGCATCACTTAGTAAATTGAGAAACAGTGGGTCAGAATATCTGAAAGGACGGATTAAGGTATCAATCTTAACGGTATCAGTTGCTTCAAGTGCCTTGTGTTTGATTTCAAAATCGTTCCAGAATTCATCTCTATTTACCCTGCTTCTTGTATCAGTGGAGTCACTTTCGATAAAACGAAGACCAGGATGAGTAGGAGATGTTGTGAACTGTTTGTGCTCGTTGTTAATAATTACCTGAACACTATTGCCGTAGATGGGGAACACAGATTTTTCGGCCCCATAATAACCATTGTAATCATCCCATCCCCAGCCAGGCCCGAATCGGCTGTCTTTGATTGGACGAGACCAATAATAGAGCGATTTGTCACTCCCTGACAAGAAGTTGATTACGGTAGAATCTGGATGATCGGGGTGCAGTGTCAAAGGATAACCCGTGCTCCAGAAGATCAATGAGTCGCCATGGATTATATATTCGAGTGCCGGTAACGTTTCTGGTAAATACGTTTTGGCTACATCATAAGTTAATAGCTTGGTGACAGATGCTGGTGTCATATATTGGTCGGCATACTGCTCGGCAATGACTTTTTCCTTTTCTGGATCGTATAGCTTGAAGCCAATAAAGGAATTTTCAAAACCAGAGAGTTCTTTTAAGTCCTTGAGGATTTTCCTTTTTGGGTAACGTTGGGCTATGCTTAGGCTAGGCCCAAGCAAGAAAATCATCAATAATAACCATGAACCTCTTTTCATCAGGTTGGAAAGATAAAAAGAAAGGGACTGCTAAAGCAATCCTTGAGCTATCATTGAGTCAGCTACTTTTATGAATCCTGCGATGTTCGCACCACTCATGTAGTCATTATTCGACTTATAAGTCTGAGCGGCATGGAGACAACTGTCATGAATGTTCTTCATAATGGTTTGTAGTCTTCGATCTACCTCATCGCTTGTCCAGTGTGAACCAGAGTAGTTTTGAACCATTTCTAGCCCTGAGGTGGCAACGCCACCTGCGTTTGATGCCTTGCCAGGCGCATACATCACACCGTTGTCTCTCAAAATGTTGATGGCTTCAGGTGTACATGGCATGTTGGCTCCCTCTGCCACCAGTTTTATGTTGTTTTTCACAAGGTTGTCGGCATCAACGGCATTTAATTCGTTTTGCGTAGCACATGGAAATGCACAGTCTGCTCTGTGCGCCCAAAGTGCATTATAGTTTGCTGACTTGTCCGTAGCACAAAATGTTGCTGATGAATGCTTATCGGCATACTCCGATATTCTTCCTCTCCGTTCATTCTTGAGGTCTTTGATGTATTCCAACTTCTCAGCATCGATACCGGCCTCATCTATGATATAGCCCGATGAGTCTGATGCTGTAATTACTTTTCCTCCTAGTTCTAGTATTTTTTCTATCGCATATTGAGCAACATTTCCTGAACCGGAAATCAAACATGTTTTCCCTTCTAGCGAATCTCCAAGGTTTTGAAGCATGTATTGAGAGAAGTAGATAAGCCCATATCCTGTAGCTTCTGGTCTTATTAAACTACCGCCCCATTTTACGCCTTTACCCGTCAGTACGCCAGAAAACTGATTTTCGATCTTTCGGTACATGCCGTACATGTAGCCGATCTCTCTACTGCCTACGCCTATGTCGCCAGCAGGAATGTCAATTCTGTGTCCTATGTGCTTTGAAAGCTCCATCATAAAGTTCTGACAGAATCGCATTACTTCTCGATCAGATTTGCCTTTAGGGTCGAAATTCGATCCGCCCTTACCGCCTCCAAGAGGAAGACTCGTTAACGCATTTTTAAATACCTGTTCAAAGCCCAAAAACTTAAGGATACTTTGATTAACGGATGGGTGAAACCGAAGCCCTCCCTTAAAAGGACCGATAGCACTATTCATTTGTACTCGATAGCCACGGTTTACTTGAGGTACACCGTTATCATCTACCCATGTTACCCTGAAACTGATAATTCTTTCGGGTTCAACCATGCGTTCAAAGACCTGGTTTAGGCGATATTCCTCATGTTTCTCCAGTACGGGGAGTACACTTTCATACACTTCGTAAACAGCTTGGTGAAACTCTGGTTCGCCCGGATTATTCTTTTTCAAGCGGTTCATAAAAGAGTCTTCTATTGCGCTTTGAACCTGTCCATTTTCCATTTCCATTGATCCTTATTAATGTTACTTTGATGGGATTTACGCCTGTTTCAAACGTTTGCGTAAGGTAGGTATTTTTTTAAATAGAAAGGCCCGAAAATTAGTTTCGGGCCAGCATAGAAATTATATATTTTAGGCGAGTTGGCTAGTCATAGAAAACGGCCATTTCATCTAGCCCTTTCCTTCTATTATTTGGTACGTAAACCTCGTCTGCTTCATAGCCTACTGGCAAGAGAAGAAAAGCTCTTTCATTATCTGGTCGCTCGAGAATTTTTTGCAAGAAGTTCATTGGGCTTGGCGTGTGTGTGAGTGTAACTAAGCCAGCATCATGAATTGCTGTGATAAGCATACCAGCCGCTAGCCCCACGGATTCGTTGACATAATAATTTTGATGTTTCTTGCCTTCCGCGTCATATTCGAAAGGTCTTTTGAAGACAATGATTAAGTAGGGTGCAATTTCGAGAAATGGTTTCTTCCAATCAGTTGCCATTGGCTTGAGATCGTCCAGCCATTCTTCACTCATCCGCTTAGTGTAACTCTCGTACTCCTCTTTTTCGGCAGCTTCTCTAATTTTCGATTTGATCTCGGGGTTACTTACCACGCAGAATGTCCAGGGTTGTTTGTGAGCACCTGATGGGGCAGTAGATGCGGACAGTAGGATATTGTCAATCACTTCTTTTGGCACGGGTTTGTCAGAGAATTCTCTCACAGATCTTCGTGTTTCCATCCAATCATAGAACTTTTTACTACGCGCTACCATTTCTTCTGGCGAATAGTGCACATGACTGTATTTAACGTGTTCGAAGCCTTTTATGACCTTGATGTCTTCCTTTTGTTCCATGCTGGTATTTTGAAAAACGAATTTACAAATTCTTGATTTAGAAGTTGGAAGCTAGAAGACAGAAGTTTGAAGATGGTCTGCCTCAATTGAAACGTATCTGTTTGGCGAAAGAAGTGAATAAAGAGATGGGGAAGTCGAGTTGTAAGAGGTTCAAAACGTGAATCTAAGCATGAGTTCATCACTAAATGAGCCTTGAACCTAAAAAAAGAACCCCGGCCGCGTAACGGCTGGGGCACGATTTGGATGTATTAAATCCCACAAGTGGGATACTTTAAAGACGACCTTAATGAAAGGATGTTTCCTTGGTCGTCAGATTATTTCGACTAAATGATTCTCTTTCTCATCTTATCTAGCCCCGCAAGGGTGAAAACCACTACCGCAAGCCCAAGACTTCTGTAGATATACTCCATATTGTCCCAAAGACTATAGTCAGGGTCCGCTAGGTTTCCTATTCCTAAAATCTGGAAGCCATAGGGATGATAGGGAGCATATTTCCATCCTTGTGAAAGTATCATGAAGGAAATAAAACCGCCAATACCAATACCTAGTGGTAAAATTAAATTCTTAAATCGCTGACTTAACCAAAACTGTATTGAAGCATAGCCCATAGTGGTGAGGAATACCTTGAAGCTTAATTTAAAGAATAGCGTCACGTCAAAGGCTTGTTCAAAACCCAATTCTGGATTGGTTAAGCGCAGGGTGTATCCAACAATAATTGAGAATATACCAAATAGCATCAAGCTCGAAAAAATCATAAGAGCAAAGACTTTCACCTTCGAAAGATAGATCGTTGCTCGTGACAAAGGCTGTGTGTATATCAGTTTCCAAGTGTTAGAAGTGTACTCAATGCTGTTGACAAAAAGTGCCACAATCATTACAAAAAATGGAAATAGAAAGTTGGCTGGATTGACAGAGAACTGTAATAGGTTTTCCCATGGGTTACCGCCTTCGGCCATTATTACATCACCTCTCGTGAGGAAAATAATAAAGTTGATTGCAGGTATGAATGCTGGTGCCAGAATTAGAAACCAGAGAATGAAGGTTCTTCTAAATTTATATAATTCGGCAGAAATACCTCTTTTTAATGCGATGGCAGCGTTCATTGGTCTAGTTTTTTAGTGATGTTCAAGAAGATAGATTCTAGGTTTTGTTCAGAAGTTTTCAGCTGATAGACATCTAGATTCTTGTCTACCAAAGCCTTGTTGATTTTTGAAACTTCTTTTTTGTTTGGAATCGGCAGATGAATTGACCTTCCGTTTTGCTCAGATATGGTATAGTTCATTGCCTTTAAAATATCAGCCGCTTCTGATACTTGACTTACTTCAATGATTAATTCAATGGCACCATCAGCATGCTGAAGCCCATCTAATTTTCCTTGATAAAGGATCTTACCCTGATCTATAATGGCTACGTCAGTAGCGAGTTTCTCAATTTCAGATAGGATGTGGCTGGATAGAAAGATGGTCTTCCCATGCTTTTGATTTAGCTCTAAGATCAACTCTCGCATTTCAATAATCCCACTTGGATCAAGACCATTCGTAGGTTCGTCAAGTATGAGTAGGTCTGGGTCTGTTAAAAGGGCAGAGGCTAAACCAAGTCTTTGGCACATACCTAAAGAATAGTTTTTGGCTTTTTTATCTGCATTATCAACCAAACGGACAATCTTCAATACCTCGTCAATACGAGCTTTAGGTACGTCAACCATCTTTCGAACGACCTCTAGGTTTTGTCTCCCACTAAGGTGCTTGTAAATAGAGGGGTTTTCTATCAGTGCACCGACTCTCCCTAAAATTTCTACTTTATTGTCCCTTAGTTCTTTGCCGAAAATTTTGACTTGGCCTGTTTTCGAATGAAACAGGTCAAGTAAAACCCTGATGGTAGTTGTCTTTCCGGCTCCGTTTGGGCCTAAGAAACCATAGATACTTCCTTGTGGTACCGCTAGGTTGATTTGATCCAAGGCTTTGAAGTCTTTAAAGTAGAAATCCAGGCCATGGGTCTGAATGATTGATTCTGACATAGTTTAGATATTTAGTGAGATGACGCACAAAGGTCAGGGTTTGATAACTGTATTTTTTTTAACTCTACCACCAGCGATATTCTATCGATGAAATGTCATTTGATATCTATCAAAACCATAGAGGATAATTTGGAGAGTATAGGTGGGTGCGACTTCAATAAAGAATGAACTATTTTTAACCATGTCTTCCGCAAAAAAATGGCTAGAACAACACTATGGGCAAGTCGTCATTGTCTGCTTACACGTCTTGGCTTGGGTACTTTACTTGGCTTTTTACAGGCTAACCTATGTCAGACAGAGTGGTAGTAGCTACTATCAAAATTGGTTTCTAGTTTCTGTGCTGGTTACTGACTTGCCTATTTTCTACTACTTCTACGCACGGGCTGTACCAAGACTTTTGGTTGGTAAGAAAGTATGGAAGTTTATTTTAGTCACTTTGCTCATTGTTGGCCTTTACCCACTCTCGCGGTTTGGTATTGACCTCATCTTCATTGATAAGTACCCTCATGATACTACACCCATGACGAATATTGCGGCAGGTAACTTTAATGTGGTGTTTTGGATCCGAACATTAGCGGCACTTTTTGTTATCGCCATGGCTGGTATAGGGAAGTTTACCTTCGATTGGTTCGAAAATGCTAGGATTAGGAGAGAGCTTGAAAATCAGAATCTGACTAGTGAGCTGGCCTTTTTAAAGTCTCAGATCAATCCTCACTTTCTTTTTAATACCCTAAATAATATCCACACCCTAGCTTATAAAAAGTCTGACGGAGCTCCAGAAGCGATTATGAAGCTTTCCGAGTTGATGCGTTATATGATCTATGAGTCTGACGTAGAGTTTGTACCGCTAGATAAAGAGGTTCAGCACTTAAAAAGCTTTATCACGCTCAATGAACTGAGGTTTAAGACCAAAGACATTGTGTCTCTGACTACTGAAGGAAATTTGGATAGTACCATGATTGCTCCTCTGGTTTTGCTTCCTTTTATAGAAAATGCTTTCAAACATGGCTATTTACTCAATGAAAAGGGGGCCATAAGAGCACGGCTTAAAGTTGAAGATGGTATCTATTTTGAGGTTGAAAATAGGACAGTCCCTTTAGGTATGGAGGTGTCAAAGGATTCAGTAGGTGGGATAGGGCTAGATAATATCAAAAGGAGGCTTGATTTAATTTACCCTAACCGGTATACATTAGACGTAGAAGACACGTCTCAAAGTTTTAGCATTCGATTGAATATTTTGAATGGAAAAGGTTAGATGCATAATAGTTGATGACGAGCCCCTCGCACTCGAGATATTGGAGGCCTATGTTCAGAAAATCGACTCAATGGAGTGTGTCGCTACTTTTGATTCAGGCTTGGCAGCAATAGACTTTTTAAGAGATAAGGATATCGACTTAGTGCTTTTAGACATTCAAATGCCCGATTTGTCTGGTATACAAGTGGCTGAACTGCTCAATGGTAAATGCGAAATCATTTTCACAACGGCTTATCAGGAATATGCCGTGGAAGGCTTCGCTTTAGAGGCGAAGGACTATTTACTGAAACCTATCTCCTTTGATCGGTTTTTGAAGGCTGTAGAGCGAATTAAGAAAAGTGCCAAGCCTCGGTTTCAGGCAAATACTGATTACATCTTCGTAAGAGCCGACTATAAGATTAAGAAGGTTAGGCTTAAAGAAATTCTGTACATAGAAGGAATGAAAGACTATTTGCGGATAGTGACGTCAAATGAGAAAATCATGACCCTTCAGAGTTTTTCAAAACTCATTCCTAGTTTATCTAAGGACCAATTTTTGCGTGTTCACAAGTCTTATGTCATTTCTCTAGATGCTATTGACGCTTTAGAAAAAGGCAAAATAAAGATAGGTGACCAATATATTCCAGTGAGTGATTCTTACAAGGCAGAACTAGATCGACTCATTGCCGATAGGATGCCCTAATTGCTAATCCTTTACACTTTGGTAGATGGTTTTTCATAGTTGGTCGATAACTTATAAGTAGCTCGTTTTGAAAGTCTATTATTACCGAAAACTATTTTTTGGTAATGAAGAAGCTATTGCTAATACTTGGAATCACTTTACCCATAGGGCTGCTCGGGCAGTCTTTTGATACGCTTTCAGTCTCTTTTCTACAAGAAGCGGTGCACACAATAGAGACGATTTCTCCGGATGTAGCAAGCAATGAAGACTTAACGTTCCTAGTCAGTGAACTTGAAGGGGTAGAAATACTTCTTCTAGGGGAACAAGGACATGGCGATGGATCAACTTTTTTGGCCAAGACAAGAATCATAAAGTATTTGCACGAAAATCAGGGCTACAATGTGCTGGCCTTTGAAAGTGGTTTGTTTGATTGTTATCGAGTATGGGAGGCAATTCAAAACGGAGCAGATAGTTTAGAAGTCTTCGGCCTAGGTATATTCCCTGTCTGGGCAAAAAGCGAACAATTACAACCACTTTTCCAGTATATCCTTGACCAATCGAAGACTGACAATCCATTGATTTTAATAGGCTTTGATATGCAGCCGACCGGAAATATTTCCCCCCAAACAAGATTTAAATTGCTCGATGATTACTTAACCGAGGCTATCGACCAGCAATGGTCTGTTCAATATCAGCTGGTTGCGGAAGTCTATGAAAATACGCGGAAGATATTCGTGAACCCTTTATCTCCACTTCAAGCCAAACAACTGGAGGAAGAGGCTAAGGAATTGAGTCAGGCAATTGCTGATAAAGATGGTTCTGTCAAAGGTCAGTTAATGGCTCAGTATGTGATTAATTACTTAGGCACTATCACACTGTATAGCCAAGCGGATATGCAAAATCCGTCCAATACACCTCATGTATTTAATCTAAGAGATAATCAAATGGCCAAGAATTTTGATTTGATCAAGGATGTGCTCTATCCAGGAGAGAAAATTTTGGCCTGGGGGGCTAATACCCATTTTGGATACGGAAGAGGCCTTTTAGGGAGTTTCGAAGGTCAGGAAGCACCAGAACAAGGTATGGTACCAGCAGGGCAATACCTGAAAATTGAACATAGAGATAAGTTATATTCAATGGCTTTTACCAGTTACAGAGGCCAGTCAGGCTCGCTGAATAGTGGAGCATTTGAATTTCCAGAAGCCAAATCAGCCACCATAGAATATCAACTTAATGCTATGGGACACCCCTATGCCTTTATGAGCTTAAGAAACCATGCATTAAAACCTAAAAGGTTTATCACGACCATTTATGGGCACACTGAAATGTCAGGCAAATGGGCTTTAATGGCAGACGGAGTTTTCTTTATTCGAGACATGAAACCGAGCACTTTCAAATAATTTGACCCAGCCGTATTTTGCCCTTAATGAGGTGGTTATTTTGGTGCTAATATTTTCTATTTAATATTCTCAACTTCTGACAACCTTTTTGTTTCCACAAGTGTTAATCGGGTATGGAAGCAACAGCAGCAAAGAAAAAAACTACAGCGAAGAAAGATCCTGCCCAGCAAATCAAAGAGGCTTACGTAAACCATTTGCTTGAAAACGGTGCTCGACCAGCATCAATATTCAAATTTGTGAAAGGCTTAAAAGTCAAAGAAGAGCTATTCTATGACCATTTTAACTCTTTCGATAATGTGGAGAAAGCAATTTGGTCTGACATTTTTCAAGCCACGGTAAATGCCATTACTTCTGAAGAAGTGTACAATGATTATTCTTCTCGTGAGAAACTGTTGGCCTTCTTCTACACTTGGATCGAGCAATTGAAATCGAATAGAAGTTATATTCTTCAGTCGGTTCCAAAGAAAATGAAGCCAGAGATCACACCTTATTACCTAGAGCATGTCCGCAAAGGCTTTAAAGAGTGGGTATCAGAGCTTTTGTTAGAGGCAAAGGAGACTGATGAAGTGATGACAAGACCGGTAATCAGCGATCGATATGATGATGCCATCTGGCTACAATTCCTTTTCATCTTGGGTTTTTGGATGAAAGATGATAGCAAGTCATTTGAAAAGACTGATGCCGCTATTGAAAAGTCCGTCAACCTAGCTTTTGATTTAATGGGTCGCGGTCCGTTAGATACAATGGTTGATTTCGGTAAGTTTTTATTCCAGAATAGGTAGTACCCACAAAAAGAAGAAGGAGATGAAGGAGCAGTCGAAAATACCAACCTCAAAAGTACAACGTGCAGCAAAGTTTGTTACAACTGGTGCCAAAGTTGGAGGTAATTACATGAAGCATTACGCTAAAAAGGTTGTGAACCCTTCTTTGACAAAAGATGAGTTACATGCCGACAACGCTCGAGATATTTACAATTCGCTCAGTGAGCTGAAGGGTAGTGCGTTAAAAGTGGCTCAGATGATGAGCATGGATAAAAATATGCTACCTACGGCTTATCAGGATAAGTTTTCAATGGCTCAGTATAGTGCTCCGCCATTATCATTTCCCTTGGTCGTAAAAACATTCCAACAATATTTTCAAAAGTCACCTTCCGCCATTTTTGATTCTTTCTCCAAGAATGCTAAGAATGCTGCTTCCATCGGTCAAGTCCATGAGGCTACGCTCGGTGATAAGAAACTGGCTGTTAAAATTCAATACCCTGGCGTGGCGGATAGTGTGAAGTCAGACCTTAAGTTGGTGAGACCATTTGCCGTGCGATTGATGAGTTTGAATGAAAAAGATTTGGACCATTACATGGAAGAAGTTGAAACCAAACTGATAGAGGAGACAGATTACTTATTAGAGGTAGAAAGGTCTATTGAAATATCTGAGGCTTGTGGGCACATCGAGAACTTAAGATTTCCGAAATATTATCCTGAATACTCTGCAGGGAGGGTTATTACCATGGATTGGTTGGATGGCAAGGTGCTCAAAGAGTTTATACAGACCAACCCTGATCAAGAGACTAGGAACAAGGTGGGGCAAGCCATGTGGGACTTTTACGATTATCAGATTCATACGCTCAAGCAAGTACATGCCGACCCTCACCCGGGTAATTTTATCATCAGTGATGATGGCGTGCTTGGTGTAATTGACTTTGGTTGCGTAAAAGTAATTCCAGATGAGTTCTACGAGCCATATTTTAGCCTAATTAGAAAAGACATGCTTACTGCTGGGCCAGAACTGAATGAGCGATTTAAGCAGCTTCAGTTTATTTATGATTCTGATACCGCTGAAGATAAAGCCTACTTCTCTACCGTTATAACTGATATGATGGGACTCTTGGGGCAACCATTCCACCAAGACGAATTTGATTTTGGTGATGATTCCTATTTCCAGAAAATATTCGAGATGGGAGAGGTGATTTCTGAATCAAAGAAATTCAGAGCGTCAGAAAAAGCCAGAGGGGCAAGAGATGGTCTGTACATCAACCGTACGTATTTCGGTTTGTACAATATTTTGAATGAGCTGAAAGCGAAAGTGAGAACCACTAAACCAGAATGGGCAGCAAGAGTTGCTGTTTAGTCTTGCAGTAGTAGATTTGGCGGAAGCGTAAGTTGTACAGCGCTAATTGACTTAATGGACATTTTGGAAATGTGAAAGTTCCGTTCGAAGTCTTCACTAAAGTCTGAAGGCCTGCGAAGCGTTGTAATTAGTCTGCCTGCCTCATCATACACCTCAAAGTGAATCAAACCTTGTTTTGTGATCTTTTTCATATCCTCAAAAAGCTCGTTGCGATCCTTCTGGATATTTCTTTTGACAAAACCGAATACAGTTTCTGAGATATTGCGTGGAGCAATTCTGTCATTCATAGCACAGGCTATAAAGAGGGTAAGGGCGAAAAGGTAGGTGAATACTTTTCTCATTGTCAAAATAGGTACGTTCGCAAGAACGAATACCCTACCACAAGATAAGCATTTATTTGAAATGTAGTTTCATTCCTTCATGAGAGGCATCAAAGCCCAGCTTCTCATAAAACCTCAAGGCATCGGGTCTTTGTTTATCAGTGGTTAATTGAAGGACATGTGCACCACGCTCTTTGGCCCTGTTAATGGCCCACATAAAGAACTGTTCTCCCAACCCTTTTGCTCTGTGATCTTTTCGGATGCGCACCGCTTCGATTTGCGCCCGAATTCCGCCTTGGTATGTTAGGTATTGAATGAAGCTTAATTGTAAAGTGCCGATGACTTCTTGATTAGACTCCACAACAATTAATTCTTGATTATGATCCTTTGCAATCGCTTGAAAGGCCTTTACGTACTCACTGGGTATGGGAAGCTGATAGTTCTCTCTTTTTTCTCCTAACTCATCGTCCGCTAACATTTCAACTATATTTTTCACATCAGACTGCTTGGCTTTACGAAAGGACAACTGCATCTGGTGAATAAAGCTCATTCTTAGAATAGAAGCAATTCAAATATTGGGTGATTACTAATTTACTATCGGTTAATCGTCTTGATCATCACGGCTGATAATTTATCGTTCTTCAAGGTTTTGTCAGTAACTAACTCAAATCCATTTTTCAAATAAAAGTCCATAGGTGACTGGTAATATGAGCCATCATTTTTTATTTCGTTAGAATGGTCAATTACCCAGCCATTCAATTTGGGATGACTCTCTTTCAAGACATCTAGCAGTAACCTTCCATAGCCATTGCCCTGAACTTTAGAGTCTACGATTAGTGCGAACCAAATGCTATTCTCGCGACAAAATGATAGTGCCCATCCTTTGAGTTTTTCGGTTTGGTCTATGAGTAAAAAGTGATCAACCGCTTCTAGGGATTCGAGATACTTGTCGAATTCAGATGTACTTTGATAGGAGAGGTTCTTGGGATATTCCGCGTTCCAAAGTCGATAGACCTCGCTTTTTCTTGAGTCAGCTAATATGGAAGTCTTGTCGATTCTCACACTGCAATTTTAAAAATGTCATGCGTAAATCATATATTCATACATAGACAATAACCACAAATGCTATGGTACTTTATAAATACCGAGACTTCAATAATTTAGAGTTTGCCCTTGACATCTTCATTAACCAAAGGCTCTTTGCGGCAAATTTTAAAAGCCTAAATGACCCTATGGAGGGTAGGTTTGTCTATACAAAAGGGCTATTTCAACAGGGAGATTTGATGGAGATCAGAGGTTCTAAGGCTCGGTACAACATCCTTTCGCTGGGTCAAGCCCCTAACAACATGTTAATGTGGTCTTATTATTCTGGCGGACATGCGGGCTTTGTCGTAGGAGTAGAGGTGGCTGATGACCATGTGGAAGTAGAGCCTGTACAATATGTTGAAGAACTGAGGTTAGAAGGCATCGAGGATAATATGCCAAAATATATTCTGAGTCGTAAGCTAAAGTTATGGGATCATGAGCAGGAGTATAGGGTGTTTAAAGCGCATGATACTTTTGTAAAAGTTAAGGTGAAAGAGTTAATATTTGGCTTAAAAACAGACGGTTACAAGAAAGAAATGCTTACTAAAATTGCCACGCAGTTTTGCCCAGGCGTTCAGGTAAAAACGATTACCCGAGATGAATTGAATACAGGTGAGGCCCTTGGTTATGACTTGTAAGTTTAGAGTTGCCGATCATTTATCTCTATCCAATAACCATTCGGGTCTTGAAGATAGATTTGCCTAACTCCGTCTGTGCGTATAGTAATTCCGCTTTTTTCTCCTTCCCAACTTTCAAAAGCAATTTTTCGGTCGTTCAGGTTTTCAATAAAAGGTCTTAATGCTTCTACTGAGAAACTATAGTGTACCGATTTGGTGAGTTTAATAGCCGATAGATCACCTTCTATCATGTGGATTTGTTGACCTTTATTATTTTCAACCCAGTCAATGAGAGGGTTACCTGTAGGGTCACTGATGTTTTTAAAGCCAAGGGCTTCGGTATAGAATTTCTTGCTCTCTTCTAAATCACTGACTACTATGGCCATATGGTCGAATGAAGTTTGACTCCAACCCATACTGGAGATTAGGAGTGTGCACAGACTAAGAATTACTTTTTGCATTGCGTTTCTGTTTATACCAATTAATTGCTAAGCTGCTTAATGACCAACCACAAAACAATGTAAAGATGGTATATGGCCATTTGTTAATATCAAACCCGAGAAATTCGAAAGTTGTTCCTTCTGAAGAAAGTAGAGCATCGAAAAAGTTAAGGCTATAAAAGAGGCCACCAATCAACATCAGCATGATCATCCAATTGGGCTTCACCTTTGGCTTAACCATGTTTCTTGGTCATGTAATCATATGATTCTTGTATTAATTCTTCCAGAACGCTTCGATCAATATCATCCAGTTTCTTAATGTAGAGGCACGATTTCCCAGTTTTGTATTTACCGAGCTTATTCATCAACTCCTCGTACCTATCGAAACCAGCAATGATGTATACTGTTACGTTTTGTGCCCTTGGTGAAAAGCCGACTTTCATAAAGTCGCCTTCTCGGCCACTGTCATATTTGTAGTGATAGGTATCAAAGCCAACTATAGAGGCTCCCCACATTTTCGCGGGGCAATTGGTGATGCGCTCCATGAGGGATTTAAGCTCTAGACAGTCAGACTTCTTTTGTTCGTCTTTAACGTTTGCTAAAAATGTATCAACGCTAGCTTCTGTCTCGGTTGTTTTGTTTTGCGCTTTTGCCATAAAAAAATCGTTTCTCCAATTTAGGAAAAACGATTTACCTCATCTAATTCCAATTCAAGCTATTTCTTCCTTTGAATTCGCTCTAATTTTCTAACAAACTTTTTGGTTTGAGCATTTTTCACTAGTCTGATGGTTAATTCGTCCTTGGTGGTGTTATTTGTTCCATTAGAATTTTTCTTAACTACATCTATGGACTTAATGAACTTTCGGTCTAGGTCAGTGAGGTTATCAAGGTCAAATATTTGTGTTTTGTGGGAGCCAATTTGGATGAATACATTTTGATTTAACTCACTTAGAGTCAAGTCTGCGTTACCTCTAATTTTGGTTGAGCCATTTTTCCTGAAACCGACAGGGTCAAGTGAAAAAGAAGTCTTTTCATCCACCTCAGTCTTTACACTCGTATCGATTAAGGATGCGGGCAGCTCTCCATCTTGAAGTTTCTTGAAGAATGAAGCATTGCGCCTGTTATTTTCAAGGGTAACAATTATGACTCCGTTACTGGCTTTCTGACCATATAAGCTAATGGCTGCATTTCCTTTTAATACATTAAGTGCTTTGATAGATTTTGGACTTATGGTGCCTAAAACGTCATCTCCTCCAGTATATTCAACAAGAAACTTTTCTTGTTTTAATTGAACCACAATAAGCGGTTTTAATGAGTCAAGCGCTGTTTTTGTTTCGGCTAAGTCTTCATCGCTTATTCTAATTACGGGGCTTTGCGCTTGAACTTGTATAATTAGAAATAGAAGTGAGGCGGTTATAATGATGCGTTTCATAGTGTTGATTTTAAGCGTTTTATAAGCAAAAATACGGCCAGAAAATAGTGATCCCTATAATTACAGAAGTGATGGCTGCCATCAAAACAGCACCTGCTGCTATGTCTTTGACTTTACCCGCCAGCGGGTTTTGATTGGGTTCGGTTAAATCCACCAGGTGTTCAATGGCCGTGTTGAGCGTTTCAGTGATTAAAACAAGTGCAATGGCCAGTGTCAACCATAGCCAATCTTGTCTTGTCAAATCATAGTTAAGGCCAAGTGACACCACAAGAATTGTAGCTAAGAGGTGAATTCTGAAATTGTGTTCCGCCCACAGTACAAGACTAATCCCTCGGATTGCATATTTAAAACTCAGAAGTCTTTGCCTCAGGCTAAACTGTTTCATTAAACATAAAATTAACGAATTGATCTTTACCAAGACTTGTTTAGGTTCCTACACTTGTGAACCCTTATTTTGATTAAAATTTCAGAGATGAAGAGAGTATTTACCCTATGTTTTATATGCTTAGTTTTTGCCTGTGATAGTGATGAAAACAAAGCCGGCCGTTTCTTTATAAAAGGCAATGAAGCGCTTAATAAAGGTGAGTACAATGAGGCCGTTCGGCTTTACTCAGAAGCTATTGCCAAGAATGATAAGTATACCGAGGCTTACAATAACAGGGGTGTAGCTTACTATCGTGATAGAAAGTACATAGAAGCGATAAATGATTACACGACTATACTCCTTCAAATTGACCCTGAATTTACGGACGCCTTAAGAAATCGAGTCAATGCTTATTTGGATTCTAAACGTTATGATAAAGCTTTGAATGACCTTGATGATCTTGAAAGGTTATTTCCTGACTCTGCTTATGTGGATTTCAATAGAGGTTTGGTACTTCATGAAATGAAAGCATTTGATCAATCGATCGAGGCATTTAATAATGCCATGAAAAAGGATGAGGATAATCCTGAAATACTCATCAATGCCGCGAATGGGTACTTCATGTTGAAAGATTTTGGACAAGCTGAAGCACTATTAAACCAAGCCGAGATGATTGACGCCTCGGAGCCAAATATCTACAATACCAAGGCACTAATTGAAACGAGTAAAATGAATTATGATCGAGCACTTGCTTTAGTGGAAGAAGCCTTGAAGCTCGATGCCACCAATCCTTATTTTTTGAATAACCGTGGTTTTATTTACCTGATGAAGAATGATCTTGTGAAAGCAGGCCCAGATATTAGAAGAGCTATCATAGGAGCTTCTGAGAATGCTTGGGCTTATCGTAACCGAGGTATACTGCTGTATATGCAGGAAAACTATGAGGGTGCGATTCGAAATTTTGAGCAAGCTGAAAAGCTTGAGGGTAAGGTTCCGTTGATGTTAAACTATTGGGTGGCCTCCCTCAAATCACTCGGTCGAATAGAAGAGGCATGTGAGAAAAGTAAGCTTGCTCCTCAAGATATTTCTACAGAAACAATGGTAGGACTATCATGTAACTAGTCTATGAAACTTGCATGTTGCTCATTTGCCACCTAGTGCCTTCAAAATCCACTTATTCAAAAACGTCCTAATTCTGGTCCAGTGGTAGCTTTTCTTAGAAGTATCTAAAAATTATTTTTTTCGTGTTAACAACTTTTAATATGGGCTCGTCTATTTTTTGATTATGGATGTATCACGCTTCAAAGCAGAGGTTCTACCCTTGAAGAACAAACTTTACCGCTTTGCACTCAACATTGTAAGAGATGAAGAGTTGGCAAAGGACGTGGTACAAGAGTGTTTAATCAAGGTTTGGGAGAAAAGATCGGAAGTCGATCTTATCCAAAACCTAGAAGCTTGGTGTATGCAGATAACCCGTAACAAGGCACTGGATAAACTAAGATCAAAGCATGTAAAGAAGACAGACTTATTTGAAGTCGAATTCGATACTAGAAAGGAACGTGATACCCCATTTGTTGTAACTGAGCGAGAAGATTTGATGAGTAGAATCAAGGATCTAATTGAAGCCTTACCGAGTAGACAACGCGAAGTAATGCAACTCAGAGATATTGAAGGATTGAGTTACAAAGAAGTAGCTGAAAATCTTGATATCGATATTAATCTGGTTAAAACGAATTTATTTCGTGCCAGAAGAAAATTGAAAGAAAGCTTAATGAAAGTTGATGCTTATGGACTCTAGAAGAGCAGAATTATTAGAAAAGTACTGGGAGGCAGAGACCAGCCTTGAGGATGAAAAAGAACTCAGAAGGTTGATCAAAGATGCTCAGGCGAGTGAAGAATTGGAAGAGGTGAACGCACTATTTGATCACTTCGATACTGAAAGCACAATAGGATTAGACGAGTCGTTCGATGAATCAATTCTGGAGATGATTTCTGAGGAGAAGGCAACTAAAGTGATCAGTATTTCAGGCTACTTTAAACAATATGCCAGTATAGCTGCAGCGGTCATTGTTATGGTGGTGAGTGGCTACATGTTCGTTCAAAACCAAAATCAATATGCATCGGAAGATACTTTTGACACCCCTGAGGAGGCTTATGCCGAATTGAAAAGACAATTACTTGTAGTGTCAAACTACATGAACAAAGGAAATGAAACAATGAGTGAATTAGCTAACCTAGGAAAGGTTGGGACAGAACTTCAAGACTTCGCTAAAATTAGCCAAGCCTCAGAAGGTCTAGAATTACTAAGTGAAATGAATTTAAAAAACAATTAGAGGAAAATAGATAATGAAAAAGCTAGTATTAACAATGGTATTGGGTCTGTTCGCTGTATCAGCAAACGCTCAAAGTGATGCAATCTCGAAGTACTTCGATAAGTACGTAGATGATCAATCTTTTATGCACCTGAACTTCAGCGGTAAGATGTTCCAGATGATCGCTCGTCTTGAGTTTGAAGACCCTGCAGAACAGAAGATGGTTGAAGAGTCTTTAGGCAAGATTAAAAGAGTACAAGTCCTAGGCAAAGAAAGAGATGTCGATGGCCGAAAAATGTACGCTGAGGCTATGAAAGCTATCAAGGGTAATGATTTTGAAGAATTGATGTCTTTGAGAGAAGGTGACAAGGATATCAGATTCATGATCAAGGAGAAGAACAATAAGATCAGTGAACTTTTCATGGTCATGGGAGGCGAGAATGAGTTCGGCCTCTTGAGTATCGTAGGAGATGGCATTGATTTGAATGCATTATATAAGCTGTCTAAGTCTATTGGAATGGACGGTTTCAAGGAACTTGAGTTTCTTGAGAAGATGGATGGCAATTAAAGAATTGCTATTATGATTACAGAGGGTGCCTCAGCACCCTCTGCTTTATTGGTCAAAGCTCAAAATAATTGGATGTATGAAGAAGCTTTTAATATTTAGTCTACTTTTTAGTATGACATTGACCGGTTTTGCTCAAAGCCGTAGTGTCGAAAAATTTCGCGAGGACAACCGTCCTTCAACCACACTCTTCTTTTATAAGAGTACCCTCAAAATGATTTCTAGAATTGATCTCAGTTCCTTAGGTGGTGCTGATGTCAGTGAGTTCAACGATATGCCACCAATCGGTGATATGATCAAGGGCATAGAGAAAGTTAAATTCTTCCTGTTTGAAGGGAGTGACGATCGTCATTCAGTTTCATTGAATGATTTCAAAGCACTTCAGACTAAAATAGAAGGAGAGGGCTACGAGTCGATGATGTCGGCACGGCTAGAAGGCAATAACATGAATATCATGATGAAGGAGCGGAGAGGTAATCCTCAAGGCTTTGTAGTCTTAATTACCATGGAGGATGGGTTTAGTATTATTGACATCGAAGGATATCCTGATGTAAATAATATCCTGAAGTTTTCTCAATTCATGAATAGCAATGGATCTAGCATGGGTTTGAAAGAAGCCTTTAGATAATTGAATACCGAGCTTTGGCTCATTTTTTACTCAAAAACAACACGATTTGGATACTGTATTATCAATTAAAAATCTTTCCAAGCACTATGGAAGGATCAAGGCTGTAGATAACCTGTCGCTTGAAGTGAAGCGCGGAAGTGTTTACGGAATTCTTGGTCCCAATGGTAGTGGAAAGACCACCACGCTCGGTGTAATTCTGAGTGTGATCAATCAAACAAGCGGAGACTTTGAGTGGTTTGGACAGCCAGCTACACAGAACACTAGAAAGAAGATAGGAGCCATATTGGAGCACCCTATTTTTTATCCTTACCTAACCGCGGTTCAAAATTTAAAGATCGTCTGCGATATTAAAGAAGTTCCTTATTCACGTATTGAAGAAGTACTTGAACAAGTTGGCTTAGGAGATCGCAAAGATCACAAGTTTAAAACCTTTTCACTGGGTATGAAGCAGCGGTTGTCTATTGCCTCAGCATTGCTTTGCGACCCTGATGTGATGATTTTGGATGAGCCTACAAATGGTCTTGACCCTCAGGGTATTGCAGAAATCAGAGATCTCATTATCGATATCGCGAATAGCGGAAAGACGATAATCATAGCAAGTCATTTGCTTGATGAGGTGCAACGTGTTTGTACCCACTTCTGTGTGCTACAGCAGGGGAAGCTTATTCACGATGGACTCGTAGACGATGTTGGAAAAGGCTCCACTATAGTGGAAGTGAAGGCGGATGCAGAAAATCTTCATGAGATACTTAAAGGATCTAATATGACAAGTGCTGTCAAAAGAGAGTTAGATAAGTACACCTTGACAATGAAGGATGGGCATGGTGCCGTGGATATAAATGAGTACTTATTTAAGCAGGGCATTATTGCGAAGCATTTGATCTTGAAAGTGAAAACTTTGGAGAAACAGTTCTTAGAAATTTTGGCTGATCAAAAAGGAGGTAGCAAATGATACGTTTACTAAAAATTGAACTGCACAAGGTGCGAAACAATAGGTCTTTTAAGGTGCTATCAACGCTTTATATCATAGCCCTCTTCCTGATCAGTATGGGAGTGATGCCGTTTTTGCAATGGCTGAAAAATAAGTTTGCTGAGTTTGATGCGGACGAAATTGATCCGACAATCTTACCATTTTATGAGTTTCCCGATATATGGCAAAACCTTACGAGTGTAGCGATTTACTTCAAGATATTACTTGCACTAGGACTGATCTATTCTATCACCAATGAGTACACTTACAGAACCATCCGGCAAAACGTAATTGACGGACTGAGTAAGCAAGAGTTCATTTGGTCTAAGATTATTATGGCAGGGTTCTTAAGTGCTGCTTCAGCATTGGCACTGTTGATTATGGGGCTCATCACTGGGCTCATCTATTCATCAGAAATATCCTTTATATTGATTTTTGAAGACATACACTTTCTATTAGCATTCTTCCTACAGTTGTTCGCTTTCTTACTGTTTACACAGTTTATCGCAACGCTGATAAGAAAACCAATTATGACGATGGGATTGATGTTTCTTTGGGTAGTACTAATCGAAAATGGACTCTTTGTTTGGGGGCAAGTAAAAAATCAACAATGGGTTGAATATTTCTTGCCTGTAAAATCGATCAATTCATTGATTCATGTTCCTTTTCAGAAGTATGCCTTAATGGAAATTCAAGATTACATTGCCTGGCCTGAACTCGCTTTGGTGCTATTGTATGGTGGCCTGTTTTATTGGGCTACTACAAGATTGGTGACTAGTAGAGATTTATAGAAACTTCAAATGATAAAAGAGCCACTCTGACATCTCGGAGTGGCCCTTTTATCATTTGTTTGTTACAAATTGCATGAAATTGAATGGGTATCAGCTAGGGGTTAATTCATTAATTCTTAGGTTTAAGTCTCATTGATCCCATTATGAAAAAATCTATACTTCTCATTTTTTTGCTTACCTGCTTTAATTTGGCATATAGTCAGCAAGAGTTACCCTTTAAGTCTATTGCTGAAACAGAAACTACTTTTAACTCAGGCAATATTGCTGCTAGGATGGTTGAAGGCCTAGGGTTTAGGTATTACTGGGCATCAGAAGGTCTAAGAGCAGAAGACTTAAAGTTTGCGCCTGTAGAAGAGGGGAGAAACTCACGAGAAACCATAGACCACCTTTTTGGTTTGAGCCGCTTCTTATTGAGTGCGTTAGAAAAAGAAGTTTTTGATGGGGGCAGTCCTGCTAAAATGACTTTTGATCAAATCAGAAAAGAGACGCTTGAAAATCTGGAAAGATCAGTAAGTATTCTAAAGCGTAGTAAAGACGCTGACTTTGCTGACTACAATATTAAGTTTGCAAACGGTGGGGAGCTTCCTTTTTGGAATGCTATCAATGGGCCAATTGCAGATGCCATTTATCATACCGGGCAGGTGGTGTTAATGCGAAGAATGTCTGGTAACCCCATGGACCCTAAGGTGAATGTATTGATGGGAGTGAAAAACTAATTTTTTACTTCAGTTTAAATTGACATGTCATTTCAGTGTCTTCGATGATGGTGCCTCTTTTCTTATAGAAGGCTATAGCGGGTTCGTTCCATTTAGAAACTAGCCAGCGCATAGATTGACAGTCTTGCTCCTTAGCGATGGCCTCCAGTCGATCCATGATTTGAGCTCCAAGTCCTTGTTGTCTATAATCAATCTCCAAGTACAAGTCATCAAGAAACAGGTGTTTACCAGACCATGAGCTAAAACCAAAATAGTAGGTAGCAAAGCCAATGGCCTTATCACCGTCACGAGCAATTAACGCTTTGAAATCATCACCATTCTCAAGCATTTGTTCTAAAGTGATGGACACTTTTTCAGGAGTTTTCTGAAAAGTAGCAAAATCGATGATCATCTGATGGATGTCAGCGTAGTCCGGAAGGGTGGCTTGGGCTATTTGGATCATTGGGGAAATCGGTTGTTTTATCGGCTTAGAACATCAAGTAATTAAAAATACCTTTTACCTGATTTACTAATAACCAGTAATTGATAACTAAGCACAGCGCTTATGGTATCCACTTGACATCTTTGAAATCAGGCTTTCTCTTCTCAAGAAAGGCATTCCTTCCTTCTTTTGCCTCTTCTGTCATATAGGCAAGGCGTGTAGCTTCACCAGCAAATACCTGCTGACCTACCATACCATCGTCCGTCATATTGAAAGCGAATTTCAGCATTTTGATAGATGTAGGCGACTTCTGTAGAATCTCCTGTGCCCAATCATAAGCTGTATCTTCTAATTCGTCATGAGGAATAACGGCATTGACCATGCCCATATCGAAAGCTTCTTGTGCTGAGTAGTTTCTTCCCAAAAAGAAAATCTCTCTTGCTCGTTTTTGGCCGACCATTTTCGCTAAGTATGCAGAACCATAACCACCATCAAAGCTGGTAACGTCTGCATCGGTTTGTTTGAAGATAGCGTGCTCTTTACTAGCAAGGGTAAGGTCGCATACAGTGTGCAAACTGTGTCCTCCGCCTACAGCCCATCCGGGAGCAACGCAAATGACTACTTTAGGCATAAAACGGATTAGGCGCTGTACTTCTAGAATGTTAAGTCGAGGCATGCCATCGTCATCAACATAGCCTTGGTGGCCGCGTGCGTTTTGGTCTCCGCCCGAGCAGAATGCCCAACCACCATCTTTGGCAGAAGGCCCTTCACCAGATAATAGTACTACACCAATAGAGGTGTCTTCACGAGCGTCTAAAAATGCTTCAAAGAGCTCACCTACAGTTTTCGGTCTAAAGGCATTTCTAACCTCTGGGCGGTTAAACGCAATTCGGGCTACGCCATCACCGGATTTTTTGTAGGTGATGTCTTCATATTCTTTGACTGTTTTCCAGGCTACTTTACTCATATCAGTGGGTTTGATGCGAAAATACGGCTAAAGGTAGAAGTAGCAAAGAGGGTAAGTGTCTTAACTTGGACTAACCTAGCCTAAATACAATTTGTATATTCATTTCGCTAGAGACTCTTTTGCCTTTTTTCCGAGCCGGAACCCAATTAGGACTTTTTTGCATTATCCTGACGGCTTCTGTCGATAGGCTGGCCCCAGGACTAGATACTACTGTGATGTCTTCTACTGAGCCTGATTCAGAAACGATGAATTTAACTCTTACAGCACCTTGAGTATTATTGTTTTTTGCTGCAGCCGGGAACCTTAAAGTATTCCTCAAGAAACCTGTCCACGCCATTGGACCACCCGGGAAAAATGCATCACTATTAATTTGAAGTGTCTCTGCTAAATCATTTGGTAGTGGTTGATCTATTCTAATTCTCTCACCTTGCTCATTATACTGTTCAATACGTCCAGCCGAGGTTTCTCTATGCGCGTAGCTCCAAAGATTGATTTTCTTGCCACGTGCATACGTCCCGTTAACTATGGAGTCACCTTTAACCAACATATAAGCGCCAGTCTTTCTACCTTTTTGATAAGTAGTACTCTCTATTATTTCGTTTTCTAAATTAAATCGTTTAGTGATGCCCTCTGCTTTGCCTCTCTTACTCAAGCTTCTAACCTCGTAATAAGTCGCATTGGTACGGCTATCTACGATTTTGTTCTTAGCATCGAAATACACAGTGTCTGTTTTGCCTTGAGCGAATGAGGCTAGAGGAGTGATGACTAAGAGAATGACGATTGCTTGAGTAATTTTTTTCATTATCCATGGAGTGATTTAACAAATTCTTCTAAGAAAAACATACTTGTATAATAGAAGATTTTTTAGTGTTATTAAGAGATGTATAAATAGATTTAAAATCAGCGTTTACTTAAGTACAAAAATACAGCTAAATTGATGAGCTACAAAGCGTTTAGACAGACATAAAAAAAGGTCGCCAACTTGGCGACCTTTTAATGTTGTGAGGTATGTTCTATTTCTTAATCGGATCGGAAAAGTCTTTGAAGAAACCCATATCTGTTTTTTCGTAAGCCGCTTTGAATTTGGGCCATTCTGTTTCGAAGAATTCATTGACTATCGCCATTGTTTCGTTCATCATCTTCTGACCGTTTTCCATTAAGCTCTTTTCGTTTGTTCCTGGGGCTGTCAGGCGAGAGCTTGCATATCTCCTTGCCTGACCGATCCATTGGCTAGCATTTGGATAGTTCACACGAGGTGCGTTCTGTGCTCGATCCCGCGGGAGTCCAATGGTCACTTTCTTCACTTCGTCAAACTCCTCGTTCATTGCATTGATAGCGTCCTTCAGGTCTTTGACGGCATCTTTATCGGCATTTTTCATTTGTGCCTCTACCTTGTCAACTACGCTTTGTGCATCTCTAACTCTACCTGTTACTTCAGCCCAAGTCTGAGACATTTTCAAGACTTCATCTTCGAAATTTTGCTTGGCTCTTAAGTCCGAAAGGTTAACATCAATACGAGGGTCATAGTGAACTTTTACCATTTTCTCGATCTTTTGATCATTGTAGTCAATGTGGACTTTATAATCTCCCGGTAATGCTGAACCAGCGGACTGCTCACGGTTTCTACCTGCACGGCCACCGCCAAAGCGACCACCTTGATTACCAGTTCGAGCTATTGGATATGGGTTTCTTCTTCTCAAATCCCAAGTCAACGTGTTCATTTGACCTTTTTTAACAGTACCAGAAGTTGTTCTAATGGTATCACCAGACATACTAAGTACGGTCATGCTTATTTTGGTAGGTAGTTTCTTTGGTGCTACTTCCTCAGTAGTCTCCTCTTTCTTACCTCTTCTTCGTCTGCCTTTAGTTTCTTCCTTTGGTGTTTCTTTCACGCTGTCGTCACGGACAAAGTATTTCACGTTTGCTGATCCAAAGTATTTATTTTGACCTTCAAACGGACCCCCGCTTGCAGGAAATCTCATGCCGGCAGGTTGTCTGTACGTCATTTGATAAGCATCTGCTACATCAAATACTACAATGTCTTCCTTCATAGCATTCATAACGCCTCTTGAAGCAAACTCTCTTAATGGACGAATGTCATCCAGTACGTAGAATGCTCTACCAAAAGTACCAATGGCTAAATCATGCTCTCTTTCTTGTATAGCCAAATCCATGGTAGAAGCAGACGGGTAACCGTGTGTCCACTTATTCCAGTTTTGAGCTTTATCGAAACTTACATATAAGCCATTTTCAGTCCCTAAAAAGATCAGGTTTGGTTCAATAGGATCCTGTAGAATAGAAAGCGTGTAACCGAATACATCACTGTCATCAACAATTCTAGTCCAAGTTTGGCCGTAATCCATTGTGTGGTATGCATAGGCAGACCAGTTATTTCTTCTATAGTCATTCGCAATGACGAAGGCTTCACCAGCATTGTATCTTGAAGCGACTATTTGCGGAATCCAGCTACCTGCAGGCAGCCCCGAAAGGTTAGCTGCCACATTAGTCCAGTTGCCACCTCTATCTTGCGTCACTTGTACGTTACCGTCATCAGTACCAACCCAAATAACATTTCTGTCTACTGGGCTAGGGGCAATGGCCAATGTAGTCGTGTGATTTTCCGCTCCTGTGGCATCTATAGTCAAACCACCACTGGCATTTTGTTTTTGTTTCTCAGGATCATTGGTCGATAGGTCTGGAGAAAGTACTTCCCAGTCATCACCTCTGTTAGCACTGTAGTGCAAGTGTTGTGAACCATAGTAAACGCCATCTGCATTATGTGGATCAATGGCTACTGGCGCATTCCAGTTAAACCTCAAAGTGATTGAAGTATCTGGAGAAGTAGGTTTCACTGTTTTCGTGTATCCCGAAACTCTATCATAACGTGTTACATTACCTTGTTGAGACATGGTATAGCCATAGCGAGAGTCGCTCGGAATAGGAGCTACATCAAAGCCATCTCCAAAGCTTAATTCTTGCCAATCGTGATTTCTGATACCAGCGTAGTTAAAAACGTATGATGGGCCTACCCATGAGCCGTTGTCTTGCATGCCACCGTATAGGTTATAAGGCATTTCATTGTCTACATTCACATGGTAGAACTGACCAACTGGAAGCTTTTCTGTAAACCTCCAAGTCTTACCCATATCTCTGGTTATATTCAATCCACCATCGTTTCCGTCTACCATAAAGCTTGGATCTTCTGGGTGAATCCACCAGGCATGGTGATCGGGGTGAACACCAGAGTAAGGAATGATTACTTCCCAAGACTTACCACCATCTTCAGAACGAGAAACCATTGAATACAAACTGTAAACTCTATTCTCATTTTTAGTATCAACGTAAATTGAAGAGTAGTAGAAAGGTCTATTACCCATATTAGGCTCTTTTGAGGCAGCAGCTCTCAATTCCCAAGTCTTACCGCCATCGGTTGATCTATACAAGCCATTTGACTTGTTTTCGATCATGGCGTAAATATAATCTGGTCTACTTTCAGAAATGGCTAAGCCAATTCTGCCGTAGTCTCCTTTAGGTAAACCGCCTTCTCCTTGAATATTTTTCCAAGTTTCTCCACCATCTAATGTCATATACAGTCCCGAGCCTTCACCACCAGAGTTGAAGCTCCATGGAAAGCGCTTATGTTCCCACATTGCTACAAAGATTTTGTTGGGGTTACTTGGGTCGGCAACCATATCAGCAACACCAGAGAGGTTATTAGTAAAAAGTACTTGGTTCCAAGTTTCGCCACCGTCAGTAGTCTTATAAACACCTCTTTCGTCATGTTCTCCCCAAGGTGATCCAATGGCACCTACTAAAACGGTATTAGGATCGTCAGGGTGAATGATAATTCTATGAATGTTTCTTGTTTTTTCTAAGCCCATCAACTCCCAGGTGTCACCACCATCTATTGACTTATATACGCCATAACCAGAGCTTACTGAGTTTCTAGGGTTTCCTTCACCAGTTCCAACCCATATTACATCAGGGTTTTTTTGGTAGATGTCGATGGCACCAATACCTTGGACCGCCTGATCATCAAAGACAGGCTCCCAGTCTAGACCACCGCCTGTTGTTCTCCAGACACCACCAGAAGCAGCTCCAGCAAATATGATTTCAGGATTGCTTTCAACAACATCAATAGCAGTAATACGTCCACTCATAGCGGCCGGACCAATGCTTCGTGCTCTCATGTTTTTGAACATGTCCATATCTACTTTTTGTCCAAACATGAGAGGAGTACTAAGTAGAATGCTGAGACAGATCAGCGAGATTCTTCTAGAATAGGAATCTTGACGTTTTAAGATATTCATTAGATTCTTGGTTTTTGATTGATTTAACCCTCAAAATATACCAAGAATACCAATGTAAAAATTCAAATTCTAAGAGCGCGAGTATGAGGGTATGAGTGGCTTTTGATTACCAAGTTTCTCTTATTAGAAATTTAACTCCAAAACCAAAGGTAATGGAGTTGAATCTTGATTGCTGAACGTTCAGGTCATATCCTTCTATATCGGGGTCATATTGAATTGTGTTAGGAGTTAGATAGTCAGTGCGAGCGCTTAAATTAGTTCTTAAATGAAAGTCAATACTCACATGCTCATCAATTAGATATTCGACACCACCACCAAATCCATAAGTAAAACCAATGTCGTCTACTTCGAAAAATTCATCGACAACCTCGTCAAACTCTCGGTCAAACACCCGAGCACGTGTGTAAACGAAGCCAAAGCCAAATTGAAAGTCAGCATAAGGTAAAAACCTAGACTGGGTCTCTGGTTTTATTCGGACTAATGAAAGGAGTCTCATCATTTCATTATGATGCCTGTAACGAACGTCTTGTAAATCTGCGTTAAAGAAGCCTTTTCTTACTTCTGAGCCATAGCGTGTAAAATCAAATATGCCTCCCAAATAAACGGGAGATTCATTAATCTGAAAGGCTGCCTCTATGCCGAAACCGCCTCCCCAGATTTCAGAAGCATCACGTTTTAATTCGCCTGCAGGAATAAAACCATGTATTTGAAATCCAATGGTTGAATTGTTTTGCGCAAAGAGGAGAGAACTAATAAGTAGAGCCGTAGATGTAAGTATTATTCTCATAATTGAAGTTTTGACACCTTTCTCAAGCCAATTATATGCCAAAAATTAACTAAAAATTTTAACAAAAGACTAATATTATTAGCCATACTGTTTACCTTTAGGTAAACGAAGGTGGTATGAGCATTATATCAGGTAATATTAAGCATTTACGCAAACAGCATCAATGGACGCAGGGAGACTTTGCGGATCGGATAGGTATAAAAAGGTCTCTTGTTGGGGCTTATGAAGAGGGTAGAGCAGACCCGAGGTTGAACAACCTTTTGAATATGTCTAAAGTCTTTCGGGTATCGGTTGATAACCTATTGTCGAAAGACCTGACTAAAATGGACTTAAAGTCAGTTGAGGCTCTGAATGAGCGTGGGTCGAATAACCTGAAGGTTCTGGCACTTACCGTTGATAATGATGACAGAGAACTCATCGATTTGATACCTCAAAAGGCTTCTGCTGGCTACTTAAATGGCTATGCAGACCCTCAGTATCTAGAGGAAATGCCAAAGTTTCAATTACCGAATCTTCCAAAAAGTGCCACTTACCGAGCATTTGAGATTACAGGCGACTCCATGTTACCGATAAAGCCTGGTACAGTAGTGATCGGCCAGTACCTAGATGGTTTGGCGGAGATTAAAAATGGACGTTGCTATGTGCTTCTTTCAAAAGAAGAGGGAGTAGTTTACAAAAGAGTATTTGATTATACACAAGAGCACGGTCAGCTATTTTTAGTCTCTGACAACAAGGCTTACTCACCATATAGAATTGATATGAGCGATGTGATAGAGGTTTGGGAAGCGAAGGCCTACATCAGCATGGAGATTCCAGAAGTCAGTGAAGAAGACATGAGCTTTGACAGCTTGAAGGATATTGTTTTAGAACTTCAGAAAGAAGTCATTAAGCTCAAAAATTGACTTTATTGAGCTCTTTTAGTGAGTAAGACTCCGATTCTAAGGAAACTATATTTGTATTTGAGTACTCCTTGGTTAAACCATGTGGGCGAATGTTGGAAGTCAATGAAGAAATCTCTTTTCCCCTTAATGATTAACCCAAAGCCGAGATTCATACCCACTCTAATTCTTTCAGTTTCTTCTCTGCTAGTGACATCCACCAGAATATCACTACCCTGAGTAAGTACACCCCTAACCCGTCCGCTTTTCGATAGTGTGTATTGTGGGTTTAACCCTCCGTTGATTGATACTAGCCACTTTTTACCCGGAAAGATGTACTTAATATTCACGGGAAGGGTCAAGTTTATCCTCTTTAGGTCAATGGTAGTTGAGTGATCTACAAGTCCTCTTACATCGGTATCTGCGGACACAAACAAAAAATTGAGGCTATTCGTTATGATCGACCGGTCAGTTATTTCTTCGGACCGTGTATATTCTTGGCCGAAAGATTCGAAGCCAACTGTCGGATTAACTTCCAAATAGAGCCTTCTGGTACCCCTTGAGATTTCTTTTTGAAGGGTTAGGCCTAAGCCTGTGTAATAGGAGTTTCCCGTTCCAGCATAATCGAGTAGTTTTTGTTGTGAAAACCCTTGAATGGTATGAATTCCTACACTCAAAGGCCACTTAGCCTTTGAACCGTTAAAGACCTTACCTTTAAACGCTGCATACCTTTCATCGTAGGTAACTAGTAAATTTGTAAGAGACCTATGTGATAAGGAGGTTTTATCTATTTCATCTAATACTAGGTTACTTTCGGGCAGCATTAGTTTTAAAACATCTATGTAGGTTCTGTATACCCGGTTTCTTCTCTTATTACCGATCACTTTCTGAGTGAGTGCTTCAAAGTCTCCAGTAGTCGGGTTTTCTAGAAAAAAATAATCTCTTCTGAACCGGTCTCGATAACCATAGAGCTCTAATGTGCCTTCATAAATTACCTCTAAAAAGACCGTTTGATTTTGATCAACCTGTTTGGCTTTAAATAAGAGGTTATCATCAATGCCGTAACCATATAAGTCCTTAGGTAAATAGGTGGTTTCTGCCCCTGAATCACTATTACGAAAGGTACATTGAATGGCCGCTTGGTTATAGCTTTGGTATTTTACCTGCCCTCTCACCGTGTCAAAGGGACTCTTGAGAATGTAGCCTTCTCTATATAACTCTTGGCCCAACACTATTGAATGAAGAGCAAATAAGAAAAAACTTGATAGGAGGAGCTTTTTCATTGGGTGCTTTTTGCTCTATTAATTTAATGATTATTAGAGAAAAATCACTTTGAGGAGTTGCTGTTATCGCATAAAGTGTCTGTTTGAATACCTTATGGATGTCAAAGGCTTAATTGATCAAAGCTCCCTTTCCGGTCAAGCTTTCCGCTTTTGGCGTATAGAAATGAGGTGCAAAAATACCAAGTTTTAGGTAGGTGATATTTGGATATATGCCCATTGAGAGTTTCCCGATTAGCTTGAATAAAATCAATTGTATCTTGATGGTTAGAAATACCCACCAACTCTTCACCGAGGGTTTCGTGTGCTTTTTTCCAGAGTACTACCGTGCCAGTGAATGGAGGTGGAAGCAGTGCGTTTATTTCAGCTTCGGCTTTTTCTATCTGAATTTTAATACCGCCACTATTCACCACTAGGTCGGCTCGCCCAAGCCATCTAAAATGATTTCCATCTATATCCACCAGATCATTTGTCATGATCCATTCATTTTGAGTTACCGTTCCTTTTATTGATAAGCGCCCACGTTTGTCAAGCCTGATCTCATTATCCCCAATAAGATGGAACCATTCAGATTTTTCACCACCATTTAGGAGACGTAAGCCAATATGAGAAACAGTTTCTGTCATACCATAAGTATGGTAGCATAGACATTCTAATGGCTGGAGGCTTTCAATTGTCGCTTCAGAGATAGCCGCTCCACCTATGATCACTTTATCAATTTTGTTCATCAAACTTTGACCACTAGGTTGGTTTAATGTTGAACTCAACTGAAGCGGTACAAGAGCCGCAAAGTCATATTCGTTTTTTTCTAATACTTCATGAACAGCTGATGTGGGCTCAATCAATTCAATTTGCCAAGAGCCGACTATCGCTCTTACGAGCATCATTGTACCACCAATGAATGCTGTGTTGATGCAAAGAAGTGCCTTGGTTCCTTTTTGCAATTGAAGTGCTTCAATTGTGGCCTCAGCACTTGCAATCATTTGTTGTCGTGTGATTTGTATAGTTTTAGGTTTGCCTGTTGAGCCAGAGGTAGTGAGAGAGAAAGACTGCTCTCCGCTTAACCATTTTTTAATAAAGTTTTGTGCCGGAGTGGCCCAATGAAGGCTTGGCTCCAAACTTAGTTGTGCAAATAGGGTTAGCGAGTAGCGGTGATTGTTTATTATGATAAGTGGCTCCACGGTATTGTTTAAATCGCAGGATAAAAGGATAAAAGTTTTACTAATCGCATCTGTTTTACTTCAAGGATTTTGTGCAATGGCACAAAAGACAATAAGCATCAAAGGAACTGTTAAAGATGCAAAAAACGGGGAAGTTATGCCGTTTGCATCTGTGTTTTTGGCCGAATATCTAAATGGTTTTGAGCAGGAGCGGTTCCTTTTCCAAAAATGCTTTGGAATCGACCCTGCTCAATGAAGATGATTTAGGTTTTTCGTTTGACTAAAGGTCTAGTTTGCTGTATACAAACTTTGAATTTAAACCTGTCCGCTTTCAAGAGCATAGCTTTCGCCAAGGCGTTAAAAGTCAAAAATGACTTTAAGTAAAGACTTTGATTCCATTATCTTTAATGGTGAAAAGTTATGTTCATAATACCATCTCATTTTTATCTGAAGGCTACTGGGGCTTTGAGAAAGTAGGTGAAATGTTACCCGTCAATTATAAGCCTAATAAATAGCTTAGAAATTCTCCAACCTAGCCCAAAAAATGGAGTTAAATATATTAAGGTATATTGGTCAAAACCTCCTTAATGTTCAATCTAAAGGATTTTAAAATGAACTTAAAAAGCTACATTCTTTTCCTGTTTTTCATCACTGGTTTTAATGCTTTGGCTCAGAATAGCTATACAGTAAGTGGTGTTGTAAAGGATGCTCAAAGTGGAGAGGTGATGCCTTTTGCCACGGTGTTTTTTGCCGAAACTACTTTTGGAACAGCTACTGATGATGAAGGGAGGTACAGCCTAACAGTGACTAACCCTGGTACCTACGATCTCATTGTAAAATTTGTAGGGTATAAAACCTACGCAGTGCAGGTCAAATTGGGTGATCAAAAGGATATAAAAATGGACGTCTTGATAGCACCAGACACGAGGAGTTTGGGCAGTGTAGTCGTTACTGCTAAACGAGACGCCAAGTGGTGGAGACGAATAAAGGAATTTAGACTAATTTTTCTTGGAGAATCAGCTAATGCACGTCAATGTAAAATCTTGAACGAAGAAGTAATTGATTTCCTTTATGATGATGAAAAAAGAGTTTTAGAAGCCTTTTCTTCAGAACCAATAGTCATTGAAAACAAGGCACTAGGCTATCGAATACAATACTTTCTAGAATTCTTCGAGGTCAATTATAGGTCAAATATTAGTAGTTATTATGGCTACACAGTGTTTGAAGAATTAGAGACGAAGAGTGACAGAAAAATAAGGAAATGGGAGGCCAATAGAAAGGCGGCTTATCAAGGTTCAACGATTCATTTCTTCTCTTCTTTGTATGAAAATAGGCTCGATGAGGAAGGTTTTGTGGTTCAAGTGGCTAAAGATGTAGAAGGTGTTGGACGTTTACTAGATGCTAAAAATGCTAACGCTTATCAGTTTTTGAAGTCAGGCTCAACCGATCTCTCAAAAGTGTTGCCTTTTGACAATTATTTATACGTTACTTATCAGAATGAACTAGAATCAAAGGAATATCTTGAGCTGCAGAGTCGGAGAATAGGGCATGCTTCTGCTAGTAAACTCACAAAGAGACCACAACAGTCTTGGATTGCAATTATGGATGGTTTTGAATCTATTGAATTTGAACCGAATGGTTACATCTATAATCCCGTGTCTTTCTATTCTGCGGGTTACTGGGGATTTGAAAAAATCGCTGAAATGATACCTTTGGATTATCGTCCGAAGCCGGATAATTAAGCTTCGAATCGCTGCTTGAAAGCGTTGAAAATCTCAGTGTTCTTCTTGCTATCTGAAAATACCTCTAAAATCTTCGGTTTATCGCTAGTGTCAAAAAAGTCTTTGAGTGATTGGTCTAACTCAGTTAAATCGGAACAGCCGCGATAGACAAAACCATAATCTTTTGCTGTATTTTCAGCAGTGAGTGCTTGTTCTGTCTCAAACAGCTTTTCATAATTTTTTTGATCCTGAGGTCCTTTTATCATTCTGAAGATACCACCACCATGATTATTGAGTATGATAACTCTGAGCTTCGCGAGATCATAGTTATGCCAGAAAGCATTGCGATCATAGAAAAAGGCCATATCGCCTGTAATGAGTGTAACCAGCTTATCTTGCGCAAGCGCTGCGCCAACAGCTGTTCCATTGCTGCCATCAATTCCACTCGTTCCTCTATTAGAGAATACTTCAATATCTGAGCTAAGTCCTATGAGGTTGGTATAGCGCACCGTCATGCTATTCGCCAAATGCAACTGACTGTTCCTTGGTAGTGCCTTTAGGCATCGATGGGTGGCTTGAAACTCACCAAATGGGCAAGTGAATAGGAACTGCTCTGTGGTCTTATTTGCCTCCTCATTAATAGCTACCCACATCTCGAGAAACCCTTTTTGGTTACCAGACGGCTCGAAAGTATTGAAAAAACTTTCTGGCTTCATATCTACCCATCTGGTCAGGTGTTGTAAAGTGTCATTAATTCGATCAGAATTCCGAACATGCCAATGTGCTTTTGGCGGATTCTTACGAAGAAATATTTTTAAGTTTTTTGATATCAGAGATTTCCCAAGGGTGATCAGTAAATCAGGACTCATGTCTGACAAAGACGATTGTACGCTTGGTTGTAAAAATGCGTCTTGATGTTGTATAGCCTGCGATGCTAAATGATGATTGCCGATCACTTCGTTGATAAGGACAGTATTGGTACGTTTACAAAAATCAGAAATCACCGCTAGCTGTTTCTGATCCAGATGGGTCTGTCCAACCACAATTACTTTACACTTATATTGATCCCACTCGCTGTTCAATTCTTCGTGCAGGGTAGGAGTCCATTGGATTTCCGTCTCCGAACTTTTTATAATTCGGGTTGCCGGGAATTCAATCCTTTCATCCGCTACAGGGTAGAAGGGTTCTCGCAAAGGAATGTTAATATGTATAGGGCCTTTGGGATAAGACTGTGCTTTTAATATCGCTTCGTTTGTTATTCTGTTAGCATGCCAAAAGGCATCTGAATGCTGTGCTTCAACGGGATAATCGTAGCTAGCTTTCACATGGTTTCCTAATATACCTGCTTGCTGAATGGTCTGTCCGTCATATTGATTAACCCATTCTGGGGGCCTGTCTGCTGAAAGAACAATTAATGGTATTTCTTGATAGTATGCTTCTGCGATGGCGGGCGCATAATTAAGTACTGCTGAACCTGAGGTACAGATGAGGACAACGGGCTTTTTCTGTTGCTGTGCAATACCCAGTGCAATAAAGGCTGCGGATCTTTCGTCACCAATGACCTTGACGTCTATATCTGGGTGCTCATTGAAAGCTAATGTTAGCGGGGCCGATCTTGAACCAGGAGAGATAATCGCTGTTTGGATATTGTGGCCTGCACAAACAGAGGCGATATCGATGATGTGCTTTAAAATCAAGGTGTTGGATTAAGAATGTTCAAAAGTGTCTTAAACTTAATCTCTGTTTCCTGATATTCTTTATCGGGATGAGAATCGGCTGTAACGCCAGCGCCAGCATATAGGCGTGCCTTGTTTCCCAGTAACTGCATGCAGCGAAGGTTGACAAAGAGGTTAGTGCTGTTTTCTACATTGATTGGCCCAAGGAAACCACTAAAAAACTCACGGTCCAAGCCTTCATGTTCCTTTAAGAATAACAAAGCAGGTGCTTTAGGCATACCTGCCACGGCTGAAGTAGGGTGCAAGAGTTTGAGCATGACTGTGGCCAACTCAGGAAAGTTAGTCGCGCTCGTATCTACAGAATACGTGGTCTTTAGGTGCAATAGGTTACCAGCTTGAACCGTTTTAGGTCCAGCTTCTTCAAATTCCCTTAATCTAATTTTCTTAAAGCAGTTAATGATGTATCTACTCACCATAGCCTGCTCTTCAATTTCTTTTTGTGTCCAGCTAGTATCACTGATGGATTTAAAGTCATTTACTTTTTGAGTTCCCGCTAAGGCTATCGTCTTAAAGTGATCTTTCTTGTTTTCAATAAGTGCCTCGGGTGTTGCACCTATCCAAGTTCCAACACTCGGTATTGAAACGAATGAGACGAAAGCATTTGGATAGCTTTCGCAAAGGTCTAAAAGTAAATCTACTGGACTAAAGTTTTCTGATAGGTCAATCTCTTTCGATCGGGCAGGTACTACTTTACCAAATAGGTTGGAATTAATCGCGTCAACTGATTTTTCTATTAGGTCGCGATAATCAATATCTATACTCTTTGAAGTTTTAGGGTTGATATGGTAAGCATTCGCCTTTGCACTTTCTGATAAATGGGACTCGAATTTTGACTTCAGTACTTGAATTTTTTCCTTTTCAAGCCCCTCTATTTTAGTATCGTTAATAACTTCTCCAAAGTCAAAAGACAAGCTGAACTGTGCCTCAATGAATAATGCAGGTTGTTCGTTAAAGTGAAATGGAGCAGTTATGAAACCAGTACCTAGCTCGTCTAAATCAATAGTGTCCAAAGACATAGCGGCATCGGCACTCATGACCAATTGAATTTCATGTTGATCGGGCATTCGCCAAATGGCGATAGGAATATCTAAATCGACTGCCGTATTCAAAGCCGCAGCAATGATCTGCTCCTTTTTAAAAGAGGAGAGGCTCATTGTTATCGTTTTATCCCTTTGAACGGAAGACATTAATTCTTTTTATCAATTACAGCCATCGTTAACCTACTGATGCATACCATTTCATCTTGTTCATTTGTGATATGAATCTCCCATATCTGTGTACGTTTTCCAATGTGGATAGGTCTGGTTTTACCATAAACGAAGCCATTTTTTACACTTTTAATGTGATTCGCATTAATTTCTAAACCAACGCACTGTTGCAGCTTTTGGTTTACAGTAAGTGATGCTGCAATACTACCGATCGTTTCGGCTAGAACAACGGATGCCCCGCCATGTAGCAGTCCCATGGGTTGGCGAGTACGCTGATCAACGGGCATTTTAGCAATAAGAAAATCAGTTCCTAACTCAATTACCTCAATACCAAGGTGTTCTACCAAGGTATTTTGACTCATTTGGTTGATGGCTTCAATAGTTACCTCTGGGTGGAACATATAGATTAAGATTAATTTCTAGTTTTGCGGCTGAGTGAAGCAAAAATAGGAGAAATTGATGACCAAAAAAATATACCTCACGCGACACGGACAAACAGATTTTAACAAAATAGGTGTTGTGCAAGGGAGCGGTATAGATTCTGATTTGAACGACTTTGGCCGTACACAGGGTGATGCCTTTTTTAAAGTATATGGTGATGTGGCGTTCGACAAGGTCTATGTTTCCGCTCTCAAGCGGACTTATCAGTCGGTCGTAAATTTTATCGAAAAACCGATTGCTCATGAAAAGCTTAGTGACCTAAATGAAATCAGCTGGGGTAATCGAGAGGGAATGGCTGTTGATGAGGAAGGGGAGGCTTATTACCAAAATATGATTCTTGCTTGGCAACATGGGCGTACAGATGTCGCAATTGATGGTGGAGAAAATCCTGATCAGGTAGCTTTAAGACTGAAAAACGCTCTGTTGTATATACTCAGTAAATCTGAGGAAGAGACCATTTTAATATGTATGCACGGTAGAGCCATGCGTATAATGCTTGCAGTCATGCTTAACTATCCACTGAGATACATGGACCTCTTTGAGCATACTAACCTTTGCTTGTATGAGCTAACCTACACAGGCTCTATGTTTGTGGTTGATAGGTACTGCGATACTACTCATCTTTCAGGTCTAGTTGTTTAAGTGCAATTTTTGCCTTGCTATCTAAACTGTTCTTGTAGGGGTGTTTCTTGAAAGATAATACGCGATTAAAGTACATTCGTGCACTGTCAGAATCACCAGTCTTTCTCATCAAGTAGCCTAGTTGAAGATATGAATTGGGGCCATAGTAGGTCTCTGAAATAAGTTCGGCATTGTTAATTACCTGTCTATAGTAAGTACTGGCTTGTTTTGTTTTACCCACTAGGTGGTTCATTCTCGCCTTTCTATAAATCAGCTCTAGTCGCTCATAATCGGATAAATCAACCTTTGTTTCTAAAAGGGTTATCAGACTATCAGCTTTTTGATAATAGCCACCATCTATGGCAAACCTTATTTTTAGTGCCGTAGGGTTTTGGCGTTGAATTTCCTGAATAAGTTTAGCTGCATTTTTATCTATTTCTGAATTCACTTCACCTTGACTTTTACTTTTGGCCAAATTATCTTCGTAAGCATTTGTGTCCCCTAAAAATCCCTGAGATACCCCTAGTTTGAGGTAGGCGTCTTTTATATAGGACGTTCCTTTATGTGCCTGAAGGAAGTCTTGGTAGTGCGCTATGGCCTTGGAATATTCTCCTGCTTGAAAGAACGTTTCAGCAATTAGGTAGTCATGAATTGGAAATTTCTTGCTGCTGTTAAAAAGACTCTTTTGGGCTTTGGATGCCTCATGCGACTTTAAATAGATCAATGATTTTACGTATTCAATCAGGGGTTCGGTTCCAATCGTTTCGTCAGATATGAGTTTAATCGCTTCATCAAAGTCTTCAAGAAGATATACATTGGCCATTCCTAAGACCAGCATTGATTCGACTCTAAATTCGGGATGAGTTTTTTCGATGGCAGCCAATTGAGTTAGTCCAGTCTGAACATCTCCTTTCAAACCAAAAAGTTTCATAAGCCATTGATTCTTACTCGGAACATTACCAAAAATTATGTTTAGAATCCCTAACGTTCGGTTATTAGGCATGAATTGGGGAAAGCGTGAATAGTTCTTCTGAGCCGTCCGATAAGCACTTCTTAAGCCCCAAAAAGCATCCCAATCATTGCCATATTTAAAATTGACGAACGCCCATTGCAATTTGACTTCCGCTTCGATAAACCCTGTCCATGGGGAGTCTTCATCTTGACTTCGAATGACGTTAAGTCGCAGGCTTTCGTTACTAGTTAAGGCATCAAAACGTTTCTCGTTTTCTAGTAGAATGAGTTCAAGGATATCTGCAAGGTTGGCGTAATAGAGGTCTAAGGGAGCGTTAGAATTAGCTGTGACCTGCCGAGTTTGTTCAAACTCTAAATTGAGTAGGTGGGCCCGGGCTTCATCTTGTCCGCTGGCTGTCAAAAAAGTAAAGAGCATAAAAAATGGATAGACTGTTAAGCCTATCCATCTTTTGTATTTGATAGAAAAAGTCAAAGCCTAGGCTTCCTTTTTTCTCCTGCTTCTTTTTGGTTTCTCTTCCGTAACAATTTCGTCTGTCACTTCCGCTAGAATTCTACCACAATGCTCGCAAACAGTAATTTTCTTGCTATCTCTAATGTCAGCCTGTCTTTGAGGAGGAACAACATTGAAACAACCTCCGCAAGCACCTCTATCTACAGGAACTACTGCTAGGCCGTTTCTTGCATTGGTTCTTAGCTTAGTGTAAGATATTAAAAGTCTTTCCTCAATATCTTTTGCCGCTTTATCTCTTTGTGTCACAAGTTTTTTCTCGTCAGACTCACTTTCTTTCGTGAGAACTTCTAACTCCGTTTGCTTAGTCACAAGGTCTTTTTGTCTTTCGCCAAGCTCTCCTTGAGTCTTTTCAATTTCCTCTTTCTTGTGCTCTATTTTGACGTAGGCCTCCTTGATTCTCTTCTCAGAGATTTGGATTTCAAGGTTTTGTAACTCCATCTCTTTCGTAATTGCATCGTATTCACGATTGTTACGAACGTTCATTTGCTGCTCCTCATATTTTTTTATGAGTGCTTCGGAGTTTTTTATTTGAGTCTTGTGATCAGAAATATTGCCTTCTAGCTCTGCAAGTTCGGTATTGAACTTTTCAACTCTTGTCTCATATCCTGCAATCTCGTCTTCAAGGTCAGCTACCTCTTCAGGTAATGCTCCTCTAACTTTTTTGATCTCATCTAATTGAGAATCAATTGATTGTAGATTTTTTAACGCCTCTAATTTCTGTGAAACTGTTTTTTCCATTGACGAATTTTTTAGAAGTACTTTACGGGGTTCGTATCCACCTCTGATAAATAGGTTGCAATATTAGCAAAATTTTCTCTGATAAACCCATCAATCAGCTCTTTTGTAAAGACTTCACTTTCATAGTGACCGATGTCGGCAATCATTACTTTTCCTTCACCATCAAAGAACTCATGATACTTGAAATCTCCAGTGACAAAGGCGTCAGCTGATTTGGCTTTTGCCTGACCTAATAAGAAGCTTCCCGAGCCTCCACATAGCGCCACTGTTTTGATGGTCTTTCTGTCATAAGAGGTGTGTCTAATCACGTTGAGAGACATTTTAGCTTTTAAATAGGCGAGAAATTCTTCCGGTGTTTGGGCATTGGGCAGTTCACCTATCATACCGGCACCTACTTGTTGGTTTGTATTTTCTATAGACTGAATATAATGGGCTACTTCTTCGTATGGGTGGGCGTCATTCATGGCCGCGATGATCTCATTTTTTAGGACAGTAGGAAAGATAAGCTCAACCCTATCTTCTTGAACTGATTCTTGATGACCAGACTGACCGATGGTAGGCTTGGCCGAGTCATTCGGTTTGAATGTTCCCGTACCAATGACCTTAAAACTGCAGTGGCTATAATTGCCAATATTACCAGCTCCCGCATTGTGTAAGGCCTCTAAGACTTTTGGCGTATCGCTTGAGGGAATAAAGACTTCCAACTTTAACAATGTGGCTGCCTTCGGTGCTAATACCCGCGTATTGATAAGCCCTAGTTTCTCCGCAATTTTTGCATTAACTCCATTATGAACATTATCGAGATTGGTGTGAATGGCATAAATGGCAATATCGTTTTTGATGGCTTTTATAATGGTCCTTTCTACGTAATTTTTACCATTTAACTGTTTTAGTCCCTTAAATACAATGGGATGATGAGCGACAATTAAGTTGCAGTTCTTACTTATGGCTTCATCTACTGTTGATTCAATACAGTCGAGCGTAACCAGCACACCTTTCGCTTCGGTGTTGTACTCACCAGTAATTAGCCCAGAATTATCATAGTTTTCCTGATAAGCCTTAGGGGCAATATTTTCTAGTACGGAAATGATATCCTTGATTTTTGTCATATTTGACTTTATTTGCAGCCTTTAAACTACTAAAGATAATCAGCTGAATTGAATGAAATTCATAAGGGCATTATTCTTTCCTTTTTCAATTGCTTACGGATGGCTGATGCAAATCAGAAACCGGCAATTCGACAATGGCCAACGTACCCAAACTGAATTTGATAGAATAGTAATTTCTGTGGGCAACCTTTCAATGGGGGGTACAGGAAAAACTCCAATGATTGAGTTCCTTATAAAGAACCTTAAAGAACACCACCAACTTGCCACAGTAAGCCGAGGTTATGGTAGGCAAACAAGGGGTTTTCGTAGAGCGAATGATGAAGATAGTGCTAGAAGTATAGGCGATGAACCTTTTCAGTTTTACCGAAAGTTTGGACATGAGATCTCGGTTACGGTTTGCGAAGAAAGAGTACTGGCGATTCCTTCACTTTTGCTAGAAAAAGAGGATGTAGAAGTCTTCTTGCTCGATGATGCCTATCAGCATAGGAAAGTGGCCAGAGATTTCAATGTTTTGCTATCAGATTACGCCCATCCTTTTTATAATGATTATGTCTTACCGACAGGTAATTTAAGAGAGCCGCGGATAGGAGCAAAACGTGCTGATGCCATTGTGATCACTAAATGCCCTGAATTAACTGAGGCAGAAAAAAGTGAGGTGGTTGAAAGTGTTAAGATTTATAATGAAACCGCCCCAGTCTATTTCTCACGTATTGATTATCAGGAGATTGAACCTGTTTTGGCGAAGGGAGAAGTCGCCAATAAGGTGGTACTTCTCAGCGGCATAGCTAAGGCCCAGCCCATTGTAGATCATTTATCCAAGGCGCATGTGGTTGTCAAACACTTAGCGTATACAGATCATTATAATTTTCGGTCTAGCGACTTAGATGACATTGCTAAAACGTTGAACGAACTGGATACAAATACCTTGATTACTACTGAAAAGGATATAGTACGACTTTTGCCTTTCAAGACGCATCCAATTTTTGAAAAAGTCGATTTGTTTTACCTACCGATAGCTGTGAGCATAGATAAGGAAGGTGAATTTTTAGCTTCGATAATGAAGGTGATTCAAAAGGGGAAAAGGTAAACTGAATTTGTATTTTTGGTCGTGCGTAAGGGAGTTCTCATTTTTTTAGGTTTTGTTGGTTTGAGTTGTTTGGCCGTAGGCCAGATAAAAACGTTGGGTTCTTTTGAAAATAGTGAAACAGACTCGCTGCTTTTAGCAAGAAGTAAAGCCAGAGAAGAAAGGCAGGTAAAGACGGGAAACTACGGGGCACATACAACCCGTTTCACGTTTGAAGAAAATTTCAAGTTCAACAATATTAAGTTTTCTAACCCCGACACAATTCCTGATAATCTTCATCGATTTAGTGATTTGGAGAAAAATGGCCACTTAATTCAAAATTTAGGGAACATTGGTACTCCATTTAGATCGTTACTATTTGAGCCTAGTACGACTATAGGGCGTACATCTGGATACCATGTATATGATGAGTTTTATACACGACCTGAAGAGATTCGATATTACGATACCAGATCACCTTACACCGATGTTTTTGCCGCTTTTGGCGGTGGCGGTAGGGCAGTAACTAACGTCACTTTTGCCTTAAATGACAGTGTTCACTTCAACATAGGCTTCAATTTCAACGCGATTAGAGCCGACAAGCAGTTGGCCTTTCTTACCCGCGGAGACCGAAGCGTTAAGAGTAACGATTGGAATATTTTCGGCTTTCTAAGGCCTAAAAAGTTACCCAAATACCTGATGCTTTTTAATATGACGCAATTTGATCATGAAGTGAACGAGCAGGGTGGTATAATTGACCCAGCAATAGATACTTCTAATCCAGATGCTTCATTTTTCGGTTATGCTGAAGCGAATGTAATTCTTGATGATGCTTTCAGTACCGACAAACGGGGAGGTTTTCATATTTATCAGCAGTATGATCTAGATTCTATTTTTCAGGCCTATCATACTTTTAACTATTTAGAGCAGATTACCCGTTTTGACGATGTCTATGACATTACAAGGTCTTCAACTACTTCTGACTCACTATTATATGATCCAGTAAATGTAGATTCCACGGGTACCATCGCGCAGCGAACTACGTTTAGGGAAGTACTTAATGAACTAGGTCTTAAGGGAAGAACCAAAAAGTTTTCTTATACACTTTTTTATAAAAATAGGCTCTTGACGTATGATGTTGCTCAAATTACCAGCAAAGTCAATGAAACGGAACACTATGTAGGGGGAACGCTCAGGCAACAAATTACCCCAAAGATTTTCCTAACGGCTTCTGGAGAGTTACTGTTGGGAGGTAACTACTACGCACAAGGTAAATTCACAAGCGATTTTTTTGACGCTACTTACAGTCGAGTTAATAGCCGACCGTCATTTTTAGTGGATCGTTTTGAAGGAGAACAACGCCAATGGACAAACACATTTGACAATCAAATATCCGATAACCTGAAAGGAACGATCAAGCTCCAATCTGGAAATATGAGCTTCAGACCATTTTTAAGATTTAATCGAATTACGAACTATACCTACTTTGATGAAAATAGGGCTCCAGCGCAGGCAACAAATGATGTAGTGCTACTTTCACCAGGCTTTCATTTAGATTGGAAAGTTTCAAGTAAGTGGAATTGGAGTACTTCTCTACACTACAATAGCGTTTCAGGTGGTTCTTCAGATACTTATAGACTTCCAGAAGTATTGGCTTTAACGCAATTTGCCTATAAGAACTTACTGTTTGACGGAAAAATGATTATTCATACTGGTGTAGATGTTCATTTTAGAAGCAGCTACTTTGGCCAAGCGTATGATCCTAACGCCCAGCAATTCTATTTGCAGAATACCTTCCAGCAAGATGCTTTTGCTAAGGTTGACCTTTTTCTGAATTTCAAGGTAAAGACCTTTTTGTTCTTCTTAAAGTCAGGACATTTCAATCAAGGGTTGACCAATGACGGCTATTTTATTACGCCATTCTTTACCGGCACTGGTCGAACCCTCGATATGGGTGTCAGATGGTCTTTTTACGACTAGTTTGTAGTGAATAGTGCAAAGTTTGCCCCAAAGTTCAATACATGCTTGAATTGTAATTCTCTAGTCGGTGTGCTGTTTTCTTGTTGGAATAAAATATCTGCATCATAGATCATTTGTGTTCCGAAAGTAGCGTTAAACCACTTGTTAATTTTCATAACCAATAGCGTTTCCCAGTTTACATCAATTGTACCGAATGTCTCGCTATAAGGTGTAAATAGGTTGGCAGTACTTTTAAACGTAATGTTCTCCATTAGCGGAAGAGATAGTGTGGCTAATAGGTTAGTACCGAACTCTGCTCTAAATTTTTCTCCTGCATCAACTCCGTAAGTACCAGCTAGGTCATCATCAGAAACAAAAGTGAATTTACCTGCAGCTGGTGCAAATGAGATACTCAAATTTTCACCAATTTGATGATCTATACCAAGGTTGATAGAAAGGTACCCAGGAGCCATAAAATTAGAGATCTTAGTGGCTATTTCTTCACCTGCATTGGCAGGATCGTTGGCAAAAGTATTACCTACAAGTAGCTGTGTTCTCAGAATACCGGTTAAACTCCAAGCAAGGTTCTGTTTTATTGTTTTACTGTATTGAGATAAAAGAATGATGTTATCATCAGTTTTTCTAAAGTCCTGTTCTCCCACTTTAGCTCCACCAAGGGCAAAATCGATTTGATTTTTCCAAGACCCTTTTCCTTTGGTTCTCGTAATTGACGTATTAAAAACCGTACCAAGAGCAAGGGAGTTTTCACCTCCACCGGCCCAGTTGGACAGGCCTACATTTGCAAAGTTGACTCCCCAAGAGCCTTGTTTCTTAACGATTACAGAATCGGCATTCTGCGCGTAAACTGTCCCCGCGGCAATGAGAAGGGTTATCATTAAAATGTATTTCTTCATAATAGTTTATTGAGTTGTTAATTAAGACGTAAAAATGACGCTTATCCGAAGACTTTCAAAAAACAACAAAATTTATGACGCGTATTGTGAAAGTTTTTTCCGTCTTGTTTCGAGTCTTACATTTGTAGCATGGAGACGGAATTGAAAAATAACATGCTGGGTCTGCAACTTCCAACCGATCCGCGCTGGGTAGGTATAGCACAAATGAATATTGAAGATATTTTAGTAGACCATGCTTACTGTGAACAGAAGGCAGCATCATCTTGTATTTCATTGATTGTTCAATATCCTGAGAAAGAGGCACTTGTAGAAATGATGACACCTGTAGTAGCAGAGGAGTGGAGTCATTTTGAACGAGTAATTGAGCATTTAAGAAAGCGTGGAATGTCTCTCGGGAAAATGCGTAAGGATGAATATGTGATCAAACTGTCGAGCATCCTGAAAAAAGGTGGTAGCCGAGAAGCCCAGTTAGTAGAAAAGCTTTTAATGAATGCGCTGATTGAAGCTAGAAGCTGCGAACGCTTCAAATTATTACATGAACAAATTGAAGACGAAGAACTCCAAAAGTTCTACTACGAACTGATGGTGTCCGAGGCAGGGCACTACAAGAACTTCATAAGTTTGGCGAAAGAATATATGTCAGAAAACTACGTCCGTGATCGTTGGAAGGAATTCCTCATTGAAGAAGCCAAGATTCTCCAATCCCTTGAAGTTAGGGGAGACAGGATGCATTAATGCCTATTCCGTTTTACGCTTCTTTTTCTTTGCCGCAGGAAACAGGATGTTGTTGAGAATCAGCCTGTAGCCAGGCGAATTGGGGTATAGGTTCAGATCAGTGGGCTCTTCACCGACTTGGTGTCGGTAATCTTCCGGGTCATGGCCTCCATAGAAGGTCCAAAAGCCTTTTCCATATACGCCATGTATGTATTTGGCCTCATCTGCAGCGGTGGTTTCACCCATAATGACAACATCTGGCTTTACCACGTACTTTTTAAAAGAGGTTGTTTGTCCGTAAAATCCTTTCACCAGGTTAATATGATTTTGTGTAAGCATAGTTGGGATTGGGTCCCACTTTGCCGAGAACTGGAATAGTTTGAAGTAATCGTTCCCCTCGTTCAATGATCGCTGTCTTCTCGCATCTGTGTTGTCAATGTTTGAGAACTCATATTCTAATGGATCTTTCTTGATTTTGAAATTTTCAAATGCCAAGGTTTGAGAAAAATCAAACTGAAATTCAGCTGATGGATTCGCTGGGTCTCCATCGTACATGGCTTCAATAAAGTCTGCACCTGCTGCAGCTAAGGCAATATCAAAACTATCGGTGGCCGAACACATCGCAAACAAGAAGCCGCCACCAGCCACGAACGTTTGTATTTTTTGAGCAATTGCCAACTTGAGCTGAGATACTTTTTTGAAGCCGTGCTTTTTGGCCATGGCCTCGTAGTCTTTTTGCTGTTGTATATACCAGCTATAATTTTTAAAGGAGGCATAGAATTTACCGTACTGGCCAGTGAAATCTTCATGGTGTAAGTGAAGCCAATCATAGGTTGTAAGTTCATCGGCCATCAGTTCGTCATCATACACTACCTCATAAGGTATTTCAGCATAAGTTAAGGCGAGTGTCACTGCGTCATCCCAAGGCATCTTACTCTTGGGGGAATAAACGGCAATTTTAGGAACCTTCTCAAGGCGCATCATATCCATATTGGTAGAAGGCGATGAAAGCTCTCTTTCATACCGAAGTGCATCAGCATCAGAAATCATTTCATAAGAAACACCACGGATGATTAACTCGTTTTGAATACCCGTTCTGGCAGGTAGTAAAAAACTTCCACCTCTAAAATTTAACATCCAATCGATTGGTTCGTCTTGACTTAGAACCCAGTAGGCTACGCCATAGGCTTTCATGTGATTTGATTGTGACTGATCCATTGGTACCAAGATCTTGTTTGCATAACCGGTAATAGAAATGGCAGCCAAAAGGACTATAAGCGAAATTCTCTTTATCATGAACAGGATTTTAAACCGTTTAAGTGTGGAATCGTTTAATTTACATATTAGTTACTAAAATCTGACTAGTGGTCAGGTACATTTGTAACGAGCAAAAACTCAAAAAGACTAATGAATTTAGGACAAAATATCAGCGAAGGTATTAATTCAATCAAGTCAAACGTCTTAAGGACTGTTCTGACTGGCCTCATCATTGCAATTGGCATTACTTCTTTGGTAGGAATGTTAACAGCTGTAGATGGTATTAAGAGTGAAATTGATGCTAGTTTGTCTAACCTAGGGGCAAATAGTTTTGATGTCAATTCAAAATTTGCGCGTGGAAATAGAAATGGGCGTAAGTCAAAATCCTTTGAGCCAATCAAGTTTGATGATGCCATGCGCTTCAAAAAGGACTTCGGCTATCCGTCAACCACTACCGTTTTTACTAGGGCCAGTGGTAGTGCTGAAGTGAAATATGAGGAGAGAAAAACCAATCCAAATATCACCATTACCGGAGGTGATGAGAATTACTTTGCCATTAAAGGTGTTGAAATTGAAAAGGGAAGAAACTTCTCTTCTTTAGAAGTTCAGTATGGAAACTACGTGTGTATACTCGGTACTGAAGTAGCGAAAAAGCTTTTTAACGATAATGAAGACCCTATCAATAAAACCATCAAGTTCTATGGGAATAACTACAGAATAATTGGTTTACTCGAAGAAAAAGGCGGTTTTGGTGGCGAAACTGAAGAAGATAGAAATATCATTATTCCTCTTTTAAATGCTAAAAGGCTCGACCGAAGTGGTAGAATGCGATACAGCATCACTACTATGATTGCAAACCCTGAGAACATTGACTACGCTATGGGTGAAGCTACCGGATTCATGCGGAAAGTAAGAGGAGATAAGTTGGGTGAAGAAGATTCATTCGAATTAGAACGTAGTGATTCTGTAAGTGAAGCACTGGACGATATTACCAATGGTATGCGATGGGCTGGGTTCAGCATAGGGGCTGTGACGCTTTTAGGTGCTGCCATAGGCTTGATGAACATCATGATGGTGACCGTCACTGAGAGAACAAGAGAAATTGGAGTAAGAAAGGCCCTTGGTGCTACTCCACAAAGAATTTTGCAACAGTTCCTGATCGAGGCGATAGTGATTTGTCAAATGGGAGGTATTGTTGGGGCTATCCTAGGGATAATAGTGGGCAATGTGATTGCAAACTTCCTTGGTGGTGCTTTCGTAATTCCATGGCTATGGATTACAGTAGGTTTAGTCATCTGCGTAATTGTAGGTGTGGTTTCTGGTTATGTTCCAGCAAAAAGAGCCGCTAAGCTCGACCCTATTGAGTCATTAAGATTTGAATAAGCGGTTTGTACTGCTGACGAAAAAGCTCCATTACTTGGGGCTTTTTTTTATCTTGAGGTTCACTAATTTTTAATGCTATGAACCTTCAAGATCCCGTTCACAAGAAAGTAATCGGTATTTCATTCATCGTTTTTAGCGCATTTTGGCTAATCGCGATGCTTTTCTTTGATCAGTTTCTAGACTTCTTCATGGATATAGCTATGGAAGAATCAGCCGGAGACCCAGATGTGTTTTTTATATTTGACATCATCAGTTCAATTTTTTGGGGCATCACCATACTATTCTTTATTCCGAGGTTGATACTAGGGATAGCGCTGGTTAGAGGTCAAAAATGGGCGAATATTCCATCTTTAGTCTATGGGGTGATCAGCTTGTTGAATTTTCCTATTGGCACGGCTCTTGGTGTTTATTGTATTCTGGTTTTTACTGCAAAGCAACCAGACGAGGATTATTGAGCGGGTACGTAAATTACCTTCTTAGTTTCAAAAAACTCCTCTTCAAAATAGCCACTTAACTTATGAGTGGCTATTTTCTTTAATCTAGACTCTTGCAGCTCCTCCAACAGGTCTCCGCCCTTCAAATAGAGCAAGCCATTCTTGAGCTTATGCTTTGACTTGGGTTTAAAGTTTTTCTTAATCCAGGGGTAGAAACGTACAAGTTGTGTAACCGCACGACTAATCACAAAATCATAAGTTTCCTTAATTTGCTCCGCTCTGGCATGTTCACCTTTCACATTCGTCAAACCAATACTTTCGCTTACGGCATTCACTACTTTTATCTTCTTTCCTATAGAATCGACTAGGTGGAAATTACTGTCAGGGAAAAGGATTGCTAATGGAATACCCGGAAATCCGCCACCTGTACCAACATCTAGTAGGGTAGTTCCTTTTTTGAATTTGATCACTTTTGCAATACCGAGAGCGTGTAGAACATGACGCTCGTAGATGTTTTCAATATCCTTTCTAGATACCACATTGATTTTTTCATTCCAGTCCGCATAAAGATCTTGCAACTGGGCAAATTGATCTTTCTGTGTTTCTGTTAAATCTGGGAAATACTTGAGGATAAGATCCATAGGGAAGTGCTGCGAAATAAGAAATGAAGGTTGGGCTTAGAGTGACTAAATGTGATCCTTTTTACTCTTTACCAGATCGTACATCAGCTCACGTGCCCTGTGTAATTGAGCTTTAACAGTACCTAGTGGCGCTTCCAGTTCTTTGGCAATTTCATCATAGCTGAGTTCATCAAAGTACCTAAGCTTTACCAAGCGCTGATATTTGGCTGGAAGTTTAGTGACGAACATGCGTACAAGCTCAATTTTTTGGCTTTTGATGGCTTCTTCCTGAGGGTTGAGATTTTTGTCCTGAACGTCAATAGTTACTGAATCTCCATTGTCATCTTTAAAAGACGTATCCAGACTCATGGTATCCAATCTTTTCTTTCTGATAAAGTCAATGGTGTTGTTAGTCGCAATTCTAAAGAGCCAGGTACTAAATGTAAAGTCCTTTTTGAATTTATGTAGGTTTTTAAAGGCTTTTGCAAATGCCTCAATCGTTAAGTCCTCGGCATCATCCACATTTCTGATCATTTTCAGAATCATGTGATAGACGGGTTTTTTATAGCGCTGCATTAGATCAGCATAAGCCTGCTGATCTTGTCCAGAGACGGCTGAGTCTATGAGACGAAAGTCTTGAAGTGCCTTTTCAGAAAACTGCTTACCTACTTCCATTCAATGTTTTTTGTTGATAATGCTCGAATGCCTACGATAGGATAGTAAATACTATAACTCAAATCCATAAGAGGAAGTGCCCAAGATTTGACAGGAATATCAAATTTTTGACCAACGCGGGCAAATATACTATAAAAAGACAAGCTCCTTAGACCAAAGACCGTCAAAATCAAATAAGGATTAATTGCACTAACCAACAACGAGAAAAAGAATATCCATCCAAACAACAGAGATAACGTAAAAAGTCCCAATAGCGTTCTGTCTTTTTTATGATAATACTTGCCAACGGATAAGTGACGTGTTTTTTGCTTGAGTAGTTGTTGCCAAGTCATCATCGGTTTGGAGCTTGTTTGACTTGATGGCGTTGTAATGATGGTCGTATTGGTATTTGTTGCCAAATGGCTGATCATTAAGTCATCATCGCCTCCTGTTATGTGCGACATTGATTTCAAATAGGTTAGGTCATAAGCTCCTCTTTTAATCGCCCAATTCCTGCCGACACCCATGTAGGGTTTACCTAACTTTGCTAAACTTAAATACTGAAGACCTGTTAACAGCGTTTCAAATTGGATGAACTGGTTCAGCCAACCATCTTTTTTTTCATAAGGAGAGAAGCCGAGGACAATTTCCACAGGCCCAAAGAATTTGGTTGCCATCAGGGAAGCCCATTGTTTAGACTTAGGGATACAATCAGCATCGGTAAACAATAAGACTTCGTTTCTAGCCACCTCTATTCCCTTATAGATCGCATGTTTTTTACCTGTCCAACCCGCTGGTAATATGCTAATATTGATGAGCTGCAACTGTTTTTGATTGGCCATCGCAGATTTGATAATCTGTTCTGTCTGGTCAGTTGATCGGTCATTAACAAAGATCACTTCCATCTTTGGGTGGTCTTGCGACTTTAATGCCTTTAGAAGTGCAGGAAGGTTTTCTGATTCATTTTTTGCTGCAATTATTACCGAAACGCTCGGGATATCATTTTTCATCTCTAAACTTTCATCGCTAGAAAGTAGCTTTGTGAAGACCAACTGATGAAATATGACCTGTATGCCTAAGCAGAGTAAGAAAAGGACCAAAATGATCTCCATCATAGGGGAAAGAATAAGTTCCAAAGAAACAAGAATTGACCAATACTGCTATTTTTGTGCGATCAAATTGTGAGAATGGACTTTAAGTTAGAAGCAGAGGATACTGGATCAAAGGCAAGAGCGGGTACGATTACAACTGATCATGGTCAGATTGAAACACCCATATTCATGCCTGTGGGGACAGCTGGCACTGTAAAGGCCGTACATCAACGTGAGTTGAAGGATGATGTTCAAGCTCAAATTATTCTCGGCAATACTTACCACTTATACCTTAGACCGGGGCTAGAGATCATCGAAAAAGCAGGTGGTTTGCACAAGTTCAATGGCTGGGACAAGCCATTGTTGACTGATTCAGGTGGCTATCAGGTGTATTCATTGGCGAATACCAGAAAGATTAAAGAGGAGGGAGTTACTTTCAAATCACATATTGATGGCTCCAAGCACACCTTTACACCAGAGTACGCAATAGACATTCAGCGTATCATTGGTGCTGACATTATTATGGCTTTTGATGAATGTACTCCTTACCCATGTGAGTACGGCTACGCAAGAACATCCATGGAGATGACCCATCGATGGTTGAAACGTTGTTGTGATCGTTTTGATGAAACAGAGAGCAAGTATGGCTATAATCAAACACTATTCCCGATAGTTCAAGGGAGCACTTATAAAGATCTTAGGCAGAAGTCAGCAGAGACAATCGCTTCTTTTGGAAGGGATGGTAATGCCATTGGTGGCCTTTCAGTAGGGGAACCCCATGAAATGCTCTATGAACATACTGAGGTTGTCTGTGATATTCTACCTAAAGACAAACCGAGGTATTTGATGGGTGTAGGAACCCCAGAAAATATACTTGAGTGCATAGCACTAGGTGTTGACATGTTCGACTGTGTGATGCCTACCAGAAATGCTCGTCATGGACTTTTATTTACCTCAGAGGGAATCATCAATATTAGAAACGAGAAATGGAAAGATGATTTTTCTCCCGTAGACCCCAATCTAGATGGTTATGTAGACAGCTTCTATACGAAAGCCTATCTGCGTCACTTAACACATAGTAAGGAAATCCTCGCTGCACAAATTGCCAGTATACACAACTTGACTTTTTATCTTTGGTTAGTCAAAGAGGCGCGAAATCATATTCAGGCAGGCACGTTTATTGATTGGAAGAACATCATGGTTAAAAAACTGGTGAGAAGACTGTAATGAGGATTCTGGACAGATATATCTTAACAAAATTCTTAACCACTTTCGTATTTGTTGTGGCCATACTTGTGGCCATAGTTTTGATCATTACTTTTTCGGAGAGAAATGAGAGTTTCATAAAGAATAATGTTCCTGCTAAGCTTATTCTGCAATACTTCTTGTCGTACGCTCCATATATTGCTAACCTCATAACACCAATTACTGTATTTATCGCCACGGTTTTTGTGACGTCCAAATTGGCCAGTCATACTGAAATCATTGCAATTCTTAGTGGAGGAGTCAGTTACCCAAGAATGCTCAAGCCATTTTTTATTGGTTCACTTATCATAGCGGTAGTCAGTTTTGCTTTTACAGGTTGGATTATTCCTGATGCCAACAAGTTTAGAGTAGCTTTTGAGATAAAGTATTTTGACAAAGAATTTAATTTCAATGATCGTGATGTACACTTTAAGGTATCTCCAACAAAGTACGTTTACGTGTCTTCTTACGATAGCCGGAAAGATATCGGATATCGGTTTACACTAGAAGAAATTGTTGATAAGCGACTCAAATGGAAACTGAGCGCACGAGAGGCAGCGTGGGATACCCTTGAACTTGGCTGGAAGTTGAAGAATTGGAGCTTGAGAGAACTGCAAGAGTCGGGTGAGGCTTACAAGTATGAGGCCACTGATACGCTGATCATGATTAATATGACACCTTCTGATTTTGGTAATACGAAAAGCTTTGAACAGACCCTTACCATTAACGAACTCGATGAATACATTGAGGAACTAAAGATGAAAGGTGCTGACAATATTGCGGTTTATGAGATTGAGAAGCTGGTTCGTTACATGTCTCCATTTACGGCCATCATTTTGACGTTTATCGGGGTTATACTTTCTTCAAGAAAGACTAGAGGAGGAGTGGGTTTTCAAATTGCACTGGGCTTTTTCATTGCCTTTATCTACATACTACTTTTTATAGCCGCCAAGAGTAATGCTGAAACAGGCTCAATGAATCCTGTTTTGGCAATATGGCTACCAAACATAGTATTCTCTATATTGGGTGCTTTACTGTATCGTTTCGTGCCTAAATAATGAATCCCACCTTACAAGACTTTGCTAAACTTCACTTTATTGTTTTCCTCTGGGGCTTTACAGCCATTATTGGAAAGGAGTTAAGTATTTCAAGCGCTGATGTGGTAATGTACAGAACTGGTCTTGCAGCCATTGTAGTAGGTGCTTATATGTATTTTAAAAATGACCCAATGCGTTATCCGCCACGGGTACTTGTCAAATTCTTTATCACTGGATTGGTGATAGCAGCACATTGGTTTTTGTTTTTCGAGTCAGCCAGAATATCAAACGTTTCGGTTTGCTTAGCAGGAATGGCTACCACCACTTTTTGGACCAGCTTAATTGAGCCGATGTTTACCAAAAGGTCAGTCAATGCAATTGAGGTGATGTTAGGCCTCGTTGTCATAGGCGGGCTTTATGTCATCTTTAGTTTCGAAGTGGATAATGTCTTAGGCCTGAGTTTGGCCATATTGTCGGCCATGTTATCGGCTACATTTTCTGTGCTTAATGCTGGTTTAGCTAAGCAGCATTCACAGTACGGAATTACTTTTTATGAGATGTTGGCAGCTTGTATTGCTGCAATGATTTTCATACCAATCTATAAAGTCACATTTCTAGATACAGTAGGTAGCTATGCGATTCCTAGCGGTTTTGAAGATTGGGGTTTACTGATTCTCTTATCGGTAGTCTGTACTGTATATGCTTTCTCCGCTTCAGTTGAATTAATGAAGAGAATATCGGCTTTCGCTGTTAACCTTTCAATTAACATGGAACCTGTTTACGGTATACTGATGGCGTTGGTAATCTATGGTGAAAGTGAACAAATGAGCAGTGGTTTTTATTTAGGTACGCTCATTATTATTGTCGCAGTTTTCTCTTATCCTATGATTAGAAGATTCCAAAGAAGAAAAGCTGCAAGAAAGCTTGTCGCGTAGTCCTTTAAAATGCCTTGTAAACTATGCCTTGTCTCAAATAGCCAATTTTATCAAACGCGTACTTGAACTTAGTCTGTATGGTAATCTGGTTGACACCATCGGTTTTAAATACCACAAAATGAAGGTGTGAACCTGTCGCAAACCCTGTAGCACCACATTTTCCGATTTCCTGTCCTTGTTTAACTACAGCCCCTTCTTCCACCAAAACACCATTAAGCTGAAGGTGATGGTATTCGGCCATCGTACCATCATCGTGTAAAATTCGAATAAAGTTTCCATCATTCATGCAGTCATTCGAAGGACAGCCTCGATTTGAATCTTCTTTAATTTTTACAACCAAGCCGTTTCTGGCAGCTACTATGATTTCCCCTTCGGGCATCGTAAAATCTAAAGCATTTATCCCAGCATGTGTAGAGCGGCCATTGTAGCCTTGTGACATTACAAATCTCCCTTCCTTAAAAGGAAGTTGATATACATATTCTTCATTATGGATAGCATTAGCATCACCTTCCATATACTGCAATGAGTAGTTGATTTTCCAGGACTGATTCTTGGCGAAGGTGAGTTGCGTCAAGATAAACCTGCTTTGACCACCGGGTACTACAATGAATTCTGGTAAAGGCTGATCATAGGTTAGGCCTTCCTTTTTTACATCTAATTTGAGGGTGTAAGGGAAAAGTTCAGCGTTGTCCGCATAAAGGATAATACCTTCTTCGGTCTTTTCGTCATATACTTTAAGCGAGTTTTGGGCATAGCCAATTTTTGTGCATAAGAAAAGAAGAATGAGTAAGGTAGTGTACCTAAAGCGGTATGTGCTTGATATAGTAGTCTTCAATTCCAAATTCGATCGTGTCGGGAGTCTGACTAAATATACCGAATATGGTTGAACCAGAGCCACTCATAGCCGCATATGATGCACCGAGCTCATATAATTTTGATTTGAGCTGTGATAATTCAGGATGATGGGCGAAGACCGAGGCTTCAAAATCATTTGTCAAGACCTCTTTCCATGTTTCGAAATCCTTAGACTCTAATACTTCTCTAAGATTGTAAGCGGGTGCTTTAGGTTGAGTACCGGCATAGGCAGCTTTGGTTGAAATATGGATGCCAGGATTGATCAGTAGTAAATGATTCTCGCTTAAATCTAAATTGAGTGATGTGACGTCTGTACCCGTACCCGTAGCAAGGGCTGGTTGATTTTGAATGAAATATGGGCAATCACTACCGATCTGAGCAGCATATTCCTCTAAGATTGAGTTGTCTAAAAAGAGTTGAAACTCTTCGTTTAACATATTCAACATGAAGGATGCATCCGCTGAGCCTCCACCAAGTCCTGCGCCCATGGGAATGGTCTTCAATAAATGAATGCTCAGTTCCGGTATTTGGTAATCCTTTTTGAGCAACCTGTAAGCCTTGAGTATTAGGTTGTCCTTAGCGTCTCCCGGAATTTCAATACCACTGGAAGCAAAACTTGTTTTCTTACTAGGCAGGGCCTCTAAGACATCATGGAGTGGTATGGGATAAATACCGGTGTTGATGGTATGATAACCATTGGACAGCTTACCTGTGATTTGTAAGCCCAGATTGATTTTGGCATTGGGGAAGGAGATCATAACCAAAAACGCCAAGCTAAGTAGTAAGAGTAGGGGTAAGCCTATAATTAACTACTTCGCGTGGCGTTGCTCTGTATTTAGTCTTTCTTTAATTGCTCTATTAATGCATCCGTGATTCCTGATGAAGAGAATCCACCATCGTGCATTAAGTTTTGCATGGTGACCATACGCGTAAAGTCTGAGAAGAACATTACGGTATAGTTTGCACAGTCTTCAGCACTTGCATTACCAAGCGGGGACATTTTATCCGCATAGTCGAAAAACACATCAAAGCCACCTACACCAGTACCTGCGGTAGTCATTGTTGGGGACTGAGAAATTGTATTCACTCTTACGTTCTTCAATCTAGCGAAACGCTCTCCATAACTTCTTGCTATAGACTCAAGCATTGATTTGGCATGCGCCATATCAGAATAGTCAGGAAAAGTTCGCTGAGCTGCAATGTAGGACAGAGCCATAATTGATCCCCATTCATTCATGGCATCCAGTTTCTCTGCTGTCTGCATCACTTTGTGGAATGAGATGGCTGATACGTCTAAGGTCTTTTGCAACCAATCATAATTTAAGTCACCATAGTCTCTTCCTTTTCTTACGTTAGGGCTCATGCCGATAGAATGTAGGACGAAGTCTATTTTACCACCTAGAATTTCTATTGACTTTGTGAAGAGGTTTTCTAAATCTTCAACAGAAGTAGCATCTGCAGGAATTACCTCTGCACCGCATTCCTCAGCCAATTGATTGATCGCTCCCATTCTCATGGCGATGGGTGCATTGGTTAGCGTGAAAGTGGCACCTTCAGCTTTGGCAACCTGCGCTACTTTCCAAGCAATAGATCGCTCGTCTAAAGCACCAAAAATGATTCCTCTTTTTCCTTTGAGTAGATTATGTGACATGGTTTGTTCTTCTTTATTAGGCCGTAAAAATAGGGATTTGATTTTAAAAGTTAATCTTGAGACCTGAGACTATAAAGTGATTTAAGAGACATTTGCTTAAAACGCTATGTACGCTCTTAATGCGAAAATGACTGGGTTTCTTTGAGGCTCAGTAATCTCATTCATATTGATCCAGTGAAAGTAAGGTTGAATGCTTAACCAATTGGAGATTTCGCGCTTGTAGTTGATCTCTATAATTGTTTCACTATTGAGGTTGTATTCGTTCGCTACGCTCGTGAATTCATTATTCAGTTTGGCATAACCAAGTGCTAGGCCTAGTTCATTAGGTTTTTCACCCAAATAATTGGTGAGGCGCAGCCCCAGACCATAGTAATAATTGAGGTCACTGACGGTTTTAGTACTCGTATCGAATTGAAGAAATAGATTAGCAGTTCTTCCATTATTATCGGATAGTAGGTAGTCGGAGACCAAATAAAAGGCAGAAAGTCCGGTGTTGGTAGCTTGATTTTCTCTATTTGTAAATTGTCCTGAGTGATAGTAGTAGCCTACTTTTTGAGTCAACCTACCATTGAGGAGGCTAAACTCCGGTTCAATGATGTAGAGTAAGCCCTCGTCTTTATTCAAGTCCCAGTTAATTGTCAAATAGTTGTTGTTAATATCAGCAAACTGCCCATCAAAAATGCCAAGCTTTAGTTTGATATGTTCATTGACTCTAATCCCCGTTGTTATCGAAGCTCCCGTGACTGGGTAGGTGGGAGCGGGCATATTTAAGGTAGCTACCGGATCGATTCCAAAGGAACTGTGAGTGAAAAGAAGTGCGTTTTCAGAAACAAAAAAATCTGTGTTTATATCTTGTTGCCCAAATTTGAGCCAAAAATCATCAGTTTGATATTGATAATATATTTCGTTAAAGCCATAGAGCGATCCTGCTTCTAGGTTAGAGAACGTTTGGAGATCACCTACAATATTGACAGAGGGCTCACCGCCATGGGTGAGCATTGCCCCAATGTTCAGACTATGCTTATCCCCAAAACTTAAGCTTGTGGTATTCAACAACCATCCAATAAAGTGCACATCCCTGCCGTCATTCTCCGATGTATGTGTTAATATTTCGGTGAGATAGGCGGTTTCATTGGCTAATTTTAAGGTTTGGGAGTTGACTGTTTTGGATAAGAAGACCAGGCAAACAATCGTCAAAAAGTAGGTTAGGCGGTAGTTAATCCTCATTAATTTGTGGCAGCATCTGGGTTTCTCCAATATAGTGGAGTTGACAAGCAGAATGATTCTAAATAGTGTTTTTGTCAGCAATTCATCGTAGTTATGGCTTATGCTTTCATTAACTCTCTAGCGGAATCGAAAGCATTCGTTGAGGCTTGTTTTCCTCCAATCATTTCGGCAATCTCAGTCAATCGCTCATCATGGTTTAGCTTACGGATTTGGCTAGTTGTGATGTCTGAACTTTCATCTTTATAGACAAAGTAGTGTGACTGCCCTTTTGCCGCTATTTGAGGTAAGTGTGTAATGGTAATGACTTGATGGTTTTTAGACATTTCAAGCATCATCTGTGACATCTTGATCGCTATTTCGCCCGAAATACCGGTATCTATTTCGTCAAAAACTATTGTTGGCAGGGCTGTTTTATCGGCCAGAATATACTTGATCGAGAACATAAGCCTAGAAAACTCACCACCAGACGCTGCCTGTTTTAATGGTTGCGGAGCGATTCCCTTATTGGCAGAGAACAGTATGTCCACTTCGTCAATACCATTAGGGCTCAGGTCAGTAACGGTGTGATCCATGGCGATGGCAGCGTTAGGCATTCCCAAGGCCGCCAATAACTCTTGTACTTGTTGGCTCAAACCGCTAAAAACAGATTTTCGCTTTGCAGATAGGGATTCCGCGATTCTCAATGCGGCTTCATATGCTAATCTCTTAGCTTTCTGAGCTTCTTCGATCGCTTCGTCTAGGTTTTCTACTTTTAAGACTTTGTCTCCTAATTCATTGTAGATATCGAGTAGCTCAGTGATTGATGAGACTTGGTGCTTTTGCTGAAGCTTGTAAATTAAGTTTAGTCTTTCCTGTACTTGATCGGCTCGTGTTGGATCGTAAATGACACTTTCCTCTTCTACCTCCAGCTCACTTATTATGTCTTTTAGCTCTATTTGTGTACTTGCAATGCGATCTAGCAAAGTGGAATAGCTGGTACTAAATTGACTAATTGGACTAAGTAAAGCTTTCAATTCTTGAAGCATACTCGTCAAATTGATATCTGAACGGTCCGAAAGTGAGAGTGCTCCGTTAAGCTTAGTCTTTATGTCTTCAGCATTTTCGAGTTTATTTAACTCTTCTTCAAGACTTTCTTGTTCTTCTGGGTCTAGCTGAGCTTTGTCTAACTCTTCAAACAGAAATTGGTGGTAGTCCGATTCTTTACGAATTTGATCTCCTTCTGTGATAAGACTTTCGTAAATCTTATTCTTCTCTAGGTAGGACTTATAGGCACTTTGGAATTTTTGAATCAGGTCTCCACTTTCTGCAACCGCATCTACTATTTCTATTTGGTAGTCTTTATGTGCCAAGCGGAGTGTCTCATGCTGAGAGTGTACGTCCATAAGTCTGAGCCCTAATCGCTTGAGGAACTCAAGGTTGGTCACTCCATCGTTCACAAATGCTCTTGATTTGCCACTGGCGCTGATCTCCCTTCTGACGATGCACTCTTGATCATAATCAATGTCAAATTCATTGAACAGCGGTTGTAAGGCATATGCCTTAATGTCGAAGATACCTTCAATCACACATTTTCGGTCTTGTTCAAGGAGTACCTTAGTGTCTGCACGATTACCCAGAAGGAGGCCTAGTGCCCCTAGCATGATTGATTTACCAGCGCCTGTTTCACCAGTCACAATGTTCAAGCCTTGATCTGGATTGATCTTTAGGTGTTGAATGAGTGCGTAGTTCTCTATGGAAAGGCTCTTGAGCATTGAACAAAAATATCAATTCAAGGGGCTAACTACAATACTAATTCTGCACGATTTTTTGATACTTGGATCTTCTGGTAGGATCAAGTTTTAACAGTTCGTTGTAAACGTTCCTCCTAACCTCCATTTGACCTTTTGATAGGAGGTTTATGATTTCATCATTTTTGGCATCGAGGAAAGCGATGATCAAAATTGAGTTGGGGAGAATGCGATTGACGCCTTGGATGTCTTTCAGCACTTCCAAAATTACTGCTCGGCTGTCATCAGGAGTTGTTTGGAACTTATCTAGGGCTTGTATGTGGTACTTATACATAGCTTGCCTCACAGGTTCGTATTGTTGATTAACGATTAGGTTTTCAATGAGCCAAAATCTATTTCTTCTATTTTGAAATTGGCCCCAACCTGTACCTCCAGCGTTCTGAGCATTGTTGACAATTAATAGGGCTTTATCGTAAAATTGTGTGCCTCCCAAGGGGCTGAAAGAATCATAGTCAAACCCCAGCGCTATGTAGGCATAATAGGCTAGGAGCGAGGTAAGGTTACTACTGAAGTTGTTTTCGTTGAATTGTAGAGGCTGTGAGGTTGTAAATTGAAACTCCCAATCTCTATCTGCAAAATTGAGCAAAACGGTTTCATAAGAAGTACCATATACTGGTCTAATGAGCTGAATTTGAGCGTTGGCTGTGAAACGGCCAATACTTGGCTGATCTTGAATGGTAAGGGCTAGATTTGCTTTGATTTTTTCGGTATTGCTGAAGCGATCATCTCCCCATTTCGTCTCATTTAAGAATCTTTGAAAAGCTGTCCGCATTTCATCGAAAATCCCTCTTTCGGTGGTTTGCACCACGTCAGCGTTAATACTCACAGTGAAATCGAGTTCTTGCCCAGCAGCTTGAACCTGCACGAATAGCAAGAAGATGATAATGAGACTACTAAACCTTAGCGATAATGGCATTGACAATATCTTTTGCAACTTCCTTTTTAGTCTTTAACTCAAAGTGCTGACTATTATTGGCTCTGTCAATAATGGAAATTTTGTTGGTATCATGTCCAAACCCTGCTCCGCTGTCCTGTAGAGAGTTTAGCACAATTAAATCGAAGTTTTTCGATTTAATTTTTTCTTTAGCATTCTCTAATTCGTTGTGGGTTTCTAAGGCGAATCCAACATGCATTTGTTTGTCGCTTTTGAGTTCGCCAAGAGATTTTGCGATATCTATCGTCTTGGATAGCTCAATAGTCATATGATCGCCTTTCTTCTTGATTTTTTGTTCTGCTACGGTATTGGGTGCATAGTCAGCCACAGCGGCTGAGAATATGGTGATGTCAGTTTCAGCAAATACTTTTCGGCATGCTTCAAACATTTCATGACCAGATCGAACGGCTATCTTATGAATATTAGGGTGATTGATGTCCAAGTGTGTTGGCCCTGACACCAGCGTGACGAGAGCACCAGCATTTGCTACTGCTTCGGCTAATGCATAGCCCATCTTGCCGGTAGAATGGTTTCCTATAAACCTCACAGGATCAATTGCCTCGTAAGTCGGGCCAGCTGTGATAAGTACTTTTTTACCAGAAAGTGATGATGTGTTGGAAAAGTAAGTTTCTAGGGCGTGAACGAGGTCTTCTGGTTCTGCCATGCGACCTGTACCTACTAGACCACTTGCCAATTCGCCAAACTGCGCCTCTACAATATGGTTTCCAAAAGACTTCAATTTTTGAATATTCTCTAAAACTGAGGGGTGTTGGTACATATCCAAATCCATTGCTGGAGCAAAGAATACAGGACATCTAGCGGACAGGTAAGTGGCCAGTAAAAGATTATCGCATAATCCGTTAGCCATTTTACCAATTGTGTTAGCGCTTGCCGGAGCAATGAGCATAGCATCTGCCCACAGGCCGAGGTCCACGTGATTGTTCCATTCACCTTTGTCCCCGTCTGTGAACTTGGAAAGGGTAGGGTTTTTAGAAAGGGTAGAAAGTGTTAACGGTGTTATGAAATCTTTGGCAGCATCGGTCATGACTACTTTTACTTCAGCCTCTTGTTTGACAAGAAGACGAACTAAAAAAGCAGCCTTATAGGCTGCTATACTGCCGGAAACCCCAACTAATATTTTCTTCCTTTTCAGCATGGAAGGCTAGCTTTTAGCTTCTCCCTCAGCCTCTTCTGCTTCTTTGAACCTATGATAGATTTCACCATTGATGAATTCTTCTACGGCCATTGCAGTAGGCTTGGGCATTCTTTCGTAGAATTTAGAGATTTCAATTTGCTCTCTATTCTCGAAGATCTCCTCTAGATTATCTACAGTAGATGCAAATTCTGCTAGTTTACCATTTAACTCTTCTTTCATGGTACCTGCAATTTGCTTTGCTCTTTTAGAGATAATAGCCACTGACTGGTAAAGGTTGCCAGTTGGTTCAGCGATTTTGTCTGAATCTCTTGTGATGATTGATGGGCTTGCTGCCATAATTATTCTGTTTTCAGTTTATTTAATGCATTAATAGATTGATCGTAATAGTCTTTAGCTTTTTCAGAAAAGCCACTGACTGGAAATCTATCAACAAAGTCTTTGTAAAAATTGATTGTTTTATCGTAACGTTCTTTCTTCAAGGAAGTTATGCTGTTGTCCGCTAGTTTGAAACTTGTCTCAATACTCAAAAACATTAGCTCCTCATTGAATTTTGAATCTGGGTAATCTGATTTGAAGGATTGGAAAGATACCAATGCAGCTTCTAAATAGTTTCTATATGATAAACCAGTGCTTAACTTATAATACAGTTTAGCTGTTCGGTAAGCTTTGGTTTCAAACCTTACTTGTAGCTCGTCTATGATCTCATTAGCTTCTTCATAATACTGCGATGCTGGGTATTTATTCAAGAAGTTTTGCATGGCCAAAACGGCATCCTGAGAGCTGGTTTGTTCTAAGTCAGGCCCAGGAGAGTCTAAATACAGTGAATAAGCTTCCATGTACTGAGCTTCTTCGGCAAGAGGGCTTCTAGCGTAAGTAGAATAGAATACATCAAATTGATAAGCTGCTAGTTGATATAGCCCGCTGTAGTATTCGCAATATGCCCAGTAGTATCTTATTTTTTCAGAATACTCAGATCCTCTATAAAAAGGTTGGATTCGTTCTAAAAGTATTTTTGCCTTGCCATATTGCCCTTTTTCGTAAAAGGCTACAGCTCCATTGAATAACTCCCCATAAGAGTTTGATCTCTCGAGTTTTACTAGTTTAGTAGTACAACCCGACAGCACCAAAATCAGTGAGCATAAAGTCAATAAAATGGGGGCCTTTTTCATAAGCGTGCAAAGTTACCAGTATATAGCCAGAATTCCAATCACTCCGGATGGACAATGAATGGTCAAAGAAAATTAGTTTTTAGCTTAATAATAAGTGTTTAACCGTTTTTAACGGTCATATCTGAGGTATCTTGCAATGTCTCGCAACTTGGGTTTCTCTGAAAAACGCCAATTAAACCCTCTCAGTATTTTGTCAGTCTCTTTTACCTCAAATAGCGGTATTACCTGACCGTCTACGTCTCGGTATGTTCTGATCTCTTCTACTGTGTTATTTTCAAAGTATAAGCGCATGTAAGAACACTTTAGCCTATTCATGGAAGTAGCACCTTCTTTGTCAACGACATAGTAGATGCTTTCACCATTTCCGTCTACGTCAGTTCGGCTTACGAAGCCATCTTGAAAATAGACTTGCATGGTTTTTCCTGACACTTGATTAAAGTTTTTCGCACTGTCTTGAGAAATCACGAAGGATTTAACCGCCAAGTTCATTTTGTCAACTTTATCGTTCACGATCTCAATATTAATCGAGTCTGCAGTGATTTGACTACTATTCGACCAAATTACAGGGTCTTGGTACATGAATATAGTCGAGTCTGTGAAGTTGTATATCATTGAGTCTGCTATGCCTTGCATATTAGACTTGAACATTTGCACATTATGATAGGCTGATAGATACTTGTTATCAGGATCACTTTGGTCTGAGTAGAGTGTATCAGCCTTTATAAACAATGAATCTCCTTGCATGAGGGTTTTGAGGTATGAGTTTTCATAGGCTAGCGCAGTATTGTTGGCTTTGTCATAGATAGCCTTATCTCCATAAATAGTCATTGAGTCTTCTTTTGAAAGCATAGTGATGTTTCCGAAAGCTTTATAAACTTTTAGGCTATCATTGGTTATTAAAGTGTCCGCCTCAATGTCAAATTCGTCATTGAATATCCTCCCACTGTAGACTTCCGCATATCGAGTGGTTTTGTCATAAATAAGACCTTTTGCTGATTGAAGTGTGTCTCCTTCAGTTGTAATCCCTAGGGTGGGTCCATAGGTCTTGGACTTGGCATTTAAGGTGTTGTAAATGAGCGAGTCTGTTTCCAAATAGAAGTCGTCATTGATCATTATTACTGAGTCGTAAAATTCTGCCTGTTTGTTGGAAGAGTTGTAATAGCCTGTTTTACTTGTTAATTGATTGGTGTCGTCTGTGAGTCTACCGCCACCAAAGTAATTTCCGACACTCGTATTTCTATTGTAGTCCAGATTGTTTGTGTAAAGTGTAGTGCTGTCATCTTTCATGATGACATTCTCTCTTAAATAAGCGACTCTGGAATTACCGTTGTATTCTAGGTAGTCGCTGCTGACGTCAATGACATCAACAGTATCAATTACTCTTACATTCCCAAAGGCTTGGGCCGAGTTGGTAATCCGATATAAATTAGCTGAGTCACAAAAAATCTCAGTACTTCCTTGAATCAAATGGACACTATCTACCATTTGAGTCACACTCTGTCCGTCAATAATTACGGACTTTAACTTACCCGCGTAAACCAGTCGAACAGTGGACTGACCAATTAGACTCAGGTGTATTACCAAAAACAAAAAATAAAAGAAGGTTCTCCTCATTTCAACAAGCCGCAAAATTAGCGATTTATGCTATTTTTGACCCATGCATAATCGCTTTTTGCAGTTTATCAAAAAACATGCCCTAATTAACGATCAGGGTAGAGTTCTTTTGGCAATTAGTGGAGGTGTTGATTCAATGGTGCTTTGGCATCTTGTACATCGGTCAGGAATAAAATACGCCATTGCCCATTGTAACTTTCAACTAAGGGAGGGGGATTCTGTAGGTGATGAGGCTTTTATTAGAGATAAGGCTTCAATGCTAGAAGTCGCTTGTTATGTAAAGAGATTTGATACAAAATCATACGCTACCATTAACAAAGTCTCTACCCAGATGGCCGCTCGAGATTTGCGATATCATTGGTTTGATGATTTGTGCGTGTCTCATGGCTTTACCCATGTCTTTTTGGCACATCATGCTAATGACGATGTTGAGACTTTTCTACTCAATATGGTTAGGGGAACTTCTATTAAAGGGCTCACGGGAATGAAACCCGTGAGAGATGGATTGGTGAGGCCTCTCTTAGATATTACCAAAGATGAGGTTTTAAGTTATGCAAAAGCGAATGGTATCGAATGGAGGGAGGATAGCAGCAATGCTGAAACCTATTACAAGCGAAACTTCGTTCGGAGAGAAATTATACCGTCACTTTCGTCATTAAATCCTGAATTTTTGCAGACCATGAAGAGGAACATGGCTAAGAACCGAGAGGTATCTAAGTTGGCTTCCAATGCCATGGCAAAGCTATCATCTAGTCTCTTGAAAAAGGTTGGTGAGGACATTAGTATTGATAAGTCTGAACTCAAAACCTCTGGTATTGGCCCCTATATTCTCAGCGAGTTGTTGAATGATTTTGGTTTCAATTACTATCAGTGCGAGGAGATAATCTCGGGTTTGGATGGCTTGTCAGGCAAGGTTTATGAGAGTTCAACGCATGAATTGGCCATAGACAGAGATAAGTTAATCGTGAGAATGGTTGCCAATATTTCTGCAAATGAGATATTTATTGAAAAAGGAGATGGACTTTTTACTGATGCTTTTCAATATCAAACAAAAATACATACTGGGCCAAATCCAAGAATTGATAAAGACCCTAGGCATGCCATGTTCGACTTGGATAAACTAGCTTTCCCTATGGTCTTAAGAAAGTGGAGAGAGGGAGATAAGTTTCAGCCCTTGGGCATGACTGGACAGAAGCTTGTGAGTGATTTACTCGTAGATTTAAAGTGTTCTGTTTTTGAAAAGGATGCTATTCATGTCTTGTGTTCTGACAATGAGATTGTTTGGGTAGTGGGCCTTAGGATTTCAGAGAGATTTAAGGTTGAAAATCATACTTCTTCCGTTTTACATTATCAACTACAGGAGCCATCCTGAGTATTTCCTAAAAAATCTCAAGAATCATTTGAGTTCAATTTTATTTGGGCGACTAGGTTGCTAACTTTGGGCGAGTTTAAAAATTAAATCATTTATACATTATGAAAGTTACTGTAGTCGGTGCCGGAGCGGTCGGTGCTAGTTGTGCGGAATATATTGCTCTTAAAGATTTTGCTGCTGAGGTAGTCTTAATTGATATCAAAGAAGGTTTTGCCGAAGGTAAAGCCATGGATTTGATGCAAACAGCCTCTCTCAATGGTTTTGATACTAAGATCACCGGAACAACCGGAGATTACAGTAAAACAGCTGGGAGCGATGTGGCTGTCATTACATCAGGTATTCCAAGGAAACCAGGTATGACACGTGAGGAATTGATCAGCACGAATGCGGGTATTGTTAAGTCTGTAGCTGAAAGCTTAATTAAAGCATCTCCCGATGTAATCATCATTGTGGTGTCTAATCCTATGGATACTATGACTTACCTTGTTCATAAGGCTACTGGGCTTCCAAAAAATAGAATTATCGGTATGGGTGGTGCTCTAGATTCTGCACGCTTTAAATACCGCTTGGCTGAAGCTGTTGATGCACCTATTTCAGATGTAGATGGTATGGTGATTGGCGGTCATAGCGACACGGGCATGATTCCTTTGACGAGATTGGCTACTCGTAATAGTGTTCCTGTTTCGCAATTTGTGAGTGCTGATCGACTTGAAGAAGTAAAACAAGAGACGAAAGTAGGAGGTGCTACTCTTACTAAACTACTAGGTACATCTGCATGGTATGCTCCGGGTGCTGCCGTTTCTGCAATGGTTCAGGCCATCGCTAATGATTCTAACAAGATGTTTCCTTGCTCTTGTATGCTGGAAGGTGATTACGGCCTAGAAGATATTTGCATTGGTGTACCGGCACTAATTGGTGCTAATGGTATCGAATCTATCGTTGAGATAGAATTGAGCGATGCTGAAAAGCAAGATTTAGTGGCGAGTGCTGAGGCAGTAAGAAAGACAAACGGTTTACTTTAAGTTGAATCGTAGCTAAAATTAAAACCCGATGCTTTTCTAAAGCATCGGGTTTTTTTATGGTCTTTTTGATATCAACTAATTCTTGAAGATAACTTTGCCTTTTTTATCGATTAGCCTGTAGTTACTCTGACTTAAGATTGAGATGTTCTCACTCGTTTCGAGCATTTTGTTGTTTTTACCAACGAAATGAATAACACAGTCATCCTTGTCTCTTAGCTTATTTCTATTGCCACTGGCTATAACTAGGTTAGTTACTTTTTCACCAGAGCCGTATGCATTTAACCCCACTTTAAATTTAACTTTTACATCTCCGTTGGGAAAATATTCTTTAAAACTCCCAAATAACTTGCTGAAGGTGTAATTACGCTCACTCTTGACGCTTCCATCAGAGTAGAACTCAGTGGCTAGTCCATGAAGTCGCCCTTCTAAAACTCTGTAACGAAATTTTAGTGTTTCATTCTCATAATAGTCAATGATTTCACCCGTAATGAGTCGATCATCGAACTTATAGAGTCCATCGGTAAATTCAACCTCTGAGATTAAAATCTTGTCAGATTTTGATGTCGATGCTACTAGTGTCAAAAGTAGCAACAGTTGCGTCAATATTATTTTCATTCTCAGTCAATCTTGATTAGTCACAATCGCTTTTATTCCAGCCAGCGAGTTTTTGATAATCAATAGTCAAGTGTCAATTCTTAAACGTAAAATTCAGTTAAAAGTGTCAGATATACAATACAAAAAAAGAATGATTACATCTTTTTCTTTGTAAATGGCCAAGTTTTGAGGCTTTACCTGATGTTCTTATCCGAGATCTAAGACACAGTCGGGCGACAAATGGTTTAATCGGTAATTAAAAGATTAGGTGGAAATAGGTTTGAATACACAAGTCTGTAATTTTGAGCGTTAGATGTTTGAAAATTTTATAGCACATTGAAATTAAAGTGGTTCATAATCTTGTTATTAGTAGTTGGGGCTTTGGCGTATATTTTATACCCACAACTTAAGCCCTCAAACGAAAAAATTAATGCTATTCTTCCTGAAACAGCATCTATTGCTATTCAGCTTGGTAATCCCAAGAAGGCGCTAAGTAATCTCAACTCACTTTCTTGGTATGAAGTGCTCGATGCTATACCCTTGCTTTCGACACTTCAAGCTCAAGTAAAAAAAATGGATTCACTTGAGATGGCTCAGATTGTCACATCAAGAATTTCAGAACTGCCTCTATGGATTAGTCTGCATTCTACTGCAAGTGATGACCTTACCCCACTATATGTTATTGAGAGCAATGGTTTCGAATGGAATGACGCTAGTCTCAAGTCTATACTTGAGCGTCTTTTCAATAATACAGTCTCTCAAAGCGGCCAAAACTTTAATGGCAGAGAGATAATGGTTTATACAGCTGGTAATTTGAGTTTGTCGGCTTTGATTGAAGGTAGGTACTTGGCCTTTTCTGAGAGTGCTCTCTTAGTTGAGGACGTGATTAGGGCCATTCAGGAGCCTGAAAGTCGACTAATGAAGCCCGATGAAAAGTTTGGTGTGCAAGGTGATTTAAGTGTAATCATAAACCCATCTAGGCTTTCTGAGCTCAACGCTGTTTTTTTTAAGTCTAGTGGTGAATCAGTTGAAAGGAATCTATTAGAAAATAATTTGTTTGTCAGTCTCAATTTCAGAGAAGATCAACTGAAGTTTAATGGGCGCGGCACATCTAAAATTGATGAAGAGATACAAACAGTGGCTATGTTTGCCGAATCGTTTATTCCACTGACGAGTAATTCATTTACTTGGCAACCGACTAAAATTGCCTTGACAGGTCTGAAGGACTTGTTAACGGGTGATTTTTGCAGTATTGAAATTGATAGAAATGGAGCAGAGGCCAGTGAAGTTTTTGTGTTTGCTTCTAGTGATACGAGCAAAGTGGCTGACTATTTAAATCGACTTTCTCAAGAAAAACTAAACCCACTAGATTCAGCTGTTTATCAGGAAAGGTTCATTAATTCTGATATTAGGTTTATCAATGAACCAGAGATAATGGCATCATTGCTTCCTGAAAACTATTCAAATACAAAGGCTCCCTTCTATACAATTATTCAGAACGTGCTGATTATGTCAGAAGACCTTGATGCCTTGAAAACAATTCTTAATGACTTTGACAACGAAACTACCTGGGGGAGATCGGTTGAGAAGAGGCGTTTAATTGAGGATATGATCCAAGAAACTCAATTGACTGTAGTGCAAGACTTTGAATTTGCTGCCGATCCATTGAAAAGTAAACTTAAGCCGAAATGGGTAGACTTCTTTAATCAGAATCCAGACCTAATATCGGTACTAGACATTTTTAAAGTACAGCTCAATCAAACAAATAATGGTGTTTTGGTATCAGGTGATATGTCTTTTAATAAACTCCAAAATACACAGCCTGAATATGTTGATGTTGCTAATGGTCCTCTAGTGAAAGCCAATGTTTTTGCCGAAGTAGGGTTAGTAACGAAGCCATATGTGCTTAGAAATCACGTGGATGCTAGCTTAGAGGTTGTTTTTCAAGACGTAAATAATCAAATCTATTTGGTCAGCAAGCAAGGTGAGGTTTTATGGAAGAGAACAGTGGCTGGTCAATTGAAAGGAGATATCCATCAGGTTGATTTTTACAATAATAAAAAACTACAGTACTTCTTTTTTACCGATTCGCTCATCCATATGATCGATAGGAACGGAAATGATGTAGATGGCTTCCCTGTTAAGCATAATGCCAATTTGCCTATAGATGGTTCAAATGTGATTGATTATGACAATAACAAGCGTTATAGGTACATCACAAAAGACCGAAGAGGTGATTTATATCTTTTTGGAAAAGAGGGTGATTTACTTGATGGCTGGAATCCAAAGGGAATTGGAGGTAACCTGCTGCAAACCCCTTTTCATATTAGAGTACGCGGAAGAGATTGTTTTGTGGTTGTTGAAAGTACAGGTAAAATACATCTGTTGAATAGGCGAGGGCAAGAATACCAAGGCTTTCCTATAAATATTGGTAAAAGCTTATCAGGAGATGTTTCATTCGTACGAGGGGCAAATTTTGACCAGAGTTTAGTGGCTGTAAATACCGTTGATGGAGAGCTGATTCAAGTTAATTTAGATGGCGAAACGATAATGCGGAAGCAATTGCTTCGGGCATCCGGCAATAATGATTTTAGTCTGGTGGATGATGCCTTGAAAACAACCTTTAGTATTACGCGTAATGACGGGAAAGTATTGACCATCTTTGACAAGAGAGGTAACGAAAAGTTCTCCATCAGTTACCCAAATTCAAAATCAATAGCAGTTGATCAGTATAACTTTAGAAATGGTAAGGAGATTTTTGCGATTCGAGACCTAAAGCGCCAAGTATTAAGACTGATTGACAGAGAAGGACGGTTTTTAACTTCTGATATTCCAGCTAGTGCACAGGTGAGCATACTTTACTATCAGAATAGACTTGAATACGAAGTGTTTGTTAACTTCGCGAATCAGATGAACGTTTATGCAGTTAAACCACTTTAGAACAATATTTTTCGGCTTACTTCTGACAACGATTGTAAGTGCTCCGAACGCGCTTGCACAAGATTCAGAATTACCTTCCAATTTCAATAGCCCTTATGAGGCCATTTACAATCATTTGCAGTATCTGCAAGAGGACACCCATAACCCCGGCCAAGCAGCCAAGTCTCTATACAGCGGTAAAAGAACACAAGTAGAATTAGAGGCACTAGCTATTGAGTTAAAGCAAATACTCGATGGCTCTGGTAACCTCATACGTTTGGAAGACATTCCCAGAGAGAGCGATTATTATGACTCCGCCCTTCTAAAGAATAGATACGTATTAACGGATGAATTTCGAGATATATACGTTCAGAAGTATGAGCAAGGATGGCTTTTTTCAGAAAGGACAGTCTCTGAGATTGATAAAATTCATAAGGAGGTTTATCCTTATGGCACGGACAGACTTTTAAATTTATTGCCCAAGCTGGGTAACAATAAGTATCTAGGTTTATATCTATGGCAATATTTTGGTGTGTTGATCTTGATCACGCTCGGATTTATCTTGCATGTAGTCTTAACCTTTTTTATTAAGACACTTTTAGTTAGGCTGATGCACCGCTATGGTAAGATCGATTTGGCCCGAGATGTCTTGATTCCGGCTGCTAAACCATTTAGCCTGATGCTAGTGGCTGAAATGGCGAAGATCCTCATTCCTACCATACAATTACCAGTTTACATCACCAGTACGTTGATTTTAATTGTCAGGGCATTGGTACCGCTTTTTGCCACTATATTCTTTTACAGGTTGGTAGACGTCTTAGGTATTTATTTTGAACGAATGGCAGAGCGGTCAGCCAATACATTGGACGATCAACTGGCTCCGCTTATTCGAAAGATTCTAAGGGTATTTGTGGTTCTGGTAGGTATTATCGTCATTCTAAACAGTATCAGAGTTGATATTTGGCCTTTATTAACAGGCCTTTCAATTGGTGGTTTGGCCTTTGCGCTAGCAGCTCAAGATACCCTGAAGAATTTTTTCGGCTCATTAATGATATTTATTGATAGGCCATTTCAAATAGGAGACTGGGTAACTTCGGGAGAGATTGACGGAACGGTAGAAGAGGTTGGCTTTAGGTCTACCCGTATACGAACCTTTAGAGATTCTGTCATGTATGTGCCCAATAGCATGATTTCGAACAGTATGGTGGATAATCACGGTTTGAGAACGTACCGAAGATTTTTTACCAAACTTTCCATCACATATGATTCGCCTGCCAGACTAATACAGGTATTCGTGAAGGGGATCGAAAAGATTGTTCAGGATCATCCTGAAACCAGAAAAGACTATCATAACATCTTTCTAAATGATTATGCGGCTAGCTCGCTGGAGGTGATGGTTTATATCTTCTTCAAAGTACCTGATTGGAATGCTGAACTTCGCTGCCGACAGGAGATAATGTTAGAAATAAATAAATTGGCTGAACACTTGGGTGTCCGTTTCGCGTTCCCAACGCAAACATTAATGATAGAGCAAACACCTGGTCAACTCTCTTTAACGCCTAACTACAAACAAACCGAAGAAGAAATGAATAAGGAGTTACAGGCATTTTTTATAGCCAAAAAGAAAAAGGAACAATAATGCATTTCGATACTAAAGCGGTGCATGCTGGGGTAGTGCCTGACCCTTCAACGGGGGCTATCATGACACCTATCTATCAGACTTCGACATACGTTCAAAAGTCGCCAGGCGATCATCAAGGTTATGCATATGGGCGAGTCCAAAACCCTACGAAGTTTGCATTACAAGATAGCATTGCCGCATTAGAAAACGCAAAGCACGGTTTGGTCTTCGGATCTGGAGTGGCTGCTATTGATACGGTAATCAAGTTATTAAAACCGGGAGATGAGGTAATCAGTAGCAATGACCTATACGGTGGTACATATAGAATTTTCACGAAGATTTTCGAAGGCTTTGGCATAAAGTTTCACTTTATCGACATGGGGGACACTGCTAAAATAGAGCAATATATAAATGAAAAAACTAAACTGATCTGGTTAGAGACCCCAACTAATCCAATGATGAGCATCGTAGACATCAAAGCAGCATCAGATATTGCAAAAAGGCATGGCGTTCTATTGGGTGTAGATAACACATTTGCGTCACCAGTACTTCAAAATCCGATGGACTTGGGTGCTGATATTGTAATGCACTCAGTGACTAAATACTTAGGAGGGCATTCAGATGTTGTAATGGGTGCTCTTGTGGTGAATGATGAAGGTTTATTTAAGAAGTTAGCCTTTATTCAGAACTCATGTGGTGCTGTGGCAGGTCCTCAGGATTGCTTTTTGGTACTTAGGGGAATCAAGACGTTGCATTTAAGAATGCAAAGACACTGTGAAAATGGAGAGAAGGTAGCTCATTATTTGGCGCAGCACCCTCAGGTTGCTAAAGTCTACTGGCCCGGATTCGAATCTCACCCAAATCATCAAATAGCTAAGGGGCAGATGAATGGTTTTGGTGGAATGATTTCTTTCACATTCCATGAAGATGATATGCAACGCTCTTTTCAGGTTTTGGAAAAATTTAAGCTTTTTGCCTTGGCCGAATCTCTCGGTGGGGTAGAATCTCTTGCCAATCACCCGGCAAGTATGACACATGGCGCTATACCAAAAGTGGAAAGAATGAAAGTTGGTCTCTTAGATTCTCTAATTAGACTGAGTGTTGGTATCGAAAATGCCGAAGATTTGATCGCAGATCTAGAACAGGCGATAGGCTAATCCAAATATTGTATTGAGTAAATGGCCTGCGACAAGCGGGCTTTTTTGTGCCTAATATTTCAGTCCCTATTTTCTACGGTTCATCCGCGGTTTTCACCGGTTGGGAAAATATTCTACTTTTATTTCGATTAAAATTAAACTTTTCGAGAACTTTGTCGTCTTAATAAGTGTAGTAGAGAGAATAATATTTGGTAGCAAGAAATAACAACCTAGACAATAAAGTAACACATTCGAAACAACCCGGTCATGAAAAGAAAGTTAAACACAAAGAGAACAATGTCAGCGATAGTCGCATTGGCATTGGCAGCAGCAGTAACACTCACTGCAGGTATTGAGTCATCAAACCTTTCGAAAAACGAAGGTACATTGATGTATGATGTCGAAGCTTCTCTAACCAGAGCTTATAATGACGTAATACAAGATAATATGAACGCTGAATTGGAAGAAGAATCAGCTGAAATCATCAAAATTTATGACCAAGAAGATAATCTAATTGATTCAATCATATTGACTGAAAATGATGTGATTGAAGACTTAGAAACTAAGAAATTATTGAATCAAGCAAGTTTCTTAACTTCATATAGCAATACAAAAATTTATAAAATCAACTAATCATAATAACGTAGCAGACGTTAGAGGTAAAGGCCGATCCATTTTTTGGGTCGGCCTTTCTTTTTTCCATTCGTGTAAAACCATGAGGGCTACTTCTCAAAGTGAACGTTTGTTTATAACTTTTAATCATAAACCTAGAATACATTTACCTTAATCAAACTATTAACTATGATAGCAAAGCGATTCTCAACAAAAGGTGTTTTGATTGTGGCGTGTTTACTTCTATGCTCTTTCGTCTATGATGCGGAAGCACAAAGAAGAAATAGACGAGGCAAAACAGCCAGCGCAGCCAATACGCCAGATCCCAAAGCGGAGATTTATAAAGGCATAGAGTGGAGGTCTATAGGACCTTATAGAGGCGGTAGAGCCTCTACGGTCACAGGTGTTGCCGGAAAGCCCAATGTTTTTTACATGGGAGCAACCGGTGGTGGTGTTTGGAAGACAGACAACGGTGGCACTACATGGAGCAATATTTCAGATGGTTACTTCGGTGGTTCAATAGGAGCTGTTGCCGTTAGTGATTCTGACAATGATGTTATATATGTTGGTCAGGGAGAAGAAACAGTAAGGGGTAATGTGTCCTCTGGTTTTGAAGGCATCTGGAAGACTACTGATGGTGGGGAGACTTGGATGAATATCGGCTTAAAAGATGCTATGCATGTGGGCCGTATCAAAATTCACCCAGAAAATTCTGATGTTGCTTGGGTAGCCGTAATGGGTGACCTATTTAAATCTAGCGAAACAAGAGGTGTTTATAAGACCACTGATGGCGGTAAAAATTGGAAGAGAGTACTGTTCGCCAATGCAGATGCAGGAGCGGTTGATCTTTCTTTTGATCCAAATAACCCAGATTTTATGATGGCCAGTACTTGGCGTGTCAGAAGAACGCCTTACAGCCTTACCTCTGGTGGCGATGGTTCAGGTGTTTGGCGCTCAAAAGATGGTGGTGAAACTTGGGAAAACTTAATGGACAAGCAAGGTATGCCAAATGGTCCAATCGGAATCAGTGGTGTGTCTATTTCTCCAGTGAATCCTAATACGATTTATTCGATCATTGAAGCCAATAAAGGCGGTGTATATAAATCCACCGATGGCGGAGAAACTTGGAGAAATACAAACTCAGACAGAGCACTAAGACAACGTGCATGGTACTACTCAAGAATTTATGCTGATACCAAGGATGTCGATAAAGTTTATGTGATGAATGTAGGCTACCATACGTCAACTGACGGAGGTAGAACATTTAACAGAAGAAATGCACCTCATGGTGATCATCATGACCTGTGGATTGCACCGGAAGATAATATGAGACTTGTAATTGCTGATGATGGCGGAGCACAAGTGTCTTATGATGGTGGAGATTCATGGTCTACGGACAATAATCAACCAACGGCACAGTTTTACCGTGTCACTACGGACAATGCCTTTCCTTACCGTATTTACGGAGCACAGCAAGATAACTCAACCGTAAGGATTGCACACCGATCATTCGGCTTTGCGATTACTGACAATGATTGGGAGTCTACTGCAGGTGGCGAGAGTGCTCATATTGCACCTAATCCTGACAATCCTGATATTGTTTATGGCGGTAGCTATGGTGGTTTCTTAACAAGAGTAGACCACGACAAAGGAATCAATAGAAATATTAATGCTTGGCCTGATAACCCAATGGGTCATGGTGCTGAAGATTATAAATATAGGTTCCAGTGGAACTTCCCAATTTTCTTCTCTCCACATAGTTCTAACAAGCTCTATACTGCTTCTAATCATTTACATGTAACGTATAATGAAGGGCAGTCTTGGGAATTAATTAGTCCTGACTTGACGAGAGCCGAGCCAGATAAGCTAGGTAAATCAGGTGGACCGATTACCTACGATGATACGTCTGTTGAATACTATGCTACAATTTTTGCCGCAACAGAGTCGCCTTATGAGAAAGACTTAATTTGGGCTGGTTCTGATGATGGACTTATCCATGTGACAAGAGACGGAGGTAAGAACTGGGAGAATGTAACACCTCCAGATTTTCCAAAGTACCTTATGATCAATAGTATTGATGCCGATCCTTTTGTAAAAGGTGGAGCTTACATAGCAGGTACGCAATATAAACTTGGTGACTATGAGCCTTATCTCTATAAGACAAAGGATTATGGTAAGACTTGGACCAAGATCACGAACGGTATTCCTAACGATTATTTCACAAGAGTTGTGAGAGCTGACCAGAAAAAAGCAGGATTGCTTTATGCGGGAACTGAGAGAGGGATGTTCATATCATTTGACGATGGAGCATCTTGGAAACCTTTCCAAATGAATTTACCGATCGTTCCTATAACTGATTTGACTATTAAGAACGATAATCTAATAGCGGCTACGCAAGGTAGAGCTTTCTGGATGATCGATGACTTGACAGTGCTTCATCAATTGTCTGATGAAGTAGCAGCCAAAAACTTCCATATGTTTAAGCCAATGGATGCTTACAGACTTGGCGGTGGCGGTGGTCGCTTTGGTCGAGGAGGCGGAGGTGGTGGAAACCTATCCTTACTCTATGGAAAGAATAAGCCTGCCGGGCCTATGATTTACTACTACATGAAAGATGAAGTAGCCAAAGGAACGAAAGTAGCCATTGAAATCTATGATAAGAAAGGTGATTTAGTGAAGTCTTTCAATCAGAAAGCAGCCAAAGGAATGAACTCCTTTAATTGGAATATGCGCTATGAGAATGCCGAAGGTTTCGAAGGCTTAATCATGTGGGCAGCTTCGGTCAGAGGTCCTGGTCCGGTGGCTCCAACGGGTGAGTATACTGCGAAACTGATTGTTGGTGATGAGTCTCAAGAAACTAAGTTTAAATTAATTAGAGATCCGAGATATCCTTCAACAGATGCAGATATTCAAGCGCAATTTGATTTCTTGATGAAGGTACGCGATAAGGTAACTGAAACGCATCAAGCGATAAAAGACATCAGAGCTGCTAGAGAGCAAATGGATGGCTTGATGGATAAAATCAAAGGAGATGACAAGTATGAAGACGTGGTTGAATCTGGAAAAGAATTGATGAAGAAGATGACCGAAGTAGAAGAGGCGCTTTATCAAACTAAGAACAGATCTGGTCAAGATCCTCTAAACTTTCCGATTAGGCTAAATAATAAGTTAGCTGCTTTACTCGGGGCTGCAGGTAGTGGCGAATGGGCACCTACCAAACAGTCTGAAGATGTACGTGTTGAATTGACAACACAGATTGACGCTGAACTAGCAAAATTGAAAGGGCTAATGGAGAATGATCTCCCAGCATTCAATCAGTTGGTAAAAGACAAATCTGTGGATGCAATAATCTTGAAAGAGAGAAAGAAGTAAAGTATAGAGTTATGTAAAAAGGCCCCGTTTCGAAACTTCGAGACGGGGCCTTTTTTATTCTTTTGTATTGAAGTTCTTTATGACATCAGCTTTGTCATCATTAAGCAGTCCATAATCATAAAAGGCCAAACCATTGGCGCCTCCAGCTTTGGCCAATTCAATCATTTGAGCAACATCATCAGTTGTTTTTTCATTCAGGTATTGGGCTGTATAGAGTGGCTTGCTACCATTTAAAGCTTTAACACCTTCAGCAGTACCAGTGCTAATAAAATCAATTGGTTCGGCATAAAATTGATAATAGATCATCGGGAAAACGAAATCTAAATCCCATTGATCCCAAGCCTGTCTTACATATTTTCGGGCTAGGGTAGGTGTTGCAAAGACTGATGCCGATAGTTTTTTATCACGTGCATGTATTTCATCAGCAATGCGGTTCACTAGATTGGTAATGGAGTCATACCTGAACTGAAGCCATTTTTGATCTTGGCTTGGGTCTTCTAAATCTTTTGGGTCATAACCATTTTCGGCTTTGAATTTCCCTCTACAGGTATCGCAATAGCAAAAGTCAAACTCAGGCATTTCATGGTCTTGAATGAGATCATATTTTTCCCATAACCCTCGTGGTAATATAACATCGCAATACCTTACATAGTCTAGTTGAACACCATCTAAACCCTCAACTTCTGCGAGCTGAATCATTCCGTTAATAATGTACTCTTGTACTTCAGGCTTTGATGGGCATAGCCATTGGTAATAATCTACATAAGGACGCACATCTAAACTAGATTCACCATTTCGGCTTATCGCATACCATTCAGGGTTCGCCATGGCTTCCTTATTTCCCGGTCGGTTCATTACCCATTGCCAAGAATGAATCTCTAGACCGAGAGATTTCGCTAAAGGAACAGTCGTCTTCAGTGTTTCAATTCCGCCTCCTGCTAAGACGCCATGGAATCCTAATTCGCTCAAACGCGTAAACTGCTCTCTCCACTCTTCTTCGGGTTTGTTGGCACCGCCACCTACCCACATCCAGAGTTTGAAATCTTCTGCTGGTGCAGGCGTACATGATGAAAAGAGCGTAGGAGTAGCTGCTATCGCAAAAGAGCCTAATCCTAGTTGTTTGAGGAATTTTCTTTTATTCATTACTTTTTTATTTCTTTCCAAAGTCTGCCGGTTTCGTTGATGTGCCAAACGATCGACTTGTTAAAAGGATGTTGCATAATGGCATGATAGGCGTATTGATTCGCTTCAATTTCCCATTCAATGCTTCTACCTACATTAAATACCTTATAATCTATTAGCTGAGCCTTGTCACTCAAATAGCTATTATTTTCTCTTCTATGGGCTATCTGCTGCCTGTGAACACTAAACAGGAGTTGCCTCACTTCTTCGGAACCAAAGTCAGATACAAAATCTATATTTTCACCGACAGGTACATTGGCAAAAACAGCCATTCCCCAAAACTCAGGTTCGTGCATGGCGACAGCCCGCTGTGGCGACCATACCCAGTTGTTCTCGGGTAAATTCTTGTCTGTTACGGCATCTTTCTTTTTAAAATAGGTCGTTCCTTTAACTTCTGTTTCCCACTGAACGCGAGAAAAATTAACACGCCAAACGTCATTGTTTTGTGGAGGGGTAGTGGCTCTGGTGGCTTCCTTTAAAGCTTTCCATGGAATGGCAACTTCTACTGACCAACCCTCATCTTTGTCGCTAGGATCATTGATGCTTCCTTTGATGTTGACAGCAGATTTTAAACCATTTATATCCCAGTTGTTGATGGCATGCCCATTGTCGCGGTAGGGTTTGGTGAGTAGTAAATCCCAAACAGTGTTAAAGGCATTGACTTCGTACTCATAATAATTATGAGTGTCTCCATCAGGGTCAATGAAAATTTCGAAATCATTATCGTTAAAGATGACTGCATCCCTCTCTGTAAGTTTTGCCCAAACGTGTGGTTCTTCCATTTCAGCGTAGAAATAGAAGTATTTATCATCCCAGAGCATTTTGACCCTTGTCTTATAATAGGGCTTCGGGTTTTTCTTGCCTTCAATATCCACAAAATCTTCGCTCCAAGAAGCCCTCTTCCATGAATTTTCATTTCCGATACCATCAACAGAAATGTTGTCAATCGTGCGCTTAACAGCGTATGCACGACCTTCAACCAGCCTAATTTGAGCAAAGCTGATGTGAGTCTGTATGATGATGAAGGCAATGCCTAAAAGTATTCGCATAAAAAAACCCCGACAAGTCGGGGTCAATATCTTAAAAACTTCTGAAACTAGACGATGCTAATACCAAAGAACTTGAAAAGCACAGTTAATATAAAGAGTGCTCCGAGTACAATTGGTGCCAAGTAGCTAATGGCAAAGTTTAAATACTTCTGAACAAATGAGCCCCTGTATGCTGGTGCTCCAACTGCAAGCTCTTCGTCCAAGTTGTGCTTTTTCCATATGTGCGCAGCAAAGAAAGATATCATGCATCCACCTAACGGCAGTAATGTATCATTTGCAATAGCAGCCACCAATGACAAGAAGTCTGTGTCCGTTCCTCCCGCTTTGTAAGTTGTAAAACTCGTGCTAAAGAAGTCTGAGAACCCATTACCAAGTAGCGATGGAATTCCTACTAAGAAGATGACTCCGGCTACTAACCATACGGCACGCTTTCTTTTAATCTTCATTTCATCTACCACATAGGAGACGGGTACCTCTAGCAAAGAGACGGTTGAAGTAAGTGCAGCAAAACAGAGCAGTACAAAGAAAGTTGTGCCTGCTACTATACCCAACGTTCCACCAATGTTACCGAAAATTTGAGGGAGCGTAACGAATATAAGCCCTGGTCCACGACCCGCACCTTCCATTGTACCACCACTCATAAATCCGATTAGCGGGAAGATCATTAATCCCGCAATCAAAGCAATACCAACATCGGCCAAGGTGACCCATGCAGCGGCACTCACAATATTTTCTTTTTTGCTCACATAAGAGCCGTAAGTGATTAACGCACCCATACCCAAGGAAAGTGAGAAGAAAGCTTGCCCCATCGCGTTATAAATAACTGACGCATTGAGTTTGCTAAAATCAGGAACCAAGTAAAATTTAAGTCCATCAACAGCATTCGGTAGGGTCATAGAATAGCCCACGATAATAAGCATCATGATGATTAAAGTTGGCATTAAGAGCTTAGCGGCCTTTTCAATACCACCTGAAATACCTTTAGAAACCACATAAGCTGTGGTTGCCATAAACACGGCACCGTAGGCACCTACTTTGACCACGTCTTTAATGTAATCACCAAATTGATCAGCTATGGCAAAATTGCCCATGACCATTTCAATAATGTAACCAAAGGCCCAGCCTGCAATAATATTATAGAATGACAAAATGAGTACTCCGGCAAGGATTCCCATTTTTCCGATCCAATTCCATTTATTATACCCCAAGGCATTGAATGCACCAACAGGGTTGAGTTGTGTCTTTCTACCGATAGCAATTTCAGTAGCCATGACGGGGAAGCATAAAACAAAACAGAAGAAAAGGTAGATGACTACGAAGGCTGCACCACCTCCTTCACCAACTTCATAAGGGAAACCCCAAATGTTACCTAAACCAACAGCCGAGCCTGCAGCTGCTGCTATAAAACCTATTCTACTTGAAAAACCTCCTCTGGGTGCCATTCTGAAATATTTTAAAATTCGAATATATAGGATTCTTGTTTGTCAACACTTCTATTCATAAAAAAAGTGCTCCCCTTGTCTCATTCAACAAGTCGTTTGCCACATTTGACGAACATGGAAGTACAAATTATGATGTATCTTGTGACTAAGGAGGAGGTTTGTGAAGAAAATACTACTAATAGGATGTTGCATGCTCATGACAATCATGATGTTTGCTCAAAAGAAGAAAGAAATCAATAGCGACTTGATTAAGGGGGTGAATAATGAACTGAGACTTGATCAAAATAAATTTTACGACATCTCATTAAATCAAGAGGTTAAATTACGGGATATATTGATTGTTGATAGAGATTTCAAAGTGCTAGAACCTTTAGGTAAGCCTAACAGTACAGAATATAAAAAGAGTTTTGCTTATGAGCATTGGTCTTTCAAATATGATGATATGGAACTGTACTTTATTGATCGAAGTGGTCGCGTAGAAATACAGTCTATTAAGCTTTTTCCAAATGAAAAAAGCCATTTTAAATTGGGTGATACAGCTTTAAGGGCGACAACTAAACTAGAAGAACTTGTTTCATCTAAATCTGTCAAAACTAGTCAGTTTAAAGGTGAGGTTCCTCTTTTTATAACTTCAGATGAGCTAGTCAAAAATCCATTTATCCATATTAATATTACACTTGACGGTAAGGATAAAAAGGTGAAAAGCATCGTGATTCGATTTGAAACTACTTGATAGCTGGTATCTAGGTTTTTTCAGAAAGTTCTTGTATTTATGGCTCTTTTCTATTCTTAGTTTACCGTCTTGAAATCAAGGAATCAGATAATGAAATTCAGATTCAAGAGTGAATTTCAATAATTCGTGTAGGCTTTAGTGAACTTCGTGAAAAAGTGATAGAGCATTGGCTAAGTACTGGTGCTAAATGAACTTTTAGTGAGTAGAAGGTATAGATTATAGTGTGTTTCGTATTTACGCAACATTATGAAAAAGACAATATTAACACTATATGCTTTGCTAATGCCATTAATGGTTCTGGCACAAAAGAGTAAGGGAAACAATCCTGAACTAATAAAGGGCGTGGAGGGTGAGCTTTCTTTGAATTACAATGAATTCCTCAATATTTCAATAAATGAAAAGCTGAAGCTTAAAGATATCCGTAGGATTGATAAGGAATTTGCTATACTGGAATCGCTTGGGGAACCCCTAAAAAAGACCTATAAAGATCATATTGGCTATGAGACTTGGGTTTTGGAATACAAAGACATGGTACTTTCTTTAATTAATCAAAACGGTTACATCGAACCACAGTCAATTACTTTTTATCCCAAAGAGAGAAGTCAGTTTAAGCTCGGTGAGATTGCACTTAGGGTACAAACCAGACTTGCCGAGCTGGTCACCTCTAAATCAATAAATACCAGTTCATTTAAAGGTGAAGTTCCTGTGTATATATCCTCTGCTGAGATCCCTAAGTATCCCGACATACATTTCAAGATACAATTAGAAGGCAAACATCAGAAAGTTGTATGCATAGTGATTCGATTTGAAACTACTTAGAAAGTATTGTGTCTTTTGTTGCATTCTAAATGCGGTGAAAGCTTGGGCTATGCCATGGAGTAATAGTTTTTAATCAAAAACACCTATTATTGGTGTTTTGAAAACTACATCATGGAACCATTCTTTACCAATGACGCTATTGTACTCGGATTACTGATCATAATTGTAGCCGGTGTATTTCATACTTCGTCTTCTGCTAACCCAAAATGGAAGAAGTTTTACACCATAGTACCCAGCATTCTGCTTTGTTATTTTTTACCGGGCCTTCTGAACTGGCCGTTAGGCCTAGTATCAGGTGAAGATTCAAACCTTTATTTTGTGGCTTCCAGGTATTTGTTACCGGCTAGTTTGGTGTTGCTGTGTCTGAGTATTGATATCAAGGGCATTATTAATCTGGGGCCAAAAGCTGTGATTATGTTTTTTGCGGCTACCATCGGGATTGTTCTAGGAGGTCCCTTAGCCATCATTGTTATTTCATATCTAGCCCCTGATGTCTTAAATATAGGCAGTGGGGAAGAGGTTTGGCGAGGACTCACTACAGTAGCAGGTAGCTGGATTGGAGGCGGTGCTAACCAAGCTTCAATGAAGGAAATTTTTGGTGTGAGTGATAGTTTGTTCTCCACCATGATTGTGGTTGATGTCATCTGTGCCAATATTTGGACTGGCTTCTTACTCTATGGAGCGAGTAAGACTAAAAAGGTTGATAAGTGGCTTAAATCAGATACAACGGCCATTGACGATTTAAGAGATAGGGTAGAGCACTATCAGGCAAGCATTGCCAAGATTCCAACCCTTTCAGAGGTCATGACCATTTTAGCGATTGGTTTTGGTGGTACGGCCTTAGCACACTGGGGTGCTGATGTAATCGCGCCATTTATGGAGGCCAGAAGTGAATGGTTGGCCAAGTATAGTTTGGAATCGCTTACCTCTGGGTTTTTCTGGTTGGTGGTGATTGCTACAACCATTGGAGTTGGTCTTTCTTTTACTAAAATGAGAAAATACGAAGGTGCAGGGGCTTCGAGGTTAGGCAGTGTCTTCATTTTTATTCTCGTAGCCACAATTGGTATGAGAATGAATGTGGGGGAGATATTCAATAACCTTGGCTTATTTGCCATTGGTATCACTTGGATGTTGTTCCATGTGATCATTATGATTGTAGTGGCTAAACTAGTCAGAGCACCTTTCTTCTTCGTTGCCGTGGGGAGTCAAGCGAATGTAGGGGGAGCGGCCTCAGCACCTGTGGTGGCTTCCGCATTTAGTCCAGCCTTGGCACCAGTAGGGGTGCTGCTGGCAGTATTGGGATATGCACTGGGTACTTATGGTGCTTTGCTTTGTGCGCAACTCATGGCGGGTGTATCTCCTTAGCCGAATCAATTGCGGCTATCGATTTCTGCTTGGATTTTCTTTTGGGTTGGACCAAAAGCCATCAAAGGATAACCGATGCCTAAAATAAGGGTAAGCCCTATCACAGGGTATAATTCGCGTGTCTCCTTCCAAACTGATACAAAAATTGCTATTGCTGCCGTAGTAAGGCATAATATGAGTATGACCCGCTGAATCGCCTTAAGTTTTTGTTTCTTAAGCCTTAGCTCATCAATACTTAGGTTAGAAAACTCATTTTGATTTGACATGAAGCTTAAATAAAGTGCTTAAGACAATTGTTTAATAAGTTTCAAGGAGTTGAAAAAGCTCATCGAGCTTCGGTGTTAAAATAATCTCTGTCCTTCGATTCAAAGCTTTGTTCTCTGCACTAGAGTTCTCTGCCACTGGCGAAAATTCACCACGTCCTGAGGCTGTTATGACTTCTGAACTGATACCGTTATTCACTAGAATTCTAACGATAGAGGTTGCTCTAATTACGCTGAGGTCCCAGTTGTCACTGTATTTGCCTGAGCCAGATAAAGGAACGTTATCCGTATGTCCTTCTACCATTATGTTGACGTCTGAATTACCACTTAGCGCGTTAGCCAATTGCTTGAGCGCAGTTTCTCCTTTTGAGTCCACTTTGGTACTTCCTGAATTGAAGAGTAATTTTTCGGCAAGCGACACATATACTTTGCCGTTTTTCACTTCAACTGATAGATCGCTGGCCTGAAAGTTTAATAAAGCATCTGTTACACGCTTTTTCAGTGATTGTACAGCCTTATCTTTCTCAGAAATTAACCTTTCTAGTTCCGCTACTTTGGCTTCTCGCTTCGATAAGTCTAAAGCTAGTTCTTCATTCTTTTTTCGTTCTATTTCCAAATCATCTTCAATCGCGAGTAGCCTTTGTTGTTGCTGTGCAAGGTCGGTATTGAGCTGGCTGCTATTAGTCAATAGATTATCATAGAGCTGTTTAATCCTAGTATATTCTCCTTGCACATCCTTGAGCTCTTTGCTCACTAAATCAAAATCGTTTTGCAATGCCGTATTTTTGCCTTTCAAGTCTTCAACTTGAACTTCTAAACGGTCGGTTTTTTCAGTAGCAATGGCGAGCTGTTCGCGCAGACGTGTTCTGTCATTTTCTAAACTGTTTTTCTCACTTACTACGGCATCAAAATCTTTTTTGGCAACACATGAGGTAAGAAAGATGAGTACGAGTGGAAATAGCAGGGCCTTGTTCGAAATACGATTCATATGCATTATATAGGTTGTACAAATATGACTAATTCAGCTGAGAATTTTATGTAATTGATACTGACGAGTCTGCGGAAATGTTATGCTGCATGCATAATATTTTCTAACTTAAATGCCTGTATTTAATGCTTTATATATGAGAACCGATGGAATGCTAAGGGATGATGCCCTTAAGGGACAAACAATCATAGTAACTGGTGGCGGTACTGGCCTTGGCCGTGCTATGGGAAAGTACTTTTTAGAGTTGGGTGCCAACTTAGTGATTACCAGTAGAAAGATGGAAGTGCTTGAGAAAGCTGCGCAAGAGCTAGAGGCTGAGACTGGAGGAAAGGTATTACCTATTCAGTGCGATGTTCGTGATTATGATCAAGTGGAGAATGTATTGGCTAAGACTGAAGAGCGGTTTGGTCAAATCCATTGCTTGTTGAATAATGCAGCGGGTAATTTTGTTAGTCCAACAGAGCGCCTGTCTAACAGAGCGTTTGATACTATTATAGATATTGTATTAAAAGGAACCACCAATTTTACCCTTGCTTTGGGTAAGAAATGGATAGCTCAGAAACAGGCAGGTACCGTCTTGAACATCGTTACTACCTACGCTTGGACCGGCTCTGGTTATGTAGTCCCTTCCGCTTGCGCTAAAGCAGGGGTGCTTGCCATGACACGTTCTCTAGCGGTTGAATGGGCTAAGTATAAGATTAGACTTAATGCGATTGCCCCAGGGCCATTCCCAACTGAAGGTGCATGGAGTAGATTATTGCCAGGAGACCTCATCGACAAATTCGATCCAGCTAAGCTTGTTCCAGTAGGTAGAGTTGGTGAACATCAGGAATTAGCCAATCTAGCTGCTTACCTTATGTCTGACTTCTCGGCTTACGTTAATGGAGAAGTTGTGACCATAGATGGTGGAGAATGGTTGATGGGTGCCGGAGAGTTCAGTCACCTCGAAAAAGTACCACAAGCCATGTGGGATATGTTAGAAGCCGGTAGAGGAAAAAAGTCATAGGCCCCAAGCTACTTTGGGGCTATTGGAAAGCTAAACGTCAACTAAGAAAGACAGATTTTTGAGTGACGACAAGTGCACTCATGAAAAGAGTTTTGGATGTGTAAAGTATGCTTTTCAAAACAAGGATTGCTCACACAGATAGCCTTTCTATTTCGGAAATATATATCTATATGGCTGGTATTTAGCTAGTTAAATGAATCCCGTAATATTCGCTTAATACATTTCATAAAAAATTATTATTTGAGTCAAGCATACTTGATTTTGAGGTTTTTTTCTTAAAGAATCGCACACATTCAAGTCTAAGGTACTTTACACCTTTGGGTAAATTTTAAAACCCATGAAAAGAACCTTAACTACACTCTGTATTCTTTTAGCAATTGCTCAAATAGGCTTTGCTCAAAATGGAATCATAAGAGGAAAAATTACTGACGAATTAGGACTTCCTTTACCTGGGGCCACCGTGATGGTTGCCTCCCTTCAAAAAGGCATTCCAACTGATGATAATGGAGACTATATACTAGTTGACATTCCAGCAGGTAACTACAAGCTCATCACCAGCTTTATTGGATATAAGAAAGTTGAGCAAGACGTTATTGTGATTGCAGGAGAAACACTTAGCGTAAATGTCCAAATGGAGCCTGGATTTACGGCTGGTGGAGAGGTTATAGTTTTAGGAGATCGCCTAAAAGGACAAGCCAAAGCGCTTAATCAACAACGAACTAATGCCAACATTACCAACGTTGTAGCAGCGGATCAGATAGGTCGTTTTCCAGATGCTAATATTGGAGACGCTTTAAAGAGGATACCGGGCATTACCATTCAAAATGATCAAGGAGAGGCCCGTAATATTATCATTCGAGGCTTAGCGCCACAGTTAAACTCTGTTATGTTAAACGGAGAGCGCGTTCCGTCCGCAGAAGGAGATAACAGAAACATTCAATTAGACCTGATTCCATCGGATTTGATTCAGACCATTCAAGTGAACAAAGCGGTACTTCCGGATATGGATGCTGATGCCATTGGAGGTTCTGTAAACTTGATTACACGTTCTGCACCCACTGGTAGACGCGTTTCAGGTACTTTAGCTTCAGGCTTTAACTTCCTTTCTAATGAACCAATATGGACAGGTTCGGTAGTTGTATCGGATCGTTTTGCTGATGATAAATTAGGTGCTGTATTTTCGGCCAGCTATAACAATCATAATTTTGGATCTGACAATGTTGAAGCGGTTTGGTTTGAAGGAGATAACGGTGAAGCACTCATCGAAGAATTCGACATCAGAGAATATCGAGTACAACGTATAAGAAGAAGTTTCAATTTGGCTTTGGACTATGAGATTAATAAGAATCATCGACTATATCTATCAGGCACTTACAACTGGAGAGATGATTGGGAGAACAGGTACAGAATGCGTGTCTCGCAAATTGATGACGCTTTTGGTGATGGTGATGCCATACCTAATGGCTCAGGTCAATGGACATTACCCGCTCGGGTTGAATTCCAGACTAAAGGTGGATTAGGCAACGATAGAATAGATAATAGAAGGTTGGAAGACCAACGTAACAGGAACGTAACCCTTAAAGGTGAACACCAATTTGATAAGTTAAAGGTGGATTGGTCCGCAACGTATGCAAGGGCTTCGGAGGAAAGACCAAACGAGCGTTATATCAGCTACCGAGAAAGTGGCCAAACTGTTAATCTTGATTTGAGAAACCCAGAATTCCCAGTAGCTCTACTTGCTAACCCATCGGATAACTTTAATCTCGGATTGAATGAAATCACTGAGGAGTTTCAAGACACTTATGACGAGGACTTCAATACAAGAATAGATTTTACATTGCCTGTTTCTGAGAAGGCGATCTTGAAATTCGGAACACGCTTGAGGACGAAGAACAAGGTAAGAACCAACGCATTCTTTTCTTATGAACCTCTTGACGAAAATGCATTCGGTGCAACTCTGGGAGACCAGCCTAATACAAATTTCTCAGATGCTGATTACCTTGCTGGCAGCCAGTATCAAATTGGAAACTTTGTGAGCCCAGGTTTCTTGGGTAGCCTAGACCTGACCAATGGATCAATTTTTGATCAAACTGACGAACTAGGAGAGTATTTGCCTGGTAACTACAGTGCAGATGAAAACATCTTCAGTGCATATGTAATGTCTGACATTCAGTTTAATGATAAGCTTTCGGGTATTGTTGGATTAAGATTAGAGTCTACAGACCTCGAATATACAGGGTTTTTGCTCGATGTTGACAATGACACCTTTACTGAAGAAACTGCATCTCAGAACTACTCTAACTTTATGCCGGGCGTTCATTTGAACTATAACTTCTCAGAATACTCAGTATTGAGGTTTGCTTACACAAATACAATAGCCAGACCAAATTACTTTGATCTGGTACCTTATGCAGAGTTTAGCCCTGATGATGAAGAGCTAGTAAGGGGTAACCCAAACTTAGAAGCTACCACTTCTACAAATTTTGATTTAATGTACGAAAACTACTTCCAGAATATTGGTATCGTATCGGGAGGACTATTCTACAAAGACCTAGATAACTTTATCTATGCTCAGGTGCAAGAAGGTTTCAACGATCCTCAGTTTGGTAATGACCTTGAGTTTACCACTTTTCAAAATGGCGGTACGGCCGAAATCTACGGACTAGAAGTTTCATTGCAGCGCCAAATATGGAAAGGCCTTGGTATCTACTTGAACTATACCTATACGCAATCAAGTACAACGGGTATTCAGGGGAGAGAAGCTGACGACTTGGCTTTACCGGGTACTGCAGAGAATATGTTCAATGCTTCATTGTCTTATGAGACAGACAAGCTAGTGCTCAGAGCTTCTTTGAACTATGCGAGTGATTATATAGACGAATTAGGAGGGGAGGCTTTCGAAGATCGTTTTTATGACAAGCAGACTTTCTTAGATGTAAACGGCTCATATGCTTTCAAGCTCAACTGGAGGTTTTTCTTTGAGGTAAATAACTTAACGAATCAGCCGTTGAGATACTACCAAGGCATAAGTGCTAGAACTATGCAAGCAGAATACTACAATGTAAGATTCAATGCTGGTTTGAAATTCGACCTTTTCAATAACTAGAAATTTTTTTAATAGATATTGCTCTTTTACCCTTGAGAGAAGGTGGTCATTGATCACCTTCCTCTTTTAGTTTTTAAGCTATGAGATATTTAATACTAATTTTAACCATCGCTGCCGCAAGTTGCGGTCCCTCGCAGCGTATTCGGGAGGATGCAATTAAACCTAGGGTAGTTACCCAAGCAGTAAAATATGATACTGATGACCCAGCCATATGGGTAAACCCTGAAGATGCCTCTAAGAGTTTGATTATCGGAACGGACAAGAATGTAGATGGAGCGCTTTACGTGTTTGATCTTGACGGTAAGATTGTAGCTGACAGAGTAGTTAGAGGTCTTCAAAGACCAAATAATGTAGACCTTGCCCAAGGAGTAGTCATTGGTAATGACACCATAGATATTGCCGTGACTGGAGAGCGACTTACCCATAAGCTCAGAATCTTCTCACTACCTGATATGAAAGCCATAGATGGCGGAGGTATTCCAATGTTCGAAGGAGAGACTGAGCCAATGTATCGAGACCTGATGGGCGTTTCTATGTATAAAAGACCAAGCGATAATGCCGTCTTTGTTATTATGGGTAGAAAGACTGGTCCTACGGATGGCACTTATCTTTGGCAGTACAGATTAGGAACCAATGAAAGCGGTAGCGTAACAGCGACCTTAGTGAGAAAATTTGGACAATACAGCGGCCTTAATGAGATTGAATCGATCGCTGTCGATCATGAACTAGGCTATATCTACTATTCTGACGAAGGAGTTGGCGTCAGGAAATATCATGCAGATCCATCAATGGGAAATGAAGAACTAGCACTATTCGGTACTGAAGTCTTTAAAGAAGACAATGAAGGCATTTCTATTTATGACAATGGAAATGGCAAAGGATTCATTCTAGTATCTGATCAGCAAGCCAATGCTTTTCAAATATTTGCGAGAGAGGGGAGTATTGACAACCCACATCAGCATGATTTAGTCAAAACCGTTTATGTTTCTACCAACGAAAGCGATGGATCAGAAATCAGCAATGTGAATTTCAATAGTACATTCAGTAAAGGTGTCTTCGTTGCCATGTCAGATAACAAGACCTTTCAGTACTATCGTGTGGAGGATATTCTTGACTTGAATAAATAGTAGGTAGATCAGGTCAATCACCAAAGGAGATATCAATGCCTTTAGCAACTTTTACCATATAGCAATCAGGGTCTACATTGTTGTAAGCAGACGTAGCTTCTTTCAATGAAACATGACCAATCTCGTTATTTTTAAAAGACACCATTTGTCCAAACTTGTCTTCAAGTGCTAGTTCTATAGCTTTCACGCCATATTGCGTGGCAAGGATACGATCAAAGGCGTTAGGCGAACCTCCACGTTGTAGATGACCTAAAACGGTTTCTCGTATATCAGCAGTACAACCTTGGTCTTTCAATTGCTGACTTAATTGATAAGCCACTCCACCCAACCGTACATTTTCATATCCTACTTCATCACTTGATTTGGATGTGATAGTGCCATCCTTAGGGGTTGCACCTTCGGCAATAACCACAATAACAAACCCTTTTCCAGCATTATACCGAGAGTCTATACGTTGCTTCACTATTTCAATATCATAGGGGATTTCAGGAATGAGGCAAACCTCTGCACCACCCGCTATTGCAGCATGCAATGCAATCCATCCAGCGCTGCGTCCCATTACCTCAAGAATCATGACGCGATGGTGACTCTCAGCAGTAGAAACTAATTTGTCAACAGCATCTGTAGCTTCTTGTACGGCTGTTTGAAAGCCAAAAGTATAGTCTGTCGCAGAAAGATCATTGTCGATAGTCTTCGGGACACCAATAACAGGCATTCCTTTTTCATATAATCGTTGACTGATGCTTTGTGAACCGTCTCCTCCAATGCTAATGACACAATGGAATCCCATTGCTTTTATGATTTCAACAGTTTCATCGGAACGATCTTTCATAATCCACTGACCGTCTTCTTGTAAGGTGGGAAAACCGAAAGGGCCACCTTTGGTGGTTGTTCCAATAATCGTTCCTCCCTTTACATGAATACCACCAACGCTTTTATTAGTCAATTGTACGATTTCCTGTGGTATTCGAAGCAGTCCGTTATACGCCTCTATGCTCCCATAGACTTCCACATCACCTTCGTGTGTGGCTCTTTTGACAATACCTCTAATCACAGCATTAAGACCAGGGCAATCCCCGCCTCCGGTTAGAACAAGTATCTTTTTCATAGGCTTTCTATCTTAAATATAAGTTAAGCGATGAGCCTTAAAGGACTATGTAGTTTGTTAATAATTAATTAGTAGGTTCAATATTTAATTGGCCATACGTGATTTTAATAGAATGTCTGGAAACAAAAAAGGAGCGAATAATTTCGCTCCTTTTTTTGTTTTAGTATGTTTAACCTCACTCTAAGGTCTTGGCCATCTTCACTCTAGTATGTTCATCTAGGTAAATCTTTCTCATGCGAATGCTCGCAGGTGTGATTTCTAGATACTCATCTTTCTGAATGTATTCCATACCTTCTTCTAAGGAGAACAGTCTTGGCGGAACAATCTTAGAGTTACTATCAGAGCCAGAAGCTCTCATGTTCGTTAATTGCTTTCCTTTTTGAATATTGACCACAATATCGTTTTCACGATTATGCTCTCCAATTACTTGTCCTGTGTACAAGTTTTCCCCTGGAGGAACGAAGAAAACACCTCTGTCTTGTAGTTTGTCGATAGAGAAAGGAGTACCAGGGCCATTACCCATAGAAATAAGAGAGCCATTACTTCTGCCTCTCATTTCGCCTTTGAATGGCTGATATTCTTTAAATCTATGGTTCATTACCGCCTCACCACCAGTGGCAGTCAATACGTTATTTCTTAAGCCAATCAATCCCCTAGAAGGAATGTCGAATTCAAGGTGTTGTTGGTCACCTTTTGGCTCCATTATCTTTAATTCGCCTTTTCGCTGAGTCGCTAATTCGATCACTTTACCAGAAACGTTTTCAGGAACATCTACAACCAATGTTTCAATCGGTTCGCATTTCTTTCCATCAATTTCTTTGTAAATCACCTGAGGCTGACCCACCATCAATTCATAGCCTTCTCGTCTCATCGTTTCAATCAGTACGGACAAGTGAAGAATTCCACGTCCATATACTAAGAACTTGTCTTCAGAATCAGTAGGGTCGACTCTAAGGGCCAAATTCTTTTCGGTTTCTTTCATTAAACGATCTCTCAAATGACGAGAAGTAACAAACTTACCTTCGCTACCAAACCCCGGAGAGTTATTAATAGTGAAGAGCATGTTCATAGTTGGCTCATCTATGGAAAGTCGCTTTAGTGGAGCAGGATTATCGTAATCTGTAAGTGTATCACCAATTTCGAAATTCTCTAGGCCAACAATGGCGCATAAGTCACCAGCCTTCACAGAGGTTACTTTTTTTCTGCCGAGTCCTTCAAAAACTTGTAGTTCTTTTATTCTCACACGTTGTACAGATCCATCGGCCTTAGTTAAGCCCATAGACTTGCCTTCTTCTAGCATGCCTTGATAAACCCGTCCAATAGCGATTCTACCAACGAACGAAGAATAATCGAGTGATGTGATTTGAAACTGTGGTATTCCTTCAGGAGCAGGTGCTTCAGGAATTACTTCTATTATTTTATCTAAAAGAGGAGTGATGGAGTCCGTCTGTTTTTGCCAATCGTCACTCATCCAACCCATCTTGGAAGACCCATACATAGTTTCAAAATCCAATTGCTCTTCGGTGGCATCCAAGTTGAACATGAGATCAAATACTTGCTCATGCACTTCGTCAGGGCGACAGTTCTCTTTGTCCACTTTATTCACAACAACAATAGGTGTAAGGCCTAGTGCCAATGCCTTGCTCAGTACAAAGCGTGTTTGAGGCATTGCGCCTTCAAACGCATCAACTAGCAAAAGTACGCCATCTGCCATTCTAAGCACTCGCTCTACTTCACCCCCAAAGTCTGCGTGACCAGGAGTGTCAATGATGTTGATCTTAACGCCTTTATATACGACAGATACATTTTTTGAGAGAATAGTAATTCCTCTTTCTCTTTCAAGATCGTTATTATCAAGGATTAAGTCTCCCGACTCTTGATTGTCTCTAAATAGTTTTGAGACACCAATGATCTTGTCTACTAGGGTAGTTTTGCCATGATCAACGTGGGCGATAATGGCGATATTTCTAATGCTTTGCATGGATGCTTTCTAATTCAAGCCGCAAAGGTAATCTTTTAATATGAATCAACGATTAAGAATTGAAAATCAAGTTGAAACCGTTGAATCTTCTTTTTCTAGGGTCGTTTCGTACCAACCGAATTTTTCCTCTATAATTCTGTCTTTATGCTCTTCCACATAATTCAAAAATGCGCTGGCTACAGGTGAAAGCTTTTTCTCTTTCAACCAAACCAGTTGCCAGGTAGACTCGATCGGGAAATTTTTGACAGGAATGATTTTGAGTGCTTTTAGCTCTAACTCATTTTTTATTCCGATTAAGGGCATGATGGAATAACCCAAACCTGCAATCACCGCTTGTTTTACCGCTTCGTTTGATGTGAGCTCCATTTTGCGGCTCAAGACCAGATTTTGTTGATTCATATGTCTTTCTACCGTTTGCCTAGTACCTGAGCCCTTTTCTCTGAAAATGAGGTCTATGTCTTCAAGAATCTTTGGGGAATACTCATCATCTGTATTGAGGCTGGACTCTCTATTGCCGACTAAGAAAAGTTTGTTCTTCATCAATGGAATATGTTCTAGTGATAATCTTTCTGGTGGTATGGAGACCAGTGAAAAATCGTTCTCATTTTTTTCTAGGCTACTGACCACTTCAGTCTTATTCGTCACATCCATTTTGAGCTCTACCGCAGGGTTTTCTTTTAAGAAGTCGGTCAAAAAATATGGCATAATATACTTGCCTGTAGAGACTACCGAGAGTTTTAATCTTCCAGCTATTTGTCCATTGAACGAAACCATGCGCTGATTGATAATTTCAACCTGGTCGAGAATATTTTGACTGGCCTCAACCATTTCTTGCCCAAAATCTGTAATGTAAAGCCGTCTGCCGACTACTTCCGTCAAGGGAATGTCAAACTGATCTTGAAATTTTTTGAGTTGTATGGAAACAGCAGGTTGGGTCAGGTGGAGTTCTTCAGCTGCTTTAGTAATACTGCGATGCTCTGCCACGGTCAAAAATACTTTGAGTTGATGTAGTGTATAATTCATAAAAAATATTTATGCGATTTATAATAAAGATAAATAAAAATATATGGAATTCGAAAATGATCTTTGCACTCAGTTTTAGAGAACTGATTTATGAACATCAACCTGCTTTTAGAGAATCTCACCAATCCAGCACTGTTATTTTTTATTTTGGGAATCATCTCTGTTCAACTCAAAAGTGACTTAGAAATCCCGAAAACCTCATCAAAGTTTATTTCTCTTTATCTACTCTTCGCCATTGGATTTAAAGGGGGGCAAGAGTTAGCGCACAGCCAATTTTCCGGAGATATCATTTGGAGTATTGTCTTTGGAATTGGCATAGCTGCTGTTATTCCGTGTATCGCTTTCTTTATTCTCAAGCGCAAATTGTCAGTAGAAAACTCTGGGGCAATTGCTGCGGCATATGGTTCTGTCAGTGCAGTAACTTTTGTGACTGCCGTGGCATTTCTAGAAATGCAAGGCATTGACTTTGGAGGTCATATGGTGGCTGTGATGGCATTTATGGAAGCTCCAGCCATTGTGATTGGTGTTATTCTAATCAGAATGTTTTCAAATGGCGAGTCACAGAGCACCAGTATCGGTAAACTGGTCAAACATGCCTTTACAAATGGAAGCGTGATTTTGATTTTAGGCAGCTTAGTAATTGGTTGGATGGCTAGTGATGAGCAGGCTCAGGGTATTGCTCCCTTTACTACCGATCTGTTTAAAGGCTTCTTAGCGATTTTCCTACTTGATATGGGCATTGTCAGTGGAAAGAAACTGAAGTCGTTTTTGGACCAAGGATGGTTTACTACTTCATTCGCGATCCTTTTCGCATTGTTTAATGGATGTGTGATTGCCCTTGTGAGTGGATTGATTATGGATGATATCGGTAATAGATTCATCTTTTCTATACTTGGCGCCAGTGCATCATATATAGCGGTGCCAGCGGCAATGAAAATAGCTGTTCCAAAAGCAAATCCAGGCATTTATATACCAATGGCTTTGGCCATAACTTTCCCTGTGAATATTACACTTGGACTACCTATTTATATGTATTTAATCCAGATTACTTGATTACAAATTTAGTGCTATGAAGAAATTTGAAAGATGGATGATTGGCGTTGATGTAAATAACATCGAGCTCAACCTTTTAAAAAATGTATCGGCTTTAGCCAACCAATTCACACCCATTGAAATTCACTTAGTCTATGTGACCAAGGAATTGGATATACCCAAAGAGGTTTTGATGGATATTCCGGACTTATTGTTACCGGATATTAAACGAACACAGGCAAAGTTGAAAGACTTGGTTGCTCAATGCTTCCATCCTGAACAACCGGTAACCACACATGTCAAATCGGGTAACCAATTGACTGAACTGTTAAGGTTTGAAAACAGTCATAAGATTGATCTTGCCATACTAGGTAGGAGAAACATGAACCGAGTAGGGGTACTTAGTAAGAAGATGGTACGAAAGTCATCATGCAGCGTTATGCTTATGCCCGACAGACTGATACCAACGGTAAAGTCTATTCTGATGCCGTTGGATTTTTCTGAATACTCTGATTTAGCCATGGGCGTGGTAAATGATTTTGAACAGACAAACTTAGGCCCAGTGGTGCATGTGCTTCATGTATATAAGGATGCCACCAAATATTTAAGTCAAGTGTTTGAAACAGCTGATGAGATTGACGAAATCCTCTCAAAACGAAGTGAGATTAATGAGCGATTAACAGCCTACGCAGAACATGAATTAGATGAATACCTGGTAAAATGGAAGAAGCCTTCTTATCAGAAGCATATAGCCAGTATTGAAAGAGGTAGGAGCGTAGGACAGCCTATTGACACTCATATTGATAAAATCAGGCCTGATTTACTGGTAATGGGATCCAAAGGAAAGACAACATCTGCTACAGCCCTAATTGGCGAAGTTTCAGAGAGTGTACTGCCACATAAGGGCAGTCATATCACTTTAATTGTTAAAAAGGCTGGGGAAAACAAGGGGTTCTTGAATACGCTACTAAATCTGGGGCGTTAAGGCATATTTAAACATAGCGCATAAAAATGGGGGCAATTTTCATAGCGCCCCTTTTTCATGCTCAGTCTTTAGAGAAACTCTACTTCACCTGTACTGAGTTTATAGTAGGCCGAGTATACTTCAACCCCCGCATTTTTCACGGCATCAGAAAGTATAGGCTTGGTTTCTTTTAGTTCTTCTCCTACAATCTGGGCATTTACCTTGATCGCATTGGTAAGTAAATCACCTTCCATTCTTCTGGCCATATAAACAGCTGGTTTGATTCTGTCTATAATAGAACCAATATGTCCTCCAGGGTCAGCATCGCCTAAACTAGCGTTGACAGCACCGCAATTCTCATGTCCAAGAACCACAATAAGCTTGGAGTTTAAGAATTTAACAGCGTATTCAATACTGCCGAAAACTTTGTCTTTTGCCACATTGCCTGCTACCCGAATGACGAACAAATCGCCTAGGCCCTGATCGAAAACAAGTTCAGGTACTACCCGAGAATCTGCACAACTCAAGACTACAGCAAATGGGTGCTGCGAGCCGGCCACCTCATCTCTTCGTTGACGGTCAGTGTGGGGGTGCTTTAAGTCTCCTTTCACATAGCGTTTATTACCTTCTTTGAGTTGTTTTAAAGCTTCTTTTGCAGTCATATGTCCACGAATGAATGGTTTCTTGGCATAAGATAAAGAAGTTAAAGTCATTTTGACAACTTATAAGAGGCATATGTTTTTGAGTCCTGCGGGAAAGGATAAGAAATTAGTGGTATGGCCCACTAAAATCTGACATCGAAATACAGACATCTAAGTAGGAAGAAACTATCTTTGTTGGCTATGAGTCAAAGAGATTTCAAAAGACATACCGTTACCGCGGCATTACCATATGCCAATGGACCCATTCACATCGGCCATTTAGCGGGAGTCTACGTGCCTGCTGATATTTATGCCCGATACTTAAGGTCTAAGGGAGAAGACGTAGCGTTTATTTGTGCTTCTGATGAACACGGAATGGCCATTACCATGAGAGCCCGTAAAGAAGGAACCACGCCTCAGGCGATTGTTGACAAGTACCATGGGATGATTAAAGACTCCATGAGTGAGTTGGGGATTTCATTTGACATTTATTCTAGAACTTCTAATGAGGCGCATCATGATACGGCTCAAATGTTTTTCAAGAAACTCTACCAAAAAGGCCTTTTTGAGGAAAGAGTGAGTGAACAATATTATGACGATGAAGCAAAACAATTCCTAGCCGATCGATATATCACAGGGACTTGCCCCCGTTGTAGCCACCCTGCGGCCTACGGAGATCAGTGTGAAAACTGTGGCTCCTCATTGAATGCTACAGACTTAATTAATCCAAAGTCGACTTTAACAGGGAATGTTCCTGTAAAACGAGAAACAAAACACTGGTATTTACCCCTTCAAAATTATGAAGAGTGGCTAAAGAAATGGGTGGTTGATGGACATAAAAAGGATTGGAAGCCTAATGTTTGGGGACAGTGTAAATCATGGATTGATGGTGGTTTACAGCCTCGAGCCATGACGCGCGATCTCGACTGGGGTATCAAAGTGCCTGTGGAAGGTGCAGATGGAAAGGTACTTTATGTTTGGTTTGATGCACCCATAGGTTATGTGTCTGCTACGCGAGAGTGGGCCGAAAGCCAAGGGAAAGATTGGGAGCCATACTGGAAGTCTAATGATACAAAGTTGGTGCATTTCATCGGTAAGGATAACATTGTGTTTCATTGTATTATTTTTCCAGCGATACTGAAGTCAATGGGCGACTACATACTTCCAGACAATGTCCCTGCCAACGAGTTTCTAAACCTAGAAGGTGATAAGATATCCACTTCGAGAAACTGGGCGGTTTGGTTGCATGAATACTTAGCCGATCTTCCTGAAAAACAAGATGTGTTACGTTATGCCTTATGTTCCAATGCGCCAGAGAGCAAAGACAATGACTTTACTTGGAAAGACTTTCAAGCCAGAAATAATAATGAGCTAGTAGCCATTCTCGGTAATTTTGTAAACAGGGCAGTAGTGCTAACACACAAGTACTTCGAAGGGAAAATTCCTAAAAGAGGAGAAATATTTGACATTGATAAAGACGTACTTGATCAATTAGGACAAATACCGAAGAAAGTAGGTGAGTCCATTGAGCGGTACAGATTCAGAGAAGGTTTAGCTGAGATGATGGAACTGGCCAGAATGGGTAATAAATACCTAGCCGACACCGAGCCTTGGAAGCTTATAAAAACAGATACTGAACGAGTAGGTACTATACTAAACATAGCCTTGCAGCTGGTCGCTAATTTATCTATTGTAGCTGAGCCATTTATTCCCTTCACTACTGAGAAGTTGAGAGGGTTGCTTAACCTAGAAAAACTGGATTGGTCGAGTGCAGGCAATGACGAGTTGCTCGTAGCAGGAGCAAGTTTAGAGGAGGCTACTTTGCTTTTCGAGAAAATAGAAGACAAAACAATTGAAGCACAAGTCCAAAAACTAGAGGACACCAAGAAACAAAACGAAATGGAAAACCAAGAAATCACTTTAACACCTTTGAAAGAAGATATCGTTTTTGATGACTTCATGAAGTTAGACCTAAGGGTAGGGACAATTTTAGAGGCGAAGAAAGTAGAGAAGTCTAATAAACTCCTTCAGTTTCTCGTAGATACTGGAGTTGATAAAAGAACCATTTTAAGTGGCATCGCGAAACACTATTCGCCAGAAGAAATGGTTGGAAAGCAAGTGACCATCATTGCCAATTTAGCACCTAGAAAAATGATGGGTGTAGCATCTGAAGGCATGATTTTGATGGCTGAAGACGCCCAAGGTAGTCTTCGATTGATTCAACCCAACGAAACAGTAAACCCAGGTTCGGTTATTAGTTAATATGCAAGTTGATGGTCAACGCCTTTTGTCCAATATTGCTCGCTATGCTGAAATTGGTAGGGTAGGGAAAATAGGCGTTGAACGTATTGCCCTGTCTAAGGAAGATAAGCTCGCTCGAGACTTACTCAAAAGTCAAATGCTAGCACAAGGACTAGCGGTTCATATTGACCAACTGGGCAATATGATAGGCCTGCGAAAAGGGAAGAAAGATCTTCCTGCAATTGCCTTCGGCTCACATTTAGATACAGTATACTCGGGTGGTCGATATGATGGTGCCTTGGGTGTATTGGCTGGCTTAGAACTAGTCCAAACACTGAATGATAATTCAATTGAAACAGATCATCCTCTGGCATTAGTGAATTTCACTAATGAAGAAGGCGTGAGGTTTGCGCCTGATATGATGGGAAGTCATGTGTACAGTGGGCAAGCTGACCTCGGAGAAATTCTAGCTTCCAAGGCCTATGATAATGAAGAAGAAACAATCGGTTCTCGTTTGGCTGCAATTGGCTATGCTGGTGATGTGAAACCCGGAGCAATTCCTTTTGATAGTTTTTTTGAATTACACATAGAACAAGGACCGGTTTTGGAAAGCGAGTTTTTGGATATAGGTGTGGTTGAAATGGTGCAAGGGATTCATTGGACTAGATATACAATCCATGGAGAAGCGAATCACGCAGGGACTACTCCAAACCGGTATAGAAAAGATGCCGGATATGCTACTTCCAAAATTCTTCAATACATAGGTGATTACTCGAGAAAAGAGGATAACTCAGTGTTGACCACGGTAGGTTCTATCCATTACGAACCAAACACCATAAACATTATTCCAGGGAAGGTCAGCTTTACGCTCGACCTTAGAAGCCCCAATGTTGAATCACTTAATAAGGCGCAAAAGCAAATTGACGCTTCTATTAACAGGGTAGTCAATGAATCAGGTTTAAGTAAAGAAGAGCAGGTGATGGTAAGGTTTAAGCCAGTCCATTTCCCTGAGGAGATGGTAGGTTTAGTAGCAGATGCCAGCGAGCAACTTGGTCTAACTTTCAAGCGAATGCCAAGTGGTGCGGGTCATGACGCTCAAATGATGAAGGTTTTCTGTCCTTCGACCATGATTTTTATTCCTAGCGTAAGAGGAATCAGTCATAATGTGGAGGAATACTCGAATGATCGGGACGTCATCAATGGCGCTAATGTGCTATTAAACGCTGTTTTAAATAGGTCGCTCAAATTTTCTTAAGGCCTTGCCCTAAACTTTTGTTATCTTTTTGAGTTCAATTGACATCATTTATTTTTCAGAGCATGCCAATTTTTAAGAAGAAAATAAAGACCGAAGCCTTTGCGGCAGTTACAGCTATTATAGTTAGCGCCTGCGCTTTAGGTGTTTCGTTTTACGAAGTCCGCATAATGCGGGCCCAGCAAAAGACTTCCGTGTGGCCGCATGTTGAAATAGGTCAGCAATATGATGGAGAGGGTTTCGCGCTAGAGGCGAACAACAAAGGAGTAGGGCCTGCGCTGGTCAAGTCGTTAAAAGTTTCGGTAGATGGCAAGCAAATGAATTCTCTAGATCAACTTTTAGATGAGATCTTAGGAGAAGGCCATGGTGTTGGGTGGGCGAATTCCACGGTGCATAACGTCAATGGTAAAGTATTGGAGGCTGGTTATGACTTGCCTATGGTAAGGTTTAAGTGGAATGATAAAACGCGAGAGCTTCAGAATAATCTCGAAAGGATCAAGATTGAAATGATCTATAGCTCTATATATGACGATTGTTGGAAACTTAGTTTTGATACTGAACCAGAGCCATGTGATTGTCCTTCAGCACGAATTGAATCAGAGCAGTTTAGTTTCTAGTCAGCGTACTTAAGGTAACGTTCATATGTCCAGTTATATCCCCAATTCATCGTTTTATAGGCTGCGATAGTGCTTATAACAAGTAAGAAGAGGGTACTAGAAAAAAAGATGATGGCAGCCTGTGGACTAACCTCGGCTATGCCTTGATATATCGTTCCTGTAACCTGCCCAAAGACTGGCTGAAATAGGTAAAGCAGCGATGCGGAGGTTGATAGCATAAGTGATTTGTTCTTCCATTTCTTAAAGCGTAAATAATTGGTGTAAGAAATGTAAACACCCGCTGACAGGGTGATTATCAAGAAAAATAAACTAAAAACTGGCTCGGAAGGGAGCTTTACAAAGCTCATTAATACGAATAGCCCTATAAATAGTGTTGCGTTGATCAACAGATTCTCTCCTTTAAAGAAGCTTTTGAAGTTAGTCAAGAACTCTTTTTTAACCAGTTGATGAAAGTATTTCTGTTTTTCTTCTTCAATAGTGGCAAAACCGAAAACTCCAAAACCTGAATGTACTTCTTGTATTGCCTGTGAAAGCGACTTTTTAGAGTTTTCGTCTAGTTTAGCCTCTACGGCAGATGCCACGTGATCCAATATTTCCATTTCCACTTCTATGTGCGTAAAGCCTCTGGAGTGGATGAATTTTTTGATTTCAGCGATTTGATCTTGCGTGAGTTTCAATTGAAGAGGGGGTTAAGGCGGACTTTCTTTTGAATCAGAGTAAAACAAGTAATAGCATACAAGGCCAATAATAGTGTTAGCGGCAAAGTCAAGAATTCGAACTGGGATAAATACTCCAAAGGATAAAACCCTTTTCCCAAGATTAGTTTGCTAAAAAGGGGTAGAAGAACAGCTATAAAGACTATTATCAAAGAGGTCATGCTAAATATCGTTGAGTTCATCACACTAGACCTATAAGCAAGGTTTTGAGCTTTACATTTTCTTTTAAACTGCCATTTGGCAGCACCCGCACAGCCGTATGGAACCAATATCAGGAGCGCGCCTAAATCTTCAACCATACTAAATGCATTGAGAGACCTCAGTAAATAAAGAATTCCAAGAACGGTAATCGTTTTTAGCAGGCCAATTGGTGTTGCAAAATGTTGATAAAAAACCTTCCATCCCAGCTTATAAACTGCCGAATTCAAGATTTTGCTTTCTTTTCTAACCATCTCTTCGATGCCCTCTGCACCTCCAAACTCTGGAGAGATAACTTCATCAAGGTGCTGCTCAATACCCTGTTCACTATCGGAACGATTGGCAAAAGAAGAAGCAATGTGATCATAGAGTTCTTCATAAAACTCCATATGTTCTACTTCTGCCTTCAAGATGTAATTTCTAATGATGCGCTCTTCTCTTTTGGTCATCGCTTCTATGATTAGGTGGTCAGTTTAAGGATGAACTTCTCTTTGAGCAATTGAATAACGACTAAGGCATAAAGGAAGAATGTAACGCACAGTGATATTTGCACCCAAGAATAGGAGGCTAAGTTTTCAAAGCCCGTTTTCTGAAAACCCCAAATAAATCTAGCTACTACATTGAGCAATACATTTAGCAAATTGCAGCCAATGGCGGCAATAAAGAGAAGTCGTTTATTAAGGTCACTTGAAGAGTAGGGCTTTTTTTCTTTTTTACAGTTGAAATAAAACTTGATTTGACCACCAAGTGCTATGAAGGGCGGTACAAGTGAACTTATCGTAAGAATTAGGAGCAATACATCTTTGGGGTTGAATATTGCATTTAGTCGAATGATGAGCAGGGTTATTGCGATTGTAATTAGCACGGTTGGCCAACTGATCATGTAAGTGATAAATAACTCCTTAGCTCTATTGAAAATAGCCTTTTGTCTCAATTTTTGTTGAGATTTCATGATGCTTTGGATGCCTTTTACGCCTCCAAAGGCAGGTTGGACCACATCGCGAAGGTGGTCTTTGATGGGTTCATTTTTATTGACTCTGTTTTGATAAGATGTGATGATGTGATCGTACATCTCCTCGAAAAACTCCATCGTTATCACATTAATGGATTTCAAGTACTTAACGACTTCTTTTTTATCCTGATCCGTCATCCTAATCCAAGTTTAGGGTTTAACAGCTTTTGTAGACTGACAATAAACTCTTCTAGCTCGGCTACTTTTGAAACCGCAGCAGCGTTTCCTTCTTTGGTGAGTTTATAGTACTTTCTTACCCGACCGTCTACTTTTTGAGTTTCGGTGGTCAGAAGATTTTCTGCTTCTAGTTTGTGTAGGGTGGGGTAGAGCGCACCTTCGGTAATTTTCAATTCACCAGCGGTAATTTCTTTGACGCGTTGCGTGATCTCATAGCCATACATTCTTTCTTGCTCTTCTAAGAGTTTCAAGACTATGGTAGCAAGACTTCCCTTTAGTAGCTTATTTGAAGACATGCACAAGTATACATAATTTTCTTATGCATAAGAAAATTATGTATATAAAAATAGGCGATTATGCCTTAAGAGAACTTGTCTGTTTTATCACCAGCAAATACATCCTGATCACGTTTACTGTGCATGCGAATGTTAATGACGGTCTCGGGGCTCAAGGAGTTGGCTGTTTGACAGATCTTGTCTACTAGAGTCATAATGTCTGTATAAGGCCCTTCCAGTACGGTTTCGAAGGGAGTTACTTGATGCTTGATGCCGGATTCCTGTATCAATTTGATACAAGTGTCAATGATTGGGTAACATGCATCTGCATTGAGAATAGGGATTACTTGTATGCCTAAATTGACTTGCTTCATAGTGGTTAGTCGTTATGTTCTGTCATGGTACGTGTGATACCTATGCTACAGAAACCTAGGGTCATGTCGATAGCTTTGTCCATGGCGAAGGGGAGTTCTTCAAATTCTTTTTTGTTGAAGTTACTTAATACATAATCGACTTGTCGTCCTTTAGGAAAGTCATCGCCAACCCCAAATTTTAGCCTGGCGTAATTCTGTCCTCCGGTCAGCTCTTCGATATTCTTGAGTCCATTATGGCCAGCACTCGATCCTTTCGGGCGCATTCGGAGTTTTGCAAAGGGTAGGGCGATATCATCAACAATGACCAAGACATTTTCTTTCGAAATCTTTAACTCTTGCATCCAGTACTTCATAGCCTTGCCACTCAGGTTCATATAAGTGGTAGGTTTGATCAAATGGATGCTGCGACCTTTGAATTTAAAGTCAGCGTGATAGGCAAGTCGGTCCATTTCAAATTTGATACCTTTCTGATCTGCCAATCTATCCAAGGTCAGGAAACCAATGTTATGGCGAGTCAATTCATACTCGGGTCCGATGTTTCCTAAACCTAATATTAAATACTTCATGTGTTGAAAATAAAAAAAAATCCTGTTCAGCGAAGAACAGGATTTTGAATATTCTAGTCTCTAGCCTTTTATTCAGCTGCTGCTTCGCCAGCCGCCTCTGCTGCTGCTGCTTCTGCTTCTTCAGCTTCAAGCTCCTCTTCAGACTTACCTCTAAGGGCACGTGGAATAGCAACTGTAACAACTGTAACAAGTGAACTCGTTAAAATTTCAAAGTCTTTTGTCTCAATAGAAGATACTTTGATTGATTTACCCATTTTCAACTCTGAAATATCGATAGTGATAGATTCAGGCATGTCTTTAGGCAATGCTAATACTTTCAATTTTGGATTCTTAAGTACCAATGAACCACCATTTGCTACACCTGGTGCAGTTCCGGTAGTTAACACTGGGATATCCATTTTTACTTTTTTACCAACTGTTAGTTCCATTAAGTCAACATGTAACAAAACATCACTTACAGGATGCCACTGCGACTCCTGAACGATAGCACGGTATATTTTACCTTCTATGTTAATGTTTACGAAACATGCGTCTGGAGTATATAGTACTGGACGAAATTGAATCGCAGGTGCATAAAACTGCACTAGATCATCGCCACCATATAATACGCCAGGTACATTTCCTTCAGCGCGAAGCTTGTTTGCTTCAGCTCTACCGAGATTTGCTCTTTTAAACCCTATAATCTCTACTTCTCTCATGATATATATATTAAATAAATAATTGACTAATTGATCCGTCTGACGTCACATTGTTAATGGCCTTAGCAAAAAGCTCAGCAACAGTGAGTACTCTAATTTTGTCTGATTGACCCTGTAAAGGAATCGAATCACTCACAACGAGTTCATCCAGCACGGATTTGTTAATGTTTTCATAGGCTTTACCAGAAAGCACCGGGTGTGTACACACAGCTCTTACTGATTTGGCGCCTTCTTCCATAATGATTTTGGCAGCTTTGCAAAGCGTTCCTCCTGTATCAACAAGGTCATCTACAAGCACTACGTTTTTGCCTTCTACGCTACCTATAATGCGCATTTCAGCCACTTCATTAGCTTTTTTACGATGTTTGTCAATGACAACCATCTCAGAATTAAAGTGCTGAGCGAAAGATCTTGTTCTTTTTACACCTCCTACATCAGGAGAAGCAAAAAGTAAGTTGTCGAGATTTAGACTTCTTAAATAAGGAACGAAAATAGCCGAGCCATTCAAGTGGTCTACAGGGATATCAAAAAAGCCTTGAATCTGACCTGCGTGCAAATCTAAAGTCATGACACGGTCAGCACCTACAGCTGTAAGGATATTGGCTACCATTTTAGCACCAATGGCTATTCTTGGTTTGTCTTTTCTATCTTGACGTGCGTACCCGAAATAAGGGATAACGGCAATTGCTTTGTAAGCGCTCGCTCGTTTGGCAGCATCAATCATGAGGCATAATTCAAGTAGGTTGTCACTTGGTGCCATTGTAGATTGAATCAAAAAGACATTTGCCCCTCTTACAGACTCATTGAAATAAGGAGCCATTTCCCCATCACTGAATTTTTGTAACTCAATGGCACCCAGACCTTGTCCATAGAATTCACCTATTTTCTTTCCTAGATCGAAAGATCCGTTTCCGGCAAATAATCTGTTCACGTGGGCTTTGTTTTTCACTGTGCTAAAAATCGAGCTGCAAAGGTAGAAATTTTATCTAAATAATCTCCAATGCATCAAGAGTTTACACGAAAACAAGTAGCGGTATTTTGGCTTTACTGAATTGGCTTAAAAGTCATGAGCCTGATAACAGGATTGTCTTCCTCTTTTAGGCTTTCTGCTAGCTGAATGATACTCTTTTCGGTGACTTTACCATCGGCTACATTGGCCTTAAGCGTTGAAGGGTTAATCAAAGAGACAAACTTACCGTTGAATGTTGTTCTTGGACTGACGTTCCTCGAACCATCCAAATCGTTTTCTATAGCATTTTTGACCTGAAAACCCTTGCGAGTATTCAAATCATAAAAGACTTGTGGATATTTTCCTTGGCTACTGTAGAAGAAGTGGAGCATGTTTTTGCTATAGGTGATCCCTGCACCATTGAGTCTTCTCCAATTTTCTTTGGCCTCTAGTTCTCTTAATGAGCCAGAGGTATACTTTTCTTTCGATAAATACTCTTCCTCATAGTTTTCAGGTAGCCCATCTTCACCAAAGTCAACCGTGTAAGCAACGCTGATACTATCTCCTGAAGCACGCCAAACTGTATCTTTATAGGGGACGCTTAAATATTGGTCATTAGCATCAGAACTCGAGATGTTACTCGAAAAACCTGTAATGTTTTCCAAACGGGCTTTTGGGTTGTATGGAATGGCGTGGCGAATTATTTTTTCTGTGACTAAATCAACTATCACGGCTTGGTAATAAGTGCTATCTAATATGCTGGCATGATAGCCAGAGTAACTGGAGTAGATAAGTAGCTTATTTTCTCCAGTATATCCCATGTAACGAGTTCCAATTATTAGCCTAAACTCCTTGATGAAATTACCATTATAATCAAAGGTCATAATTTTGAAATCAGCAGCTATTATGACATGTTGTTTTTCTCTATCTAGGGTAAAGCTTGAAATTTCAATAAACTCACTCGGGCCTTGTCCTTTTGCAGATATTGTATTGACGAAGTCGCCCTTTCTATTGAAAATGTGAAGCTTTTTAAAATTGTACTCTTGGATAAATATTCGGTCTTTGTCTAGTGCCATAGAATGGATATCCCCAACTAGAGATTTTTCGGATGTCTCTAAGGGGACGTACTCATAGTCTGAAATGAGATCGGTAAGCTTAACATTATCTCGCATTGGGATATCATCAATGACGATGGTAAGCGGTAATGAATTATCCACTTTGGTCGTCATTTTTTCTGGAGAGGAGCAACCGAAAATAAGGAGGAAATTGATTAGAAGGAGGCAGACTGATTGTAGTGAGTTCATGGTGGAGGTAGAGATTTGTGCTTATAAATAATGATAGTCTTGACCGTGCTGAAGTCTAAGGTCGTTTAAATAACGCTCTAATTGTAATTTTTGGTACTCGGAGGGAAAGACAGAGATCAATAGCTTGCTATTATCAGTTTTTTCAATCATCCGATAGTCTAGGATATGATGCCCCATCAATTCTTGTGCTCGATTTGATTTGGGTAAATCCATCCACGTAAATTCAATTTCAAGTTCATCTAAAATTGTAGCAGCAAGTTTTCCCTTTGTATCGGTTCCCCATAGTACCAGATTAGACTCGTTATTGGTGTTTTGAGCGAAGTGTCTCATTTTGAGGCGGAAAAAGTGCTCTTGATCGTAATGAGTGGAGTTTCGTGAAGTTCTTTCGGAATGTTCTCGCCAATGAAGTGTAACTTGATTGAGCCCCTTAACGCTGAAATCATTCAAGTACCAACGAAAAACCAAGTCGTAGTCTTCTGGATAATTCAATTCGTTGAAACCACCAATTTCAATCAATTCTTTTCTACGCATCATCCAGTTGGGTGAGGCGATGACACATTCTCGATATACCCAATCCCAATGATCATTTTGGTCAATTCTTTCGTTAAGCCAGTGCTCATAATTCTGATAACCTTCGGAAATGGGGTGGTCACTAAAGTATTTGACTTTGCCCGTTACGATTGTCTTTGGCGAAGATGCTTCCATAGCCTTTACCATAACTGCCAGTCTGTCTGTAGGCATTATGTCGTCTCCATCGAAACGTGTGATGAATTCACCATGCGTTTTGCTTAAAGCAAGTTGTAAAGCAGGGATGATACCATGGCCTTCATTTGGGCAACATTGTATGCGGTCATCTGAAGCGATGAAATTTTGGATAAGCTCTAGTGTATTATCAGTCGACCAATCGTTAACCACAATCAATTCCCAGTCTTCGAAGGACTGATTTAGAATAGAATGAATGCAGTCTTCAATGTATTTCGCTACATTTTTGACTGGCATGATAATGCTGACTTTGGCAGACATTATCTACTCTTCAAAGTTCCAATATAGTAGTTGGGGTCAACTTCAAGTGTTTCTCCTGTCATGGGAATCCTCTTCCATCGAGTGGTCGGAGATATACGAATTTTACTACCATTAACGATTACATCTACCGGCATATCAAAACCGCTGATCGTGTTGATCCACCTGTAGTTCATGTTGCCGTCTTTGAAATAGTATTCGAAAGTCGGTAGCCGTTTGTCTCTCAAATATTGATTGAAGGTAGCCTCTAAGTTCATGCCGAGGAATTGAGCAATATGGGCTTCGAATTCGGCTGAGGTTACCGTTTTATGATAGAATACTTTATTCACAGACCTCAGCATGCCACGCCACTTCTCATCATCGTTTGTTAGTGACCTTAGTGTGTTGAGCATATTACCTCCCTTGTAATAGACATCACCGGGGTAGTCGCTATAGTTAACACCATAAGGGCCAATCATGGGTTTGCTGTTACCAATCTGAGTGCGTGTACCTCTTACATAGGCTTGTCCGGCCTCCTTACCAAAGTGATAATCAAGGAAGAGGCTTTCTGAGTAATTAGTGAAGCTCTCATGAATCCACATGTCCGCGTGGTCTTTATGCGTGATGTTGTTGGCAAACCACTCATGTCCAGATTCATGCACAATGATAAAGTCGAACTTCATTCCCCAGCCGGTGCTGCTAAGGTCTCTACCGAGGTAGCCATTCTGGAACTGATTGCCATAAGTGATAGAGCTTTGATGTTCCATGCCCAAGTAGGGGGCTTGTACTAACTGGTAACCGTCTTCATAAAATGGATATGGTCCAAACCAGTGCTCAAAGGCGGCTAGCATTCTTGGTACTTCTTGGTAGGTCTTTTTTGCTTTAGCTTCGTCTGTCTTTAAGGCCCAATAAGTAATGTCTAAGTTCCCTTTTTCACCCGCATATTGCTCTTTCCAACTTACATAGTCACCAATATTTAGGTTCACCCCGTAGTTGTTAATAGGGTTTTTAACCGTCCAATGATAGGTTTTGGTCTTTTTTTCACGGTTATGGTCAATGCCTATTAAGCGTCCATTCGATACATCAATCAAGTGTTCTGGTACTTCCACGCTAATATCCATGCTGTCGACTTCGTCATACATATGGTCTTTGTTCGGCCACCAGACGGATGCGCCAAGGCCTTGACATGAAGTGGCGATAAAGTCGGTTCCATTGGTATCCTTTTTCCAGCTGAAGCCGCCATCCCAAGGCGCACGAACAGCTTCTTTGGGTTGACCTTCATAATAGACAATGAGTTCGTTGACTTGACCCGGGGTTTGATCGGCCCAGAGTTGGACGAAGTGCGCATTACCATCCGATCTAAATTCCAGTGATCGTCCATTTTGAACTACTTTAGTGATTTTGAGCGGTTCTTGTAAGTCTACCTGAAGCTGATTGTTTTTAGTCAAGACTTTGTATTGAATGGTATTGCTACCTCGGATATACTTTTGCTCTGGCAGTATTTCAACATCTAAATGATAATAAGTGAGGTCCCACCAGACCCTTTCTGGTGTTATGCTACCACGCAATGAGTCTTGCCGAGAGAATTCTTGGGCAGAAGAAGTAATGGAAATTAATAATGCACTTAGAAGTAGTGAAATTCTCATGAAAGTGGGTTGCTATGATTACCTGAATATGGAGAGCACTATTTGAAGAATAAAAACGGTGAAAAGCACTAGGGCTAGACCTAAGCCTGTGAGTTTTCTTTTTTTCCGATTGATAAGTTTCATGTGTATCTTGATACAAGATAGGTCAATTACAGCAATTAGGAATGTCTCCCATATAAAAAGCCTCACATTTCTGTGAGGCTTTTACGTCATATTAGTATTTAGTAGCGTGCCTAAGGCATCTCCAGATGAGAGACTTCACAGAACACTGGCTTGCCAGTTGATGGTCCACCATAAGGCCATAGGTTCATATGGAGTTGCATGCCTGCGCTTTTGGCAGGAACATAGCTGTTTACTGATGCTGGCGTTGTATGCTTAATTGTGTCCTTACCAGTAAACGGAAAAGTTGAAGAGTCAAAGCCACCATAGGCCAAATAGAATTCAACAGGTGTATTGGCTGCTGTCCATTTCACGAGTATTGTCACTTCGCCCGAGGTTGGTATCTTAGCCGTATCGATGGCAATTCTTTTAAGAATATCCCAATCTGGTTGACCTGCGGTGGCAGCATCCCATGGCTGCAAAGTAAACTGTCCGTTGTTCTTAGTTGGCCCACCAGGTTGGCCGGCTATCCAACCTGTGCCGTTATTGGCTTGGTTTTGATACCCTAGCTCTAAGAAATCAATTTCTGAATGTGCATTGCTTCCGCCACCAGTTCCTTTATCGTACAGAAATATGCCGAAAGTAGTATTCATATTAAGTTGTGGTGGTGCAGCATTATTGATGTCAAATTGATCCCAAGCCAGATTGCCACTGCCGTCTGTCACTTTGAAAGTGCAGCAATAGGTGCCGTAGTTTACTGTGTTTTGAAAAACCGCTTCAGAAGCAGCCCAGATTTCTTCTTGCTGCCCATTGTTGTTCCAGTATTGTCCAGAATTCTGTTGTAGGCTTAGTTGAAGGTTTCCGTTGGTTAAAACTTGTACGTTGCTGGCCATCCACATACTGCCTCCGTTTACAGCGAGGCCTGGGTTACTATAGGTTGGTGGTGGTGCATGAGAGTCGGTTTGGATAGTAAAACTACCCCATTTGATCGTTGTCATAATGTGTGTGTTTGTGTTAAAAAATAATAGTAACAAGAACAGTAGATTATCGCTGTGAAGCAATACCTCCAATGTAAAATTCATTGGGTGCCTTAGTTGGTGTTTTCACCAACAAACCGAAGAGTTAGTGACTCATGGTAGTTATTGAGAGTTCCTTCGCTCTCGCTCAGGATAGAAAGAAGAGAGTATAAAAAAAGCCCAACCCGACTGGGTTGAGCTTTTAACTTTAGTTGTGCCAATAGTCTGAATATCGAACCACTTGAAGAATTCAAAATAGAATTTGAGAGTTTTCAAGAGCTAGCGATTATTCTGGGAATCGTTGCCTAGCTTTTTATAGTCCGGATGTATTGTGCATGGCTTTGCGAAGAGTGGTGAAGAATTCTGAAGGTCGTTTAACATTCATTTCTTCAAATGTTACAATCTCTGGCCAAGTGAGATATTTATCGAGATCAGATTCCATTTCCTTAATTACTTTCCACATCTGTCCTTTGATTCCCAACTGTCTTTTAAACTGTTTGGAGAGAATAACGATGAGGTAGGTTACATAACACTTATTAAACTGATCGTAATAGATATTGAAGTTTTCAGGTTTGAATTCAAACTCCATTGTTTCTAAGTCACCCCAACCGGTCCTTAATAAGTTTCCAGGATTGAAGTGAACAAAGTTCGAGGTAGCTCTGTACATGTAGTTGTAAAGGGGCTCTAATCCAATTTTTCGTGCCATCTGCTCGACAGGAGGAAGCTTGTGGCCTTTTATCCCATTTTTTTCCAATATCCCTTTAATTTCATCCTTAACTGGACCGTGATGACTAATATTATCTGGGCCTAAAGTTGGTTGAAAAGGGCGGTTGTTATCAAAAAAACCTCTTTGGGCTTCAAGATCCTTTTTCAATTCTCGATGTGTGATTAGTTGAACCATCCTATTGTGCAATGGATATAATTCAGAGTGCAGAAACTTCAAAACAATTATTTCCTCACATAGCCCTCTCAAATTCGGTGTCTTGTAGTAAGATTCAATATCATGATCCTTCCTAAAAATTGCCACAGCCAAATTGATTGCTTTTGAGAATGAAGCAATTAGAGCGCATTTAAAAACGGTACGAGATGAGAACTTACCTGTGACTATTGGACCTTGAAGTTTATCCAATTGATCAATGTGTTTTTTCAGACGTATCATGAGGCCATCTTTATTTTTGGAGCTTGTCTTTTGGAGCTTGTCTTCTCGTTAGACCTTGTTTACTTTTCAATGAATTTTGATCAGTTATATCAATCAAAATTGTACAAAGTTCTAGGCAAGCTTTTGCCTCTTCGGGTGTGTATACTTTCCCATTACTGTTGGAATTGAGAATTTCTTGGGCTTCCTGAGGTGTCACTTTAGTCTTAATGTGTTTATTGTTTAATAGCCACTAGGGCTCGAACCTTTGTTCTCTTTCTTTAACAACGGATTTTACTGAGATAAATCCAAACAAATCTTAAAAAATGCTATCTGAGAATGTTTAATATCGAACCCTAAGTAGGAGAGGGTAAGTGATTGAAAAACAGATTAGTAAGAATAAAAAAAGGCGCCCGCAAAGCGAGTGCCCTATTGAGTTGGTCTACTAGGGCTCCCCGAAACAAGTTTGGGATAGACTTCTCGCCATAAAGCATATAAAATAGAAAACCCCACCTAGGGGCGGGGTTTTACAATTTTAGTTGGTCTACTAGGGCTCGAACCTAGACTCTTCTGGACCAAAACCAGACGTGTTGCCAGTTACACCATAGACCATCCTGTAATTGGAAGCACAAAAGTAGTATTTGCCTCTTTATTTGAAAACCTTTTCGGTAAAATTTTTAGAGTTCTTTTCTTAGCGCTCAACTTTCCAAAAAGCGATACCTCCGGCTTGTTTTCCTAGGTATGCGGTGTCCACTACCTTAAGGGTCTTAAGGTCAATGATATCTACCATTCCAGGGTCATCATTCTTGCCTTCCACCGATACAAAAGCGTACCTGCTATCAGAAGAAATGGCCACACCATGTGTTACTTTCTGACTGTTGTCTAGGCTTGCCAGCTCTTTGCCTGATTCTAAGTCCCAAATACCAGTTTTGGCAGCGGTCTTATAGGAAACTACCATATACTTGCCGTCAGGGCTTAAATCAATGTTATAAGGTCCTTTGTCTGTTGTGAACTTACGTGTGGCTTTCCATGTCTTGGTGTCGATCTCTAAAACTTCAGCTGCACCGTTTCCCGCTACATAAACTAAATCTTTACTAGGATGCGGACTTACCCATGTTGGCTTAAAGGCAGAGTGCTTCATGCCACCCATATCCATTTTGCTGTGATCCATTTTAGAATGATCCATTGGCTCAGCTTTCTTCTCCTCCTTTTTCATATCCATGGCTGAGTGGTCCATTTTGCTATGATCCATCGTAGAATGATCTACTAAACCTTTTGAGGCTTCATCTAAGTCTAGTGTTCTAGCTACTTTTAGATTGAATGCATCAATTTCAAAAAGCTCGCCAGACATCATCGCTACCGAGTAATGTTTCATGCCATCAGCGGATAGCCGGCTACCATGTGGCATAGCACCTGTAGTAATCTGATCTAGCTCTGTCATGCTCTCTACATCTACCACAGAGACAGTACTCGGTACCATGTCGCCATGTAGGTTAAAGTTTACCACATAGAGCAAACCAGTTACAGGAGAGATTTGCATAGAGGCAGGGAAGAGGCCAAGCTCTACTGAGCCCATCATTTCATCCGTACCTGTTTTGTACTTGTATAGCTTACCATAAGGATTGCCATGGGCCAAGCTCAGGTACCAATATTCACCTTTAGGGCCTACGGTAATACCATGAGGGCCTTCAATTTCTTGAGGCCAAACGCCCACCTTAATATCTTTAATGGTCTCGGCCTTTTTACCATCAAATTTAATGACTGATACTTCATCTTCAGACTCTGCAGTCACGTAGACGTAGTAGTTTTGGCTGTAGGCTGTGCCTGTCAGTAAACCTACAAGTAGGAGCGATAGTACTATTCTTTTCATTTTCTGATCAGTTTATGAAGTGAATAGGTGAATAAGTGATGAGATTTTGTCAACCACATCACTTATTCACTTCCTCAGCTTATTTGCTTTGAATCTGTGTTTCTTTCGGCTTTTCCGGCTCTAGTTTAGCCGACCATAATCCACTGTTAAAATCAGCGTAGAATACATGGCCTTTGTAAAGTTGAGCGCCCCAAGTGAATGGAGAGTTTGCTGAGTAGCCATTAGGATCGTTAGGAACAATCCAAGCCATTTCTCTGCCTTGCTTTCTTAGGTCTCCCATGAGCTCACCGCTCAGGTCAACAATTCTAACACCTTCATTATAGAACGCTACATATAGAATGTCATCTTCTATCCAGTAGTTATGAGAACCTGCATTAGGTACTTCAAATCGTGCGATCTCTTCTGGATTATCTAAATCAGTAAAGTCTACAATGTGCAAGTATCCGGCTGCTCTGTTGACTCCACCAGGCTGTGTATTTAAACCATAAGGGAAGATTTCGTCTCCACCAATCACGTAGAATTTACCGGTTGATTTACTACGGTAAGGAAAAGAGGCGTGGTTGGCATTGTTTGGGTAGGCATAACTCGCGAACTGCGTAGGTTTTTCAACAGAACCACCTGCAATACCATTTCCAACATCTACTAACTGAATACCATCAGACCAGTTAGAAGAGTATGCAATACCATCTTCCACCCACACATCATGGATTGAGTGACCAGGTGTGTCAAGTTCAAATTTAGAAACTGCGTAGGGTTTGGTAGGATCTTCGATATTGATAATGTAGTATTTCTGTCCACCACTTAGGGCATAAATATGCTTATCAGCAATAAAAACATTGTGAACACCGCCTGTCATGTTTTCGTCAAAACGAGAGATGATTTTAGCGTCTCTTGGGTTTTTAACGTCAATGATAACAAGGCCATTCTTTCTGTCTGAAGCACCTTCACGACTGATCACACAGATGGTTCCGTCTTCTGAAATCTTGACATCATTCACTGTTCTAGCATCTACCTGTACAGAGTCGATTTTTGTGATGTTAGCTGGGTCAGTTACATCCCAGAAGTAGGCAGTACCATCAGCACCCCAAGTCCCTGTTACGGCATAGTCTCTACCGTCAATACCTTCCCAAACCCAAAGGTCTGATGTATGCTTGGTGTTTACAGAACCATGTCCAACAACTTCAATTTTTCTAGCGACATCTCTTGGAGATATTTTTACGCTTTTAGAGGCAGATGCTACACCACAAGAAACTGTTACAGTGTACATGCCTGGTTCATCGGCTACAAAGCGACCGTCTTGCTTGATAAGACCGGATGCACTTTGGCTTACGTTGTCAGAAACTCCACTGAAGGAGTAATACATAGGAGCGTCACTAATTTCTCTACCTTTTGAGTCAACTGCTTTGGCTGTGAAGTGAAATACATCACCAGTTCTTGCTTGATCACCATCGGCAGTCAATACTACTCTTTCGATAGGATTTTTTACAACATTGATATTCACAGTATTGGTTACGTCCTCAGCGGTAACCTCTATGGCTACTTTACCAGGCTTGTAAGTGGTAACCATACCAAATGAATTTACTGTAGCGATACTCTCGTTCTTGGAAGAGAACTGAACCGGAGCATCTTTTCTCACAAGATCGGCCTTGTCTATAACCGTGTAGCTGAGTGTAATTGGCGTACCGGCATAAATCTTATTCGGCACATCATCCACTTGAATCTCAGCAATTGGAGGGAAGTTTACTTTTACTTGGAATGTCAATCTAGGCGCTCCTGGAGAGATTGCAATGACATCAAATGTGCCTGGAAGTATGGCAGTCACATTGTTTTCGGCATCAATAGAAAGGCTTTTTCGAGCTCGTGAGAACAACCTAACAGGTGATTCTTGTTTTTTGCCATCTTTTGTGACATAAACATCAATTTTTTTCTTTGCCCCAACATCAAGTGTGATGTTTTTGGTGGCAACAACGATTTCCTGGCCAAAAATGGCAGCTGGCATCATCAGTAGAAATGCCAATAAGTAAATGCGGGTTAGCTTCATCTTAATTAGTTTAAAGAATTTTAGGGAATGTACTCAATCCATGATAGTGATACAAGGTGCTTCTATATGTGCGGTTACCAGATAGATTTTAACTTATAGGTATTGAATTTTTTGAACCAAACCTCATCATCTTGGGCAAAAATGAGCGCCTCATGGAAGGGTTTGTTAGGGAATATAAGTTCGGTCATAACCGATTGCCCATCTTCAATAAAAATCTCGACAGATGATCGGTCTACAACCATTTTTACCGTGAGTTCTTCTTTGCTGGCATAGTTAGGGATTTGGCCTGTATGCGTTTTATTAGCAAATTTTTCGCTAAAGTCAGTTTTTCCTGCGGCCGTTCTATCACTTAAGAAGGCGCCATCTTTTATGACTAGATAGTAGTTTTCGTTGAGCTCATTGGTGAGTTGAATACCGAACATTTTGCCTGTCGAATTTTTAAGGTCGAAGGTGACCTCAGTCATATAGGGTACTTCAAATTCTAATTTAGAACCCTGAAGATCGGACCCGCGGGTAAGGGCAAAAAATACTCCTGGTTCCACGTCTCCACCACCATGTGTAATGCTGTCGGTTACAATGGTGTTAATTTCATCGACCAACCGAGATTCTACGGTATAAATGCCCGTTTCTGTATTTCGCTTTAAATGAAGGCTTCTTGGTAAAGTCATTGCACTTCGCCAAGTCTCTGTTGGAACCACTTGGGCATAGTCCCAATTACTCATCCAACCTATAAACAGTCGCCTCCCATCATCTTTGGGTATATCTGACCAAGTAACACCTGCATAGTTGTCTCGGCCATAATCAAGCCATGCTGTTCTTTCGGGGTAATGGTTGTTGGTGAATTTCTTTCCATCAAAGTCACCCACAAAATATTGTGTGCCTGAGCCGCCATTTGGTCCGCCAGGGTTAATACTGAGAAGCAAAACCCATTTTTCTCTGTCTTCACCCTCAACTTTTAGCTTAAAAATGTCAGGGCATTCCCAAACGCCTCCGTGAGCACCTTCTTGCATACCAAAGTCACTTTCGAATTGCCAATCGATTAGGTTAGGAGAGGTATAGAATTTCACACGATCCCCGGCAGCAAATACCATTACCCATCGGTTTGTTTCTTCGTGCCAAATAACCTTTGGGTCTCTGAAATCTCTAATGCCTGGGTTTGGTATTACAGGGTTACCATCATAGACGGTCCAACTTCGGCCTTTGTCGAGACTATAAGCAATGCCTTGTGTTTGGAAATCGTTTCTACCCGCTTTCTCACCTTCCATTAAATGTTGTGTGAAAATGGCCACCATGGGAGGGTGTTCCCCGGTTTGAAAACCAGTGGTATTATTCCAGTCAATGACGGCACTACCTGAAAAGATATAACCTAGACTGTCGGGAAAAAGGGCAATGGGTAATCTTTCCCAACTGATCATGTCCTTACTTACTGCATGTCCCCAGTGCATTGGCCCCCAAACATTACTGTCAGGATAGTATTGATAGAATAAGTGGTATTCATCGTCATAGTACACCATTCCATTTGGATCATTCATCCAATTGGAGGCAGGCGTAAAGTGTATTTGTGGTCGGTATTGTTCACTTGGGTCTTCTATGGCATCATTTTTCTGACAACCTAGAAAGATTAAAAGGAGCAGAACCACTGCACCGTTGCATCTGTTTTTCATCTTATTTAATTAGTTCTCTTTCTAATTCCTCCAATGATTTTCCTTTGGTTTCTGGCATTACCTTCCATGTGAAAAGTAACTGTAGACACATCATAAAGGCGAAAAATGCAAAGACGGGCCAAGGATTTTCACCAAATATCCCTTCTTCCTTGTCAATAAATACTGGTGTCAACAGTGTAATGAGCGCTGCAAATACCCAATGTACGCCACTCCCAAATGACTGGCCGAAGGCTCTCACTTGATTTGGGAATATCTCAGAAATAAATACCCAAATAACAGCTCCTTGACCAATGGCATGTGATGCAATGAATAAAAGAATAAAACAAAGTAGTAGCAATGGGTCTGCTCCGCTTTGAAAGGCCCAAGCTGTACCACTTAGGCCAATAATGTAGCCGAAAGACCCAATGTACATCAGCTGTTCTCTACCTAGTCTGTCTATTAAGAACATACCAAGCATAGTGAAGATAAGGTTGATACCGCCAATCGAAATGGAGCTTAATAGCGCATCTTTTATCCCGGCAGTTTCCAGTAATTCTGGTGCATAGTAAAGGATAAAATTAATACCTGACAGTTGGTTAAAGAAGGCTAGAAGAAAAGCCAGCATAATTGGTCTTGAATATTTTTTAGAAAAAAGCCCAGTATGTGTGCCTTTCGGTTCTATGTCTAACTCTATTTCTTTGAGCTTCTCAAGGGCATTCTTGGGATTTATTATTTGCAATACTTTCAGGGCTTCTTCGCTGGCTTTTTTCTTTAGGACAAGCCAACGCGGACTTTCAGAAACTCCGAGTACCATGATGGAATACACTATGGCAGGTAGACCTTCAATCCCTAACATATAGCGCCAGTCGTTTTCTCCGCCAATTCCTTCTAACAAGAAGTTAGAAATAAAGGCTATCAATATGCCAAAGACGATCATGAACTGATAAAGCGCCACCAGTTTACCTCTGTCTTTTGAACCGGAGATCTCAGAGATATAAGTTGGGGCAGCTACAGAGGATGCTCCTACGCCTAAACCACCAATAAATCGGAAGACTGAGAAAGTGTATGGATCTGGTGCGAGGGCCGAACCAACTGCCGAGACTAGGTATAGGATACCAATCCAGAAAAGGGTCTTTTTCCTGCCAAATTTGTCACAGGGTATACCTCCGAATAATGCCCCGAAAACGGTTCCCCAGAGGGCCATGGACATTATAAATGTCCCATGAAAGAAAGGAGACATGTTCCAAAGGTCTTTGATGGGCTGGTTAGCGCCTGAAATGACAACCGTGTCAAAACCAAAGAGAAATCCTGCTAGGGCAACAGTAATGGCCCAGAAACGTAATTTGTTAGATGGCATAAGGTTGAAGTGTATCTACGAAAGATAGCATTTTCTCACTAAATCTATTTCCTTGTATTGATCATCCGCATTAAAGGAAGTTGGCGCCCTTCGGGTTGGCTTGCTACCATTTCGATGGTTTCAAACCCAAACTTCTGATAGAAACCGTGCGCGTTGGGATCTGATAGTACCGTGAAGGTTTTACCTTCAAATTGAGCTTCGTCTAAGGCATGGGCCAATAGTTTTGCTCCATAGCCTTGTCCTATGTATTTCGGTAAAACCCAGCAGTGATCAACTTCATAGTGATCACTTTCTGCAATGATCACTAAAAAGCCGATTACTTGATTCTTAATCATTAGTACATAGGTGTAATGTTGATTTAGAAAGTCAGCCGAAAAGGTGAGGTCGTTTCCCCAAAGTTCAAGCCATTCCGCAGGGTAATCCCAATAGGCTTTGGCTTGTTTGGCTATACTACTAAGTAAAAAGGCATCTTCTTCAGATGCCTTAGTTAGTCTTGTTATTTTCAACTAGTACTTGAGTTTTTTCAGGTGCTTAATGCTTGTTTTTAAGCTTGCTACTGAATTTTCAGCAAAGTTCCTGTCTTGTTCTACAAAGAAATACTTCATCCCAGCATCGCTTTGGTGCCTGAAGATTTGGGGCCAGTCGATGATGCCGTTTCCAACTTCAGTCATTGGCTTGCCTTCATCTAAGGAAAGATCTTTGACATGCCATAACGGTATTCTACCACTATGATCTCTAAAGATTTTTAATGGATTTTGTTCAGCGAATCTCGTCCAATAGATATCAAGCTCAATTTGAACGGCCTCTGGATCGGTCTCAAGAATAATATCAAAAGGCATCTGACCTTCCATTTCTTGAAACTCGAACTCATGATTGTGATAAGCAAAGCCTAAACCTGACTTTACGCAGAGTTCTCCAGACTTTTGAAGTTGCTCGGCAAGTCGTTTGTATTGATCTATATTTTGTCTTTCAAAATCCATTAGATATGGACAAACAAGGTATTCAGCCCCTAATTCCTTCGCATCATCAATCGCGCGTTGGAACTCATGGTTGATTGTACCAGAAACCTTCTTGTCTCCAGCACCGGTAGGCACATGGATACTTTTAACACTCAATTTTGATTTCTCTATTATGGCCTTCGCTTCCTTAATAGGTTTCCCAAGAATTTTTCCTTCTTGGAAATCAAATAGCTCCATATACTTATAGCCAGCTTTTTTAAGGGTTTTCAGCGTGCCAGCCATGTCTTTATAAATGACATCTCGGACCGTGTAAGCTTGGAAGCCAAAAGTGCCTATAACATCATCTTCCATTGTGCTTGATATAAGTGGGGAAGAGGCCATAATTCCGGCCGAAGCCAAACTGGCTTTTTGGATAAAATCTCTGCGTTTCATTTAATACAAATTGTAATTCGACTCAAACTAATAAAAATCGACCTTTCAAACTACTGATTGATCATCTTAGGGCCATCAATTCAATAACCATACCATTTGTCGCTGAGTCACTGAACTACATCTTCTCATACATCTCGCGGAGTTTTTTCCTTGTGATGGTGTCTTTCCAGTTACTGCCGAGGGCATTTTCCCATAGTGGCTCAAGGAAAAGGGCAACGTCAATCATTTTTTCAAACTGATCGTTACTAAGCCCTGCACAAATGCCTTTAGGAATATCTATTTGGTGCTTATCTACCATGGCTTTGAATTTCTCTACGCCTTCTGGATAGAATTCTTCTAATTGATCAAATACTATGCAGTTACCAATACCATGCTTTGTGCCTAACAAGAAACTCAATCCATAAGAAACAGCATGCGCAACACCTACTTGCGAGTAAGCAATGGACATTCCTCCGTGGTAAGAAGCCATCATCAACTTGGCATCTGAGTCTTCGTCCCAGACATCTTTCTTGAGAAACACATCTTCGCAGAGTTCTAAGGCCATTTCACCATAGGACTGAGAGAAGGTGTTAAGGTAGGTTCCAGTGAGCGATTCAACGCAGTGGATATAACAGTCCATACCCGTATAAAAACGCTGATTCTTGGGTGCATTTTTAATCAGATCAGGATCTAGGATAATCTGATCAAATGGGGTGTAATCTGAGTTCATTCCAAGTTTTCGTTCGGGACCAGTCAAAACCGTGGTTCTCGAAACTTCTGCTCCTGTACCGGATAGGGTAGGCACTCCTACGTGATAGGCGCCTGGTACTTTTACTAGGTCCCAGCCTTGGTAGTCTGCAGACGATCCTGGATTGGTCATCATTAAGGCTACAGCTTTGGCTAAGTCAAGCATACTGCCACCACCCAAACCAATGATGCCTGATACTTGTCCAAACTCATCTTTGAGCGCTTTGGCAAGCGAATCGACTTGTTTAGTTTTTGGCTCGTCATCGGCACTCGCAAATACAACTTTGTCTTTGCCTTCCAACGGTATGAGAGAAATTAGGCTTTCTCTCTCCTTAAAGATGTCGTCTACTAGAAATATGAAAGGATAATCACCCTTTCTCTTTGAGGAAAGGATTTCAGCGGTTTGGTCAAAAGATCCACGGCCATAAACGACCATTTTAACCATAGGAAAGTTCTTGAATGCTGTCATTAGTCTTCGATAAAAGCTTTTGCGTTTTCTAAATCTTCGGGTGTATCGATTTCGATACCCATATATTCAGTTTCGACCATCTTGATCTTTTTACCTATCTCAAGGTAGCGAAGACATTCGATTTTTTCCGTGTCTTCTAATATTGTCATAGGGGTATGGTAGAAATCAAGCAAGGCTTGTTTTCTGAAAGCATAAACCCCAATGTGCTCATAGTATTTAGGATTTGCCGCGTTGTTTCTTGGGTAGGGAATAGGGGAACGCGAGAAGAACAGTGCGTAGTTTTGTTGATCTACCACAACCTTAACATAGTTAGGGTCCTCTATTAAATTCACTTTATTCAGAACTTGCATCAGGGATGCTAAGTCTATTTGATTAGCATCTGGCCCTTCAAAAACTGATAGTAGTTCGGTGAGGGGCTGTTTCTTCGTAAAGGGTTCGTCTCCTTGAACATTAACAATAATGTCTGCTTCTATTTGTTCGGCTGCCTCAGCAATACGATCGCTTCCGCATTCGTGTTCTTTTTGGCTCTTGATGGCCTTTCCTCCGCTGCCAACGATCTCATCATAAATGACTTCAGAGTCTGTGACCACGTAAGTTTCGGCAAATAGACCAGTCTTTATAACCGCTTCGTAAGTCCGCAAGATCACAGACTTGTTGCCGAGCTTGGCCATAAGCTTACCGGGAAACCTTGTCGCATCATACCGCGCTGGGATTAAGGCAACAACTTTCATGAAAGCACAGATTTAATGGTAGCGGCCATTTTTTCAGCTCGCTCATTCGCTTGCTCAGTTGTCCAAGTCAAATTGATGAGCGAGGAAATGGTTCGTCCCATTACCTCGTCCGACTGTTTATAGTTTTCAAAGTTTTGTGCTTCAATGCCGGCAATTAATCCCGGGTTTAGTGGAAATAGGGACGTAGCATTTTTCAAATGATCCCACTTCTTTATATAATGCCAATTGTTGTCGTACCAGTAGAAATTTCCGCCAAGACCATTGGCTAAAAGTGCTTTATGTGCTGCTCTAGTCAAGTCTTCGGTAGGCAAAAAGAAGGATAGGAAAGAAGCGTTTTCACCCGAAGGGTCTGGAATTCTTCTGAAAGTAACTCCATCCACTTGGCTAAGTGCTGCTTTGATAATTGCGTTATTCTTGCGCTGCGTTTCCAGTATCCAGTCTAATTTTCTGATTTGACCAAGACCTACAGCGGCATGTAATTCTGATATTCTAAAATTATAGCCTAGGAATGGATGTGTTTCAGCTCCACGATCGCTACCCTCATGGTCGTGGCCGTGATCGGTGTAGTGGTCGGCATTTACATAGTATTCTTCATTATTGGTCAAAAATACACCGCCTTCTCCACAGGTTATAGTTTTTACGAAGTCAAAAGAGAATGTTCCACCATGGCCCAGCGTACCTAGTTTTTGTCCGTTGAAGGTTCCACCAATCGCTTGACAAGCATCCTCCAAAAGCAATAGGTTATGTCTTTGACAAATATCTTGAAGTTGATCCATTTGAGCCATTGACCCACACATGTGGACAGGCATCACCATTTTTGTGTTTGGTGTAATGGCCGCTTCCACGGCTTTTGGATCCAAGCACAAGGTGTCATCTATGTCGACTAAAACTGGCGTAGCACCAGCGGCAATAATTGCTTCGAAACTTGCCACAAAAGTGAATGTAGGCATGATTACTTCATCGCCTGCACCTACACCCATAACCGCCATGGCAGTAGATAGGGCCGTGGTACCACTTGAAGTTAGCTGAGCATGCTTAACACCAAAAGTACTTTGCACAGCATCTTCCAGTTCCTTAGCCTTCCAGTGGCCATTGCGCATGTGGTCAAAGCCGTAGCGCATCAGAATGCCTGATTCAAGCACGTCATTTACTTCTTTTCTTTCTTCTTCACCGAATATTTCAAAACCTGGCATATGAGATGGATTTTAGTGCCAAAAATAGATAGAAAAGATGATGTCTCATAAGGAGAAAAGCGAATTACAATCCCAATTTGGGAACACTAGTCTATATATGATACCGTTTTAACTAATAAAAAACTTATGTAAAAATGTAAGTACCTGATAAATAATTGATTACGATACTATGAGGTTTTGGCAAACTCCTTGTAATTAGGGATGTACAGGTTAAGTAATTAACAAATGTGAAGTTGGTAGGTGAAGTTGATGGTTATTTTATCTATTTGGTTGAGGTGAATCCCGAAAAGTACGTTTTCGGGATTCTTTTTTTGTATTGACTTCTAAAATTTAAGCATAAAAAAGCCCCACGGAGTTACCAGTGGGGCTTTCTGTTTAAAACTGATTTTTTATTCTGTTGTGAGTACACTACGCAGAGCTAAAACATTTAGCAATGGAATTGATGAGCCTTTCCTTGCATTCAGTGTTTCAATGATAAGGTTGGCTACAATGCCATAACCACGTGGGTTAGGGTGAATACCGTCTGTTGAGAACACACCGTTAGGGCTAAAATCAGGCGCAAGGTTTACGCCACTCACCCTGATACCGAGTTCTCCATCGGCAGCGGCAGCCGCAGCATCGCCCATCGCAGTTAAGAAGGGACTAGCTCCTGGAAGTGGATCTACTAACATTCTGGCTGTAGCCGCATCAAGACCGAAAACATCTGAAAATGTTGGTTGTACATCTACAAGTGTAATTACTTCAGCACCGGCACCCTGATTAATACCAGCTACTACACCTGCAATAATTGCATTGTATCTAGCACTGGTTCCAACTACAGTTTCTACTTCGGATGCGGATAAGATTAAATTGTCAGGAGCTGGAAAGCTTACGCCAATCACAGCTGTTGGTTGTGGCACACCACCTACTACCAATGGTTGTCCGAGTGATGTCGCTGCAGATAGTGTTGGTAAATCTCTAGCTGTTGCCGGTCTAGACTGGCCGAAAGGAGCCAAAGCTTGACGTTGAGCTGGTGTTATTTGATTTAATGCCAGCAGAATATCAAATTCTCCACCAGTTCTGTCGAAATCGACAAGTGCATCATCATGCATCAATACTGGGTTTGCACCAAGTGCGTAAGAGACTTTCCTTTGATCTGCTTCTTCCTGAGTAACGTTTACCGCGGGAGATAACTGAGAAACTTGAACTAACCCATCTAAAGCGGCATTCAGCCCAACGAATCCAGCATTCAACTGATCAACAGTTGCCTGATCTGTCATTGGAATGGAATTGTAAGGAACAGCTCTAAAGAATGGCGTTAGAATGATTTGTGGAATAGTCATCACAACTCCCTGTGCACCTGTCTGAACTAAGCCACCTAATGCTTGTGTCAGCGATGCTTGGAAATCAGCAGCACTTGTAATGAGTGCTTCATCAGCACCACCACCAGATGCATAGCCAAGTATGTCATTATTACCTAACCAGAAACTAAAGAAAGTAGGGTTGGCTTCTATTGCTTGGCCTAGCACAGTACTTACTCCTGGCTGACTTGCAAAGCGTCCATAAAGTCCGTTTCTTCCTGCTAAGGAAGCATCGGCCACATCTACCAATCTCATACCCGGAACTCCAAAGTTGTTTAGTGCAGATTTGTCTCCGGCAAATGCCGTAGGTGCTTCACCTGCAGTAGGAACCGGTCTTAATAAACTAAGACTTAGTTCTAACCTTCCGAGAACAGTAGTCCCACTTGTACCCGAAAATCCATTGGCTGAATTGATGTCAGGTTGATTAAAGTCACCACCACCAACACCAGAGACTCTCAGCTGTTGAGATAGTAAGTTAGGAAAAGAGTTTTCTTGACCACTTGTATACAATGCAGCGTCCATGAAACCTGCAGTTAATGAATTTCCAACCGCAACGTATTTGCTAAAATCTAAGGATGGGCCAGCAGAACCAGTTAATGGGTCTGGAAGTGGGTTCTCCGCTTCGAGCTGCGCAAGAATAGTATCTTCTTCATCACACGACTGTATGAAGAATGTCATCGCCAAAGCCGCGATTAAGTATATTTTTAAGTTTTTCATGTTCGTTCTGCGTTTTACTTGAAGAATTCGTCAAAAGTGACTTGGATGTAATAAATACCTCCAACAGCTGGGTTACCAAAAGATGTCGTGTAACGTTCGTTGAGCAAGTTACTTGCACCTAGTTTTATTACCGATTTCCACTCTGGTAGTCTATAACTCACTTGAGCATCAAGCGAACCATAATCAGGAACAATGCCTACACCGAAAGACGATTCCCACAAGAAGGCTTGTTGCCATCTGTAGTTAATATTGAATCCGATTCTGTCAGTAACTTTTCTGTTTCCGAACTTCAAGTTGTAACGATACTTTGGTGTATTGTAACTCGCTCGGAAACCTTGACTTAAAAGGTCATCTTGAGAGATTAGCTCATTGTAAGCAACATTACCGCCTACAAAGTATCCACCATCTAAGGTATAATCCGCTTGGAATGCCCAACCTTGCGATTTTACTTGTCCATCTGCGTTGATGTCAAAGCCGAAACGTTGTGTAAGCACAGTGCCGTTAACAATAGCATTTCGTTGAGCTGCTGAGCCTGACTCTGGATTAGCCCCAGTTAAACCATTTGGAACAGCTTGAGTAAAGTCTATCTCAGCAATGAAATCGTTATAAATACTATAGTAGTAGTAAGCGTCTATTAATAGGCGGCCATCCATGAAGAGTCCTTTATAACCCACTTCAAAAGTATTTACTTTCTCAGTTTTGAACTCCTGATTTACACGATCTTCATTCACTAGGAGAGAGGCATCACCAGCCGCACGTGCAGCATTGACGCTATTTGTTTCATAAATCTGGTTAGTCTGGAAATTGTACCTGTCTACTAATAGGCTGTTACTACCGATTAGTCTTCTCGTTACTACATCAAGATCAATGAACTGATCTTGTGTGGTTGGAATACGGAAACCTCTTTGGAATGATCCTCTGAAGTTATGGTTTTCTGCTACAGTTCCTACGGCAGAGATTCTTGGCGAAAGCTGACCTTCAAAGAATTCGTTCTTATCATATCTTACTGAACCTTGAATTTTCAAATTGTCATCTAAGAAACGCTTACTGATTTGAGTGTAAGCTCCCCATTCGTTAAAACTGATTTCTTCGTTGTTTTGATCTAAAGCAAAGAGCGTTCCTTCTGAGTTCAGACTATACTGTCTCCAGTTGGCACCTACAACTACTTCGGCCCAATCAATTTTGTTAGATAAGTCCCAGCTACCTTCAGCGTGATATAGACTCGATTTGTCGAGGAACTTTGCACCGCCTTCGGCAATTGATTGAGATCTAATTTGAGTTGATAATGCGTCAAACTCTGGGGAGCCTGGTAGGGGTTGCACTGCATTAGCCGCTGATCTAGCCGCAGCATGCGATGCTTCAATTCCGGCACCTTGTAATCTGGCACCTGCAAAAGTCAATAAGTAAGGCTCTAAATAAGTTGCTTGATTCACAATTGAAGCGAGAGTATTCGCAGCATAGCTATCTCCAGAATTTTCTTGGGTTGTATAAGCTCTCACATAGAAGTCAGACCCTTTTAACTCTAGTTTTGCAGTAGATATACTAAAGTTATCAAGCACGAAACGGTCATTAGCTGTGTACACAGTACTTCCTGATCCGTAGTTGAACTGTCCTAACAATTCAAGGTTATCATTTAATCTATAGTGAAGTGCTCCACCAAGCTTGATGCTTTCGGTAGTATTATTTACGAAAGATGCTTCATTAAATCCTCTTGGGGTGAACAAACCATCACGTCCATCAGGTATTAGTGTTCTAATGGCGGGAAGGCTGGTATTACCACCAGCAATCGCGATATCTGCAATTTGCCCCACGGTAATTCCAAAGTCTCCGTAGGTGTTCACACCATCATAAAACCTGTTACCTCCTCTTTCAGTAGCTCCGCGCTCAACGACTCCAGAAGTGGCTAAACCTTGGTCTCTGGTATCAGTTCCAACAAAATCAGTTGCAGTGAGGTAAGATCCGGTGATTTTAAAAGCTAATTTATTATTGAATGATTTGGCCCACCTGAAACCGTAGTCTTGATAAAGCTCTGCGCTTTGCGTTAATGGCCCGTCAGCATTTGTTTCTACACTGTTTACCCCAGTTTTTGCATATGCACTAAAACCTTGATACTCAAAGGGGTTTTTAGAGTTTAGCAATAGAATACCGTTTATCGCATTTGGTCCATAGAGTGCAGAGGCAGCTCCAGGTATTAATTCTGCAGACTCTAAATCCAAGTCATTTATACCCACAATGTTACCCACTGCGAAGTTTAAGCCTGGTGCCTGATTATCGATACCATCGATCAATTGGACAAACCTGGTATTACCATTGGCTCCAAAACCACGTGTGTTCACAGACTTAAATGTTAAACTCTGTGTACTGAAGTCAACACCTTTTAATGAGGCTAGGCCTTCATAGAATGATGCCGCAGGAGTGTTTTGAATGTCTAAGATGTCAAGTTTTTCGATTGAAACTGGGGAGGTGAGGATGCTCTCTTCAACCCTAGAGGCAGAGACAACAACTTCTTCACCGAATAGAACCGATTCTTCCAATCGGATCTCCAGATTATCAACAGTACTTTGATTAATTTCTACTTCCTGAGCTTTATACCCTACATAAGAGAAGATTAATGTTAACGGAGCGTTGCTGCTTACAGCTAATGAAAACGTTCCATCAGGTAGGGTTATGGTTCCTACTACCTTGTCCTTTACCCGAATATTGACTCCGGGTAATCGTTCTCCTGTGGCGTTGTCCACAACAGAACCTTTAATGGTGACCTGGGCTTGGGCTGACAATGTAATCGTTTGCATTGCCAGTAGTACCAGTACTGTACAAGTGAAGATTCTTTTCAAATTGATCATTATTTAGAGTTTTGAAACAAAATAAAGTTTGGCTTAACTAATTATATAAGGTTATAAAAAATAGGACTACTTCCAAAAATAAGATGTTTTTGGAAGTATTAATGCCATTAACAGAAAAATGTTCGTCATGCATAACACTTTTCTTTCCTAATTTGAACTTTGGCATCCTTAAATAAGGGGTAATACTCCTAAAGTATTATTGATTCTCCTTATTTTCTTCTTCAAGGTGTTTTACCATTTTTTCACAAAGCCTATTCATGGCTGTTGACATGAACTCATCGCCTGTGGAGTTCAGTACGCTTTGCGCAAGGCCGCCTAGACAATCTACGTAGAACCGTTTCATTTCATCTAACGGCATTTCTTTGTTCCAAAGGTCTATGCGTAAGGTGCTTTTATTATTGTGGTCCCAAATGGATAGGCTAAACGACTTCGTCTCTTCTTCTTGGTCACCGTCTTTATCGGTGGCATTCCAGAAGATTTTTTCTGGTATATTTTCTTGGTCTAATTCGACCCTAAGATTAATTTCTGATTCTTTCATGCTCTGATTTTAGCGCAGCTAATATAGTATATATCTCTTCTCAAGGCGAAGACATTTCGAGGACAAATTACTCAGGCATTCTCTCAATTGCCAAAAGTGTAACTCGGATAATTAATAATGGTTAATCGATTTGCATTTCAGGTATATCACCCTCTATCACCAATTTACCTTCCGTGGCTGCTTGGATTTCTTCAATGGTCACTCCTGGAGCTCGTTCTAGCAATTTAAAGCCTCCTTCTACAAGTACTTCTAAAACTGCCAAGTTTGTGACGACCTTTTTTACACAGTTTATTCCTGTGATAGGAAGTGAGCACTCTTTCAGCAGTTTAGAATCGCCACTTCTACTGGTATGTTGCATCGCCACTATAATATTGTCTGCAGACGCCACTAAGTCCATGGCGCCACCCATTCCTTTGACCATCTTACCTGGGATCTTCCAGTTGGCAATGTCTCCGTTTTCTGAGACTTCCATGGCGCCAAGAATGGTCAAGTCTACATGACCGCCTCTGATCATCTCGAAGCTTTCCGCTGAACTGAACAGGGAAGAGCCTTTTAGTGTGGTGACTGTTTGCTTACCCGCGTTGATTAAATCAGCATCAACCGCCTCTTCTTCCGGGAATGGCCCTATCCCGAGTAATCCATTTTCCGATTGAAGTACCACATTGATGTCTTCATCGATAAAGTTGGCTACTAAAGTAGGGATGCCAATGCCAAGATTAATATATGTTCCATCCTGAACTTCCTGAGCAATACGCTTTGCGATTCCGATTTTGTCTAAAGCCATTATCTCTTGAGTTTTGTGGTTCTTTGTTCGATTCTCTTCTCGTAGTCTTTTCCTTGGAATATACGCTGCACATAAATGCCCGGTGTATGGATTTGATTGGGGTCCAAATCACCAATTTCTACGAGCTCTTCCACTTCGGCAATCGTAATCTTTCCTGCCATAGCCATCATAGGGTTGAAGTTTCTTGCGGTCCCTTTAAAGACCAGATTACCCGACTTGTCACCTTTCCAAGCTTTCACTAATGCAAAGTCAGCTCTTAACCAATGCTCTAACAGGTGCATCTTTCCGTTAAACTCTCTCACCTCTTTGCCCTCTGCTACTTCAGTACCATAGCCTGCAGGGGTGAAGAAAGCGGGGATTCCTGCTCCACCTGCTCGAATCCTTTCGGCAAGTGTTCCTTGAGGAATCAGGTCTACCTCTAGTTCCCCTGATAGGAGTTGGCGTTCAAATTCAGCATTCTCACCTACATAGGACGATATCATTTTTTTTACTTGCCTTGTCTTTAGCATTAGGCCAATGCCGAAATCATCGACTCCTGCATTATTAGAAATACATGTCAGTCCTTTAGTACCTTTCTTGACAAGTGCCGTAATGCAGTTTTCTGGAATACCACATAAGCCAAAACCGCCTAACATAAGGGTGAAATTGTCTGCAATGTCGTGAATGGCTTCATCGGCATTACTTACTTCTTTATTGATCATGTGATTTTGTTATAGTTTACTTAAACGATTTCTAACAGCCTTTTCATCTTCCTCCAACTGATGCTTTAAGCTGTCGAGTGAGTCGAACTTCATTTCATTGCGGATATGATCCACAAACTCAATGCTGATTTCACTATCATAAATATCTTGATTAAAGTCGAAAATATTTACTTCTATCGTTTTGTTCTCACCTCCGATGGTTGGTTTTTGCCCAATATTGAGCATTCCATCAAATTTGGTATACTTGTTACAGACTTTTACAGCATAAACACCATCGGCTGGAATCAGCTTGTAATTCTCCTTTACCTCAATATTGGCGGTAGGATAGCCAATAGATCGACCCAATTTATTACCGTGAACAACCCTTCCTGTAAGGTTGTAGGTTCTTCCTAGGTATTTATTCGCTGTTGTGATGTCTCCAGACTGAAGCGCATTTCTAATTTTAGTGGAACTAATGCCAATCTCGTCAATGTCTTGCCGTGATATTTCCTCGACCTCATAGTTGTATTTTGGAGCGAAAGCTTTTAAATCATCTAAACTACCACTACGATCTTTTCCGAAACGATGATCGTATCCGATAATCACTCTGCTTGTTTTGATCCTTTCATGCAATACCACCCTTATATATTCTTCGGGAGACATTGAAGCAAATTCCCGTGTGAAGGGTATTTTCACCAAATGATCAACACCGTAGGCTTCCAACAAGTTGGCTTTTTCCGGAAAGGTGGAAAGGAGCAAAAGTGTATTGTCCCAAGGTTTTAATACTAGCCTTGGGTGAGGCCAATATGTCACAAGTACAGTTTCTCCATTGGTTTGATCAGCAATGTCTCTAATGCGGCTCAGAATTTTTTGATGGCCAATGTGTACGCCATCAAAAGTACCAGCGGTGACAACCGCATTTTCGATCTCATTGATTTTTTCTGTACCGAGGTGAATCTTCATGGCTTATGGCAGCTCTTTTAAAAGGGCAACTAATTCTTCTAAATCGTAGGCATCTTTCACATTAAACTCACCTATGCGGGTTCTTCTTAAACTGCTCAAGTGTGCCCCAACACCTAATGCTTCACCAAAGTCGTGCGCTAGGCTTCGGATATAGGTGCCTTTACTGCAAACTACTCTAAAGTTAATTACTGGCAAATCTATTTGGGTCAATTCAAACTCAGAAATGATTACACTTCTGGTTTTCCGCGCTACCGTTTCGCCCTTTCGGGCGAGTTCATAGAGTCTTTTACCACCTACTTTGATCGCAGAGTGCATAGGAGGTATTTGTTCAATGGCTCCGATAAATGGTTTTGTAGCGTTTATTAAGTCTGATTCAGAGATATGGCCGAAGCTAAGGGGCTCGCTTGGTTCGCTTTCCAAGTCATAAGTAGGCGTGGTTTGGCCAATTGTAAAAGTACCGGTGTACTCTTTTTCTTCGGCCATGTAAGACTCAATACTCTTGGTTTTCTTGCCTGTACAAAGTATTAAAAGCCCAGAGGCCAATGGGTCTAAAGTGCCGGTATGCCCTACTTTTTTGATGCGTATTAGGTTTCGAATCTTCTTAACTACATCAAAAGAAGTCCATTCAAGTGGCTTGTCTATGAGTATGACTTGGCCAGCCAGAAAGTTTTCTTGCTTAGTAAGCTGAGAATCGAGTTGAAGCATTTAAACGAATGTATAGATAATGGCTGCCGTTCCGACAACGTAGCAATAGTAGGAGAAATACTTGAGCTGACTTCTTTTTACAATACCAATCATCCACTGACAGGCGATCAAACCGGCAATAAATGCGGCAATGAATCCTACCACAAGAAGTGAAGTTTCGGTTTGGCTTGCCATTAAATCACCACTGGCCAAATCTTTTGCCATTTTACCCAAGATTAAAGGCACCACCATTAAAAAAGAGAAACGGGCGGCCTTTTGACGATCTATGCCAAGAAGTACCGATGTTGAAATTGTAGCGCCAGATCTTGAAATACCCGGTAGAATCGCAATGGCTTGAGATATGCCGATGATGAAAGCATTTGGTGTTGACACACTTTTGGAGGTGTTTTTTGCCCTATCGGCTAAAAAGAGAAGTGTTCCAGTAACTAGGAGCATCAACCCCACAAGTAGAATCTGCCCACCAAAGAGTTGTTCAATTTCATCTTCAAGAAGTACGCCAACCAGAGCAGCTGGAATCATGGAGATGATAATCTTTACAGCGTATTTGAACTGTTCGTTATTCTTAAATTGAAAGAGTCCGCTGAGTAGATCGGCAATGTCTTTTCGGAATATAACGATGGTGCTGAGCGCTGTGGCGGCATGAAGGACAACCGTCATTAAAAGGCTTTCTTCAGGTACACTATTATCGCCTAAAATGGCTTTGGTGAGTTCTAAGTGTCCACTACTGCTGACGGGTAAAAACTCAGTAAGCCCTTGGACAACGCCAAGGACAATTGCTTCGATAAGACTCATAAATTACTTCGACTTTTTGAAAATGGCGAAGAACTGAATGATGAAACCCGTCATAATAATGATGGGGCCTAAGGTGAGGCCGAGAAAACCTTGACCATGTTGTGTACTGTCTAGTGACATTACGATAAAACCCAATAGAAGCACGGCTAAACCGATTAACATCCATTTATAGTTTTCCTTATTGAAAGCGAAGTTGTTTTTCTTCTCTGCCATAGTGTTAATAGAGTTCGTCTAAAGACATTTTTAAATACTTGTTCATTGCCCTCAATGTGCTAAAGTAGGCAATTATTGCGCCCAGAACGATGAGGACTCCGTAAAGTGCTAATACCAGCTCTTGTTGTTGCAGTTGATCAAGGCCTTCAATCTGGCCGTTAGCAAACTGTTTTAACCCATATAGAAGCCCTGATGCGATTAACCCGGCCAGTGCTCCATGGAACAGCGAACGTTTCAAAAAAGGAGTTCTGATAAAGCTACTTTTAGCACCCACTAACTGCATGCTTCTAATTAAAAATCGCTGCGAAAACAGGGCGAGCTTAATAGAGTTATTAATGAGTAAGAGCACCACAATCACCAAAATAGAAGCTATGCCTATTAAGAGTAGGCTTAGTTTGGTCAAGTTCTCATTGATGGAATCTGCTAGATTCTCGACATAAGTAACTTCAAATACTCCGCTGATGCGTTCAATTTGATTCTTTACTTGCTTAAGTTGTTCGTTCGATTGAAAATCTTCATTCACCTTAATGGTCAGTGCATCTCGTAAGGGATTATCGCCTAAGAATTCTGTGAAATCTTCCCCAGTATCTTTTACAAATTGTTCGGCCGCTGTCTCTTTAGAAATGAAGGAAATCTCTGCTTTGCCATCAGTTGACAAGATATAGTCGCTGGCCGAAAGCTCACTCTCAATTCTCGTTCTTTGGTTAGATGAGATGTCCTTATTCAAGTAAATCTGTAGTTCAATGTTTTGCTTGATTACTGTAGTAAGCTTGTTGGCTTGAAGCACTAAGGTGCCGAATAGACCAATGACGAATAGGGCAAGTGAAGCACTAAATACCACACTGAAATAGTGGTAAGCCCCTAGTTTCTTTTTGCGTTTATATTTCTTTGAATCCTTGGCCAATGCTCTGATTTGCGATCAAAAATAGTAATTAATTTACTAGGTAAACTTCGCCTTCGGGTTAATATTACTTAAGGTCAGTTGATTTTGATCACTTGATTTTCAGCTATGCCAAAAATGGCATCAGTTTTTTCAATGTTTATGCGTGCGGTACCTGTAAAGTTTCCGAAGGCTGGTAGTATAGCGTTTTGGCTACCGAAGTAGTAGCATGGCACCCTTACTGTTTGTTTAGCCTTTCCTCGTAGACGAATGGCAGGATGGATATGACCTGCGATATTATAAAGAGAATGCTCCTCAGGTATGTGGGTAAAGTTAAAAGGCTCAATATCTATACTTTCTACCACTTCCATATTCTCGATGCGATAGTCTGAAAAATCTAGCACATCGTGGTTTCCTAAGACAAGCTTAAAGTTGAGCGGAGCTTTTGATTTGAGCCACCTTTTAAATATTTCCCAACCTTGATTGTGTTCACTATGAAAGAGGTCGCCCAGTAGAATAACTTCGGCAGGCTCATGTTTTTGAATGAGCTTATCTAGTGTCAGAATGTCTTTGGAGTGTACTAAGTCTGAGACAGGAATACCAGACTTTCGAAAATGGCCGGCCTTGCCTAGGTGTAGGTCGGCAATGATCAGTAGTTTTTTTTCTTCCCAAAAAAGTGCCTTTTCAGGAAGAAGGTATAATGTTTGTTCTCGTAATTTGTGTTTAATCATTCCAACAATTCAAAAAGCTTTGAGTTAGTGAAGTTAGGTTCAAAGCAAAATCAAATATAAGACAGCAGACGCATGAAATTTCAACTACTATTTTTTCTTTTGAGCAGCTTTATCCCATCGGGTGGTGCATTGAATGATGGCGATGAAGTGCTCGGCATTTGGCAAACGGATGATGGCAAAGCGAAAATCGAAATCTACAAGGAAGCGAATAAATTCTATGGCAAGATTGTCTGGTTAAAGGAGCCAAAGAATGAGCAGGGACTAGATAAAGTAGACAAAGAAAATCCTGATAAGGCATTACGAAGTAGACCTATTATGGGAATCAACCTGGTGAGGGATTTTACTTTTGACGGTGACGACAGATGGGAGGGAGGAAAGATTTACGATCCAGAAAACGGTAAGACCTATTCATGCTATATGAAAATAAAAAGAGGCAAACTTGAGGTAAGAGGCTATATTGGTTTAACCATGTTCGGCCGAACTGTGGTTTGGACTCGCGCTCAGCTCTAGTGCGTTTTTTTCCTATGCATGATGAATAGTATAATCGACATGACTATCGATGATAGTGCCGTAAATACTACCAAGAGTAAAGCCAGTAACATCGAATCTCCGTCCAACTGCAGATCCCTGTTGGTCATCAGGAAGTAAAAGCTAGTAATGAAAAGAATTACAGTAACGGATAAGGCAAACTTCAGAAAGGTAGCAATGGTTTTTTTCATGGGATTTCAAAGCGCGTTTTCTCGTATAATTTCTTTTAACTGATCCGACCATAAGATTCTATAATGGCCTAGTTCTTTCAGTTCAATCATCTCCGCTTTTGGCAATTGGGCATGTACCTGTCTGCTCGTTTCTATTGGAAGTATCTTATCATCGACTGAATGGACAATTCTAATTTGACCTACATTATCAATTTGAGCGCAGTATCTTTCCATACTCAAATCATCGACCAATTGGTTTGTGTCGGATTCAATCTGTTCGATCAATCTTGAAATAGTTTTGTCAGTAACATTTACCATTTGTCTTACGCCTTCTAGTCTTTCTCTGAAGCTAAATGGAGAGGTCACCAATATCCACTGTTCTATGTTTAAGTGCTGATTTTCTGTGAGTGCAACGGCAGTTGCGATGCTACCAAAGGAGTGGCTTAGTACGAATTGGGGCTTGTGCTCACCGATCAATTGGCTTACTAGCCCAATATATTCGAACATGTTGGTTGAGCCTTTGCTGCTATATCCATGTGATGGTGCGTCAAAAGAAATGACTTGATAGCCTTTTTCTAAAAGTAAGGGTACTATTCCCCCAAAGTTACCTGCCTGACCTTCCCAGCCGTGTACCAACAAGGCTGTACGCTCAGACGGTTTACCCCATGCATACGTCTGAATATTGAATTTACCATATTTGATTATGGCTCTGGTCGCTTGATCGAGTACTTCATTTTCAAATGCTCTCAGCTTTTTCACCCGAGGGTTTGACATTACCCGATACACTTGTTTGGCAGCCAATGATGGGGCAACAGTATCTAAGAAAGAAAGATAAGCTCTGAGTAGTTTCATTTAGAGGTAGACAATTACCCAAAGCTAATAATCAAAACGTAGAAGATTTGTTTACGATTAAAAAAGGATCATTTGTTGCGAGGCACTGTTAATTACAATAGTTGGCCAATGCTATACGAAATAAATTGGTCAGAGAACCTTGATTGGTCGTCTTTGAGGTGATAAACTTCATCAATACCTCTTCTTCAGTTTCATCCGACATCAGCATTATAGCATGTAGTAACATGGCACCCGTTAAATAAAAATGATCTTTTTGCTGTGCACTATACCTTTTAAGCAGGGCATTCCGATCTGCCATACCAATGTCGAATAGCTTTGTCCAGCTTGCATAGTCTGCAATGCCTTCTTCAGCTTCCATGATGGCCTCTGCTACTTCACAACTGCCGGGTAAGCCATCAGCTTGTTCTACCTTGATATTATTGAGGGCCGAGTACCGTTCTTTTCTGAGTTCCAAAAATGCATTACCTGAAGCACACACTTCGCCCTTTTTATTATCCAAGAGGTTACTAATTACCTGATTAAGTGTAGCCAGTTCTTGCTCAATAAGTGATTTCACAGCGTCACTATGCGTGTAGCACTGTAGTATTTCTCCTCGTTTAGGCTGTTTGTCCCATGCAGGCCAATTGCCCTGATCAGTATACCATTTTCTCAGTTGAACTTCTATGTGGAAAGACTCGTGAACGGCAATTTGTGTTTTAACCAGACTGGAGATTTTAAAAGGAAACTTGGGGAAATCCACAGGCATATAAACTGCCGTTTCGATGTCAAGATCGTTCATCCAATTGACGAAATCTGGTGACGCTTTGGTGGTGAAGAATGCCTCGGGGACAGGGGATGTAATCGGTTCTTTATAATTCAAATAGTAGCTATATAGTTGAGTCAGCATTTTTGGCTTATCAGCTAAACATTGATAAGAAAGTACTTTACCTTTTTTCCATAAACCTAAACAATGCTGGCCTTGCTCATTCAAACCCGCGTCAAGTACGATGGCCCCATCGCCCAATTCAAAGTCAAGCCATACGGGGTGGTTACTGCTGCCGGCTTTCTCTAAGTCTTTAACAAATTCTTGTGCAGACGCTGTAGCCCATAAGTCATCGCAGCCACAGGATGGGTTTGGTTTTTCTTGTCCTATGCTGGTTTTAACAATAAAGAAAAGTAGGACAGAAGTAAATGTTATGTAGTGTGAGAATGTCTTTTTCATATCGTTCAACTCAGTTTGTTATTTTTCGATTGTTATAATGTCTCCAGGTTCGCAGTTTAAAGCTTCACAAATGGCGAGAAGGGTGGCAAATCGAACTCCTTTTGCTTTGCCTGTTTTCAGTAGGGAGAGATTGGTTACGGATATGCCCACTAGTTCTGATAGCGTGTTAAGCTTCATTTTTCGCTTAGCGAGCATTACATCTATGTTGATAACGATCCTCATACGATGGAGTGGTTATCTTCGGAAAGCCGTGCACCCTCTCTAAATATTTCGGCTAGAATTAGACATCCAAGGGAGAAGGCTAGTGGAACGAGGGGTAACGAGAAATGCCAGTTAGTAGTCCCGCCTACTTGAGCAAAGTTAAAAGCACTCAGCACAGCAGCTATGAAGCCGTAAGTAGCCATTCGCTTAAAGCTCAAAACGTTACCGCTGTAAAAAGCTTCTCTCGAGCCGATGGACCTAAGTATGCGCAATACGCTATTGACTACGAGAAACAGCAGTACGGAGAATGTGCCACCTCTTACTAGAATCCAGATTTTTATACCAGTCCCCAAATCGCTTAGGAGAGTATCCGTTGTTTTTGCACAACTACTGCATATTTTGAAATTGCCTATGCCAAATCCAGATTTGGAAATATCAGTGACAACGATATGCTCAAAAGCTGTTGAGTCAATAATACTGTATACGATAACCCATATTAAGGCTATAAAGCATATCAGATTTAACCCATTGATCAGATAGCAAAGGTTTCGAGCGTAGAAGAGTAGCTTATTCATAATCATATTTTACCTTAAAGGTATATAATTTTATGTAAAACATAAAAAATATGACTTCTGGTGAACTGAACGAAAAGCACCCACACGGTGAGCAGATTGCCTATGATCTGGATTTACAAATGCTTATCTCATGTTGAATTGTTGCGGGTGAGGCGTAAAAGGCTCAGCAGATAACTGCTGTTCGTAAATCTGATTTCTCACTAAAAATCGATTACAATACCAATCGAAGGAAGGACGCTGGCATTTTCTATGCCCATAATTTCTATTAGACTTCTAGGCGATATTTCATTTCCTTGCGCGTCTCTTGAAAGTCCAAACTCTGGTTCTTGAGGTATTTGCGAACCAAAGATATTTTGTATCTCTAAGAAAACATTTAAAGTCCATTTAGAATAGTTCCACTTCTTATCAATTCTAACATCTACTTGGTTAAAAGTATCTAGTCGTTCTGATCCGATTTGTGAGAAATCTCTGATAATGGCCGGGTAATTTGCAAGCGTTGCAGCTTGGTCTACAGGAGCGAAAGGTGTTCTACCCAAGTATCGCATCCTGCTACTAATTTCCCAGTTATTACCAAATTTGTAGCCACCTGTCAAGGTCAAAAGGTGCCTGCTATCCCATGCGCTGGGTAGAAACACGTTTTCATCGAAAGCAGTATACTCACTCTTATAAAAAGTGTAGGCAGCGATCAAATAATAATTGTTTGTGAACTTCTTCTGGTACAGGAACTCTATACCATAGGTTCTACCTAGCCCAACACTAGCAATGGGTTCGTTTCCAAGCACTGAAAAATCTGCACCTAAATTAGCCAGCGAAACACCGTTGGTGATGGAGACAGGATAATTATCATATCGCTTGTAGAAGCCCTCCAAGGTGAAGCGTGCCGATGGCGTTACTAAGTATTCTAATCCCAGTACTGCATGATCGCTTTGAATGTATCTTGCTGATTGATTGACTTGAACCCCCTGATTATTGGCAAAGCCTAGGATAGTGTACGGAGGTATTTTAAAGTACCTGCCTATTGAAGCGTTTAGCGACCATTTTCGCAGTTTGTCGAAAGTATACGCTGCAGATATTCTAGGACTAAATGTCTCCAATAGGTTGTTACCATCTTCTGTGAAAGTATTGGCATCGAAACGGATGCCGAGAGAGAGGCTTAGTCTTTCATCATAAAAAGTCCTATTCGCTTGACCAAAGAGGCCGTATCGTAAAAAATCGAGGTTCGCATTGTACTGAAAGTTATTGACTAAGTCGAGCGTTTCATTTTCATAGTTTACCTGTTGAAGGCTTAAGCCCCCGTTGACAGTCCATTCGGTTAAAAACTTGGTGTAGTTATAACGAAGTTTGGTTTCCATTTCAACCGACTTATTCTGCAAGAAAAGCCCTGTCTGATTCACGTTATCAGTGAATTGCCGAAAGTCGTTCTCCAGCCGATTGTTGCTCAAGGTGGTAGTCATAAAACCAGTACCATCTTTAAACCTGTTTTTCCAGCTGACACCAATCGTATTGGTTTGCTGTTTTATAATGGGCACTTGATCTTGCGTAGCTTGTTGCTCTGCATCAAATTCATCAAGGGCGTTCACTCGAAAATCGTCAATTGAGCCTACACCTGTGACAATCAGCTCATTGTACTTATCAAACTTGTGCGTCACCTTATATTGGTAATCCCAATAGTCGGGGAGTATGGGCAGTCCTATCAGTTCAAATATTAATTGTAAATAGGAGCGTCTTGCGGAAACAATAAAGGAAGTATTGCTCTCTTCTTTATCGCCTTTGAATAATGGAGATTCCAATGTTAGAGCTGTCTCACTACTTCCTACCCGTATGTTGGTTTTCATTTCTCTGGCGTTGCCGTTTCGCTGATCGAATTGAAGTACGCCAGAGAGCACGTTGTCATATTGAGCACCGAAAGCACTTGTAGAAAGTGTCACGCCCTCAAAGAAGCTTACATTTAACAAACCCACAGGGCCACCAGCACTACCTTGCGTTGCAAAGTGATTGATATTGGGGATTTCTATGCCATCGAGGTAGTAGACGTTTTCGTTAGGGGCACCGCCTCTAATGATTACGTCATTTCTAAAGCCACCGACAGAACCTGAAACGCCAGGTAATGACTGTACCACCTTGGCAATGTCGTTGTTTCCTCCAGGGTAAGTAGCGATTTCTTCGCGCGAAAGTTTCTGGATGGAGATAGGCGTTATCTCATCTTTTTCAAAGGGATTAGCCACTATTACCACTTCATCTAGCTCGGCAATAGACTCTTTTAGCTCAAAATTCAAATCAGGTGTTCCACCCGACCGGATGACGACACCGTACCTAATAATGGTTTCGTAACCCACAAAGGAAACTTGGACACTATAGGTTTGGGTAGGTATATTTTCGATGATATAAAAACCTTCGACATTCGTGTTTGTGCCTAATTGTGTGTCGAGTAAGCGGACTGTAGCGCCAGGAATGGACTCGCCTGTCTTTGCGTCTTTCACAAATCCGGTGAGTTTACCTTCACTTTGAAATGCAATGGAAAGGTGAAAGGAAATAATTCCTAAAAGGCTAAAAAGTATCCTGCTGCGCATGGGGATTTAATATCGTTTATCTAGGTACGATATTAACAACAGGCTGAGGTTAGAACTGTTTTAATTTTGAGAGATTAATTATGCCTCTGCCGCAGGGGCAAAAATGCGCTTATCGGCCACAAAGGTTCCAAAGGGCAATAAAGACGCTATTCCCGCGAGCAGCATAGTTTTGAAAGACCACTTATATTGAAGGGTGACTACTAAGACCATAATACAATAGGCTACAAAAAGGACACCATGTGCCAAACCCACAGGATATGTGGGTTCTGGTATATCGAAAAGATACTTTAAAGGCATGCAAATGCCTACTAGCAGTAAGTAGCTAATGCCTTCTAATACAGCAAGAAGCCGGAGTGTTTTCAAAGACTTATGTGACTTAGCGTTCATAGATTGGCGAAAATAGTACTAAATTCGGCTCATCAAAAATCAATCGTTTAATACTATGAAGAAGTCGCTCCGTTCCGTTTTATGCGTTTTAGCCCTATGCTCTACTACTTTGGCCAGTTGTCAAAAAGAGGCAGTTATCGATCAGGCCGATGTCACAAGAATCATTACGACACTGGCTTCAGATGAGATGGAAGGCAGAATGATTTATACACCTGGAATCGAAAAAGCGTCACAATTCATTCAAGCTGAGTTTGAAAAAATAGGTTTAGAATACCTTGAAGGTTTAAACAGCTATGAGCAGCAATTCAATATGTATGAGCTCGCTGGAACTAGTAGCTCAGCAACCATTAATGGGAAAGTTATTCCGGCCGAAAATATTATCGGGATGGCTAATTCAGAGGTGCTGAACATTAATGAGGTAGCCAACACGAATTTCGTAATGGCATCCGCTACTGATAATATGCAAGCAAAGTTTGGTGAAGCCCGAAATATGCAAGGAAAGACCGTTATGCTTGTCAATAGTGCACATGCTGATTTCTTCAACCGATTTAAAGCCTTCTTCGCTCGCCCTAGAAGCGTGATGCAATTAGATGAGGCCAACGGAATGGTAATGATTCTTTCAGACGAGAAATCAGTGAAATCATTGGATGTCAATTTCAACTCCAAAGTTGAGGCCAAGAGCCTATCTAATGTAGCGGGTAAGATTACCGGCAATAGACCTAACGAAATAGTGCTTTTTAGTGCTCATTATGATCATTTAGGTATCAGAGGCAATGGTGAGGATAATATTTTCAATGGGGCAAATGATGATGCTTCAGGTACTACAGCCGTAATGACGCTGGCCAAGTATTTTAAGGATACTGGTAAAAAGCCAGAGCGTACCATCATGTTTGTAGCTTTTACGGCTGAGGAGAGTGGAGGCTTTGGTTCAAGGTACTTTTCTCAACAATTGAATCCTGACGAAATCGTAGCAATGTTCAATATTGAAATGATAGGTACAAGCGCAAAAGAGGGCACTAACTCAGCTTGGATCACCGGCTTCGATAAATCCACCTTTGGTGAATTACTACAAAAGGCTGTGGAGGGAACTGACTATAAATTTTACCCCGACCCGTACCCAACGCAAAACTTATTCTATCGTTCTGACAATGCTACACTAGCGCGTTTGGGCGTGCCTGCTCACTCTATTAGCACAACTCAAATTGATATTGATCCTTACTACCACAAAGCAACTGATGAGATAGGTACTATTGACCTAAATCATATGACCAATACCATTCGAGCTTTGGCAAAAGCAGCGGTTGGAATGATTTCTGGTGAGGATACACCTACAAGGGTAGATCCTGCCAATGTAAGATAGCCTTAGAACGATTAAGACTGTATCAATTGGTTCACATTGAAGCTTCTGTGAGCTTTCTAACCATAAATGACTATGAAAAAACTTCTCTTCTTCGCTGTTGTCGTACTTGTGATGACTTCTTGCGCTACCGAACGTCAGACAGGATTAAGACACGTAGTGGCTTTTAAGTTTAAAGCAGATGCTACGGAAGCTCAAGTCAACGCTTTGATTGATGCATTCAGTGGTTTGGAGGAATCTATTCCCCAGATCAAAGCTTTTGAATGGGGTTTGAACAACAGTCCTGAAGGCTATGATAAGGGCATGACTCATATTTTTCAGCTTACTTTTGATAATGAGGCCGACCGTGATATTTATCTGCCACACCCTGCACATAAGGCTTTTGGTGATGCACATGGCGGAATAATTGATGATCTAGTGGTAGTTGACTACCTCATTCAGTAAAACTTGTCCATAATAACATAAGACTGACCGTTCTTGATAAAGGAATGGGCAGTTTCTTTTAGCCCGAACTTGTGGTAAAAAGAAGTCTTGTCGAGCCTAGCGTTGCACCATAATTTTTTGATCTCCAGCAATTCTGCTTTTTCCATTAAATGAGAGAGTAGGCGAGTACCCAGACCTTTTCCTTGTTCACTTGTTATAGTGGCAAACTTCCTGAATTGAGCTTCATCGCCATCTACGAAGAGTGAGATTACTGAGATCAACTTATCTGCAACAAAAAGGCCATAATGAATGCCAGTGTCATCGTTGGGTAGTTTTACATAATCTAGTTGTTCATCGGGCCACATTACCTCTTGGCGAATAGGCCATACTAAAGGGGCCAGAATCGTTCTGATTTCAGTCTTCAATTGCCGAGTATATTATCCATTACTTCTGAAAGCTGTTTGGCACTAATCCTTTTACTCACGATTTTTTTATCACGATCGAGTAAATAAATCAGAGGAGTTGAGGTGACATTATAAGCTTTCCATATGTCATTATCATTATTGGGGTTTCCAAGATGAATCCACTCGTTGTAATTTTTTTTCTCAATGTAATCCCAACAGTCTTGTGCTTCATAGTTAGTATTAGTACATATCGCAGATATTTTTACTCCTTTATCCTTATACGCTTGAAAAAATGTTTCCAAATCTGAATCCGTTTTTTTGCAATTTTCGCAGTCTGATTCCCAAAAATAGACAACCGTATATTCACCATTTAAGTCGTGCAGATTTACTGTATATCCGTCTTTAGTTTGTAATGCTAAATTAGGAGCTGTTTTACCTATTAAAAGTGGTTCAAGCGCATTGGCATTATCAATGATCTTCTTCAGTTGACTGGCTTCAGTCCATGGAGCTAACCCTTTGGCATAGTAGTTTTGGGCGAGATGCACATACACTTCATCCATGCCCACTATTTTTGATTTAGCATATTTATTTAGAAAGTGAATGACAAAGTATTTGAAGGTCTCACCATTTGGATCCATCGTTGCTAATACTTCGTCTATCGCAGGAATGATGTATTCAGGAGTTTGAATGTGAAGTTTGTCGATAAAGTATTCAATTTTTTGTTGCAGAAGGGGAGTTCTCAAAAGCCTTATGTCACTGAGGTCGACATTATCAAAGAAGTGCTCTTGTGTGTATTTGAGCATTGATTCCTGAGATTTGTCTTCCAAAGGTGAGTAGTCAAGTGGTAGACTTGCCTTTATGATTGCCGCAGTTATGCTTTCAGGGTAATCTCTTATGATTTGCAGTTGATAGTCTTTGACTTCTTGATCAATTGTATTTTTGATCTCCTCCTTCGTTTGACCATCAGAACCGTCAGAAGAATCGCTGCTGGTATTCAATTTTCCCATTCGTTCTCTCTGTCTATTGAGGAAATTTAGGTAGGCATAAAAAATCGTATTCTCATTCGACTCTTTATTGAAGCGAGCATTACCGGTTAAATCAGTCAAGTCCGTAGACACAGAGAAAAATTGTTGGTTTTTCTCGATGATCAACTCAAAGTATGAATTATTCGGAGGCATAATTACCATATACAACCCAGGCGCTAATTCCTCCGTTTCGTGGACGAAGCGAAAAGTGTCATCAGAGCCTCGATACACCGTGTCTTGTATATATTGTTTGTTTCCCAGATGATAGCCTAGATAAAGTACATCTTCTTGGAAGCCATCTATTTTGACTTTGATGTCATGACCTTCTTGGGCTCTTAGTGTAGAAAAAGAACAGAGTAGGAGCAAATAAATAGAGAGTGAGCGCATTTGAATCATTTAAGAAATGAATTTATATAAATCAATTTCAGAAAGCAACGGAGGTAGGTAAACCCTCACGCTCAGCCTATAGTCTAATGAATTAGTAGAAAGGCTTTCGCTTTGCTATACTTCCGTGAGAGTGACCAGCGGAATTGGTTTTATCTCGCTTTATCGGTAAACTCGTACAATCAACCTTCAACCTCATGCTTAACCATTCATTTTTTCGCACGTTTCTGTCTTTTCTGCTAGTCATCTCGGGGTTAACAGTAATAGCCCAAGAAATTCCCTCATCAGCTTACCAAAATCTCGATTACCGAATGATAGGACCCTTTCGGGCAAGCAGAACTGTAGGTGGAGTTGGTATTCCATCTCAGCCGAACGTCTTCTTTATGGGAGTGAACAATGGTGGCGTTTGGAAAACAGACGACTACGGCCGAACCTGGTTTCCAATTTTTGATGATGCGCCTACTGGTTCCGTGGGAGATATTGCGGTAGCACTTAGCAACCCAGACATTATCTATGTGGGCAGTGGTGAAGGTTTGCACCGACCAGATTTAGGTGTTGGAGACGGTATTTTCAAAAGTACTGATGGTGGAAAGACTTGGGAGCACATGGGGCTAAAAGATGTACAGCAGGTGGGCCGCTTGATTATCCACCCCGCCAATCCTGATATCGTAATTGTGGCTGGTCTTGGACACCCCTATGGGGCCAACGAACAGCGAGGTGTTTTCAAAACGATCGATGGCGGTAAAACATGGAAGAAGGTCCTTTACATCAATAAGAACACTGGCGCCATTCAAGTAGAGTTCGATCCGAATAACCCTGATATCCTTTTCGCAGATATGTGGGAGCATCAAGAAGGGCCATGGGAAAACGCGAAGTTCTCTGGCCCAAATAGCGGCCTCTATAAAAGCACAGATGGTGGAGAAAACTGGCGTAAGATTACCAAAGGATTACCTGGGGCTAAAGAAGGCTTAGGTCGAATAGGAGTGGGCATTGCACCGAGTAACTCCAACATCATGTTCGCTACTGTTGATGCAAGACAAAACGGTGGTATTTATAAAAGTACCGATGCAGGAGAAAGCTGGTCTTTAGTAGACGATAACAGAAGGTTATGGGGCAGAGGAAGCGATTTTGCTGAAGTAAAGATTCACCCTAAAGATCCCGATCGTATTTATGTCGCTAATGTTGCTTCTTACACCTCTGCCGATGGAGGTAAGACTTGGTCTTCGCTCAAAGGTGCTCCTGGAGGCGATGATTATCACCGCATCTGGATCAATCCCATCAATCCAGATATTATGCTCTTTGTGGCCGATCAAGGCGCTGTGGTTACGGTAAATGCGGGTCGCACTTGGAGCTCTTGGTACAACCAGCCTACTACTCAATTATACCACGTAATCACAGACAACGATTACCCTTACATGGTGTACGGTGGTCAGCAAGAAAGTGGTGCCATCGGTATTGCCAGTAGAGGTGATGGAGGGCAAATCAGCTTTCGAGAATTTATAGGCGTTGGAGCTGATGAATATGCCTATGTAGCACCAGATCCTAAAGACCCAAATATTGTATATGGTGGTCGTGTAACACGCTTTAACAAAAAGACTGGTCAAACACAAACCATAACTCCAGAAGCGGTTAGAAGCGGAGATTACCGTTTTGTAAGAACTATGCCATTGCTTTTTCATCCGGCTGATGATAATATGTTATTGTTTGCCACTAACGTATTGTGGAAAACAATGAATGAAGGGCAAAGCTGGGAAATCATTAGTCCTGATTTGACTTATGAACAACCTGAAGTACCCTCCAGTGTCGGTCACTATAAAACCAAGGAAATGGAGACAATGGCCAGAAGAGGAGTGATTTATGCTGTTGGGCCATCTCCACTAGATGTTCAGACCATTTGGGCAGGTACAGATGATGGAAGGGTGCACATTACTAAAAATGGAGGAGCTGATTGGACGGAAGTGACGCCTCCAGCCATGAGTACATGGGATAAGGTGTCTCAAATTGACGCAGGCCATTTCGATGAAGGCACAGCTTATATCGCGATTAACGCTATACGAAAGGATGATATGACACCCTATGTTTACCGCACACATGACAGTGGTGAAACGTGGAAATTGATAACGAACGGCATGAATCCGAATGGTTCGGTGAACGTAGTGCGGGAAGATCCCAAGCAGAAAGGTTTACTCTACGCTGGAACCGAACGAGAAGTATATTTCTCAGTAGATGACGGAGATCACTGGCAATCATTACGCAACAATATGCCGGCTACTTCTATTCGAGACTTGGTGATTCATGAAGATGATTTGGTGGTAGGAACTCACGGAAGGTCCGCATGGATTTTAGACAATATTGCGCCATTGCGCGAGGTAGCTAAATCAAAAGCAAGCAGTGCTTATTTGTACACGCCTTCATTGACCACAAGGGTGCGCGACAATATGTTCCACGACACACCACTACCTCCTGAAGAGCCAACGGGTCAGAATCCGCCAGATGGCGCCATCCTAGATTACCAGCTCAATGCCAATGCGCGTTTGGTAAAATTGGAAGTACTGCATGCCGATGGCTCAGTAATTAGAACCTATTCAAGCAATGATGCTCCTGAAAAAATCGATACTACCACCCAGCGCCACCCTACTTATTGGATGAGGCCTGAGCAGAAATTGGGGACAACAAAAGGACATCATCGCTTTATTTGGGACTTAAAGTATGAGCCGCCAAGAGGAAGCAATAGAGAGTTTTCAATTGCTGCCGTTTACAAAAATACTCCAAGTGGACCTTTTGGGCCGTTGGTCAACCCAGGCACTTATCGTGTGCGTTTGACAGTTGATGGAAAGGTAAGCGAGAAACCTTTGACCATTAGAATGGACCCAAGAGTGAAAATGACTGATCAAGCTTTAAATCTTCAGCGTGATTTGAGCATGGCCAGTTACAATGCTTATCACGAGTTGCAAGAGATTGTGGAGGCTATTGATGCGAAAGAGAAACCTTCAAAAGAGATGCTTGCGTTAAGAGGAAATGGCAATGCAAGTGATCAAGACATTATGTATGGTAGTATTCGAGCAACCCCAGTTGAGCAGGAAACACTCGTAAGCTTACAGAACAAGTTCATTTATATGATGAATGTACTTCAGGCCGCAGATGTAATGCCAACTACTCAGGTACAAGAAGGGGTAGAGGCTTTAAAGGCCTCTCTCGAAGGAATGAAATCGAGGTGGGATAAGTTGAATATGAGGCAGTGAGCTAAGAGCTAAGAGCCATGAGTTTCTAAACTGTTCGTCACTCAGAATGCAGCGCAGCCCAATGAAGAGTCTCTTTCTCGAAGAAAAGTTTTTACGCCTACATAAAGATGATCTTCTTTATTTGAGTTTCAGGAATTACTGAATTTCGTCCTCAATCATTCCGATCAATTTTTTCATGTAAGGCGGTATTCGAGAGAGTCTTCTAGCTTGGGTCATTGCTTCATATTCGGCTAATCCCACGAGTCTAATGAATTTTTCGCTATCTATTTGTTCAATACTGGTCAAGAAAGGGGCAAAGTGCTTGACTTCACCATTTATAATTTCGTATCCTTTGGCTTCGACCAAAGAAGCCCGAAGCTGGCTCATATTGGCTGAGCTCTGCTCTTGTTGGCTTTCTATTAGGCCTTTCCATCTTGGATATACAAAGTCGTAGACATAGATCATGACGCTGCGCAGTGAATCATTTGAGACCTTATCTAGGCCAGTGCTCTTTAAAGCTTCATAAGGTCCTCTGTTATAAGTTACCTGAAACCCAAAGTCCAGATTGTTAAAATGAAATTCTATAGAGTCCGGATTGATTTGTTTAGTGAGGTAATACTTATTAAAAAATGCAGCAGCTTTAGCGGCCTCTTTATTTCTAAAACCAATGAGGTGGTTTTCGAAAAAATCTACGTCTTGCTCTAATGCATTTTTCACTTCAACAAGCATTTTCTCCTCGAAAACCCGCGCCTTGTTGCGTTCATTGCTATTATTGATTTCTAAGGCAATTAGTATTCCTATTAACACTAAGAGCACTTCACCAATAGAATAGGTGAGGTAGCGGGTTACTTTATTCTGCTTCATAGCAGTATTTCGGATTCTACGGAAGAAGGAGAGCATTTATGATATTAGAAAATGTGATAACCCTTATTTAGCAGGGCAGAAGTAGCTGTTATTCTTGAAAAGGCTTGTTTAACTCCTTTATGAACTAGGTCTGGCGTAATTTTTTGTTTTACCATAGATTGTCCACAAACAATGACATCCACACCAGCTGCTATCAATTGGTCGAGCACTTCGATGTTCGGATTGTCAAAACCAAAGCGTTTTTTGTATTCCGCATTACTAAGTATTGCAGAAGTTGCTCCGCTGAAAATGACAATGGCCATTTTTAGGTTTTCTTTAGGTATTCCAGCTGCTGCGTGCCCATTGACTATTCTTGCGGAATAGTCTAATCTACCGTAAAGCTTTTCCTTATCCTCTTGGCTAAAGTAGAGCTCATCAATCAGTTTATAAGTTTGATTTGGGTCGGGCTTAACGGATTCAAAAGGGACCACTTCAATGGCTCCATACCCTTTGATGACGGGAAAGAGTTTGTCTTGGGCTTGAATAGTTGTGAATAGGCCAAAAGTGAGCAGGCAGGTGATTAGAAACAGTTTCATACGGGTTTTGGTTGATTCAAAATTGAATATATCAAAAACAAGGACAACCTAACTTGCTTCTCATATGAAAGGTGAGTGATAGGAACTCTCTGTTGCTGTAAAAGTCATTGATACGGTTTACTAGCTTCAAGCTATCGGGATTTCCCAGAAAGATGCGTTTTCAAATGTTTGTTCAATCATCAGTTTAACAATTGGCTAATCAATGACACTGAGAATATGGTCAACATAAACCAGCCAATAAAGCCTTGAATGATGGCCAAATAACGGGGTAGGCCTTTGATGGGGATCTCACCAAAGCCAAGGGTGGTGAAAGTGTTAATGCTCAGCATCAGGGCATTGAGCATTTTGATAAAGATGTCGTAAGTGAGGGCAATCAGGAAAGCCATAATTAGTAAAAATGACTTCCACACACGTTTGGACTGTGGTAGTTCACTCCAAGTCCCTTTCATGACGTCAACTCGGCTGAGGAAGCCAGCAGTGAGTCTGGTACCTGAAATCGCCCATTTATATAGCGGAAGCCCTGTGGCTTGGAAGAATTTGGGGACGTCTTTTCCAGAACCCTCCAACAACTGTTTGTACTCATCATAAGCGAGAATGTCTCTCTGTTTTTCCTCTAGGTACACATCATGCATACCGGCATCGCGTTTCATGTATTTGAGGAAGAAACTGAATCGATCTATGATTCGGTTTTTACCATGGCTATCCCAATGGTTGGGGAAGAAGAGGTAGACTAAGGCAAAAGCCAAGATGACGTAAACCGAGAAGATGATTGCTTTTGACGGCTCCGTTCCATAGGCTGAAAACACCTTTAAAAACTGGTTAATCTTCCACGTGAAAAAGCTCTTGAAACTAGGGTCTGCCATATACTCGTATTTGAGTCTTTCACCTTCTATGCGCTTCATGTCTACATAGACTGCATTAGCTTTTCGTGTATTGTAGTTCGATTTGTAGTGTGTATTGAGTAAGCCTCTGAGTGAGATTTCATCATCGAAGTAGCTTAATTGACTTACTCTGGATCCATTGTAGTAAGCTGTTCGCAGCGAATCAACATTAATAGAAGTGCTGATTGGTTGTAAGTTTAAGAGATAATTGTTAAGGCCATTGCTGGCAATCAGTCGGCCATTAAACTGGTCAAAATCTATTTCACTGTTTAAGTTAAGGCCGTCCAACGCTAAACTGACAATACCTTGGAATATGTTGTTATTAAATTCAAATCGATCAGCAGTTTTATCACCTCTAATGTCAAATTCAATACTGCTATTGCCAAAGTCATTACCCGATAGGTTCTTGAGTGTATTATCATAATCTAGTATGGACACTTGTGATTTACCCTCGAATATGTTCTCGGAAAATTCAAAGAACAGTGTCTCATTTCCGTAAACTAATATCTCATTAGACTTGTCTTCATTATTTTTCGTGGATATGAAAGTATTTCCTTGAACAAACAGGTCTATGTCAAAACCATCCTTTTTTTCTAATCCAAAAAGCCTAAAAGTGGCATTTTTATGGAATTTATTTTCGCTAACCCTGAACCCAGGTCTTGAGAAATTGTTATTGTATCTTTCTTTAAAATATTGTAAGATAAGGGGAGCATTGATACCTCGGCTGACAGTGGCGTTGCCTAAAAATTCAGAGTCAAATAGGGTTATCGAGATAGTCGAACGTAAAGTGAAATCTTGAGTGAACTTTATATTATTTATTGAGCCTAAATAAGATAGACCAGTACCTGAGGAGACTAGATCTGTTAAAAATTGAACATTGTTTAACTCAATAGATTTATTGATGGTCAATGTTTCTTTTCTGACTGGAATAGTATTAAAACGTTCCATTTTCATGCTAAATAAACTGTCTGTTCTCGGCTCGTATTTTATGATATGGTTGGACAAGCGGAAAACGCTATCCGTTTCTTCGGCAATTCTATCAAAGAGTTGAGAATAGGAGATGGTGTTATAATTTCCATCAAATTTTTGTGCCAGTACCGAGAAGGAGGTAAGCAGCAATAGTACTACTAGGGCAAGGTGTTTTTTCATTTGGTTGAAGCTTGGTATAAGATAAGGAGTAATTGGGGAATTGGGAAATCAGTTATTAGTTAAGAGCCACGAGCTGTGAGTTTCGAGGAGAGGTCTTATCGCGTTCCGTCATCCTGAACTTGTTTCAGGATCTGCGACTCAGAAGACCCTGATCCCGAAGCCTCTGGACAGGGTGACGGTCCGATTTACGTTCCCCCTTGGTGAACGGGGTAGGGGGATTGCTTTAATTCAACAATTGACTAATCAAACTCACTGAGAAGATGGTTAGCCCCGAATCGCATTTCATGCGCTCGGGATTTCCCAGATCAATTCGTTATCAATTTGAAGTTTCAGTGTTAATTCAAGAGCTGGGATATTAATGACACTGAGAAGATAGTCAGCATAAACCAACCGATAAAACCCTGAATAATGGCCAAGTAACGGGGTAGGCCCTTGATGGGGATTTCTCCAAAACCTAGGGTGGTAAAGGTATTGATGCTCAGCATTAATGCATTGAGCATTTTGATAAAGATGTCGTAGAGTAGGGCGATAAGAAAAGCAGTGATCAGTAAAAAGGACTTGCCACCTTTTTTTGAGTCTTCAGTTTCTGACCATTTGCCCTTGAGTACATCTACTTTGGAGAGCAACCAAGAAGCACTTTTAGTACCCGCTATTGACCAGCGGTATAGGGGGAGGGCAGTAGCCATAAAGAATTTGGGAGCGGTTTTTCCTTGTTCTTGCAAATAGACTTTGAATTCTTCAGAAGCTAGCAATTCTGGCTGCTTCTCGTCAAGGTAGACCTCGTGCATGCCCGAGTCTTTATTGACATATTTTAAGAAGAACCGATACCGGTCCATAATCCGGTTCTTACCATGGCTGTCCCAATGGTTGGGGAAGAAGAGGTAGATTAATGCGAAGGCTAGGATTACATAAACAGAGAAGATGATAGCGCGTTCGGGCTCTGTTCCAAAGCCGGAAAATTCTTTTAAAAACTGATTAATACGCCATTTAAAAAAGGTTTTAAAACTTGGATTTTGTCTATATAAATAGGCAAGTCTTTGTGTTTCTAACTCTTTTATCTCTTTGTAAATTGAATTACTAGCTTCAATTTCATGTCTTTCCTTATAGTAGTTGTAGAACTTGCCCCTAATGGCCAATTCTGCATTATAAACCCCTTTATCTTCAATCCTTGCATGATCTAGATAGTACATAATGTCAGTGATGTCTCTTTGAGGTTGATAGTCTTTGCTATCGAATAAACCGAAAACATCAATACCCCAATAAGAGAATACTTCTGTATCAATAATTTTTCCAGAAAACTGATCCCATGTGATGATGCTTGAATTGGCACTAAGGTCATCTATCGAGAGCATTATTGGATTGGAGAAGTTATTCTTAGCCAATTTTATATAGTCTATATCCTTTGTTTTGAGACTGAAATGAATTTCTTCTGAGTTGATTTTATTATTGATAAACTCTGTGTTCGTTTGACCAGCAGGTTTTTCTTGTCGATTGCTGAAAGAAAAGTAATCCGTCTCAATGATGTTTTCGTGCATGATTAGGTCTCCTACACTGTGCTGACTAACAACTATGCTATTTCCTGATAGTGTACATTTTCTCACTAAAACCTGAGTTTGGACTGTATTTCTAAAGGCGGTCCCTAGGTCTAAACCTTGTTTTATAACGTTACCAACAAACCAAATTTGAACAAAGTCACTTGAGGGATTATCGTATCCTTGAACGACCTTGATGCCTTCTTCGAAAGTAGAATTTGAAAATTTAAGATTGTAAGGAGTATCTAAAAAGACAGGTTTCTTAAAATGAAACTTGTCTAGAACTACTTGGTTTCCAAGACTGTCCTCAAATCCGAACAAAACACCATTTAGATGGATTTGCTTATTTATAATAACTGAGTCTTTTCGTTTAGAGGTAAATGTAAAAGACTCTAGTTCAAATTCTGCCAAGAACAAAGAGTCCGTTGAAGGTTCAAATTTTATAATTGCATTTTCCATCCTAAAAATCGTATCCTCTGCCTCATCAATCATCTGGAAGAACTCTGAATAGGAGTATTCTTTGTATTCAATGTTTTTTTGAGCAAAGGAAAGTAATGGCAAGAGTAGGCACAGGCCTAGGAGGAGTTGGCGCATAATGGTTGAAGATTGGGTATAAGGTAAAGCCATAAGGGTCAAGTTGCAAACTGTAAGTGATGGGCTACTAGGTTCAAGCCATGAGCTACTCGTTTTGAGAAGGGCTTTCACTCTTTGTTATTCTGAGTCTTAGGTAAGAAGACGAAAGAATTACTTGGTCGCTAGACGTATTCGCTTTCCATTAAGAATGTTCGCTTCGGTTCACAGAAAGAGGCTTCCATGCTTATGGGCTAAAGCTGATTTGTAATGCATAATAAAGAATTAATAATGAATAGTTGGTGACGGCTTGCAAATTTCCAATTTCACCTAATCACCTAATCACCTAATCACCTAATCACCTAATCACCTAATCACCTAATCACCTAATCACCTAATCACCTAATCACCTAATCACCTAATCACCTAATCACCTAATCACCTAATCACCTAATCACCTAATCACCTAATCACCTAATCACCTAATCACCTAATCACCTAATCACCTAATCACCTAATCACCATCCAATCAATTAGTACTACTTTTTTCGGCATGAATGTAGTAGTATTAGGCCTTCAAGAATAGAAATGGTATTCCAAAAAAAACTGATTTTATGAAAACTAAGTATTCGCTAACGGCCTTGTTAGCACTTCTTATCTGCCTGTCTGGAGTAAACCTTCAGGCCCAAGATAAGCTGAAAAATATGCCTGGTTACGATCAATATCGTAAAGTGGCACCTCAAATTAGAGCGTCCGTTAAGCCGGGCACGCTGTCGGCCAACTGGGCAGAGGACGGCAAGTCTTTTGAATTTATCAAAGACGGCAAATTATGGTCTTACGATGTCCGCAAAAAGAAAATGACGGACATGGGTGACCCACCGCCACCACCACCAAGAAGAAGATTCAATCGACCTGCCAGAGGTAGACAATATGCCTCAGCAGACTCGCCCAATGGTGAACTAAAGGCGTTTACAAGAGACCGTAACATGTACATCAGCAACCCCGATGGTAGTGGTGAAATGGCCATTACTACAGATGGTAACATGGATAATCTTGTAAAGTATGGTATTGCTACTTGGGTATATGGCGAAGAGCTAGGGCAGTCTACCGCCATGTGGTGGTCGCCTGATAGTAAGAAGATAGCCTTCTACCGATTTAAAGAAGAAGGAGCTAAAAGGTACTATGTGTTGCTCGATCAATTGGCACTTTATGATTCACTAGAGATAATGTCTTACCCTAAAGTAGGAGAGCCTAACCTACCAGTTGACCTAATGGTCTATGATTTGGACACGAAGAAAATCACCGAATTTGATGTGCGCGATGGAAAGTCTTTTCAGGATGGCCCTGTAGGGACTTACCTGTATGGCATGAGCTGGACTCCAGATGGAAAGGAATTTCTTTTTCACAGCACCAACCGCAAGCAAGACATTATGGAGTACCGTGCTGGTGACCCAAATACTGGGAAAACTAGGGTAGTGGTTCGCGAAGAATGGCTTCCAAGTTTCACCAAGAATACTCCTGAGATGAGAGTTTTGGAAGATGGTCAACACTTCATTTGGGCATCAGAGAGAACAGGATTCAACAATTACTACCTCTATAATTTTGATGGCACTTTAGTTAATGCACTCACACAACACGAGTTTGAGGTAAACAATATTGTCAAGGTGGATGAAGATGCAGGACTAGTATACTATATGGCGAGAAGTGGTGACAACCACATGAAAATGCAGCTGCATCGTGTGAAGATGGATGGTACAAAGGATGTGCGTATTACTGACCCAGCCTTTAACCATAGCGTCAACATTGCGCCTGGCGGAAAGCACTTTATTGATATCGCGCAGACGCATAATACGCCTCCATTCACGAATTTGATCGATGCTAAAGGCAAAGTGATCGCTGAACTGGCTAAAAGTGATATCTCTAAATGGGAAGAGCTTGGACTAAAGACAGTTGAGGCATTTACGTTTACATCTGCCGATGGTGTCACGGAATTGCACGGATTGATGCACTTTCCGTCTAACTTCGATCCAAATAAGAAATATCCATTAATCCTTGCCAACTACGGTGGGCCTGCAACGAATGAATTCAGAGAGACATTTACTTTCCCTAATCCGTTGACGGAATATGGATTCTTGGTGGTTGATATTGATGGTAGAAATGTTCGTGGACGTGGTAAGCGTTTGCTAGATCAGCTATACGGAAACTTAGGTATTGTAGAACAAGATGACTTCGCTGAAGGGATCAAGTCGTTGTATGATCGCCCTTATTTCGATAAAGATAGAGTAGGCGTTTACGGAACTTCTTATGGCGGTACAACCGCTGCAATGAGTTTGTTAAGGTTCCCAGATGTATATCACGCTGCTGTATCTAACTCTTCAGTAACCGACTGGATAAACTATGACAACATCTATACTGAAAGATATATGAACACGCTGGAGAATAACCAGGCGGGTTATGATGCTTTCAACCTAATGAATTATGCCAAGAATTTAGAAGGTGAGTTAATGATCTACTACGGTACGGCTGATAATAACGTACATCCGTCAAACTCGCTTCAATTGATCAAAGCATTACAAGATGCTGGTAAGAGTTTTGAGGTGCAAGTAGGCCCGGATAGAGGACATACAGCTGTCTCTACGGACCGCATGATGGAGTTCTTCATCAGACATTTAGTGGTAGATGAGAATACAAAACTGAATATTAGACGTTAAGGAGTTAAATTTCCTAAGGAAGGGTGTTGCCGAAAGTGACACCCTTTTTTATTTAGTCAAACTCAATCTGCATTTTGGCGATTTGATCTGAGAGCTTTTCAGAAGTGAATCGTTCTCGGAAGCGATCGACCAAAATAGGGAAACAAAGTGGGGTGGGCTTGAGTAATTTTTTGACTATGATCTCTTGTTGATTGATTCTTGATAAAGATTCATTGAGACGAGACTTTTCAAACTGTAATGAAAGCACTTCTTCATTCGCCTGCTTCATCAAGAGGTTCTCTGGGTCATAGTCTTCAAATACCTTGAAAATCATGCTAGAAGAGGCTTGCAGGTGTCTATTGGTAATTCCCTTTCCTGGGTAGCCTTGAAAGATAAGGCCGGCAATAGTGGCAATGTCTCTAAACTTTCTTTTGGCCATTTCAGTGTTGTTAATACTTGCGTAGATATCTGTTAAGAGATTTTTTTCTGAGAAGATATCGAGTTCTAAAATATCTTCAACCTCTATCTCTTGATCGGTAAGCAATTCAAAACCATAATCGTTTGATGCGATAGAGAAGGTTATTGGTTGGCTGACGCTTATGCGATAGGCACAGAGAGCAGCTAATACATCATGAATATATTTCCCCTCTAGTGGGTAGATAAAGAAGTGAGTCCCCTCATCTGATCTCAATTGCTCAATAAGGAGCTGATTTGATTTCGGTATTGCCGATAACGCTCTATGTTTTTCAAGCAACGGCTTGATTGCTTTCATTTCTGGTCCTTTATATTGACCATTTGAAGCCTCTTCAAGCTTGTTACGAAGCCCATGTGAAAGCAGAGAAGTAAACGATGCTTTGCCACCACCCCAACGAGGAATCGGGCCAGTTTTCTTCTTGGACTTGCGCACCTGTGCTGTCATGTCCTTCACGCGGATCAGTTCTAGACTTCGCCCTGCAAACCAGAAAGTCTGGCCAGGCTTAAGGCCTGCAATGAATATCTCTTCTACTGTACCGATATAACCACCTGTCTGATACTTTACTTTGACCATTGGATCAGACACAATGGTGCCCATAGACATGCGGTGGCGCATGGCGGTTCTTCTATTGTTGACTTTGTATTTGCCATCAGCTTCAATCTCCACTTTCGCGTATTCGTCATAGGCACTTAGGGTGCTTCCGCCCGTAGTGATAAACTCCAAACACCATTGCCATTCGGTTAAGGTCAAGGCTTCGTAGGCATGTGAGGATTTCACTTGCTTGTAGGTTTCTTCTTGATAGAATCCGGGGCCAACGGCTAACGTGACTAAGTACTGAATAAGCACATCAAAGCATTTTTTCAGTGGAATTCTGCTTTCAAATTGTTTCTTGGTGATCGCTTCTTTTAACACCGCAGCCTCAATGAGCTCAAGGGAGTGAGTAGGTAGAAAGTACACTTTGCTTGTAGCGCCCGGTCTATGACCACTACGTCCGGCACGCTGAAAAAATCTCGCCACGCCTTTTGGCCCACCTACTTGAATGACCATATCCACAGGCCGAAAGTCTACGCCTAAATCCAGACTAGAAGTGCAGACTACGCATTTCAGTTTACCGGTATGGAGTCTGTCTTCTACCCATTGTCTGACGGCAAGATCCAACGATCCGTGATGCATGGCAACCAGCCCCGCATACTCAGGCAATTCCTGCATCATTTTCTGATACCAAATCTCAGTTTGTGACCTTACATTGGTGAACATCAAGGTGGAGGTGTGATTTTCAAGAATGGGGACAATGCGAGGTAAAAGATGAAGACCAAGATGGCCTGACCAAGGAAGGGTTTTGACTGATTTAGGAAGGATTGATTCTATTTCAATCTTCTTATCAACATTGGCTCGGATCGTTTCACATGTCGCGTACTGCTCGCCTAGTAGCACTTTCGCGGCCTCTTCTAGGTTACCAATGGTGGCTGAAATTGCCCAAGTTTTAATCGGTGTACCTGTTAAGTGCCTCATATAAGCCAAGGCCAGTTCCATTTGAACGCCACGTTTACCACCGATCAGCTCGTGCCACTCGTCTACTATCACCGCTCTGACTGTCCCGAAGGTTTTCTTGGCGTCTTTCTGCGCCAGAAGGACATGAATGCTCTCTGGTGTAGTGACCATGGCTTCAGGCATGTGTTTCTTTTGGCGAGCACGTTCAGCTTGTGTAGTGTCACCCGTACGCAAAGCTATGTTCCAACCTAGCTCCATATCATTACTAACCTCTTGCATGGCTGCCTGAATGTCTTTGGCCAGTGCTCTTAAAGGAGTTACCCAAATGATTTGAAGCCCTTTATTCTTTTTTGAATCACTTAAAGCTTCAAGTACACAGCCCAACCAAATCGCATAGGTTTTGCCACTACCGGTTGGTGCATTCAATAAGCCACTTTTACCAGCTAGATATGCTTTCCAAGTCTTTCTTTGAAAAGGGAAGGAGGCCCATCCTTTAGATTGGAACCAGTTTTCGGCAGAAGAAAGGTCAATTACTTTTTTTGGCAATGCATTAAGCTAAGCCATCAATTTCGTTGATTCTTATGAGGTATGGAAATAAATCCGAAGACTTAAAAAGTAGCTTGGTGGTCAACTCTCATTTCGAGTTGTCTGAGTTGGTTGTCAGGTGCCGATAGTGATCCTAGTCCACCAGGGAAGTAACCCGTCCGTTTGTTGATACAGATTAATGCTACATAGTCATTGTCATTCGGATCAAATTGATAGAACCCGCTTTTGTTCGGTATCAGTGTGAATTTTGGTTTAATTTCCTGCTTTTTAATGTCTTTCAGACGGTAGAATTTTTTTCCATCTTTCGTGTAGGCCGCAGCTTCTATTTTGTCCTTGTTGGCCGCCTCATAAATGAGAACAGTATAAGAGGCAGGTACAGGCGATTTGGTGTTTGTAGAGTATTGTACAGAAAAATCACCCTTATAAAGGTTCATCTGTCCATAATAGCCATTGATAATTGTAGGTTCTGTAATCTTGTTACTGATGTTTACCTTAAAAGAAAAGAAATAGCTTTTCTGAGGAACATCCTTCTTGCTACAGCTTACTACAGCAATTAGAACAGCAATGGCCAATACCAGTTTATTCAAACCTCTCATTTCATTCAGCATTTATGGCCACGAAGTAAATAAATAAATCGGGCAAAAGGGAGAGCCAAGCGTTAAAGATTCATAATACTGCTACTAAGGCAACGAAATATTATCCATTACTCCATGTTGTGATCGTTTACTTGATCATTAACCTTATGGCATCATAAGTAGAAGACCTAATGCCTATTAAGCCTGTCTTTGATTCTCCTCTTTTAATTGTTTCGCCTAGCATGTTATAGTTTACTAGTTCCGCACCGAACCTTTTATTAGAAGAACTTGCTGTAATTACATTGTATCCAGCGATCCCTGGGCCTACGGCTAAACCGACCGGTGTCGAACTGGTTACCTGACCATTTTCCGTAACATCAAAAGTCATGGGGGTCAGTAACAGGTATAGTAAATAAGTGGCGCTGTTTTGTTTCAATGACTTGTACACATCACTGGTTTCCATCATAAATAGCTCGCTACCATTCTCATACATGAGAGAGACATCTTTTCCGAAAACAATGTCCTTTTCAGAATCATTCGAAATTTTTACCGCGATTAATTTGACCCCTGACTTGTTTTCTTTCTTGGCGTATTTTCTCTCCAAGAGCTCATATTTATACTCCAGAGTAATCAGGTTTTTTGAATCGTTCGATAGGAACCCTATTGACGCAGGATTAATTTCATTGTACAAAGAGGCGCAGCCACTAATGGTTAATGCCATAAATATCACGGCACATGATTTAGGAAATTTCATAGTCTGATTGATTCGGGGTTTGTCTTTAGGGTTCATTGAGTTCTATCTGTACTAGAAGATGATTTTAATGATAAAAACTTGTTGTTTTTATAAAGTGGATTATACGAGATAACAAAAAAAAGCCACCCAAAGTGAATCAGGATGGCTTTTGTGTTTCTAATAGGCTTACTTATTCGTCCAGTGGTCTTTCATCACTATTGCTTCTTTTGTGATGGTTTTTCCTCCGGATTCTAAAACTACTTGGAAGGTACCAGGGCCTACAGGGCCAGTAACATATTTAGCAGCTTCCATCCGCTGGTCTAGATCACTTCCTGACATGCCGAAACGTTCGAAACGAGCTCTCATTCTTGTCAAATCTTCCGCAGAACGTTCGCTGATGATTCTAGCGAATGGCCATACAGCATGGTTTAATCCCGCTTTGGCATCCATCTCCATTACATATACTTCACGTTGGCCTTGCATCACTTTTACTGTTGCTTTGCCACCATTTGCACTGTAGAAGTAAATGTGTGAACCTGGTCTTCTGCTTTCGCCATTAAAGTTGGTATAAGCGGAAACGTTACTTGGTCCGTTAACATACTGAACGCTAGGCGTGATATCGAAGAGCTCCATTCCGCTGTTCATTACTGCAGAAGTCATTCCCTGCAGCGGAGAAATATCAGCAATGAAAATTCCTCTACCATGTGTAGCTACCACCAATTCGTTTTCTCTTGGGTGTATTAGCATGTCATAGGCTGGGTTAGTAGGCATACCGGTCATGAACTTAGTCCAGTTTTTACCACCATCAATACTCGCATAAGTGCCTAATTCTGTTCCAGCAAAAAGGAGGTTAGGATTTTTGTGGTCTTCTCTGATCACGTTAACGCCTTCTGCAGGAATGCCATTGGCTATTGAGGTCCATGTTTTACCATGATCAGTCGTCTTGTAAAGGTATGCTGTGAAGTCATCTCTTCTCATTCCATTGAAAGAAACATAAGCCGTTCCAGGGTAATGATTAGATGTTTCGATACGAGTTACCCAATATTCAGGGTTGTTCGGAATGTTGGCGTTTAACAATGTCCAATTTTTACCACCGTCCACAGTCACCTGAACATTTCCATCGTCCGTACCAGCCCAAATTTCGTCTGGGTTTAATGGTGATTCTTCTAACGCGGTAATTGTACCATATTGAATATTACCTGTTCCAGCTGCTTTTACAGGATCATTCTTACTTAGGTCTTCGCTGATTACCTCCCATTTTTCTCCTCTATACTCTGATTTCAATACTTTATTACCAGCGTGATAGATAACGTCACTGTTGTGCTGAGATACTATGATAGGGGCATTCCAGTTCCATCTCATAGTACGGTCAGCATATCTAATGCCTTTTGATTCGCCAGTTTCCATATCTAGTCTTCTCAATGGACCGAACTGCGATTCGTTGTATAAAAATCTATTATTGCTTGGGTCTACAACGTTGTACATGCCGTCTCCGCCACCTACACGTGCCCACTGTTCATAATTGATTGGATTACCATCTTTCATCGTACTTGGACCCTTTACGGAGCCATTGTCCTGAAGACCGCCATAGACATTATAAGGGTAGGCCATATCTACACCTACTGCATAAAACTGTGCCAAAGGAATTTCATCAGGGTGATACCAGTTTTTGCCACCGTCATAAGTTATTCCCATGCCATGGTCATAACCTAGGATAAAGTGATCTGAATCTGCTGGATCAATCCACATGGCGTGGTTATCACCACCGAACCTGAAGGCAGGGCCCCAGTTCTTTCCACCGTCTTTAGTCTCCCAAACCCTGATACCAATTACATAAACATGGTCTTCATCATTCGGATCTACTCTTACTTGCTGGTAGTAATATGAAGGAGCACCTCCAATATCTTCACCATCAGGACTGATCTTTTTCCATGAAGAGCCGCCATCGTCAGAGCGATACATTTCTACATTCTCTACAGACTGATTTCGCTTAGGTGCTATACCCACTTCAAGCATATTTCTACGCTCTTTGTCAGACATGCCCTTAATGTTCACATTTTCAATGTTCGCGTATACTACATTAGCATTGCCAGGCGCATAAGCCACACCGATTCTGCCTAGGAAACCACCTGGCAAGCCTTTAGACAGCTTTGTCCAAGATTTACCAGCATCCGTACTTTTATAAATTCCACTGCCTTCGCCACCTTCATTAAAGGTCCAAGGTCTTCTTATTTTGTCATATGCTGCTGCGATAATGGTATTCGGATCATCAGGACTCATGGCCATGTCGACCACGCCAATGTACTTGCCATCTTTTCTTTTTACCTCGAGAGACTTAGTCCAGGTTTTACCACCATCTGTTGTCTTGTAAAGACCTCTTTCTGGATTTTCAGAATAGAGGTGGCCCAAAGCCGCTACATAAACTATGTTCGAGTTATTTGGGTCGATGAGTATTCTGCCAATGTGGTGAGACTCAGGAAGCCCCATGTTAGTCCAAGTTTCACCACCGTTGGTGGATTTATAAATTCCGTTACCCCAATAGGAGCTTCGAGAATTATTTGCTTCGCCAGATCCAACCCAAACTACACTTGTGTCTTGCTGATCAACGGCTACCGCACCAATGGAGATAATATTTTCACTATCGAAAAGAGAGTTCCAAGACTGGCCATTATTCACTGTTTTCCACAGACCGCCAGAGGCAGTTGCAGCATAAAACACCTTGGGTGCTTTGTCTACCACAGCAAAGTCAACGTAGCGACCTCCTTGTCTAGTAGGACCAATTTCTCTGAAATTGATGCTTTCTACCACTTGGTTAGGTATTTTCTGTGCATGAGAATCTTGTAAGCCTATAAGCGCAACAGCTGCCAATAGTGCTAAGGATTTGATATTATTGAGAGTCCTAATCATCATAATTTTAAGGTTAGAAGTGATTGAATTTAAGCCAAAATGATTTCACCGCAAAAGCGATATTCTAAGATTATATAAATGGTATTTGTGGCTGTTTGCGCTGCAGCAATAAACCTATTAAGGGTAAGCCGCGTATGTAATGTTAATTATCTAAATAGATGTCGAGGAGCAATCCTTCATCTAAACTACCTATCAGTTCCAGCCTTGGCTGGAATTATTTTTTTAAGCTAATTTTAAGGAACATGAGGCTACTTTTCATACTAATCCTTTGCTGTTTATCTCATCTTAGCCTAAGAGGGCAGGGGGAAGCGACCGTTGATGCATATTATAAAGCAGCAACAGCGGCATATGAGTCTAAAGACTATGAACTCTTTCTAAAGAATATTCGAAAGGCTGATGAACTACGACCGAACCATCCCGCCATTGTACCTAAACTAGCGGCAGCATGGGCCTTAACGGGTAGGAAAATTAGAAGTATCCAAAAGTTAAATCAAATGCTACTTATGGATGCAGGTTTCAACTTCACGGATAACCCAGACTTTGACAAGCTTAAGAATCATAAGAGTTACAAACAGCTTTTAGCGCTGCAAGCTAGACTACAGACACCACAAGTTAATGATGAGAGCTTTTTATCCATCGATGTTGGCTATCTACACCCCGAGAGCTTTGTATTATTGGATAATGGAGAATTATTGTTAGGGAGTATTCGCGAAAAGAAAATTGTCAAAGTCAATAAGGATGGATCGATTACTGACTGGGTAGAAACACCCTACGCGGTACTAGGCATGAAAGCTGACTTTCAACTAGGAAACTTATGGGTGGCTACGGCTGCTATTCCAGAAATGAAGGGCTATGCACCAGCGGATAAAGGGAAATCCATCATTCTACAGATCAAATTAAGTAATGGCGAAATTATACAAGGTATAGACTATGATGAGGAGTCAACCATTGGTGATTTGGCGGTAGACGGTGCAAATAGACTTTGGTTGTCTAATAGTATGACGCCTTACTTGATGAGAGATGGTACGGATACGGCTCAATATCTTGGCGCCTTTAGTAGAAAGTACTATGACCTGAGTGATAGGTTTTTTAGCCTACAAGGTTTGTCATTGACAGATGATGAGAAGTATTTATATGTATCAGATTATATTCGAGGCATTCTACGAATAGATATTGAAGGAGCGGATATTGACGAGGTGTTTGCACCAGAGACAAGTTTGCTTAAAGGCATTGACGGGTTGTATTTTTATAAAAACACGCTCATAGCAATCCATAATGGAACAAAACCTTACCGAATCGTCCAGTACTTTCTTAGTGATTCAGGCTTAAATATTGAATATGAAAGCGTGATTAATAGGGGTGGAGAAACTTTAGGTGAACCTACCTTAGGTCAAATTAAAGACGGTTATTTCTATTACCTTGCCAATAGTCCTTGGCAAGCCTATGATCAAGAGATGAATCTCGATTTAAGTAAAGTGAAATCCATTGAGATCAGGAGAATTAAACTTGACTAATGTCTAAACCTCGCAAAGACGAACCCTTGAAGATGCCACGTTATCGTGGTGGTGAAAATGCACTTAAATCGTTCATAACATCTCACCTAAAGTACCCTCAGGTGGCAATAGACGAGAAAATTGAAGGCTCTGTTGAAGCGGCATATGACGTAGATGGACTGGGCCGTGTATTTAACATTAGAGTCCTAACGGGGCTAGGGTCGGGTTGCGATGAGGAAGTAATCCGATTAATAAAGCTCCTAAAGTTTGAACGGGCTTTCAACAAAGGAAGAAATGTAACTGCCCATAAAAAGTTGAAAGTGGAATTTAAATTACCAAAGCTCAAGAAACCCACGCAGACAATAAGCTATCAGCTTACATCAAAACCCTCTCAATCAGCACCTGATCAAAAAAGCCAGTCGAGCTCTTATTCATACACTATCAATTTAAAAAAGAATATAAAGGATTGATTTTTAGGATTTTGACAAAAATATTATCTTAGTCTAACATCAACCTTACACACAATGACCGGATTAGGATTTCTCGACCTAGTAATAGGTATCATCTTTATCTATTTTTTACTCAGTATAGTTGTTTCTATTCTTTTGGAGATTAGATCAAAGGCTTTCAGTCTTAGGGCAAAGAATCTTGAGGCTTGGTTAAAAGACACCTTTGAAAAGGAGGGGTTGGCAGACAGGCTACTTGACCATGACCTCATAAAAACACTCGTTAAGAAAGGTCGAAAACCTGCTTACATTCCCGACCAGAATTTTGTGGATGCGCTGTTTGATATTGTAAATCAGGAGAAGGGAAATGCGCTTACCTATACGGTGGAGGAGATTAAGGAAGCATTTGAAAAATCGCAGCTGCTACCTAACGATTTGAAGCGAAATATCTTACAACAGATTTCTGAGTCGGAGACAAAAGCACAGAACTACATTAAAGCCAAAAAAGACGAGGTAATAGACGAGTTATTAGAAGTGAAAAATGGGGTGGCGCAGTGGTTTGACAATTGTATGGTTCGTGTGGGGGGTACTTACCGAAATATGCAGCAGAAATGGCTGCTTTGGTTTTCGTTCTCGGTAGTCATACTTTTTAATGCCGATACAATTAGCCTTTCAAAATACCTGTATAATAATAAAGATGTTCGCTATGCTTTGGTGGAGCAAGCCTCCCGAAGTACGCAAGATTCTCTAACAGTGGCATTCTACCAACAGGTGATGGAAAGTTCATCCATAGCTCAAAATACCGATTCTGTAGTGATCGGCAAGGATGGTATGGTCTTGATCAACGAAATCAAAGGCAGTGTTGCCAACTTGGATAAAGTGAATGCTGAACTTGAAGCCTTGAGCCTTCCCTTGGGTTGGGAGTCTTTCACCTTGGAGTTTGAAAAAGTAAGACAAAAAGGAGGTAATGGAAGCCTATTCTTACTCTTCCTGATGAAACTAGTTGGGCTTGCCGTCACTGGGTTTGCAGTTTCTATGGGTAGCCCATTTTGGTTTGATATACTGAACAAGCTCGTAAACTTAAAAGGAACAGGCGGCAAGCCCGTTCCTAAGAAGTGATGATTTGATACTCTATTTAATGGATCATTGATTAAGCGGATTTTGTCCGGTCAATTCCCAATGCCCAAGCGAGGTAGGAATACTGCCACTGGCATTCATCCTATCAAAGAATTCTTTGACATTAAAAGGTTCGCCCTTAGCTTCTTTGGTCTTTGCAAATTCGGCTAGTGCACTTTTAACCAAATGCTTTCCAGTAATGTAACTTGTGCCGTAGCCTGGTTGCCTTAAGTAAAGGTGCTGCTCAAAAATCAGCAACTCTTTTTCCGTTTTCATCCAGCCGCGAGGTGTGTATTCCGAATGGATACCGCCCGCCTCTTCCATTGTCATTTCATTAGCGTGGGCGTACAACGATCCAAGCCCTCGAGCTGCCCGTTGAGCGATCATGATGTACACAATTTCCCTAGAACGTGGCGAATCTTCATAAAGGCCTGCATCCATAAACAATTCTTCTACCGCGGTAGCCATACCTTCGTTTCTTGAATCAAAGATATTATACAAGACCGGCCCTCGTCTAATTTCGCTTTTGTGTGGCTCATTATCTATAATGGCTAGTTCAAACCAATGATAAAAGTGGGAGTAGAGTGGCCGAGGGTCAAAGTGTTCTCCAATCAAGAAGAAGTTACGCTTGTCTTCCGGCACAAAGGAGCCTAAATGTTCTCTTAATGCTGGCTCAAAATAATCTTTGACCGTTACTATATCTTGGTCTTCCAAGAAACGCATCAGGCTTGTGGCTGCCTTATCGGCCATGGCGTCATATTCCTCCGGTGAAGCTGCGGCTTTTAATTGTGGCAGATCTCTATTTTTATGCTCCTCCAGCTTCAACGCTGACCAAGCACTTGCTAGCTCTGTCTTTAGCAGCATCACTTCGTCTTCCCAAGTCATAGGAACAAGGTGAACGTTTTGCAAGTACCAAGAGTAGGCCTCTTTTCCTATGCCTGATGGTCCTGTTTTATTCGTTGATTGATCTTCAAGCCATGTGACCAATTCGTTGGTAGAGCCAATGGCATTATCAATTGCTTCCATCACCTTTGCATCTTGGCTCAGACCAGGTAGAGATTTTAATCCTTCTAGATTGATGCTCTGTGTTTTAATGTCGCGAATCCCTGTTACCCAAAGGTCCCTTGCGTTTCCCGTTAGGTTTTGTTGGGCTTGACTATTAAGCGAGGGAATTACTTTTAAGTCATTAAGAAATGCTAACCGAGCATCTTGATCTAGTGGAAAACTATACGTCCAAACTTCTGTAGTTCCGTGGTGTGTGGGGCCTTCATGAGCAGGTACATCACTTCTCGACATCCAGATAGATTTGTAAAATGCAGGGTCACGAACCCAAGGTTTTAGGGTTTTGTAGTTGAATTCATAGCCGTTCATTTCGGCCCAAACAATCATCCAATCTACTTTTTGATGGGTAGCCCATAGGGTAGTGTCTACCTGAGTCAATCGATCTCTAAGCACTAGAAATTCATCCCATCGCTTATCAAAGGTAGTGGCTGTATAATCTGGTGCTCCGTTTAATAGAGGAGGGTTTTCAAAGCTTCTCCAGTCTTTGAATAATAAGACTAGGTCGTTATAATCGCTTGTTGCTGTTTGAGGTGTGCTTGATTGACAAGCAAAACAAAAGCATATAGCGAGTAGATAGATAGGGTAGAGATTGGTTTTCATAGTTTAAGGATATCCATAAAAATAATGAATCGCTTAAACTTTGCGCTACCTAATTATTCAATAGATACTTTTGACAAGTAGTCTTTTGGAGAAGTGCCCATTAGATTTTTAAACGATTTATTGAATGTAGTCTTAGAATTGAAACCCGCTTCTTGGGCTAAAGCAAAGAAGGTAAGACTTTTGGCCTTATCCGTTTTCGCTAATGCGACAAACTCCTTAATGCGATAGTAATTGACGTATTCAAAGAAATTCATACCCACTTTTTCATTTAATAAGCGAGCCATCTCTGGGTTGTTAACGCCCAACATTTCTGCAAGTTCGGCCTTGAGTAATTTACTGTTCAAATAGGGCTTTTTCTGCTCCATCAGTGTATCTAGTCTACTTTTTAAAACATTGAGATCGTTGTTTGATAATTTAGATTGGGCATACTTTCTAACCTTGATTAAATCACTCATGCGATAGAGTTGTGGGTCTTTTATACCATAGTAAGTAATCAAAAGAATGATGAAAGTTATCCCTAGCCAAATGAATTGTCGGGCAGTTCTCTCTGCCATTTGATCACCAAATAAGCTAATGATGTAAACCGTTAACCACAAGAGTAAACAAAGACCTATGGCCACTAAAAAATTAAGGAAGAATTGAGTTTTTACGGCATAACTCAATTCATCATTGAGCTGTTTTCTAAACCTGTAAAACATACGAAAGCTCAGTAACCAATAGGTAGTGTTGAATGCTAAGGCAGTGCCCATAAAGAGCGAAATAGTAAAATGTAACTGCCCAGTTTTGGCCCTGTTACTTATGACCTCGTTAGAAGGTAGTATGAAAACAAACACGACTGCAATGATGTAGATAACACCTGGTATATAATGTCTTAAGTCTTTATAAATGAAACTTTTTCCTAGAAGGGAAGACTTCGTGAAAAGGAAAATAGTTGCACCAAAGAACAGGGTGGCAAATTCAGAGAAGGCTATAAACCGAAAGTCCGTTCCAAAGACTTCTGACATATTGATTATTCTACCAGTGAGCCCTATAGCTAGTGAGAAAATTAGGAAAGCGATGTACCCATTTATGCTTTGCCGAATTTTCGGAGAAAAAAGGAAGGTGATCAACAAAAAAAGACTTTGAAAAAAGCCGAAGTAGACCAGTTGATTCAAAAAATCATCCATGATATTTATAAAGATTGGGCTATATGCAGTCTGGCAAATAGCCCGCCTGAAATTATTGAATTATTAATTGGTTCACGTGCTTTACACCTTCATGGTTCATTTTTAAATTCTCTTGGTAAAACTTATCGAAATCGGCTTTATTGTCCCATTCAGTAATGACAAAAAAGTCAGGATTGTAATAGTAACCGAAAGGAGAGTCTCCATTGGTTAGGTTCAATACTTCTCTTCCTCCAGCTGCTTTTGATTTTTTAATCCAATCTGCCTTGAACCGCTTGAATGATGAGGCGTCTTTTTGCCAGTAGGCAGTTACAATATTGAATTTATCGCTGTTCACCTCAAAGGAGAAATCTTCTTTCATTTCCCAAAAAGTCATGTTAAAGCTCGACCAAATGTTTCGTCTGGACTGATGGAAATGAGGCATAGTCTCTTCAATCTTAGCAAGAAATTCCTCTCGACTGTTAAGGTCTTTCCAATAACCGAAAATCATCGATTCAGGGTGGTAATTGCCTTGTATTGGGCTTTGTGGTAAGGCTAAGCCTCCTTGTCCGGTATAGCCATAATTGGTAGCTACTGGGAATGCTGTTTTAAAGTACAAGTCTAACTCTTCTTTTGCATCAGGTTTGGTGTTTAGAAAGATGATGTCTAATACTTGCCCTTTTTTATAGTTGTATGTTTTAATATTTGATTGCGCGCTTAGACCAATAGCACTTAAAAGCAGTATGGCAATTAGCATGGGAGTTCTAAGGATTAGTGATAGGTTTATCGTGCTCATAAAAATCTGTTTAATGGTTTTTGATTCCATCAAACTAGAGTAGACTTTTTCACATGAGAAAAATTTTGGGTACTCAAGAAGTACGCATACAGTATGAGTACTTCTTGGCACCTTTTTTGGCTAGCATTCACCCGAAACTGAGTCACAAGAGTCGCCTTGTGCGAGAGTTTCTAGGGGTGAAACTGATTCAAGTACCTCTAAAAATACCTCGCTGGGCTGAGCACCACTCACGCCATATTTGTTATTGATGATAAAATACGGGACACCTGAAACACCCATTTGTTGATAGTGCGCTATTTCACTTTTGACAGCGTAGGCCAAGTCATCATCAGAAATGATCTGATTTACTTTTTCAGCATTCCAACCAAACTCAGCCATAATGCGCTCTAGAACGGTAACATCATTCAGGTGTAAGGTTTCTTCGAAGTAGGCTTTTAAGAAACGTTCTTTCAGAGCGTCTTTGAAGCCCTCTTGACCTGCCACATAAAGCAACTGGTGCAGTTTAAGTGTGTTTACAGCTAACCAATTCGGTCCGAAATCAAAGTTGATGCCTACCTCTTGCCCAACATTAGTCAAGTGATCAGTCATTCCTTTGACCTTGTCTAGGTTTCCGAATTTATTAACCAAGTAGGTGTCTCTGGTGAGCCCTTCCTTCGGCACATTCGGATCTAATTGATAAGGATGCCATTCAATCTTTACAGATGTACCTTTCCACTGGTCGAGTGCTGCTTCCAGTCTACGCTTTCCTACATAGCACCAAGGACAAGCCACATCCGATACTATGTCGATTGTTATTTCCTCTTTCATATACCTACGATTAAAATCTCTACGTGCAGTAAATGCTATTTCTTCCAGATTAGTTCAGGTATTTCCTGATCTGCCAGAATGATGTTGGCCGCTTGTAAGTGAAAGATGACACTCTTGATCATTTTATCACTCACCCAGCTATCAGGTGCCCATTCTGTACTATGATACCACCTTTCAATATCCTCGATCCGCTGCTCGTAACGAACGCTTACAGTCGGAATGATGCTGTCATCTTTCATAAATTGATGACAGCTTTCTTGAATGATATCTAAAAGGTCATCAATGGCTTTTGGGTGTTGCGCCAATATCTTATCAGAGGCTGCAATGACAAAACATGGCCAAGGCGTGAGGTATTCACCAATGCGTCTAATCCGCCCAGCATCCACATAAGGTTTAGTGGTGTATTTCTCCCAATAGAAAATGTCGGTTTCAAGGGCATTGAGTGAAGCTAAGGCACCGTCTAGGTTGTTGATCACTGTAAACTGATCATTGGTCATGGATTGGCCTTTACTATTCGCATGAACGATCGATATGAGGTGAGAGCCTGATCCGAACCTGCTGATGGCATGTTGCTTATCGAATATATTGTCATGAGGCTTAATCGGATTGTTTAGTCCTGTATGAATGCCCCATGTTAAGGGTGTAATGACGTATTCGCTAATGATTTTACTCGGGTTACCCTTGATAATGTCAGCGATCATCCCTTCGGTAAGCAGAATACAAAGGTCTATTTCGTCTTCACGAAGTGCCTTAGTCATTTGACCAGTGCCTCCGGCAAAATCAGTCCATTCCAAATTAATGCCGTGTTTGGCAAAAATGCCTTTCTCTTTGGCCAAATGAATGGGTAGGTTGAAATGTTCTGGTACTCCACCAATTCGGATTGTAGTGTCGTTCATGTCGCTGAATTGTGCTGCGCTATTTTTTGATAAGCGAATTTAAGGTTTTAGCTAAAGATGATCACCCCCTGAGAGAAAGAGTTCCTACTAGTTTTTTGAAAGGTCTTCTAGCACTCTTTTTCGGTTTTCTATTTACTGCCTCAAATTTATTTATTTTGACAGTATTGAATAATTTTAGTTGTCTTACCGGCTCTCAAGAGCACCTCAATTATCCTTTATAGCACTAATGCACATAAAAGCAGGGAACTCATTCAGTTCTTTAAAATGCTTTGGATCTAACTCCTCAAATTCTTTAACAGGCTTCGGCTCCACTAATTCGTCAATAGAGAATCCATTTTTCAGGAGGGGCATTATACAATCTTGAAGCGGTCTTCTATAGCTATTTATCTCCACCGGTTGACCGAAACCATTCCAAACACACTTTACGGGCTCGACCTCAAAGTACCGTTCTGACTTGAAGTAGATGTGCTCAAAGAATGGATGCTCCATAGAAATAACTAGTTGGCCGTTTGGTTTGAGTACTCTATTGAATTCCTGAAGGGTTAATTGCCAGTTTTCCACATAGTGCATGGCTAAGGCACAAAGGACTTTATCGAATGCGTTATCTGCTATGGTTTCAAAAGGTTGGCTCAAGTCATGGACATAGAAGTTTCCTGTTGTTGGATTTCTAGTTTTGGCATGCCCGATCATTTTAGGGCTGATGTCAAAACCCGTAACTTCCGCACCCTGACTGATCAGAATTTCGGCATATTTTCCTGGACCACAGGCTGCATCTAGAATGTTTTTTCCTTTAACATCTCCCAATAACTTTAGGGTATTGGGGCGATCGTAATAAGCATTATGAGGTTTGTGATCTATTAGAGCGTTATAGCGATCTGCCAGTACCTCATAAGCCTGTAGAATATGTTCTTTGCTCATCTCAGCTTTTTTGAAATGGCAAAGGTCGAAAGAGTCCTTGGTAAAAAGCCTTGATTGAAATCAATTAATCTTTAAACAGTTTCTAATTCCCAAGCTTTAAATCCCAAGAAGAAATGGTGTTAATGAACTCGTAGTCAGTCCAATCAAACTTTAGGGGAGTAATCGTAATGTAACCTTGTTGATAGGCGTAAGTGTCACTTTTTTCATCTTCAGTCTTTGATAGCCCTAGTCGTTGCTGGTAGAAAGTCGTGTTTTCAGATTCACTTTTCTGAACATAATTGCCCATATCGAGGTATGCACCTCCCATGGCTTTGGCAGAAACCCCTTTTAATTCTCCTGCCGGTATGTTTATGGATAGGACAATTCCCTTTGGGGCACCCTCTTTTTGATACTTTGCTACTAATTGGGCTACAAAAAGGGCAGAAGCTTCTGTGTTAACACCTCTGACTTCTTGGGAAACGGCTATGGCTGGTACACCATAAAAGAGTGCTTCCATCGCTGCGCCAACGGTGCCTGATAAATGGGAGAGCTTGCCAACGTTTGATCCTCGATTGATTCCTGAAATCACAAGGTCAAAAGGTTTTTCTTTGCCTAAAACTCTTAAACCGAACCTAACGGCATCGGCAGGGCGGCCACTGATAGCATAACCATAGAGATTACCATCGGTCAATATTTTCTCAACAGTTAATTCGCGACCATCCGTAGAATGACTGCTGCCAGATTGGTTTTGAGCAGGGGCCGCTATGACTACTTCCACATTAGGAAGCTTACTAATTTCTTCGCTCAGGGTCTTCAATAAAGGAGACTCGATGCCATCATCATTCGAAATTAAAATCCGATAAGATTGGGCAAAACTGGTTATAGAAAGTGTAGAAAAAAATACTGTTAAAACGAGCAGATGTTTGATAGATCTCATGTTGAATCTTGTTATGGTTTAACAAGATAGATATTCTTGGGTTATGCGTTGGAAAGTCATTAAAATGTTGAAGTGAAAGGAGTGCAACTCTTCCAAAATTTAATAGTCAATAAAAGCGGATAACTTTTCCGTTGTCTCTGCCTTCAATACTTCTGACATACGCGTTAATCACCACGTTCAGGGGTATAGGGTTATGGCCGGGGAAGTATGACTTATACTTTTCGTAAGCATCTTCTACCATGCCTAAGGACACTACATTTAAGCGGAGTCCTCTTTCCATTTCTAGTGCAGCGGCTTGGGCAAAGCTATGAATTCCGCCATTTACCATTGCCGCACTCGCGGTTTTAACAACAGGGTCATCGGCCAAAATACCAGTAGAAAGTGTAATCGATCCTCCGTCATTTAGCGAATCTTTGCCAATCCTTACTAGGTTGACTTGGCCCATTAGCTTACTCCTTAATCCCACGTAGTAATCGTCTTCCGTAAGGTCATTAAAATTGGCCCATTTGGCTTCTCCAGCAATACATACAATAGCATCTAGTTTGCCTACTTTAGCTAATCCTTGTTGTATAGATTGGCTATCAGCAATGTCAATGCTAATCTCTGACTTGCTTCTGTCCGCAATGATAACTTTATGGTCTTTGGCTAATTGAGTTGCGACAGGCTTTCCGATGGTTCCGTTTCCACCGATGACTAGAATTTTCATGTGCTCATAGTTAAAAAATGTATTGGATTAATGTAAGCGATTTTGAGTTTACATAGTTCCTAAATGAGCACATTAGATTAAATCATACGGTATCCTGTGGGCTTTTTGATTAATCGAACGATTAAAGTGTGTTTTAGCTTTCTCTAGTCGCTATCTCTGCTTTCATTTTCTTCATAGAGATCAGTTGTATAGGGATCATGCTGCCACAAGAAATGCCAACGGCTAACAATGCAATGTTAGTAGACTTGTCATCCTTGGTGAGTAAACCGTAGATGGTTAAAGCCATTAATAACGACACCACTATCGTTAATGCTATAGTGGTTATTTTAAGCGCTTTTACACTGCCTTTGAGTTCGTTAGTAGTTTTGTTTTTGAAAGGGTCTGTTCCCATGGTAGTCATCTATTTATTGTTTGTTTAGTTGAATTTTTGTGAGCTCAACACATCGGCTCCCATCAGACGATTTGCGTTTTATTACGACCGTAAGACTAGTCAATAAGCCGAAAATAACACATCAAACTTGTGTTTACACTACACTTGAGTTTAGTTGTTGAAATGAGCTAATAGAACAGTTTTTCTGGATACCTCATAATACAGCTTAATGTGGCTTTAAAGCGGTATATTCAAGAGTAATACTTATTAATGATGGTGCTAAGGTCAACGATTTCTTTTCGTTTAAATACCTATGAATGCGAACCATTCTAATTCATCAGAAATAGACGCCAATCTTCTTAACAGAAAAAGGGAGGCTATGGAAGTCAATTTGCATGGTGTCACTCTCATCATAATAGCTGCTGGAAATATCATCATCGATAGGGGTGGGCATAATGAAAGCTATGCCTATAATTTGGATGCCAATTGCTGGAGGCAATTAGAAAAGATTGTATTGTCTGAGAGAGGAGGGGTTTTCACAACATTCCACTAGAGGTTACTTAATTACCGAGATTGCCGAGCGCGTATTCGTATCTCCAGTTAAAGTAAAATCTCACAGAAGAAAGCTCTTCGAAAACTAAATGTAGGCAACATGAGCGAGGTGATATATTTTGCCCGATTGATTCGGATTATTTGAGAGCAACTGGATACAAATCAGTTTTCCTTTATTTGATGACTTCACTTATCTGAAGTACAGGTTCTACATTCGTATAGTTCGGAATGTCACTTACTATTTTCTCTGCATTTGGTCCAAAAGAGTTTTCATAATCAGAAAGCTTATCGAAGAATAAATAGCCTATGGCCATATGTGGTGTTGCTTCGTCAGGTGTTCTCCCAGAAATGCCTTTGTCAATCTCAAAGAACTTCATCGATTCGCCTAAGAGGTCTGCTACCATAGGCATGTGCTTGTTGGCGTAGTAGTCCATGTCAAATGTATTACCCTCGCCATTGGGATACATGATGGTCACTTTGGTCATTCCTTTTCTACTTTGGCTATCAGCTGATTCTGTCTGTTGACAGCCAGTGGTAAATGCAATGACAATAAGGGCTAGGCCTAGGGTTTTAAGTCTCATTTCGGTAGGGGCTCAGAATGTAAAAGTATTTTATCTCAGCAGCCTTTGCAAACTAGCCTTGTTCATTTAGGGAATTTTGTAGGTTTATTCCATCATGGCTACCACTCGGGCAGGACCGGCAGAGGCTCCTTTTATTTTTAGTGGAAAACATGATACTTTAAACCCAGTCATTGGGAGTTGACTCAAGCCTGTTAATTGTTCTATGTGACAATATTCTTTGTCAATGCCTACCAGGTGTGCTTCCCAAAACAATTGCGGGTTCTTTTCTTTCTTGGCTTGCTTGACAAGATAAGGCAGCGGTAAATCCCATCCCCATTGGTCTATGCCCATCACCTTTACTCCTTGGTCTATGAGCCATGAAGTAGCATCGGCACTCATGCCGGTTCCTTTATGAAAGAAGTCTTTTGTGCCCATGTACTTGTCCCTACCTGTCATGATCAAAACGATCATGTTCGGTTGAATTGAAAGATTTTTATCTTTCAAAAATTGGCGAATATCCGAAGAGGTAATTGGGTCGAAGTCTTCTTTGTGACGCATGTTTATCACTATACCTTCTCCATAACACCATTCCAAAGGTACCTCATCGATGGTTTTTGCACGCTTTCCTTCGCAGAGCGGCCCATAATGCCAAGGAGCATCTAAGTGTGTGGTTGCGTGGACTCCCATTTTTCTAATCTCATCATCTGCCCAGCCAACAAAGTTTTTTGGGAAGAGCTTGAAAGGAAGACCAAGATACCTAATCAACCATTTGGCTTTTTTATGGGGCTTATGTTTTACCTTGACCTTCATAAAGAAGGGGTCTCCGTTATTAAATGCGATGGTTTTTGATAGGTCGATTATTTTCATGTTACTGGTGTTTACCGGGTTCCCAATTTGCGGATAGATAAGCTTGCGCAAAGTGCAAAGGCTCTTCTTCTAGTTTAGTAGCCATAGAATCGTTCCATCTGTTTAAAAAACCAAATATGGCAATTGTTGCTACTATTTCGATGATTTGAGATTTTGAAAAATGGTTTTCTAGTGCTTGATGGTGATCAGGAGTGACTTGATTAGGTACGCTTCCTGCGGCTAAGGCAAAGCTTAGTGCTGTTCTTTCTTTATCTGAGAAGATAGGTGATGTTTGGAACTCCCAGACTTTTTGCAGCTTTTCCAAGGCCACGCCATTCTTGTGTGCAGTGTGTGCGGTATGCGCTTGACAATACCTGCACCCCGCGGCATTACTTGCTACCAGAGCGATTAAGTCCTTTAGATAGGCGGGAACTTCTTGATCTTTTTTTCTTTTGGCTTGAATGGTCCAGCGTAGATTTTTAATCGCTATCCTCAATCCCGTCCAGCTGCTGACAGTGGAAGATGAGAAACCCTTAATGTTCGCAAAAAGCATGGAAAATGACCCGAGAATATTCGGTTTTGCGGCCATTTCCTTTAGACTGTTAGGCACAAAGCCCATTCCCTTCGTTGCCTCTCTCAGTATAATTTTATAGTCTTTCATTCGCTATGTTATTTTGTTTGTCAGTTGGCCAATACCCTCAACTTTTAGCGTGATTGTATCACCTGGATTTAGCATAACGCCATTTTCAATACCCGAACACCCCGGTAGAGTACCAGATCCAAATAGTTCTCCAGGGTGAAGTTGTTCTTCCCATGAAGCATAAGCTATTGCTTTTTGAAAAGTGTAGTACATGCCTTTAGTGGTCGTTTCTGTAATAATTTGATCATTGATCGTGACGCTGGCATTTAGGTCTTCGATTCGATGAATTAGGTCATTTTTAGATGCCACTACACATGAAATCGCACTCCCAAAGTTTTTGGATTTCATAGGCCCAAACCCACTGGCCATTTCACTCATTTGGACATCTCGCGCGCTGAAGTCATTCAAGATGACGAAACCCGCAATGGCATCCTCAACATCTTCAACAGTAGCGTTTTTGAGCGGTTTGCCTATGATGGCCGCAATCTCAAGTTCATAATCAAGTGCTGAGGTATAGGAGGGGATGGCAATTGAATCTCCTTCCGAAATGAAATTCAAATGGTTGCCAAGGTAATAAATGGGGTGTTGGTAGTATCTCTCTTTAGGTTTAAGCTTTGGAAATGGTTTACCGATGAGTGTTTCGTAGGTCTTCACTATGGGTAAAAGTTTTGGCAGGTATTTTTTTACAAAACCACGACTTGCGTCAATTACGTGTTGCTCATAAAGCATGAAGTCTCGATAGGCAGTTGGTTTCAATGGAATTAAATCGTTGTAAGCCTTGGATTCGAAAGTGTGCAGGTCGATATTTTTAAGGTTGAAATCACCAGATAAGAAGCCTAATAAATCACTTTCGGTGTCAACTAATTTCCAAACATTGTCAATGTACACCGCAATGTGAATGCTGCCTGCTGCTGATTTTACACTTTTGAATACCATCTTTCCTGACTTTAAGGTGAAAGTTACCCAAAGAGGAGGTTAGTTTTATTAACAGATGTTAAGGTCTTATTGAAGATTTAATGCGTGAAAGTTGAATAGGGGTGACACCCAAGTAGCTGGCGATATGATATTGAGGTATGTTTAGGAGAGAGTTTCCAAGATTTTCGACCAATTTGAGATAGCGTTCTTTGGTGTTTAATAGAAGTAGGTCCGACTCTCGCTCGGACTTCATTTGATAAATCTTTGACAGCACCTTATGTTGTATTTCCCTAAGTTCAGAGAAATTGATCAACATTTCTTTAAAAGCCGAAACTGGTAGTTCGATAATTTGACATTCGGTTATTGCGTCAATATAGTGAATCGATGGCTTGTTAAAGTCGGTATTGCCCAGCAGTATCGTTTGATAAGTGAGAAGTACTTTGTTCCAGTCTTGACCTTGCCTGTCGACTTCATAAATTCTCATGTTACCCTCAGATAAGAAGCCTATTACCTTATCATAGCCACCTTTTTTAATATAGACTTCCCCTTTTCTAATTATCCTATACTGAATCCTTTCGCCAATTTTGGATTTTAGTTCCTCTGAAACTTCTGCAAAGGAGTTTAGGTAGCTCAAGAAGTTCTTCAAATGCATTGATTCAGTCATTTCGTTGTTCAATCTTCTAGCCAATTGAAAGGCCTGGTTTTGGTAATTATAGACCCAGGTTGTTTGAAAACATATTTAATTTGCCCGACAAAAGTTCTTTTGGAATATTTAGATAACAGAATGGATAAGGCTCTATCCTCTAGCTGATTGAAATCATCATCACTATCTAAATAGTTTTTAGTAAGCGTAAGGATTACCGAAATGTACTTCAGATTTGGGTCTTCTTCTATTTCATCATAGATCCTAACGTCAGCTGTCAATTCATCTTCAAACTCCATGTCAAATAGTTCAGTAACCTCTTGAGCTTCAAGGTCATTTAAAGAGGTTTCGATGTATGAAAATTGATGAGTTTTCAACATCGAGTTCAATTCTTCAAATGGAAGCATAAGGAGTAGCATTAATCCATAGGCCAGTGTAATTGATATTCCTATCAGTTTGAAATCGGGCTTGGGTTGTTCAATATCAGGATTAAAAGGTACAATCTTAGTTCCAGCAACCATATCGCCAATTCTTCTGTCTGGACTAGCGATGGTTACAATTACTTCTAAAGGCCAGAGCACGCAAAAAAGATTTCTAACAAAGCATTTTAAAGGAGATGCAGCTTCTCCTGTTTTATCGTTGACGATTTGAATTTTAAATACCCTTTTGGCTATACTCCGTCCATTGATTGAGTCCTTACACAGATAAAGAGCGAACCCAATAGGTACAAGATAACTTAGTTCACCGAAAATATCGAAATTCGTTGGCTCATGATCTGGTATAAAGGCTCTTGCAAAAATTGATATCAGGTTTGGAATGAAAAATATCATTGCGATAAATGTCATCGCAAAATGATCGATCAGCATGGAAGCAAGTCGAGTTATGGTATTTGTTTCTCTTATCATTGCACTAGGGCATGCCCCTAATTCCGAGGTAAGGTCATTAGGTATTCCTGCTAAGGTTAACACCAAATTAGTAAAACTTGCTGATGATAGTTGGCGTATGCTAATATTAGAAAACCCCAGCCATCAATGACTGGGGTTTTAATATCTATTTGGGCTGTTTCACCTTTCTTTCCATTGAGCTCGTCAAAAACTACTGAGCCCTTTGAAAGACACCGCTCCTTGAAAGGAGAGGGTTAAGGATTAGCTTCCAGCTTGTGTTTTGATCAAGTTTAAGGCAGAGCCTGCTTTAAACCAGCCAATTTGTGCTTCATTATACGTATGGTTCGTTTCAATGATGTCTTTACTGCCATCGGCATGTACAAACTCAATCATCAACGGCTTACCCGGTGCAAAGTCTACTAGATCTAAGAAGTTAATGGTATCATCCTCTTGGACTTTATCGTAGTCTGCTTCGTTTGCGAAGGTTAGACCTAACATACCTTGTTTCTTCAAGTTGGTTTCGTGAATACGAGCGAATGACTTCACCAATACTGCTTTTACACCTAAGAATCTTGGTTCCATTGCAGCATGCTCACGCGAAGATCCCTCACCATAGTTATGATCTCCCACTACTATAGAAGGAATGCCTTCAGCCTTGTACTGACGGGCAGTCGCAGGCACGGGTCCATATTCTCCAGTAATTTGGTTTTTCACCTTGTTCGTATCCTGATTGTAAGCGTTTACTGCACCTATCAAACAGTTGTCTGAAATGTTGTCTAAGTGACCTCTGAACCTCAACCATGGGCCTGCCATAGAGATGTGGTCCGTAGTACACTTACCAAATGCCTTAATTAAAAGCTTGGCACCAGTTATGTTTTTCCCATCCCATGGAGCGAAAGGAGCAAGGAGTTGTAGACGCTTAGAGTCTGGTCTCACCACTACGTCTACACCAGAGCCATCTTCGGCAGGTGCTTGGTAGCCATTGTCTTTTACATCAAATCCTTTATCTGGTAACTCGTCACCCACAGGTGGATCAAGCTTCACTTGTTCGCCTTTATCATTTGTCAGTGTATCTGTGATCGGGTTAAAACCTAAGTCTCCTGAGATAGCAATTGCAGCCACCATTTCCGGTGAGGTTACAAAGGCATGCGTATTTGGGTTACCATCAGCTCGCTTAGAGAAGTTTCTGTTGAACGAGTGTACGATGGTGTTAACGCGTGTATTATTACCCGATCTTTCCCACTGTCCGATACATGGACCACATGCATTGGTAAATATGGTAGCATCTAAATCCTCAAAGATGCCTAATAAGCCATCTCTTTCGGCTGTGAACCTTACCTGCTCTGATCCTGGATTGATTCCAAAGTCAGCTTTAGTCTTTAGTCCTTTGTCAACGGCTTGTTTCGCAATGGAAGAAGCACGTGACAAATCTTCGTAAGAAGAGTTGGTACATGAGCCAATCAATCCCCATTCCACTTCCATTGGCCAACCATTGGCTTCAGCTTCCGCTCTCATTTGAGATACTGGAGTGGCTTTGTCTGGTGTGAAAGGGCCATTCACGTGTGGCTCTAAAGTACTTAAGTCAATTTCGATTACTTGGTCGAAGTATTGCTCTGGGTTAGCGTAAACCTCGGCATCACCTGTAAGGTGCGGTCTTACACCATTGGCTAGGTCAGCAACATCCGCTCTGTCTGTAGCTCTTAAATAGCGCTCCATAGAGTCGTCATAACCGAAGGTTGAAGTAGTTGCTCCAATTTCAGCACCCATATTACAAATTGTACCTTTTCCTGTAGCAGACAATGAAAGTGCACCTGGACCGAAGTATTCTACAATGGCACCTGTTCCACCTTTAACGGTTAGAATACCAGCTACTTTTAGGATTACATCTTTGGCCGAAGTCCAGCCATTCATTTTTCCAGTAAGTTTAACCCCGATCAGTTTAGGGAATTTAAGCTCCCAAGCCATTCCGGCCATTACGTCAACAGCATCAGCACCACCAACTCCGATGGCAACCATACCAAGTCCACCTGCATTCACGGTATGAGAATCTGTACCGATCATCATTCCGCCAGGGAAGGCATAGTTTTCGAGCACTACTTGGTGAATAATACCTGCTCCTGGTTTCCAGAAACCAATACCATACTTGTTAGATACTGACTCTAGGAAAGTAAAAACTTCGCCTGAGGCAGTCAAGGAATTTCTTAAATCATCTGCTGCACCTTCTTTCGCTAGGATTAGGTGGTCACAATGTGCTGTTGAAGGCACTGCTACTTGATCTTTTCCTGCTTGCATAAACTGCAATAGCGCCATTTGCGCTGTAGCATCTTGCATGGCTACTCTATCTGGTGCAAAGTCCACATAAGACTTTCCTCTTTCGAAAACCTCAGAAGGAGTTCCTTCCCACAAGTGGGAGTAGAGAATTTTTTCTGATAAAGTAAGTGGTCTTCCAACTAAGTTTCTGGCTGCGTCAACCCGGGCGGGCATTTTTTCATAAACAGCCTTTATCATGTCAATATCAAACGCCATGGAAAAGGATTTAAAATTTTAAAAAACTACACTATGAGTATAACTCTCATAGGGGTCGCAAAGTTATCAAAAAACGGAGGAAATAAAACTTGTAGGCCGCTTAGATATGATCAAAAAGCCTTAGTTAGCAGATAGGCCTAATTCAATTTTTAGCAGGTTTTTCATTCCTTCTAGGTGCCATTGCATAGGGTTTTCAAAAAAGATCACATCCTGAATGGTGTGAATTCTTAAATAGACCAAGTCGATGAACTTTCTTTCTCGTAAAAGTTGACGGATCATTCTATCTTTTTGATCGTTTGAAATATCAATCGCTTCCACATCTTCATGTGGCTCTAAAAACGAAAGTAATTCTTTCTCTAAAAAGTAAGGTTCAAGCTGATTTGCGATAAGGTTAACATCCCTATTCTCTGTGCTAGGTACACGCGAAAGGGCCCTTCGGTAGTTCATCAGCACTCTTTTAAAATCGTTTGACTTAATGATTCCGAGATTGCCTGATGAAACTAAGTCTTGATAAACTGCATCAGTAGGGGAGTAAAGCCTTACCATGAGGAGTAAATCTACCGCCCTGCGGAGGGTATCTGCATCTACTTGCCTCAATGGGGTCTCCAATATTTTTTGGAGGTAAATGACTTGACTTTTTCGTGAGTCTTGGTCGGCCCGTAGCTCACTCTCGTTTATTTTGACCTCTTCTAAAAGTTGTTCCAGATAACTCCGTTCGAGCGCCTCCTTGTTCTTAGCCTCACGGTTATTCTCTAATTGAAAAGCGATGTAAATACCAATTACAATGATGATCAACTCCAATAAGACTCTGATAATGGAGCCAAATGGGTTTTGCCTGCGATCATTAGAAAGACTGTATCGGTTTGCCAAATTACTTGCGTTTAATCAATGAATATTTTTCTCAATTTAACAATATTAAATTCTCAGAAGGCAAAGACCGCCATAGCGCTCGATAGAAATGCAAAGAGAGCTAATAAAACGGATACGATCATGAAACGTTTTTCTAAGGCAATGGCTAAGAGTGTCTTCTTACTGTCTCCAAAGTAGTTTGACATAGGAGTAAAGAAGCCAAAGACTTGTATTAGTTCAGAATCTGAAAAATTTTTCTGATTAGACCTTCTCTTCCATAATGGAGAGTTTTCGGGTGATTGCTTCAAGGTATTGTAACCGTGATTAGGATCTTGTCCAAACTCCATTTCATGAAGAAAATCCTTGCTTAATTTATTTCTCCAATATAGCATCGTAATAGTGGCGATACCGAACAGAACCGAGAGGATTAGAAAAACAGACATTTTTCAAAATAAGAAAAGCACGACTACAAAAATAATAAAGCCACAAAACATTATTACCCCGCTATAGGGTAATATGTCTTTGGCCTTTAACTTGGTAATGCCCAACAAGGGCAATGCCCAGAAGGGTTGGAGCATGTTGGTAAGCTGATCGCCATAGGCCAAAGCCATCACTACTTTGGGAATTGGAACATTGAGCGCTTGGGCAGCTTCAACAATGATGGGACCTTGAACCGCCCACTGCCCACCACCACTCGGCACGAATACATTCACCAGTCCTGCACTGAGAAATGCGTAGATCGGTAATGTTAGTTCGGTTGAGATATCTACAAAGGCGTATGAAACGCCTGCTGCTAAACCTGAGTATTTCATGATACCCATTATGCCAGCGTACATAGGGAATTGAATAATGATTCCTGCTGCACCTCCAATGGCATCTTGAATGGCAGAAAGGAATTTCGAGAATGAGCCATGCAAGAGTATGCAAAGTCCGAATAAAAAGAAATTGATAAAGTTAAGGTTGATGAAGTCTAAACCTGCCCCTGCTGGGGAGGTCAACATTTTTCGCAAGGCGATCAAACAAATAATTCCACCTAAGATACCTGCAGCCAACTTTGAGTGATCGATTCTTTCGGCACCTAAAGCTACTTTGATATTGGGTTTGAGACTTTTCGTTTTATGGAATTCTAAGTTCAGAATAGCGCCCTCGTTTCTTTTACCCAATAAATAGAAAGTCAAAGGAATGAGTGTAATCAATAGCAGACTAGTGGTTAAATTCATCGAAGAGAGTAATGTTTCTTCGATACCCAATTGCCCAATTCGGTCAAACAGAAAATGATCTGAGCCGGCCACGGTTAAGGGAGCAGAACCAGAAAAGCCACCATGCCAGCACATCATGCCGCTGTAGCCAGCTGCGCCTATCAAGGGGTAGTTTAGTTTCCAACCCTTAGCTTTAGCCTTCTCGGCTACTTTTCTTGCGAAAATGGCACCAAAAACCAAACAGAGACCCCAGTTGATAAAACTGACGGAGATAGTCAGTAAGCTTACCCAAAGGGCGGTTGAAGCAGTGTGATTACAGTACTTGGTGAAAATGGAAATGATGCGGTTAAAAAAAGGCGTCAGCGCAAGTGTATGGCCCAGAATCAATATTAACGCCATTTGCATGGTAAATTCAAGCAATTCCCAAAAGCCAGTTTCCCAATACTCCAGAATAACTAATGGATATGCCGAACCAGCGTTTTCAGGTCTTTGCGTAAAAACGAGTGCTAATATGAAAGTGATCAGGGTAAGTATGACGGCAATGGAGAAGGGGGAGGGAAGGACGTTTCGAACAAACTTTAAGTACAGGCTGTTTTCTCGCATTACTCAAGTTGTATCAAAAAGTCATATTTGGCAACTATATTGAGGTTTGAAAAAGTGTTTTGTCTTTTTATTTCTAATTATCGGTTGTTCTGTATTTGCTCAGCAAATTAGAATTAACACGGTGGGCTGTTCAATTACTAGTGATGAAGTACAGGAGATCAAGGAGCGATTAAAGTTTCAGAAGCTCTTTTACGCTAAGTTGTTAAAGGAAATTCCAGCCAGTGATATCTCGGTGAAAGTTTTTGGCAACTATGCTGATTTCTCCGCTTATTCTTCAGCTTGTTGCCAGATGGAAATGGTGACTACGGCTTTCTTGAATGTGAATAAACTCGAAATAGTTGTTTTTAAAAATCAGGAATTCATCAGATCATTGAGTCACGAGTTAAGCCATGTACTCACAATAAATGCTAAGATTGATCTTCATTTTTGGCTGTCTGAAGGACTGTCAGACTTAATGGCTTCCTTTAAACCAGACGGGATGGGCGGTCAAAAGGAAGAGGTACTTTACCTTTCAAAAGACCTGAGGTTCAATGAGAAGAGCACAAAGAAACTGACTAGATTTCTCAGTATCAATGCCGAAGATTGGAGTTCCTTAAGTACTTATGATTCTTATGGAGTGGCTTGGGCCTTGGTCAACTATCTCTATAAGGAAGATAGGATTCTGTTAAGAGAAATAGTCAATGCTGTGGAGCGCGACCTTCCTTATAAGCCCATTATAGCAGCTCGCTATAAAAAAGGTCTGAAAGGCTTCTTTCAGGCGGTCCGTGAATACTATTCGAGATAAATCGAAATTATAGCGAACCTAAAAACTCTAAGGTATCTACGCCATCAGCATAGTCCCAAAGCTCAGGTGTTTGTGCCATTCCAAAGTCTAGACTTCCTTCATACCATCCATCGGCAGATACCATACACTGAATTTTCTCACGCTGCGCAGAAAGCTTCAAGTCCAAAGCTGCATGACTATCATAGGTTTCGTAATAAATAACCGAGATAGGAGAGACGAGCTCCTCGCTTTCGCGCATCAGAAAGAAACCAGAGTCTAGGTGAGGGTCGCGGTTAACTAGGTAGATGGATTTATTATAGTCGTAGTTGTTGACGTATTTGTGATGATCGAGTATGGTCGAGAAGCCTTCCAATGACTTGATCAGTTTAGGGAGTTCAAAACCTTTCGGTACAAAAACTTTAGAAACGTTTCTGCAACCGAGTCCAAAATATTGGAAAGCGTCAGTACCGATTTTAGATAGCTGATCCTCAGTTTCATTTCCATCAATGATGGCCACAGAAACTCTATTCTGTCGAATGATGTGCGGATGTTTTGCGAAGTAGTGCTTGAAATACCTTGCGCTATTATCAGAGCCAGTGGCAATAATGGCATCAATATCATTCATTCTTTCAATCACCTTTATGAGGTCATGAAAAGTGGGGTTAATTGTAATAAGTTGATTGACCACTGCACTCATCAATGCCCTGTCCTGTGAAGAGTATTTGATGTGTGCTTCGTTTCCGGATATCAAGACCGTCAATAGATCATGCAGGCCTACCAGAGGGATGTTTCCTGCCATGATTAGCCCAACACGTTTGGCAGAAGATGGAGAGAGTTTACTTCCCTCGGTCCAACGCTCGATATGATCAAGGGTCAATACTTCTCCCCATGCTTGAAATGCAGATTTGACACTTTTGGCTGTGAACCAACTGTTCTCATTCCTCGCCATGAGAGCCAACTGATCTAAGTCATTAGCATCTATTGTTCTAAACCAGTTGCCTAGGGCGGATAATCCTTCTTTTCGCTCTTGAATCGTCATTTTTCAATCGTTGGTGCAAAAATACGCCTTAAGTTTACTTCCAAGTGAATTTGAGTATTACTTTTGCGACTGAAAAAAATCTTAATTCATGAAACTTCGCATGGCGATTTGTGTTAGTTAAGACGAGTAAAACATTAGAGAGAAGGATATGGCGATTATAATTACTGATGAATGTATTAACTGTGGGGCTTGCGAGCCGGAGTGTCCGAACACAGCGATATATGAAGGTGGTATGGAATGGACCTGGGCCGGAGGTACAGACTTGAAAGAGATTGAACTGGAAGATGGTTCAAAAGTAGATGGCAACGAGGCGCAAGAACCTGTTTCTGACGAGTTTTATTATATAGTTTCTGGAAAATGCACGGAGTGTATGGGTTTTCACGAAGAGCCTCAGTGCGCAGCAGTTTGTCCCGTAGATTGCTGTGTGGATGATCCTGATTACAGAGAAACTGAAGAAGAGTTATACGCTAAGAAAGAGTGGATGCACGTTTAGTTAAAGGATTGATTAAGAATTAATAATGGGCTTCCGCAGGGAAGCCTTTTTTGTTTATGGCTATTGTTAAGGTCAATTGAAGCTATGACATCTTTCCTCTTTTAATTAGGTATGCTTTTAGAATTTGATCAAAGCCCTCATTGATATCAGCTTCAATTAAATCGATTTTCAGTTTAGCACACTTGAGGTATAAATCGTGATAGTAGCTATCCATCTGTTTCCTGAAGTCCTTTTTGATAGTAGCTGGGTTTAGTCTAACGCGCTCCTTCGTTTCCGAATCTATAAATTCATAAGGCCGATCTTCAAATTCGAAATTGAATTCTGTTTTGTGATCTGTAACATGGAAAAGCAGTACCTCATGCTTTTTATGCTTTAAGTGCTGAAGGGCGGACATCAACTCTTCCTCATTATTTGCATTGTCGAACATGTCACTAAAAATGACTATCAACGAACGTCTGTGAACTTTTTGCGCTAGCTGATGTAAAATCTGAGCTACGTTAGTTCGCTTTTCGGTCTTTTCTTTTTCTAATAAACCGTTCAGCTGAAGAAAAAGCTTGTGCACATGGGCAGGCGATGATTTGACCTGAGTTTCTAACTCTAGTTGGTCACTGAATGTATGAAGGCCTACAGCATCACGTTGCTTATTGAGCAGGTAGGTGATAGATGCAGCAGCCATTACTGAAAAGCGCATTTTACCATAATTCTCAGTAGGGTAGTACATGGAGGAGGATTGGTCTAAGACCAGCTGACACCTGAGGTTAGTTTCCTCTTCGTAGCGCTTTGTATATAAGCGGTCAGTCTTAGCATAAATTTTCCAATCTATGTGCCTAGTGCTTTCACCATTGTTATAGAGCCTATGTTCTGCAAACTCTACGGAAAAACCGTGGTATGGGGATTTATGCAGGCCAGTGATAAAGCCTTCAACCATTTGCTTGGCTAATAGCTCAATGTTGCCGAACCTTTTTATGTCTTCTAATGAAAATTGCATCTGATGGTGAATCTATCTGAGTATGATATCAATGGCTTTTAAACCCATATTGACCTTACTCTTTTATGAACTTCAAGTTTGCCCTTTTATTTCTACGGTTGTTGCAATAGTAATTATTAATGATTTATATTAGGCCATACTTTTTTAATAATTCGACCTTGAAAGGGATTTAAAACGAAGACAGTGGAAGAGCAAAAGGACCGAAATGAAATTTTTTCGAAGCGGGTAAGAGCAGGGAAAAGGACATATTTTTTTGATATCAAAGCAACCCGATCAAACGACTATTACCTCACCATCACCGAAAGTAAAAGAAAATATAAGGAGGATGGCTTCACTTACGAGAAGCATAAAATCTTCTTATATAAGGAAGACTTTTCCAAATTTGTTAACGCATTGAGCGAAACAGTCGATCATGTAAAAGATGAACTAATGCCAGACTTGGACTTCGATCAGTTTGATCAAGAAGACAGTGAGTTGAGTGTTCAAAACGGATCAGATAATAATGCTGATAGTCAATTGCGCTGGGATTAAAAGAGTCTCTTCCTGTCTAGGTTGACCCTATTTGGTGTCGCACTGGTCTTCGTCTCTCGTTAATAGCTACCCTAAAGCAGAGAATCAATGATTTCATTTGTCTTGCGCTAACGTTTAGTATATGAAGCGTAGCATCCCGAAGGGTGCTATGATTTCATATACAGTGTTACCACCTTTTATTTTAGTTTTATTTCTATCCTTTTATTGTTTTTGTCAACCTTAATCCAATCATCTGCATTCTCGGAATAAATGCAATCTTCCAAGCTTATTTCCTGTTCAAAGCGATAAATTGATTGTTCTCCGAAGAGGATGGTCATTTCATATATTTCTTGACCACTAACTCCTGTCCAAGCTCTTGTTCTTATGCTTGGATTTTGCATTAACTTTTTAAGTGACAGATTTTCTATATCATGAGGGATAGGGTCAATTCCATCGCACCAAAACCCTCTTAAGCTCTCGTCTTCTAATTGATCAAAAGGGAGAGAAAATTCCAAAAGTGAGCAAAAGTCTTGATTAAAGGTTGGTTCTTTCAAATTGTAGTTAAATGCTCCACATTTTGGACATTCAATGCTTTCTTTATCCAAGTCATTATAATCGCACCTTCCACACTTACCATATTTTTTGTTTAAGTGGTTCACAATTATTTTCGCTTCTCTATGGGCTACTTTTTGTTCGTCCATTAGTTGTTTAACAGCAAACAGCTTTAAATCTTGGTAGATAAGTCCATAAAGTTTAAGCCTTGCCTCTTCGGTCAAGTTCAAATCGGGGATTTTATTTTTGCATTTTGAGCAAGTTTTTGTCATTCACTTCTAATTGGTGGTAACGTTCGAAGGTATCAACCGTGAATTATGGAGGAATATCAAAATCTTCGATTTTGATATGTTTTCACGGCTGATTTTCTAGTTAATAATTATCCATAAGATACGATTGAAATTATTGATTTTGAATATTCCGGGAATAAGATCAGTTGACAAGTCTGGCCTCTCATGGTTTATACCGGATGTTGGGTATTAGTGCTTTGGTGTGAAATCTGTGAGTTATTAGTGTTTTGGCGGCCAAGCTTGTGCTTCCGTTAAAGCTTTAGCGACACGCGGTGCTTCGAACGTTGGGATTAATGAATAGGCTGGGAGCGCAGCGGAAGACTATTCCCCTCGCGGGGCATTAATCTCAACGATAAGCTATCGGTTGTAAGCCCACAGCTTGTAATGAGCACAATGTAGTGAAATCTGCCGAAGCTCACAACGGTTCAAACAGGCACTGCGTTCAGAAAGATGAAAAGCCTGCGAGCTGCAGTCGATAGAATGCACATTACTTTCCTCAGCGGAAGATTCACGGTGAGGTTTGCACTGAAACTAGCCAGAAAGCATTTAAACATATAACCGATAGCGCCTGTTATATTCCTTTCAGTTTGCTCGGGTTCTGTGCCGTATGAAAGATTCGGGAGATAGTTATTCTGTTCTTCGAGAGTCGATAGATGATCTTGTAACTCCAAGCCACTAAGTATCTGTATTCTGATTTTTTGTGTTGAAGCAGTGGTTCCTTAGCTCCAAGTTCAGGGAAGTTTTCCAGTTGCTCTGTTCGTTCAATTATTCGAATTCCAACAATCTTGGCGTACGAGTTCCCTCGTTCCTCCGAGATGTATTTAACGATTCTTTCGAGTTGATCAAGAGCCGTCTTAGTCCAAATTACTTTACCCATTCGTTGAGTCGTTTCTTGACTTCTGAGGTTGTAAATACCCTGTTAGCCTTTTCATCCTGTTCGGATTTCTCAATGTCAGCAAGCAAAGCCAGTTGTTCATACACGTCCTCAAGTGTTGAGTCAGGAGTTAGTTGACCCGCAATGGTGTTAAGATGTTCCTTTAGATTCTCCATTTAACAAATTTAGCGAATCGGATTATCAATTCCCATGGCTTTTTGCGACTGACCGAATAGAATATAACTAGTGTATATCCGCAATATAGGCAAATAATGCCTATATGAATAGTTATACTTATGAATAGTATAATATTATCGTTAAATTTATGATAATGAGAATTGCGCATTTTGTTGAGATGCTTATGGCTAAGCGCTATAGTCCAAATACGGTTAACGCTTACCGTTCTGCACTACTTCTTGTTAAAAACAGGTTTAAGAAGCCCTTGGAAAATATTTCTGAATCAGAATTGCGTGAATTCATTTATGACAATATCCATCAAAAGAAGATTTCTGATAGTTATCAGCTACAGCTGAGATAAAGACCTAAAATGTAAGTCTTACCCGGCATCTGCCAGATATAGGTTTTTTTTATGCGCTTATCTTTAAGCCACTCTTCTGCCGAAACCAATAATTATTATCTTTGCGCGCGATTTCAAATGAAGTCACTTCTAAAACTGAATTACACTCATGGGATTACAATGCGGTATTGTCGGACTTCCGAATGTTGGAAAATCTACACTATTCAACGCACTTTCTAGCGCTAAAGCAGAAGCTGCCAACTTTCCTTTCTGTACCATAGAACCCAATGTGGGTGTGGTTACCGTTCCCGATCCGCGATTAGAGATTCTTAAAGGCTTGGTAAGTCCTCAAAAAGTCATTCCCACGGTGATAGAGTTTGTGGACATTGCTGGCCTTGTAAAAGGAGCAAGCAAGGGAGAAGGACTTGGCAATAAGTTCTTGGCCAATATCAGGGAGGTAGATGCAATCATTCATGTGATCCGTTGCTTTAATGACGACAATGTAGTCCACGTGGCGGGTAGTGTAGACCCGGTGTTTGATAAAGATGTAATTGATACTGAGCTGCAGCTAAAGGACTTGGAGTCAATCGAGAAAAAAATTGAAAGAAACCAAAAGATTGCAAAATCGGGTGATGCCAATGCTAAGAAGCAGGTGGTAGTACTCGAAAAATTCAAGGCTGCGCTTGAGGGCGGAGCCAATGCAAGAGCTCTTGACGCTACCGATGATGAGCTCGAGATCTTAAAAGACCTATCTCTGTTAACCATTAAGCCAGTAATCTATGTGGCTAATGTTGAAGAATCGGCTATTCACACCGGCAACGAGCATGTAGAAGCACTCAAAGAAGCCATCAAAGCAGAAGATGCTGAGGTTATTATGATTTCGGCTTCTATAGAATCGCAAATCGCGGAATTAGAGGAAGAAGATGAAAAGGCCATGTTCTTAGAAGAGTATGGACTGACTGAGTCGGGTTTGAATAAGTTGATCAGAGCATCTTATTCTCTATTAGACCTCATTACTTATTTTACAGCAGGTGTAACAGAAGTGAGGGCTTGGACTATCAAAAGAGGCTGGAAAGCCCCGCAAGCTGCCGGTGTTATCCATACAGACTTCGAAAAAGGCTTTATCAAAGCCGAAGTCATTAAAATTCCTGACTACGAAGAGTATAAAACAGAAGTAGCCATCAAAGAAGCCGGTAAAATGGCCGTTGAGGGAAAAGAATACGTTGTTAAAGACGGTGATGTGATGCATTTCCGCTTCAATGTTTAAGGTGTTCTGACTGACATTTCTTTTATTTTTTCTTCACTAGGTGAACAATCTAGAATAGCATTCAGTTATGCCATTAACTTCAAATACATGTATGTACTTGAGGCTTAGTAGGAACAGTTGAAAACAGAGTGTTGTGAGAGTAAGGATAATTTTTAAACTGAAGAATAGGGGATCGTTTCTACCTTTTCATCACCAACATATTTTAGCACAGTTTTTAAAAGGTGTATTGGTAAAAGGAGGTAACGAAAAGTATGTTAACTACCCTTATTATAACTTTTCTGGCCTGAAAGGACAGACAAAAATTTCGAGAAACGGGCTTCACTATTATTCAAGTTTGGTGACGTTGGTAATATCATCTGCCGATCAAGAATTCTTGGACTATCTATTGGCTCAAGTATTTGATTTCGAGGAAATACAACTAGGTAACCTAGAGGTGATGCCGATTAATACGGAGGTAGAAAAGAGCATTGAGCTGACAGATGAGATGAAATTCATTTGTATTTCACCTGTGGTGCCAACCAAAGCAGTGTTTAACGATGCTGAAAGTAAACGATTTATATTGCCTGAGACCGATGAGTTTTCAGATTTACTCTACGACTCAACCATGCAACGCATGGAATCGACAGGGCTTTATACTGATGAGCAACTCGCCAGCTTTAGCAAGTTTCAGATTGTTCCTGATGTAGCTTACTTAAATAGACTGAGGGAGCGAGAGAAGAAATTTGCACGAATTTACTCAGTCTTTGATATGGATGTAAAGTACGAAGTGCGAGGCTACACTTTGCCATTCAAACTGTATGCTGCTAAAGAGGTTCAAGAATTTCTATTCAATTGCGGATTGGGTAATTACACTTACAAAGGTTTTGGTATGCTTGATATTGCCAATGCCAATCCAATTGATAGGACTAAGCAGTATAGCTTTAGTAAAGAATTAGTTACGGCCTAACGCCTAGCGTTGTAGTTAATTCTGCTGTAGCCAACGAGTTGATCTCCTCTGGCTCCCATTGGTCGAAAATAGACTAGTATCTCATATAGATTTTCTGTTTCGAAGAAGCTGTTTTCAATGCGATCTGGGTCATTTGCATCGACCGTATAGATGTAGTTATACCAGCCTTGCTTCAGTAGCTGATTTGAATAATAGTTTTTATTGAGTGGATCATAGAGCATTCTCGATTGTTCGTCTTTTCGCCACTGGTTAAACTCACCAATCACATGTATTTCTTCTTCAATTTTAGGATAGTCTAGGGTTAACTTAACCTTTACATACTCAGAGGTGAGCCTGCCGGCACGTCCCGCTTCTAAATCTCGAATGTAATACTGACCGTTTACATCTAAGACTTGAAAATATGCCGGGTCTCGGGCTCTGTCGAGCATGATGGAAGCCTCGGGTAGGTTGTCTCTAAAACCAATACTTGCTACATTTCTGCCAGAAGCATTTACCGTGCTGATGTCAAAAAATCGAAACTCATTCCAACCCCTAAAGTCATTTTCCGTCCCGAGGTTCTGATATCTGATCACCTTACTACTTTCATCGATGAAGGTGGGGGCTAAACCTGTTTTAGTTTCGTCTGGCCTCCTGTTTTGTCTTACTACTACCGTGAATTCTTGTCTTGGGTTAATAGAGGTCAAAGATCCGTAATTCATGGTCACTTCAACCCTTTGATTGGTCTGCCGATTGGGCACGGAAGCTGATCGGTTTATGTTTCCGCCAACGGCTACTTGGTTTTTATAGAGGGAAAATCGCTTGGATAAGATAAGGTCTTTCTTTTCTCTATCACGATAGACAACAGCCAGGTAATTTCCTGTTTCCTTAAATTGCGGGAGTTGATAGGTATAGTGCACGTAGTTTATTTTTGCCTCTGAGCTGAATTCAAAGTCCTGAATTTCAAACTCATTATAAGCGGTCATGTACATCGGTGCCCTTAAATCAGACGGTGTCCAGTCTGCATTACAGTGAATGAAATAGACGAAATAATAGTCCGCGTCATTACGGAGATCATCAAACTCAAGTACTAATGTTTTACCATCATTAATATCCTTTATCGGTGGCGATAATACTGATTGAATGGAAGATCCACTAGGGTATAGTTGAACGGTTTTGATAGTTGACTCGTACACCTGATCTTGGTACACCAATTGCTTTTGAGCATAGAGTACAGGAGTTAGAAGTAAAAGGGCGAGTAACGTAAGCTTAGTTTTATGGATATTCATTAGGGTTAATAACCTTTGCGGATAAAAATTCTTGCCTTAACAACCTTTTGGTTCTTTATGGTGTCAAATATATCACGGAAAGCGTCTGCTCTGCATCAATGATTCAAGATATCGAATTAATTAATAAGTGTATCAAAGGTGAGCTTAAGGCGCAACGCGAGCTCTACGATCGCTATGCAGCAAAACTAATGCCAGTGGCCATGAGGTATGGTAAATCTCAGGAAGATGCCGAAGATATCCTCCAAGATGCGTTTGTAAAAGTTTTCAACAGTTTGGAGTCATTTCGTCAAGAGGCACAATTTCTGACTTGGTTGAAACGGATAGTGATTAACACTTCAATCAATCACAATAGAAAAAAGCTTTATCAGCAACCGATGCTTGATATTGAGAAAACACCACTTCATGTGGAGAAGGAATTGATACTATCGAATCTACACTTTACTGAAATTATGGCCATGCTGCAGAAGCTACCTGTGGGTTGCAGAACCGTATTTAATCTTTTTGCCATAGAGGGGTACGGCCACAAGGAAATCGCAGAACAAATGGAGATTTCTGAAGGCACTTCCAAATCTCAATATGCTAGGGCTAGGGCGCTTTTAAAGGCCATGCTTGATGAAGCAAACGGAGTTGTTCAATCTAATATGTACATGTCATGAGCAGTTTTGAAAAGGATATCCAGAATGTATTTGAAGGTGCTGAATTTCAGCCATCCGAACGTGTATGGGCTGGAGTTGAGTCCGCGTTAATCGCCAAAAAGAAGAAGGGATTCTTCTATATGTGGCAAACCTATGGCATAGCTGCCGGCATAGCCGCGATAGTCAGTTTTGGGTTGTTATACAATGATGGCTTTTTTACGACCGAGCCTTCATTAAAGACCGAGGAACTTTCTAAAAAAGCTGAAGATAAAAATATTGAAGATCCTAAAGGGAAATCGAATGATAATCAGTCTCTTGCATCAAATAAAGAAGATGCACCTAGTGACACTCAAGCGAATGCCGATGCCGAATCGACTACTCCAAAAATCCAACCCTTGGAAGTATCCAAAGCAGCACTTTCTGAACAATCCCGTTTAATGGCTCTTGCGGAGAATAATTCTCCTCAGAATGGTACAGGCTCATTACAAAATAAGTCAGCTTTAACGGAAAGCATTATCAGTGATAGAAGTAGTCGAATCCGTTTTGAATCTTTACATACAAGTCTTAAACCATACCGTAGGAGTCTTGCAGCGGAGCAGTTACTATTTAATGCAAAAATGTCTTTAGAGCCTATGCATGGTTCAAAGGAGGCGAACCTTATCGTTGAATTGGCGACTGAGTCTTCAAGTTATTATAAAGAGAACAGTTTGAATGGTTCGTTTGGCAATAGTAGCATGAACTTATCTAGTAATGGAAACTCGAATAATATCATGGCCGCAGAGGTTCGAGATCCTAATTCACTCAATTCGCTGAATACTTCCGTTGAATCTGGTGAAGATCAAGTGACAGGTGCTATTAGTGCAGGTCTAGGCGTAACGCTAGACCTTAGTCGTAGGCTCTCCCTCAACTTGGGTACTCGATATTCAGAGTTTCGATTTAGGAATACCTCTAATGCATATTCCGTAGAGGATGGCAAGTCATTGCCTATTTACCAGCCCATCGGTTTTAACTCTAGTGATGTGTTTTTTGTGGGGGTATATGACATTGAGAATACAATTCAGAGTATATTCTTTCAGAGCGCATTAAGCTATAAGCTTTTAAGGTTTGGGAAGTTTGATGTATCAGTGATGGCAGGTGTAGGCGTGGATTATTTCTTGAGTTATAAGGTTAGAGGGGAATTGAACTTCCTAGAAACTCGTAAAGTAAATCCTTCGGAAAGTAACTTCTTAAATAGAACAAACTTGAGCGGTGTTTCCGGTTTTGTCATCAACTATCGAATTAATCCTCAATTCGGTTTGAGTGGTGACTTTAACTATCGAAAGTTTCTTAATGCAAGTGATAGCAATGTGAATTCAAACCCCTCTTCGGTAGTGGGTTTTGGGCTTTCATTGAATTATTTCTTAACACGAAAAGAAGACTAACTAGCCCTCTAATGCATCAATCTGCGTAGCAAAATCTTCCCATTGTGTCTGAAGCGAATCGAGTGCATTTTTCGCTTTTTCATGCACCTGGCTTTTCTCTCCTAAGATATCGGGGTTGCTAAAGACTTCGGGCTTGGCAAGCTCTTCTTCAATTTGACTCACCTCTTTTTCCGATTTCTCTATCTTTTCTTCTAATGTACTGAGCTCCTTTTTAAGTCGCTTTAGCTCTTTTTCTTCCTCGTTATCCCTAGGCTTAGGTTGGCTTGATTTAACTTTTGGAGCTGGTTTAGACGCTTCTTGACTGGTGGCTACCTTTTTTTCTCTTTGAGATTGCCAGTATTCATATTCGGCATAGGTACCCGGATAAACTTTGAGTTCTTCATCTTCGATATACCAGATCTTGTTCGCTATCTGAGACACAAAGTGTCTATCGTGAGATACGATTACAAATGTGCCCTCGTACTGCTGAAGTGCTTGAATGAGTATGTTTACTGACAGGAAGTCCAAGTGGTTAGTAGGCTCATCCATCATTAAGAAATTAGCCTCGGATAATAAGGTCTTGGACAGTGCTACTCTTGATTTCTCTCCACCCGAAAGCACCTTTATCTTTTTGAAGACTTCTTCGTTTTGAAAAAGAAAACAACCTAGTATTCCTCTCAGCTCACCTTCGGTTTTATTACTGCCGGCTTGCTTAAGCTCATCTAAGATCTCGTTTTGAAGATTAAGTGCCTCCAACTGATGCTGGGCATAGAAAGCAGTCAGTACGTTGAAGCCTTCTTTTCTTTCTCCTTCAACTGGCTCGCTGCCCGCTATTATACGGAGCATGGTAGATTTTCCCTTTCCATTTGCACCAATGAGGGCAATCTTATCTCCGCGTTCTATTTGAGCACTCGTGTTTTTGAGGATTTGCAAGTCGCCATACGCCTTAGAGATATTATTCAATTCAACAATGTATCGACCCGACTTTTGCTTGAAGCCAAACTTGAAGTTCATAGTTACGTTTTCATCCACTACATCTTCAATAAGGTCCATACGCTCGAGCGATTTTACTCTTGATTGCACCTGACGGGCTTTTGTGGCCTTAGATCTAAAGCGCTCCACAAAACGCTCAGTCTGTTTGATCGCTTGTTGTTGATTTTCAAAGGCGTTTTTCTGAATTTCTTCTCGCAGCGCTTTTTCTTTCAGATAGAAACCGTAATTACCGGCATATTGAGTGAGACTCTGACGTGCTACTTCAACAGTGGAGGTGATAACATTATCCAAGAACTGCCTGTCATGAGATACTACAATGATGGCGCCCTCGTAATTCCTCAGATAGTTCTCTATCCATTGAATGGAAGGAAGGTCAAGGTGGTTGGTTGGCTCATCAAGCATAAGAAGAGCTGGTTTTTGCAAAAGGAGTTTTGCTAGCATCACCCTCATTCTCCAGCCTCCAGAAAACTCTTTTAGAGGACGACTCAGGTCTGAGGTTTTAAAACCAATACCTTCTAAGATAGCTTCTGCCTCTGACTGAAGGCTGTACCCTCCTAAGGCTTCGTATTCGTCCTGAGCCTTTGTCAGCTGATCGATTAGCTTGTCCTCATAATCCGTTTCCATTTTTTTGAGAATACGTTCTATGTTGCCTTGTAGCTCGTTCGCTCTCTCAAAAGCTTGCATGGCAACGGCAAGAATGCTTTCTTCTGATTGGTAGGAGAGTAAGTCTTGATTTAGAAAGCCTATGGTACAGTCTTTACTTTTTGAGATTTCGCCTGAAGTCGGCTGAAAATTGCCAATGATCAAATGAAGCAGTGTCGATTTGCCCTTACCATTCAGACCTATGAGTCCGATTTTGTCATTCGGCTTGATGTGTAATGAAGCATTATCGTATAAGGCTCGGTCTCCGATAAAATAGGAAAGGTTGTTAATGGCAATCATGCCGCAAAATTAGCCTTCCCCAACACAAATCAAACCACTGCCTTTGATAAAATAGCATTCATGGAGTTGCTTCTTTTTTGATACCTTCGTTTTAAATCTATTCGAATGAAGAAAAACTTAGCCCTTACATTATTTATTGTCCTTATAGGCCTTTCTACGGCTTGCCAAAAAGAGACAGTTACCGCAGTTACGTTCCCTGAGTATGACTCGCTTTTGTCAAAGATTAACCTTCCCGATGGCTTTAAGATTTCAGTATATGCGCCCAATATTGTTGATGCCAGATCATTGGCAAGAACTGATGACGGAAAAACAGTCTTTGTAGGCAATAGAAGGAGAAAGAACGTGTATGCGTTGACGGATACTAATGGCGATATGGTGGCTGATAAGGTGGATACCATCGCAACGGGCTTGAATATGCCTAATGGAGTTTACTTTCACAATGGTGATTTATTCGTTGCTGAAGTCAGCAAAATCCATCGTTTCCCTGATATCATGAATAATCTGAATGCGCCTAAATCTGAGGTAATTTTTGATAGTTACCCAACGGACGGGCATCACGGGTGGAAGTTTATTTCTTTCGGCCCTGATGGTAAACTCTATGTGCCAGTAGGCGCTCCATGTAATGTTTGTGATAAATCGGAAGAAAATGAAGTGTACGCCTCTATCACCAGAATGAATCCGGACGGGTCAGATATGGAAGTGTATGTTAATGGTGTTAGAAATTCCGTAGGTTTCGCTTGGCACCCTGAAACAGGAGATATGTGGTTTACGGATAATGGCAGAGACTTATTAGGGGATGACGTTCCTGCCTGTGAGTTAAACCATGTTTCTGCTGAAGGTGAGCATTTTGGCTTCCCATATTGGCATCAAGGTGATATTCCTGATCCAGACTTTGGCGATGGTCATGCTAAAACAGATTATACACAACCTGCATATAAGTTTGAGCCACATTCTGCACCACTAGGTCTGCGTTTTTACCAAGGAGACATGTTTCCCGGTAAATACAAGAATAATTTGATAGTGGCGCAGCACGGGTCTTGGAACAGGACTAAGGAAGCAGGCCATATTGGGTATCAACTAAGGTTTGTCCAAGTAGAAGGTGATGAAGTTGTGAAGAGTGAAATCTTTGCCGATGGCTGGTTAGATCAAGAAACCAATAAGGGCTGGGGAAAGCCAGTGGATATCATGGAAATGCCTGACGGTTCAATATTAGTTTCTGATGATGTTAATCACTGTATCTACAGAATCAGTTACGGAGACTAGAGAAAATATAATTTGAATTAAGGCTACCCACATGGTAGCCTTTTTTGTTAATTGTCATCCCATGCTCGAAGTCAAAAATATTTCAAAGACGTACTCAGGAGAATCATATAAGGCTGTGAATGATGTCACGCTGAGTGTAAATAAAAACGAAATAATGGCCCTGGTAGGCATGAGTGGGTCTGGAAAAAGCACCATGCTTCAAATCATTGCTGGCTTAATGAAACCAGATCAGGGCGAAGTGATTTTCAAAGGTGATGTTTTGGGAAATCCGGATGAGCAATTGATTGCGGGGCACCCTAAAATCAAAGTTGTTTTTCAAGATTTTCAGCTGAAGCCGAATATGACGGTGGAAGAAAATGTCAGGTATAAGCTCCTTCAGTTTGATAAGACCTACCAAGTAGCAAGAACCGCTGAGCTACTGAAGCTTTGTAACCTTGCAGGCTTAGAGGCCCGAAAGCCGAAAGAGCTTTCGGGCGGACAAAAGCAAAGACTGTCTATTGCAAGGGCCTTAGCGGATGATCCAGAGCTGCTACTCATGGATGAGCCTTTTAGCAATCTAGATCCTTTATCTAAGCAAGGCTTGCTATTGGAGCTAGTCGAAATTATTAATGCTGAAGATTTAGGGCTTGTTTTTGTTACGCACGACACAAGAGATGCCATGTTAGTGGCAGATAGGATAGTCTTTCTTACTGACGGCAGACTGATTCAAAATGATACAACAAAAAACGTTTATCAAAAACCCGTTAACTTAGATGTAGCTGAGTTTTTCGGGAGGGTAAACAGTGTGTCAACGTTCACTGGAGAGCCTCAGACGTATGTTCGAGCTGAATCTATTCAGTTAGGCAGTTCGCATGATTATAACTTGACAGTGCAAATCATAAAGTCAATCTTTCTAGGTAATGAGTATCTATTGGAAGCTGTAGACAAAGCTACAGAAAAGCGACTATTCTTGTTTTCGAATTCTAGTGCTATCGAAGCGGGTAGTAGTTTAGAAATCGGATTCGATGCATCAGATATGTTGAGATTTCATTAGCTCTTGCTTCAAAGACAGTATTTTTTGTATATTCGCTCCGTACATTTACTGTACGTCCTCAACCCAATCATCAATTTTTTCCGCCTACCTTTCACGGTAAACACTATTGTATTCAACTGACAAGACTACACGATGAAGCGATTAACACTTTTATTTCTGACACTTTTTGTCATCGGCACTATTTCTTTAAAAGCTCAAAACCTAAATAAGGTGTACAGCGCAATGGAGGAAGAGGATTGGGAGGTAGCCCTGAGCTATTTAGAGCCAATCATGGCAAAAAAGAAAAAGAACTATCAAGCAAAATGGTTGGCAGCAATTTGTCACTATGAACGCTATAGGTTCGATAAATCATATGCCTTATTCCAAGAGGCTTTACCTTATGCAGAAGAAGATCCTACTTACTGGATTCCCTATGCAGAAGCCTATCTCTTTGGAGGACGTGTTGACGATGCCGAAAGAACCCTGAGAAGGATTAATCAGAATCAGCTGGAAGATTACGCAAAGCCACGATATTTCGAAATCTTCAATAATATTCAGAATGCAAAGCTCTATTTGCCAAGGCCCAAGGAAATTATCGTAAAAAACCTCGGTGAAAACGTTAATACAGCGGGCAACGAGTATAGCCAAATTGTAACCTCCAATCAGCGGGGAATCTTTTTTACAGCCAGAAGAGAAGGCTTGGGAGAAGTTGCCGATGACGGTGAGTATTATGAACAAGTACTTACGGCTGAGATGAATGACATTGATAACTGGAAGAAGGATAAACCTTTAGCTGGCTATGCCTCAGATGGTACTTTTGATGCACCTATTCAGCTCATGAATAACGACAGCACCCTAATTACTTACAGAGAAGAAGATTTATTTATGTCTCAGTTAGGTGCAGATGGTACATGGGGAGAAAGAGAGCCCTTACCCATTAATACTGGCAAATGGGAGCCTCATGCATTTGTGTATAACAATGGGAACTCTATAATCTATGCTTCTGACTTTGCGAATAACAACGAAAATTCTGACTTGTACATTGTGCATAAAGGGGATGACGGTAAGTGGTCAAAACCTTACTTTATCGAAGAGTTAAATACGCCCAAGAAGGAAGACGCTCCTTTTGTGGCTGAAGACGGGACACTTTACTTCTCCTCTAGAGGCCATGACTCTATGGGAGGATATGACATTTTCACTTCTAAACTTGATACAGCAACTGGGCTTTTTTCAAAACCCGAAAATATGGGTGCCCCGATTAACCTACCGACTGATGATACGTTTTTTACGCTTTACGGTAAGAATGCTTACTTCTCGTCAAGTAGACCTGGTGGCTATGGAGAGGTAGATATTTATAGGGTAATTATGTTTAATAACTCGCAGATTCAAGGTAAAATCTTGGAATGTGATAATACTACTCCCGTTGGCGGAGCTACTATCTCAGTAGTCGGTCAAGAAGATAAGTACTCAGCTGTTACCTCAGACTATGGGGTTTACGTCATGAACATGCCCATCGAAAGTGATTTTACCCTAAGGGTTGAAAAAGATGGGGAAGTGCTCTACGAAAAAGAGCATGAAATTAGAGTGCTTTTCAGAGATGAATTTGAGATTGAGCAAGACTTCTTTATTGGGGAATGTGGGCGTAATGAAAGGGAGATTTATGTGAAGATGATTAACAGCTTCGATTTAGACCCAAATAATATTCCAGTCGATCCTCCATCAACAGAAGGAATAGTGATACCAGTAATTGAAGCACCAGAAGAAATCGTGGAAGAAGTGATTGCTGCTGTAACTGACACAGTGACAATTTCAGAAGAAGCGCCAGAGATCATTACCGAAGAAGTGAAAGCTGCACCAGTGGTGGTTGCTGAAGAAGTGATTGAGTTGCCGAACGTCTTTTTTGACTTTGATAAGGAGAATATCAAACCTGAATTTTTTGAACGCTTAGATGATGCAGCCGAACTTTTGAAAAGACGTACTGACCTTAGGATTATGGTGGCAGGTCATACCGATGCCTATGGTACAAATGATTATAATATCGCCTTAGGCCAACGCAGATATACGGAGGTCTTTAACTATTTAAAGAATAAAGGAGTGAGTGAAAGCCAGATGGAAGTTAAAACGTTTAGCGAAAATACACCGATTGCTTCAAATAGAACGCGTAAAGGAAGGGCGTTTAACAGAAGAGTAGAATTGTATTTTGTCGATGAGAATGGCGATAAGAAATAGTCTACAGAACATCTCAAATGAAAGGCCACTAAACAGTGGCCTTTTTTATTTCACTTATAAAACTGAAATTGATGTTCATCTAAAGGGAATCAGTATGGAACACTTGGAACAAAGGCTGGAGGGAGGACACCCGAACTCTCTCGGGCAAACTGTTGAAGTTGTTGAAGAGGTGCTTAAGAAACCCCGTATGTTTGAAGAGCTGTTCAATTGTTACTTCAGTAAAGACGAAGTGGTGAGGCTCAGAACCTCAAATGCCATTAAACGTATTTCAAAAGCTGCTCCCGACTTAATACTTCCATACTTAGATAGACTACTCTCAGAAGTCTCATTGATTAATCAGGCTTCTATTCAATGGACACTCGCTCAGCTCTTCTTAGTCTATGGTAAGCGCATGTCAGCTAGTCAGATGGATGAAGCGAAAGCTCTGCTCAGACATAACCTTGAATTTCATAAGGATTGGATCGTTTTGAATACAACAATGGATACCCTAGCCATTTGGTCTCAGAAGGATCAAAATCTCCGCGGTTGGTTTCTGGGACAACTTCAACGCTTAAAAGAAGATAAGAGAAAGTCGGTAGCCAATAAGGCCTTGAAATCGATTAGGTTTTTGAATTCAAAGGCAGGGTGACTTAAGGGTTAAGAGCGGCTCAATGGTAAAGTCGAACACCTTAAAAGCCCGCTCAACTTTGATGTCTCTTTAAATTTTACCTTGACACTCTCAATACCCTTTAGGGCGAGTATATCGGCTAGCTGCGTAAAGTTTTCTTCAATGACTACCTTGTTAGGAGTAATTGAAAAAACGTTCGGGAACATACGCTGCTTTTGTTCTGAACTCACTTTTATGAGTTGTTCATCAGAGAAAACTTGGTAGAGAATCTCTGGCTTTGAGGCAAAGCCCTTTTCATATATGATGGCAGCGTCATGACCAACAGGTTGAAAAGCGCAGTCCAAGTGTAGCACGTTTGTGGCAGGGTCATCAGTCACTACTAAGGGCAGTGCATGCACTTGCTTGTTTGGGAATTGCTTCTTTAGAAATTCATAACCTGCTCGATTCGTCCGCTTACTAATGCCAACGAAAATATGATCATTGTGAACAATCACGTCACCACCTTCCATAAAGGCAGCACTCGGTAAATGAATGATTTGGTCTTCGGCTAAATCACTGAGGAGATGCTCAATCCCTGGAAACTCTACTTGTCGAACACTTTCCTTCATATTTGCCACAATGAACTTATCATCAATAACAAAACCAATATCGCGGGTGAAGATTTGGTCAACACCCTTTAAATCATTGGGTCTGTATACCGCAACACCAGCAGTCTTGAGGGCATCTTCAAAAGAGTCTAATTCAGTTTTGATATCAGCTTCTGTGGGGTAGGTGCCGTTTTTAATATGATACCTACTGACAGGATTTATATCCAGTGGTTTCCCCAAATGGTCGGCTATACCAAGGATGACTGCTTTTAATGGGGCTGTTTCGTTTTTAATGTGAAGTTCCAAATCAAATACTTTGAACGTTAACGAATTTAATCATTCAGTTGGTTTTGAGATTGTTTTATAAATAATTGTTCCGCTAACGATTGAAAAGAGTGCTGCTAAGGCAAATGCTGCACCTGGAAAATAGAAGTCACTCTTAGTGGTAAAGTAGAAGAAAATACCTGTCATGATGAGTGGGCCAAAGATATTACCAAGGTTTTGTAAGCTGGTGATGGCACCCATTAACTCTCCTTGCTCATTGGCTGGTACCTGAGAAGACATCATGCCTTGAAGTGTTGGCCCTGCTAAACCTCCCATGACGTATACGGCTAAAAAGGAATAGATCATCCACTCTTGAGACGCGATGGCAAAAAGAATGAATCCTATTAAGTTAAATGCTAAACCGATATATATCGTCTTGCTTTGGCCAAACTTCTTTACGGCTCTCCCGATTAAAACAGCTTGTACAATCGCCACAAAGAACCCTACTATGGCAAGAGAGATTCCAATATCGAGTTCTTCCCACTCGAATACTTCTTTGCCATAGAATGACCAGTTACTTTGGACAGCATGACTGGCAACATAGATGATAAAGAAGGCTATAAATAGATTCCTGAGAAAGGGATATTTGGTTAAGCTTTTCAGTGAACCAATCGGGTTGGCTCTTTTCCACTCAAACTTGCGTCTATTTTCCTTACTGAGCGATTCTGGCAATACAAAGTACCCATAGACAAAATTAAGGAAGGTTAATCCTGCCGAAACGAAGAAAGGTAGTCTAATATCTACTTGACCTAAAAGGCCACCCATAACCGGGCCTAGAATGAACCCTAAACCAAACGCAGCTCCTATCATACCAAAGTTCTTGGGTCTGTCTTCAGGGGCACTAATGTCAGCTACGTAGGCAGATGCAGAAGAAAAACTTGCACCACAAATACCTGCAACGATTCGCGCTGCAAATAGCCATGCAATAGTAGGGGCGAAAGCCACAACGACATAGTCTATAGTAAGTCCAAAAAGCGCGATCAGGATAACGAGCCTTCTTCCATATTGATCACTTAAGCCTCCAAGGATTGGGGCAAACAGAAATTGCATGAAGGCATATGTGAAAAGTAGTAGTCCTCCAATAAATGATGCTTGTCCAGCGTCAGGGTATCCTAGCTCTTCGAGAAGTCCAGGAATCACGGGAATAATTATACCTATACCAATAACATCTAAGAGTACAGTGAATAATATAAAACCGAGGGCAGGGGTACGCTTGGACATTTTTTGGTTTAATCGAGCCTGAATATATGTAAAAAGAATTAGTTAAGAGTTAGGCCGATTACTAACAATCATACCAATTCCTGCGAATAATGGTCCATAAGCAATGATGTATGAACTACCCATATTAATCATTCCAAAATAGGTGGCTGCCGTGGTAAAGCCACCAATCAAAAATAGAAACCACCCGACATAATAGTATTCTCGTCTATGGCTTTTTCGAGCGCTACTAAATGCCTGATTGAGCATTTGATTATTAACATATTTAATGATCTGATTGATATCATCCGGTTCGAATTCCAGTTGAGTGAGTTCTTCACGGAGTATGCTAAAGTCTTTTCCATTTCGGGCTTCTTCTAGGCAGTATTCCAAAATCTTACTTCGATCCATGCTAGATGATATTTACCTCAGGCGTCAATTCAATGCCAAATTTTTCAAGTACGCTTGCTCTGATTTTGAAGGCAAGATCTTTCAAATCAACACCTTTCCCGTTTCCATAATTGACCAATACGAGGGGTTGGTTTTTATGGATGCCAATTTCTCCAAAGGTCTTACCTTTCCATCCTGCTTGTTCTATCAGCCAAGCAGCAGGTATTTTCATTTTGTCTTTGGGCAGCTGATAGCCAGGAATTCCCGGAAATTCAGCTCTTAAACCCTCAAAATCTATTTTTTCTACTTCTGGGTTTTTGAAAAAGCTACCTGCATTGCCAATTTTAGCCGGATCGGGTAGCTTGCTCTGCCGAATTTTGATGACGGCATCACTCACAGCTTTGATGCTTGGTTCAGTCACGCCCATGTCGTTCAGCGTATCTTGTATTGCACCATAAGATACATTGAGTTCGGCTTTTTTGTTGAGTTTAAAAGTAACCGAGGTAATTACGTATTTCCCTTTGAGCGATTTCTTAAATATGCTTTCTCTGTAACCAAATTGGCAGGCTTCAGCATCGAAAGTGTGTATTTCACCTGTTTCAATTTCTACGGCTTTTAATGACTCAAAGACATCTTTGATTTCTATGCCATAGGCACCAATGTTTTGCATAGGCGCAGCACCTACCGTACCAGGAATAAGTGATAGGTTTTCTACTCCAGCCCATCCTTGTTCTATACAATGAAGCACGAAGTCGTGCCAGTTTTCACCGGCTTGTACCTCTACAAATTGATGTTGAGCGTCTTGGTTGACAACTGATATTCCCTTCAACTCATTCTTGAGCACATATCCATTAAAATCTTGGGTGAGTAAAAGATTACTTCCGCCACCAAGAATCAAAAGAGGAGAGTCTTTTATATGCTTCAAAAGGTCTTGAAGTTGTTCGACAGTATTAAAGGTCTGAAAATGAAGCGCTTTTACATCTAGACCAAAAGTGTTAAAAGGCTTTAGTGAAATGTTTTCAGTGAACTTGATCATTTTTGATCCAATAGCCTTCTATGATAATTTAGTTGACCCAAGTGGTAGTTCAGGTGGCCGTAGAGATGGTTGATGAAATAGATAGTTGTAATCTCTTTGCCAAAGACATTCACAGGGTAGTTTTCTGCGAGTTGATCAGCTGATAAGCTCTCTAGTGTTTCCAAGACCACCTTTTTGGTGACTTTAATCTCGGTAACAATTTCCGACCTCTTGACATCTTTGAGGTTAAACTCATCGTCTCTCTGTCTGATATAGCCAGAGCCTCCCAGCATGGCACCTATAAAGTGCCTTAAGTTACCACATAAGTGCAATGCTAGGTTACCACCTGAATTGGTAATGTCGGCATTGACTTGCCAAAGGTTTTCTTCTTTCTTGTACGCCTTTACTTCGCTTAAAAGTTTGTCCAAATCTCTTTCGTAGAGCGCATGAATAGATTCGATTATTGCATTCATAAGTTTAAGTCCTTTTTAATGGCTTCAATTCTATTCTCCAATTGCGTTTTGACAGCTAATTGCTCGTTTTCCGTTTCTAGCGGCATGTTTACACTAATATAAAACTTGATCTTCGGTTCTGTACCAGAGGGCCGAGCAGAAATTTTCGCGCCATCTTCTAAAAAGAACTGCAGCACATTGGATTTGGGTAAGTTGATCACTCGTATTTCATCCTTTACCATATCTTTTTCTTCAGAAGATTGATAGTCACAAACTTTAACAACTTTGCTTCCCGCTATGGACTTAGGAGGATTGGACCTAAACCCAGTCATCATGGCCTGAATTTCCTCAGCACCTTGTTTTCCAGTCTTAGTGATTGATATGAGGTCTTCTAAGTAGAAGCCGAATTTCTTGTATATCTCGGTGAGTAAGTCGAAAACAGTAAGTCCTTGGTCTTTGGCCCAAGCTGTCATTTCAGCGAGCATTGCACACGATGCAATGGCATCTTTGTCTCTTACAAAATCACTGATCATGTAGCCGTAGCTTTCTTCTCCACCGCCAATAAATTCTTTCTTTCCTTCCAGTGCTTTGATGAGCGCGGCTATGAATTTAAAGCCTGTTAATGTACTAGGGCAGTCAACTTCGAAGCTTTCGGCAATCCGATCTAGCAAATCAGAAGTAACAATCGTCTTGATAATCATTTGATTACCGTCAAGCTTGCCGTTCTCTTTCCACTTTGAAAGTAGAAAGTAAATCAACAGGGCAGCTGCCTGGTTGCCGTTCAGTAATTCAAACGCACCATTCTTATTCTTTGCAGCAATTCCAACGCGATCGGCATCTGGGTCTGTGGCCATTACTAAATCTGCATCTATAGCTTTTGCCTGATTTAAGGCCATAGTCATGGCTTCTTTCTCTTCGGGGTTTGGATAGACCACGGTTGGGAAGTTGCCGTTTGGTTCAGCTTGCTCGGCTACAATTGAGAGGTTTTTGAATCCTTTTCTTTCCAAGACTTCAGGAACGAGCGTGATCGAAGTACCGTGAATGGGAGAGAAGACGATTTTTAAATCTGATTGTCTATCGATAGCGTCTTGAGCCAAAGTTAAATTCAGTATGGCATCAATGTATTTTTCATCCAAGGCTCTGCCGAGTGCCTCTATTTTACGCTCATCTTTGTTGAATTTGACCGCTTCTACCCCAGAAATTGCTTGAACTTCGGCAATTATTCTTTTGTCATGTGGCGCAATGACCTGAGCACCGTCATCCCAATAGGCCTTATAGCCATTGTATTCCTTTGGATTATGAGAGGCAGTGAGTACAACACCGCTTTTACAACCAAGTTCTCTTATGGCAAAAGATAGTTCAGGTGTAGGCCGAAGGTCTTCGAACAGGTAGACGTGAATACCGTTGCCAGAAAAGACAGCCGCTGTCGTTTCAGCAAAAAATCGGCTATTGTTTCGACTATCGTGAGCGATTGCCACCTTGATCTCCTCATTGGGGAATGACTTCATCAAGTAGTTAGCCAGCCCTTGCGTAGCCATGCCTATGGTGTACTTGTTGATCCGATTCGACCCTGGACCCATAATACCCCGAAGTCCTCCGGTTCCAAATTCAAGGTCTTTGTAAAAAGAGTCAATTAACTCCTCTTCTGACATCGCCTTTATTTGCGCTTTGCTTTCCTCATCTATGGCGCTATTGAGCCATAAGTCTACTTTTTCTTGTATGGATTGATCAATCATTTTATCGGCTTGTGCCCGGTGTTTTGATATGTTGACTTGGTCACTAATTGCCAAAGTCTTAACTCAGACAAAAATACGAGGCTTGATCAGTAGGTAAAAGTTATTCTGTCTTTTGTCAAAAATAAAGTACGTTTTAGGGATTTAGCTTGTATGTTTTCTCTGAACTAAACTTCTTTGCATAAACTTAATGAAGCATGGACGTAGATAAGCTAAATGAGGATTTCTCTCTGATCGCTGACAAAATAAATGAGTTAGACGAATTGAATTATAGTGATGAGCGCTATGACGATTTGGAAGAGGAACTTCATGACATGGAAGATGAATTCTTAGAGGAATTTGGTCAGGATTTAGAAGAAGCTATTGCTGAAGTGCATGATGAGTTTTGTCCTGATAATGATGTGTTACTGCCGGTAGCTTACTTTGCTAAAAACTATATCCGTAATCAGAGAGATCATAAAGGAAGATACAGCTATGATATTGAGTATGGAGAAGGCGTTCCCGTAACTGTGGATGACTTTCCTGATCAAGAGGTTAAAATTGTACTCGTTCCAGGCCCCACTAGACTCATTGTTACAGTTGGTGAAACTGCCAAACAAGTGGCTTGGAGAGCTCAAAAGTAATCACACATCCTGATATCTGACAGGAACCCCAGATTTTCTGCATACCCCTGTAATGATCAAATAATCGCCTTCAATGGAGAATTGATCGTGAGTATTGATTATGGCTCCACCATCGGAAACAGGACCATCTGAGTACCAGTGTAAGAGGATATCAAAGGCGAAGAAGTCTAACAAGAGGTTAAGCAGTTTGTTATTGGTGTTGAGGAGTAATGTTTTTGCATCCTTTGACCAGCCAAAGGTCATCAATAGATTATCTAACTCATCTTCTTCATCTCGGTTGGAGATAGCATCTTCAATGTATTCGGGAAGTTGAGTGTTGAGATAGTCGATGACGTAATTCAGTGGAATACTGACTTGATACGGAAAGTTTCGTATTCTTTCGGTTCTCCAATGCTGGCCGAAGTTCATTGACCGGATTCTGATGTCTTCTGGCGTTAATACCGAACCATCCATCTGTTGCAGACTCGATAGATCATAAAGGTTTCGGACTTCAATTCCCCACTTGCCACTAAAATCAAATGTCTTACCCATAGACTTTCTTATCACTCTTGATTAGTATTGTTAAAAATAATCTATTTGATATGTCTCCTAACAAAACACTCCGGCTACTTCTGGCTTTTCTGCTGTCTTTTTATACACTGACGGCCCATGCCCAGACTGATAAAACTGAAAAGAAACTAGTCAAATGGATAGATGAAAATAATGATGAGGCACTTCAGTTGCTGAAAGGCATCATTAATATCAATAGCGGTACCATGAATTTCGAAGGTGTGCGTGCAGTAGCTGATGTACTGATGCCTAAGTTTCAGGCTTTGGGTATGGAAACACAATGGTTGGATGGAAGCTCCTTTAATCGAGCAGGTCATTTGACCGCAAAGATTGAAGGAGGCAAAGGGCCGAAAATAATGCTGATTGGTCATCTAGATACAGTGTTCGAACCGGATAGTCCAAATCAAGAATGGCGTCAGCTAGATGAAAACATTATCAAAGGGCCTGGTATTGCTGATATGAAGGGGGGAGACGTTATCATTCTGCAAGCCTTATCCGCATTGCATGCACAAGGTCTTTTAAGAGACATGAACATTTGGGTTGTAATGACAGGAGATGAAGAGTTAAGCGGAAGTCCGCTGTCGGAATCAAAGAAGGCCTTGATTGATGCTGCTAAGTGGGCCGACATCGCACTAGGTTTCGAAAATGGAGACGGTAATCCAGCAACGGTCAATGTAGCCAGAAGAAGTTCGTCAGGTTGGACGCTCAAGGTAAATGGAAATGCAGCGCATTCAAGTCAAATTTTCAAACCAGAGGTTGGTGCTGGTGCGATTTACGAAGCTTCAAGAATTCTCTATCAATTCTATGATCAACTGGCAGGAGAGGAGTTTCTGACTTTTAACCCGGGTGCCATTGTTGGTGGGACATCAGTTACTTACAGTGACTTAGATAAATCAGGTACTGCTTTCGGAAAGAATAATGTAGTGTCGAAAGATGTAACGGTCACCGGTGATATTCGCTGTTTGTCACCAGAACAATTGGTAAGGGCCCAAACAACCATGAAGAAGATTGTCTCCCAACATTTACCCGGTACGAAAGCTTCAATCGAGTTCGCTGACGGATACCCTCCCTTTGCACCGTCTGATGGTAACTATCAACTGATGAAGGCATTTGGTCAGGTCAGTGAAGACTTAGGCTTCGGAGCAGTGAATGCTGTAAATCCTGCAGACGCTGGGGCTGCCGATATTTCCTTTACAGCAGCTCATATTGAAATGGGCATTGATGGTTTAGGTATGAGCGGTGCCGATGATCATACCATTAATGAAACGGGAGATATTCGTGCTTTGCCAAAGCAGAGTAAAAGGGCAGCGGTGTTAATGTATCGATTGATGAAGGGTATTAAGCTTGAGAATAGGTAATTCTAGACTAAGACGGGTAGCTCAGTCTTAAGTCTGTCTCGAACGGCCAAATAGGCGAAGGGCGTAATAATTGGGACAATCAGCATTGCACCTGTCCATAGGTGCGTGATTGGCCTAGAAGCCATGTCAAGAAATAGGGTAATATATGCTGGGATAAAGAGAAGAAAGCTCCCAATGATAAACCACAGATTTAAGTCTCCTAAAAACTGTTCAAATAGAATGGAGCATATGAAAATGGCCAAACTCGTAAAGAGTAAAATGGCGATTTGCAGCTTTGGAATAATTAAGTCATGGTTTTTACTGTTACTCATACACCCAATTAACGAAAAATAATTTTCGGGTTTTCATATAACGGATAAGTGGCAATATAAGCTTCTAAGCCTAGTCTTTAATCTCTTCTCTTCCATCTGCGTGCAGTGCGAAACGACCTCTATTCGGGTCGTGCGTATGACTGCTACTAGGCCAAGGCCATCCACCAAATTGAGTTCTTTGAAACTGCATCATCGCCTCTTGAATTTCTGCATTCGTATTCATCACGAAAGGCCCATACTGGGCAATAGGCTCACCGATAGGTTTTCCTTGGAGTAATAAGAAGTGCGCCTTTTCTGATCCATTGGTTAAGGATGTCGTCTCACCTGCATTAAGCTTTGCTACATGACCATTAGGGAGCCTTTGGTTATCAATTTGTACCTCACTTCCTTGATAGAGATAAAGACTTCTATTTACTCTGGCATCTGCAATAGGCAACTCCCAAGTCGCATGAGCATCCATTTCGATCAACCAAACGGCTACATGGTTTTTAGGATCAGCTGCGAAAGAATCAGGTGCAGGACTTGGGCTTTCAATGTCGTCAAGTTGACCACTGATCACTTTGACAGTGGTCACTTTCCCAGAATCGTCTTTATGTGAATAGATCGGAATATCTTCATGCCAAAGCATAGCAAAGTGAGCAGGCACATGTTTACTTGCCTTGGGTAGGTTCAACCAAATTTGGAATAAGAGTAAGGGATTTTCTTCCTCTTCTTTTAGTAGTGGAAACATTTCACAATGCTGTACGCCACCTCCGGCAGTCATCCATTGAACGTCTCCATTCCCAAAACGACCTGCAGCACCTAGGGAATCAGAATGATCTACAAGGCCAGTTTCAGCGATAGTGATGGTCTCAAATCCTTTGTGTGGATGAGAAGGAAAACCGGGTACTTGTTGGCCATGGTACATGCTCCATCCGTCTTTTCCGCTAAAATCAGCGCCTAATTGTCTTCCTGCTAAGGAGTCAACAGGGCCTAGCTGACCATTTCCTTTGGGGTAATGATCATTGTGGTAAGCACAGAACAAGAAGGGGTCTTGTGTTTGCCAAGGGAAGTTTAACTTTTCAATCGACAGGATAGCGGACATGACTTTAAATTTAATGTACAAACATACAAAAAGGTAATTTGGTTTCTATCCATAGAAATCAGTTGAATATAGGTTGTTTTAACTAATTTGAATTTCTTAAGAATACTAGTTTAAACCGAAAATTCTGTATTGATGCGTCACCTTTTAATCCTCTCCATTGTTATCCTTTTATCCGCTTGCGACTCAACGGATCAGCAGGTAGAAAGCCTTGTTTACCTGTCAAGCAGAAATGGAAATTTCGATCTCTATTCCAACGATACGTTAGGGCAATGGGAGAAAAGACTCACAGCTAATGACGGATGGGATTGGTCAGCATATTGGAACAGAGGTATGAATAAACTCATCTATTACAGCAAAGACAAGGAAGATAATTTTTCTGTTGTCGCTAGGTCTATACCCGATGATAAAATTGACAAGCTTCCCTATGCTGAATTAAACAATTTTAAGCTAACTCCGGATGGTAAACGGATCGTCTTTACTCAAGAGCGTGACGGTTCTCAAGATATCTGGTGGTGCTTGCTTGACGGCACTGATAAACGACAACTGACCAAGACCAATGGATACAACGGGAGATTCTCGATCTCACCCGAAGGAGATCGTTTGGTTTTTATCTCAGACCGAACTGGTGAAAATGAGCTATACCTATTGGAGTTAGCCACACTGGAAACGCGAAGGTTAACCAATAACAATCTTATAGAAAAGTATAGCACATGGTCGCCTGATGGAAACCAGGTCGCCCTTACTATGAGGTCTGGGGCTGAGGACAGCAAAGAGGATATTTACATATTAGACCTTTACACTGAAGAGATTACTCAGTTGACCCGAACTCCCTATGCGGAACAAGAAATAGCATGGTCTCCGAGTGGTGACAAAATTGCTTTTCATGGCACTACCGAAGAAGGTGATCATATTTATACCATAGATATTGCTGATGGTAAATTCACGAAAATAACATCAGGAGATGCATACCATGGTGAACCAACTTGGGTACCGATTGCACTTTAATGGGCTGAACTACTTTTAGTTTTTCGGTCTAAATACAGAAATGACTTCGGTATTAGTTTCTAAATAGGGACCTTCTATTAAATCGATGCAATAGGGGATAGCCGGAAATACAGCGTCAAGGCATTCACGAATTGATTTGGGTTTGCCAGGAAGGTTAATTACCAATGAGTTTCCTCTAATGCCGGCAGTTTGTCTAGATAGTATGGCTGTAGGTACATATTGGAGGCTCACTTGTCTCATTAATTCACCAAAGCCCGGCATCATTTTGTCGCAAACAGCTTGCGTTGCTTCAGGTGTTACGTCTCTTAATGCTGGTCCAGTACCTCCTGTGGTAACAATGAGGCAGCATTTCTCCTTGTCGGCCATTTGCTTTATAGTGCTTTCTATCAAGTATTGCTCATCGGGAATCACCTGATAAATAGGCTTCCACTTGGTAACCAGGTAGTCTTTTAAAGTATCTATAATGGCTTGACCTGAAAGGTCCTCGTATTCTCCTTTGCTTGCCCGGTCAGATACCGTTATGATACCAATTTTTACAGGTTGTATGCCATCCAAATCCATTCCCAAATAAACAACTGACTTAAGACTATTGCAATGCTTTATTGCGAAGTATTCGTTCTACCTTTGCTACTTAAAGCAAAAAACGTGAGTACATTTTCTGAATTAGGCATCTCAAACAAATTAATCAAAGGGTTGAACGAAGTTAACATCTTCGAACCGACTGATATCCAACGATCGGCAATTCCTGTTCTGCTAGACTCTAAGAACGACTTTATCGGTCAGGCCCAAACAGGAACGGGTAAAACGGCAGCTTTCGGCTTACCGTTGCTTCAAAATATTGATCCAGAAAAACCAGTTGTACAGGGCTTAATCATTGCGCCCACACGTGAGTTGTGTCAACAAATCGCAAAGCAACTTTTTAAATTCACTAAGTACACGGATAAGATTTTTATAGAGTCGGTTTATGGAGGTGCAGATATTAATAATCAAATCCAAAGGCTCAAAAGACCGACACATGTGGTGGTAGCAACACCTGGTCGCTTGATGGATTTGATCAAACGAGAAGCTGTTGATCTTTCTCAGGTACAAAACGTGGTGCTCGATGAGGCGGACGAAATGTTAAGCATGGGTTTTAAGCAAGACATGCACTACATTTTGGGTTACGTCCCTATTGAGAAAAGTATTTGGCTTTTTTCAGCTACTTTACCCGCAGGAATTCAAGAGATCATTAAGAAGTTTTTGGACAAAGACGCCCATAAAATTGAGGTGAGTCGCAATGCTGGTGTGAACGAAAATGTGACACACGAGTATGTGGTCTGTAAGTCCAAGGACAAATTACCAGAATTGATGCACTTTCTTTCTTACCATAAAGACGAGAGAGGGATGATTTTCTGTCAGACAAAAAAAACAGCCAGGGTATTGGCTAAGCAGCTGCTTGCCAAAAACCTTCTAGTGGATGTTATAGAAGGAGATATGGGACAACGCGATCGTGATAAAGCGATGCGAAAGTTCAAGAGTGAGAAAGTCGATCTCTTGGTAACAACTGATATAGCTGCGAGAGGCATTGATGTGAAAGGACTCAGCTTTGTAGTTCACTATGAGCTACCACAGCAAACAGAATATTATACACACCGAAGTGGTCGTACCGGAAGGGCTGGCCTAAAGGGTAATTCGATTCTCTTCATAGGTGAGCGTGAAAAAGAGCATATCCATAATTTGCAAAAGGATTTAAAGATCAAGATTCAGCCATTGAGCTAATTTTTAATAAGTTTAGGGAAACGGAACATTATGAAAAAGGCCATTTTCTTACTTTTTGTCATTGTATCAACTGCTTGCGCACAAGATAAAACCTATGAGGTGGGTCAGATCAAAACAGATATGGGAGAAATCCTTGTCTGGTTATACGATGAGGCGCCCAAACACAAAGAAGCATTTTTAGAACTGGCTAAAGAAGGCTATTGGGATGATTTCACTTTCAATAGAGTCATTGAAAACTTCGTGGCCCAAGGTGGATGTCCAGATACACCCGAGGGCTTTGCCTATTCTGTCCATTTATTAGAACCAGAATTCGAAGCAGGCAAGAAGCACGTTTATGGAGCCTTTGGAGCCGGTAGAGACGATAATCCTGGAAAGCTATCTGCTGCTTGTCAGTTTTATATCGTTCAGAATAAAGATGGTCTTCCAAGATTGGACAGTGACTACATGATTTATGGGCAGGTGTTCAAAGGAATGGATGTTGTTGATCAAATCGTCAAAGTAGAGAAGGATTCATCAAACGCTCCACTCGAACCTATTAAGTTAGATGTCAATGTGATCAGACTTACCGAGGCCGAAATAGCTGCCTTCGGTTTTGAGATTCCTACCTCGAGTAAGTAAGTTTAGGCCGGAAATATCCGTTTTAAAATCTGATACCTGCGGAAGAATATTTCTGTTCGTTTATTCTTTGAAATATTCAAAATGAAAATTATCTCCACGTGTTAAGGTATCCCCTTCAATCCATATTTTATCCACCCACACATCGTCATTATATGAGAGTCTGTACCATAGTGAATAGACCATTACAAGACTATCGATATCCCCATTACCGTAATCAATAACTCCTTTATATGTTCCTTCACCCAATGATGCTGGAAAGGGGGCAAATATGAGATAATCAAAGTCTTCTGATGCATCACTCTCCACCACATTGAGCGGTATGTTGAAAGTTTCGTTGTAATAGCTAAGATTAATTTCCCATTCTTCCACGTTTCGATAAGATGGATCAAGAGAACTGTTTAAATAGATATTGAGGCGTATATCTTCAAATTCAGTAAATACAAAACTAGGTGGCTTTGGCCTGAAGTCTGGGAATTCACAACTCCAAAGCAAAATTAGTATAAGACAGGAAATATACTTTTTCATAATGTAAATATATGACTTGTAAGTAAGATAATTACCATGAGAGTGTCGAGAATATTTTTATCAAAAGATTACTGGAAAAGTTTCCTAGTATGAACTAATCCAAAGATAGGACCTATCACTAAGGTAAACAGAAGCCATCGCGTATCAATCATTTCTGCTAGGGCACCCAGTAATTGTATACTAGGAATGGTCAGTAAAAAACCAATACTGACTGCAATGGTTAAGGCAGTTCCCTTAAACTCAGGTGGGGCAGTCAGCGCATTCAAAGACGAAAATTGGGCAGAATCACCAATCACTGCGAATCCCCATATTAATAGAACAGTGATAAATAGAGGAACGGGCAAATCATAAAATAGTGGTGAGGCGAGACAGAGTAAGCCCGATAGGCTTAAGAACCGAAAAGCAACTTTAGCACTTCCTAATCGCGTAGACAAGATACCACCTAACACACAGCCAATTGCACCAACTGCAATGATAATAAAAGTCCACAGACTGATAGGTATCGCTGTATTATGAGATTCATTGTAATAGATAAGAATCACGGGTAGAAAGGCCCATAGCGTATATAATTCCCACATGTGGCCGAAGTAGCCAAAGGCAGCAGCGCGAAAGTCTTTTTTGCGGAAAACATCGATGACTTTTCTAGGTTCGAAACGCGCACCCGTAATACGGTGAGGGCCGTCACCAACGAGCAGAATCATCATAAAACCACCGATTAAAGCAAGTGAAGAGGTGCCAATAAGGACAAATTTCCACGATAATGACGTGCCAAAATGATTCAATAGATGAGGGAAAGCAGACCCTACAACTAGCGCGGCTATGAGGTAACCAAGTGCCTTTCCAAGTTTCCCTCCATACCAATCGGCTGAGATTTTCATACCTACAGGGTAAATGCCGGCAATGAAGATTCCTGTCATAAAACGGAGTCCGAGTAGGTTGAAATAAGTACTCGGCAGGAAAATAAGCAGTAAATTAAAGGTGGCCCCGAGTAGAGAACAAATGAAGAATACTTGGCTTGGTTTGAAGCGATCAGCAACTGAAAAAAGCGCAAACAGAAACGTACCGACAATAAACCCCAGCATGACTGCTGAGGTTACATTGGCTAAACTGCCTTCGGGCAAGTTCCATGACTCCTGAACCTGAGGTAGAATCGCATTTCCTGCAAACCATAGTGATGTACCTGCAAACTGTGCAAATACGATAGCTGGCAATATGCGCTTTGGAATCTTGCTCAATTGTCAATAAGCCCGGCCCTTCTTAAAAGTGCTTTGACATCTGGTTCTTGTCCTCTGAATTTTTTATAGAGGATCATTGGGTGTTCTGCGCCACCTTTTGAAAGAACATTATCCTTAAATAAAGTTGCCACCTCTTTATTGAATATTCCTTTCTCTTTGAAGAATTCAAATGCATCAGCATCAAGCACTTCTGCCCATTTGTAGCTGTAATAGCCAGCGGAGTACCCGCCTTGGAAAATATGTGAAAAAGCACAACTCATGTTGGTGTTAGGTATTGGAGGTAAGACGTCTGTTTCCTCCATTATGGATCGCTCAAAATCGGCTACACTTTCAATTCCAGAATTACCTTTTCCGTGCCATGCCATGTCTAGCATACCAAAACTCAATTGACGCATGGTTTGGTAGCCTTCCATAAAGTTGGCGCTGTCTTTAATCTTTTGAATTAGTTTTTCAGGAATGGCCTCACTGGTTTCATAGTGCTTCGCGAACATATGCAGGCACTCCTTTTCAAAGCACCAGTTCTCAAGGATTTGAGAAGGTAGTTCAACGAAATCCCAGAATACGCTTGTCCCACTTAGGCTTTCATACTGACCATCAGCCAACATGCCATGTAGGGCGTGTCCAAACTCATGGAATAGCGTTGTTACTTCGTTAAAAGTCAATAGGGAAGGCGTGCTGCCGGTAGGCTTGGTGAAGTTGCAGACAATAGAAACCAATGGTCGGTGATCTGTTCCTTCTTCTCTGTACTGCCCAGCATATGAAGTCATCCATGCGCCTGCTCTTTTGCCCGCTCTAGGGAAGAAGTCGGCATAAAATACAGAGACATGCTTGCCAGAAGCGTCTTTTACTTCGTAGGTCATCACATCTTCATGGTACTTGTCAATCTTATCGTTAACAACAAAATGAAGGCCGAATAGTCTTCTGGCCGTTTCGAAAACACCATCAATGACATTCTCTAATTTGAAGTAGGGCTTGAGTATTTCATCATCGATGGTATACTTCTCTTTTTTAAGTTTCTCGGAATAGTAAGCAAAGTCCCAACGCTGAAGTGCTTCAATACCATCCAATCGTTTTGCGTAGTCCGCTACTTCTTTGACATCTCGTTCGGCTCCTCCTTTTCCATAGTTACCTATTTCGGAAAGGAAAGACATGACCTTTTCTGGAGATTCGGCCATACGCTCCTCTAAAACAAAGTGAGCATGTGTGTCATAACCCAAAAGCTTAGCCCTTTGATGTCTAAGTGTTACTATTTGCTTGACAATGCCTTGATTATCATTCTCGTCTCCTTTAAAGGCTTTTGAGCCTGCTGCAATGCTGAGTTCTTTTCTCAGTGCACGATTAGCTGAGTAAGTAACAAAGGGTACATAGCTAGGGTAGTCTAAAGTGAATACCCACTTATTTTCATGGCCTTTCTCTTTTGCCGTTTCTGCAGCTTGATCAATGACAAACTGGGGTAGGCCTGCGAGGTCTTTCTCGTTTTCAATGACCATCTCGTATTTGTTGGTTTCTGCCAAAACATGTTCTCCGAAAGTCAATGAGAGCTGCGCCAGTTCAACATCAATTTTCCGAAGTTTGTCTTTTTGATCATTGTTCAGAAGCGCTCCATTTCTAACAAAACCTTTATAGGTCTTATCTAGAAGTGTTTTTTGTTCACTACTCAGTGCAGAGCGATCCACTGAATCGAAGACATTTTTCACTTTTACAAATAGTGCTTCATTGAGTAAAATGTCGTTAGAGAATTCCGTTAAAAGGGGTGATATTTCTTTAGCTATCTGCTGAATCTCATCATTTGTTTCAGCACTATTTAAATTAAAGAATATAGAAGATGTCCTGTCCAAAGGCTTTCCAGCTTTTTCGAGTGCTTCAATCGTATTTTTGAAGTTAGGAAGGTCCTTTCGTTCAACGATTTCATTAATCTCCGCCTTAGCCGATTGAATGTGGTGCTCAATAGCAGGTTTGAAATACTCATTTTTAATGTCCGAAAATGGTGGGGTGCTAAACGGGGTTGCGGTTATATTAACTAGTGGATTGTTCATGCGTCAATTAATTCGTTGCAAGTATAAACAAGAATGCCGCTATTAATCGTTCTCAGTTTGAAAGATATTCCAAATTTTCTTTGACGCCATGGCAGGGTTTGGCTGTGCGAAAGGTTATAAGTAATAGGAAGAGAGAATTAGGGAAGATTGTGATAAAATGAAGTATTTTGTTTAATGTGCTCTTTTTGAGTATTTTAGGACTTATTCTATTAATCTAGAATAGCCTATCATTTTAATCACACCTGTTTTTTCAGCATGGTGGTGATTCATAATCTATTCCTTTCAGTTAAACACCACATCAGATCGAGTGAGGGTAATTCTTACCTACATATTGTTACTTATGTGCCAAATTACATTGGCGCAATCTATCTTCACCAGTACAGGTGGTGGTGGCAACTACACGAACGCAGCAAGTTGGTCAGAAGACAATCAAGGTAATGCGGACGATGCTGATGGAATTCCGGATAGCAATGATCATGTCGTGATAACGTCAGGTAATCCTATCACTATCGCCACTAGCACTGATCAGAATTGTGATGATTTAACCTTGATCGATGGAAGCCTGACCTTTACAATTTCAGGTTCTGATTTGAATGTCACCGGAAATTTACTCGTTAATGGTACTGGAACTTCCAATTTAGCTTCAGACATGGATTATGCTTCTGACCCAAGGATTGATCTAACGGGTACATTGACCGTCAACACCTCCAACATTCTTGTCATTGATCAAATTAGGTTTCAGGCCAACAGTGCAACAACCATTAATGGAACACTTACATTCAATAGCACACCAGGTGCTAAAGTATTTTCCGATATCACTGTTAATGCTAGCGGAGAATGGAATAATGGTGTTGTAGCGGAGTCATTTAACATTGACGGTAGCATAGTGAATGATGGCACTTGGAATGGTTGTGCCAATACAACCGGCTGTCGATACACCTTCAGAACAGACGGTTCTACAATAAGTGGTTCTGATACTGTATATATTACTGATGTTCGAGTAAATAATGGCGTTACCCTAACCAACAACGGCTTGCTGGTTGTAACGGATAATATTGATGGGGCTTCTGCGCCTATAACAGGAGTTTTTGTGAATGGAAGTACAGGAGTACTTAACCTTAGGGACAATGGAGCGTATAGTGAGCTGACTTTCACACTGAATACAGTTGGTAGCACTGTCATTTATGATGGTACGGGCAATGAAGCCATAACGCTAGGACCTTTTTATAACCTAGAAGTCAATAAACCTAACATTACCACCCTAGTTGATGTGAGCGGTGCTAATGTTACCGTAGACAATAACCTGACTTTAATCCGGGGTAGAATGAGACTGCAAACTGCGAATACGCTTGCAGTCACTGGTAATGTCACCATTACTGATAATAGCGAGTTCGAACCTAATAATAGTGAGGCTGTGGCTAATATTGGAGGTAATCTAAGTATGACCGGAGGGCTTTTCGATCATAATGATGGAGATTTGAACATCACTGGAGACATCATTATCACAGGCGGCACAATGACAATGAATGAGGCTACAACTCCTGTGAATCCTTCGACAATTGATGCTACTGACATGTCCGTTGCTACAGGTTCTGTAACACTTTCGGAAGGTACGCTAACGCTTTCAAATGCAAGTGGAGGATTGACAGTTTCGAGTGGGTCATTTACAAAGAACAATGCTGCGAATACCCTGACAATAGCGGGTGATTATGACATTAGTGGGGGCACTAATGATATAAATTCTGGTGTGATAAGCTTTGTGAATATGGATATTTCGGGGGGAGGCTCTATTAACGTAGCAAGTCCAACAATTACATCTACAGGTACTATTACAGTGGATAATGGAACATTTACTTCTGATGGAAATGGTGGTACTTATGCTTATAATAATATTTCTGTTAACGCCAATGGGACTTGGAATGTGACTTCAGCATATGACCCTACCATTAATGGTAATATATCTAATAGCGGAACATTCACAGGGTGCAGTACTGCCACTGGCTGTGTCTATACCTTAACAAGCACGTCTGGTACTATATCAGGTTCAGGAGTAATGAATACCATGTCTGACTTTGTTTTGAACGATGGAGCTAGTTATACTAATACCAATTCTGGTGGCTTGAATATTACGGATCGATTAGCTACAACTTCCGGAACAGGAACGTTTGTCAATGGAGCCAATGGAGTATTATCCTACGGAGGCACGACAGGCAATTTCTCAGTAACTAATTTCACTGCTTCCGCCAGTCCAAACACGGTCACTTATAACAGGACGACATCTAATCAGCTAATAGAACCAACAACGGATGGGTTTTATCATAACCTAATCATCGATAAAGCAGATGGCATTGATGCTACGACTAATACAGTTTTTACAATCAACAACAACTTGACGCTTACACTCGGAGATTTAATCATGGGGAATCAGAATTTGATTATTGCTGATGGTGCCACCATTTCAGGGGGGAATGCTTCTAGCTACATTCAAGACACAGGTAACGGGGTTGTGAGAAGAAACCTGTCAGCCACTGGTAGTTTCTTTGTGCCCATTGGAGGCACCTCTTATTCCCCCATAACGCTTACTCTTAATGCTGCTACCATTGGAGGAAGCGCGTCAATAGATTTTAGTATTACTGATACATCGCATCCAAACCGAGATAGAGACAATACTGGAGACGCCTCTCCGGGTGATGACGATGGTACGGCTGCGACAGACTTTCTTGACGTGTTTTGGACAGTTTCAGGAAACAACATTACAAGCCCTGTTTTTAATGCATCTTATACCTATGATGCTTCGGATTTTACACAGACAACCGAAGCCAATATGGTTGGAGCCCTTTATCGAACCTTACCGACAGGAACTATAGATTGGTTAGCTAGAGGAACGGTCAATGCTACTAATAATGTGGTTTCATTCACTAATGCTGATGCTTTTGGCGACCTATATGCCATGGATAATACGCTCAACCGATTACCAATTGTTTTGATAAGCTTTGAGGCTAAAGTAACTGAATCGACTATCGTACTTGAGTGGGTAACTGCCTCTGAAGAGAACAATGATTTCTACACAGTTGAACGTTCCTTAGATGGGCGAAGCTTTTTTCCTGTACTCACCAAAGAGGGTGCTGGTGATTCTGATCAATCTTTGTCTTATAAGGCGGTGGATCATAACCCGATGAAAGGCAGGTCTTTCTATCGCCTTAAACAAACAGATTTCAATGGTCAGTTTGAATACTCTGAAATTAGATCAGTGTTCTTCGAAGGAGGGGAGGCTAAATTTGAAATACAGGTTTATCCTAATCCAATATCTAGGGGAGAATGGTTGCTTATAGAGCTATCTCCAAATTGGAATATTGAATTCCTACAAATTAGGGTTGTTCAATCTTCGGGTAGAAATATTGATCAGAACTTTGAAAGGATTGGGAATACGGTAAGGATACCAACAAGTGATTTAAAAAGTGGTTTGTATGTGATCCAAGTAACTGATGGCAGTCGTCAGGTCACTAAGAAAGTTATCGTCAGGTAAAGCCTAGTTACCGAAATTAGAATTGCAGACCGTGATGGACTTTACACCGTCTAGGTAAGCTTGATTTTCAGAGGTGTTTACACCAATGTTGACTGCCCCAAGAACCTCATTTTCAAGTGGGCCTGAATCTTCAAAATGAATTTTGATACTACCATCAAAGTTTAAGAAACTGGCGTAGTTCAGTGTAGTATTATCATCGAGGGCGTTGAGAATTGTAATACTCTTTCCTATACCATTTTCTTCCGTTAGTCTTTCTAAAAATAGCACCACATCACCATCTTCATCAAGACTACCCAGGTGCAAATGCACAGGGTGATTGGCATTACTTAAGACATTATCTAGACTAATTTCGATTTGAGGTTGCCCATCATTCCTTTCACGAATAACAAGCGTGCCTGAAGTCGTATTCCCCTCTACAGTGCCAGGGATCATATCTAATCTTACTTCGTTGCCGGTGAATTCTGAAGACGAGTCACCATTATCGTCACAAGAAACTGTGATTACGAAAGCTAAAAGTATGGACAGAGAAAGAGATAACTTTTTCATCAAACTAAGTTTACGAATATGAAACGACATTTCTAATCAAATGGTGCACTATAAATAGAGAAAACATTTCGATGTGCTCAAATTTCAAGCAAAACCCAATGTAGATTTTACGCGGGCCAGCACTTCTTGCGCTATTTTTCTGGCTTTTTCCTCACCTTTGGTGAGTTCATCTTCTAGGAGCGCAGGGTTTTCCATATAGTAATTATACGTCTTGCGCTCTTCGGCATACTTTTCTAAAATCAATTCATAGAGTGCTTGTTTGGCATGTCCGTAGCCATAGTTACCACCAAGATAATTTCTCCTCATTTCTTCAACCTGTTCTTTACCGGCTAGAATTGAATACAGCGAAAATGTAATATCGTTATCTGGGTCTTTCGGTTCTTCTAGCGGGGTACTATCAGTGACTATTTTCATGATATTCTTTCGCAGAGCCTTGTCAGGCTGAAAGATATCAATGATGTTTCCATAAGACTTGCTCATCTTTTGACCATCAATACCTGGTACAGTCATTACCTCTTCGCTAATCTGTGCTTCTGGCAATACAAATATTTCTCCGAAAGTATGATTAATGCCGTTAGCGATGTCCCTGGTCATTTCAAGATGCTGTCGTTGATCTTTTCCTACAGGGACTATGTTGGCATCATAAAGTAGAATATCACAAGCCATCAGTACGGGATATGTGAATAGACCGGCATTTACATCTGAAAGGCGATCTGACTTATCCTTAAAACTATGCGCATTGGCCAACATTGGGAAAGGCGTGAAACAATTCATATACCATGCTAATTCACAAACTTCTGGCACACGTGACTGTCTGTAGAATGTGTTTTTTTCAGTATTGAAACCACAGGCTAACCAAGCCGCGGCTACTGCGTTGGTATTATCAATTCTCGTTTTCGGATCCTTAATGGTTGTGAGTGAGTGAAGATCGGCTATAAAGAAGAAGGAATCATTGTCAGGGTTCTTTGAAAGCTCAATTGCAGGTTGAATTGCCCCGAGTAAGTTCCCCAAATGTGGTTTTCCTGAACTCTGTATACCAGTAAGTATTCTTGCCATTGGTAAAATTTTGAGCAAATTAAATAATAAAGACCTGCTCAATTCAACAAATCAAGCTTTAATTTTATGAGTGAAATGAAGCGTGTGGTATTTAAGTCGAGACCAAGGGGTCTAATTCAATTTGTATTAACAGTCTTTTTATTCTTTGTGACCTTATCTGGTATGGCACAGGACCTCGAATTTGTTGATTTGGGAGTAGTGGAGGGGGAGTTTAAACGATACGACCGCACACTGACGTGGACTAACACCAGCAGTGACTCTGTTCAATTAATACTGTGGAGCAGTGATGCTGATTTAAAATTCACTCCATTGAATCGCCCTGTTGCAGGAGGAGCGCAGGTTGAGATTCCAATTAGCATTACATTGCCAAGCGTAGCCGGAGACAAAGCGTATGAATTACGTTTGTTTGACGAAGACAATCTATTATTGCACGGTTTTCAAATGAGTTTTAAGGTCCTTCAGAGTGAACTTGATGTTTTTAAGGCCTATAGAAATGTTCACTTTCCATTTAGAACAAAAGAAGAGGTCTTCAATTTGAAGGCTGGGCAGCGTGGGGACACATTAACGGCTATGTTTGATGTGTACAACTTGGGTGGAACGGACCTCAATATGTCTCGAGTCAGTGCTGGGGATTCAATACAAGTGAGTTTTTCCTCAGGTAAAGTTCCTCATCACACATTCTCTCAAATGCGTATTAAGCTTATCACAAATGAGAATTCGATGATCGGATTTCAAAAGCATGCTATCAAACTGTATGATAAAGAGCGTTTAATAGGCGTGCTCCCCATTCAGTACACGCTACTGCCGAAAGTCGCTAGAGAGGGGCTAAGCCCGAAACTCACATCGAGTATCGTCAATCATGACTTTAAAGTCGTGAAAGTCGGTGATAAGAAGGAAGTTGTGATTTCATTGGCCAACAATGGAAGTGCTCCTTTAATTATTGAAAAGATTGAATCGAATTGCGCGTGTCTAACTTTTACCGATTTGGAACAGATTTCCGCAGGAAGTTCACAATCACTTCGTGTTGAATTCGATGCAACGAATAGAATTGGGTTAGAAAGAAAGACCATTGCAATTTTTTCGAATGATCCTGTTAGGCCAGTACTAGTTTTAGCATTTCGAGCGCATGTTAAATAATATATTGTGCGTAAGGCTGTAACATGACATAGATCATGCGAATCTTATCTTTAATCTTCCCTGATTTTATTATCTTCGAATTCCTTGAAAGAAGCCAAGAATGAGTGAATTTTTGATTACCGATAATGCCGTGAGTGGTAAGTTTGATACGACAAAAAAGATAACGAATGAAGATCTTGCTAAGATCAAGAATCGGTCTGATTTAGAACACATGCTCAAACAAAAGAACCGTGATTTTAGCAAAGCGTTATTTAACCTTGAGTATGAGTATCAATTAGAGCAACTACAAGTGGAGCTGGTCAAATGGCAACGTTGGGTGGCAGAGACTGGTAAGCGTGTGGCCGTCATTTTTGAAGGTAGAGATGCTGCAGGAAAAGGAGGAACTATAAAACGGTTTGTTCAGCATATGAACCCTCGTTCGCTTCGCGTGGTAGCTTTAAACAAGCCGACAGATTTAGAGCGCAAGCAATGGTATTTCAGAAGGTATATTAAAGAGCTGCCGAATGCTGGTGAGATAGTGTTCTTTGACCGTAGTTGGTATAATAGAGCGGTTGTAGAGCCTGTGATGGGTTTTTGTGATGAAGAGCAGTATCAGCAGTTTATGCGTCAGGTTCCAGAATTCGAACATATGCTTTTTGAAGACGGAATTCATGTGATTAAACTATGGTTTTCAATCAATAAGGACGAGCAAAGCAAGCGCTTTAATGACCGCAGAAATAATCCATTAAAACAGTGGAAGCTAAGTCCTGTAGATGAAAAAGGGCAAGAGATGTGGGACAAATACACTTATTATAAAGAACAGATGTTTGCCCGAACGCATACCACTTTTAGTCCGTGGACAATTCTTAAGACCAACGCTAAGAAAGTAGCGAGGCTCGAAGCGATTAGGCATGTGCTATCAAAATTTGAGTATGAAGGAAAGGAAAACGCAAGTACCAATGTATTGCCAGATCCTAACGTAGTTATGAGGTTTCATCGTTCAATTTATCACCTTACCTAAATGGAAGAACAACCTAATTTTTCAATAAAGGATTTAAAACTTCTGAATTCTAACCTCGGCATTAAGCTACTGCTGAAGCAAGGCGATCAGATAAACCCTGAAAAGGTATTGCGTACCGTACGTTCGGAAAAGACACTAGAAGACTTACAGGTGGAGTTGATAAAACTGCAACAGTGGGTGATCAAAAATAACAAACGTGTTTGTTTATTATTTGAAGGTAGAGATGCTGCTGGTAAGGGGGGAGCCATAAGACGAGCTACTCACCACTTAAACCCAAGAAACTACAAAGTAGTGGCTTTACCTAAACCCACTGCACAAGAAAGAGGGCAATGGTACTTTCAGCGATATATCAATAAACTACCGAACCCAGGAGAGATCGTTTTCTTTGATAGAAGCTGGTACAACCGAGCAGTTGTGGAGCCTGTGAATGGCTTTTGTACTCAAGAGGAGTACGAGCGATTTATGGCTGAAATTAATTTTTTCGAAGAGATGATTACCAATGATGGCATCATTCTTATCAAGTTTTATTTCTCTATTACCAAAGACGAACAAGCCGAACGTTTTGAAGATATTAAGACTAATCCATTGAAGCGTTGGAAAATGTCTCCAGTGGATGACAAGGCACAAGAGCTCTGGGATATCTATACCCAGTATAAAGAACGGATGTTTGAGCATACGAATTCTGAAAAACGTCCTTGGATTATCTTAAAGGCCAATAGGAAGACCGCTGCTCGTGTAAATGTGATCAAGCATTTACTAGCAACTATCCCTTACAAGGAAGAGGAAGAAGCTTAATTCAGACTTGGAACTGAAGCGTTTTGAGCATGCGCTCAAATTCAGCTTGATGGTCTGCGGATAGATTGAGGGGCTCTTTTGTAATGGGGTGTTGCAATTGCAATGATTTGGCATGGAGTAACATCGTTCCCATTTGCCATTTTTCAAGAAAGAGTTTATTCTGCTTGTTACAGCCGTGAGGCCTGTCACCGATAATAGGGTGAAGGATGTGTGCAAAATGCTTTCTCAGTTGGTGCATTCTGCCAGTGATAGGTTTAGCCTCTACTAGGGAATACCTTGAGGTCAAATGCTTGCCAAAAGGAACTTCAATTTCAGTTCTGGCAATAGTGCGGTAGTTTGTGATCGCTTCCTGAGTTTTGCCCTTGTCATTGGTTAAGGCGTAGTCTATTGTTCCGGCATCTTCGGTGTATCCTCTTAAAATGGCCCAATAGGTTTTTTCTAAGGTATGTTCCGCAAATTGTAGTTGTAGGTCTGGTAATATTGATTTGTCTAGGGCAAAGAGCAGGACTCCTGACGTTTTCCTATCCAGCCGATGTGCAGGATAGACGTGAAGACCTATTTGATTTCTAAGCTCCTGAACGGCAAAGGTGTCCGTATTGGTGGCTATCGGTGATCTGTGAACCAAAAGGCCATGTGGCTTATTAATAGCGACTAGATATTCGTCTTGATAGAGAATTTCAAGCAAAATCAGAGGATTTCTTTCACGCGACCGACCTGACCATCTTCAAGCCTAACCTTGATGCCGTGGGTGTGCTTTGGTGCACTGGTAAGTATGTCTTTGACAATACCGTGAGTTAGTATACCACTGCGCTGGTCCTTTTTGAGCACAATGTTGACTTCAATTCCTGGATGTATGTTTTCTCTGAGTTGACCGTTCATGAGGCGAAGTTAAAAATAACATGTCGGTTTTAATCATTCAGATTCTGAAACATCCCTAAGTTTCCGGAGAGCATGACGATAAGGGTTAAGGTTATGGATAATAAAAAAGCACGTCACCCAGAAGTTTTTTCAGGGTCTTATTGAATTGAAGGTTGTGTCGTATAAGATCTGGTAGATGCTGAAACAAGTTCAGCATGACGAACAAATAAAGAACGTCACCCTGAATTTATTTCAGGGTCTTTTATAAATCATGGTCAAGGTCTATTCCAATGGAGGTAGAAAGGTCTATTAGTTCTGGGTTAAACTCTTTTATCAAATTCCATTTCCATTCACGATGCCAATTCTTCAACTGCTTTTCTCTGACGATAGCCTCTTGAATTGTAGAGAATTCTTCATGATATAACAGGTCGATGCAGTGATACTTTTTTGTGAATTGTGAACCTTGCCCATTTTTATGTTGAATGACGCGAGATATAAGGTCTGAAGTAACACCGATGTAAAGTACTGTCCTTTTTGGATTAGACATGATGTATACTGAACCACCTTTTGCCATAGTTGAATTTAAGAAGATACTGAAACAAGTTCAGCATGACGTTCTAATTAAAAATTTGTCACCCTGAAGTCGTTTCAGGGTCTTCCATACATCATGATCAAGGATTTCAAACTCTATCAGTGTCTCTCGTAGAGGACACTGATAGTCGTTGCTGAGTCCCTTCGGCTACGCTCAGGGAAGAAAGGGTGGTGGTTACTCCCTCAATCAGAGTCTTCAGAAAGATACTCTGATTATAAGACTGGAGTTAATAAGATGCTGAAACAAGTTCAGCATGACGAACAAATAAAGAACGTCACCCTGAATTCATTTCAGGGTCTTGGTTGAATTGAAGATTGTGTCTTACAAAATCACGTAGATGCTGAAATAAATTCAGCATGACGAAAAGGATAGGGTTATTGATAATAAAAAAACACGTCACCCTGAATTCATTTCAGGGTCTTCCATACATCATGATCAAGGATTAGAGGTTCTTTACTTCACTAATCAGCTTCTCAAGAGAATCTTTGGCATCACCGAAAAGCATTCGGTTTTTGTCATGAAAGAATAGCTCATTTTCGATACCGGCATACCCTTTGCCCATTGATCGTTTCATTACTATAATGTTTTTGGCTTTGATGACATCAATGATGGGCATACCGTAAATAGGGCTAGAAGGGTCGTTTTCGGCAGCAGGGTTTACCACATCATTAGCTCCAATGACTAATACTACATCAGTGTTTGCCATGTCATCATTGGCGTCTTCCATCTCCATTAATTTTGGATAGGGGACATCTGCTTCAGCAAGTAGCACATTCATGTGGCCAGGCATACGACCGGCAACAGGGTGAATGGCATAATTCATTTCCACCCCCTTGTCATTTAAGATTTTTTCCAGATTATGCACAGTGTGTTGGGCTTGAGCCACTGCTAATCCGTAACCGGGTACTACACATACCTTATTGGCATAGGCGAGTAAAATTGCTGCGTCAGTCACAGAAATTTCTTTAACGGTACCTTGTTCGCCTGATTGTCCCGCTGCTGCACCACCGCCTCCAAAGGAACCTATGATTACATTGGTGAGCGAACGATTCATGGCAGTACACATAAGCACCGTTAGGATGGTGCCTGCAGACCCTACAAGGATACCACCAGTAAGCATGGCCTGATTGCCATACAGGAAACCACCAAAAGCGGCAGCCATCCCGGTAAAGCTATTCAAAAGGGATATGACAACCGGCATGTCGGCACCACCGATGGGCATAACGAATAGTACTCCGTAAAGTAAAGAGAGGCCAAGCAATACATATAAATAAGTTTCATTAGGTACATCGGCAATGGCCATCACTATGCCCAAACCTAAAATGGCGATCAGCAAAGCTATGTTTATAAACTGCCCAGCAGGCAACGCTTTGTCACCAATCTTTCCTTCAAGTTTTCCATAAGCTATGATGCTTCCTGCAAAAGAAATACTACCGATGATTAAACCGAGTATGATTACGATCATCATGCCCTTATCAACATTTCCAGCGTGCAATGAATGATCAAATTCAACTAAAGAAATAACGGCTGCGCAAGCACCGCCCATGCCATTGAAAAACGAGACCATTTGAGGCATGGCTGTCATCTTGACTTTCAAAGCCATTCGGGTTCCAATCACTGTCCCGACAATCAAACCAGCCAATATGAGGGCATAGTTTAACCATTTATCGGCAGTGAGCTCTTCTTTGAATAATATGGTTGCTAAAATCGCTATACCCATTCCATAGGCAGCGATTAGGTTTCCTTTTCTGGCTTTATCTGGGCTGCTAAGCATCTTAAGCCCCATAATAAATGTAATTGAAGCTGCTATGTAGCAAAGTTCAAGAATGCTGAGTCCTAGTAGTTCTGTCATGGTGCTACTTCTCCTTTTTCTTAAACATTTCTAACATGCGATTGGTGACTACAAAACCACCAACCACATTGAGCGTTCCTAAGACTACGGCAAAAAAGCCCAGAATAAGAGCGAAGTAGTTGTCTGGATCGGCCTCAAGCATGATGATGATTGAACCGATGATTACCACTCCGTGAATTGCATTAGCACCAGACATCAATGGAGTATGGAGCACTGCAGGTACGTTGGAAATGACTTCGATCCCTAAAAAAATGGATACGATAATGAGAAATATGAACTCTCTGTTTTCGTAAAACAGTGATAAGATGTCTTCCATGAATTAAGCAGTTTCGGTTTGGAAAAGAATTTTTTTAACGCGTTCGCTCATAATATTGCCATCGTGAGTAACACAGGTGTTGGCAATGATGTCGTCTTCCCAATTAAGGTTAAGCCCACCTTCATCATCTATCATTAGTTTCAGTAAATTGATAATGTTCTTGCCGAACATCTTACTTGCGTCCATAGGCATAGAGGAAGGAAGGTTGGAATTACCAATAATCGTTACACCATACTTTTGAATGGTCTTGTCATTCTCGGTCAGTTCACAATTACCTCCTGTTGAAGCAGCAAGATCTACAATGACACTTCCGGGCTGCATATTGACCACAGTATCCGCCAGAATGAGCACAGGTGCTTTGCGTCCTGGAATTTGAGCAGTACTGATAATGATGTTGGCCTTTGTGGCATGTTCTTGTATCAGGGCTTGTTGTTTGGCTTTATACTCGTCTGTTTGTTCCACGGCATAACCACCGGCAGCGACATCGTCTTGAGCACCTTCAACTTTTACGAATTTAGCACCTAGACTTTTCACTTCTTCTTCAGCAGCAGCCCTCACATCAAAAGCTTCTACAACTGCCCCAAGCCTTCGGGCAGTGGCTATGGCTTGTAGTCCGGCCACACCAGCACCAAGAATCAATACTTTAGAAGGAATGATACTTCCAGCGGCAGTCATAAACATTGGGAAGAACCGAGGTGCGGTAGATGCCGCCAATAGTACAGCTTTGTAGCCAGCAACAGTAGCCATGGAGGATAATACGTCCATAGACTGAGCTCTTGTGGTTCTAGGGACATTGTCCAAACTAAAGCTAGTGACCTTTAGCTTTTGCAATTTTTCAACCAACGCTTTGTTCGAAAGAGGTTGGAAGATGCATACCAAAGTCTGAGCGGCTTTTAGATTGTCTATTTCCTTATCGGAGGGAGGGTTGATGCCAATAATCATATCGGCTGCGAGCACAACTTCTCTAGAGGTAGCTTTGGCACCAATACTTGTATAATCTTCGTCTGTATTGAAGGCGGAGGCTCCGGCATTGCTTTCAATCAGCACTTGAGCCTTTAAGTCTATTAGTGTTTTTACGCTTTCAGAAAGTAGTGCTACTCGGTGTTCACCCTGAGGTTCTTTTAGAAGACCTATGGTCATAAATAGTAAGTTTTAGTCTTACTAAGATATTGATTCTGAGTAGTTAAAAAAGTGATCTTTATCAGATTCTAAAAACGAATGGAGTTTGGACTAAGAAATAATAGGGCATAAAAAAAGCCCCAAATGTAATTCAGGGCTTGGTGGTATATATTCGTTTGCTGTTTATGCAACCTTTACATCCACAGCATTTAAGCCTTTTCTACCTTCTTTGAGATCAAAAGTTACGCTGTCGCCTTCACGAACTTCATCGATAAGACCTGACACGTGTACAAAGTACTCTTTGCCGTCCTCATCATCTGTGATGAAACCGAAGCCTTTTGAGTCATTGAAAAATTTTACTGTTCCGTTTTTCATTTTGTTGTTAATTAATAATCGCGCAAGCTATAGATTAAATTTCTGATTTCCTGCACATTTCGCAATAAGGTTAACTCCGTGTTAACCACCTTGATAACGGGACGAAATGATTATGGTTCAATTATTTAAATGAATATTAGTTTAATTTTCGCCTTGCGAGGAAGCATATTTCTATTGAAAAGGGGTTCTAAGCTCAGGCCGAACTTAAAGTCTTTAGTTTGGAATCGCTATATTATGCGTTTTAAGGCACTTTATGAAGCGATTTAAGTTTCCCTCTCCGTTTACAGTATTATACATCATCATCGTCATTAGTGCACTAGCTACCTGGCTTTTACCAGCGGGTAGTTTCGATACGCTGACTTACGATTCAGGTAAAAAAATATTTTCGATTGCTGGTGAAAATAATTTAGAATTACCCGCTAGTCAGTCCACTCTCGACAGTTTGGGCCTTAATATGGAGGTCTCGAAGTTCGAAGAAGGTAAGATTCGAAGACCTATTTCTATTCCAAATACCTATAACCAACAGGAGGCGGCACCTCAAGGGTTAAAGGAAATTCTTTTTGCACCAATCAAGGGAATTTACGAATCCATCGACATTATTCTATTCGTTTTAATTATTGGTGGTTTTATTGGCGTGTTCCAACATTCAGGAGCCCTAGATAGAGGGGTAGGTTTGCTTGCTAAGCGAATGGAAGGTCGTGAAAAGTGGCTGATTATATCCTTGATTCTCCTAATTGCTCTTGGAGGAACAACCTTCGGCATGCAAGAAGAAACGATAGCTTTTTATCCTATTCTGGTGCCCATATTTTTGGCGGCTGGTTATAATTTAATTGTTCCTGTAGCCGCAGTATATGGAGGTTCTTGTATTGGCCTGATGGGTGCCCTGATTAATCCTTTCGGAACGATAATAGCCTCAGATGCCGCAGGTGTGAGCTGGACTGAGGGGATTGAGAGTAGAATTGCAATGTTGATACTCGGATCGATAGTCCTGATCTGGTACATCGTAAGATATGCTGAACGAGTAAAATTGAATCCTGAGACTTCTATTCTACATGGCTTAAAGATTCAGAGTCCTTTTCAGCAAAAGGGTGGTACAGTTGCGCCTGGAAAGATGACAACTATGACATGGTTATTACTAGGTCTATTCGGACTCACCTTTATGGTAATGATCTATGGCGTATCATCCCTAGGTTGGTGGTTTGAGGAAATGACAGCCTTGTTCTTATTGGCGGCTATCATTCTTGGGGTAATACAAAGGGCATCTGAAAGCGATTTTGTTGCGGCCTTTGTGAATGGGGCCAAAGACTTACTGGGAGTGTCGCTCATCATTGGAGTGGCGAGGGGAATTACCATTGTTCTAAACGAAGGTCTTATTTCAGGCACTTTATTGAACGAAGCTTCGAATTTGGTTGCAAGTACATCTCCTTTGGTCTTTCTGCCTATGCTCATGCTCGTTTTCTTCGTTTTAGCCTTCTTTATCAGCTCTTCCTCCGGTTTGGCGCTTGTGAGTATGCCGATCATGGGGGCACTTGGCGTGGTAGTAGGTGTGCCAACAGAAGAGATTGTGAACGCTTACCTTTTCGGTTTTGGTCTAATGCAGTTTATCACGCCTTCAGGGTTGATTCTGCCTTCCTTGGCCATGGTCAACGTGCCTTATAATGTTTGGCTAAAATTTACCGTAAAGCTACTAGTACCACTAGCCATTCTCGGGTCCTTTATTTTAATTGTAGGGTATTTGATTTAAGATCAGCTCTGTCTCAAAAATCGGCTCTGAACTATTTTATCGGCAAACAATTGTGTGCTGACACATTCAAAGGTGAGAGGTATGTTAAGGCTTCCGAAAAGGGGGTGTCCTCCGCCAACGAGGACTGGAATAGTAGTGATGATCATTTCATCAATAAGGTCTTCTTTCAAAAAGCCTTGTATGGTGCTTCCACCGTCAATATAGAGTCGTCCATGTCCTTTGGCGTGAATTTGAGCTAAGACTTCGGTCATACTTCCTTTTATTAAAAATGCCTTATCTGCATATCCATCAGGTAAGGCTGTTAGGCTATTGCTCAAGACGTAAACAGGTTTCTCATAGGGCCATGGAACATTAAAGCCCAACACAGTTTCGAAGGTGATACGGCCCATAACGAGGGCATCAATTCGTTCCATAAAGGCATAGTATCCCATGTCTTCGCCTTCAGGAAATGTGAAGGTGTCTAAGAAATCAATTTTCCCTTCAGAATCGGCTATGTAACCATCTAGGCTCGTACCGATGTAAACGCTGTTTTTCTTTTCCATATAGGCATAAACTTCTCCTATTAAAGATAGTCAGAATTTTATATGAATTTAAACTCAGCCGTTTCTGAACCATTCAGTGAGGGCATCGACCAATGTAACTGGGGTAGTTACCTCATCTGGTTGTATCGCTCCCCCAAACTTGTTCAGGTTCCGATCTGCCATAACAGAAACTGTTAAGATTAAATCAAAACCATTACTCAAATCAAAGCCACTATTTGCTGTAGAGACTCCACATGAAGGTGTCCCAAAGAGTTTAGTGTTTTCTCTACCGATAAAGCTGATAGCCACTGCTTCGCCTGAACTTGCTACGCCTCCATCAATAAGTACGGCCACTTTTGGGTTCGGAGTAATTAATTCATACCTATCTGCAGTTATGGAGATCCTATTATTACCAATTGCTGATCCGTGATTTACATATCCCCACGGTATTCTGGTATCTATTGGGTCAATGAAGTTTCCTGCAATGCCTTCACCCAATATTGGTCCAATACCGGCTATCATTGGGTACATATTACCTCCAGTATTTCCTCTTAAATCTACGACCCACCCCGTGAGGCTGTCCTTGTCTTCGGCACGAATTTGATCTCTTATTTCTTGCATGTAGACTTGTGCATCTTCTCCAGACGAAGCACCGCCATACCCTCTTATCTTTACATAGCCGATGTCCTCTGGCAAGTCAGGTCGAGTTGAAGTCTCTATGTTGCAACCCGATCTTCTACCCGACAGAAACCTTCCATCAGGTTTGCGAATAAGGCTATGATTATCATCCAAGAGACGTAGTGCCCTTATTAAAGCAGGGTCAGCTTGTGAAATAAATCGGTCATTGCCCATGGTATTCAATACACTAGATCTGAAGTCTTCCCAGTCAATAGTCAATCTATTTATTGAGTTCATCTCCATAATATCTATGGTTTCGTTTAAAAAAGCCTCCAATTGATTTTCTTCCTGAATTCCTTCCGGAGCGTCATCAGACTTACAACCAATAGCGAGTGTTAAAATAACGAGTGCTATGAAGTGAAGTGTTTTGGAGAAGTCTTTCATCGTTATCACGTGTTAGGTATTGACTATTTATTAACAGGTTAGGAATGGTCGAACCCTTAGTTTTCCTTTAGTCTCTTTGCCTTTTCTGTGTACTTGACAGCAATACCGGTTAACACCATAGCATCATAGATATAATTACCTTCAGTGAAGACTACAGTACCTGATTCTCTGGCTTCTGAAATCCTACTGATTTCAATGATGGCGTCAGCACCATATTTTGCAGCTTCTTTTTTAAGTAATAAGACCAAGTCTTTCATCTCAGCATCTTCCTCACCAGTCGCTTCTAAGTAAGAAAGTTGCATATAGGGCTGAGTCGGCTTAGTATTTACACCAAAGAAGGTTTCGATTTGGTCAAGCTCCTCTTGGCTGAAGTTTCGATCCTTGGAAGAACTGCCGTTGATGGCGTAGGACATAATACCATTACCGTATCCAATGCAACCGGTAAGGCAAAAAATGATCAGGGATGTTGAGAGAATTTTTTTCATATCAGATTGAGTTTTAACCAATCTGCTATCGGCAAATCAAATGCCAAAAAGTGTTAAAAGATCAACTGAATTCGATTTTATTTAGGATCAACCCAGAAGCAGGAGCGACATGGCTTAGATGTCCTGAAAAATCAGGTTTGAGTGAAGTATTGATATCATCCAAAGTTATTTCTTTATGACCCAAACGAAATAACTCACCCATCATGATCCTAATCTGATTGCGCATAAAGCCTTTACCCGAAATTTTTAGGGCATAGGAGGGTGATGGAAAGAAACTTGCCGTGTAAAAAGTATTAGCCACAATCTCGCAACTGTCGATGGTACGTATTGTATTTGTTTTTTCTGACGGCTTTTTGCAGTACGCTTTGAACTCATGTGTTCCTTCAAAAAGTCTTGCGCCATCCTTTATGAGGTCAATGTCAAGTGGGTCGTGAACAGTTGTAATAAAGGGTGCTGAAAAGGGATGTGCTTTTTCTCCCGAAGCAAATAGGTAGAGGTAGGTTTTTGATTTAGGATTCTGAATGATGTTAAATTCAGCATCGGTGGCCTCTATGGCCAGCGCACGAATGTCCGAGGGTAAATTAAGGTTGAATAGCTTAAGGAATTCTTTCGCATCCTCAATAGGCTGGTTCATAAAGAGTTCAAGTACAAAATGATCTGCCGATACCATAGCGTCAGTACGACTGCCCCCTAAGGTTTTATAGTCACTGTGATCAAAGACATAACTTAAAGTGCGGTCGATCATATGATGGACTGTTTTGACCTGAGGTTGCTTAGCCCAGCCGTGGAACCGAAAACCTAAATACTGTATATGAAGCAGGTAGTAGTGGTTGCTTTTCATCGATCAGTTCATAACGCTCAATTTGACCTAAGCTTTTGTAGTTAACCCCTTAAAAACCCACAAGCTTTTTAGATTCCGGACATTTTTCTTTGAGCAAAAAAAGTACAAAGAAAAATTCAGGAATACCGTGTTAGTTAAGTGATAGGGTAGGCACTATAGCGCTTTGATTTTGATGTTACGGTAATAGACCTCGTCTCCGTGGTTTTGGAGACTGATTCGGCCGGTTTTTGAAGCCGCGTATGAATCTGCATTTGCCCATTTGCCAGCGGCTTTTTTGGCTAGCCAATCTTCACTTCCCTCTTCAAATTCTAAAACTTTTTCTCCATTCAACCAGTGTTCAACGTGACCTTCTTTATAAACTATTTTCACTTTGTTCCACTCCATAAAAGGATTCGGCTTTTTGGTGGCCGCTGCCGGATACATTGCATAGCTCGATGCTAACATTTTGTAAGGTTCTGATTCTGAACGAGAAAATTCGTCATCCAATATCTGATATTCAGGCCCACTTACGTAATCGTGGCCCCAGCCTTCTTTCTCTACTACATGGTAGAAAACACCGCTGTTTCCTCCTTTAGCAATTTTGTACTCCAGCTCTAGTTCGAAGTTGCCAAAATCTCGAGTTGTCATAACTGATCTATTGAAGCCGGTGTTAGATTCACCTGCTCCTTGATTACATGAGATTGTTCCATCGACAATTTTCCAATGTTCTGTAAATGGTTCTTCGCCATACATTTCCCAGCCATTGAAAGTCTCACCATCGAAAAGACTGATCCACTCGGAAGGCGTTTCTTTTTTTTCTGATTCAGAGGTTTTTTTGTCAGCCATACAGCTAGACATCAAAATGATTACGCTGAGTAATAGGAGTGTGGATAGTCTTGGATTCATTTGTTAAGGTTTTGCCCTAAGATAATGAATTTGAAATTCTAATGATCAGGGATGAATGTTGAATGTGGTGTTTTGAATTGGGAGGGTTAGTTGTTTTCCCAAATGACACCAATGAGTTCTGCGTTTTCTAAGAAATTTGGGCAAGTATTTAGTCCAGCAAAACCACCAAATTGACAAACTACTTCACAGTCTTCGTTCACGATTGTATACATGATGTCTGGATAGACAACACCTGGGTCAAAGGCGAAAACGTTCTCACCATTGTAGAGGTATTGAGTGACTTTAGCTTCTTTAGCGCCACCCCTGGATGCATTTTTGATTTCATCTTTGATACATGAGGGTACATTGTCTAAATCCCATTCATATCCGCAAGAAGTGAAAATGAATAGAGCAATTGCACAGCTTAAGATGAGTCTTTTCATGATTCTCCTTTTCTTTTTGACCAGAAAGTGAAGCAAAGGGTTGGAATCAGATGAGATCTGATGAATGATTCAGGTTTTTGAAAACTTGAGTATCTGCTAGTAATTCAGCGGCTTCCCCGTGCTTATCTAAAAACCCATTTAGAGAGAGTTGATTATGAGAAAAGTGTGATTTTAAAGATCCTTCGATGGTTTTTGGCCAGTAGGATGGTAGGGGCTCCCAATACTTTTCTTGATGTCTATAGGCTCTAACACTGGCGCCATTTCCTAAAAGTGACGAGAGTGTGAGCGTAGTAAGCTCTGGCATGTCTACTGCTGTAACCAATAAGTCGCTGTTGACTGCTTCAAGTGCGGTGAGTATACCACCCATTGGTCCTTTGTCAGGGTAATTGTCTTGAATGCACGCATATTGTTCATGGAGTATTTTATACTGCTCCTGATTAACTGATAGGTAAACCTCTTTACAAACTTCCGAAAGATTGTTGATCGCCTTTTTTAGGAGTGAGAGGCCCTTGTATTGTACAAAGGCTTTGTCTTTACCCATGCGAAGGCTTCGGCCCCCCATAAGGATTAAGCCTTTGACATCTTTTTCAGGCATACGCTAATCTATTCTTTGAACTTATTCAATGGAGCGGTTTCCATACCAGTACTTTGCGAAGCTTTCATCAGCTTATTCACACCTTTAGATTTTCTGATTTTCACAGCTACTACCTTGTATTCTGGACACTTGGCTTCTGAGTCATGAATATCTGAGGTAATGAGGTTGACCATAATCTCAGGGAAGTGGAAAGTGGTACTCATTACACCTGGCTTCACTTCGTTCGTGATTCTTGCTTTGATGTCTACTTTGCCCCTAGCTGATGTTACGCAGACCATATCCCCATCCGCGATGCCATTGTCGAAAGCATCTTTTTGATTGATGAGTAGAACATCTTCGGTTAAAATCTCACCGTTGCCAGTTCTCCGAGTCATCGCACCGCAATTATAATGCTCTAATTCACGGTTGGTGGTGATGATGTATGGGTATTCTTTACCATGTTCCACAATTTCTTCCGATTCACGCCAATCGAAGTAGGTAAACAAGCCTTTGCCTCGTTTGAATGAATCAATATGAATGATTTCGGTGCTTGAACCATCTTCGGGCACTGGCCATTGCTTCCCATTTTCGGCTAATTCTTCCCATTTGATTCCTTGGAAGAAAGGAACGATTTGAGAGATTTCCTCTAGCATCGTATCAGGCGCATAATCTGCTTGATCATAGCCCATACGTTGCATTACGTCTATAATGATCTGACCATCAGCTTTTGACCCAGGAATTGGCTCAACGACTTTGTTAACGCGTTGCACTCTTCTTTCACCATTGGTGAAGGTCCCTGATTTTTCAAGGAATGAAGCACCTGGTAGTAAAACGTCAGCTAGCAAGGCTGTTTCAGTCATAAACAATTCTTGAACGATGAATAGATCGAGATTAGTTAATGCCTTTTTCACCTTGCTCGTATTTGGGTCAGTTTGCACTACATCTTCACCGATAATCCACATCGCTTTGAGGCTACCATCAATGGCTGCATCAAACATTTCAGGTATCTTTAATCCAATTTCTAATGGGAGGTCGACTCCTTTATAGAAATCCATATACCGTCTTTTGATATCGGGATTTGTAACATCCAAGTAACCAGCACCTTGGTGCGGTTGTGCACCCATATCGGCTGCTCCTTGTACGTTATTTTGTCCACGCAACGGATTCACGCCTACACCTCTACGACCAATATTTCCGGTAATCATGGCAAGATCAGCGATTTGCTGTACCGTAAATGTTCCTTGAGAATGTTCTGTTACTCCAAGACCATGGAATGACATGGCATTGGGTGCCGAAGCATAAGTTATGGCTGCCGCACGGACATCTTCTCGATTGACGCCAGTTATGGCTTCCATCCCATTGATGTCTAGTTTCTTAATATTGGCGACAAAATCGTCATAGCCTTCCGTACGGTCTGCAATGAAACTGTTATCAGCGAGTCCTTCTGCTATGATGTAATACAACATCATATTTAGGAGTGCTACATTGGTTCCTGGTCTCAATTGTAAGAAGTGATCGGCATACTTAGCCAGTTCAATTTCTCTAGGGTCAATAACGATGAGCTTTGTGCCCTTCATGGCTGCTTGCTTCATCTTAGCACCAGTAACAGGATGTGCGGCAGTCGGGTTGGCCCCAATCACCATCATACAGTCGGTGTACTTTATGTCCACTACTGAATTGGTGGCGGCACCGGTTCCAAAAGAGCGTTGCATGCCCAAGGCAGTAGGAGAGTGACATACCCGAGCACAACAATCAATATTGTTTGTGCCGACTACAGCGCGAATGAATTTTTGCATGAGGTAGTTTTCCTCGTTTGTGCACCTGGCTGATGAGATACCTGCAATGGAATTCGGCCCGTGCTCTTCTCTGATGCTAGTGATCTTATTAACGATATAGTCATAAGCTTCGTCCCAAGAAACATTTACGAGCTGACCATTTTTTCTTACCATCGGGGAACGCAGACGTTCTGGGTGATCGTAAAACTTGAAGGCGTAACGACCTTTGAGACAGGTATGGCCTTGGTTTACTTCAGCATCATAAGGAGCGGTAATGCTTATAATTTCTCCACTGTTGGTTGCCACATCAAGATTACAGCCTACACCACAATAGGTACAGACCGTTCTCGTAGTTTCTTCTGCTTCATTGGTTTTTGAATCAAATACATCGGAGATGGCTCCGGTAGGGCAGGCTTGTGAACAAGCACCGCATGAAACGCAATCAGATTCCATGAAGCCTTCATTTGCGCCCATGACAATTTTACTATCAAAACCCCTGCCTTCCATGGTCAAAACCATTTCGCCTTGAACTTCATCACACGCTCGAACGCATCTAAAGCAATTGATGCATGAGCTGAGATTAGCCCTCATGTATGGGTGTGAAGTGTCCGCCTCACGATCGAGGTGATTTCTGCCCGGAGCGTAGCGTACCGCTTCCATTTTTATCCCAACATCGTATGCAACGCGCTTGAGCTCGTTGTTTTTTGGATTATCGGTTTCAAATTTCTCCTTTGGGTAATCCGTTAAAACGAGCTCAACAATGTTTTTACGGAGACGTTCCATTTTCTCCGTGTGCGTATAAATGAAGGAACCTTCCATCACTGGTGTATGGCAAGAGGCTTGCACTCTTGTTGGTCCATCTTGATCACGTGCCACTTCCACACTGCAAACTCTGCACGACCCGAAAGGGTCTAAGTTTGGTGCATCGCACAGGGTAGGGACTGGGTTGGGTCCCATGTGTTTTCTTAAGAACGAAAGAATGGTTTCATCACTTTCGAACTGAAAGGGTTCGTTGTTGATGTAGGCAATGTTTTTTGAATCACTCATTTTGCTCGTTTTTAGAGAAAGTAACTTCTTAATTCTTCTTCAAAATACTCTAGGGCATTTTTAATACCCAGTGGTAAACCGCCACCCAAGGCACATAAACTGCCTATTTCTAGGGTTTCTAAAAGATCATCTAATAATTGACGATCCATCTTATTGCCATTTCTTGAATTGGCAATCATCTCTTTTCCTCGAACAGAACCTATACTACATGGAAAACACTTTCCGCAAGATTCATCCGCTGTAAACTCAAAGAGGTGTTCGAGGTATTCAATCATTGGGAATTTTTCAGGAACTGAAACGATGCCTGCATGTCCCAATAAAAATCCTCCATTCGCGAAGCTCTCGAAATCAATATTGAGCGTATCGATTTTATGTGTAGGCACGATTCCACCCAGTGGTCCACCAACATGAACAGCTTTTACGGGTTCTTTGAATCCACCCCCCGTATTGTAAACGAGGTCTTTGAATGAATGACCCATTTCCACTTCATACATGCCGGGTTTATTAAAGAAAGAATCCAAGCAAACGAGTTTGGTCCCTGTGGACTTCTCTGTACCTAATTTCGAATATGTTGCTCCACCATTCCTGATGATCCATGGCACTGCTGCTAAGGTCTCAACATTGTTGACAATTGTAGGCTTATTGAAAAGCCCTTTCTGTGCTGGGAAGGGCGGTCTCACTCTTACTTCAGGTCTTTGACCCTCTAAGGAAGATAGCAGTGCTGTTTCTTCTCCGCAGATATAGGCTCCGGCTCCTTCAATCACTTTAAAGTGGTAGCTAAAGTCTGTGCCTCCAATATTATTGCCATGCATGCCGATGGCTTCGAGTTCTTTGACAGCTTTAGCGCAGGCGTCAACAGATTCAGGGTATTCACCACGGATATAAACTGCGCCATGGTCTGCTCCTACGATGTAGCCAGCGACCATCATACCAAAGAGTACCAGCATGGGTTGTTCTTCTAGTAGGTAGCGATCTGAATAGGCTCCTGGGTCTCCTTCATCGGCATTGCAGACAATGTATTTCTGAGGCTCAGGTTCGTTTCGGCAAGCATTGAGTTTGAAGCTCATGGGGAAGCCTGCACCACCACGTCCACGGATATTTGACTCTTTTATTTGGGATAGAGCCCATTTAGGGCCGTTTTCTAATACTTTGGTAAACTCTGCTTTGAACTGCTGAGCCGTCATGGCCGCTCCGGTCAGTACGCGTTTGCCAGTGGCACCTACCGTGTAAGTATCGCTTAAATCTTTATCGGATTTTTGGACAATTTCTTCTATTTGATTGATGGCATCTCCTGAATAGTTAGTGCCGTTGTAATTGAAGGCACTGTTCTCATGACACCTGCCTAAGCAGCACATGTGACCGACTTCCTCATCTTTGAAATGCCTAGCTAATTTTCCTTTGACCTTGTCCTGTGTACCGGCTACCAGACAAGCACTTCCGTTACAGACATGAACTTTTACACCTTCGTGCTCCTTTTTCATGAAGTCATAAAAAGAGGCTGTACCGTAGGTAATGGCTTCGCCCATCAAGTACTTTTTGGCCAATGCCTTGAGTTCTTCATTATCTGGCGAACCAGTCACCTTGGACTTTTCGACCAATTGTTCGAAGAGGTTATCTTCTAATCCTTTTCGACCTGATAATGCACTAAGATTTTCTGACATCTTGTTCGTTTACTGGTTAATGACTTTCGTTTGGATTTGGAAACATGTCGCTTTCGTCTTCACCTCTTTGGGTCAAACATTTGAAATCTTTCTCAACCAAAATACTCAATTTATCCCCGTTTTCGAGGTTTAAATCATGATTAATCCCCACTTGATCAGTAGAGACCCAATGCTCAACCTCAACTTGAGGCAGCGTTATGGATATGGTATTGTTGCTTAAACTGGTTAAAAGTAAAGGGCCTGAGTGTAACTGATACAGGAGCATACTTCCTCCGGGAAACTCTGTTCTACCAGAGATTATTCCTTTGCTACTAAAATTATCAACTTCGGATTGACTCAGCCTTAATCGGATGCTATTTTCCTGAATTCTCAACTTCATAAAGTCACGCGTTCTTTTCCGGTGTAAATATTAAACCGATCGTTTTTCAAAAAACCAACCAGCGTTATGCCGAACTCTTCGGCAAGGCTTACTGCTAAACTAGAAGGCGCACCAACGGCTGCGATGATTGGAATTTGAGCCCTGAGGGCTTTTTGTACTAGCTCAAAACTTATTCGTCCGCTAAGCACTAAAACGGAAGTTTTCAAAACGGTCAAATCAGTGAGTAGGCTTGTACCTATCAATTTGTCAAGTGCATTATGCCTGCCAACGTCTTCATGATGGGCGATCAAATTTCCTTTAACATCAAAAAGCCCTGAGGCATGCAGACCACCCGTATGCTCGAATACTTGCTGCGCTTTTCGCAATTGATCGGGGAGGCCGAAAAGCACCTCTTTCTTTATACTAATCGATTTATTTGAAATGACCTCGCAAGAAACTTTAATGGCGTCTATGGAAGCTTTTCCGCATACGCCACAACTCGATGTGGTATAGAAATTTCTTTTGAACTGTTCTTGACTGATCTCAACTGAAGGTTTGAGCTCTACGCGCATCAAGTTTTCCATGCCCTCAGTTTTGCCTAAATCCTCACAGTATTTGACGCTAAGTACTTCTTCCATCGAACTGATGATACCTTCGGTGTATAGAAAGCCCAAGCAGAGCTGTTCATCATTTCCCGGTGTTCTCATGGTTACGGACAGGCTGAACTGCTGCCGGTTGTCTGAAGGACCATGGCCAATGCGAATTTCCAAAGGCTCTTCAGAGACTACCAAATCAGGTAGTGTCTCCGGAGCTGAGGCTCCGACCTTTAGTACTTCAACGGCTTGAACAGGAGTAGACATCAATTACAGTTTTATATGCCTAAGAAAGCCCTGAAATCACACCGTCATCATCAATAGACATGCCTTCCGAGGCAGGCACAGCTGGTAAGCCTGGCATGCGCATCATTTCACCCAAAATTGGGATAATGAAGCCGGCACCTGTGGCATATTCAAACTCTCTAACGCTTACAACAAAGTTCTCAGGTCTGCCAAATGCAAATTCATTATCGCTGAGCGATTTTTGTGTCTTGGCCATACAGATAGGCAGATTGCTGAAGCCTAGCCTTTCGATTCGTTTCATTTGCAGCTTTGCTTTTTTGGAGAAGTCTACTTGATCCGCACCATATATTTCTTTGGCAATGATTTCAATTTTCTCTTTGACAGGTGCATTCCAATCATACAGTGGTTCGAACGCATTGTCGTAATTATCGATTGTACTAACCACGGCTTCGGCAAGCTCAGTCATGCCTTCGCCACCTTGTGCCCAACCACGAGCGACCACGGCATGTACACCTTGACTTGCGCATTTCTTCTTGATCAACTGGATCTCCTCCTCAGTATCAGAGGGAAAGGCATTGATGGCGACAACGGGATTAAAGCCAAATTTTTGAAGGTTTTCGATGTGCTTGCCAAGGTTAGCAAACCCCGACTTTACTCGGTCAATACTAGGTTTATTGTATTCGTCTTTGGTGGCCCCACCATGGTGTCGTAAGGCGCGGATGGTAGCCACTAAGACTACAGCTTTGGGCTTTAGACCCGAAGAAGCACATTTGATATCGAAGAATTTTTCAGCACCAAGGTCAGCACCGAAACCAGCTTCTGTTACTACATAGTCAGCGAGGGATAAACCCATTTTAGTAGCAATCACTGTATTCGTTCCTTGCGCAATGTTGGCAAATGGACCACCATGAATAATGGCGGGGTTTCCTTCTAGTGTCTGAACAAGGTTAGGTTGTATGGCATCCTTCAGTAAGACTGCCATGGCATTTTCTGCCTTGATGTCACGAGCGTAAACGGCTTGCTTGTCAAAAGTAAACCCGATGAGTATGTTACCGAGTCTTTGTTTAAGGTCTGCAAAATTTTCGGCCATACAGAGTATCGCCATCACCTCAGAAGCTGGCGTTATGTTAAACCCGTCTTCTCTAGGAATTCCATTGCCCGTGCCGCCTAAACCAATAGTGATTTGGCGAAGTGATCTGTCATTCATATCCATCACTCGTTTCCATGTGATCGTTCGTGGATCGATGTTTAGGTTGTTGGAGGGGCTTTGAATCTTGTTATCAATTAAAGCAGATAGGAGGTTGTTAGCCTTTTCTACCGCAGAAAAGTCACCAGTAAAGTGGAGGTTGATGTCTTCCATAGGGATCACTTGGGAGTAACCACCGCCTGCAGCCCCACCTTTGATTCCAAAAACTGGACCCAGAGAGGGTTCTCTAAGTACAACGCAAGTTTTCTTCCCTATTTGATTGAGGCCTTCGGCAAGACCAATAGATGTTGTCGTTTTTCCTTCGCCTGCTGGCGTAGGGGTCATTGCCGTGACGAGTATGAGGTTACCAGAATCAATTTTATTTTGATCCATGAGTCTCATGGGAAGTTTAGCCTTGTATTTACCGTAGTGTTCTAAGTCGTCAGGCGAGAGGTTAAGCTTGGCAGCAATGTCGTTAATGTGTTTGATCTCTGCTGCTTGTGCAATATCTATGTCAGCGAGGTTGTGGGTTTTGTTCTCCATTCTAAAAGTAGTTTTCGGTTTGAAGATAAGGTTTTCACTGATATTTCAATCGTTTGCATCGGGTACTTGTACTCATTTTATGGGAATGGTTACTATTTCTGGGTAGCTGGAAGTCAGGACTCAATGTTCAGTGAAGAATTAATCATGAATAGTTTGAGGCATATTCTAAAAAGAGAACTTCACCCAATTCACAAGTACCCCAATGAACCAGTTCACCATTTGTATTGAATGAGGTTTAAAACTATTAGGTATGTTGTTTTACTTTTCTTTGATCGTCCCAAGAAAAGTAACAAAAGAAAGGACGCCAACATCAAACGTATCGGAGCAATAGTATAGCTTTTAGCTTGAGTCTCTGCCGATACGCACGCTGATGTTGGATCTCCACCCGCCAAGATGGTATTTGATTCGAGACGTAGTGTAGTTCAAAAGGCTAAATGACTAATGGCAGTAACCAATCCCTGATTTTTAGTGTGCTAGCTCCTGATCCCTGATTACTACTTCCCAATTCACAAGTACCCCAATGAACCAGTTCACTATTAGTATTGAATGAGGTTTAAAACTATGATTTATGGTGTTTTACTTTTCTTTGATCGTCCAAAGAAAAGTAACAAAAGAAAGGACGCCAACATCAAACGTATCGGAGCAATAGTATAGCTTTTAGCTTGAGTGTTTGCCGATACGCACGCTGATGTTGGATCGCCACCCGCCAAGATGGCATTTGATTCGGGACGTAGTGTAGTTACAAAGGCTAAATGACTAATGGCAGTAACCAATCCCTGATTTTTAGTGTGCTAGCTCCAGATCCCTGATTACTACTTCCCAATTCACAAGTACCCCAATGAACCAGTTCACTATTAGTATTGAATGAGGTTTAAAACTATGATATATGATGTTTTACTTTTCTTTGATCGTCCAAAGAAAAGTAACAAAAGAAAGGACGCCAACATCAAACGTATCGGAGCAATAGTATAGCTTTTAGCTTGAGTGTTTGCCGATACGCACGCTGATGTTGGATCGCCACCCGCCAAGATGGCATTTGATTCGGGACGTAGTGTAGTTACAAAGGCTAAATGACTAATGGCAGTAACCAATCCCTGATTTTTAGTGTGCTAGCTCCTGATCCCTGATTACTACTTCCCAATTCACAAGTACCCCAATGAACCAGTTCACTATTAGTATTGAATGAGGTTTAAAACTATGATTTATGGTGTTTTACTTTTCTTTGATCGTCCAAAGAAAAGTAACAAAAGAAAGGACGCCAACATCAAACGTATCGGAGCAATAGTATAGCTTTTAGCTTGAGTGTTTGCCGATACGCACGCTGATGTTGGATCTCCACCCGCCAAGATGGTATTTGATTCGAGACGTAGTGTAGTTCAAAAGGCTAAATGACTAATGTCTAATAACCAATTCCTGATATCCTAGTTCCTATTGACTAATGACTAATGACTAATGACTAATGACTAATGACTAATTCACCAATCTACCAATAAACTAATTAATCAACTGTTTCCGCTTCCAGATACCTGTTTTGTACCAGATTAAGCTAATTATGGCTGGAAGGACGTAAGAGACAGGAAAAGACCACCATATGCCTAGGTAGCCCATGGACTCCATGTTCGATACAATCCACGCGAAAGGAAATTGGATGACCCAAATACCGATGATGGTAAAGAGCATAGATTCGACTGTATTGCCTGAGGCTCGGAAAGTCCCCACCAAAGCCAGTTGCATGCCCATGAAACCAAAGGTTGGAGCCGCAATTTTGATAAAGGAAACGCCCATGTTTATGACTTCATCACTTCCGGTTAGGAAGGTCCGTACAATAGGTTCGGCAAAGACAAAGAAGAGTATTCCTATGATGGTTAGGATAACGAATGAAATTGAGGCTGCGTAATTAGAGGTCTTTTCGGCCCGATCAGTCTTTTGTGCTCCAATGTTTTGGCCTACTAGGGCGGCATTGGCCTTCATGATGGCTAACCCAACGATGACAACAAAGCTGATGAGTCGTGCTCCAACTCCATACGCAGCTAAAACATCCGTTCCGAACTTAGCTGCAACCCCAGTGAGTAAAGTCAGTCCAAGGGCCCTTGCAGAAATTTCTAAGGAAGAAGGCATGCCTAGCTTAAATGCCTTTTTCAGTAAGGTGAAGTCGAACTTGAATTGATGAAAAGTCAGTTTAAAATCAGTCTTTCCATAAAAGAGAATGTATGTGCCAATAAGGGCTGCGAGGCCAATGGTAGCCAATGTGGAGTAGGCCGCACCAGCCACACCATAGGCAGGTATTGGTCCCCAGCCGTAAATAAATAAGGGGTCGAGCACAAAGTTCAGTGCCAAACTGATGGCATTGATATACAGTGGAATTTTAACCTCACCGATTCCTCTCAATAGCGATTGAAAGAGGATGAAGGTAAAGTTGAAGACTAGGCCAATGAAGATTACGCGTTGAAAGAGGTTGGCATCCGCAAAGATCTCTTGTTCCACACCTAACCAATAGAGAATTTGTGGAGAAAGTAAGTAAGCGACAGCCGATAATACGATCGACATAAGCCAAACCATCACCAAGGTTTGCGTAGCCACATGGTTAATCATTTTGATGTTCTTGGCGCCAGCATATTGTGCAACAAGAATTGATCCTGCAAAGGCGAAGCCAGATGTCAAGGAGATCAGCAGAAAATTAACAGGAAAGCTAATAGATACCGCTGCAACAGCATTTGAACCTAATCGACCTACCCAAAAAGCATCCACTAATTGATAGCCAGAATAGAGCAGGTTAGTACCAATAATAGGAAGGGCAAGTGTGATCAGGGCCTTCAATATATTGCCCTCGGTCAGTGATGTCTTTGCCTGTTTCATGGATAGCAGCGAATGTAATAAGTCTTACAGGAAAGACAGCTTAATTTTTTATTCATCTACTCATGAAATATGAAAGTTCAGAAGTCCTTAAGTAGATAAACAATATACCCTAGACTAATCCATTTTAACAAACATCCTCAAGGTATTAAAAGTCCAGTTCAAGCCTTCTTTAATAGGCTGATAGCTGAAATGGTTGAAAGGATTATTTGGCTATATTAAAGGGTTGTACTCGATTGGAGTGAATTGGCCTTCTTTGAGATTGAGAAAGTAGTGGTGTATCTTATCGTTCTTATTAAAGACTCCATTCTTATCAGAATCTTCGAGCGTTCTGAAGTAAAGTCGTTCGTTGATGGTTAGAACTTTCCAGTCTAGGAGTTCATGGAGTTCTGGAGTTAATTTCACAAAGCGTTGTTTTTCTAAATCTGAGATATACAGTGATGCGATGTCATTATCTGTTAATCTACCATTTCGATTTGTGTCTTGATCGGTAACCTCCATGACGAGCAATTGTAAGCCTACACGTTTGCGAATTGAGGATAGAAATTCGAACCTTCTGATTTTTATGGTTTTATTAGTCAAAGGCTCAAAATTAGAAGTTCCTAACTGCTGAACCATTATATTATCGAGGTCGCCAGTAAAAGCTAAGCCATTGAGATAGCCGAGCGTAAAAGATACATCTCCAATATTTGCAGCGTCTGTGTAAATGTTTCCTCTTCCTTTTGTTGATATTTTGACGGGGCCTGAAGGGAAGAGTAGGTAGTCAGTACTGTCAAAATACACTGGAAGTGCTCCAGTGACCGTCAGAGTGGTGTCAACTATCAATTGCTGGTCGGTAATATCTTCTTGTCCGTCTATTGGATAAGCCAAGACTGGCTTTTGCCCAGTTCCACATGAATAGAAAAAAAGTAAGCTCATGATAACTAAAAAGGATGGTATCTTCATAAAATCAGAATTAGTGCTTGAAAACAATATGCTCAAGAAGTTTACTAAAAGATTGTGAATAATCTAGAATTTCAAAGTGTTGACCTTTTAAACTTTTTTACAAAACACTTTAAGTGTTCACAAACTTTAACAGAGATAGCCCTGAATTATTGGTGCTTGAGAACTGATTCATCGGCTTTCTTAATAGTTTTGTTGCTCCGAAAGTGTTATCCAACTATGAAGCGACTTGTACTGATTACCTTACTCTGCACCAGCTGCTTCAACTTTTTACAAGCTCAGAAGACGTGGGTAGATGATGGTGTATCCATTACCAAACTTGACACGCTTGCCGATGGGTACGAAGCACTTCGAGGTTCTTTTTTGATTGAGAATACCAGTATCTACGAGGTAATGAATCTAGTTTTAGACGTAGATGGCTACGACTGGGTAGAAGGGGAGAGTAAATCAAAAATGTTGTTGGTAGATGAAGCTGACTCTTCTTTTACCTTTGATTTCTTCGTAAACATTCCTTGGCTATTCGTAAAGAAAACAGGTCGTGTCAGAGTAGAGGTGCATTATAAAGATGAAACGCTTTATACAAAGTCACATCAAATTAGGGAATACGACAGGAATGAGGGTTATGACTTGGTAGACTTCTATTCGGCCCAGTGGAAGCTTCAGCAAATGGGACAGGATGTACAGGTGACTTATTTGGGGGTTTACCAAGATCAAAAAATGATCATCAACATCAACGGTATTATCATTAATCGAATCAGAAAAAGGCTGAATGGCACCTTTCAGAATTTAAGAGTACGTGCATCAGCAAAAGCTAGTCCGATCAACGCGCTTGTTTGGCCAACAACGAACTTGAACAGAGGTATAAAATCAGAGAAAGATCGCTGAGAAATTCTTTGTTATCGCAATTTGTACCTTATAATATGAGCAGAGCTGGTGATAACCGTAGTTGCCTCTCTAACCACCTAGAATTCTTGATTCTACTTTGTCGTAAAGCCGGTTCAGCTTACTGGGTGCTTTAATGTGGAAGCCGAGAAATATTCTAAAGGCGAGACCCGTAATTTCTTCTTTGATGGAATTGTTATTCTGACCTTGAAACCTTCTGTTCGCTCTAGCATCAATACCTCCATAAAAGCCGTTGGAGTTATAACCTAGTCCAAATCGTGCGCTTCCTCTAGCGACAAAAGTGTTTTGGGTTGTCACCAAAGCTTCAGAATTGATAATAGTAGTTAATTGTGTATGCGTACGGCCAGCTCCCGCCATAAGGCCTACGTTCAAGTACCATCTCTGATCGATCACGTGGGTATAGTAATAGGGTAGGTTCACGAGTAATTCGAAACTCTTAGAGCGCTGTCCAGTGGGTATTCTGTTATCGACTTTATAATAATTGTAAGATATGCCCGGTGCCAAAGTCCCCGCACTTTTTAACTGTCTCCCCATTTGTGCACTGAAAGCCCCATAGGAGAAATTCTTGTTCAATTTTAAGGCATGCGTTCCACTAATGGAAGTCACCTCCAGTTCAGGAAACTGAATATTAGGGGTTGTGCCTTCGATAAAATCCGAATCGAAATCACCACTATTTTTCAGGTAGAATCCTTCGGTGGAAGAAGTTGCTACGTGGTTTAAAAGCTTTGAGGTATTAAATGACATGCCGAAGCCAGTATGTTTTGATTCACCCCTTAAAACTTGATCGTTATTGACAGCTAGATTTGGCGTGAAGGAAAGAAAAAAGGAGAAGGCGCGATAGTCAATACCTACTAAATTGACAAAGTCGAAGTTTGGCCGGATATCAAATTCAAAATCAACTCCCCGTATGTCGAATGTCTCGAATTCAGTTTCGAAATCTGCCGACAGGTTGAAATAGTCATTTAGGCCTAGGTAATAAGGAGACTTTGCCTCACTTCTTAAACTGTCTTGCGCAAAAACCATCGAAGGTATTCCGATGAGCAATATGACAGAATAAATGAAGTGTTTTTGAAGCGGCATGGTTTTGTTAATCCAGCTCAAATATAAGTAGATCGTGATTCAAGAATTGACCTTTGCGGATAAGACTTCTTTGGCATAAACAAACCTTGCCATTTCTTGAGCCCAAGTTTGGTAAGTGAACTTGGAGGGGTGTACACCGTCACTGAAGAAGGTAGATTTCTCAGGAGCCATATTAAGTCTTTTACTCCAATAGGCGATGGTGATGACATCACCGTTGTAATAGACGTTTTGGTAGTCATTGATTAAACGTTTCAATTCTTGTCCAAAAATCTCAACGAGGTTGCCCGCTACAAAACCAATCAGTTTAGTGAAAGCAGGGAATTCTTTGATGGGAGGCATATTGGCAAATACAATAGGCGTATCAGGATATTTTGCTTGAAGGCTTTCAATCAATGCTACTATGTCCTTTTTCCATTGATTCGGACTATTCAAGGTAAAAGCATCATTGCCGCCTAGCCCGATGAGCATCAAATCAACCGAGGTCTCCTTTAGCTCAGGTACGATTCTATCTTTTACCATTTTGGCGGTATAACCGCTTTTAGCATAGACTTTCCAATCCACAGTTGTTTGATACAAGTCGGAGATAGTCTTGGCAAAGCTTCCCGTAAAACCTTCTGCGTGCGTTGCTACCCCCACACCTGCGATGGTGCTCTCTCCAATAGCAAGGATAGATAATGGCTTGTCATCATTCGGATATTTGACACTACCAGATGTGCCTTTTGCCTCTGGTAAAGCGGGTATATTCTTTCTGATCTTCTTGCCTTGCAAATACATAATGGGCAGCAGGGGAAGGGAGATGATAACGCCTGAGATGTATCTAAGGTTCATAAAAGTAAAAGTACGAGTTCAAGCTCAAAGTTTCTTATGATGGTTTGTCATTACTCACTTGGTCTTAAGTATCAAAGAGACGGCTAATACTATCGAGTAGGCTTGTTGGTAACAACACAACAAGGGCGGAGATTATTTTTGTAGCAGTATACAACACGCTTTAATCGACTTTCTTCATTTGTCGATCTTTGGGTCATAACCTGTCTAACAACAGCGTATTCCCTCATAATAACGAATATTAAAGGCTATGAACTCGTAGCTTGTGGCTCACAGCTCATAGCTTACAACGGCTTATTTAAAAGCAGGAATCCCCGTAATCTCGGCACCTAGAATTAGCAAGTGGATGTCATGCGTTCCTTCATAAGTCACCACAGATTCTAGGTTGGCCATATGGCGCATCATTGGGTATTCACCAGTAATGCCCATGCCGCCATGAATTTGTCTTGCTTCACGCGCAATATTCAAGGCTACTTCTACCGCATTACGTTTCGCCATAGAGATCTGCGGGGTGGTAGCTTTGCCTTCGTTGAAGAGTTGGCCTAAGCGGAGGTTCAGTAACTGTGCTTTAGTGATCTCTGTTAGCATCTCTGCTAATTTCTTTTGTTGTAATTGGAAAGATCCAATTGGCTTATCGAATTGGATACGTTCAGCACAGTATCTTCTTGCTGACTCATAGCAGTCCATAGCAGCGCCAATTGCTCCCCAAGCAATACCGTAGCGTGCTGAGTCAAGGCACATCATCGGAGCGCCTAGGCCACTCTTGTTCGGTAGTAGGTTTTCCTTCGGTACTTTCACGTTATCGAAGACTAACTCCCCGGTGGTACTAGCTCTCAATGACCATTTGCCATGCGTTTCAGGCGTTGAGAAGCCTTCCATACCACGTTCTACGATTAGTCCGTGAATTCTTCCTTCTTCGCTTTTTGCCCATACCACAGCCACATCAGCTTTCGGGGAGTTGGAAATCCACATTTTGGCACCATTCAATAAGTAGTGGTCACCCATGTCCTTAAAGTTAGTGGTCATGCCAGAAGGGTTAGAACCGTGATCTGGTTCTGTCAAACCAAAGCAGCCCAACCATTCGCCAGAGGCCAGCTTTGGTAAGTACTTATTGCGTTGCTCTTCGTTTCCAAACTTGTAGATGGGGTACATTACCAATGAGCCTTGCACCGAGGCTGTAGAACGCATGCCTGAATCGCCACGCTCAATTTCTTGCATAATAATGCCGTAAGAGATGTAGTCTAGACCACCACAACCATATTCAGTTGGGAGTTGAGGACCAAAGGCACCAATGTCTCCGAATTTCTTTACAATGTCATAAGGGAAGTAGGCGTTTTCAGCCCAGCTTTCGATATAAGGAGAGATTTCTTTTTTAACAAAGTCACGTACTGCACCGCGAATCATGATATGCTCCTCTGTGAGCAGGTCGTCCATGCCATAGAAGTCTGGGTGTTCAAAAACGTCTTGCTTTGCAGATTTTTGAATTTTTGAAGAAGAATCAGTGCTCATAGTGATTTGTTTTCTGAATTAAATGTGGTCAATTTTGACTCACTTTTTAATGTATGCAAACGTATGAACAACTCGGAAATCGACCAAGACATAATTGACAGAATTAAGAAGCTAGAAGAGAAGTACGAGGCCATGGGCCAAGATATGTCTTCTTACCTAGACGGATTGCTGCATGCTGACTTTCTTAAATACTGGGATTATATCAACCTAGATTCTTTACTAGGGCTTCAGCAACCTAAGACAGATTTTCCTGACGAGATGATCTTTATTATCTATCATCAAATCACTGAGCTATACTTCAAGTTGACCCTTTGGGAGTTGAAACAAATTCATGTGCATCAGCATCCTGATATCGATTTTTTCACTTCTCGTGTAAAACGCGTCAACAACTACTTCGAGCACCTTTGCCACTCTTTCGGTATAATGACGGATGGAATGGAGAGGGAGCAATTCTTGAAATTTAGAATGTCTCTTTTGCCCTCTTCTGGCTTTCAGTCGGGTCAATATAGAATGATTGAAATCGGTGCGACTGACATCATCAACCTTGTAAACAAGGACAAAAGAGGGGAGTTTGATGACTATTCTAACCTCAATCAGCTGTATGATGCGATCTATTGGAAAACAGGTGCTACGGAACTGAAGTCGGGAAAAAAGACTTTGACTTTGGAGCATTTTGAGCAGAAATACTCCAAGATCTTTATGAGATTAGCCGAAGATGTGAGGTCTACTAACCTCCACCAGCTCTATCTAAAACACTATGCCAAGCATAAGGATAACCAGCCGTTGAAAGACGAACTGCGAAGGTTTGACCTGTTAGCAAATGTTGATTGGCCGTTGGCGCACTATCGTTCAGCGGTGCGGTACTTGCAAAAAGATCCAGTAGATATTGCTGCCACTGGCGGCACTAACTGGCAAAAGTATTTACCACCTCGTTTTCAAGGAATCATCTTCTTTCCTGAGCTTTGGAGCCAAGAGGAGAAAAGAGACTGGGGGAAACATTGGGTGATTCAGCAGTTGTCTGGGAAATAGGCAACTAGTCATTGGTAAATTGGTGATTGAAACCTTTGATTACTAATATCTATTTGTTTTAACGCTACTTAGTCTGACTGATAATTGACTTAAATCACTTATAAAAGTGTAGGTAGAAATCGTTGGATACATTTCTAATGAATTAGCCGAATTGGATACGTTTTTTTAGACCTTTACCTGATTACCTGATTACCTGATTACCTGATTACCTGATTACCTGATTACCTGATTACCTGATTACCTGATTACCTGATTACCTGATTACCTGATCACCAATACACTGGCGAAGCCACATTATGATAAAGACCGTAAAAACCACATTGAGTCCAGAAGAGGCTTACAATCCAGAACTTTTCGAAGAGGTAATTCTAAAGAGAGGTCATATCCAATCTCATAATGCCGAGGTTCGTGCCATTAAAAGATCCATTGATGCGCGTTCAAAACGTGTTAAAGTGAATATTGAAGCGATTGTGGCTGTCAAGGAGGACTTGCCGCCATTGATCGATTATCGCAAGGATTATCCTGACGTCAGCAATGCCGATCCTGTGGTGATCGTGGGTTTTGGTCCTGCGGGAATGTTCGCTGCGCTTAGACTCGTTGAACTGGGTTATAAACCGATTGTGATCGAACGTGGAAGTGACGTTCAAAAAAGGAGAAGAGACATTGCTGCCATCAACAAAGATCATGTGGTAAATCCAGAGTCAAACTATTGCTTTGGCGAAGGTGGCGCGGGAACCTACTCCGATGGAAAGCTCTACACACGCTCCAAAAAACGGGGAGACATTCAGAAGTCCCTGGAAATACTGGTCGCACACGGAGCTACTGAAGATATCCTTATTGATGCCCATCCGCATATTGGCACCAACAAACTACCCAAAGTAGTCCAAGAAATTAGAGAATCGATTTTGGGAGCAGGTGGCGAAATTCATTTCGATACGAAAGTAGCTGATTTCATACTCAAAGAAGGAGAGATGAGAGGCGTGGTTTTAGCAGATGGCAGCAAAGTGGAGGGACTAGGTGTAATCCTTGCCACAGGTCACTCAGCCAGAGATATTTTTCAACTTTTAGACAAACAGAAAGTCTTGATTGAGGCGAAGCCATTTGCCCTAGGAATTCGAATAGAGCATCCACAGCAGCTGATTGATAGAATACAATACCATTGCGCAACGGATAGAGGACCTTGGTTGCCGGCTTCTTCTTACGCCCTGGTGCATCAGACAAATCACCAAGGAAAGCAAAGAGGAGTATTTAGCTTTTGCATGTGTCCAGGTGGTTTTATAGTACCATCAGCTACAGCACCTGGCGAAGTAGTGGTCAATGGTATGAGTCCTTCTAGAAGAGATTCGAAATATGCTAACTCAGGGATAGTCACAGCCATTGAGTTAGAGGATTTAGAAGGCTATCAGCAACACGGTAATTTGGCCGGGCTCGCCTTCCAACAGGAAGTCGAACAGCGTGCCTGTGTGATGGCTGGCGGAACACAGGCCGCTCCGGCTCAAAAGATGTCGGACTATATCAATGGTCATGTCTCAGGCACGCTGAATGATACTTCGTATCAGCCCGGCCTAGCTTCGGTAGACATGAGTAAAGTACTCCCAGAAGCCGTTCATGTCCGTTTGAAAGAAGGTCTAAGGGCTTTCGGCAAAAAGATGAAGGGGTATTTATCTAATGAAGCCCAAATAGTAGGTGTGGAGAGTAGAACTTCGTCACCAGTGCGCATTCCGAGGGATAAAGAGACCTGTGAACACTTACAGATTAAAAGGTTATTTCCATGTGGAGAGGGTGCTGGTTACGCTGGCGGTATACTATCGGCTGCTATGGATGGTGAGAAATGTGCAGATCGATTGATTGCTGCTTATGGGAAAGTCAGAAATTAAGTGGAGGTGAAGAAGTGAAAAGTGAGGAATTACGTTTCTTTGCTAGAAGCTAGAAGCTAGAAGCTAGAAGCTAGAAGCTAGAAGCTAGAAGCAATCACCTAGTTCCCCTCCTTCATCATTTTAACGGCATCGACTAGACTCTGAACTATCTCTTGTTCTTCTTCGCCTTTGGCAACAGCTTTGGCGATTTCGAGGTAATTATCAGCAGACTTGTAGTCTCCCAAAAGGGCTTGTGTATAACCAAGGATAGAATTTAATTCGAAGTTCTTTTCTTCAATGTCTAAGGCTGCACTGAGCAGCTGAGTACTGAATTGAATCATTTCCTCAGAAGCGTAATTCTCAATGATGTCATATGTTGTTGAAAGGGCAAAGTCTGGCTTGCTAGCATTCGACAAGTGGTTGTTCATATAGGCGTTTACCTCCATTTTGTAATTGTCAAATTCACCACGCTGTGCATAGTAAACCGACCTAGTAGAATACCTTGCAGATGGTAATTGATTATTGTCAATAAACTCTGGCAAGACGCCTGAGGTCAATTTTTCCAATAGTTTGGCGTCTCCGTATTTGATGGAAAGCTCTAGGTTGTCGTTATAAACTGCTGTCATGTAGTCGTTAAATTCATTTATACCATGCGTGGCCACCATTAGGTCTTTGTGTGTGGAAATGTATAAGAAAGGGTAGCCATCTAATTGGTTTTGATGTCTCGATAAAAGCCAGATGTTTTCAAGTCTTAAAAAATCGTCCTCAAGTAATCTACCAACATAGTCTTTGGCGACTGACTTGGCTTTGAGTTCATCTGTACTTTCTAGTATGCTGATCAGCTCTAGCTGTTCATCTTTAGTAATCATGTTAGCCTTAAACTTTGCCTCTAACTCAGGAAGCACTTCCATCATTCTAGAAATGTCCTTACCATAAGCTAAAAGCGCTTCGGCCGGTACAAAACCGTCAATCACTTTAAAAGTCTGATCGGCACTTGTCATAAAAATTAGGGTGGGGTAGCCAGTGATGGCTAGTTGTTGTGCTTTAGGGTAACCGAACTCACTTTCGGCATCGAATTTTACGTTAATAAAGTTTTCCGTGTAATAGTCTACTACTGACTGGTCGGTATATACTTCCTTATCGAGTTTGTGGCAGTAGCTGCACCAGTCGGTGTACGCATCTACAAAGACCAATTTGTTCTGGCTTTTGGCTTTTGCGAAAGCGGCAGTCCATTGTTCATTGTTTTCAACTTCAATAAATGGTATTTGGCTAATCTCGTTGGCCGCTAGACCGCCACATATTACTAGCATAAAACCAAGTAGGTGAACTTTCATAAATTTACTGTCGTTTCAACATCAACGCGTTCAATACGCAATGATTATAATGAGAGACAAAAATAGTGAGAAATAGTTCCGCGGGTTGTTAATATAAGTTAATGGGAAAAACTGTGATCATTGGCAGTGTGCCAAAACCATATAGATATGCTTATCAAGCAGCAACTATGCTGTCCGAAAGAGATTTAGAATTTATTCCACTTGGCATTCAAGAGGGGGCTGTACTCGGTCGTAAGATTCTCAATGTCAACGATAAGCCGACTATTGAAGCAGTCGAAACCTTAACGCTTTATATCAATCCTACTAGACAAAAAGAGTGGTATGATTACATGATTTCTCTTCGCCCCAAACGGATAATTTTCAATCCGGGTACTGAAAATCAGGAGTTTAAATTGCTAGCGCAAAAAGAAGGTATTGAGTGTATCGAAGCATGCACTTTAGTAATGCTTTCAACTGGCGTTTATTAAGCATTTTTTCCTTATATTCGTGCTTTAATTTCGGGTGATCCAAACACACTTTTTCTTGATGCTTATCAAGGCGGATCAAAGCCCATCAGAATTTTGTTTTTGAAAGATTTATGAGCGAAGAAAAAGCGAGTCAGAACCAGGATTATTCAGCAGGTAATATTCAAGTTTTAGAAGGTTTAGAGGCGGTTAGAAAACGACCCGCCATGTACATCGGTGATGTAGGAATCAAAGGGCTTCACCACATGATTTGGGAGGTGGTAGACAACTCTATTGATGAAGCGTTGGCCGGACACTGCGATACCATATCTGTTGTCATTGAAGAAGACAATTCCATTACAGTTAAAGATAATGGTCGCGGTATTCCAACTGGCATGCATCCCAAAGAAAATAAGTCTGCCCTAGAAGTGGTAATGACTGTACTTCATGCTGGTGGAAAGTTTGATAAAGATACCTACAAGGTGTCAGGCGGTCTACATGGTGTAGGTGTGTCTTGTGTGAACGCCTTATCGTCCATGCTCGAAGTCACTGTTCATCGTGAAGGAAAAGAATTTAAGCAAGAGTACTCCAAAGGGATACCGAAATACGCTGTAAAGCAGACAGGAGAGGCTACTAGCTCAGGAACGCAGGTTCATTTCTTGCCAGATACAGAGATATTTAATGTTAGTGAATATAAATATGAGACCGTTGCCACTAGGTTAAGAGAATTGTCTTTTCTGAATTCTGGAATTACCATCAACTTAGAGGACAAGCGAGAAACTGATGATGATGGGAAATTCAGAGGCGATGTATTCCACTCTGAAGGTGGTTTAGTTGAATTTGTTGAATACCTAGATCAGACTAGAGAAAGCCTTATTGACACACCAATTTATGTTGAAGGAGAAAAGAATGGTGTGCCAGTAGAGGTGGCCATGACTTATAATAACTCTTATGCTGAAAACGTGGTAAGTTATGTCAATAACATTAACACCATTGAGGGTGGAACGCACGTCTCGGGCTTTAGAAGAGCTTTAACAAGAACATTGAAGTCTTATGCCGATAAATCAGGTTTATTAGACAAAGTTAAGATAGAGATTAGTGGTGATGACTTCCGTGAAGGATTGACAGCTGTAATCTCTGTGAAGGTACAAGAACCTCAGTTCGAAGGTCAGACTAAGACTAAACTAGGCAACTCGGATGTGTCTGGTGCAGTAGAGACTTCTGTTGGAGAAATACTGAGTATTTATCTAGAGGAAAATCCTAGAAGTGCTAAACAGATAGTTTCAAAAGTAATTCTAGCAGCCCAAGCTAGACATGCCGCGCGGAAAGCACGTGAAATGGTTCAGCGTAAAAATGTCTTATCTGGTACTGGTCTTCCGGGAAAACTTGCTGATTGTTCTGAGAAGGATCCAGCGCTTTGCGAAATTTACTTAGTGGAGGGAGATTCAGCTGGTGGATCAGCCAAGCAGGGTAGAGATAGAAACTTCCAAGCCATTCTTCCATTGAGAGGTAAAATCTTGAATGTGGAGAAAGCACAAGAGCATAAGATTTACGACAATGATGAGATCAAGAACATGATCACAGCATTGGGTGTTACTTTCGGTACCGAAGAAGATGAGAAAGCCCTCAACATGGAGAAGCTTCGCTATCACAAGGTGATCATTATGACGGATGCGGATATTGACGGTAGTCACATTCGTACCTTAATTTTGACTTTCTTCTTTAGGTACATGAGACCATTGATAGAATCAGGCTACTTGTACATTGCTTTACCACCACTTTATTTGCTAAAAAAGGGCAAAGATCAGCGTTACTGCTGGGATGAGTCACAACGTGCTGTTCTGACGAGAGAAATGGCGGGAGAGGGCAAAGAAGACTCTGTCAATATTCAGCGATATAAAGGTCTTGGAGAAATGAACCCTGAGCAACTTTGGGAGACAACAATGGATCCGTCACACAGAAGTTTGAAGCAAGTTACAATTGATTCTGCTGCTGGTGCCGATCACTTATTCTCAGTATTAATGGGAGATGAGGTGCCACCACGTAGAGAGTTCATTGAGCAAAACGCTAAGTATGCAAAAGTGGATGTTTAACTACTATTCAAAAAAATACGAAAGGGGCTCAGGCCCCTTTTTTTATGCCTCTAAATACCTAAAAGCGTATCGGGAATGTGTTTTTCGTACAGCATTTGCATAATGCCATCTTTGAGCCCAATATCCGGTACATGGATTTTTCTTGCTTTCGCAGCCTTCATGGCACTAATGTAGATATTGCCCGCAGGTACTATCACATCAGCACGGTCTGGGTTAAGCCGGAGTTTATTGATTTTTTCATCATGAGACAGATTTTTCAAATAGGCCAATGTAGGCTCCAAAGACGTAATGTCTGCAAGTTTCTCTTTAGTCGATTTATAACTTAGTTCATAAAGCTTTTGAATGTTGCCACCAGTGCCAATGGCTTTGACTAAGGAAAGATCAGGGGGGAGATTTTCTTTAATCCAAAGCGTCATCTTTGACATTTCGGCTTCTGCGGTAGATTGTTCTAGGCTTCGGACGGAGCCGAGCTTAAAGGAATGTGATTTTACGTTTGTTCTATTTCGAATAATGTTTAGTTCTGTACTGCCACCACCGACATCAATATGCAAATATGTGTTGTCATCTAAATCTTTGAGCAACACATTGTTAATGAATTTGGCTTCTTCATTTCCGTCAATGATATCAATCTCAAGGCCTAATAACTCCTTAACTTTACGAACTATAGATCTTCCGTTTTGTGATTCGCGCATGGCAGAAGTGGCACAAGCATAATAGTCGTCCACCTCATAGAGGTCTATCAACAATTTAAAGGCATTCATTAACCGAAAAAAGCGATCCTCCTTTTCGGGCCCAATGATTCTATTCTTAAACACATCATTTCCAAGCCTCAACGGGAATCGAATATATTCAAGTCGTTTAAACGATAGATCACCTCCGTAATTGATCACGTTCGTGACTTGAAATCGAATAGCATTGGAACCGATGTCTATGGCGGCTAATTTCAAGGGCTATAGTTTACACGGTTTAAGTTATTAAATTCAACTTTGACTTTGTTCAATTTATTTGTTTTATAAATGCAATAATGTTGCAAGAATTAACAATTAGTTAATGCATCATTGTTGCATATTTTGTAAGATTAATTGTTATTTCATTATGAGATACTTTAAAATCTGGAGTATAGCACTCCTATGTTTGCTGAGTGCTTGCTTTAATACACCTCCACCAAGTTTTCCAGAAGGAGATATCATTGGCTATCAGCCCGTATACCTTTCGGATCCTACCATGCAGATTGGATTGGTTGCTGCGAGACCTGTTGAGAACCCCGGTCAAATCTACTTGCTTGGCGATTTATTGCTCATGAACGATGTAGGGCAGGGGATTCATATCATTGATAATTCTGATCCATCAAATCCTCAAATTAAAGGCTTTTTAACTGTCTCTGGAAGCGAGAACATGGTACTTCGAGATGGAGTTATTTATGTAAATCAATTCAACTCACTTTTAGCAATTGACATCTCTGATATCGAAAATGTAAGGGTGATATCTAGGGATGAAAATGCCTTAAAAACTAATGAATATGATGATATACTTCCTCCGTTGTCAGGTTATTACTTCGAATGTGTAGATGCAGAAAAAGGCAGTGTGGTAGGCTGGAGACTCACAACAATCACTAATCCTAAATGCTTTAAATGATGAAGAAGTTACTGTCCCTTTTATGTCTGGTATTCATTTTTGCTTGCGATAATGACTCTAGTGATTTTAGCCCTGACTTGTCAGGTACGGGTACTGGTGGGTCTTTGGCCAAGTTTACGATTATTAACAATCAGGTTTTAGTACTAAATCAAAATGAAGTCAAACAATACGACATCCAAGCCAATGGAGAACTCAATTATAAAGGCCAACTATTGATTGATAGTCAGTTAGAAACAATATTTCCATATGGAACTGGGAACGTTTTGATTGGGAGTTCGGATGCGGTTTACTTTTTGGGTTTTGATACCGACAATTTTCTGACTTTAAAATCGAGCTATGCCCACCTAACGGCTTGCGACCCCGTGGTCGCAAAAGATGGTATCGCTTTCTCAACCTTAAAAGTCTCTGATTGTCGTAATGGAACAGACGATTTTATTGAAGCGATTGATATTTCGGATATTGAGAATCCAAATGTGCTTCGGGTATATAATACAGAATCTCCCTTTGGTCTTGCAATAAAAAACTCGTTTCTATTTGTTTGTGAAAAAGGCGGTTTATCAATGTACGCATACAATGAGAATGGAAACTTGACTGAGTTAGATTTCAAAGAAATTCCAAATGCAGTCCCTTTAGATTTGATAGTTTCAGATAGAAACTTGATTATCAGAACTGATGACGGATTCTACAATATGTCTTATGGAGACACTGGATTAGGGTCTGTTTTAGGAAGTATTACTACTGACTAATATGTGTAAGAGTCTTTTTCGTTTATTCCTCTTTATTGTTTTAACCAATGCTCAGGCTCAGCAGTATTTTGATGGTGAGAGTGATACCGTCTCTCAAGTACCGAGGTTGGCGTTGAAAATGGTGCCAACTCAATTGTTTTGACGGTTTCCGGCATATGCGGCATCATAAGAAATAGACTGAACGATAATTTGTCATTTGAATACAATTTTTGGACAAATCCAGAATAGAGGTGTATTTGAAGATGATGTCACATACTTTGCCGACAAGTCAGGTTTTAAGAGCTCTATGGTTTTAAAATTTTATCAATTTGAACATGGAATTTTCTGGAGCCTTTGGGTTTTGTTCATCAAGACTCCTCAGTCGACTCACGTAGACCGATTCCCGTTGATTAATTTTATGGGACTTTGTATAAAGAGGAGTTTAGGGGAGTCATTCCATCCATAGACATTAGTATAAAATTGGTCTTCACGGTGAAATAATTCGTCTTTAATGAAAGGTATTTCCATTTTATCATTTTCTTTGCATCGCTTATCAAGAAAGACGGAGGGACTAGGCCCTAAGATGTCTTAGCAACCTGGGTAAAACCTGGTGCTAACTCCTAGCCTCGAGCTATCGGGGAAAAGATGACAATAGATTCACTCTCTACTTTCTAGATAAGCCATAACAAGAAAGAATGGCAAAGAAGATTCAAGAAGTCTTAAAGGACAGAATACTAGTGCTGGATGGTGCAATGGGTACTATGATTCAACGGCATACTCTAGAAGAAGAGGATTTCCGAGGAGAACGATTTAAGAATCATACCCACCCTCTGAAAGGAAATAATGACTTACTCTCTCTCTCAAGACCTGATATTATAAAGGAGATTCATGCCTTATACTATGAGGCGGGCGCAGACATCGCAGAAACCAATACTTTTAGTAGTACTACAATAGCACAAGCTGACTATGCCTTAGAAGAAGCAGTTTACGATCTCAACTATCAGTCGGCTAAAATAGCTCGAGAGGTTGCTGATGAATTTACTGCGCGTGAACCTCATAAACCTCGATTTGTTGCTGGCTCAATGGGGCCAACGAATAGAACAGCGTCTTTATCTCCAGATGTGAACGATCCCGGATATAGAGCAGTCACATTTGACGATTTGGTCAAAGCGTACAAACAACAGGCGGAGGCATTACTCGATGGTGGTGCTGACTTACTCTTGGTAGAAACTGTTTTTGATACGCTCAATGCAAAGGCAGCGGTGTTTGCCATTGAAGAGGTCTTTGATGATCGCAAACAACAATGGCCAGTGATGGTCTCCGGTACCATCACAGATGCAAGTGGAAGAACACTCTCGGGTCAAACTACCGAAGCGTTTTTAGTATCACTTTCTCACGTTCCATTGCTTAGTATTGGTTTAAACTGTGCCCTTGGAGCTGAGCAGTTGAGACCATATTTACAAACCCTTTCTAATAAAGCGCCATTTCATATCAGTGCGCACCCTAATGCCGGTTTACCCAATGAGTTTGGTGAGTATGACCAGTCACCCGAAGAAATGGCTGATTTAATTGATGGCTTCTTGGCTGATAATCTTTTAAATATTGTGGGAGGTTGTTGTGGAACTACACCTGAACACATTAGAATGATTGCTGAAGCAGCATCAAAACATACCCCTCGTTCAATAGAAAATTTGATTGAAGCATAATTCATGAGTAAAGCTACACTAAAACTTTCTGGTCTTGAACCACTAATAGTTACTCCAGAAATCAACTTTATAAACGTTGGTGAAAGAACAAATGTGACTGGCTCACTTCGTTTTGCTCGTCTGATAAGGGAAGATAAATATGATGAGGCACTTGAAGTTGCTAGAAATCAAGTAGAAGGAGGGGCGCAAATATTAGACGTCAACATGGACGAGGGAATGCTCGATGGCAAGGAGGCTATGGTTCGTTTTTTGAACCTCATTGCAGCTGAACCCGATATTGCGAGAATTCCTATAATGATTGACTCCTCTAAGTGGGAGATTATAGAAGCAGGTCTTAAATGCATTCAAGGTAAGGGCGTTGTCAACTCTATTTCTTTGAAGGAAGGGGAAGAGAAATTCATTGAGCAAGCAAAAAAAGTTAAACGATACGGTGCGGCCGTCATTGTGATGGCCTTTGATGAAGACGGACAGGCAGATTCGTACGAAAGAAGAATTGAAATTTGTGAAAGATCGTATCGTACGCTGGTAGATAAAGTAGGTTTCCCGAAGGAGGATATCATTTTTGACCCAAATATATTTCCAGTAGCTACCGGAATTGACGAGCACAATAACAATGCAATGGATTTCTTTCGTGCTACGCGATGGATTCGAGAGAATTTACCCGGAGCACATGTGAGCGGAGGTGTTTCTAATGTGTCATTTTCGTTTCGAGGAAATAACCCTGTTCGAGAGGCTATGCACTCAGCTTTCCTGTATCATGCGATTAAAGAAGGTATGGATATGGGAATTGTGAACCCTACTATGCTAGAAGTCTATGACGATATTCCAAAAGACCTTTTGGATAGAGTAGAGGATGTGCTGCTTAACAGAAGACCCGATGCAACCGAACGGTTGTTAGAGTTTGCAGAGACGGTAAAAGGGGATGGTAAAAAACAGGTGAAAGATGATTCTTGGAGAAAAGAACCTGTCGAAAAAAGATTAGAACATGCCTTGGTAAAGGGTATAGTTGAATTTATAGAGTTAGATACGGAAGAAGCTCGGCAACAAAAAGAAAAACCATTACATGTAATCGAAGGTCCACTAATGGACGGAATGAATGTAGTGGGAGATTTATTTGGTAGCGGAAAAATGTTTTTGCCCCAAGTAGTCAAGAGTGCCCGAGTAATGAAAAAGGCAGTAGCTTATCTATTGCCATATCTTGAGGCTGAGAAAGCCGCCAATAAAGACACGTCAGCGGCTTCTAAAGTGCTCTTGGCCACGGTTAAAGGAGATGTGCATGATATCGGAAAGAACATCGTAGGAGTTGTGTTAGCCTGTAACAATTATGACATAGTTGACATGGGCGTTATGGTACCTGTTGATAAGATACTTGATAAAGCCATTGAAGAAAATGTAGATGCCATAGGGTTAAGTGGATTGATTACTCCTTCGCTAGACGAAATGGTGACTGTCGCCAAAGAAATGGAAAGAAGGAAGATGACATTGCCATTGATGATCGGTGGAGCGACAACCTCTAGAATTCATACTGCTGTCAAGATTGATCCCGTTTATTCAGGTTCTGTAATACACGTACTTGATGCTTCTAAAAGTGTTCCCGTTGCAGGTGAATTGATCAGTAAAGAAACCTACGAGCAGTTTCATCTGAAAACCAAGGAACAATATGCTCAGCTAAGAGACGATCATGCAAACCGTAAGCAGATCAAGAATTACCTTCCTTTTCATCAAGCTCAACAGAATCGATTAAAAGTCAATTGGAGTGAGAAGACTATGGTGGCCCCGAAACTATTGGGTAATCAAGCTTTCAAGGACTACTCCATAGAAGAAATCAGAAAGTATATTGACTGGACTCCTTTCTTTAATACATGGATGCTCAAAGGTAAATACCCAGCAATATTCGATAATGAGGTTGTCGGGGAAGAGGCCAAAAAGCTCTTTAACGATGCACAGACTGTTCTCGATGAAGTTGTAGAACAAAATTTACTTTATGCGAATGCTGTGATGGGCCTTTATCCTGCGAACTCAGTAGGTGACGATGTGGAAATCTATTCAGACGAGAGTCGTTCTGAAGTTCTGACAACGTTCCATATGCTACGTCAACAAGGGAAAAAGGGCTCAGGATTGCCTAACCTTTCACTGGCAGACTTTGTTGCGCCAAAAGATTCAGGCAAGAAGGATTATATGGGAGCTTTTGCTGTGACAGCAGGTATAGGCATTGAGGCACTGATTGAAAAGTACGAAAAGGACCATGATGATTATAACTCTATCATGATTAAAGCTGTAGCTGACCGCTTGGCTGAGGCCTTTGCGGAGTTAATGCATGAAAAGGTACGTAAGGAGCTTTGGGGCTATGCCGCCAATGAGACTTTTGACAACGAAACCTTAATAAAAGAAGCTTATCAAGGAATTAGGCCAGCTCCAGGTTACCCTGCCTGTCCAGACCATACAGAGAAGGAGACCTTATTTAATCTCTTGGATGCGGAAAAGCACACAGGTATTAGCCTAACGGAATCATTTGCGATGTACCCGGCCTCTTCTGTATCTGGTTTCTATTTTATGCATGAAGAATCTAAGTATTTCGGCTTAGGTAAAATTGAAAAAGATCAATTAGTGGACTATGCTTCTCGAAAAGGAATGACAGTAGAGAAAGCCGAAAAGTGGTTAGCACCAAATCTTAGCTATGATATTTAAGAGTAGCAACAAAACACATTGAATTAAGACTAATTATGAAAGTCACAGAACATATAAAAAACGCAAAAGGTAAAACGCTCTTCAGTTTTGAAATACTTCCGCCAATAAAGGGAGAGAGTGTACAGAGTATTTTCAATGCCATTGATCCGTTAATGGAGTTTAAGCCTCCATTTATCGATGTGACTTATCATAGAGAGGAGTATGTTTACAAGAAACGCGAGAATAGCCTTCTAGAAAAGGTTTCAACGCGTAAACGTCCTGGTACGGTAGGCATTTGTGCTGCTATTATCAATAAGTATGGTGTGGATGCGGTACCTCATATTATTTGTGGTGGGTTCAGCAAGGAAGAGACTGAGAATGCCCTAATTGATCTGGACTTTTTAGGTATTGACAACGTACTCGTCTTAAGAGGGGATGCTATCAAATCTGAAGGAAGGTTTGAGCCAGACCCAAATGGACATTCTTATGCAAGCGATTTGCTACAGCAGGTACTTGATTTGAATGGGGGAGCCTATTTACATGAGGAGGTCAAGCAAAATAAGACGGACTTTTGTATCGGTGTAGCAGGATATCCTGAGAAGCATTTTGAGGCGCCTAGTTTGAAATCAGATTTGAAATATTTGAAAATGAAAGTCGATATGGGTGCTGAATATATTGTCACTCAGATGTTCTTTGACAATCAGAAATATTTTGAGTTTGTGGACAAATGTAGAGCGAACGATATCAATGTACCGATCATACCAGGTTTGAAGCCAATTACTACACTTAAGCAAATGAACGTACTACCAAGTATTTTTCATGTGGACTTACCAGATGATTTAGTTGATGCACTTGATGGTTGTAAAGATAACGCTGCGGCAAGAGAAGTCGGCATAGAGTGGGCCATTGAACAATCCAAAGAGTTGAAAGCAGCGGGAGTTCCTTGTTTACACTATTATACCATGAGCAAGTCGCAGGTAACAAAGAGAATTGCCGAGAGCTTATTTTGATGTTTTAAGACACTTCTTGATTAGTTTGAATGCCCAGTCATAATGGCTAGACGTGCATGAAATGAGGTAGGCTGCCAAGGAGGTTGTGCCCGTCCAATTATATCTTTTCTTTTCAAACAATTCTTCATTCGAATAGGATGCTATTACCGCCATCATCTCGAGGTGAAAGTTGCTGAGTAACTGCTTTGCCTCGTCAATAGGAAGGCTTGAATACTGTTGTTGAATTGATCTATTGAGCTCAGGGCAAGTCTTCCATGTATATCCTTTTGCTGGTATATCTGGTTTGTCACCTTTCATGCCTACCTCAATCCAGCTTTGCACTAGCGTATGCCAATGGTACAAATGAGCCAAAACATCTCTTACATTACGATTGAGGAAGCTTTCTGGGAATTCTTTGTTAATTAAGTCCTGTGGTAATTCATTGGTGTAATTTATGAGTCTTGTGTAATTCTTTTCAGCCAGGGCTAGAAGTTCAGTTTTATTTTTGGGGCGTGCCATTTAGATGTTTTTGATTAAACAAAAATAATCTATTGAGCAATGCTAAAATATGATTTAGGATAGGTGCTGGGCTAATTAAAGTCACGATAGGGTATCTACCGCAATGGTCTGATTTCGTCATAACCTGATAAAAGGCATTCACGAGATGAGTTAGTTTGGCGGATTAATTAAACCTACCTTTGTGATTCACCTGGAAATGGAGCTTCCTTAAAAGTTGTCATTTCACAAACAACTTTTATGACATTCGAATCATTAGGTCTTTCGACCTCCTTGCTCCACGCGGTTAAGAAACTAGGGTATACTGAACCTTCACCCATTCAAGAAAAAGCAATACCCGTTATTCTAGAGCGTAAGGACGTGCTAGCTTCAGCACAAACCGGTACCGGTAAAACCGCAGGCTTTGTACTTCCAATTCTTCAGATTTTATCTGAGGAGAAGCAATTACGTAGAAAACCCATACGATCTTTAATCTTAACTCCGACTAGAGAGTTGGCTGCCCAAATTCAGGCTAATGTAATAGGTTATGGAGAATTTCTTCACCTAGAGTCTTCAGTGATTTTCGGAGGGGTAAAGCAAGGGGCACAAGTCAAAGCACTTCGAAATGGTGTAGATGTCTTAGTAGCTACACCAGGTAGACTGTTAGATCTACATAATCAGGGGGTGGTTTCACTGGCACATGTACAAATATTTGTGTTAGACGAAGCCGATCGTATGTTGGATATGGGCTTTCTGAAGGATATTAAAAGAGTTATGTCTTTGATGCCCGATAGAAGGCAAAATCTACTGTTCTCAGCAACCTTCTCGAAAGAGATTAAGCACTTAGCTGGTTCTTTTATGCGTGACCCTATTTTAGTGGAGGCAACTCCGGAAAATACGGCTGTAGAAAAGATTGTTCAAAAGATTTTCAGATTAGACAAGGCAAAGAAGTCTGAGTTTTTAGTGAAACTTATCAAAGATGGAGGTTGGCAGCAGGTACTTGTGTTTTCAAAGACAAAACACGGAGCAAATCGACTAAGTAAGAAGCTAGATAAAGCTGGTATTAGCTCGTCTGCCATTCATGGCGACAAAAGCCAAGGAGCCAGAACCAATGCGTTGGCTGGATTTAAGAAAGGCGATGTGAAAGTTCTTGTAGCCACTGATATTGCTGCCAGAGGGTTAGACATACCACTATTACCTCACGTTATTAATTTCGATTTGCCAAAGGTTGCAGAGGATTATGTACATCGAATAGGCAGAACAGGAAGGGCAGGAGCTAGTGGTGAAGCTATTTCCTTAGTCTCAGGTGAAGATGCACCGCTTGTTCGCGGGATTGAAAGACTGTTGGGTGAAAAAATACCTTCTGAAATCCCTCAGGGCTATAGACTTACTGATCAGCCAGCCACTGAAAAAGTGAAAAAAGAAACCATCCAATGGAAGAAAAAGGATATGAGACAAGAGAGTCGGAAAAAGCCTTTTGGAAATTCAGACAATAAGCCTAAGCGGAAGAAGAGGCGGTACTAAGACTTATTTTGTTTAATAAATTTTAAAAAAGGCTAAACAAAATACAAGGCATTAGGTTATGCTACAAACCATAAAACTTTGTCACTCTCTGTACAACCACTTACGATGACCTCCACAATCGAAAGTAAAATAAGCCATCTGCTCGCAGATAGGAATAAGGAGGCAATTGAATTAGTTTTCACGCATTACGGGTCTCTTCTGCTCAATGTAATTAATCGGGTTCTTCGCGATGATTTTATGTCGGAAGATGTTCTGCAATCTGTATTGTTGAAAATTTGGCAAAATGGCCATAATTTCGACCCTTCAAAAGGTTCTCTATTTACTTGGCTAGTCCGCGTCAGCAAAAATGCAGCGATTGATAAAACAAGGACAAAAGATTATCGACTAACACAGGAATCTAAGGATGGTGTTGAGGTCGTAAGTATAGCAGAGAGCATGTCGAGTGGAGACGATATGGAAACAATATACGCTAAGCAACTAATAGCACAGCTTCCGGAAGAACAGAAGAACTTGATTCATATGTCTTTTTTCGAAGGATACACACATAAGGAAATATGTGAAAAGCTGGATATGCCGTTAGGAACAGTAAAAACAAGGATCAGAACGGCAATTAAGCATTTAAGGTCTATCATTTAATGGATATTAAGGCATACATAGCATCGGGCATTTTAGAGGCTTACTTAGGAGGTGAGCTTACTGAGGATCAAATGCGTGAAGTAGATCGTGTAGCTGAACAGCACCCTGAAGTGCGCATAGAGCTAGATAGTATTCGCGAAAGCCTTATGAAATTTGCAGAGGCCGAAGGCAAAACCCCTAGACCAAGAACGCTAGAGAGTGCCCTAGAGAAAATAAAGGAGTTAGAGAAAGAAAAGTTTTTTCAAGTGCTGGATGATGAGCCTGAGGTGAGATTTCAGCGTGTTAATATTGTTCCTGTTTGGACCATTGCCGCATCTATTTTGCTCTTTATCAGTCTCGGCTTTAATTATCTGTTTTATACACAGTTTAAAGACACTAAAGAGCAGCTCGCTGCCTTAGAATCAAATCAGACTTCCTTAGCTAACCGTGTAAGTGAGACCGATGAGCAGCTGCAGTATGCAGAACTAAAAATAGCGCACTTTATGAGCGAAGACAATATTCATATTAGAATGGATGGTTTAGATCTTGCTCCTAATTCTTTTGCCAATGTTTTCTGGAATAAAAAGAATAATGCTGTTTTTATAAGTGTTGATAATCTACCTGAGCCTCCACATGGACATCAATATCAACTCTGGGCTATTAAAGCAGGCTTAGCACCTATCGATGCTGGAATTTTCGATCACAGTCAACTGGTACAAGAATTGAAGGTGATTAAAGGTGATGTTGTTGCATTTGCTGTAACGCTCGAAAAAGAGGGTGGTAGTCCCATTGCCACTGTGGATAAAACTTTTGTTAAAGGTTTTTTGAAAAAAAGTTAACAATCAAAATCCAAGGCCCTGAGTCAGGTCGTAACTAGGATAGTTTTAATCAAACATTAACAAATATCCAATTATGAAAACTCAAAGAATATTTAGATCACTTGTCGCAACTATGTTTGCGTTCCTTTTAACAGTATCTGTTGCTAACGCACAGTCTAAGAACATCGTTGAATTAGCAGTTGGTGCTGACAACTTAAAAACACTAGTAGCAGCAGTTAAGGCTGGTGGACTTGTTGAAACTTTACAAGGAGACGGTCCATTCACAGTATTTGCTCCGACCGATGCTGCATTTGCTGCACTTCCTGCTGGAACATTAGAAATGCTTTTAAAGCCAGAAAACAAGGATAAATTAGTAGCTATTCTTACCTACCATGTTGTAGCAGGTAAAGTAATGTCTACGGATTTATCTAACGGACAGAAAGCAAAGACTGTACAAGGACAAAATGTAACTGTATCTATTAGCGGAGGAACCGTTAAGATAAGTGGAGCGAAGGTTGTCGCTGCCGATGTAAAAGCTTCAAATGGTGTTGTGCACATCATTGATAAGGTGATCTTACCACCAAACATGTAAGCTATTAAGTTTAAGGTTGTAAAAAGACTGTCCTTCATTGGGCAGTCTTTTTTGTTTTTATGCCTATTCAGAAAGGAATCCTTTGCGTAATGATATCTCTTGACTAAACTTGGGGTAATGAAAATAATTGAGTGTCCTAGAGATGCCATGCAGGGTTTGCATGACTTTATTCCAACAGCCAAGAAAGCGCGATATATTAACCAGCTCCTAAAAGTGGGTTTCGATACCATTGACTTTGGCAGTTTTGTTTCTCCAAAGGCGATACCTCAATTGAGAGACACCGCTCAAGTGCTAGATGCACTAGATCTCTCAAGTACCACTTCTAAATTATTGGCGATCATCGCCAATATTAGAGGTGCTGAAGACGCCTTGCAGTTTGATCCAATTGATTACTTAGGGTTTCCTTTATCTATCTCCGAGCAATTTCAGCAAAGAAATACCAATAAATCTATCGATGAGGCGCTGCATACAGTAGCAGAGATTCAAAACCTATGTGTTAAGCGGGGTAAAACACTTGTTACCTACATTTCAATGGGTTTTGGGAATCCATATGGAGAGGAGTTCAATGAAGAGATTGTGGCCGACTTTGTCAGAAAGTTATCTGACTTAGGTATCCAAATTGTTAGCTTATCCGATACGATCGGTGTAGCTGAACCAAGCTTGATTGAGAGTGTGTTTAAAACCAGTATTCAGGCCTACCCAAGTGTTGAGTTCGGAGCGCACTTTCATTCTACACCAGATAAGACTCGGGAAAAGCTACATGCGGCTTATGAAGCAGGTTGTAGACGTTTTGATACGGCCATAAAGGGTTTTGGAGGCTGCCCTATGGCTAAAGATGACCTAACCGGAAATATTGCAACAGAACGTCTTCTAGACTATTTGGGTGATATAGAACAAGCAACTGGTTTAGATAAGACCGAGTTTGACAGGGCCATGTTAATGAGTTTAGATGTTTTTCCAAGTAACGTTTTGTAATGAAGTTTAAAGCTCTCTTGTTGGTTTTGGTATGCGTGTTGTCTGTTACAACGACCCTCGGTCAGGAAGCGCCAATCTATATTAGCCAAAAACAAGTGGTGCGCAGTATCAATATGGCTGGCGATGGCTTAAAAATGGGTAGTCCTGCAGTCTTTGATATAGACGTTCAAAAATTAAACGATGGCATCGAGCAAATAATGAATCAGGCCATTGATTCCATGGCCTTTCCAGGCGGCCAAGTATTAATTGCAAAGAGTGGGCTCGTTTTTTATCATAAGGGTTTCGGGTTTCAGACTTATGACAAGGCAAATCCGGTTGACACGACTGATATATATGACCTAGCATCAGTAACGAAAACTACGGCATCAACCTTGGCTTTAATGAAGCTTTACGACATGGGTCTTTTCGATCCTGATAAAACCATGGGGGATTACTTTCCTAAGATTGCCAGAGGAAAAAAGAAGCATTTAGTCATGCGTGAGGTTTTAGCGCATCAAGCGGGCTTAAGGGCTTGGATTCCGTATTGGTCGGAATCTCAGAGAAGAAATGGGAAGTATAAAAATAGGACGGTCAGCAGTGATTCATCTGCCAAGTACCCCTACAGGATTTCGGAAGCAGGTTTATTTATGCACAAGGACTTTATTGAGAAGAAGGTTTATAAAATGATCCGTAAATCGAAGGTGAGCAAAGACAAACGCTATGTTTATTCAGGGCTCACTTTTTATTTAATTCCTGAGTTGGTCAAACGACTGACCGGTAAGTCATTCGATCAGTTTCTTTATGATGAATTCTATGTGCCGATGGAGGCTAATACACTGCGTTTCAATCCCAAGGATGAGTTTGATTTAGATAGAATTGTTCCGACCGAAGTAGATAGTTTCTTTAGAATGCAAACGCTTCATGGTGTGGTGCATGATGAAGGTGCAGCCATGATGTTGGGCGTATCAGGTAATGCAGGCCTCTTTAGTAATGCTAGTGATTTGGCTAAAGTTTACCAAATGATGTTGAATGGAGGTCGTTTTGAAGGAAAAACTTACCTCAAAGCGGAGACAATTAAAGAGTTCACCGATTGTCAGTTTTGCGAAGTCGGCAATCGAAGAGGAATGGGTTTTGATAAGCCCTTGATTGAGTACAATGCGAATGTTAGCAGCGTGGCCAAAGGAGTGAGTGCCGAAAGCTTTGGGCATACTGGATATACAGGAACCCTCGTTTGGGCCGACCCAGCAAATGACTTATTGTTTATTTTCTTGTCTAACAGAGTTCACCCGACCAGAAACAATAGTAAGATCTATCAGCTTAACGTGAGGCCTGCCATTCACAACCTCGTCTACGAGCTCCTAAGAGTAAAAGAAGGGACATATACCCTGGGTATGCATTGGTAAGATATCTTGTGTTTTCTCAATGTTTAATGAAGAGTTAATAATTGATGACAACTTGCAAAGTTTGAATTTCACCCAATCACCCCAACCTAAACTCCTTACCCGGTAATGGTTTAATAATTCCCTCAAATTCTAATTGGAGTAGGATAGAAGCGAGCTGATTTAATGGAATCTGGCTTTGCCAGCTTAAATCATCCAGCTTCATTTGTTGCCCATTTGCCAACAGGATATCGACCACTTTTTTCTCTCTGCCGGTTAGCTTTTGGAGTTGCTTGGCAATCATTTCAACTTTTTGTTCCTTCTCACGATCCCAGTTCAAAGCCTCTACTATATCTCTAAAACCAGTGTAAATAGAAGCTTTAAGGTTTCTAATCAATTGATTACAGCCTTCAGAGTTTGATTTGTCCAGTTGGCCAGGTACTGCAAATACAGGTCGCTCGTAGCTATGGGCAATGTTGCCGGTGATTAAAGCACCGCCTTTTTTAGCAGCTTCTACTACAATCAAAGCATCGGAAAGCCCTGCTATGATTCTATTTCTGGCAGGAAAATGTCTTGGGTCGGCTTTAGTACCAATAGGATATTCACTCACAAGACCACCTTTCAAAAGTATCTTCTTGGCAGTAGCTCTATTGCCAGCAGGATATACGGAGTCTAAACCACAAGCCAGCACAGCTATAGTCGGTAAGTCTTCACTTAAAGCCGCGTCATGCGCTTTCACATCTATACCGTAGGCTAAGCCAGATATTATGGTAGGTTCGTTCGACTTAGCTTCTGATACAATACGTTCCGTTGTAGCTAGGCCATAATTAGTGGCTTTACGCGTGCCGACAATGCCAACGGTCTTCTTCGGGTTCAATACTATCGCTCCTTTGCTGTAAAGTACAATTGGGGCATCTGGTACTTGTAAAAGCCTCTTCGGATAGCTTGCATCTTTAAAACAGTGAATGGTAATATCTAATTTTGCGGAGTCTGCGATAATTTGATCCGCTTTTTGAAGGAGTTTGTCTTCATTGACTAGTAATGCGGAGAGCTTATTACCAAAGCCGTTAATCTTCGATACTTTACCTTTCGAAGCTTTAAAGATGGCTTCCGTACTTCCGAAATGGTTAATGAGTTGTTTGGAGAGGATAGGGCCAATGCCCGAGATGAGTGATAGCGCTACTTGATAACGCTGCTCTGGATTCAAGGCAAATTCTTTTTCATCTCTTCGAGAAAAGCACGAACTCTCTGAAGAGATTCCACCAATTCCGCTGTGTCACCAATGCTATCCTTGCTGCTTTTGATATGGTCTTGCGCACCTTGAAGGGTATACCCTTTTTCTTTCACTAGGTGATAGACCAGTTTTAGTTTTTTAAGATCGTCTTGCGTGAATTTACGGTTGCCTTTTGCGTTCTTTTTGGGTCTGATGAAATCAAATTGAGTCTCCCAAAAACGAATCAAAGAAGTTGCTACACCAAGCTCTCTTGCCACCTCACCGATAGTGAAATATTTTTTGACAATAGGCTTCTCTTTGTACGGCATATCAGAAAGTTACAAAATATGTTGAAAGAATAACTTTAATACCGAAGATTAAATAACTGAGGCTAAGAAAGATTCAATTATCGGTTAGAATATGAACCTAGCGATTGGTTTTCGATGGATGAAAGTCGCAGGATTTCTTCGAACTCATTAGCGTCCAAGTCTTTGTAGAAGTAGTAAACTGGATTTACAGCTTTACCATTCAGATGCACCTCATAGTGTAGGTGTGGAGCCGTAGATTTCCCCGAATTTCCAACATATCCTATGACATCACCTCGCTTCACTTTTTGTCCTTTTTTAACAATAAACCTTACCATATGGCCATATAGTGTTTCAAAGCCAAAGCCGTGGTCTATCTTGACATTATTACCAAGCCCCGTAAGGTTCTTTTGCGTTCTGCTGACGGTTCCGTCTGCTGTTGCATAGATAGGAGTACCTCTTTCGGCAGAAAAGTCCGTACCATAGTGCATCTTCTTTACTTTGAGAATTGGGTCTATTCTTCTACCAAAGCCGGAAGAGAGTCTCCTTAATTCTTCATTAGACACTGGTTGGATAGCAGGCATGGCAGCATAATAGTCCTCTTTGTTACGTGCTAAATCCAGAATTTCGTCATAAGACTTAGTCTGGATGTACATTTTTTTCTTAACCCTGTCAATTCTTTCCAGCGTACCGACAACTAAATCCTTATTGTCAAGGTCACTTTCTAGAAGATTACGATACTTAAGCACACCACCTGAGCCGGCTTCCCTGACTGTACTGGCTATTGGCTCTGCCTCAAAAACAGTTCGGTACACGTGATCATCTTTTTCTTGTAAAACCCCAAGCATGTCGTCCATGCTGGTTAATTGTTCCTGCATTAGGTCATAATAAAGTTTTAGCTCTTCATTTTGCTTCGAAAGGGCTGCTTCTTTTGGAGATTCAAAGTACCTTGAAAGCACTACAATAATGCCAATAGCTAACACCACTGCCAATGACATAAATCCCATTGCATTGATGATAACATCACTTTTTTTGACCTTGACTCGTTCGTACTTACAGGTCTCGGTATCGTAGTAATATTTTATTTTCGACATTAAGAATCCTTTTTGAAATTCTCCTAATTTTGTGGCTTTGCATTTAGTTGCATAGACCTAGCAAAATTAATAAAATTAATCAAACGCGTTCAAGTAGTTAACAGTTCCAATATGGAGTCGAGAGAGATAAGGTCAAAATTTATAAAGTTCTTTGAAACAAAGCAGCACAAGTATGTGCCTTCGGCACCTATGGTGCTGAAAAATGACCCGACACTGATGTTTACCAATGCCGGTATGAATCAGTTCAAAGACCTGTTCTTGGGTAACGGTAAGGCCGACTATACGCGTGCTGTGAATAGCCAGAAGTGTTTGCGCGTTTCAGGTAAGCACAATGACCTGGAAGAAGTTGGAATTGACACTTATCACCATACCATGTTTGAAATGCTTGGTAACTGGTCTTTTGGCGATTATTTCAAAAAGGATGCTATTAACTGGGCTTGGGAGCTATTGACTAAGGTCTACGGTTTGCCAAAAGAAAAGCTCTACGTTACAGTCTTTGAAGGTGACAAAGAAGACAATCTTGCTTTCGATCAAGAAGCTTTCGATTTGTGGAAGTCTTTCATTGACGAGTCTCGCATATTGAATGGCAATAAAAAGGATAATTTCTGGGAAATGGGAGAGACAGGCCCTTGTGGACCATGTTCAGAAATCCATATTGACCTGAGGACAGCGGAAGAAATCGCAAAAGTTCCTGGAAAAGACCTCGTAAACATGGATCACCCGCAGGTGGTGGAAGTGTGGAATTTAGTTTTCATGCAGTTCGATCGTAAGGCGGATGGTCATTTGGAGAACTTGCCAGCACAGCACATCGATACGGGAATGGGCTTCGAGCGTTTGGCCATGGCACTTCAAGGTAAGTCATCCAATTATGATACTGATATTTTTATGCCATTGATTAATCATTTGGCTAAAAAGTCTGGGGTGAAGTATGGTGTGAAGGAAGAAACAGATATCGCGCTCCGCGTAATCGTAGATCATATTAGAGCCATCTCTTTTGCGATAGCAGACGATCAATTACCCTCCAACAACAAAGCAGGCTACGTGATCAGACGAATTTTAAGAAGAGCTGTGCGTTATGGATATACCTTCTTAAACCTAAAAGAGCCGTTTATGCACGAGCTTGTGGAGGTGTTAGCTGGTCAGTACAAAGGTTTCTTCGATGAACTAGAAAGCCAAAAAGAATTGATTGCTAATGTTATTCGCGAAGAAGAAGCTTCCTTTTTAAGGACTTTGGAGAATGGTTTGAAACGGCTTGACCAAATTAAAAAGAGGCTTAAAGAAAGTGATGCTAAAGTAATTGAGGGTCAGGAGGTTTTTGAGCTCTATGATACTTTTGGATTCCCTGTAGACTTAACAGCTTTGATTGCGAGAGAAAATGGTTTGACCATTGATGAAGCTGGCTTTAAGGCTGCCATGGAGACTCAGAAAAATCGATCTAAGGCAGATGCCGTTTCTGAGAAAGGCGATTGGATAGAGGTGCATGTCGAAGACGCTGTTGAGTTTGTCGGTTACGATCAAGAAGAGTCCGAAACACAGATCATCAAATACCGAGAGATTAAAGAGAAGAAGGGTAAAGTTTACCAAGTGGTGCTGAGCAAGACGCCTTTCTATGGAGAGAGCGGTGGACAAATTGGTGATACGGGAACCCTAAGCAATGAAAGTGAAACCATCAAGGTGATCAATACTTTGAAAGAGAATGACCTGATTGTTCACTATACGGATAAAATCCCTGCTGATCCGAAAGCCACCTTCCAGGCTTCTATTAATAGCGAGAGAAGAACACTTATCAGAAGCAATCACAGTGCAACTCACTTGTTGCATGCTGCTTTAAGAGATACCTTGGGTACGCATGTTCAACAAAAGGGTTCTTTGGTTTCTGATCAAGTATTACGTTTTGACTTCTCGCATTTCTCTAAGGTAGAAGATGAGCAAATTGAAGAGATTGAATGCATTGTGAATGACCATATCCGTAAGAACATTCAGTTAGATGAACAAAGGAATGTACCAATTGCCGATGCAAAGTCATTGGGTGCTATGGCGCTCTTTGGCGAAAAATATGGCGATCATGTGCGTGTAATCACTTTTGATTCTCAATACTCTGTAGAGCTTTGTGGAGGAACACATGTGAAGGCTACTGGTGACATTGGCTTGTTCAAGATAGTTTCAGAAGGAGCTGTAGCCGCTGGCGTCAGAAGGATAGAGGCTTACACAGGGTCTAAAGCTTTCGCTCATGTGCAAAACCAAGAGAAGGAATTGAATGAAGTCAAAGGGCTTTTGAAAAATCCAAAGGAGGTTACTAAAGCCATTGCTAGTTTGATCGATGACCAGAAGAAATTGACTAAAACCATAGAGGAATTACACGCCAAACAATCAGGTTTGATTAAACAAGAATTACTAGGTCAAATAGTTGAAGGTAATGAATTCAACTCATTGGCAGTTAAGGTGATATTTCCTAGTGCTGATGGGCTGAAGAAGATTGCTTTTGAATTGAAAAACGAAGTAGACAACTTGATAGCTGTGCTAGCAGCGGACATTGATGGTAAACCTCAAATAGCCGTAATCATCGCTGAAAACCTCGTGAAAGAGAAAGGCTTGAACGCAGGTCAAATGGTTCGAGAACTCGCAAAAGAGATTAAAGGTGGAGGCGGTGGTCAACCATTCTTTGCAACTGCTGGAGGTAAGGATCTTTCTGGTTTGGAAAGTGTGGTCGTTAAGGCGAATGAAATGATCTCAGCTTTGTGAATAAGGTTATTACCAAATTAACTGAGGCGGGATATCAGGCCGTTGTAGGCCTAGAAGTGCATGTGCAGTTAAACACGGCATCCAAAATATTTTCGTCAGATCTTAATACTTCAGATACTCATGCGAATGAGAACATAAGCGTAATCTCTTTGGGGCACCCTGGGACACTTCCCGTTTTGAATAGAGAAGTTGTGGAGAAGGCTATCCTGATGGGCTTGGCTTGTAATTGCAAGATTACCAAGGTCAATCATTTCGCGCGAAAGAGCTATTTCTATCCTGATTTACCCAAAGGTTATCAAACCACTCAGGATAAAACGCCTATATGTGTTGGAGGTGAAGTCGAACTATTCGGTGACGGTTTTCAACAAGCCTCAGTGCAGTTGCACCACATCCACATGGAAGAGGATGCTGGTAAATCTATCCACGATGAGGGAGATGCTACGCTTATCGACCTAAATAGGGCAGGAACACCACTGATAGAAATAGTAACGGAGCCGAGTATCAAAGGGCCAGATGAGGCAGCTGCTTTTCTACAAGAAATCCGAAGAATCGTTCGTTTCCTTGGAATCAGTGAAGCCAATATGGAAAAAGGCGAATTGCGATGCGATGCTAATATCTCCGTGATGCCAATTGGTGCCGATCAACTGGCCAATAAGGTAGAGGTTAAGAACATGAACTCCTTCAGTAATGTCCGCAAGGCAATTACTCATGAGCTTGAACGGCAGTTGATGATGGCTCTGAATGATAGGTTTATCGACATTGAGACGAGAACCTTCGACCCTAATTCAGGTACTACGGCAAGCATGCGCTTTAAAGAAACGATGAACGACTATCGTTACTTCCCATGTCCAGATTTGGCCCCATTGGTCATTGAAGAGGAGTACATTGAAGGAGCAAAAGCAAAGATGGCGACTACGCCCAAAGCCTTTCGTTCAGCTTTCAAGTCGAAATATCGCCTCTCTGACTACGATGTGGCACTTTTATCGGAAGAGAAAGAAACTGCTTACTACTTTCAATCGTTATGTGAGATGGTCAGTAGCCCAAAGGCCGCTGCCAACTGGATGAACGGGGCCGTGAGAAGTCTATTGAATGAAATGAACGTGTCCATCAATCAATTGGGTATTTCCGTGGAACGCATGGCAGAATTAGTGAGTTTAGTAGCAGATGGGCGTTTGAATAATACAGTTGCCACGCATACCGTTTTGCCTGCCATGCTGAATAATGATTCTAGTGCTTTGTACATCGCTGAAAGCCAAGACTTGTTGTCAGTTGATAATGCAGACGAACTAGAGGACTTAGTCAACGATGTATTGTTATCTTTACCGAACGAAGTAGCCGCTTTTAAACAAGGCAAAAAGAAATTAATGGGACTGTTTATGGGCCAGGTCATGAAAAAGAGCCAAGGCAAGGCAGATGCAAAACAGATCCAAGAAATATTGAATAAGAAGTTAAGCAAATAGGAATGAAGAAATTTTTAAGCCTTTTGACACTCGTTGCAGTAGTGAGCGCTTGTGGTAGCTCGAAAGACGGGATGGTCAAAATCACAGGAAAGATTGAAAATCCGATTCCGCAAGGAGAAGTGATTCTTGAGCGCTATGAGACTGGAGAAATCACCCCGGTGTTGACGGCTTATTCAGATCACAATGGAAATTTTGAAATAGAGGCTAAGATTGATGGTCCAGGTTTTTATCGCATTAACGTATATGGTCAACAGTTTGAAACCATGGTTTTAGATAATGAAGACCTGACGGTTGAAGCGGAAGGTCAGGGCGGAAGCATGATCAGAGTAACGGGTTCTGACGATGCCGAGTACATCGAAAGGCTTTACGAGTACCTTGGTGAATATCGCGATGTGGTCACTGACTTTAACCAAAAGTATATCAGTGCCCGTGATGCGGGTAATACGGCACTTGTAGAGCAATTGACAGATGAGGGGATGGCTCTAGAAACTAATAAGGTAAAAAGATTAAAGCAGATGGCTTGGGATTTCGATGGATCGCTTGTCTCGCTATTGATTACAGACTATATCCCTAACAAAACAGACGAATTCAATTTCTTGGACTCTTTGGCCACCAAACTACAGAAAGAGATTCCTAACTCAACGGACGTAGAATACTTTACCTCAAACCTAGAGTTCTTTAGACCTGCTGTAGCCATGGGAGAAGTAGCACCAAACATAACTTTACCTACCCCAGATGGAGAAACAGCTAGTTTAGAAGACTTAAGAGGTAAATACGTACTGCTAGATTTTTGGGCCGGCTGGTGCAAGCCTTGTCGTGCTGAAAATCCGAACGTTGTAAATATGTATAACAAGTACAACGATAAAGGTTTTGAAGTCTTCAGTGTGAGTTTAGATAGAACGAGAAACCAATGGTTAGATGCTATCGCAAAAGATGGCCTAATATGGCCAAACCACGTCTCTGATCTAAAATACTTTCAATCTGCCGCAGCTATGAGGTATAAAGTAAATGCAATTCCATTCGCATTATTGCTCGATCCAGAAGGAAGAGTAATTGGTAAAAACTTAAGAGGAAGGGCTTTGCAGTCTAAACTGGCCAGCATTTTTGGCGAGACGGAGTAAGTCTAACCTTTATAAAAACATTTCCTGAAGCGCTTTCCAAAGCGCTTTTTTCTTGTCCACATTCGTGGCAATCTCAGTCAGTGGATCTGCTTTAAGCATTGCCACATATTTTGGCTTATGGATTTCGTAGAGAGAGACTCCTTGCAATTCGGCTAAGACTTCGGTACCAAAAGCGAGCACGTGTTTATGGTTGTTATTGGCCAAAAGGGCTTCAATTTGATCCTTATCAGCATTTCGGCAGTTGGCTAAAAGAATGTCTTCAGGTTGTCTTTTTACTGCACCTATGATTTTATATAGTAATTCTTTCAAAGGTGCTTCAAGTAACTCCTCAGCAGAATCAACCAGTACAATACAGTGCTTGAGGTTATCTCCAGCAGTAGGTAAAGGTTTTACATAAACAGGCGCTGCCGGCTCTTCTACCAAAACTGGTGTTTCAGTCTGAGCAGGAGGGGCTGGCTTTTCTGCTTCTGATTTGAGGGGTGCTGGTGCTGATGCTTCAGCAACTGCTACTGAATTGGTCTGAGGAGTCTCGATTGAATCCTCGGCAGCATTGTCTGCTTCAGTTACTTGATCTGTCTTGATCAGATAAATAGGCTCTTCTATAAAATGTGCTAAGAAATTCTGATCACTCATGTAACCAAAGATAAGTTGAAATAGACATTTACCCAGACTTGAAATAGAAAAGATTCCGAGGTATTAAATACTACATGAATGAGCTAACCATAAATTTCTAGAAGCTAGAAGCTAGAAGCTAGAAGCTAGAAACTAGAAACTAGAAGCTAGAAGCTCTTTAACGTACCTGCGTCTCGAAAATGCTCTTTAATTCAGTGGCATCCTCGGGCTTCATGCGTTTAGCCAATACAAGTCTTAATTGTCTTCTGCGTAAAGCACCCTCAAACAGTTCTTGCTCTTCTGCGGTCTCTGGATTCAGTTCAGGGACGTCTATTGGTCTTCCGCCCTGATCTACAGCCACGAAAGTAAAGAATGCGCTGTGGCTCTTAAAACGGGTGCCTGAAGGGATGTTTTCGGCATACACTTCAACATAGACTTCCATTGACGAACTGAATGCACGGGTCACCTTAGCTTCAAGGGTCACCACATCACCCAGTTGGATAGGGTTGTTAAAGGATATGTTGTCGGCAGAAGCAGTGACTACAATACGGTTGGAGTGTTTTTGTGCGGCAATGGCTGATACCACATCCATCCAGTGCATTAATCTGCCGCCCATTAAGTTATTGAGTGTATTCGTGTCATTAGGGAGTACTAACTCCGTCATGGTGACACATGAATCTTTACTTGTTTTCTGCTTCTTAGCCATAGTAAATTCTGTCTGATGCAAAATTAGCGATTGACGCAGTGAAATCTTCTTTCTGAGGGGATATTATTAGTGAAATGTAATGTATGTAATAATGTTAATATTTTTATAGTTATTTATTATCATAAATAACTATATGTTATAATCAACTGGTGCCCTTAGCAAATACCCAATTCCCTAATGACCAATCAACTAATCACCCAATGACCAATTCTCCAATGACCAATTAACTAATCAACCAATAAACCAATTATCTCCATCCATCGTCACCAAGTAGGGGAACGAACTTGAAGTCCTTGAATACTTCGCTTTTGATTTTGCTTTCACCGGTTTTGGTAATGCGCATCATCTGTTGGGTTTTCTGATTACCCACAGGAATTACTAAGCAGCCACCGACTTTCAATTGATCAATCAAGGCGTTAGGTACGGTAGGCGCACCTGCAGTCACAATAATCTTATCATAAGGCGCAAAACGACTCAGACCTTTTGATCCATCACCAAAGAAGAAGTTTGGCTTATAACCCAATTTGGGTAGAAACGACTTCGTATGCTCGTAGAGCGTTTTCTGATATTCGATGGTATATACATCTGCGCCCAGTTCTAATAAGACAATAGCTTGATAGCCAGACCCTGTACCGATTTCTAAGATTTTATCTCCCGGCTTAATGCCCAAAAGCTGACTTTGAAAGGCAACCGTGTAAGGTTGAGAGATGGTTTGACCAGCACCAATAGGGAAGGCCTTATCTACATAGGCATGCTCAACGAGGGCATTTTCGAAAAAGAAATGACGAGGTATTTTGCCTATAGCTGAGAGTACGCGTTCGTCTGTAATGCCCTGTGCTTGGACAACTTTAACCAGTTGTCTACGCATGCCTTTATGTCTGTAACTGTCTTCCATTTGAGATCACGCGAAGATAGTTTAAGCTGAGAGATTTGTGAGAGATTTATTTGAAAAGACGTTTGTGTCTTGATTGACGAACTCCTCACGGTTATTTCCTGCGTGGCGCAGGAAATAAACCTCAGGATGACGTAATAAAAATTAGAACTGTTATTGCGAGACTATCAAGCCGCTAGGCGCAGTAGGTGTGGCAATCTGTTGGAATAAGGAATGAATCTTCTCATTTGATAGGTTTTTCAGCCTGTTCCTCTACGCTAGCGTTGAGAATGATAGGGCGCTACAGTCTTCCTTGTTTACTGTGACAAAAAAAGTCCAGCGGAATATCTCCACTGGACCTTTATAATACCTTATTAAGCTTAATGTAACGTTTCTTATAGACTTGCTAAAGCAGCATCATAGTTTGGCTCTTGGCCTATTTCCGGTACTTGCTCAGTGTAAGTAATTTTACCTGAAGGGTCAATCACCACAATGCATCTTGAGTGAAGGGCTTCAAAGGCACCATCCGTTATTTCTAAACCGTAATCTTTCCCAAACTGACCTGTTTTAAAGTCAGATAACATTTCTACATTCTCTATGCCCTCAGCCCCACAGAACCTACCTTGTGCAAATGGCAAGTCTCTTGAAATACATAACACGACAGTATTATCTAAATCAGCCGCAGTTTTATTGAATGTACGTATAGAAGTGGCGCATACGCCTGTATCTACACTTGGGAAGATATTAAGGATAAGATTTTTGCCGCTGTAGTCGCTAAGCGTTTTAGTCGATAAGTCTGTCGCGGTTAGGGCGAAGTCAGTTGCTGCGCTTCCAGTGCTAGGTAGTTCACCATTTGTTCGGGTAGCTGTACCTCCAAGTGTAATATTTGCCATTTGACGTTTAAGTTTTGTTATGTGATTTTTAATGCTTGTTCAAGTAACCGCAATTTAGGAAGAGAAGTTTAACTTCATTCCTTATAATTCCTGAATTGGATAACGCCATAGAGGCCCAAGGCCAACTCAAGAAAAAGTGCCGTTACAAATGTTTGAGAAGGAGTGCCGTCTAAGACAAGGCTTAAGAGTCGGCCGAAGGCCAAACCTAGCATAAAAAGAATGTTTACAAGGGTGGCGGTTTTCCAAAGTGTAGGCTTAAGCATACCCAGAAGCCACAAGGCTGAAATGGCTAAATAAAGACCCATAATCGCCCGAAAGACGTTTTTCAAGTCGGTAGTCTCTACGGTGAAGTCAAAGTATTGAGGGAGTATCTCCGCTGGACTTAGTCCATAGACGAAAGAAAACGGCATAACAATCGACACAGATATGAGTAAGTGTAGGTTTTTTAAGAAGGTAAATCGGGTTTTCATTCAGGTCTAAACTCTTCACTTTCTGGAAGTGAGTCAATTGATCAGCTTAAAGCTTTTAGTAATTCTTCTACCTTCTTCCAAGTTTTGGTCGTAGCAATATGTGGTTACTTCGAAAACGAGCTTTTGCTTTTGGTCTATGATAAACAAAACGAAGACAGGGTTGGTCTCGTCATCATAGATTTCATAGCTAATAACGTAATGGGCGTTTTTGATATTAGGAATGGTACCTCCGTCTTCAATTTTTTCTAAGCCCAAGAGTTTAGCAGTCTCTTTTGCCGAAAACTTCGGATCCTTCAATAGATATTCCGGTTCTTCGTCAAAAGTAAATACCTCTATATCAACTGCATAGTTGGCACTTTCATAGCCTAAGACGTTACTGGCTTCTGTGTCATATGGATTCAAAACTTCTGTGCTTTCAAAGGATATGTTGTACTTTTTTGATCTAATAATATTCTGTGCAGCAACAGATTGGCTAATGATGGCGCAAAGGGTAAGTGTTAAGAATACTTTCATGTTTCGGCTTGTATATAGATTTCTAAGTTAAGAAATGCAGTGTTAATTCTGTCCTGAAGCTACGAGCTAAATATTGAATGCAGAATTTAATGATGAATAGTTGGTAGTAGATTTTGAAATTAGACCTTCACCCAATCACTCGTCTACCGAAGTTTTGACGCAGGTTGAATTACTTCTGAACTATTGGAAAACCTAAGGGATTAAATTCTGTTATATATTCGCAGAAGCATTTATAAGCAATACTGAACATGTTCACAGGCATTATTGAAACAACGGGCGAAGTAGTCGCCATTGAGAAAGAGGGTACAAATTATCATTTCGATATTAAGAGCAGTGTCAGCCCCGAGCTGAAGATTGATCAGAGTATTGCTCACAATGGTACTTGCCTTACTGTGGTAAAAGTATCAGCCGATGTACATCGGGTAACGGCCATAGATGAAACACTTCAAAAGACTAATCTGGGTGACTGGAAAACGGGTACAATCGTGAACTTAGAGCGCTGTATGATCGCCAATGGTCGTTTTGACGGTCATGTGGTTCAGGGTCATGTGGATCAAATTGGCACAGTCACTAATATTCAGGAACAAGATGGAAGTTGGCTTTTTGACTTTGAATATGATACATCACTCGGTAATGTGACTGTCGAGAAAGGCTCTATTTGTGTCAATGGTACGAGCTTGACTTGCTTTAATTCTGAGGTCGGAAAGTTTCGCATTGCCATCATTCCCTATACTTATGAGTTTACCAATTTTCATCAATTGAAGGTAGGAGATAAGGTCAATCTAGAGTTTGATATCATCGGCAAGTATGTAAAAAGGCTTTTAGGACAATCATGAAAGTCCGTTTCGAGATCATTCCACACCTTCTAAAATTCAGGTTCGAAGCGGGTACTTCTCGTGGATCTTTTACCGAAAAAGAGACTTGGTTTATAAAGGCGTATGCCGAAGGTGATCGTCAAAATATTGGACTCGGAGAAGCAAGTCCTTTAAAAGGATTAAGCGAAGATTATAGTGCTGAATATCAGGAAGTATTGACTTATAAATTAAAGCAAATTGAAGCTTTAGAATTCCCTGAGAGTCAGGCCGAAATATTAGATTTCCTTGCCGAACATATTCCCTCACGTTTACCTTCCATTCGATTTGGATTAGAAACAGCCTTGCTCGATCTGATCAATGGAGGCACACATAAAATATTCGATACAGATTTCTATCAAGGAAGTTACCGTATGCCGATCAATGGTTTGATCTGGATGGGTGATGAAGCCTTTATGCAGCGACAGATTGAAGAAAAACTAAAGGCAGGCTTCAACACCATCAAAATGAAAGTAGGAGCGATCAACTTCGATCAAGAACTAGTGCTTTTGGAAGGTATTCGAAAGGAGTATTCCGCGAACGATATCACATTACGGGTCGATGCGAATGGTGCTTTCACGCCAAAAGACGCTCCTTCAAGATTGGAGCAGTTAGCATCACTAGAGATTCATTCCATAGAACAACCTATCAAAGCAGGTCAACATAAAGCAATGGCCGAGCTCTGTGCTTCTGGTATTTTGCCGATCGCTTTAGATGAAGAATTAATAAGTGTACATGACTACAGTGCAAAGGAAGCTTTGTTAAAATCGATCAAACCTCAATACATTATTTTGAAGCCTTCCCTCGTTGGAGGAATGAGATCATGTCAGGAGTGGATAGAGATTGCAGAAAGGCTAAGCATTGGTTGGTGGATGACTTCCATGCTCGAATCTAACGTTGGCTTGAATGCCATCGCACAGTTTACTGCTCAATACAAACCCACTTTACCACAGGGCTTGGGTACTGGCCAACTTTACCATAATAACATTGATTCACCCTTGGAGATCAGAAAAGGAGAGTTGCTTTACGATACACCTAAGCGCTGGAAAAAAGTCTAAATGTCTCTTTCCCATACCGTGTTTATCGAGTTGTCTTAATTGACCGGTACGGAATATCTTCTGATAGTCAAGTTCCTTCGCTATGCTCAGGATAAAAAGAGGGGTGGATAATAACAGTAAATAGAGATTCAGAAGACAAATCTCATATTTCGTCCTTTTCTTCGCTGAGTTTACGAAGTGTCTAACTCAGTGAGCAAGTTCCTTCGGCAAGCTTAGGATAAAAAGTGAAGAGGAAGCCGATCTAAGTGCATTTTCAAAGCCTTCTTGGTACTTAATTCTGAACTTGCTTGTCTGCTAGGCGGGTTTCAGAATCTGCCTCCAGAATCTATTTTCCTTAACTCAAATTCTGCTTTATAGAAATAACATGATAGAAGATAGCAAAAGGTAATAACACACCAGGCAAAAGAATAAATGGAGGTTGAACCAAAGCAATTTCTCCTGATATATTGACAAAGTCGGTAAAGTAAAAAGATGAAATAAAAGCATAACCCGTTACTGAAAGCACCGACAAACCGATAATGTTAAATGCGAGGATTCCTTTTCGCCCAATGTTTCCTCTTAGTACTAAGTAACCGATGGGCAGTGCAAGAATTCCCACTAAAATGTCATAGTTGAGCCCTTCGAAAGTAACACGTCCTGGGAAGAAACCACCTGCAAAAGCACCGTAGATCAATAGTTCCACCAAAATTCTGTAGGATTGGATAAAAATAGGAACGTGCTTGGGTGTATTTTCTAAGATGCCTTTAAATCCTTTTCGAGAGGTGGTAATGAAAACGATAATAAATGCTGGTAAGATGATCAAGAGAGGTGCCTTTGGAGGCAATGAGAGATCATCTAAAATTCCAGTAAAGGTCATAGCGATCACGTAACTGATCCATATGACTAAAATAATGCCCGCATTTTTCCTTAGTGATTTGGAATTTTCGGTATACTTGATGAAGTAAAATACATAGGCAATCATTATTGCAGTAAGGGCATAAAAACCGAATTGTACCATCTCTTTTTTTCTTCAAATATATAGCGAGGCGTGGGTATAAATTTAACCCAAATTGCTAATTGCGTTTATAGAGCCACCCAATCCGTCATTCCGGAAATTCATTCCTCATTTTAGACCAAAAGGAAAGAATTGTCTGGAATCTTATTTCAATTTGAATTGAAGGTTAGGATTTCTCGGCAAACTCGGAATGAAAAAGAAGGAGATGAGCTGATTTAGGAACACTTTCTTATCGTACTTGGCGTTTGGCCACTCATTTTCTTAAAGAATCTTGTAAAAGCTGCAAGCTCGCTAAACCCAAGAGAAGGGGCTATTTCCGTAACAGGCAGGCTACTCTGACGGAGCATGGCGGTCGCTTTTTCAAACCTCAATTGTGCAATCATTTGTAGAGGAGTGCAGCCATGAATGGACTTGAAAGTTCTCAGGTAATGATATTTTGACAGGCAGGCGATTGCGCCCAGTTCATCTAAACTGATCGGCTCCTTATAGTTCGCATGAATGTAATCTACAGATAGGCTCACTCGACTTAGCAGTTCTTGTTTTGTGGAACGCTTAAGCGAATTAATCCGCACAGATTGATTCTCGGTAGCTGCTTGATTGCTTAGGATGGTTGACAGCAATTCGGCTAGTAATTCATATTCGCTGTCCTCTTCATCATTTTGGGTGTTATAATAAGCTTGTAAGATTTGTAATTGGCTTTTCACACGTTCGTTCTTCCAAATGGATTTAATGTGGGTTTGATAGGGGTGGTTTCGCGAGTCAAAAGGGTCATTCAGCAACTGATCAGTGGTAGATGTAGAATGCTTTAAAACTTGATGATAAAGCATTTCTCCAAAGTGGATATTGAAAGTATTTGTACGTTGACCCTCTGGTATGATTAAATCATAGAAGTCTGCTTTGTTGGTTATGCAGAGATTGTCTTCAGTGAGTGTAATAGACTTACCACCTGATTTGACTAAGCTCTGGCCCTTCATATTGAGAAAGACGCTGAAAGGCCCTTTAATGCCATTGCGTTCTGCACCGAAAGAAGTTGTATTGAGCACAACACTGGGCCATCCCTGTTGGGGCAATGGCTGATTGTTCACCCCTCTACCATCTTGGAAGTTATTTTTAGCTTGCTTTCGAAGCCATTGGATATCGGGGAATTCTTTTAATCGCATACTTTTCCGACCTGGAAGAATTTACGAAATCGAGGTTGAAAAACGCTTTGTTCACGGATATTATTTCAACCAATCGATAGATAAAGGCATAAAAAAAGGGTGCACTAGGCACCCTTTAACTGCTGTTAAGCTAATATTTATCTGTCAGACATGCCGACATAAGGTCTTTCGTTAGCGCCAGTATATACTTGTCTTGGGCGTCCGATAGGTTCCTTATTTTCTCTCATTTCTTTCCACTGAGCGATCCACCCTGGTAGTCTACCCATAGCAAACATTACAGTGAACATATCAGTAGGAATACCCAAGGCTCTGTAAATAATGCCTGAGTAGAAATCTACATTTGGATATAATTTTCTTTCTACGAAGTAAGGATCTCTCAATGCTTCTTCTTCCAAACCTTTGGCGATATCCAACACAGGATCTTTCACACCTAGTTTTTCCAAAACATCGTCAGCTGCTTTTTTGATGATCTTAGCTCTTGGATCAAAGTTCTTATACACCCTGTGCCCAAAGCCCATTAAACGGAAAGGATCGTTCTTGTCTTTGGCTTTCGCCATCCACTTCTTAGTATCTCCACCATCCTTTTTAATGTTTTCCAGCATCTCAATTACAGCTTGGTTAGCACCACCGTGAAGTGGTCCCCAAAGCGCATTAATTCCAGCAGAAATTGAAGCGTACATACTCGCATGAGATGAACCTACAACCCTTACTGTAGCTGTAGAACAGTTTTGCTCATGATCAGCATGTAAGATCAATAATTTGTCAAGTGCATTGGCAACCACTGGGTCAACTTCATACTGCTCAGCAGGGTTAGCAAACATCATTTTCAAGAAGTTAGCCGTGTAATTTTGCTGATTATCAGGATAGTTAACTGGCTGTCCAATTTGATTTTTGTACGACCATGCCGCAAAGGTTGGCATTTTCGCTATCAAACGAATAATACTCATGTCCACTTCGTCAGCAGATCTATTCGGATCTAGTGATTCAGGGTAGAATGCCGTTTGTGCACAAACCAAAGAAGAAAGAACACCCATCGGGTGGGCGGTAGAAGGGAAGCCTTCTAAAATCTTCTTGACGTCTTCATGTACCAAAGTGTGCTTAGTGATACTTTCTTCAAAACTAGTGTACTCTTGTTTTGAAGGTAAGTGACCATATATCAATAAAAATGATACTTCAAGAAAGTTTGACTTTTCAGCCAGTTCCTCAATTGAGTATCCTCTGTATCTCAATATTCCCTTTTCACCATCTAAAAAGGTTATTGCACTTGTGGTAGACCCGGTATTTTTAAAACCTGGATCGATAGTGATGGTACCGCTTTGGCCTCTAAGTGCCGAAATATCTATCGCTCGTTCTTGTTCAGAACCTTCGATAACTGGCAATTCGTACGTTTCGCCACCAACTTTGATTTCTGCAGTGTTTGACATTATCTAAATATTGTTTTCGTAATTGTGCTCCTTTTCCGCGAGCGAATTTATACTATTAAACACGGAAATGAAATACTTGTTCCAGATGTGACAATTCTTTTTAGTTTCCGCCCAATATTAAAGGCATTCCGTCTTTGCCCTGACCAATCACAACTACCTTAGCATTAGGCGATTCAGCAAGTTTCAAAGTGGCTTCAATACCTCTCATTTTCAGTAAGGCAGTTGTTAAACTGTTATTAATAATTTTATTGGCATTTGACTCTCCTTCGGCAGCGATACGCTTTCTTTCTGCTTCACTCTTTTCTCTATCCAAACGAAATCTGTAAGCAAGAGCTTCTTGTTCTTGCTGAAGTTTGCTCTCAATGGCAGTTTTGATTTTTTCTGGAAGGTTGATCGATCTGATCAGAAGTGCCTTCATTTGGATGTTGTTGTTCTCGTTACCCAAGACATTACCAGTTTCGGTAATGATGGCTTGCTCTACTTCAGATCTTTTGGTCGAATAAATTTCTTCAGCAGTAAACCTACCCATCACTTGTCTTACAGTAGATCTAACTTCAGGAACTACTAATCTATTCACATAGTCTCTGGTAAATGTTTCGTGGATCTCACCAATCTTGTCATACCTTGGGTGAAAACGAACTGAGATATCCACTTGGATAGATAGACCGTTTTTCTCGAGTACATCCATCGTTTCTTCAGCTTGGTTTTCAGAAACATCATAGACGTGTAGGTCATTCCAAGGCGACTTGAAATGGAAACCTGGTTGCTTGATGTCTTGCTTATCCAGTCCACCGGAGAATTTCTTAAAAATTACGGCACGTTCGTTTGATTTAATTGTATAGAACATGCTTGATGATAGTCCGACTACCACAATCAGCGCAATGACAGTGATAACGACAATGGGTAATAATTTTCTGTTGTCCATATTAGTAGGGTTATAGTTACAAATTTGAGCCCCAAAGTGGGGTATGCTAGAGGTCTAATAACCTCAATTGTAGAAACCAATCTTGTCGGATAATGTTATCCGATTTTCATGAGGTTCTTTTCAATTTCGTCAAGTATGCCATAGGCTACTTTTAATGCTTTGTATCCATCTTCTATGGTTACAATAGGCTCGGTATCATTTACAATGGCCTCGTGAAAAGTAAAGAGTTCTTCACGAATGGCATTGGTAGGGTGAACCTTCGGATTTTCAAAGATAATCTCCTTTTTGCCCTTGCCCTCACCTAAATCCAGTACCATAGAGAAAGGACCTTCTTCGCCAGTCGCTTCTTGCATGCGCACGATTTCAGATTTCTTTTCAAGGAAATCTACGGCTACGTAGGCGTCTTTTTGGAAGAAACGTGATTTGCGCATGTTTTTGACGGCTATGCGGCTGGTTGTCAAGTTGGCTACACAGCCATTGGCAAACTCTAGTCTCGCATTAGCGATGTCTGGTGTGTCTGCCACTACATTAACGCCACTGGCCGAAATCTTCTCTACCTCTGAGCCGACTGCCTTTAAGATTACATCAATGTCGTGGATCATTAAATCAAGTACTACAGGTACATCAAGTCCTCTAGGGTTAAACTGTGCCAAGCGGTGTGTTTCGATGAACATAGGCTGCTTCAGGTAAGCTTGGGCAGCTACAAAGGCAGGGTTGAATCTTTCGACATGCCCTACCTGCATTTTTAGTCCCTGCGCTTTTGATAATCGAATGAGTTCCTCGGCCTCTTCAATGGTATTGGTTACAGGTTTTTCTACAAAGACGTGTTTGCCTGCTTTTAAAGCTTGGCTAGCACATTCAAAGTGAGATAAAGTAGGAGTAACGATATCTACTAAGTCTACCTTTTCCAAAAGCGCTTCTATGGTGTCGAAACTAGGTATGCCATGTTCTTTGGAAACGGCAGTTGCGTTTTCGGGCATAGGATCATAGAAACCGACTAGCTCATACTCAGGAATGTCTTTGATGCACTTGATATGAATTTTGCCGAGGTGGCCTGCTCCTAAAACGCCTATTTTAAGCATAAATGATGAGGTTTTTGAGTCTGCAAAGGTAAGGATAAATCGGGCGATGTTCTAAGTTTGAACCTTCTAGTTTGATTATTAACAAGGAACATAGAACTTCGACCCAGAAACTGACCAATGAAGTACTATATCATAGCAGGTGAGGCCTCTGGCGATATGCATGCTGCCAACATGATGAAGCAGTTAAAACTGCGCGATTCGGAAGCTTATTTCAGGGTTTGGGGAGGAGACCGTATGGCCGAGCAGGCGCAAGAACTGGCCAAACACATTCGGGAGACTTCCTTTATGGGTGTTTTTGCTGTGGTCAGTCATTTAAAAACGATCAAGGCCAATTTCAAGTTTTGCGAAGAAGACATCATGGCATTTAAACCTGATGTGTTGATTTTGATTGACAATTCGGGTTTCAACCTGAGGATTGCCAAGTTTGTAAAAAACTCAACCCTTTCTACGAGGATTTTCTACTATATACTTCCACAAGCCTGGGCATGGAAGAGAAAGCGAGTCCATACCATTCAAGGTTGGACAGATAGGCGATTTTCGATACTACCTTTTGAACAAAAGTTTTATCAATCTTATGGCTACGAGGTAGACTATGTCGGTCATCCAATTCTGGACTCCATAGAAAAGAGAAAACCTGAGTTGCTCGAAAAGGAGGCTTTTAAACTGGCGCATGAACTAAATGACAAACCGGTGATTGCCCTTTTGCCCGGTAGTCGTAAACGCGAGATTAACACCAAGCTTCCTAAGATGCTGAAGGTGGTAAAACACTTTCCTGATTATCAGTTTGTAATTGCTGGTTCTGAGACCATAGAAACATCATTGTATGATCTATATACGGATTCAAGTGTCAAGGTAATTTATGGGAAGACCTATGATATTCTGAATAATGCTGTAGCGGCTTTGGTCACTTCCGGGACGGCTACACTCGAGGCAGCGCTTTTTAACGTTCCTCAAGTAGTTTGCTATAAGCCGGGTTTTGTTACCTATTATTTATTGAAAGGGATCATTAGTATCAATCATATCTGTATGGTCAACTTGATTCTCGACAGAAGGGCGGTAGCGGAGCTGATTGAAGCCGATCTGAACGAGAAGCGAATGACAGAAGAGTTAAAAGAGGTTTTGAAGCCAGAGGTCAGAGATCGTATGCTTAGTGACTATACCGAACTTGAGACCAAACTAGGTGGCTTAGGTGCCTCTGAACGTGTGGCAAAGTTGATGATAGAGGATTTGGAGACTAATTTTAAGGACTGATGGCGGGTACCTTTTCTCAAATATATATTCAGATTGTATTTGCTGTGAAGGGGAGGCAAAGGTTAATTCACTCGAATTGGGAAGATGAATTGTACAAGTACATCACTGGTATTGTCACAAATAAAGGGCAGAAAATTTTGGCCATTAATGGTGTTGAGGATCACCTTCACATTTTAATTGGTTTATCTCCTTCTTGTCGTCTTTCTGATTTGGTCAGGGAGATCAAGAAATCTTCCAATGCATTTATCAACGAAAGAGGATTATCTAAACGAAAGTTTGAATGGCAGGAAGGTTATGGTGCTTTCTCATATAGCCAGTCTGCGGTATCTAATGTGATTGCATATATCCAGAATCAGAAGCAGCATCACGCTAAAGTTTCCCTCAAAGAAGAGTATAAAGACTTTATGCGCAAATTTGAAATAGATCATGAGGACAAATACCTCTTCGATTAGTCAGATACATCTTTCCTTAGACCCTAAAAGGATCAGATATCATTAAGATCTGGCCTTATCTAAGTAAGACCCTTTCGGGGTCGAATGCTTTCTCTTTTAGACAATTATAAATATGTAATCCCTTCGGGATTTTCAGGAGTTGGGGTCTAATTTTATACCCTGAAGGGGTATAATATTGATAACACCCTATAGCATAAGGTAATACGACCCCATCGGGGTCGAATAGCCTTTAGTCTATCGATTATAAAGATTTAATCCCTTCGGGATCAAACAGAAGATGGTCTCGTTTAGTACCTCGCAGCGGTGCAATATGTGCAATATCAAGGATAAACAAGGTACGACCCCAGCGGGGTCATATGCTTATTGGCTTATATAGTTACCCATATGCAATCCCTTTAGGATTTTTTCGAGAGTAGGGGTCTAATTTCATACCCTGAAAGGGTATAATATTGATAACACCCTCTAGTATAAGGTATACTACCCCATCGGGGTCGAATAGCCTTTAGTCTATGGATTATAAAGATTTAATCCCTTCGGGATCGAACAGAAGATGGTCTCATTTAGTACCTCGCAGCGGTGCAATAGGTGTAATATCAAGGATAAACAAGGTGCGACCCCAGCGGGGTCATATGCTTATTGGCTTATATAATTATATATCTACAATCCCTTTAGGATTTTTCGAGAGTTGGGGTCTAATTTCATACCCTGAAAGGGTATCATATTGATAACACCCTCTAGTATAAGGTATACTACCCCATCGGGGTCGAATAGCCTTTAGTCTATGGATTATAAAGATTTAATCCCTTCGGGATCGAACAGAAGATGGTCTCATTTAGTACCTCGCAGCGGTGCAATAGGTGTAATATCAAGGATAAACAAGGTGCGACCCCAGCGGGGTCATATGCTTATTGGCTTATATAATTATATATCTACAATCCCTTTAGGATTTTTCGAGAGTTGGGGTCTAATTTCATACCCTGAAAGGGTATCATATTGATAACACCCTATAGCATAAGGTAATACGACCCCATCGGGGTCGAACCTTTATTTTCGCCTAAAAATGTTGGAATAGACGCCTCTGAACGTGAGGCTAAGTTGATGATTGATGATTTGAGAAAATTGTAGCGTCTGATGTTAGTCTTCAGTAGCTAATTCCGAGTCAATTTCCGTAATAAGGTCATTGGCTATGGTCTTCATCTCTTCAAAATAAGTCACCATACGCCCAAATTCTAAAGCTGCCATTGTCATACCATTTTTGTGCTCTAGAGAGCTTAAAACCTTTTCAAAGTTCTTGATGGATAACGGCACATTTTCTCCTACTTCTCCGTTAGTCACTTGGTACATGAAGTTCTGAACGGTGGGGTTCATATCAAGCTTTTCATATACGGCCTTATACAACAAGTTTTCAGTGTCATATCTAAAGTGCTCTTCTCCGTTTTTCATCGCTTTATATTTCGCATCAAGGCTCAATAGTAAGTTCTTAACAGAACCATTTGAGATTAGCGCCAAATTTCCAGAGTTGAGTAGTTCTTGAAACGTATTATCGCTGAGGACGTATTTTTCCCACGAATAGATACTTATACATTGTATGTTGAATTCGACAAAATTTGAAATCGGTACGCCATTGTGATGACTCAGAATAGTTCTGGCAGATGCAATCTGATTTTTTCGCGTTGCAATTATCTCATCAAGGTCTGAAATGGATAAGTTAAGGTCTGTTTTTATGTTCTTAAGGTAATTGAGTTCGGTGGCTCTCTTTTTACTGGCTTCGTTATTAATGTTGATTTGTAAGGCTATTAAAATGCCTATCACCACGAGGACGATTTCACCTACCGCATAAAGCACATACTTGAACACCTTATTTTTCCTTATCATGCTTTGTCGGATTTTTCGAAAGAATTTTATCATATATGGTTACGCCTCGTGCTTATTCAAGACTTGAATAGGCGATAAAGATTAGTGAATTTATCCTTCTAATCAAATTTGACTCATAGTTAACGATGATTCTTGCGCTAGCTCAAAAGAATTGATATTGAATGGATTATGTTCATCCATCTTACTGAGAGGTTGAATGTCCTTGTAACGGACAAGAAATCACTCCAGCGCAAAGAAACTAATCTAAAGATTTAATAGTTTCACACCTATGGATAAGCAAACCATCATAGATAAGATTTCTAAATTTCCGGCTCTGACAGAGGTGCCTCGCGCTCAAATCGAATGGGTGGTTGAAAGAGGAGAACTGATGGAGTTTAAAGCCGGGGAGATCTTCTTTAAACGTGGTGATACGATTGATCGATTATTCATTATGCTAGAAGGTGCTACCAACTTTATGATGGAGCGTAACGGACAGTATTTAGAGGTAGGCCGTATAGAGACTGGTGAGATATCTGGTGCTTTGCCCTATAGCCGGGCACAATCCTCCTCAGCTAATGGAACTGCGGTTGAGGACGCTAAAGTCTTTACACTCAGCAAGTCCTTCTTTCATGATATGATTTGTGAGTGTCAAGACTTTACAGAAGTCTTGGTTCATCTTATGACCGATAGGGTAAGAAGTAGTACCAAATCACAGCAACAAAACGAAAAGTTGATGGCGCTTGGGAAGCTTTCAGCAGGCCTAGCGCACGAATTAAATAACCCTGCATCTGCGATTGTCAGAAGCTCAGAGTCACTGCAAAGTCACTTAGCGCATGTACCGGAGAAGTTCAAAAAGGTGATTTCGATGAAAGTTACCGATGAACAAATTGATGGTGTCAACGAGATGTTATTCAGTAAGATTAAAAACGGTATCGATAAGAACGAGTCATTGATGAATCGAACGAATCGTGAAGACGAACTGACCGATTGGCTTGATGATAATGGCTTTGGTGATTGCTATATGCTCAGCGAAACACTCTCCGAATACGGATTTTGCGACAGTGACCTCGATGAATTGAAGGACATGTTGGGTGACGAAATATTACCCTCAGTACTTACTTGGATCGATAACGTTTTAACAACAGAGAAAATGGTTGGGGAAATCAAAGAGGCTTCCAATCGCATTTCAAAACTCGTAAGCTCGGTCAAGAGTTATTCTCACATGGATCGCTCCACAGATTTTGAACCCACCAACGTACACGAAGGAATCCATAGCACCATTACCATATTGAACCATAAACTGAAGAAAAATAAGGTGAATTTGGTCGAAAAGCTAGATTCAGATTTGCCGAAGATTAAAGCGGTCTCTGGCGAGCTAAATCAAGTCTGGACGAATGTGATTGACAATGCACTAGATGCCATGGAAGATGGGGGGACACTGGAGTTGGCAACGACTAAAAATGCTGCCAATGTGATGGTGCATATCACCGATTCTGGTCCCGGCATTCCCGAAGAAATCCAGAGCCGTATTTTCGAGCCTTTTTTCACTACCAAAGATATTGGCAAAGGAACTGGGCTTGGTTTGGAAGTAGTAAAGAACATTGTCGATCGACACAAAGGTCATATCAAGCTGGATTCGAAACCAGGAAAGACCACATTTGAATTTTGTTTCCCTATTAACGCTTAGTAACACACATGGCTAAATTACCCATCATTTTTACGGTCGATGACGATGAGCAAGTCCTAGCAGCCATTCGCAGGGACGTAAGAAAAGAGTATCGTCAAGACTATCGTATCATGAGCACTACCTCTGCACAAGAGGCACTTGATGCATTAAAAGAATTGAAGCAAAAAGGAGAGGACGTGGCCTTGTTTCTGTCCGACCAACGGATGCCAGAGATGAGTGGTGTAGAGTTTTTGGAACAAGCCAAAGAGTTGTATCCAACGGCTAAGCGCGTGCTATTGACAGCTTACTCGGATATAGAAGCCGCAGTCAAGGCCATCAATGACGTGCAGCTTGACTACTATTTAAACAAGCCTTGGGATCCACCAGAAGAGAAACTCTATCCAACGCTTAACGATTTACTAGACGAGTGGCAGATTAACCACATTCCGGTTTTCAAGGGAATTAGAGTTGTGGGGTATCAGTATTCACCAAAGTCGCACGATATCAAAGACTTTCTCTCAAGAAATTTAATGCCTTATCAATGGTTAGACATTGCAACGGAAGAGTCTGCTCAGGAACTGCTACAACTTGCTGAAATCGAGCATAGTGAATTACCAGTGATCTTTTTTGAGGATGGATCACACTTAAAAGACCCATCAATGACTGCTCTGGGCGATAAGATTGGTTTACAAACCAAGGCTGCCGAAGAAATGTACGATGTCGTTATCATCGGTGCCGGACCTGCCGGTATGGCAGCGGCAGTATATGGTGGTTCTGAAGGTCTAAAGACTTTGATGATCGAGAAACATGCACCCGGTGGACAAGCCGGTACGAGTTCGCGCATCGAGAATTACCTTGGTTTCCCGAAAGGACTGTCTGGCGCAGACTTGACACACCGAGCGATCACACAGGCCAAGCGATTTGGTATAGAATTTCTTTCCCCCCAAGCGGTCAATAATATCGAGACCAAGGATAATTACAAGATCGTGCACTTGGAGAATGGTGCAACCGTCAATGCCAAAGCCGTTATCATTACTACTGGCGTGCAGTACCGTCATTTAGAGGCACGCGGTATCAACGATTTCACGGGTAAGGGCGTGTATTATGGTGCTGCCACTACCGAGGCCAATGCCTGCCGAGGAAAGAATGTTTATGTAGTAGGAGGAGGCAACTCAGCAGGGCAAGCCGCCATGTATATGGCTAAGTTCGCATGTGATGTCCATATCGTGATCAGAAAACCTGATTTATCGTCCAGTATGAGTCAGTACCTTATCGATCAGATTAATGGAACCGATAATATCCAATTGGTACCCAGAACTGTGATTGACGGTGCAGTGGGCGATGGGAATCTTGAATGCGTTGAACTTAAGCACCTTGATACTAACGAAATTGTAAAGAAACCTGCAGGAGCGCTTTTAATCTTTATCGGTGCCAAACCTTACACCGATTGGACGGGAGACAAGATTCTTAAAAATGATAGAGGGTTTGTGATAACAGGCAGAGATCTCTTGAAAGAGGCAGATCATAAAAAAGTCTGGAAGAAAGAGCGCGAACCCTATTTATTGGAAACCAGTACACCAGGTATTCTGGCCGCAGGAGACGTAAGGGCAGGTGCCATGAACCGAGTGGCCTCAGCCGTAGGCGAGGGTGCTATGGCCATTAAGTTTGTGCATGAGTATTTGGCGGAGGTGTAACGTTTGGTGTATGGTGTCGTAGCATCCCGCAGGGTGCTATGCACTATACACATTGTTATATGCTTTTTTAATTTGACATTACAGGCGATTCTTCTCCAGATACTTTATATTTTATTGTACTACTCCATTCGTTTTTTGGAGTCCATTTCAATTTTTCATTATCAAATCCGATATAGTTTGATAAATTTTCCCCCCATAGCATAGTAAGATATGTGATTTCACCTTGAGTTTCGTAGTTCTCACAATTAAGACGACTTATTTCAATAAGTGAATTTTTTAAATCTAAAACACTGAATACCGTTCGGTCATTTGACCCACGCTCTATAGCAGTAGTATATACTTTTTGCCTGATATAATTATCAAGGTAATGTATTGTCATACTAATAGCAGATGGCTTATACCCGTTTGGGTCAGTACTATATTTTACACTTGTTTTTTTATCAGGACTCCACCCTCGCGCTTTTAATCCCAAATTGGGATATCTGTCAACTCCTAATCTATTTGATTTATAAATGTCAAACTTTAGTGTTAGCTCTCCGAAAATTGAAGGACCATTAGTTTCAGGCCCGTAACCATCCGGGATCAATATAGAGTTTGGAAATAGTTCAACATAATCTAGAATTACTTTCTCATTAACGATTTGAATGTTCACTTGCATTCCATTTTCTAAGTCGTTAAACCTCCATCTCGTTTTACTTGCATTGTGGATTCCAGTTCCTTCCTCTAATTTTTTTAAAGCAAAATTGTTTGCTTTTGCTGCAATTTCATCTGCGTATTTTTGAATTTTTGGAAACTTGAAATCATACCTAAACCAAGCAATTAATGCAAGGTTGTCTAGCTTAGTAGAGTTTCTGTTTATCTCATAAAGTGTTTGATTCTGTTTTGACAATTGACTATTAGTATTTTCTAAGGTTTTCGTTTGTTGTTGAATTTGTTCTCCAAACAGGCTGAGGGTAGTTGCAAATCGAACCGAATCAGAAACAATTTGCTCTTCCAAAAGATTAATAGTTAATGCCTGTCTTGTAGAGTCTTCTTTAGCTTTATTAATATTGTTTTGGAGAGTTATACGAGAATCTTCTCGCTTGCTTATTTCTGTAAATATTGATATTACAACAGTTAGACATAATAAAGCGATAACGATTAAGCCGAACGGAGATAGTTTCTTGAAATAATGTTTTTGTACATCTTTAGTCGGTTTCTCTGTTTTTGCGAGAACACCAATAATACCAAGTAGAAATGAAATGATTATGGTTATGTATTGTAGCATTCTGGTTTAAGATATTGCATATAACTATTGTATAAGCGTAAGGTAGTGAATATCGCTAGGTTTACGTAAGGATATGGTGATTGATTATAACATTATTGTTGAGTAAAGGATAATCAGCATTGCGCTTTTTGTTGGGATTTAAATGGTTAAGCGCTATAAGTAGTGATTGACCCTCAGGTACACCTTTGGCCTGAGCTAGTCTTATGACCAAGGAAGTACGTCAGTGAGATCAGGTCTTGTTGGTGAAAACACCAACAAGGGGGGGAGCATTATCGCATATGCCGTGTTATGTGTGGTGACTCTATTCTTCATTCGGATTAATTCATCTATTCTACCATATCTCCCATCCTATAAAAATCTTTTGGTTAGCTATTTGAAAATAAAGTTTTTGCTATGATGCCTATTTAAATTCAGCTTTTAGGGCTATATCCTTCTGATTCAATATGACAATTTCAAAGTCGGATTTATCCAAAACTAAAGTAACCTTCTTATCATCCGTCTCTTGTATATCATAAGGAACAGCTTTGCCGACTTTCTCACCTTTTTTGTAGGCAAGTACCAAACATGGGCACTGGATATTTTCTTCAACAAATGATAGTTCCACTTCTTTACGATCACCATACACCATCCATTGCGGACGATTGTATTTTTTACTTCTTGGATGGAAAACTGCTATGTCATACCTGAAAGTACCCATAGGAGGTAAATCAAGAGAGGTTTTCTTTCGTTGCTGGCCAAATAGCTCACCAGATTCATTAACAAAAACACTCGGACTTTCAAGATCTGTAATCTGATAATACGAGTTTTCGTAATCCCTATTACCCTTTTCAGAATAAATGGTCTGACTTATGGTTAATGGGTCAACTCCTGTAAATTCCGTCAATCTCCCTGCCATCGCTTTTCCCCAACCCATGGAATTGTTAGGCATAGCTCCTTCATACACATGATCAAAACCACAATGAATTAATATCTTTTCGTTGGGGTATCGATTTAGATAGGATTCAATATTCCGGGCTTGATTAATTTCTCTTTCCTTCCCATTAGCATGTCCACTGCTTTCGTACCCAAATATATTGAACCCCATATCAAAGGCAGTTCTTATTAAATTGCCAAATTGAGGTTCTTGTGTAAAATATCCAGAATCAAGAATAGGATAACCATTGGCTTGCATAATTGAATCTGCTTGAGGCGTATTAAAATATCCTTCCATTCCTAAGTGCTTAAAGCCTCTTCTTTTGAGTCCTTCAAGTAGTCGAGTGGTAAAAACTCGATGTTGGGGCATTTGATGAGCTTCATTTATGATGACTACTTGGTGCTCTTCAGCTTCATTCAATATGTAAGCTATTGCATCCATTGCTTTGTAGAGGCCAAAACTATCTCGTTGTTCCTGCGTAAGTCCAATTTCAAGTGATTCTTTTGTATCCCAAATCTCATGCATCCTTTCTATGTTTCCGATTTTGGCAAATTCCCATGCTGTTCTATCTACCATTGTAGGAAAGGTATCCCAATATGAAGAAAAATTGTACGGCATCTCATTTGACTCTGAATCAAAATGAAAGTCAAATTCCACAAAATCTAACTTTTTCGGATCTTCATTTTTGGTATTACAGGCAATGCTCAGCAAAGTAATAGCAATAATAAATAAGTGTTTCATTAATTGGTTTTTTATGTTTTTCGGTGTTTTTGGTTGTTTCATCACACCTAACGGCTAACTAAAATGGGTATGCGCCCCAGCTGCTAGAAGCATTGAACTTTCCAGTTTGCATTATCCTTTCAAAGGGCTCTGTTCGCATATTCATTTTAGTGCTTGTTGTGGTGAGTATTTTTACTTCAGTTCAAATTGATAGCTAGTCTGACTAGAATCTAATTTTAAAGCCATCCCATTTTCGCTGAAATCTATGACCCATTTGATGGACTTATCGATATCAAGAATCTTTTCTCCTATCAGTGATCCATCGTTAAGGTCAAATACCCAGATAAAATTGTCATACTTGAATTCATTGTCAATCGGATCTTTCTTCCCTCTCATTGTACTTGCTGCCAGTGCTAATAAGTTACCATTTGGTGAAATCGTGAAGTTGAAAGTATAGTCGCTCAAGAAGCGAGTAAAATCTGCTTTCGAATGGACATTTCTTGTTTTTGTATTGAACAGGCAAAATCCTTTACTAGCCACGTAAATAAGTTGATCACCGTTGTTGATTAGTTTAAATGCTTTGGAAAATTCCGCCCAATCTCCATTTAAAGGAAAACTATTAATAACGTCAAATTTTCTGGTGCTTGAAAACAGAAATGTACCAGCATCATCTATTACAGAGACATAGCTTCCGCCTCGGTTAAATTTCTCATGAGCAATCCAAAAGCAATTGCCAGCATAGATACAATTGTAAGTGTACCCAATAGAGCTTTTCCCATTTGAAAGGAATCCCACCGTGTTTCCACTCACGTCCATAATGGGATGTTTACTTTCATATCTTCCGTTATCCACTGCTGGTAGCCTGAGATTACCGATTGCCTTGTCACTCTGAAAGAAAGAATTATCGTAGAAACTTTCTGATATTGGATTTTTTGCTGGCTTGAATTCGGAATTGAAGGGCTTGAAATTTATACTTTTATCGTTTCTCATATGAAGATGGTTTTTGTGCCGAACCTAATTCACCACAACGGTTTGTGTATGGTGCGTATCCCGAAGTGTATGCACTATACACCGTGTCAGGTGTAGTTTTTATTTTCTATGAATTTATATTCTTCCAGAGCATCAGTCCAAATATTCTCTGAATTGAGTTCTATTAAACTTTTTACAAGTCGCTTAATAGTAGTTTGGTCAATTGTCTCTTTATTCATTTCTTCAACGAATTTTGTAGAGTCCCGTTGGTCGAGCGTCTTTGAATTTTCGATTTCACAACAACCATATCCATCAAATGAAATTCTTTGGACGTAGATTTGACCATTGCTATTCAAATTAAAGTCGATAAAGACAGAACTATCTAAACATCCTAAATAGAAGTCAGCTATTCTCGTTTTGGGCATTGTGGTCCTGAAAAATCCGTAATCGTTCATTGTCTTTTTAATCTACCAATTTTCTTTTATTCCTCTTACTCTATCAACGAAAGTCGAAATATCAATTTCGTCTGTACCAAACCTTTCTCTAAACCGTTCTGCTATCCGATTTTCCCAACTTGAATAACCATCCATTCCTTCTGCCTCAACTACGTCCGTTGCAAAACCCTTGTCACTGTAATAGTCCATTTTTGAAATTTGCTCTAAACTATCAGGAGGAAGGCAGAATCCCCACTTGACACAAAGGTCAGCTAAGAGATAAATCAATTCTCTCTCCATCCGTGGAGTATCTTTTGGTACTTTAAATCCCATTCTTTCTAATTACACCTAACGTTCGAAGGTATCAACTGTGAATTATGAAGGAATATCAAAATTGTTGATGTTGCTATTTGTTCACTGCTGATTTTCGAGTTTTAAGTTAAAGACTTAAGATACGATTGAATTATTGATTTTGAATATTCCGGGAATAAGATCGGTTGACAAGGTTGGCCTGTCATGGTTTATACCGGATATTGGGTATTTGTGCTTAGGCGGTAAGTGAGTGCGTTGCTAGCGTTTGGGTGGCCAAGCTTGTGCTTCTGCTAAAGCTTTAGCGACACGCGGTGCTTCGAACGTTGGGATTAATGAATAGGCTGGGAGCGCAGCGGAAGACTATGCCCCTCGCGGGGCATTAAACCCAACGTCCAGCTATGATGAGTGGGGATTAGAAAGCACTAACCTCTCGTCTCGAACATAACCACACCTTGATTTAAATTTAAAACTTGTGGCGAACTTTCCAATCCCCACTAAACTTTCCTGACCGATTAAACCCCATTCATTCATAGCATATGTTATAGCCTTTTTCATTTTTCAAACTCCATTTCGATGCTTTCTTTATTTGGGTTCGGGAAGAAGTAATATGCCATGGTGTTTCCTCCAGTTTTAACAGTTTCAAGTTCAAGAATCATTTCTTCGGTTGGTAGAATTGATTCCCCTTGTTCGTTAAAATATTGCCACTGTGTAGATGTTAATCCAAATGGCATTTCGTCTCCACCTTCACAACTTGTGTCAACATGAAGCTGCTTAATTTCATATTCACCAGTAGCCCTAAGTTGACCGTTTGGATGGTAATATTTCCAAGTGCCGTTTTTGTAGTTGTAGAACTGCTTACAAGCTCCTGAAAAACAGCATTGAATATATGTTCCAATGTTATAATTTCCAGTCGACTTGAGTTGTCCATTTTCATAAAAAGAAGACCACTCACCAACCTTCAAGGTACTCAAGACATTCTCGTCATCATATGCGTAGTTACCACGTTCCCTTGTCTGACCGTTCGAAAAGGTTTCTTCTTTTAATTCTGAGTTGCCTGTGAAGTTGCCTTTGGTTATTTCGTATTTATTTTCATCAGCAATGTAAATTCTAGAAGTGAGCCTTTTACTACAGCTTGCTAAAAGAATTAAGATGGTTAAAGTGATGAAATTTCTCATTTGCACGAATTGGCTATAACTATTGTATAAGCGAAAGGTAGTCAATATCGCTGGGGTTACGTAACGATACGGTGATTGATTATAACATTATTGTTGAGTAAAGGATAATCAGCATTGCGCTTTTTGTTGGGATTTGAATGGTTAAGCGCTATAAGTAGTGATTGACCGTCAGGTACACCTTTGGCCTGAGCTAGTCTTATGACCAAGGAAGTATGTTAATGAGATCAGGTCTTGGTGTTGAAAACACCAACAGGGGGGGAATTGAGTTTGTGCGTGAATATTTGGCGGAGGTGTAAGGGAGATTAGCTTTGAAGTATTATGTGGTTAATCTAGGACAACCTTTATTTCTTTCGTCAAAAAGGCTTTTCCCTCGATTCCATAAACTGTTCTACAAACCCCTTTAATTAAAATAGTCGGGTTTTCAAGCAATAAGGATTTATCTATTTTGTCATTTATTTTCAGTTCTGGTATGTCAAATACAATTTTATCTCCCACTTCAGAAATGGATCCCATAAACCTTTTTTCAAATGGCTTTTCCTTTGTGATAGTATATTGAGAGATAGACTCTCCATCGTCTGTAGCTAAATTAGGTTTTTCAATGAAGCGTTCTTTTAAAATCACGGTCAATCCAGGTTGACTCGTTTCTTTTGAGAAGAATGAAATTTCAATATTCCTAAAGTCCTGATGGAATCGAACGGTCTCTTCCGTTTCGGTTGGGTAAACCTTTATCGTCAATTCAAAAGTGTCATTTAAATGATATGTTTCTCTATCAAATTCTAAATACGCCTGGGTGTTTTCAAAGTCGTCTTTTGAACAGCTAAAGGCTAGAATTAGAGGTAGGAAAATTGTTGAGAGATTTTTGATTTTCAAATGCACGACCCAATGTACTTTCTTGATTTCACAAACGCAATGAGAAGGGTAGCTTGTAGAGTTTGGTGTTTCTTGTGAGTTGTTAATTCTTTAAGGTGATATGCCGTTCCTCTAATTTGATTAGAATTGGTTGAATCTGACGCTCATCGCTTTTGACAATTTGTAAAAACTCCCCTGTTTTCTTATTCAAAAGTTCTAAAGTAGAGTGTTCTTGCGAAACCGTAGTATGCTGAACCCAATTAGCGCTTACGTTAGTTTCATTACTATTTTGTTTGACCCTGTAGTGGCTAAAGGTGTTCAGGTTAATACTTTCACCTTTTCGGATTTTTATAAAAAATAATACCTCTTTAAAATCTGTAAACTTAGATTCGTCAAAATTAAAATCTACACCAGTTCGTGAAGTTTCGAAAGCCAAGTAGATGATGATCAAAACAACTCCATAGAAAATAAGTCCTTGAATGAAGAGGAAAATTGCTGGTAGAATCGAAAATCCAATTAAAATGCCACTTACATATTTCTTAGCTGTCGAAGTTTGATTATAGATGATCATAGCCATACGAATAACTCATAACTATGTATGAGTACACTATTCATTTGTAAATGCTTAGCAATGTTTGCGAATATTTGAAAATGTACTCTTCAATATACCTTCTTGATTTCACAAACGCAATGAGAAGGGTACCTTCATCAGGGTAAGTACCGTGTCCAATAGACCTTAAGCGTATTTTAGCCCAGGCGTGACAATATTTGTTTCACCGAGCTAGTCTACGTTTCTTTCTACATACTTAATGATTTCTTTTGCAATATCCTTTTGGGTTGCATTTTCGATGCCCTCAAGTCCTGGCGATGAGTTCACCTCCAGTACTAATGGGCCGTTTGACGATTGTAACATATCAACGCCTGCTACGCCCAAGCCCATGGCCCGAGTCGCCTTAATAGCTGTCAATTCTTCTTGGTCTGTCAATTCAATGATCGATGCACTTCCTCCTCTGTGCAAATTAGATCTGAATTCTCCTTCTTTTCCTTGTCTTTTCATTGCACCCACAACTACTCCGTCAACCACAAATGCTCTGATGTCAGCACCACCAGCTTCCTTAATAAACTGTTGTGCAATTACTCTTGCATTTAGGCCATCAAATGCTTCCATTACTGAATTAGCTGCATTATTTGTTTCTGCCATTACAACACCCAGACCTTGTGTACCTTCTAATAATTTGATGATGAGCGGTGCTCCGCCAACACTTTTCACAACATGGTCCGCATACTTCGAACTGTCGGCAAAGGTAGTTTTGGGTAAGCCCACGCCAGCTCTTGACAGTATTTGCAAACTTCTCAGTTTATCTCTTGATCTAACTAAAGCTTGAGATTCAACTGCAGAAAAGACTTTCATCATCTCAAATTGCCTCACAACGGCTGTTCCATAGAAAGTGACTGAGGCACCTATTCTAGGTATTATAGCGTCAATATTCTCTAAATACTGACCATTGTAGAACATTTTCGGAGATTTCTTTTCTAGTTCTATGATACACTTTAGGTGGTCAAGTACTACTGCTTCGTGACCTCTGGCTTCGATTGCCTCCATCAGGCGTCTGGTGGAATACAGTTTAGGGTTTCTGGATAATACAGCTATTCTCATGTTGAAAGTTTAATGTTAGAGTTTGACAATGATAACCATATTTCAGGGATTCATGTCTTTTTTAATGTAAACTCCCGTTAGGTAAAACACTTGATAAACTCACTTTCTCCTTATTAAATGCTTAAAGGTCTGCGAGTCTTGGAACTTTGATTGTCCAGTATTTTCTTAATTCAAGAAATGCAATGAGTAGGGTTCTGTATTCAGCGAGAATCAAATTACGATCATGCAGAAACAACCACTTTTTTTAATAGGTTCTGGCTTTTTTAAGGGAGGGGCGGGTTCGAAATTACTTTCTATTTATGGTATGGTTCATTGAGGTACTTCGCTGCGCTCAGCATGAAGAGAGCGTTTATATGGTAGACGTTCGCCATATTTTTAGAATAAGTTTTGCCGGAACTGACACTTTGTAAATCTTTGACGTTTGAAGTATGAAGCGGAATTATTCAGCTTTTGAATAAGCAAATTGATATCATTTTTTAAACAACAGTGCTTCCGCTGTCATTAATGCCTATGAAGTTTGAGCTTATAGATATTGTTTTATCACTCGGTATAGTCCAAGGACTTTTTTTGGCTGTTGCGCTAACGCGGATCAAGGATCAGAATAAAAACGCCAATAGGGTGCTGGTACAGATACTCTTAGTCACCGCTTTTGTGCTGACAGGGCGTATGATCATCGTTCATCAGTTTGCTTTACAAATCTTCAAGTGGCTGTCATTTACGGACAGTATTATCTTCCTTTTCGGACCATTGACCTATTTGTATGTTCGGAGGTTGATTATTAAGTCTGACACAAAATATAAATTACCTTGGTGGCACTATCTGCCAGCATTTATATACGCTGGTATTTTCATTTACCTCAACGTAATTGATGAAGCTACCCGTCTCAGGCTTTATCAACAAGGCTATATCTATTGGATATTTAATGCGTTTGAAGCAGTGGGGCTCAGTGCTAACCTCATCTATCTTGCTAAGAATTTCAGCTTACTCAATCGATACAGAAAAGAAGAAAAGAGGCGTCTCTCCAACCCGCAAGATTTCCATCGTTTTCTATTTCTTTATTTAAGTACAATAACTGTATGCATGCTTTTTTGGCTGTTTAGCTATATGAATGCTTACTATTTCCGAAATACTTCAGGGATTATTTCTTACGATAGCATTTGGGTTGCGATTCCATTCTTCATTTACATTGTCGGTTATTATAGCCTGAGGCAGCCTGAACTCTTTAGAATAGTCAAGCAAGAGAAACTAAAAGTTCAACACAAGCGATTGGGTTCTGCTGAGACAATTCAATTAAAAACTTCTTTGGAGACGCTATTACGAGACAAGCAAGTATATCTAGATAATGAGTTGACATTAGGAGGACTCTCAAAACTATTGGAGGCATCTTCCAATGATGTTTCTTGGCTCCTCAACAATGAGTACAAAGCAAGCTTCTATGACTTCATTAATGAATATCGTGTCAAAGAGTTCTTGGCACGGATTCATGCCAATGATCATGCGCATCAAACATTACTGGCCATCGCTATGGATGTAGGGTTTAATTCCAAATCTACCTTTAACAAGGCCTTCAAAACCCAAGTAGGTGTTACGCCTAGTGAATACATCAAGAACCTAAAAAGTAGGTCTCAGGTTGCTTAAAGGTGTGTACTTGTACCCACTCGGTCGATTCTGATCGTTTAATCCGTCAAGTTTGATTCAATTTTTATCAAACTATAAATGACTATGATTAACAAATGCTTAAGAAAACCAATTGTCTTCTCTCTTCTATTTTTTATCGCTACCGCAATGTCTTGCGATGGAGATACACCAACTGAAGAGCCCGTATTAGATGTTAGCGCATATCAAGCGAGCGTAACAGCAGTGAACGATGTAGCTAACAATGGAGATGCCAGTGATATTCAAGTGGTATTCAGTGCTGCTCAGGCAGGTCAGGCCATTCAAGAGTATAGACTGATTATTGTGAAAACTGCATCTGCTGTTAATGTAGACTTAGCGTCTGCGAAAGCATTGGATGCTAACAGGTATACAGCTGTCGCTGGAACGAGTACTACCTATGCTGAACAATTAACGCCTGCACAGCAGGATTTTGATGGTGGAGCTATTGAGGAGCAGGAGTCTTATAAACTCTTCGTCTTGTCTGTGGGCGATTTTAATGGAGAAATGGTTTATGCCTTGTCCAATGCGTCTGAAGATGTTGAGATGCTAATAAAGGCTGAAACTAGCACGTTAGTGAGTAGAGCGCAAGCCAATGATGCAGTTTCGATTGATGCCGATGGCAACGTTTACGTTTCCAACTATGGGGTTTGGGATCCAGCGAAAGGTCAAGGAAATGGTACCAAGGCCCTTAAAATTACACCTGATGGTCAGGTTTCTGAATTTGTTACGGGGCTGTTAAGTCCTGTTGGAAATGCCATTGACGCAGAAGGTAATTTCTATGTAAACGATGATAATAATTTTACCAGAGGCAATCTTTTAAAAATAGCCCCAGACGGTACAAAAACTACTATAGCAACCATTCAAGGATATCCGGCAGGCTTGTTACTGGGAACGGACGGCAATTTTTACGTGAGCAATTATACGAGAGGAGTTGTGAGCAAAGTGACTCCCGAAGGTGCTGTTACTGAATTTGCAACTGACTCGCGCCTTAGTGGTGGTGTAGGTATTGTTTATGGTAACGATGGAAATATTATTGTAGGGAATTTTGATACTGGTGACGTGCTTTCTATCAGTCCTAGTGGTGATGTCACGCTGTTAGGGAAAATACCCGCAGGTGGGCAAGGTTCCGTAATCGGGTACCTGACTTACTTCGAAGGAAATGTGTATGCTACCTCCGGAGGTGCTAGAAAGATATATAAGATGTCATTGTCTGGAGAAGTTACCACATTTGCCGGTAGCGGAGCGAATAGCTCTCGTGATGGTGAGTTGGATAAAGCTTCTTTTTCTGGACCAAATGGTATTTCAGTAGATAAGGACAAGAGAGTACTTTATGTCTCTGAGTCTATTGCAGGAGGTCTTTCCAATATAAGAGTCATTCCGCTAGATCAGTAGCGAAACGGATTGAAAAGCAATTTGACAAGCCCAATTTGTGAAAATTGGGCTTGTTTATTTTGGCCATATTATACTTACCTCTTTTATAAAGCGTCAGGAATTGATTCTGAATCAAGACTAACGCCACCGTTAGGTTACTTTTTTATCCCCAGTTTATTGATGGACCTAAACCTTTACGTTAAATGAGGGCAGGGATCGAAATGACGCGCTATTGAGCGTGTGGCTCTTTGAGGTGCTTCGCTGCGCTCAGCATGAAAAGAGGTGTGTGGATTCTAAGGCGCTGACGGGCATAAGGATAACCACTATCCGCTACTCTTTTTATCCCGAGTTTATCGAGGGATCTAACCTTTATGTCATAGATGATTCACTAACGTTCTCTGCTAGGCAATAAGGGTTAAGGTTTTAGTTATCTCGACAATAGGAGAGGTCTTACCAAGAGATAGGCTTGTAGTCCTTTAAAAACTTACCATTCCAATGCTTACCAGTGTTGATGCCATCGAATAGTGGGTCAAGTACACGGGCAGCACCATCAACAATGTCCAACGGAGGCTGAAAGTCATGCAATTCTTCCTTTCGTTTAGCAAGCTCGATAGGGTCTTCATCTGTTACCCAACCGGTGTCTACGGCATTGGTGTAGATGCCATGTTTGGCGAAGTCTGAAGCTGATGTAAGTGTCATCATATTCAAAGCTGCTTTGGCCATATTGGTATGCGGGTGACGATCCTCTTTATGGAATTGGTGGAACTTACCCTCCATAGCGGAAACGTTGATGACATGCTTCATTCCCGTGTTTTCTTTTTTCATCAGATTGACGAGTCGATTACACAATACAAAGGGAGCTACAGAGTTGACCAACTGAACTTCTAGCATTTCGGTGGTCGGGATTTCACCCAGTTTTAAGCGCCAGCTATTCGTTTTGCGCAGGTCAACTTGTTGTAAATCTGCATCAAGTTTTCCGTCAGGGAATATTTCTTCAGCAGTGAGTGAATTGTCAATGCTGTAAGGGATTTGAGAAAGCTGGGCTGAAGCACTGAGGCCAATACCCAGTTGTTTTCCATGCCATGTGACTGGCAAGTTCTTGTTTTGTCCTTTGTCCATGCCCTCACTCAGCGAGCGAAGTTCCTTCAGACAAGCATCATGATCTGCCAATAGCGTTTGGGCAAAAGGAGGGAGTTGCTCAAAGGGTTTGTTTTCATTGGGCATGAGGTGCTTATAGAAGCCAGAAGGACGCCTTACCGTTTGTGCAGCATTGTTGATTAATACATCTAATCGATCGTATTGCTGCTCAATGAAGTTGCAGAAGATTTCCACACTCGGAATATGTCTTAGGTCAAGTCCGTGAATTTTCAATCGGTCACTCCAATCGTTGAAGTCATGCTCTTTGGCAAAGCGTAGGGCGGAATCAACTGGAAAACGGGTGGTAGCAATCACGGTGGCACCTGCCCGAAGCATCATCAAGGTGATGTGATATCCGATTTTTAACCTTGAACCTGTAACCAATGCTACTTGTCCTGTGAGGTCCGCTGTTTGATAGCGTTTGGCGTAGTTAAAGTCTCCACATTCAGTACACATGGTATCATAGAAGTGGTGGAGTTTGTTAAAAACAGCCTTACACACATAGCAATTTCTTGGAGATTCAAGCACCGGTGCCTCGTCTGCCTCTTTGCCCGTAAGTTGTGACATGGTGGGCGCAATGAAGATGGTAGCTTCTCTGGCACTGCGTATACCCGTGGTGTTTCGAGCATGTTTGTCTCTGGCCGCTTGTTTTCGTTTTATAGCCTTTTTTGCGTCCTTCTTACGTTTAGCAAACTCATCTCTATTCGGTCGTGAGAGCTGTCCAGCAGCTTTTAAGAGCGCTAACCTCGTGTCTTTGGGGATCTCGAAAATCTGATTGGTATCACCATTAAGCGTATTCAAGATCTCTATGCACTGTGCTATTTGCTCTGCACTGAGAGGGTCGGGTGTTGTGCCTTTGTCTTGTTTTTCCTCCATAGATCACGATTTCGCTGCAAAGGTAAGACTATAAGTTTCAAAGTTTGATTAGAATTTTGATGATTGTATTCTTAGTTCAAAATCATCAACTTTCCATGAATTAAAGATTAACGCTATATGACACAGGCAGGCATGATTACATTTCAAATATACTCAGAAGGAAAACCCCTTGATAACGCATTGCAGGTAGTTGAATTAGAAGTGTATCACAATGTTTCCGGTGTGGCGCAAGCCAGAATAATTTTCCTCGCGGGTGAAGATGTTTCGGCATTAGTAGACTCAAGTGACCTTGAAGCCAATCGACAAATTGAAATTAAGCTCGGCTACGATCATCACAATCAGTCAATTTTTAAGGGAGCTATTTCAAGTCAAAACTTATACATCAAACCAGAACAAGGTGCTGGTTATGAAGTGATTTGTGAAGGCGAACGCCAAGTCGACTCATTTGCGCTAGCAGACCTTCAAAAAGCTAAGCCAAGTCTTACACTCGTTTATGGTCAAGACATCTTGACTTGTAGTCTCAATGTGGACCCGAGTGTTGGTGCTCAGGTAATGGGCGACTTGCACGTTTTCGGAAGTAGCGATTTAACCGCTGGTTGCGTGATCACTTTAGCAGGTTTAGGTAAGCGTTTTGCGGGGAATCAATTCGTTTCTGGTGTTAACCATCACTTGGCTGATGGTCAATGGATTACAAGCCTAAATGTTGGCTTACATGAAGAAGAACCGTCAACGATTGAGCAGGATTTACAGCAAGAGACTGAAAGAATTTCCGAGATGGATTTGATTTCGGACTTAAGCTTGGCAGATGACCAAGAAGTGATTGAAATAAAAGATAAAAATGGTAACGCCATTACCTTGTCTCCTTCAGGGGTTTCTATTGAGAGTAAGTCGTTCCTATCTATTAAAGCGGCAGGAGAATTAGTCATTAACGGGGCAATGGTGTCCATCAATTAATTTAGAATTTATGCCTCCAGCAGCAAGACTTACAGATTTTCATGAGTGCCCAATGGAAGAACCTGCCATCGTACCAATCCCTCATGTTGGAGGGCCCATTGTAGGACCTGGAGCTCCAACGGTATTAATTGGTGGCTTACCAGCAGCTAAGGTGGGAGATATGCTAGTTTGCGTTGGTCCGCCTGACGTTATTGTTAAGGGTTCAGCTACGGTATCAATTGAAGGCGCACCTGCAGCCAGAATGGGAGATGTGACAGCGCATGGCGGAAGAATAATGGTTGGTTGTCCAACGGTTCATATCGGAGGCTAACCTTAGGTAAGGAAAACTTTCCGCACGCCTATAAAGACGAGAATCATCAGGGAGTAGGCCACAAAGAAAGGGATGATAAAGTCTATCCAGCCTAAGACCAGCATCACGCTTATAAGCAATAACTGAAAGCCCAAGCCAAATGTGGATAAAGCGGTCATAAACCATTTAGGCAATGACTTATCTTCAAAGGCCTTAGTATCCAGCCAGTAGATCGTCTTATCGAAAATAATATATAGTGTGTTGTACATCCGATAGAGCAGGTTTACATGCTTTTGTTTTTCCCCTGGTAAGGCATTAGGGGCATGATCTTCCATCACCCGACTTGTTTTATCTCCGTTCTGCTGATTGCGTAAGATGACGTAGTAATAATTATAAAGGGTGCCTTGAAGCTGAATTCCAATGAAGGCCAAAAATGCAATACCAATTTGCACTTCCGTAATATGCCAAATGGTTAGGATGAACAGGAAGTTCAGGATGATATCCGCGATAGAATCAAAATATCGACCAGTATATGATGGTGTCTTTTTAATCCGCGCCAATTCTCCGTCAGCAGCATCTAGGATGGATTTGAAGATAAGAAAGAAGGCGGCCAACCAATGAGCTCCATTTAGCATACAGCCAATCGCCAAGAGCCCAGAAATGATAAATCCAATTGTTACATGAATAGGTGTAAGGCGAGTGTTCTTCAAGCCGTTCGCAATCAGTCTTGCTACTGACCTTCCATAATCAGAAAGGTCTAAGAATTGAAACGATTGGGGTAATTTGGACAAATTTGCTTAGAGTTATTGATGTTCCTTTATTAATACGATCAACCTCAAGGTTGAAACTATTTGGCAAGGAACCATCTACTAACAAGAAGCCCACATTTAAGTTCTTAAAAAAGTCAATTTTATTTGACTATCGTCAGACTACTCATTTCTTAAGCATTCAGAAGGGTTGACTAATGCAGCTTTCAGCGTTTGGAAACCAACGGTTAACCAAGCGATAAGAAGTGAAAAAGCCCCTGAAAGTGTAAAGAACCACCATTGTAGGCTAACACTATAGGCAAAGCCTTGTAGCCAATCAGAAGCAACAAAGTAGCTTATTGGGAGTGCCACAAATATGGAGATCAAAACCAATTTGGTGAAGTCTCCTGAGAGTAATCTAACAATATTGGTATTGCTAGAGCCTAGAATCTTACGAATGCCTATTTCCTTGAGCCTGCGTTCTGCCGTAAATGCAGTTAGGCCAAATAGGCCTAAGCAAGAAATAAGTATGGCTACCACAGCAAAGGCACGTGAAAGTGTGGCAATACGTTGCTCGGCAGCATACTGCTTGGCGTAGTCATCGCTTAAAAACTTGTAGTCGAAGTTGAATCCAGGGTTTACTTCGGCATAGAGCGTTTGTAATTGTTGAATAGTTTCTGACTCATTTCCAGACTGAAGTTTTGCCATAATTATCCAAGTATCGTTTGGGTTAAGGATGAAAAAAGCTGGGCCAATGGCTTGATGGAAACTTCGGAAGTTAAAGTCCTTTATGACTCCTAATATCTGTCTCTTTCGACCCCATAGCTCAACACTTTTGCCAACTGGATCTTCTAATCCCATTGCTTTAATAGCGGCCTCGTTAAAGATGATAGCCCCAAAATCCGTGCTTAAATCTTTATTGTAAGATCTACCTTCAACTAATTCAAAGTCGAGCAATTCTATCAAACCGTGGTTAACCCGCATGTATTCCATAGCAAGAATGGCTTCTGGGTCTTTTCCTTCCCAAGCCATATCGAAAGTACTTCCCATAGAGCCGCCTTCTACAAAACTATGTGCTGTACTCGAGGCCATTTGCACTCCGGGTACTCGTTTAACTTCTTCTAAAAAGGATTGAAGTCTGAGTTCTAATTCCCCTTCAGGTTCAAAGTAAATGATGTTGTCTTTGTTAAAGCCGATATTCTCTCTTTGCGTAAACTCAATCTGCTTATAAACGACCAATACAGAAACGATCAGAATAATTGAAAGGGTGAACTGGAATACAACAAGTCCTTTCCGTAAAAACGTTTCGCGCCAAGAAGTGGGTGATTGTCCCTTAAGCACCTTGATGGGATTAAAGCCTGATAGATAGAGTGCAGGATAGCTGCCAGAAAGAAGGCCCGTCAGACACATGATTGCCACAAGCATCAGGCTGAACTCTGTCGAAAACTGAAGGACTAGTGCCTTATCGGTCACTTGATTAAACAGCGGCAGCACTAGCCATACAATGATCAGGGATAAGATTAATGAAATGAAGGCCATGGTAATGGACTCACTTAAAAATTGGAAGATCAATGATTTTCTACTGGCTCCGACAGCTTTTTTGATGCCAATCTCTTTCAATCGTCTTGATACCCTCGCGGTAGAAAGGTTCATGAAATTGATACACGCGATCGCCAAAATGAAAAAGGCAATGATCGAGAATAATCTTACATAGATCATTCTCCCCGCAGTAGGGATGCCATTGTTGAACTTGCCATTGAGGTATAAGTCGCCATACAATGTAGCGTAAGGTGTTTGGTTTGGTTCCCCGTTGTTAGCCCTCACTACATCTTTGATCTTTGAATTGAATGTGGCTACGTCAGTTCCTTCTGCTAAGACCACAAATGTTGAGGGTCCATTGTTTTTCCAGTTCATAATCCACGATCGGGATTCTTTAAACTCTTCGAAGGTCATTATGAAATCGAATGTACGAGAAGATGAAGCCGGAGGGCTTTTGAATATTCCGGAAACCTGAAACGACTTGAAATGCATATAGTCTACAGTTTTACCGACAACATCTACCGTAGTACCAAAGAGTTTTATAGCTAATTCATCTGAGATTACTATGGAACTCTTGTCTTTTAAGACCTCGTTTTTGTCACCCTGAAGCAGCTCATAAGAGAACACGTTGAAGTAGTCTTCTCCAGCATATTGTCCTATCGCTTTAATATTGGTTTGTTCGTGTGAAACTGTGTAAGCCCCGGTCCAAGACTCGGTTGTTGCAAACTCAACTTCTGGAAACTCGGCTGCTAGTGTTCGGGGTAGCAGGGCAGGAGTGGCATAATTAGTACTTATACCGCTGGCATCGTCATAATTAGCCACTACGCGATACAGTCTGTCGCTTTTGTCATGAAACTGATTGACCTGTAATTCACTTTGGACCCATAGGTAGATTAGCAGTGTGCATGCCAAGCCAGAGGCTAGGCCAATCAAATTGATGAGGAAAGCGCTTTTGTAGCGCATATAGCTTCTGAATGTAAGTATTAGATTGTGTTGGAACATGCCGATATAGTTGAGTTTTTGACTACCACTGAACCTTTTTAGAAGGTTAGGACGAATAAGTTTAATGACCTCCCGATTGTATATTCTCCGGGCTTTTTTGACCGTATGGTTTTCTAAATTGTCTTCATAGATTTCCTCTAAATCCCCCTCGATTTCTTCGAGGTATTCGTTCTTTAGAAAGAACCGAAGAAGCTTCGTTGACCAATGAGGAGTGTTTTGGTTATTCATTTCTGAGACATTCTACTGGGTTGATCAATGATGCTTTTAATGTCTGGAAACCAATAGTGAGCCATGCGATCAATAGTGTGGCTAAAATAGCGCTGGCAAAAAACCACCATTCTAATGTGACATGATAGGTAAACCCATCAAGCCAACTTGCAGAAAGCCAATAACTGATGGGTAAGGCGATGAATAGGGCTACACCAATGATTTTGGTAAACTGACCTGATAGCATATAAACGATTTTGACTCGGCTTGAGCCCAAGACTTTTCTGATGCTTATCTCTTTCATTCTTCTTTGCGCAGTAAATGTGGCTAAACCAAACAGCCCTAAACAGGTGATGATCATAGCCACAATGGCGAAGTATTTTGATAACCCTGCCACCTTGCTTTCAGATTCGTAAATTTCTTGATACCGATCATCTAAGAATTTGAATTCAAGAGGTAAGCCTTCATTATAAGCTGAATAATGACTTTTCAATCTGTCAATAACCTCTAACTCATTGCCTGCTTGAATTCTTATCATTATCGTCTCATTTTCTTCTGCAACGCGATAGAAGAGAGGCTTTACCTCTTTATAAAGCGACTCGAAATGGAAATCTTTCATTATCCCGATGATCTCTACATTCTGCCCCCAGATGGTTATGACCTTGCCAACGGGGTTTTCATAGCCCATCACCTTTATCGCAGCCTCATTGAGCATGATCTTCTGGCTTTCATTGCCAAAATCTTTAGAGTAGGTCCTGCCAGCTTTTAAAGGGATGTTCAATGTTTCTATCAAATTGTAGTTGGCGCTGATGTATTTAAACCCAATACGTGCCTCTGGGTCCTTCATGTCCCAACTTATACCCGTAGTGTTACTATCGTTCTCCATGATGTCATGGTTAGTGCCTGTAGCTTCTACAACACCCGGTATAGTTTTCACGCTTTGTAAAAAACCTGATACATTCTCTTTGATCTTACCCTCACTCTTGAAAATCAATACGTTATCTCGATTGTAACCTAGATTCTTGCTTTGGATAAAGTCGATTTGCTTAAACACTACCAAGATTGATATCATTAAAATAGTGGAGAGTGAAAACTGAAAGATTACAAGGCCTTGTCTTATGAAGATTTCGCTTGTTTTAGTTTTTAGCTTCCCTTTTAAAAGCTCTACAGGGTTAAATCCAGAAAGATAGAGTGCTGGGTAACTTCCAGATATTAAGCCGGTAACAAGTGTTAAGCTTATAATTGCGATGAGGGATTCAAAGTTTAATTCAATGAATAAGGTTTTACCCGTAATGCTATTGAACTCGGGTAAAACAAGCCATACTAGTAGTAAGGACATTATCAATGCAAAGAATGACAGCAATATGGATTCTCCCAAAAATTGAAATGTGAGTGATCTCCTATGTATACCTACCGCTTTTTTTATTCCAACTTCTTTGACCCTTTTTGTCGCCTGAGCAGTAGACAGGTTCATAAAGTTGATGCAAGCAATTATGAGCACCAGGAGCGCTATTCCCGAAAAGAGTTTTACATAGATAATCCTTCCGCCACTTTGGACACCGTTTTTGTAATTGTCATACAGATATTTATCAGCAAATGGGCGTAATAGGGTAAATGCTGCAGATACGTTGGGTTTTGACTTAACTACTTCGGTGATGCGTTTATTCACTTGAGATATGTCAGCTCCCTTTTGTATCAATAGGTAGGTATCAGGTTCATTGTATTCCCATTTGTCATAGTTAGGAGATACATTTAACAGTTTTTGAGAGTGAAATACTGCATCGAATTGAAGTGTGGAGTGTGAAGGAGGTGTCTCAAAAATACCAGAAATGATAAACTCTGACTGTAAGTCTTCTCTTTTAAGGTTAATCGTTTGACCTATCAGCTCATCTACTTTACCAAATAGCTTTAGTGCTAAATTCTCTGAAAGCACTACTGAAGAAATGTCATTCAGTACTTGTTCAGGGTTACCTGATTTTAACTTGAAAGAAAGAACTTTAAAAAAATCTTCGCTTACATAGAGTTCATTTGCGCGAAAGCTCTTGTTTTCATCTGATGATATAATGCCGTTGTTTTCATGGGTAAATACGTGTGTACTGCCTACCACCTCTGGAATTTCATCCATTAAGGCTGCAGCCATAGGAGCGGGTGTCCACGAAACGGTATTTATGCCATTGTTAGAATCAAAGTTCATTAATACCTGATGGAGTTGATCTGCGTTATCAAGAAACCTGTCGATTTTCATTTCATCATTTACCCATAAGTAGATGAGTAAAGTACAAGCCAAGCCTGTTGAAAGACCTGTTAGGTTGATGAGAAATGAGCTTTTATGACGCCTAAAGTTTCTGAGAGCGACCAATATATTATGTTGTAACATACCGTAATAGTTAAGTTTTTGACTACCATTGAACCTTTTCAAAAGGTTAGGGCGAATTAGTTTAATGACCTCCCGATTGTATAGTCTTCGGGCTTTTTTGACCGTATGGTTTTCTAAATTGTCTTCATAGATTTCCTCTAAATCACCTTCGATTTCTTCTAAGTATTTCTGCTTCAGGAAGAATCGAAGCAGCTTCGTTGACCAACGAGGAGTGTTTTGATTATTCATTTCTGAGACATTCTACTGGGTTAACCATCGATGCCTTCAGGGTTTGAAAGCCTACCGTGAGCCAAGCGATTAACAAGGCAGACAATCCTGCTAGGGCAAAAAACCACCATTCTAACTGGATGGTATAGGCAAAATTATTCAGCCAATTATCGGCTAAGTAATAGCCGAGTGGGAGTGCCAAAACAATGGAGATTAACACCGTCTTGGTAAATGAGCCTGTGAGTAGACTCATAATCACCACCTGACTCGCACCTAAGATTTTGCGTATACCGATCTCTTTTGTTCTGCGTTCAGCTGTAAAAGCTGCTAAACCGAAGAGGCCTAAACAAGAGATTATTATAGCAATTCCTGCCATGTAGTTGGCAAGGCTAGCAACTTTACTTTCACTACTATACAAGGCGAGATAATTGTCTTGCAGGTAGGTTGGTGTAAATTCGTATTTGGGGTGAAACTGTGTATAAATCTCTTCCATTTGTTTGAGTGTGGAGGCTTCAGTACCAGGCTGTAGTTTTACAATAAAGTTCCGTCCCCATTCCCTGTATCGGAAAAGGAGTGGTTCTATTCGTTGATGCATTGAACCATATTGGAAATCTTTGACTACTCCAATTATCTCTCTTGTTCCTCCACTACCATATTCGAGTATTGTGCCGATGGGTTTTTCTAGCCCCATTAGTTTTACGGCAGATTCATTGATAATTACTTTGGTCTCTCCATCCGAGAAGTCTTTTGAAAAGGACCTGCCTTCAAGAACTTCTATACCCAATGTTTCAATAATGTTGTACCCAATTTTTGGTGATTTGAAGAGATGGTTATCATCGTCTTTTGAAGCTGGATCCCATGAATAACCACTTCCACTATCTTGTCCCCAAAGAAAGTCTCCAGCCATATTGGCAACACTTAAAATGCCTGGGATTTTCTCCAATTCGGTGAGCATGGATTGCGTATTTGGATCAAATACTCCTTTTCTAGCAAAAGTGACTATGTTCTCTCTGTCATAACCGAGGTCTTTACTTTGAGTAAATTCGATTTGACGATTGATCGTTATTACACCTATGATGAAGACTATGGAGAGCACAAATTGCACAATGACCAAGCCCTTTCTGATCCACTTTTCTCCGCTGAAGCCTGAGACGCTACCCTTTAAAATCGCTACGGGTTTAAATCCTGAAAGATAAAATGCTGGATAGCTGCCAGCTAAAATTCCTGTAATAATGACTATACCAATGAGGGGTTTGATAAATTCTATAATATTTATTTCTAACTGTTTCGAAGTGATTTCATTGAATTGAGCAAGAGATACGTTTATTAAAATTATGGCTAGGATCAGAGCCAGAAATGATAACAATAACGATTCACAGATAAACTGAAATACAAGAGCAGTTCGATTGGCTCCGATGGCTTTTTTTACACCAACCTCTTTCATTTTTTTCGAAGCCTGAGCTGTGGATAGGTTCATAAAGTTGATGCAGGCAATGAGAAGTATGAATACGGCTATAATCGTAAACAATTTGACGTTCTCTATTCTCCCACCTAGCTGAACTCCATTATCGTAATTGCCAAATAAATAGTTTTTGGCATATGGTTGAACGAAAAGAGTGAATCTGTCATTGTTCACTTTATCATCCATGTAGTTCGCAATCTTGGCATTGAATTCGTCAATATCTGTTCCTTCTCTTAAGACAAGGAAGTTTTGCGCATAGCCTCCGTTCCATTCGGCAGCCCACTGATCACCCTCAATGAGCAAATCGTAGTTTATAACTACGTCAAATTGATTAGTGGCATTTTTTGGAGGTGCTTGGAAGACTCCTTTCACTATAAATGTTTTGGTGAAGAACTGAGTTTCCCATTCGAGAGAAGCACCCAGGGCCTTTTCGATAGAACCGAAAATTGAGATTGCCATGGGTTCAGAAATGCCAATAGATTCGTTGTTATTGAGTATTTCGTTTTCATTGCCAATCAGGAGAGGGTAGGTTAGTACATCGAAGAAGTTCTTACTTGCAAACAGCCCTTCGGTCTCAAAGTCATCTTCCTGATAGGAGATAATTCCTTTGGGTTTATAAAAACCTGTGTTTCCAATCATCACTGCTTCTTCTACTTCTGGGAAGTCTTGTTTCATGGCTTCAGCTGTAAGACCTGAAGTATAGTCCCAAGTAGCAATACTGTTGGGGAGTTGGAAATTGGCAAAAACCCAGTAGAGCTGATCACTCTTCTCATGAAAGGTGTCAACAGATTTTTCATCATTGACCCATAGAAAAATGAGTAGCGAGGCGGCAAGGCCTGTTGACAGACCGATGAGGTTGATAAGGAAAGAGGTTTTATGACGCGCAAAACTTCTCAATGTGATTAATAGATTGTGTTGTAACATACCGATATAATTGAGTTGATGATTTCCGCCTATAGCTCTAATGAGGTTTGGACGGAGTAATTTTAGGACCCCCCGGTTATACATTTTCCGGGCTTTCTGAATTGAATATTGCTCAAGGTTGTCCTTGAAAACTTCTTCCATATCGCCTTCAATCTCCTCTAGGTAGTCCTTCTTGATAAAGGACTTGAGGAGCCGAAGTGACCAACGAGGTGGTTGAATATCGTTTTTATGGGCTTCCAAATTAGTTAGTAGCCATTCCTGGCATGGCTGACCATAGTTGAGAACGCACGTCTTTCATCTCTTGAAGCACTTTACGGGCGTGGGGTGTAGCTTGGTAGATGCGTTTGCGCTTGCCACCGCGTTTATGACTTGCTTCTCCAAATTCTGAGGTGAGAAAGCCTTTTTCTTCCATGCGTTTAAGTGCTGACTGGATAGAGCCTACACTGAGTGTTTCTTTCAACCGGTCTTCTAATTCGCGTTTGATTTCTACACCGTAAGCTTCTGCTTGGAGTACTACAACGGTCATGAGTACCAGCTCTTCAAATTCTCCGAGTTTCGTCTTCTTCATTTTTATATTATTCGTAATTGCAGTAAATATATAGAAATATATTATTCGTAATTGCAGTTTTAATAAAAATCTGATTAAGAGACCTCTTGATTTCTGGAAGGATGCACAATGCAGAAAAAAACCTGACTGTATAGTCAGGTAGGGAGTAGGGTATAAGGCAGTATTATTGCCGCTAAGATAAATTAGGCTTTAAAATCCTGTTAATGATCAGAGTGCAGGCCAATTCTATTGCCTTCAGTATCAATAATCTGTGCGAAGAAGCCGAATTCGCCAATATCTGTCTTAGGAACAATCAGTTTCCCTCCGGCTGCTTCTACTAGCGCAGCGTTGCTGGCAACATCCTCACAAGAAAAGTAGACTACACTGCCTTCGGCACTGGGGATGCTATCTTTTGACTGAACTAGTGATCCAGCGGCACCAGGTTGCCCTGGCGCTCCGAACATATACATTTTACTATCTGGCATTTCAATGTATTGAAAGTCAAGACCTAAAACCTTGGTATAAAAATCTTTAGCTCTTTCAAGATCTTTTGTGGCGATCTCAAACCAATGGACAGGATTAGTCATAGTTTAAAAAATTAGTGTCATGAATTTCTAACTTTTTACACAAGATTACAACTAGGTAGTTTTAATATCTCTGTTAAGTCTTAAATATCCGAATGGTCGTTTTCGTGAACAGGCTTGATGAAAAATACCTCAACCTTTTATTTCTTCTTTTTCTTTTTTCGCCTGTTGTTGATAGAAGATTCTGCCTCGCGCATCAATTGCTTCCAATTATCAGAAGTGTCTTCGGTTGTATCTAAAATCAGTTGATACTCACCTTTGGTAATCGTAAGTCGAGGAATGCTTTTACCCAAGGCTTCCTCAATTTCAGCAAGTTGTTCCTTTTCTTCAGTGCTACAGAAAGACACAGCTTGTCCTTTTTCTCGTCCTCTACCTGTACGGCCCACACGGTGTACATAGTTTTCAGATGACTCTGGTAAGTCGTAATTGATCACATACTCTACATTGGGTACATCTATTCCTCTGGCACTTATATCTGTAGCGATTAGGACTTTTAATTCTCCTTTTCTGAAGCGTCTCATGGTATCTTCCCTTTCGACTTGCAGTTTGTCGCTATGAATGGTGTCTGAATCTAACTTAGCACGTTCTAGAGCTTTTTTGACCCTTTCTGCTCTAACTTTCGTTCTCACGAATACCAAGATTTTCTTTTCAGGATCGTTGTTGATCATGTTTTCCAGAAAGAAACGCTTGTCATCCATTTCTACATAGGCCACGGCATGCTCTATGTTTTTGGCTACGGGGTTTTTCGGAGAGATTTGAATCCGAATAGGGTTGGTGACTATAGAGTAGGCTAGTTTTTTAATTTCTTCATTAATAGTAGCAGAGAAGAATAATGTCTGGCGTCTTTTGGGTAAGTGACGCATGAGGTCGCGAATATCCTTTATAAAGCCTAGGTCTAACATGTGATCGGCTTCATCTAAGACCAGAATTTCGATTCTCCCTAGCTTAAGTGCTCCTTGGCTTACCAAATCAAACATACGACCTGGAGTTGCCACTAATACATCAACTCCCTTTTCTAATTGTTTGATTTGAGGCGCTTGATCTACACCGCCATGTATACAAAGTGTATCAATTTTAGTATGTTTACCGAGTGTCTTGAATACACCCTCGATTTGAAGTGCTAACTCATGGGTGGGCGCCATGACAAGGCATTTAACACCATCAGGTCTCATTTTGGCCGATTTCCTTTCTTGCAAGATGTGTAAAATAGGAATGGCGAATGCCGCAGTTTTACCAGTTCCGGTTTGTGCAATAGCGAGCACATCTTCCCCTTTTAAAATGGCCGGAATAGATTTGTATTGAATGTCGGTAGGCTTTTTGTAACCAAGCTTACCAATACTCATCTTTATGCCATCGGCTATGCGGTATTCTTCGAATTTCATGGTGGGCAAAGATATCGAAAGCTAAGCAGAGTTCTTATTGAGTTTGACTAATCAATTTTTTAGCATTCATTTGTGCATGTTTCGTTCGGTATTATGCCTCCTCTCATTCTTCCTTTTCGGTTTAAGTCCGCGTGTCTTGGCGCAAGGCGGAAAATACCTTGATGTCGACACGACTAAATATATTGTTTGGGATGAGGCTAGGCCAATTTCTTGGACCGACTACCCAGTGCTGGAGGGTTATACAAACTCGGTGGCATTAACTGCGGTGACGCATTCGGTAAGGGGTAGTATTTCAAAAGGTAAGCCTAAGTTTGAGGTGTATGTTCTTTTTAAAATAGAAGACTCATGGACATCTGATACCACTGACCTTACATTGTTTGCACACGAAAAACTACACTTCGATATCGCAGAAATGTACGGCAGAATGCTTCGGAAACAAATTGAAGAGATGGGTAAAAATGGTGAGAAGGATTTGTCGAAATACCGCAAAGCGATAAAATATTTGCTGGCAGAATTTAAACGAAAGTCCTCAGAGTATGACCAAGAAACTGCCCATGGAGCGGTACAAAATGAACGGGATAGATGGCAAATCTTTGTTTCTTCAGAATTGCAACGTTTGCATGAATATATGTAAGTATTAATACATGTTAATTTATTAATATATATACGTTTTTACAATAACAATTATCTAGTTTTTGGGTTTCTTTAGTGATGATTTTCAACTACTTTGTTGATTAGAATTAACTAAAATCGTGAGCGAACCAGTTATTAAAGAGTACACAAATGGAGAGGTGACCGTTGTTTGGAAGCCGCAGCAATGTATTCATTCTGGTATATGTCTGAAGGGATTGCCTAAGGTTTTTGACCTAAAGCAGAGGCCTTGGGTCAACATGACTGCCGCTACTTCGGAGGAGATTGTCGCATTGGTGCGAGAGTGCCCTTCTAAAGCTTTGTCCATCAAAGGGGTGAAGTTTAAAGAAGAGGATAGAAGCGATATTGAAATCACACTTATTCCTAAAGGCCCTTTGATTGTCAAAGGAGGTGCAACTGTTAAGAACCGAAAAGCCACTGAAACTTTTACCGAGACCGTCTCTTTTTGTCGATGTGGAAGATCCAAAGGATTTCCTTATTGCGATGGCACGCATGCTCAACCCAAATAAGATTAACTATGGCCGTTACCATTAAAGATATAGCAACCGCGCTAAAAATTTCTCCTTCGACTGTGTCGAGGGCTTTAAATGATCATCCAAACATAAGTGAGGAGACAAAGAAGGTTGTGTCTGCTAAGGCCAAAGAGATGAAGTATCAGACCAACTTCATTGCAGCGGGCTTAAGAACCAAAAAATCTCATTCTATTGGTATACTGGTTCCACACATCACAAGTTCGTTTTTTGCTATGGCCATTGATGGTATTCAAAAAATAGTCAGTGACAACGGCTATTTCACCATTATTTGTCAGTCGAATGAAGACTTTCATAATGAAGTAGATCAAATTCGATCCCTCTTGTCTTGTAAAGTTGAGGGAGTCATTTTATCGCTTTCAAGTGAAACTGACAACTATGAGCACTTAGAAATGCTAGAAGCTTATGATACGCCATTCGTATTCTTCGATCGGATCGCTCCAGGTTTCGATATGCCCACTGTTGAGGCTAACGATTTTGCCGGAGGTTTTCAGGCTGTTGAGCATTTGATCAAAAGAGGTAGAAAGAGAATTGCTCATTTGGGTGGACCTGGATTATTGGGTATAAGTAAGAGTAGGTACGAGGGTTATATGGAGGCACTTAAGACTTATGATTATGAAATCAATGAGGATTACGTGGTATTCACTAAGCCAGAGGAAGATCACGGGGCAATCATAGAGAAGATGTTTGCTGACCCTAAGAAAGGGCCAGATGCCTTATTCACTTTTAGTGACGAATTGGCTGTTGAGGCTATTTTAAAACTAAAGAGTCTGGGTTTAAATGTGCCAAGGGATGTGTCAGTGGTGGGTTTCGGGAATAGTAATTTATGCGACATTGTGGAGCCTCATTTGACCAGTGTTACACATGAACCGATAGAAATGGGAGAGGCCGCTGCGGATTTATTGTTTAAGGTCATTCAAAATAAACATATCCCTCCGCACCTGAAGAACCGAAAGTTTGATTCTAGGGTGATCATCAGAGATTCATCTAGGTAGCTAAAACCGTAGGATAAAATCGCTTAGGTTATCCTTTCGCTCCAATTGGAGTTTCTTCCTTACGCGATAACGACCAATCTCTACACCGCGGACAGAGATGTTAAGTAGGTTGGCTATCTCTTTCGTATTCAAATTCATTCTTATATAGGCACTGAATTTTAACTCCTGAGGTGTAAGCCCTGGGTAAGCTTCTTTTAGCCGAGTGATAAAATTGCCATGTACCTGATCAAAGTTGTCTTGAAATTGCCCCCATTCTTCTCCAGAGGCCAAATCACGATCTATCGATTTAACGATTCTGTTTAGTTGCGTGACATGTTGCTTGTCTTCAAGCTCCTTGTTTAAGTTTTTAAGCGTGTTTTTAATTTGATTAAGCAGCTGGTTCTTTTGAATCAAGTTCATGGCAGAGGAGGTAAGTGCCTGACTTTTTAAGCTAACTTCATTGGTTAGCTTTTCATTTTTAAGCTTGATGATTTCCTCTTCCGACTTAATGGTGATATGCTCAATTTGAGATTCCTTTTGTTTGATCTCTTCATTTTTAAGGCTCTCCAAGTACAACGCATTCTTCTTATGTCTCGCATCGAGCGTTTTGAAACCTGTAAATAGGAGCATGAGTATTCCGATGCTATAAAAAGCATAGGCAAATGTGGTTCTGTAAATGGGCGGAGAAATTTCAAAAGAGTATGTAATAGGCTCAGTCTCTTGGTCAAATATGTTCTTTGCCTTTACGGTAAAAGTATATTCCCCTTCTCTCAGGTTTGTATATTCCTTGAAGTTAGAGGCAGTCCAGTCTGTCCATTCCCCATCATATTTTTGAAGTTTAAATTTGTAACGGACTTGATTGCCACTTTCGAAATGCGGTGCAGCAAATCCAAATGAGAAGGTGTTTTGCGCATATTTAAACTTAGGGACATTACCGCCTTTAATTGATAATTTATGCCCCTTATGTAATGTTGAATCAGATTTCCCTGAATTAACAATCGATCTAAAGAGTATGTTAAATGAATTTCTTTTTGGTATGTCTTTGCTACTAGAGTAATGGATGAAACCTTCACGTGCTCCGATTAATACATTATCGTTATCAATCACGGTTATATTACCGAGGTCATCATTCAACAGGTTTCTTATTTTATTGAATGAATTGGTGGCAACGTCATAGTCAAAATCCCCCTTCGGTTTCAATACACCTAGCTTGTTGCTTTCAATGAAATAGATATTTCCAATCTCATCAGTAGCCATATCTACAATGGATGATTCGGTGCCCAAGAGCTTATTAAAGGTCTCTAGCGGTTCAAATTCATCCGTTTCAGCGTTATATTGAAAGAATCCGCTTTCGGAAGTAAATACAAGTCTGTTGTTGATTTTATAAACATTGATCAGTAAGTCTGAAGGGAAACCATTCTCGCTGTTGTATAACTTAACTTCTTCGGTCGAATTAAGGTCTTCGGATAACTTTAACTTAAATGCTCCTTTGTACCCTTGTGTTACCCACAAGTGATTATCGTCAAATTCCATGACGCGCGAAGACTCCGTAAAGCCATTAATCTTTTCAAATTCGAGGTTAGCATCTTTCGATAGGTTCAAACGATTCAAGCCAAGATAGGTACCCTCAATGACTATATCAGGCTTTTCTGGGTGTTGTTTGAATACCCATGCGCCCTTTTCGTTATACAAGAGTTGAGACTTCTTATTGCGGATTTCCATCGGGCCATTATGGTGACCAATAAATAGACGGTTGGCGATTTTCTGAATAGAATAAACTTGTCCGGCAGTTCCCTCAATGTATTTCATTTTGCCACCTTCAAGAAGGTACAGGCCATTATTCGTACCGAAGTAAACACCATCATCAGTACTGAGTGCTGCATATCCCGATCCACTCAGTTGCATTCTTTCATTGATGAGGGTGAAGGGAGAATTAAGGTCTACACGCGATATACCGTTGTTAAGCGTGAGCCATAAATTGCTTTGCAAGTCTTCATAAATGAAATTTACGGTACGATCTCTCAGTCCAGTGGATTGATCGATTTGACTAATGAGGTCACCTTCTTTTGATATAATGACAAGCCCACCATTTTGAGTACCAAGGGCAATTTGTCCATTGGCTAAGTGTGTTGAGTAATTGATGATTAATTGTCTAAGGTCAAGGCGAGAATCTACCTTTAGTTGTTCTATTACTCCATTATTATACGTGAAAAGACCAGCATCAAAGGTGCTAATTAACCATTGTTCATTGTCATAATTAAAGATGTTTGAGATGCGCTTGTCTTTGAAGAAATCTCCGTTTGGTATCAGTTCTAGCTGATCTCCTTCAAGCTTAGAGAGTCCTTTCGTCCATTCTTGTGTGTATAAATCATTGTTATGAAAGAAAGAGACTTCAAGTTGATAGTCTGATGTGACTACTTGAATTTTTTGACCGTCATAAACAAATATTTCAGAGAATGTACAGAAGTAAACAAGGTTGTCTTTACCATATATTTTCCATGTTTCGTCAAAATCTCTAAACTTGATGGGCAGGGAGTCAGCAAGCGATGTATAAACGAGCTCACCTTGATTGTCTGCGTGGAAATAGCCGAAATCTCTTTGAGAGCCTACATAAATGTTTTCCTTCTGATCAATAAAAAGGCTTCTAATTTTGGTTCTATTGGGTACTGTATAGGTCGTCCAAGTATGACCATCGAACTCCAGTAGGCCCATATTATTGGCTACATAGAGTAGGCCACTACTTTGTTGGATGATAGACCAATTTTGGATGCCTCCATTATATTCTTCAGGACCATAGTTTTGAATGAAAGGTAAACCACCAATTTGCTTCTCTTGAGCATGTGGAGCATGCCCCAAAAGACAAATTGTAATAAGCATCAGAATTGGCAGTCGCATCATTTGATCATGAATAAAGGGTTCTAATACCTATGGTATTTTGTGTAATAGGATCTATACGCTGTATAATTACTGTATATCCAAAAAACATCTTTTCAACCCATAAACCTAATAAAATATTGGAACTGATGAGTTATTGTAGTATTTAAATTCGTATCACTGATGAGTTCTTGTGTAGGTGTTTTTTTTGTAAGCCGTGATAAACGTTGTGATCTTGAAGAAAAATTAAACACTATGAAAAATAAATTTTTGATAAGCTTTTTGTCACTCGCTCTAGTAGTGGCAGTCGTTTCATGCGACAACGGAAATGCAGATTTTACTGTAATAGACACCGACCCAACTGTTGAGGTAGGAGCCCCTGCAGGTTTGGTAGAAGGTGAGACTTTTTCTGTAAGTGTCACTTTCGGTGATGGTGCAGAAGGTAGTACCACTAGTACGCTGGCAAGTGGAAGCTGGACAATAACGTCAGGCGGTTCTCAAGTCGCTACAGGTTCACTTACACCTTCTGGTGATAACTGGACAGGAACAATAACTGCCACTGGTCTTGTGGAAGGAGCCCATACCTTATCAGTTACGGCAACGGACACGAATGGTAATGAGGGATCTGGTTCAATCGACTTCAATGTTGTAGGTGCTGTTCCGGACATTACTGGAACTTGGGTAATTAAGTCTGAAGCTGGCTCTGTTAGAGTCGGTTCCTCTTCTGGTGCTGGCGATTTTTTCTCATTCCCAGCTAGCTTTATTACTGATAGAGCTTGTTACTATGACGACACGTTCACTTTCAATTCAGATGGTTCTTTCGTGATTGACATGCAGGCTGAAACTTTCTTAGAAGATTGGCAAGGAACAAACTTCGCTTGTGGAGCACCTGTGGCACCACATGTTTCAGGAAGCTATACTTATTCATTTGATGGCCAAACAATGACTGTTTCTGGTGCTGGTGCATTCATCGGCTTGCCAAAGGCGCACAATGCAGGTGAACTTCCAGGAGTAGCTCAGGTTGGCACTTCAATCACCTATCAAGTTGCTTCTGCTTCTGCTACTGAAATGGATTTGAGAATCCGTGTAGGAGGCGATGGTGCTGGTTGGTGGACATACGAGCTTGTTAAGCAATAAGACGCTCTTTTAAAATGCCTGCTCCCCTGTGAATTTATTCATAGTGTGGGGTGGGTGTTTTTTTATTTTAGTCCGATGAAAGAAATTTTTAAACCTGCTTTGTGGTGTCTACTACTCGCACTAATGAGTTGTGGAGGTTCTGGAGACAATACTCCAGATGATACTGATAATGATTCAAGCCCTATTGTAAGTATCCCAAACGCTGGGTTTGTTTCTCCAAATTCTTATCCCAATAGATCCCTAGTCTGGGAGGATGATTTTTCCGGAAGTGCTGTCAATTTATCAAACTGGACCTTCGAAACAGGTACTGGTGATAATGGATGGGGAAACAATGAATTGCAGTATTACAGATCCAATAATGCTTTTACGCAAGATGGTCACCTGATCATAGCCGCAAAAGAGGAACGGTTTCAGACAAGTAATTACACTTCTGCACGCATGATCACGCGCGGCAAACAGCAGTTCCAATATGGAAGGATTGATATTAGAGCAGCATTACCACAGGGTCAAGGTATTTGGCCAGCACTTTGGATGCTAGGATCAAATTTCAATACTGTCGGATGGCCCGCTTCTGGAGAAATTGACATTATGGAAATGGTTGGTGGTGACGGAAGAGAAAATACTGTACACGGTACGGTGCACTGGCAGAACGATGGTCAACATGCTAATTATGGAGGAGATGTTACACTTCCTTCGGGAACCTTTAATGACGAATTTCATGTATTCTCAATTGAATGGAATGCATCTAGAATTACATGGTATTTGGATGGGGTAGAGTTCCACGCTATTGATACCACACCCACGCAATTAGACGAATTTAGAAATAGTTTTTTCTTCATTTTCAATCTAGCTGTAGGAGGTAATTGGCCCGGTTCACCCAACAACACCACGTCTTTCCCACAATATTTAATTGTAGATTACGTCAGGGTTTTTCAATAAGGCCTGACTTTTTTACTTAACCTCTTCATATGAAAAGTAGATCAATATTTACCTACAAAGTAGCTGCTATTGTGGCACTCGGAGGTCTGTTAATGGGTTTTGATGCATCTGTTATTTCCGGTGTAAACAAATTCGTGCAGATAGAATTCGATATGTCTGATGCCCAATTGGGTCTTTCAGTTGGATCTCTAACCTTCATCGCTGCTGTGGCGATGCTTTTCTCAGGAACCATTAGTGATAGGTTTGGTCGTAGGGTTGTATTAAAAGCCTGCGCAATAATTTTCACTATATCTGCAGTAGGTTCTGCGCTTGCGCCAAACTTTTCACTCTTTCTAATTTTCCGAATGCTCGGAGGTATAGGAGTGGGTGCTTCATTGATTTTGGCACCTATGTATATTGCCGAAATAGCTCCACCTAAGATTCGGGGTACCATGGTTTCCTTTAACCAGCTGAATATCGTAGTAGGTATCTCTTTAGCTTTTTTTACAAACTATTTAATTCTATCGCTAGGCGATTCAGATGCTACTTGGGTAGAAAACCTAGGGATTGGAGAGCACAACTGGCGTTGGATGCTAGGGCTAGAGGCACTTCCAGCCATTCTCTACTTCTTTGGACTATACTTAGTACCAAGAAGTCCACGGTGGTTAATGATGAAACAAAAGGACGAAGAAGCCTTGCGTGTCATGAAAATGTTTAGAAGTGAGGAAGAAGCTGAATCAGACGCTAATGCGGTTAAAGTCGCGCTGCAAGCTGATCAAAATAAGAAGAAGGCTCCTCTGAGCGCATTGTTTAAGCCTGCAATGGGCTTGGTCTTAACCATTGGTCTAGTCATAGGAATACTCCAACAAATCACCGGTATTAATTCCGTTTTCTTTTACGCTCCAATGATTTTTGAACAAACAGGAGGGGGGACAGATGCGGCTTTCCAGCAAGCGATCATTGTAGGTTTGGTAAACCTCGTGTTCACGGTCATTGCTATGATATATATTGATAAACTCGGCAGAAAGAAACTTTTGTCTGTAGGAGTGTCAGGTATAGCGATATTTATGTTCATCATAGCTTATGGCTTTAATCAAGCTACTTACCAGTTAAAAGAAGAAAACCTTTCTAACCTATCAGCTGAAATTGATACGAGTCAACTTGACGGTGTTGTGGGTGTAGCCTTTGAGAATGATGTGGTGTATAAGAGAGCTCTACGCGAAGCCATCGGTAGAGATCAAGCTAAGATTTATGAATCCGAATTAATTACCGCTGCCATTGACATGAATCCAACCGTGATATTGGTCGGGATTTTAGGTTTCATCGCATCTTTTGCAATCTCTTTGGGGCCAGTGATGTGGGTCCTTTTCTCCGAACTCTTTCCATTATCCATTAAAGCAGTTGCGATCTCTTTTGTTGGCTTTGTCAATTCAATGGTAAGCGCTGGAGTACAATCAGTCTTTCCGTGGGAGTTATCAACTTTAGGTAGTTCAATGACCTTTCTGATTTATGGTGTATTTGCCGTTTTCGGTTTAGTATTTATCCTGATGAAAGTACCTGAGACTAAAGGTAAGAGCCTTGAAGAATTAGAAAGTATGTTGATAAAAAAGTAGTCAAATGAAAATAGTAAAACGCTCTCTATTTCTGTCAGTCTTCATTTGGTGCTTAGCTTGTGGATCAGCCACAAACGAGGAAGCCAAAACTGATGGAGTTCTAGTATTTGAAGCTGAAAACTATATTGAATCCTCCGGTTCGATTGAGAGGACTAAAGATGGAATTTCATCTTCAGGTGACTCTTGGATCACTTTTGAAGTTGATGTTCAGGAGGTCGGTAGATATAAGACTGAAGTTTTAGCCAAAGGATCTGGCTCAGCGTGGGTTGAGGATTATTATGACAACCCAGATGGTCGTACTTATAATATTACAGGCGCTATACCTGCTAAGGGCACAGAACTGACCCTCTTTGGAAAAGACGGTAGTCCATTAAACACAGGCCAACACAAAATGAAGCTTCATCTCTCTGGCGATGTGGAAGTAGATCGTGTTCAATTCACTAAGATGATTGACCATGAGTTTACACCAGTATCCATGACGCAAAGCACCACGGGTGATCAATGGGAATTGGTCTGGTTTGATGAATTTGAGGGAGAAGGTGCGCCTGATGCGACTAAATGGACTTATGATGTGGGCAACTGGGGATGGGGCAACAATGAGCCGCAGTATTATACTAAGAACCGCAGGAAGAATGCACGACTTGAGAATGGTAATTTGATCATAGAAGCCCATAAGAACGATATGGAACAAGAATGGACTTCGGCTAGACTAACTACCCGTGGAAAGGTAAGCTTCCTCTATGGAAAGATTGAATTTAGAGCTAAGTCACCTTCATTAGATGGCACTTGGGCTGCTGGTTGGTTGCTAGGCGATGATTATCGTGATGAATTGTCTTGGCCCTATTGTGGTGAAATTGACGTGCTTGAAAATATAGGAAGCGAAATTGATGATGAGACGGGTAATGGTATCAATCATGCCTCTTGCCATACTAGAACATACTATTTCAAAGAAGGGACCCACATCACTGCCGTGAAAGAAGTAGAAGACATGACCAATACATTCCATACATATGCCATTGAATGGACTGAGGAAGGTATAAAGGCTTATTTGGATGGTGAACATTATTACACCTATGACAAAACAGGTGATGCGCTAGAATGGCCATTTTCCAAAGCGCAAAACCTCATTGTTAACCTCGCTATGGGTGGTGGCATGGGAGGGGCTATTGACCCTGAAATTGAATCTCAGCAATTTATCCTTGATTACATTCGGGTTTATGAACTGGCTGATTGATGCACTTGGGCTTCAATACCATAATACATGACATAATTAAAGGGCCAAAGTTATTTCGACTTTGGCTTTTTCTTGTAGTTTTGAATTGTGTAGAAACAATGGAATGGGGGAAACATCATTAGTTAAAACACATTTAATGTCTTTTCATAAAAGGTTACTGAAACCGCTCGGTTTCATGTCATTTGCAGTGTCCCTGACGCTGATTTTTTCAAGCTGTAACTCAAGCCGTCCTACTTTGGTCTGGTCTGATGAATTTGAAAGTTCCAATTTGGATGCCGAAAAGTGGACTGCCATTATTGGTGATGGGTGTCCTCAGCTTTGTGGGTTTGGTAATCAGGAACTTCAATACTATACCGATCTTAACCAGAATGTGAAAATCGTTGATGGTAAGTTGGTCATTACAGCGGTTAAAGACTCTATAAACAACAGTGCCTATTCATCTGCCAAGCTTGTCACTAAAAATAAAGGTGATTGGCAGTATGGCCGAGTGGAAGTAATGGCCAAATTGCCCAAAGGCAGAGGAACATGGCCTGCCATTTGGATGCTACCTACCGAGAACAAATACGGTGGCTGGCCGAGAAGTGGTGAAATCGACATCATGGAGCATGTAGGGTTCAATAAAGGGATGATTTATGGTACCGTACATTCCCAGTCTTTTAATCATATGATCGGTACACAACGAGGGGATTCCACCCTAGTTGCGGATGCGGCTGATGCATTTCATGAGTACGCCATTGAATGGAGGGAAGACAAGATTGATTGGTTTATTGACGGTGCTCATTATCACACATTTGACAATACTCAATTGAATTCAGACGACTGGCCATTTGATCATCCTTTTCATCTCATATTGAATTTAGCCGTAGGTGGAACTTGGGGCGGATCGAGAGGGGTGGATGAATCTATTTGGCCACAATCCATGGAAATAGATTACGTCAGGATATATAGCTTTTAACACAACTCAACCTTAACTTAGAAATATGGTAGATTTAATTACGCTCGATTATGTCATCATTGCCGGCTACTTCATAATAGTCTTTGGTATTGCAGCTTGGGCTACGTTTAAAGAGAAAGTAAACGCTTCTTCATCTGACTACTTTTTAGGAGGTAAGAATGTAGGCTGGTTTGTGATTGGTGCATCATTGTTCGCTTCCAATATCGGCTCTGAGCACTTAGTAGGTCTAGCCGGATCAGGTGCCAGTTCAGGCGTTGCAGTAGGCCAGTTTGAGATTTTAGCTGGTTTCATGCTATTACTTTTAGGTTGGGTGTTTGTACCGTTCTATGTGAGAAGTGGCGTTTTTACAATGCCCGAATTCTTAGAGAAAAGATACTCCTCAGGTGCAAGAACATACCTCACATGGATGTCTATTGCGGCCTATATTCTCACGAAAATATCCGTAACGATTGCTGCCGGAGCCATTGTTTTCACCGCTATCGGTGTTGAATTTTGGACGGGTGCCCTAATCATCGTTGTCGCAACGGGAGTGTATACAATATTCGGAGGACTCAAAGCCGTACTCTATACAGACATGATTCAAATGTTTGTCTTAATAGGTGGTTCTATTGCCGTAACTGTCTTTGGTCTAAATGCCCTAGGCGGATGGGGTGAATTAAAGGCAACTGTCGGAGATGGTTATTTCGATATGTGGCAGCCAATGAATCACCCTGATTTTCCTTGGACAGGTATTCTTTTTGGAGCACCAATTCTTGGAATCTGGTACTGGTGTACCGATCAATACATTGTGCAACGCGTTCTTTCTGCTAGAAATATAGATCAAGCCAGAAAGGGAACCATATTTGGTGGGTTTTTGAAAATGCTTCCTCTATTTCTTTTTGTAGTTCCTGGTATTATCGCTTATGCGCTCTCTCAAAAGGGGTTATTGCAATTGGAAAGCAATGATCAATCATTGATCGTGATGGTAAAGGCCATGGTACCCGCAGGGCTAAGAGGTTTGGTGATTGCAGGTTTACTGGCCGCTTTGATGAGTTCACTGTCGTCAGTTTTCAATTCATGCTCTACCATATTCACAATAGACGTTTATAAGCGTTGGAAGCCTCAAACCAGCGAGAGAAGTCTGGTTATAGTAGGTCAAGTAGCCACAGTCATTATGGTGGGTATAGGCTTGCTTTGGATACCATTTATGCAAAATGTGAGCGATCAACTCTTCGTTTACTTGCAAAGTGTTCAGGGTTATATTTCGCCACCAATTGCAGCGGTATTTTTACTAGGTATTTTCTTTAAGCGTCTTAATGCACAAGGTGCTATGGCTTCGTTAATGACAGGCTTGGTTTTGGGCGGAGCGCGATTCATTTTAGAGTTGAATAAGGATAGTCTTTCAGGTTTTCTTTTCGACTATGCTGATATCAACTTCCTACACTTCGCCATATTCTTGTTCGTTATTTGTAGTGCTGTTTTAGTGATAGTAAGTTTGATGACACCCGCACCACCGGCCGAAAAAACAGATGGAATCACATATGAACGTGGCGTGCAAACGGAATCAGGGAAAAAGAAGCTCGATACTTTGCTAACCATCGTACTTATTGCGATTATCGCAGCACTTTGGATCTATTTTAGTTAGTCGATATATGAGTAAAAAATACAAAGTTGCTGTTGTGGGACCTATCCCTAGGGATCACATTACCACGCACAGGGGAGAAGTGATAGAGAAGTATGGTTGTATCACACATCCGGTGGTTGGTCTTGCTCAATTATTGAAAGACCAAGGTACCGTGTATCCAATTTCTCACATCCGTAAAATTGATACACCAGCTGTAAAGGAAATATTTAAACCATACCCCGCTGTCGATATATCTGGTGTCAGCGATGAGGCAGATAGTGGAGATGTAATCAAACTAAAATTTATAGACCAGAACTTCCGAGAAGAGAAGCAAACGGCATTTATGAATCCCATAATGCCAAAAGACTTGGCGCCTTACTTGGATTGCGATGCGTTCGTTTTTGTGCCTATCACTGATCATGAAATCGTTTTAGATACGCTAAAGTATTTAAAAGAACATAGCTCAGGTACCATCATTTTTGACGGGCATGGGCCAACACATACCATGACGATCAGTGGTGACAGACACAAAAAATTCTGGGTAGAAAGGGATCTTTGGTTGCCCTACATTGATGTGTTAAAAATGAACCTTGAAGAGTCGTGGTGTACTTGGTACAAACATGAATACGCTGAGACAGAACTAACAGGCCTTCTGGATGATATTGGCCAAGATCATTTAAGACCTATGGCAGATTACATCTTGGATAGAGGCCCTAAAGCTTTGATCATTACGACAGATGCTTCTGGATGCAAGGTGTTTACTAAACCCAATGGTGAGCTAAAAGAAGAGTTTGTGCCCTCAATTTTTATGGCGGATGTTATAGATACTACTGGCTGTGGAGATTCCTTCGCAGGAGGTTTGGCGTACGGATTAAAGGATGGTGGAGATAACTTTATTCTGTCTGCTATGTATGCCAACGCGCTAGGAGCCCAACGTACACAAGGAACAACCTTTGAAGTGTTTAAATCCTTGAATGATACCGAAGATATGATGAGAAGCCATTACCCAAATTTCAAATGAGTTTACCGAAAGCATGCATTTTTGACCTGGATGGTGTCATAGTAGATACCGTGCCAGCCCATTACACCGCCTGGAAGGCGATGGCTGAAGAGGTAGGGGTTCCATTTGATGAGAAGGAAAACGAGAACTTAAAAGGTGTAAGTCGATTTAATTCGATGAAGTATATCCTTTCCCTTGGCAACATTGAAAAAACGGACGAGGAGATAAAGGCATATACAAAGCGAAAGAACGCTATTTATGTCGATATTATTTCTTCCATGACACCGAAAGATATCTTGCCCGGAGTTGTTGACTTCATTGACGAACTGAAGGCCAATGGTATTGGAATAGCCATAGGTTCAGCCAGTAAAAACACGCCAACCATTCTCAAATGTGTTGGTTTAGATAAGGTTTTTGAGGTGATCGTGGATGGTAACAAAGTCACCAAGTCCAAGCCCGACCCTGAAGTATTCCTCAAAGGTGCTGAACAACTAGGCTTTCAGCCAGAAGACTGCGTTGTATTGGAAGATGCAAAGTCAGGCGTCAAGGCTGCAAAAAGAGGAGGGATGAAATGCATTGGCGTGGGAGATCCCAAAGTCCTAAAAGAGGCAGACGTGGTGGTGAGCGATCTGACTAAAGTTGATATAGAATTTTTAAAAGCATTATATAGTAATGAAGAATTACATCAAGCATGATCCTTGGTCGATCATAGAGGAAGGTTTTGATCCAGAACTGAACAAGATTTCGGAGAGTATTTTCAGTATTGGAAATGGTATGTTCGGTGGCCGTGCCAACTTTGAAGAACAATACTCAGGTGATACCCTTCAAGGAAACTACGTGGCAGGAGTTTACTATCCAGATAAAACCCGAGTGGGCTGGTGGAAAAATGGATATCCTGAGTACTTCGCTAAGGTTTTAAATGCTGCCAATTGGATTGGTATTAACATAGCATTTGACGGAGAAGCCTTGGACCTTCATACTGCAGAAGTTTCTGACTTTAGAAGAGAGCTAAATATGAAAGAAGGCTATTTACAGCGTTCTTTTACCGCCAAATTACCGAGTGGCAAAACTGTTTCTGTAATCACCACGAGGTTCAACAGCATGGTGCGTAATCGCATTGGCGCTATTGCCTATCAAGTGACACCGCTGAATTTTTCCGGAGAGGCTAAGATTACACCTTATGTAGACTTTGATGTAGTAAACGCAGATTCAAACTATGATGAGAAGTTTTGGGTAGAGCAGTCTAAAGTAGCTAATGCTGATTTCTCTTATATCGTAGCTAGCACCAAAAAGACCGATTTCTGGGTGGCTACGGGCATGTCATTTCAAGTTGACGGAGCATGGAGCTCGAAAGGCAGAACTACGGCCGATCGTGATAAATATGTTGAGGTATCAGAGACCGGAACAGTGTCTGAAGGCAAAGCCTTCACAATTTTTAAATATGCGGCCAATATCTCTTCTATGAATTACGAGAAGGATCAAGTGGGCCGAGAGTGTCAAAATCAAGTGGAGGCAGCACAAGCAATGGGCTTCGATGCTTTAATGGATGAGCAAAAAGCCGCTTGGGCAGAAAGTTGGTCTAAGAGTGATATCACTATTCTGGGAGATGTATCCTCTCAGCAAGGCATTCGATTCAACATATTTCAGTTAAATCAGACTTACACAGGTAAAGACGAGCGATTGAATATTGGCCCTAAAGGCTTTACTGGAGAAAAGTATGGTGGAAGTACCTATTGGGATACCGAAGCCTATTGTTTACCATTCTATTTAGCAACATCCGATCAGGAAGTCGCTAGAAACTTGGTAATGTATCGTTACAAACATTTAGGAAGAGCGATAGAAAACGCAGAGAAACTAGGTTTCACGGATGGTGCGGCTTTGTACCCTATGGTGACTATGAATGGCGAGGAGTGTCATAACGAATGGGAGATTACCTTCGAGGAGATTCACAGAAATGGCGCGATTGCTTATGCCATTTTTGACTATATCAATTACCATGGTGACAATGAATACTTGGTTGACTATGGACTAGAAGTGCTCATTGGTATTTCTCGCTTTTGGTCACAACGAGTGCAATGGTCTAATGCCAAAGAGCAATATGTGATGCTCGGTGTAACAGGACCAAATGAGTACGAGAACAATGTGAACAATAACTGGTATACCAGTAAAATGGCACTTTGGACGCTCAACTATACCCTTGAGGGACTAGAGCAATTCAAAGACAGTCCTAAACTGGCCGCTTTACTCAAGAAGCTAAACTTCAAAGGGGAAGAGGAAACCGAGAAATGGGAGCATATTTTAGAGAACATGTACCTCGGCTATGACGAGGAATTGGGCGTTTTCTTACAACAAGACGGCTTCTTAGATAAGGAACTGATCCAAACTAAAGACATGAAGCCTGAGGATAGGCCAATCAACCAGAAATGGTCTTGGGACAGAATCCTACGCTCTTGTTACATCAAACAAGCCGATACGTTACAAGGAGTATACCTGTTTGAAGACGAATTCGATTTTGAGACCATAAAGCGGAACTTCGATTTTTACGAACCGCTGACAGTACACGAATCTTCACTATCGCCTTGTGTTCACGGTATTTTGGCGTCAAAACTAGGAAGAAAAGAAAAGGCTTACGAAATGTACATCCGTACAGCTCGCCTAGACTTAGACGATTACAATAACGATACCGAGGACGGTTGTCACACCACTTCCATGGCGGGTACGTGGATGGCCTTTGCTAAGGGCTTTGCAGGAATGCGCGTAAGAAATGGTGAACTCTATTTTAGTCCATCTTTGCCTAATCAATGGGACGGATACTCGTTCAAAATCAAGTTTAGAGAGCGTAACTTGAAGATTTCCGCTTCGAAGACTGCCGTTACAATCAAGAATGTTTCTTCGGAGGCGTTAGACCTTTTTGTTTTTGATGAAAAACATGCATTAGATGGGAACAGTGAAATAATGGTTGATATCAAATAACATTACTTTAACAGATCAAATTCAAGCCCATTGATTTTTCAATGGGCTTTTTTTGTAATGTATTCAGCGGCTTGTCGTCTAATAAATCGAAGAGTCAACTCTACTAATACTAAAAAATTAGTAGATGTACTAAAAAATTAGTATATATGCATGGTAACTCTTGAAGTATGAAGACATTTACAAAGCGAGAAGATCAAATAATGCAGATAGTCTGGAAGCTCAAACAGGCTGTGATCAGAGATATTGTCGATGAGTTTCCAGACCCTAAGCCACATTATAATACTGTAGCTACGCTGGTCAAGATCTTAGTAAAAAAGGGAGGGCTGAAATCTGTTATGATTGGTAATACCCATCAATATAGTCCAACAAAAGATTTCGAAGAGTATAGAGATGAGAACATTGAAGAAATAAAGGAGAAGTTTTTTGATAGCTCGCTGCCTAAGATGTTGGCACACTTTGCTAAGACTGAAAAACTATCTGCTAGCGAGAAAGATGAACTGATTAGGATCATTAAATCTGCAAAAGACTGAGTTATGATGATTGCCCTGATAAAAGCTTCTGTAGTAGTTATTACACTTCTTGCCTTTTATAAGCTCTTCTTGGAAAAGGAGAGTTTCTTTAAAGCCAATCGAATTTATCTCTTGTCTTGCCTAGCATTCGCGCTCGTTTTGCCCTTTATAGCACTGCCAAAACTAAGTCCGCATCAGGGCTATGTAAGTTCAATATTAAATGAAAGTGGGCAAGGGGAAAGGAATAATGTTCCAGAATCATCTGAGACAGTTTTGAAAGAGACTATCAGAGATAAACAGCGACCTCGGTCAGAACAAGGACATGTGTCAGAATCACCTCAGGTTTCCCAAGAAAAGGATATAGCTACGCGTAAGCCGAATGCTCTAGCCCAACAAGAAGAACCAAAACCTTGGTCTCAGGTAAACCTTTGGGACGTGATAATTCTAATCTACGCTTTGGGAGCAGCCATACTCGCCTTTAGATTGCTTATACAGGTCGTTAGAACCCTTAAAGATGCAAGAAAGGCTGATGATAAGATTGTCGATGAAGGGATAGTCATCATAAACCTACACGGAGATATTGCGCCTTGTTCCTTTTTCAAATACATCTTTATCAATCCTGAAAAGTACGATTATGAGACATATGAGCAGATTCTCCTACATGAGCGGATACACGTGAAACAGCAGCACTCTATCGATTTATTATTCGCAGAATTGGCAATCATTATCATGTGGTTCAATCCATTCGCTTGGCTTTTGAGATGGGAGATCGAGAAAAATATTGAATATCAAACGGATGATATTTTGGTCAACGGATCATCCGATGTAAAAGAAAGTTATCAAATGAATTTGGTCAAAATCGCTGGTGGCAGTAAACCACTGGTGGTATCAACAAACTATAATCAGTCATTAATCAAACAACGTATACTCAAAATGAACAACGAAAAATCAAACAACCGCAGCTACTGGAAGTACACCTTAGTAGCCCCATTAATCTTTGTATTACTCGTCTTTTTGAACAAGCCTAATATAGGTTTTGCAAAAAGTAATAATGCTTCTCAAACGAGCAGTGAATCGATACTGTCAACCATACCCGTTGAGGATAATAAAGGAAAAACGGATGATCAGGTTACTGAAAAGTCAGTGGCTACATCTGAAGAAGAAGGAACCCTCGATTCTCCTTTCGCGAACAGCTGTAAGGCACTTAACGAAGCCGTCAGAGCTCAGGATTTGGAGGGAATCAAAAGCATCTTGAAAAAGTTGGACCCTAATTGTGTAGATCCAGATCCAGGTTATGAAATCATTGAACAGAATGACAAGTACACATGGCGGAGATCCTACCCAAGAACACCATTAGCTAATGCAGCGAGAATTGGCGATTTGGAAATTGGAAAACTCTTAGTAGAAGCCGGGGCTAAAGCTGACTTTGACCGAGGTGATCATGGTTCGCCCATGACGGAGTCTGCTAACAACGGTCATCTCGATTTCTTAAAATTCATGGTGGCAGAGGGTGCAGACCTGAATTATATGACGGACGGTGAAGGAACTGCCTTGCATTGTGGCGCACGAAATGGCCATTTAGACATTGTCAAATATGCCCTGGATCAAGGTGCTGATTTAGACAGACAAAACGATGGGCAAGGTACACCCTTGAATGGCGCTGCTCGTAATGGTCACTTGGAGACAGTAGCATTTCTCATTGAAAAGGGAGCAGATATCAATAAGCAGAACGATGGACAGGGTTCGGCACTCAACGCAGCAGCGAGAAATGGTCATGTGGCGGTTGCTGAATTACTCATCGACAAAGGCGCTAGTATCAATGCGCAAAGAGATGGCCAGGGCACAGCACTCAATGCTGCAGCGAGAAATGGTCATAATAAGATGATTGAATTGCTATTGTCTAAAGGCGCTGACATCAATCGACAAAATGACGGTCAAGGTTCTCCTCTCAATGCAGCAGCGAAAAATGGACATATCGAGACGGCAAAAGTGTTATTAAACAATGGAGCCAATGTGAATTTACAAAACGATGGACAAGGTTCTCCTTTAAATGCTGCAGCACGAAATGGACATATTGAAATGATCGAACTTTTGCTTGATAATGGAGCAGATATTGACCTACAAAATGATGGTCAAGGTTCTGCTCTTAATGCGGCAGCTAGAAATGGGCACATCGAGACGGTAGAGTTATTATTAGCCTCTGGAGCCTCAATCAATAGGCAGAATGATGGGCAAGGCTCAGCTTTAAACGCAGCTGCTCGGAATGGTCATTTGGATACAGTGAAACTGTTGGTAGAAAAAGGAGCTAATGTTAACCAGCGCAGCGATGGACAAGGGACAGCACTTGATGCAGCATTAAGAAATAGGCACAGGCGTGTCGCTGATTATCTCAAGGATCAAGGAGCCCGTTAAGGTAGGAGCATCAAAATAAGTGGATATTTGCTTATTTTGATGCTTTATAGTCCGTTATCAACCCCTCAGCAATCCATTTGGCTAAAGCATCTCTATTGGTAGCGTTAAGGATACGCTTTTGGTCTACCGTATTCTTTAAGTTGCCTAATTCAATATAGACTACAGGAGGGAGGGTGTTTCTAATCACATAGAGATTACTTCGGCTTTCCACAGTACCTGTGTACTTCCGATTGGGTTGGTATTGTGCATACTTCTTTTTAAAAGTGCTTTGTAGATTGTTAGCCAGCTGCTTACCCGATTTGCTATTCTTGTGATGGTAAAAGAAGACATCAATCTTTTCCCTTTGGCTTCGGCTATCTACATGGGTTACGATCAAACGCTGATAAGCTTTCCCATGCTGCTTAAATAATTTATTGACCGAAGCCGTTCGCTGTCGGAGTCTCAACTTTTGACTTCTGGGTATCTTTTGATTGGGGTAGTTCACCTCATCGTAATCTACTTTAAGAATACTTTCGTCACGAATACCATCATTCTTATCTTGAATAATCAGATATACTTCAGCACCCTGAGATAGAAGGCTTCTCGCCAGTCTGAGCGTCACATCATAGGCATACTCATCTTCAGATATGGTTTGACCACTTCGCTTGACCACAGCCCCAGGATCGGGACCACCATGACCGGAAATTAGATAGTAAATAGCCCCTTTGAGAGAACTGTTTTCTAGAGGTACTTTAGCGTATTTTTTACCAAATAGTGGATAATTGATTGATTTCTCATTGCTAGCAGAAGGTTGAGTGGTTTCCTTGCTTCCCTCCGGAAGAAGGTACTTTTTACCAATAAAGAGCCCGTTCGATCGGCTAATATTATCTTTATTCAGGCGGATAAATTCTTTGTAATACTTGATAGGATCAAAGCCATGTTTGATTAGGATTTTGTGAATGCCATCACCTGACACAGCCACAACAGTTTTTGGAGTCGATTGGGCGATGGAGGTGTTAATCCAGAGGGCTTGAAGGAGTACAAAGAGGACTAAAATTCTTTTCACTGAGCTGCCATCGCAATCAGTTTCGAAGATGCTAAAATTTCAATTGATTATCAAATGTGATAGAGACACACCTATCTGAATAGTTTCTCCAATGCCATTTCAGGGTTATATTTTTAGGTTTCATAAGATCAACCTTCTTCCAAACAACTTATTTCCTGTCCACTGTGTCAATCCTTAATGAAGAGTTATTACCGAAAATGAATAGGTTCTTAAGTTCTTTTCTAATTTCACTTATTATGCATGATAGATTATGAAACAGTTGGCCTTCGTTTTACTCATTACTTTTAGTCTAGTCGCTTACGGTCAAAACTCTGAAACAGTCTCTTATAAGGGATCTTTCAACGTTTATCCGGTGGACACCTTGGGCGTGGTCTTGCTCAATAGAAATATGGTGCAGTTAAGTTCTGGCGATTTGGCCCTTGAGTATATTGGGCTTAATAGCAACCTCAAAGAACAGTGGAAGAATTTGTATCCATTTAGCCAAGGGATGTCTCCCGTTTTTCAGCAAGTAACGGCCAAGGGTATCATGCTACTCTTTGCCGATAAGTCGGGAGAGCATTATGAGTTAATTAAGGCGAATGCCGAATATGGAGACTACGAACGCTTTCAATATCAGTTCTCAAATCGTGTGCGTGTTACGGAGGTGGAGTCTTACTATGATCATGTATGGATTACTGGGTATATCGGAACCAATCCAGTCTTGTTTAAGCTAAAGCCGGACAACACTTATGAGACTGTACCAACAGGCGTTCCTGGGGCAGTGAAATATATTGGTCAGACCAGATTTAATAGGGTAACTAAGGGGTTGGACTTTTTAATTCTAGCGGATATAAATAAAAAGGATGCACTTGTTTGGAGGTCCCTAGGCTTGGAAGGAAATGTTTTGCGGAACGAAATACTCACGTCATTCGATAAGAAGAAAGTGAGGTCCTTAAAGGCTACTTATTCAAATAGCACGGCACACGTAGCAGGTACATACAGTAAGGGTTCTAAAGATAGAATAGTAGGCCTTTTTTGGGGAAATATTCAAAAAGACAATAGTGGGACGACTTTTAATGAATTCAAGGAGTTAGAGGCGTTGACGGCTTATAAACCCATAAAAGAAGTCTTAGAGAATGATCTTCTTTCGGCCAAAAAGAAGAAGTTTCGAGCAGCAAACATGTCAGCACATATTGATGGAGTAGGGCTTAATGATAAAGGAGACCTTAGAATAGCCATTGAGGTGTACAAGCCAGAATATAGGAGTAGAGGGGCTTTAGAAAAGGAGTTCATTGCCCGAGACCGTACGGCCCAAATAGATCAGAACGTATATGGAAGACAGGATTTGTTAGAGGCCAGCGGAGGCCCCGGTTTAGATGATCGGTTCGAAAGAGCGTCTGCGACTGATCAGCTACAAATGCGCTTTATGGATCAAAGCCTATCTAAAGCCGTAAATCAAGGTGTATCTTATAACCATACGGCCTTTATGACCATAGGAGCTGATGGAGATATAAAGGAGGCCTACGGGCTCGGCTTTGACTTGTTAGACTATGGAAGCCTAGTACGGTCAGATCACTTTGTCAATGGACGTTTGAGATACCCTAATCAGAATGTTTACTATGAGTATGATGTGCAAACTAAAGCATTTAAGTCTCTAAAGGGTCTAGAAGGAACTTCTCTGATTAACTGGACAAATAATCAACTCTTGGCGATTTCCTTCGATAAGGAAACACAAACAATGACTTTCTCTGTACAGCCCATTAATTAATGATCGATTTTGCCAAGGTTGCCGTAGTATGCTTTGACGTCTACCTCGTTTGGCAACGGAGGTGAGTAGTCTGCCACTTTGCCGTTGCCATCTAGTATAAAATAGTCGGGAACGAGTGCTTCAAAGAACTTCTGCACAATATCATCTCCAAAGCCTAACGGAACTCTTTCGTGAATGATATAGTCTTTATTAAAGCCATAGATATCCCGATTCTGTAGCCAAGTAGACTCGTCTTCATCCAAAGAAATCATAACTAACTTGACTTTTCCCTTCCTTAATAGTTTCCTAAGCTGTTGAGATGGAATGAGTTCATAGAAGTTTGGAACGCCCCATTTGGCCCACAATACCGTATAGACAGGAGTCTCCGAATGTTTGGCAATAACACGTTGGAAATCAGGATTTTCAACTATAGATTGGAGTCCTTCTTTTAGTCTATTAATGGCATCAAACTGCTTTTGAAGTGATACTTTTTTCGAGAGGTCTTGAATAATCTTTTCTTCCAATGGAGTAGCTTCCAAGACGGTATATCCCTGCCAGAAGACCGAGTCGTACTTTACGAGCCTTAGGTCTTCCTCAGACGGCTCTCCCGTGCTAAAGTCTGCTTCGCCCTTTGTAATCAGTTCGTTGACCATGATTTCCACATGAGACTGATGTTGAACTGAACCAGGCTGTCCTAATACAAAATGTTCCGCATTTACATCTGATAGCAGCCTTTGTGGAAAGTATTTGCCTTCGAATTTTTGGAAGAAAACCTGCTTGTCTACTCTTGAACGAATGCTATCTAGTGCATTAGAGAAAACCTGTGTCTCTTTTATATCCGCTCGGATAAAGGCTTTATCAACTAGGTTTATATAAAGTTTACCTGCATAATTGAGCTTACGCTTTTCAGGTTTTTTGGGCTCAAATTCAATGACAATGACCGGTTCATCATCCAAAGCTGTGGTATCATTGATCGTGAATTCATAGTTGTTTAGGTTTCTCCTTAGTGGGTTATGAAACTCATAATTGGTCAGGTCGTTGGACAGTACAAAATTTAAGGAAATAGGAGGATGAGATAGTTTGGCAAAGCTAGTGTAGTCAAAGCTCCTTCGCATCTGCTCCAAATCAAAGTGTAGTCTATACTCAGGTATCTGTACAAACTTGCCTGTCCGCTTGAACTGATAGAGTTCGATGGCAGCTTCGGTGAGCCTTACATAACTCGTATCTTCTTTACAGTAGTGACGATAAAATGATTTGGCTAAGTAATTTGTTTTGGCCTTGTTATTTGGAATTCTATCAATGGCGTCCATTACAATCGTTTTGGCCTGATTATTCTCCTTACGCCTGGCACGTGCCCCGCGTACTACAAAATCATCTAAGCTATTCAGTTGCGGCTCCAGTGTAATGCTTTGGTAGCGCGAGGGATCCACTTTATCTAGTTGAAGGATGATGGACTTGTAGCCAATACAAGATATTTTGAGCAGGTTACTTTCAGTGAACCGATCTTGCTTCAATTTTAATTCAAAACGTCCTTCAAGGTTTGTAGATGTGCCGTAGTAATAGTCGTTTAGCCTTATGTTGGCAAAGGGCACGGGTTTCTGCGTTTCATTATCTATGACTTGGCCTTTTAACAACAGTATATTGTCTTGTGCCAAAAGGGAAGGAGCCAGAAAGATCGTGATGAAAACAAAGAGTACTAGACTGCGCATATATTACTGACGCAAGTTATCTCATTAAGGTGGTAAGGACTTTTAGTTATTTATTAATTTTCTATGAATAATAGAAGCTCTGTGAATTTCTAGCTGAATTATTTTTCTGGCTACGCTTTAATTCGCATCTTCGCGTCAAATAGAAAGCACTATGTTTATCATCATCGTATTCGCTCTTTTTATCGCTGCCCTTGCAGCTCCTTATGTACTTCCTAACAAGAAGGTGAGTTCTCACAAAAAGGACTGGGACGTTTAATCCTAGTATCTTTTAACTTTCTGATTTCTTCCCACAAAAAAGTAAAGAACTGATCCAAATACTGGGAGCAGGATAATCACTATTACCCAAATCAATTTATTGTGACTTGGTTCGAATTCATTTCGAATAACATCCACTAAGGCTGCCACTACAATTAGAAAAGGTATAACGTAGAAGGCGAGAAGCATAAAAAACATAGGACAGAATTAGGTTTTGATTTAGTTAGGGTGTGTAGTTTCGGAATTTACTTCACTCGGTTAAAGTCTTTGTGAGCGGCCGATCAATAAATATAGAAGAGCACCAATAATTGGTAATAGTAAAGTAACAATTACCCAGATGATCTTATTCTCAGGAGTTTTGAACTCGCTTCTCACAATATCTACTAAGGCCGTCACTATGATAAATAAAGGTAGACCCAAAATGAGCAGTATTACGAAGAGTTCGGCCCCTCCAGGCATTCCAATTTCAAGCATGATTCAAATTTAAATTAAGAATCCCAAATCAAAAGTTATGATCATCGTTATATCAAATACAAAATACGCGAAAACAAACCGTCTATTTTTCTTTTTTTAGGCCGCTTCGGCCCATGAGTTTTACCAACATGTCCGCATCAGGTATCTGTGTCAAAATAACACGAGCCATTACAATGAGCGGAACAGAAAGGAGCATCCCGGAAATCCCCCAAATGTATCCCCAGATGACTAGGCCTAGAATCACGGTTACTGTATTGAGTCTAACAGACGAACCCATCATGAGTGGTTCGATTACGTTACCCCATACAAATTGAGTGGCAATTAGTAAGGCTATGAATAAGACAAAAGACCCACTGCTATCAATTTGAATTAAGCCCAGAAGTACGGGAGGAATGGTAGCGGTAATTGATCCGACAGTAGGGATAAAGTTGAGTAAGAAGGCTAGGAAGCCCCAAAAAAGGGCAAAGTCAATTCCGAAAATCCAGCTGAGTATACCAAAACAGAGCCCAGTGCAGAAACTTGTGAAGAACTTCACCTTCATATAACTAACTATGGAGGACTTAACTTCTACAAACGAATTAAGAAGCCTTTCCTTGCCGCGTTGATCGTCTCCCTCTAAGTATTGGATGTATTTTTCGTAACGCACAATACTGCCTAATACGGCTACCAAGTAGACAGCACTCAAGATAAAGTTGAAAGTAAAGGCACCTAACTGGCCTGCTACAACACCCGAAGTATTCAAGAGAAAGTCTCTGGAAATCAATTTGTTGAGAGCCGCTGTAAAACCATCTGCTTCTAGTTCAGCTACCCCTGGAATAAATTCAAATTGGACGATAATTTCTTCAAAGCGTATTTCAATTTGCGATAGCAGTTTGCCCTTTTCAGCAATGATTTGTGCCCCTGTACCGAACACCACTAAGCCTATTAAGAAGATAAAGCCAAGCGTGAGAATGGTTATCAGACTTATACTGACTGTGTAAGGCCATTTTTTCCGCTCTAAGTATTCAATGGCAGGAGAGAGCAGTATGCCAATGAATAGCGCAAACGCTAAGGGAATGAGTAGACCAGACAGCGTTTTGATGATGACGATTAGGACGATGGCGGCAAAGACCATCAAGATATTCTTAATAGTTCTTATGTCTGCGTTTGTCTCTAATGCCATAAAATGTATATCTAATTGCTATAAACTCATTCTGAAAGCTGAAAATAGCCAAAAAAAGATGCATTGGCATTTATGTGAAAAAATTAAGTGCGTAAGCAGTTTAATATTTAGTTTTGTAGCTTGATCAATCAACTACTTGATGTCATTAGAATTTGAACAACCCATAACCGCCCTAGAAGGTAAACTGTCTGAAATGAAACAATTGGCTGAGAGTAGTCAAGTGGACGTGTCAGATGCAGTTGCTTCTCTAGAGAAGAAAATACAAACACTAAAAGAAGAGACGTATAAAAACTTAACCCGTTGGCAACGCGTTCAGCTGTCTCGTCACCCTGATAGACCATATACCTTAGACTACCTTTATAACATCACAGACGACTTTGTCGAAATACACGGTGATCGAACCGTAAAGGACGATAAAGCTATGGTGGGTGGTTTTGGAACCTTAGATGGACAAACAGTTATGTTTGTGGGTCAACAAAAAGGAAGAAATACTAAGCAACGCCAAATGCGTAATTTTGGCATGGCGAACCCGGAAGGATATCGTAAAGCGTTAAGGTTATTCAAAATGGCCGAGAAATTCGGTAAGCCGATCGTTACTTTGATTGATACTCCTGGTGCTTATCCTGGGTTTGAGGCTGAAGAGAGAGGACAGGGAGAGGCAATCGCCAAGAACATTCAAGAGATGTTCATGCTAAAAGTCCCTGTTATCTGCATTATCATTGGAGAAGGAGCCTCAGGCGGAGCTTTGGGAATAGCCATTGGAGACAAGGTCTTAATGCTAGAGAATACTTGGTACTCTGTGATCTCACCAGAATCGTGTTCATCCATACTATGGAGAAGCTGGGACTTTAAAGAACAAGCGGCCGAAGCTTTAAAGCTGACAGCCGATGATATGAAAGGCTTTGGTCTAATAGACGGTATAATTAAAGAACCACTAGGTGGGGCACATAGAGATACCGACTGGATGTATAAGACTTTGAAAAAACGTATTTCTAAGGAGTTAAAGGCCCTTATGAGCCAAAGTAGTGAAGAGAGAGTTAATACTAGAATCGAAAAATTCTCCAACATGGGAGAAGTAGTTGAGTAGGTTCTTGGTACCCTAAATATTTGAGACCACAAGGCTTAGCTTTGTGGTCTTTTTGTTTTTGGCTAATTTCAAACAGAACCGAACTACATGACTAAGCAAAGGATTTCTTGGAAGGTGCATTTCATCGAATTGATCGTTGTGATCATTGGTATTACCATTGCTTTCGCCATGGAAGGTTGGTCCGATTCAAAGAAGCAAAAGAAGCTTGAGGTCAATTATCTCAATTCTATCAGAGCTGACTTGTTGAAAGATAAAGTTGATTTAGAATTGATTATAGATTCAACAAACGTAGTCCTCAGGTATGTAGGTGAGGTTTTTCAGTTTGTATATCAAAATGCTCCAGTAGATTCGTATCGATACCACCACGCTACAAGCGGCTATATGTCCACATACTTTGTTCCTAAGAACGGTACTTATACCTCAATGGTAAATTCTGGAGACTTGGGTTTGATCAGAGATTTTGTATTAAGGTCCTCGATTTCGGATCTCTATGCTGTAGATTATCGCACACTAGAACAATCTGATGATGTGATCAAAAACCTATCAGAGAATATCATTCAACCTTACATCATAGAGAATGTAAAGTTTAAGATGATGGCGAACGGAGATGGTATTTTAGATGATGCTCCACTTAAATCGAATAAGGCCATCAATATGATGGGTAGTTATTTTAACCTTTTAAGCGGCAGGCAGATAGCCTACAGGGAAATGGTTGCCAAATGTGATGCCCTGATATCAAAATTGGATGAGGAGCTCGTAGATATGAACTAATATGGAGACTAAGAAGAGAACCTTTTCATACGTTTTACTGGAAATTGTAATTGTAATCATCGGTATTTCTATTGCCTTTGGATTGAGTAATTGGGGCGAAAGACGCAAAGAGGTGCGTATGGGCGATGAGTTTGTCAGAACCATGATCAACGACCTTAAATCTGATAGTGCAGCATTTGTTTATCAAATCGCCAATATTGGAGAAAACATGTCGCATGTAGAATCCTTTATGGAGTTATGCAGGAAAAAGGATTTTGAAAATGATTCACTTCAGTGGTATGTCGGCAGTTTTATGAATCGCAACAACTGGATTATCAACAGCAATACTTACGAAATTCTAAAGAGTGGCGGTAAGCTTGAGATTATTACGGATTTCGATTTGCGGAGCGATATTAGTTTCTTCTATAGAATCAGGACCTATCAGACTGATGTAATATTGGAGCTCAATCAAGAATTTATTCAAAATCAGATGAATCCCTACCTCACGCGTAATTCAGACTACTTTATTAATGATGTGCCTGACACTAGGTTTACTCAGGCTCGAGAATTCCAAAACTTATTGGGGCAATGGCGCGATTTGAAGCGAGATAAACTTGATATCTATGAGAGCACATTGGAAGATATCATAAGTCTAATTCCTAAATTAGAGGCCTACTTAGAATAAGCTAAAAATGAATCTTCATGTAATCAATACAGGCAATTTCAAGTTAGATGGCGGGGCTATGTTTGGCGTAGTGCCTAAGTCTTTATGGGAGAGGACTAACCCAGCAGATGAAAAGAATATGTGTACTTGGTCCATGCGCTGTCTTCTGATTGAAGATGGCGATCGGTTGATACTTATAGACAACGGAATAGGGAATAAGCAGGAAGCCAAGTTTTTTAGCTATTACTACTTACATGGAGACGATACCCTTGATCGTTCCTTGAATCAGGCTGGTTTTGATCGTAGTGATGTTACGGATATGTTCCTGACGCACTTGCATTTTGACCATTGTGGTGGAGGTGTAGATTATGTGGGTGATAATAAAGATCGCTTCTCTCTTCACTTTCCAAATGCCAAGTACTGGTCTAATGAGGCTCATTGGAAATGGGCCACCGAGCCCAATGCTCGTGAGAAGGCTTCATTCCTGAAAGAGAATATTCTGCCCATGCAAGAGAGTGGACATTTAGAATTCGTAGATCTAAAGGCATCGTCTCCTTTTTCTCAATTTGATATTCACACTGCGGATGGTCATACAGACAAGCAAATGTTACCAAAAATTAGGTATGGAGATAAAACCATCGTGTTTATGGCAGACCTCTTACCATCAGTTGGGCATATTCCATTGCCCTACGTAATGGGCTACGATACTCGGCCGCTGATAACGCTTGATGAAAAGAAAGCTTTCTTGGACGAAGCAGCAGATAAAAACTACATACTCTTCCTAGAGCATGACGCTGTAAACGAGTGCTGTACAGTTAAAAGAACTGATAGGGGGGTGAAGTTAGATGAAACCTTTTCCCTGAAAGAAATTCTATAAATATGAAAGTAGGTTTAGCATTGTCCGGAGGTGGAGCAAGAGGTTTTGCTCACTTCGGTGTTTTAAAAGCTCTAGAAGAAATAGGTGTCAAAATAGATGTAGTGTCAGGAACCAGCGCTGGCTCAATTGTGGGTGCATTTCATGCTTTTGGTTATTCAGTAGAAGAGGCAAAAGCACTGGTCGGCAAAACCAATCTTTTTAAGGTTGTTTGGCCAGCATTTAGTTGGAAGGGCGTCTTTAGCATGAGTAGAAGTGAAGAGGTTTTTAAAAAGCATTTTGCTAAAGATAATTTTTCTGAGGCTGAGATTCCCCTATACATTACCGCAACTAACTTAAATACTGGTGAAGCCGAAGTTTTTAGTGAAGGACCCATCATTAAACCTATGATTGCCTCATGTTGCATTCCCTTTATTTTTGACCCAGTTAAGATCAACAATAACGTGTATGTAGATGGTGGCTTGGTTAACAATCTGCCAGTAGAGGCCATTCGAGACCAATGCGATATTGTGATTGGCGTTAATGTTTCCCCTGTATTGAAAGAAGATGCCTTGGAGGGTACTAAGAAAATGATAGAGCGTATTTCTATGGTGAGCATCAACGCTAATGTGGACAAGAGCAAAACCCTATGTGATATATTGATAGAACCGAAATCATTGAGAGAGTTCGGTACTTTTGATTTAAAAAAGGCTGATAAGATATTTCAAATTGGCTATGAGGCAGCGCACTACGCTTTTGAGGTAGATAAGAAGTCAGAAACGATTCAAAAACTTATTAAATAGAAATGCTGGCTGTTACGTGTTCTCAGGTCTTGGTTTCTAAAGCTATTTATCAGTTACTATAATCGATAACTCTCATTCACTGAGTTAAGCACAGACAACTTGAGGCAAAAATAAATCCTCTTTTGGTCAACCTTTTCTCCCGGTAATCGACTTATAAGAAGAAATATAAAAAACATCTACGTGTGTTCTTTTACTCACACGTCTGATACACAAAGGTCGCCAACAAGGGTTGGCAAACTCAATCAAAAACACTATGCGGATACTATTTTTTACACTATGTGCTTTGCTAATTTTTAGCACGGTCAAGGCACAAGACAAATTTACGCTCAATGGTTATGTGCGTGATGCCAAATCGGGAGAAGAACTCATTGGAGTTACAATTCTCATTGAACAGACAGGTGGAGGAGTTAACACCAACCCATACGGGTTCTATTCACTCACTTTACCTTCTGGTGAATACAACATTCAGTTTAGGTATGTCGGTTTTAAAACTAAGACGGAAACTGTAAACCTTACTAAGGATGTTTCACTAAACGTTAATCTTGAAGAAGAGTCATTAGAGCTCAACGAAGTAGTGGTAACTGCTGAGCGACAAGATGCAAATGTTACAGGTATCCAAATGAGTAAAAACGAATTGGATATTCAACAAGTAAAGAAGCTGCCCGCCTTATTTGGAGAGCCAGATATTATCAAAACCATCCAAATGCTACCGGGTGTTATATCAGCAGGAGAGGGCACCTCAGCTTTTTTTGTTAGAGGAGGTAGTGCTGATCAGAACTTGATTTTAATAGATGAGGCTCCGGTTTATGATCCTTCACATCTCTTTGGCTTGTTTTCGGTATTTAATGCCGATGTGATTAAGGATTCTGAATTGTACAAAGGTGGTATTCCATCTCGGTTTGGTGGTAGGCTCTCGTCAATATTGGAAGTACGCACCAAGGATGGAAACAATAAAGAGTTTCAGGGAGAAGCAGGAATTGGCCTTTTAGCCAGTAGCGTCATGCTCGAAGGACCGATAAAGAAAGATGAAAGCTCATTTATCATTTCAGCAAGAAGGTCTTACGTAGACCTGTTTTTAAGACTTGCCGATCAGAAAAATTTGGTGTATTTCTATGACGTCAATGCCAAGGTGAATTGGAGGGCCAATAATAAGAACAGGTTTTTCTTAGCCCTTTATACGGGACGCGATGATTTCAATTTTGACGGAAACTTCGGCTTTGACTGGGGCAATAGAACTGCCACCTTCCGGTGGAACCACCTCTTCAATGACAAGCTCTTTTCCAACACCTCACTTATTGCTAGTTCGTTTGACTACGGTTTGGGCTCTGAAGACGAGTCCGATGGTTTTCAATGGGATTCAGACCTAGAGGAGTTTAGCTTTAAGCAGGATTTGAACTACTTCTTCAATCCTCAATTGACGATGGATTTCGGTTATCATTTAACCTATCGCAAATTTGCACCCGGAAAGATTATTCCCGGAAATGGATCGATCTTCAAGGAAGTAGAGCTTCAGAATGAGTTTGCTTTGGATCATGCGCTCTACCTAAGCATGCAGCATCAGGTGAGCGATAAACTGACTTTTGAGTATGGTGCGAGACTTTCAGTGTTCCAAAATGTAGGTGAAAACACGGTTTATACTTATTTGGATCAGCTAGACAACACGAATCCAATTCGTACAGATTCTACGCAATATGGAAGTTTTGAGAATATTAAGACTTATGTGAATCTAGAGCCAAGGTTTTCGGCAAGGTTGATTCTCACGAATGAGAGTAGTTTAAAAGCCAGTTACAACCGTATGGTTCAAAACACCCATTTGATTTCAAGTGGAACAGTGCCTGTACCCTTTAATACATGGGCGCCAAGTTCTACCTATTTAAAACCTCAAGTGGCCGATCAGTTTGCACTGGGCTATTTCAAAAACTTTGATGATAACAGGTTTGAGTTTTCTGCCGAGGCGTTCTATAAGGATATAAGTAATGTCACAGACTTTGCAGATAATGCCCGAATTTTCTTTAACAGGGACCTATCCACTGAATTTAGGCAAGGAACCTCAGAGGCTTATGGCCTTGAAATGATGCTTCAGAAAAAGAAGGGAGCACTTACAGGCTTTGTTGCCTATACCTTGTCTCGGGTTGAGAGAACCGTTGCAGGTGTAAATCAGGGTAGATCATTCTTGGCCAACTATGATAGAAGACACAACCTCAGTGTTGTAAGTACATATGATTACAATGATAAATGGACATTTGGAGGAAGCTTCATCTATGGTACAGGTCGACCAATTACTTTGCCTTCTGGTTCTTACGAGTTTGGAGATGGCCAAATTGCGGATGTCATTACAGAACGCAATGGATTTAAATTACCCGATTTTCACAGAGTAGATTTAAGTGCCACTTTAGTACCTCGAAAGAATAAGGACAAAAAGTATGAGACTTCATGGGTCTTCTCTTTGTACAATGTATACAGTAGAAAGAACCCATTTTCCATCTACACAAGGGTGAGGTTAGATGATGACGACAACGTCATAGGGGATGGTACGGAGAAGGAAGCCCGCCTGATATACTTATTTCCAATATTACCTTCAGTAACCTTCAATATCAATTTCTAAGCCATGACAAGACAATTAAAGAATATAAATAGCCTCATTTTGGTTTTCACATTGGCGATCTTTTCGGCATGCGAAGAAACGGTGATCATTGAACAGGGAGAACTTGATGAGCGTGTAGTGATTGAAGGACTTATAACCGATCAACAAAATCACTATGTGAAATTAACGCGGACACGTTCCTTCTACGCTACTGGAGCAGCTGAAGCGATTGAAAATGCAGTTGTCAGTGTATCCGATAACATCGGTAACAATCACGTCTTTGTACATAACCCGATGAACAACCCTAGTGAGAATGGCTTCTATTATCCCGTGAATAGTTTTCAAGGACAAATTGGTGCTGTCTACGCACTAGACGTGCAAGTGGATGGCGAACTGTATACCGCACAAGAAGAATTGCTTCCTGTGACGACCATTGATTCGTTAACGGTTTTTGTGGATGAAGATGAACTGGATGATCCGGAGGAGGAGGGTAGATTCTTAGGTGTATTGTTTTATGCGCAAGAACCACAAGACAGAAAGGATCAGTACTTATTCAAATTCTATCGAGATGGTGAGATTGTGAAAGATTTTCCTACAGATATCTACTTTTCGGATGACGCACTTTTAGGAGAGGCCATTGACGATTTAGAGATTGCTGGCTACTATGCCGAGGGAGAAGTGGTGACTGTGGAAATGTACAGTTTAACACAAGAGGCTTTTATCTTCTACTCCGATCTATTTAACCTGCTGACTAATGATGGTGGTATGTTTAGCCCGCCACCAGCTAACCCTAGGACAAACCTCAGTAATGGTGCCTTGGGTTATTTTCAAGTGAGTGCCTTGTCAAGTCAGGATAAGTTAATTGAAGCACCAGAGAACTAAGATTTAATTTTTCGCCATCCTATTGACAGGGTGGCGAATCATTACACCACCGTTATGAGGTAATAGTTTTTCTTGCCTTTTTGAGCCAAAAAGTACTTTCCTTGAAGCAGGTTAAGCTCAGGTTTAGCATTCATGTCTTCAATTTTCGCTTTGTTGATCGAAACACCACCGCCTTGCAACATCCTTCTAGCTTCACCCTTTGAAGCGAAAATAATGTCTTGGGTAGCGCTTGATAGCAAATCAATATAGTTTTCAGTTGTTGATAAGTCAGAAGATTTGATCGTGACCTGTGGTACGCCTTCAAAGACCGATAGCAGGGTGGCTTCATCCAACGATGCCAAGTCTTCGGTGGTAGACTTACCGAAAAGTATTCCAGAGGCTTTAATGGCCATTTGAAGGTCTTCTTCGGAATGTATTCTTCTTGTTACATCTTCTGCCAAAGCTTTTTGAAGCGTTCTCATGTGAGGTGCTTCAGCATGTTCAGCTTCTAATGCCTCAATTTGCTCTTTCTCTAACAGCGTAAATATGCGAATGAAATTACTTGCGTCCTCGTCCGAGGTGTTTAGCCAGTATTGGTAGAACTTGTAAGGAGAGGTTTTCTCCTTGTCTAACCAGATATTGCCACCCTCAGATTTGCCAAATTTTGAACCGTCAGCCTTCTTAATTAAGGGTGCAGTCAAAGCGTATGCCTCGCCTTGGGCTTTTCTTCGAATCAATTCGGTGCCCGTCACGATATTACCCCACTGGTCAGAGCCGCCCATTTGAATTTTACAGTTCTTGTTTTGGTACAGGTGATAGAAATCATAACCCTGCACCAATTGGTAACTAAATTCGGTAAAAGACATTCCACTTTCGAGTCTGCTCTTTACTGAGTCTTTAGACATCATGTAGTTCACTGTGATGTGTTTGCCTACATCTCTGATGAACTCCAAAAATCCCATTCCTTTGAACCAGTCATAATTGTTGACTATTTCAGCAGAATTTTCGCCACAGTCGAAATCTAAGAATTTTTCTAATTGAGCTTTTTGTCCAGCTAGGTTATGGTTCAGTACATCCTCGGCTAAAAGCTGACGTTCGGCAGACTTGCCAGAAGGATCGCCCACCATGCCTGTTGCACCACCTACGAGTGCTAATGGCTTATGCCCAGCTCTTTGCAGGTGGACTAAAAGCATCACGGGTACCAGATTACCAATGTGCAAAGAGTCGGCCGTAGGATCGAATCCTATGTAGCCAGCTGTCATCTCTTTGGATAATTGCTCTTCTGTGCCAGGCATCATGTCGTGGATCATTCCACGCCATCTCAATTCTTCAACCAATGGGTTACTCATAGGATACTAATATTTGGAGGGCAAAGATAGAATATGAAAGGGTAGAGGAAAAGGAAAAAGCCCGGTTCTACCAGGCTACTCCTCCGTAATTGTCTTTACGATCTTCATCATCATTCGAAGATGTAGAAGGTGCGAATGTTATTTTCTGTGTTGATCTTGAAGGTGAACTGCTATTTAATTCAGGCATTTCTACCTCCGCACCAACGTTTACTTTTCCATTCATTTCAGCACCATTCTCTACTGATATGCGCTTTGAGTAGATTTTTCCGAAGATTTTTGCCGTTTTTGAAATGTGTAAGAGGCCACTGGCCAAAACATCACCATTCACATAACCATCGATAGTAATGTCTGTACCACTCAAGTTTCCACCAATTTCTCCGTGACTTCCAATGATGATTTTTTCACTAGAAATTAAATCACCAGTCACATGGCCATCAACACGGATGCTATGCTCAGATTTCATGTTTCCCGAAATCATAGAACCATTTCGTACCTGTGTAATATAGGTAGATGGGTTAACAGCAGCTGACTCTTTCTTGCTCATTAGTACTCGGATGGAGTTGATGAATCTGACTTGGAATTGTTCTCATCAAAGATCGATAAGATAGTGGTTGCATTACCAATATCTAATCCTACCGCATTACTCTTTACACCACCATTCAGCTGTGCAGAATTAATGCAATATCCACGACTCGCTAAAGTCTGAGGCTCATTGGCGACCTGAAGATCCAACACATCTTGGAATTCTTTTTTGAAGCAATTGACTAGCTCTGGGTACATAGCACCACCCCCTGCTAAGAACATTTCATGTGAAATTGTAAAGTCATTGTCATTGAAGGCTTTTCTCATCGCTGGAGAAATAACATCTTCATAGTATTGCCTTAAGACCTTGTCTCTAATCTCCTTAATATCAATACGTTTTCTATTCAAGAAGATAACTCCTTTTTGGAAGGCCGCATCGATTTGGTGTTCAGTTTTAAGCTCTAAATAGTATGTCTTGGCCAGCTCTTTCTCCAGTAAGTTCACGGCATAACGTAGACCGTAAGTCGAAAGCGATGTTCTCTGAACGATACCACCTTCTGTACTTAAAAGGCCTTCAAGCGTACCGTAGCCTAGGGACATCACGAAAAAGTTACCACTAGCTTGTTGCAGTCCTTTGCGAAGTGCAATGGCACAACTGATAACTTCTGGTATGACTTGAACACTGTCTATTTCTACTTGAACATTTTTTCTTGTTCCTCCACCGTAGGTTGCAGCATCATATTCTATCACATGTTGCGCATTGATGAGGTTAGTTGCAGTTTCTTTGTAAAGCTGAAAAGTTGAGAATGGAAAGCCAGTCGAGAGCGTCAACGGGTTTCCTAATTTTTGATTGGCAATCAGCATGCCTGACTTGAGTAGCAAATGATAGTCAAGTTCATCAGGGGCGCTGTTAATATTTCTGTGAGGAGATACTCCCTCAGTCAATGCCAAGTTACCAACCACGTAACCGTCACCATTGTGATATAATTTTAGACCGTTAATGAGGTCTGGAGAGACATTTCTTAAGTCTGTGTTGTTTCCCTCAAAGACACTAGGGAATGTATAAGTTTTGAACATGATTTGAGTTTTGTTCTATTGAAATAGCCAACGTTAAATGAACAGCAATAATACGATTTAATCAGTATTTGAAGGACTGTTGGTCAAAAAATCAGCTGAAAGTTCCGAAATACTTTTGAGATTAAAAATTCAAAATACCTTATTGGTTGATCACTAAAGCCAATCTTTTGTTGTTTCCATTGACCGCCATACGGGTGATGCCTTTAGCCCCCATGTCGGCTAAATCCATTACAGCCTGCCATTCTTGGTCTTTTTTAGGGTTAAAAGACAGTAGTTTGGATCCTACACTGGTAATGTAGGTGCCTTCTTGTGTTATGGCCCAGTCGTTTGCGCCTTGGGGCTTTTTAATCACAGGTGTCAACTCATTGTTGACAGTGTTGAGTACGTGAATCATCATATCGCCATTCTCTTCACGTTTTTCAAAGGTGAAGTTTGGGCTATCTGGGACTACCTTGATTGTTCTACCAATGTTGCTCGTAATAATTTTGTCATCAACTTCGTTGGGATTGGCCATTACCAAACTTGCAGGTTGACCTAATACGAACATGAGCACCTGGTCTTTATTCCATGCAAAATATCCTACAGGTGCTATTTTTTCAAAGATAAGACTGGGAGACTTTTTCCCTTCTATGGGAAACATCCACAATCTTTGTGCACCACTTTCTTCCACCCGCACAGTAGCAAAACTATTATAGCGTTCCATAGGGAAAGGGGAGTACTCACTTTCTTTTGTATTCGTAAGGTTAGTCACTTTGTTGTCGTAGAGGTCTACGATCATAATATCATTTTGACCATCCATGTAGGCAGAATACATCACGTAATCATTATTGAAGAAGACAGGTTGATTATCATAGCCCTTTCTATTAGTCACATTCTTACCCTTTGATAGGCTAATTTGGCCCTTCTTTTCTTTCATGTCAAAGACAAAAATATCAGTATCGGGCGGTGGTGTTTGAGCAAAGCTTAGGCAACTGTAAAGCAGTAAGGGGATGCCAATAAAAAGACTCTTCATAATTTGATTTGATGGTTGATAGCAAGTTAAATAAATCATCTTCAATTGGATGAAGAGTTTATTCAAATGGTTAGAATAATATTATATAATCACTTTATATGAAATGAATTAAAATACTGAATATAAGATATATAAGAGGGTGTTAGAGAGTTGTGCTCATTTTTTGAGCAGATTAATTTGAATGGTTTTATCATAAATAATACCTGAAACTTTACTAACTATATGGAGTTAACACACAATACAATTATGGAACTACACTCGAAAAAAAGGCTGGATTCTTTTCGAGCATTACAAGATCCGTTGGCCGATCATGTGATAGCGAAATATTTTCCTGCTAAAAAGAATTTACTCAATACACATCTCGAACACCTGAGGCAGAATCAGGATGAACTTACAGATGATGCTGAAGATGAATTGAAGGCACTCTATGCTGACATAAAATTACAAGTCGAAGCATTCGATAGGGATGAGCTTGTTAAAGGTCAGGAGTTTTTTGATGGATTTGCATCTGATATAATGCTTTTGCTGGGTTTCCTCAGTTTGCCTTATTGTTATGCGGCTGCTTACGGTGCTGAAGTGCTCGTAAGGTCTAGGAGGATTCTTGAGGAGCCTGAAACACGCTTATTGGATACAGCATCATTTGTATTCGATGTGAACAGTAAAAATGCCTTTGAATCAGAGGGTAATGCTTTAGTGAGTATTTTAAGGGTGAGGTTACTACACGCGGCTACGAGATGGTATATACATCAATCTGGTAATTGGGACAGTGCTAAAATGGGTATGCCTATTAACCAGGAAGATATGGCTGGTACAAACTTGTCATTCTCGTTGATGACAATAAGAGGACTTCGCAAGCTGGGTAAGTTTATAGAGCCTGAGAAGGCTTTTGATTACATCAATTACTGGAATAAGATCGGATTACTTTTAGGACTAGAACCTGATCTACTTCCAGACACAAACAAAGAGGCTTTTTATCTGGAAAAACAAATAAGGGAAAGACATTTTAGAAGCTCTGAGGCGGGTTTAAAGCTCACAAAGTCGCTATATGAGTATTATCAGAAGGCAGTAATTGATACACCATTAGAAGGCTATACAAAGACCTTTATGATATACCTGCTGGGCGATAAGGTAGCGGGAATGCTCGGCTTAGAAATCAATTCATATGATAGGTTGGTTTTTAAACCTTACCAACTCTTTCTAAACTTTCGGAATTATTTTTTCAATGCTCAAGACTCTTATGCGAAGGCTTATGCGCGGTTCAAAGAGTCAAAAAGAACTTAGTGTCAAATTCCTAGGTGTCGTTTAATTCTTCTTTTTTTAACCAGGTTATGGTCAATGACCTGAAAAGTCACTACTAGCGTAATCAGTGCTAGTATGGGCATCAGCATACCCATGTTAATGAATGACTGCGCATCTCCCAGTGAGGTGATTACTTGAAGCGTTAGAAAGCTAAAAAATAATACGCCCGTAATGGCTAGCGCAAACATGAGATTATCCTTTTGGGCTTCTCTTTTATGCTTTTGTTTCAACTTTTCTAAAACAGACACAGAAAAATTTGGACGAATAGAGATTTCCCTTTCCTGATCTAGTTGCTCAAATAACAATGCGTAAAGCTCCTCATCCTGCTCATTAGCTGATGGCTCAAAATTTATTTGATCCTTGATCCCTTTATGCTTCTTCATATTAATTCCTCCTTTTTCACATACTTGGATAATTCTTCTTTTAGGAGCTTTCTGGCCCTAAACAGATAGTTTTTGACAGTTCCTTCAGGCATTCCTGTGATTTCCACAATTTCTGGGTAAGTCATCTCCTCAATGTGATACAGATATAGAATGTTTCGGTAATGTGCCGGAAGCTTGTCTATATTTTTTTGTACAAATTCCGAGACACTGCTCGATTCTAGAATATCGGCTGGTGTGGTCTTTTCTTTGAAGAATTGATCTTCTTTAGCTTCTTCTAGTGCCTGATAAGTCATCTTATTGGTTTTTTTAAGCTCATTTATGGTATGTCTGTAGGCGATGGTACCTATCCAAGTAGATAGTTTACTGTCAAACCGAAAGCCAGGTAGCTTTTCGTATACCTTCATAAAAACATCTTGGGCCAACTCCTCAACCATTACCTGTTCATTGGTGAGTTTATGGATCATATGGAAAACCAGTTTTTCATACTTCCGAATTAAGAATTCGAAAGCTTGCTGATTTCCTCCTAAAACGCTCTTGACAAGCGATTGATCATCCATATGTGCCGTTAGACAATACTCAGTGTTGAGATGTTGCAGATACAGTCTAAAGACTGTGTTGATGAAGTTCGATATTTTTTTCTGTTAACTGCAACATTCAAAAATACTTCGCTGTCTGATGGGGCAAACGGAATTTAAAAACTCGAAATAATGGAAGGATTTGATATAGTACTCACCGTCTTGATCACTTTTGCTTTTACAGGCTTTACTACAATTGGGATCATAAAAGGCATTACAAATTACCGCTTGAGAAGAAAAATGATCGAAGCAGGCTTGGTAAATGAAGAAGCTATGGAGTTGTTAAAGGATGGTTCAAAGGAAAGCTATTACAGTTCTTTGAAATGGGGTCTTATTTTATTTTTCAGTGGGCTAGGTTTAATCGCCATCAACACCATGGACCTTTATTACGACTCAACAGCTGCCTCCGGAATTGTGATTACAGCTGCCTCCTTAGGTTTCTTGATTTACTTTATGTTTATGAAGAAAGAAATTAGCAAGGAAGCGTAGAAGTCTTGTAAAAAAGGTTTGAGGGCTAAGGAATTTATTCTTTCGCCCTTTCTATTTTACAACCTTTAAGGGTTGTCTCCTGTCAAAGAAAGTAAGCAATACAATAATGAAAAGACTCTGCCTACTATTTCTTTCGATTACAGTTCTAGCACTTTCCGCATGTGATAACGATGTTGAAACCCAGTGCATTGAAGTGAAGGTGGTCACTCAGGTCTGTGGTAATGCCATATTACAAGTATTAAGTGGCTACCAAGGACTAAATTTAGGGACTTGGACTGACCACAGTGGAACGATTTACCAAAACACGTTCAGTACATTTATGGATCCGTGTTCGGAGGACTTTCCAGAAAATTTAGAAGCGCCTTTCTTCATCACTTTTGCTGATGAAAGAGAAAAGACCGATTGCATAGTCTGCTTGGCATTACCGGCAGACATGCCCGAGACCTATATTGATATTAGCTTTGTAGCACCCTGCAATACTAACCTGTTGGACTAGGGTAGCTTTTGAATAATAGGATTAAAGGCTTTGGAAGCCACTAATACATTATCTCCAATCTTGAATGCTTCAGATTCTTCTCGTTCTGAAACCACTTTAACAAGTTCTTTGCCGACAAGTACCGAAATAATACCGATGACACCTTCCGGTTGTATTGCGATGATTTCCCCTGTAAACTGAAATTTACCACTCACTGAACTATTAACAAGGATGTCGGAGGGCTTTCCGTGGCGCGTCACTTTGCCTTCATCAAGCACAATTAACAAGTCTGCTAGTTTTAGCGTTTCCGAATTATCATGCGTCACCATCAGCGTGGTGAGTTTAAATTCTCGGTGTAGCGTTAAGATGTGTGCTTGGAGCTTACTGCGAATCTCGTTGTCCAAAGCCGATAATGGTTCATCTAGTAACAATATTTTTGGCTGCTGTACTAATGCTCTAGCCAATGCAACTCTCTGTTTTTGTCCGCCTGAAAGTGTTTCAGGTTTTAGGAACTGCAAATCGCCAAGTTCCATTAACTCAATCAGATCAGTTATAACTGACTTGGAACCGCCTTTCGGTAAGGCGAACAACAAATTTTCACTAACGCTCATGTTCGGAAAGAGCGCGTAATCTTGAAAAACGTAACCCACTTGTCGTTTTTGAATCGCTAAGTTAACATTCAGGTTGCTGTCAAACCATGCTTGGTCCAAAACATGAATCTTGCCCTTATCGGGCTGCATAAGCCCCGCGATCATTCTAAGCAGTGAGGTCTTTCCAGCGCCAGACTTACCTTGAACTGCTGTGAAGCTGCCTTGCGCAAAGTTTAAGTCAACCTCCAAATGCATGGCGCCTTGGCTGGAGTGAAGTGCTTTATGGAGGTTAAGCTCAATCATTTCCAAAAGCTTTTGATGCCCTTACTATTAAACCGATAGACCAGCAACAGAATGGTGAAAGTAATGGCCAGCAGAATAAGCGAATAGCTATTGGCTGCACCATAGTTGAGCGACTCTACTTCATCATAAATGGCAATAGAGGCGACTTTGGTTTGTCCTGGTATGTTGCCTCCAATCATTAAAACAACACCAAACTCACCCATGGTATGCGCAAAAGAAAGGACAACTCCGGTGAGGAGTGCAGGTTTGATATTAGGGAGCAAGACTTTAGTTAATGTCTGAAACTTTGATTTACCAAGTACATATGAAGCTTCTGTGAGTGATTTAGGTAGGTTTGCAAGGCCTGATTGAACAGGGTGTACCATGAACGGGAGGCTGTAAATAATGGATGCGAATACCAAGCCTTCGAAAGAGAAGATCAGTCGAAGGCCAAGCCATTGATCTAGCCATTCGCCAAAGGCATTATTTGGACTAAAGGCAATGAGTAAATAGAAGCCCAAAACTGTAGGAGGTAAAACCAGCGGCATACTGATCAAAGTTTCTAGCACGGGTTTAAACTTAGTCTTAGTATTGGCGAGCCAATTGGCCAGTGGTATACCAATGGCTACCAAAAGAATGGTGGTTACTGTGGCCAGTTTTAGGGTCAATATGATCGGCTCCCAATCCATTATGGCGCAAGCATAATTTCGTTTGTCTTAATGAGGGTCGTTACCTTCATTCCTTTGGTTAAGCTCAAGTCTTGAACGGCTTTAGTTGTTACGATCGATGAAACCTCATCTGTGCCAATTTGAATCACCACCTTGCTCAACAGTTCTGACTCATCAATACGCTTAATGGTTCCTGAAAGCTGATTTTGCATGCTAATCATGTGCTTTTCATCCAAGCCAATGGCTATTTCTGTTTCCTTAAAGATGGCTTTTACAGTATTGCCAGCCTTCAATAATGGTAAGGTTTCTGGAGTATCAATGACTATAGCAGTTAGCTCATTCGGCCCTGCTTGAATATTCACAAGGGACAGACTACCTGAAGTTTTAATGGATGATATTTTACCTTGGATTGAATTCAATGGGTTGAAATTGAGATAAATCTAGTGGTCTTTATTGAATTATCTGAATCTCTAGGCTTAGCTCAACCAATCGAAGAGATATTTTTCGTCATGGTCAATGTTGAATTGCTTAAGGAAGTCTGTGTATTCTTCTTTGAAAGTCTTTTTGCGATGATGCTCTCTTTGATTTAAAATATATTGGATCACTTTCGGTATTTGACTTTCGCTATAGGTAAAGGCTCCATACCCTTCCTGCCATTGGAATCTCTTTTTGAGTATTTTGGAATCATTGATCCATTTGGAGGAATTTGATTTAATCGTTCTTACTAGATCTGATATAGCTTGTTTAGGGTTTAAGCCGACTAGGATGTGGCAGTGATCGGGCATAATGTAAATTGCCATCAATTTATGGTTGTGATTTGTTACAATACCAGTGATGTATTTTTGTATATCAATTCGCATATTTTCACTAACCAGGTTCTCTCGGTATTTGACTGCAAACACAAGTTGAACATAGAGTTGTGTGTAGGTATTGGCCATTTTTTCGCTTATATGGAGCTTTTGTTGATAGCTGAATTTAATAAAAGCTAAGAATATTTGATCTTATGAGTTCTGTTAATTGAGCTATTCGTCCATTGGATTACTGGAAGATAAGAGCAAGAGGGTTTATTGAATGAAGTGAAAAAAAGACTCCTTAGGAGTCCTAATATGTCAAGTTTACAAACGAAGGAAATATTCTAACTCCGTAGGAGGGGTACTATTGACGTCATAGCCTCGATGATTTTTATAATATTGGTAATTACTATGGTTTCGCTCCTCCGGAGCTGATATTACCGCTTTCAATGACTAAGTACATTTGCCGCTGCGAGGTCGGTAGGCTTACTCCTAAAATATCAGGCCTTCGTTTTCCGTGGTATTTTTGAAATGGCTCAAGAAGGAGATAGACTCTGTAGGAGTTCAATGATTTAAGCCAATAATATAACAATTGTCTGAACTCCGTAGGAGCGATCCTTTGTCGTAATAGCTTCTGAATCGTGTTCTATAGTTTTGTGCAGGCCATGGTTTCACTCCTCTGGAGCTTAGGTTATCTCATGTTATTATATCTATGAATCTTCGACCTCTATGAGGTCTGAGCCCTAATTTGCTATGAGACTCCATAGGAGTCAAATGTTCGAGAACCTTTAGCAAGAATTTTACAACTCCATAGGAGTGATACTATGTTGTGAATTATAACATTCCGCTCCGCTAGAGCTTATAATATCTTATTTATGAGGCTAGATAGATTCGACCTCTACAAAGTCTGAGCTTTAATTTGTTATCATACTCCGGTTGAGTCAAATGTTTGAAGATTGTTAAGGGAAAATTGTTTCAATTCCGTAGGAGTGATACTATGCTGTGAATTATAACATTCCGCTCCGCTGGAGCTTTAAGGGGTGTATTTTTTCAAGCTTATGACATCAAACCTCTACGAGGTTTAGGCTTTTCGGATAATATAGCTTGAGTCTTAACTCCATAGGAGTTTATTGTGACTAGATATAAAAATTAAGAAAACTAAACTCCATAGGAGTGATACTATGTTGTGAATTATAACATTCCGCTCCGCTAGAGCTTATAATATCTTATTTATGAGGCTAGATAGATTCGACCTCTACAAGGTCTGAGCTTTAATTTGTTATCATACTCCGGTTGAGTCAAATGTTTGAAGATTGTTAAGGGAAAATTGTTTCAATTCCGTAGTAGTGATACTATGTTGTGAATTATAACATTCCGCTCCGCTGGAGCTTTAAGGGGTGTATTTTTTCAAGCTTATGACATCAGACCTCTACGAGGTCTAGGCTTCTCGGATAATATAGCTTGAGTCTTAACTCCATAGGAGTTTATTGTGACTAGATATAAAAATTAAGAAAACTAAACTCCGTAGGAGTGATACTAATGATCTGAAGAGTAACCGTGTGCTCTTAAAATTTCTTGGCCTTGTGAAGAAAGGATAAAATCAAAGAACTCCTTTGCTTGGTCGTACATCTTAGGTCTAATATTAAGAATGACCATCTGCTGCGCGATGGGTGTGTATGTACTGGGAGGTACATCTAACCATGAACCATTTCCTTGAAAAGCCTCGGCTAGTACGCTGGATTTTGAGGTGAATCCTGCATTTACAGCACCACTCAATAAAAACTGGTTTACTTGCGCAATACTTTCGCCATAAACGAGCTTTTCTTGAAAACGTTCCCAATCTCCAACTGCTTTAAGAAACTCGACAGTGGCTCTACCGTATGGAGCGGTTTTGGGATTTGCCATAGCGAACTTCACCTGCTTTAGACCAACCATTCCAGAGGTAGCTTGCAAAGAGTCCACTGAGGTCCAAAAGACGAGTCTACCGTAGGCATAGGTGAGATTAGGAGAACTGGTTAGACCTTTATTGGATAGCGTCTTAGGGTAAAGGCTATCTGCTGATAGAAACAGGTCATAAGGCGCTCCAGCCATTATTTGATTGGTAAGCTTACCGGAAGAACCGAGAATGATTTCTATGTCTATGCCTGTCTGAGCTTCAAACGCTTTTTCTAACTCGACTACAGCAAACTGCATGTTAGCCGCTGCAGCAATAGTCAATTGATTTGCACTTCGATTTGAGCATGACAGCGTCAATATTATGGCGATGCATATGGCTATGAACCTTTTCATACTAAGCTATCCCAAAGAATCTCCACGGGATGATATGATCTTCGGCTTGTACCATCTTTAATCTGATGTCTGCAACTTGTACCAGCTGCGGCAATGATTACTGCTTCTGGTTGTTTCCTAACCGTGGGGAAGAGTACGAGCTCGCCAATCTTCATGGAAACGTCATAGTGTTCTTTTTCATAGCCGAAAGACCCAGCCATACCACAGCAGCCGGATGCAATCATATGCACCTTAAAATTGGCTGGTAGGGAAAGCACCTTTTTAGTGGGAACCATGGAAGACAATGACTTCTGATGACAGTGCCCGTGTACCTTGATGAGTTTTGCTTCATCAGTGAATTGTTCTGATTTGATATGACCGGCATCAATCTCATTCGCTAAAAACTCCTCAATTGTGAAGACATGTGAGGCGATGCGTTTCGCTTGTTCTTGTTTTTTGCCCCTTGTCAGGCTGATATATTCATCCCTAAAAGTGAGGATAGCAGATGGTTCTACTCCTACAAGTGGTGTCGCACTGGCTAATAAATCTTTGAAAATATCGATGTTAGCTTCTGCTAGTGACTTTGCCTCGTCTAAGAGGCCTTTGGATAGTTGGGGCCTGCCTGAGTCCGCGTGCGGTACAAAGATCACCTGATAACCCAGTTTGTCGAGGAGCAAGACGGCTTTTTTACCTATTTCAGCATCATTGTAATTGGTGAACTCATCACAGAAGAAGTAAAGCTTCTTGTCCCTTACGTTGGGCTTGAATTCTTTGGTCAACCATTTTTCTAGCGGTTGACGTGCTAGTTCTGGCATGCTGCGCTCCTTTGCGAAGCCCGCTATTGACTTGGCAATATTTCCAGTGAAGCTATTTCCAAATACCATGTCATAAGCCCATGGTATTTTAGAAGCCAACTTCATGCTTTTCGAAAAGCCGGCAATGCGCTTAGCTCGGGCAGGCACTCCTTTTTCTTTATAGTACTGATATTGCCATTCTGCCTTGAGCTTGGCCATGTCTACATTAGACGGACATTCTGAACTACAGCCTTTGCAAGACAGGCACAGATCCATCACTTCTTTGATCTCTTCGTTGGCGAAAGGATTCTTGTCTGTTGCGTTGGTAAGGATTTCTCTTAGAATATTCGCTCTAGCCCTAGTAGTGTCTTTTTCATCTCTGGTGGCCATATAGCTCGGGCACATGGTGCCACCGCTTAATTCTGATTTTCGGCAGTCACCCGAACCATTGCATAGTTCGGCCGTTCGAAGGATGCCATCAGTAGACGAGAAGTCAAATTGTGTGTCGAACTCGGGTGTGTTCTGATCCTTTTGATACCTCAGTGATGTATCCATCGGAGGTGTGTCAACAATCTTATTGGGGTTGAAAATGTTATGTGGGTCCCAAATTCGCTTGACTCGTTTGACCAATTCGTAATTGTGCTCGCCAATCATTTGAGGTAGAAACTCACCTCGTAAGCGACCATCTCCATGCTCTCCAGAAAGGGAACCCTTGTATTTCTTTACCAATGCGGCTATTTCTTCTGCGATGGTTCTGAATTGTTGTTGGCCTTCGGATGTCTTAAGGTTAATGATGGGTCTTAAATGTAGTTCTCCTGAACCAGCATGGGCGTAATGCACAGAGTATAGGCCATGTTTGTTCAAAATGTCATTAAAATCAGCAATGTATGCCGGTAAGTCTTCTACATCTACGGCAGTATCTTCAATCACGGGCGCAGGCTTGGCATCGCCCGGTAAATTGGATAGTAGACCTAAACCAGCTTTGCGAAGGTTCCAGACGGATGTGATCTTTTTTCCTTTGATCACTGGGTAGGCATAGCCTCGACCTTCATGTTTGAGTTCCTTGATGAGGTCTTTCACTTTCTGATCGACTTCTTTAGGCGTGTCTCCATTTAATTCAACTACCAGAATGGCTTGCGGATCGCCCTCTACGAAAAACCTTAGAGCGTTGTACATGGCATTTCGCTTAGTGGCTTCAAGGATATAGTGATCCATTAACTCACATGCCGATGGTTCATACTTTAGCGCAACCAAATTAGCTTTGAGACTGTCGCCAATGGTCTCAGAATGAATGCAGACCAAGCGTTTGTTATTCGGTGGAAGAGGAGAGAGCATTATTTTTGCTGCTGTGACTAAGCATAGGGTGCCTTCGGAACCTGCGATTAGGCTACAAAAATTGAACTCGGAACCCTTCTCAGTAAAAGGCTGATGGCGCAATAACATATCCAGTGCATAGCCAGTATTTCTTCTCGGAATGTTGGCTTTAGGAAAGCCCTTTAATATCTCTTTTTGATTCGTTTCTGCTTTAAGAATCTCTCTGGTTTCGAAGTAAATATTGTTCTGTAGTTCACCTGTAACAGATAGGCCATTACAGCGATCTAGAAATTCATTTTTATGAAGGCTCCCAAACCATGATTCATTACCATCTGCTAGAATCGTTTTTACTTCGAGTAAATGTTCTCTAGTGCTACCATAAACTACTGAATTTGAACCACATGAATTGTTGCCTATCATGCCCCCAATCATGGCGCGATTGGCTGTTGAAGTCTCTGGCGCAAAGAAGAAGCCATAAGGCTCCAGATGTCTGTTAAGGTCATCTCTGATAATACCAGGTTCTACCCACGCGTAGCCTTCTTTTTCATTGACTTCAATGACATTTCCGAAGTGCTTTGAGATATCTACAATAATCCCCTTACCGACCACTTGACCGGCAAGACTAGTGCCCGCTGTTCTAGGGATAATAGAGGTGTTATTTTCTCTGGCGTAGTTTACTAAAGTGACAAGGTCTTCCTTGTCTTTTGGAATGGCCACCGCCAAGGGTAATTCACGATAGGCTGAAGCGTCTGTCGCGTATAATTTCCGGGTAGTATTATCAGTATAAAGTGCTCCTTTGAGGGAAGCGCTTAAGTTGGTCAAACTCATGTGATGGCAAATTAGGGCTATTGCCGTTAATCTGGAAGCTCGATGATTTAGAAATTATGGTTTCGATTGAATTCAATTAAAACTCAAGATGAACTTCGATCCATTTCCTATTTCGCTTTCGAGCAATATATCTCCTTCATGTAGCTGCATGATCTGCTTAGAAAGGCTTAATCCAATGCCTGAACCTCGGTTTTTGGTTGAGTAGAAAGGCATAAAGATTTTCTGCTGCGCTTCTTTTACAATTCCCGGTCCATTGTCTTGAATTATTACGGAGGTCTTTTGATTAAAGACTTTGACCTCAACTTGTACCAAACCGCTTTCCAAATTCTCAATGGCTTCTCTGGCGTTCTTAATCAAATTGATCAAGACCTGTTCAATAAGTTGTTCGTCAAGCATCAAATGATTAGGTGTTTTTGGAAGCTTCATGATCAACTGTCCTTCCTTAAAGTCTCCTTTCATAAGGTTGACAGTATTCTGTACTACCTGATTTACGGAAGTATCTACCTTATTTGGGGTTGGTAAATTGGTGTAGTCGCGGTATGCGTTTATAAAGTTGATTAAACCATCAGATCGGCCAGAAATGGTGCGTAGACCCTCTTCGATATCTTCGAGACTCTCATGCGACATCACATTATGATCAGCTCGTTTTTCAATGTCTTCACTGATGATTTCGGTGAGGGTAGAAGTTAGGGATGAGATCGGTGCAATGGAGTTCATGATTTCGTGCCGAAGGACTTTCGTTAAGTTCTGCCAAGCTTCGAGCTCTCTTGCCTGTAATTCAGCTTTAATATCTTGAATGGCAAAAAGTCTATAGGCGCCTTCTCCAAGCTTATATCTGGTTTCAAATACAGCCAATTCACGTCCATCAGGTGTTTTATAGGTTACACGGGCATTTCCGTCCAACTGGTCAATCAAACTAGCAATCTCTTTTGTCTTAATGTTAAGTTGATTGGAGTGTCGTTGCTTTGTGATGCCCAATAAGTTCATGGCCGATTTGTTGATCAACTTTATTTGTCCATCACCATCAATAGAAATAATACCTGAGGCAATATTCTCCACCACCACCTGTAACTCTTGAAAGAACTCTTCACGTTTTTGTCTTTCTATCAGGATAGCATCAATGACCTCCTTAAAGGCAATATTCAATTCTTTGAATGTCTTCCCGAGCTTATTATCATGGGTAAAACTCATGTTAAAGTCATTGTACTTAATGGCATCGAAGAATCGACTGAGCTTCTTGTTTGTGCTTTCGATGTAGTTGAAGAGCTCGAAAACCTCGAAAATGATTAGAAAGCCAGTCACCACTGTTGTGACATATTTCTGATCAAAGAAGATTAAGTAAACAAAGGCCGCCACTGTTAAAAACAGCACGATTACCCGAATCAAAACAAAAAGCCTGAATCTATTAAAGCCCATATTTCTCAAGTCTTCTATACAGTGACGATCTCGTCAAACCTAATTCTTGTGCAGCATGCGTGACATTGCCATTGTTTTTGGCCAGCACCTTGCGGATCAATATACGTTCAACATCTTCTAAATTATACTGGTCTAAGCTGATTTCACCACTGTTTTCTTTCGGTTGTTGCGCAGCATTAAAGAAAAAGTCTTCGGGCTGAAGAATGTTATCTCGGCTCATTATCACAGCGCGCTCAACAGCATGCTGAAGTTCACGGACATTACCAGGCCAATGATATTTTCCTAGGCGGGTGAGAGCAGCTTCACTGAACTTGTAAATGTCTTTGTTGTATTTTTTAGCGTATTGCGTCAGGTAGTGGGTGGCGAGCAAAGGAATATCTTCGCCTCTTTCTTTCAGTGATGGAAGCCTTAATTCGATGGTATTGATTCGGTATAGTAAGTCTTGTCGAAATTCACCTTTCTGAACCATGTCGTAAAGCGGCATATTGGTCGCGCATATCAGTCTAATATCAACATCAATTACTCGATTCGAGCCTACACGCGTTATTTTTTTGTTTTGAAGGGCAGTTAATAATTTGGCTTGAAGGGGTAGGGATAGATTACCAATTTCATCTAGAAATAAGGTTCCTCTGTTGGCTACCTCAAATCTACCAGGACGATCAGTTTTTGCATCAGTGAATGACCCTTTCACATGCCCGAACAATTCGGATTCAAACAAGCTCTCAGTAATGGCGCCTAAGTCTACGCTGACAAATGGATTGTCGGCTCTGTTAGAATTTCTGTGCAACGAACGCGCTATTAATTCCTTACCTGTACCATTTTCACCTAAGACTAAGATGTTAGCATCTGTTTCGGCCACGCGGTCAATGGTATCGAAGACCTGCATCATATTCGGTGATTGACCGATGATGTCTTTGAATTTCTCGTCTAAATCGGCCTTCAGGACGGCTTGTTGATCTTTCAGTTGTTGAATTTCTGTTTTAGAAGACTTTAGCTTCATGGCAGAAAGTAGGGTAGCCAGTAGCTTTTCATTTTCCCAAGGCTTCATTACAAAGTCAGAGGCACCCGCCTTGATGGCCTTTACGGCTAGGTCTACCGAGCCAAATGCCGTGATCAACAAGACTACGGCAGATGGGTCGATTTCTAGGATTTGATCTAACCAATGAAAGCCTTCGGCACCTGAGTTTACATCTTGTGTAAAATTCATGTCGAGCAGAATAACATCGTAGCTTTCATTCTTTAGAATATCTGGCAGGAGTGTGGGATCCTTTTCAAGATCTATTTGACCGAAGTGTCTCTTTAGAAACATCCTTGCTGCTTTGAGCAAGTCTTCGTTATCATCGACTATAAGTATTTTACCTGACTTCATGTTTTGAGTATTTGACCAGTGATAGTACAAAAGAAATCTGTTCATAATATACAAACAAATCTAGCCGTCCGCATACGGACAGTAAAGTGCGATTGCGGATACTCAGGCTAAATATTAATCAAGTAAGTAGCTGATAAACAGTTATATAAATTTGGTACGGTGCTTGAAATAGAGTTGTCAAAATTAAGGTTATGATTCAAAATTATCTAAAAATAGCGTATCGGTTTCTTCTGAAGAACAAGGCTTATAGTGCTATCAATATTCTAGGACTCTCCGTGGGCATGAGCTGTTTTATACTACTTACGCTGTTCGTCCAGAGTGAGTACAGTTACGATGAATATCATGAAGATAAGGACTTAATCTATCAGGTGTATCTTGATGATACCACAAGTCAAAATCGTAATTTTTCTCCTGTTACTATGGCACCAATGGGGCCTTTAGTCGTAGATGCTATTCCTGAAATAGAGAAGGCTACTAGGTTTGGTCAAATGGGTGACCGAATTGTGAAACTTCAAGATGGAAGTAAGCACAAGGTGACTAGCATGTATTATACAGATCAGTCGAGTCTTGATTTGTTTTCAGTTAAGATCATCGCTGGAGATTCCAAGAACGCACTGGCAAGCCCTGATCACTTGGTACTTTCAAAATCTGAGGCAGAGCGGTTATTTGGGAGTGCCCAGAATGCCCTAAATCAGATAATCAGCATTGTTGACTTTGGTGATTTAACGGTTGCAGGGGTTTTTGATGACTTACCCGCCAACACTCATTTAGCATTTGAATATCTAATGTCGTTCGAAAATGCCGACAAGGATATGAAGGATATGCTACGCTATTCCACGGCAAAAAGTGTGATGGGTTGGGGCGTTCTTTCGGCCTTCCCGCTATACCTTAAAGTGGAGCCATCAGCAGATTTGACGGAAGTGATTACCAAAATAGAAGTTGCTTTAGAGCCCCATAGACCCAATGATAGGGTAAAGCTTGTCCCACTTCCTGATGTATATTTTTCGGAATTAAGTATCGGGTACTTTGGTAAGAAAGGTAGTGAGTCTAATGCTCAAATGTATTTGATCATAGCCTTTGTCATATTAGGCATCGCCATCATCAACTATATGAATATGGCTACCGCTAGACAATCAAAACGTGCGAAAGAGGTAGGTATACGCAAAACAGTAGGTGGTCATCGTTTCCAGATTGCCAGGCAGTTTTTTGTAGAGTCCTTAGTGGTCACGAGCATTTCCTTAATTCTCGCTATCTGCCTCAGTGAAATGGTATTACCTACTTTCAATGCTTTTACGAGCAAAGACTTATCCATTGCTTATGACGCTGTCAGTACTTATGTCTTACTGATCGGTTTTATCTTTGGTATTGGTTTTTTGGCCGGAGTTTACCCTGCCCTTTACCTTTCAAGGTTCAACCCAATACAGATACTGAGCGGCAATGTAACGCAGGGGAAGAGTGGAGGACTGTTCAGAAAGGTTTTAGTCAGTTTTCAATTTTTCGTTTGTCTTGGACTAATGGGTGTGACAACTATCATTTATTCTCAGTTCGATTACATGCAAAATATTGACCTCGGACTAGAAGATGATCAAGTAGTAGGAATCCCCTTAAAGGACGAAAATATACAGAAGGAATACGCTGTGTTTAAAGATGAGCTGATGAAGAATTCGGCCATCAATTCAGTATCAGGTGTTTCATTCTCGGTTTTTCAAGGTGTCTCAACATTTTTTGTAGAGGCAGATGGTGTGGAAGGAGATCAGGCAGTGACTTACATGTCAGTAGAACCCAATTTTATCGAAACCTTAGGTTTGGAGATTGAATTTGGATCATCTTTTAACGAAATGGATGAATCGGCTAGAGGCAAGGCTCAGATTATTAATCAGACCGCTGTAGAGCAGTTTAATTGGGATGATCCTCTTGGTAAAAAAGTGATGAGCAGACAAGTAACAGGTGTGGCAAAGGACTTCATTTATGGTTCGGCCAAAGAGGCAATCGCACCCTTAGTCATGAGAACCAGAAAAGATGGTTTTGAATACGCTTACGTCAAATTGAGTGGCCAAGGAATTATACCTGCCATTGCTCATATTGAATCAGTTTTTAACGAATTCTCGAACGATTATCCTTTTGAGTATGAATTTTTAGACGAACAATTTGCTAATAAATATGCTGATGAAAAGAAGCTTTCAGATGTGTTTTCGATTTTCAGTACGCTAGCCATTTTTGTTGCTGGATTAGGCATCTTCGGATTGTCCATCTTCTTGGCAGAGCAACGGATCAAAGAGATTGGTATAAGAAAAGTTTTAGGAGCTAGTACGACTCATATCATTTGGGTGCTTAACAGCGGAATAACAAAGTTAATCGTGCTGATGGCGTTGCTTGTTTTGCCTGCAGTCTATTACTTGATGACAGATTGGTTATCTGACTTTGCTTTTCATATTACTATAGATACGGCACTACTCATTGTGCCCTTGATAGGTCTGATGTTAGTAGTCTGGACAATACTCATGTACCAGTCGTACAAATCTGCCAAATCAAACCCGGTTAATGCATTGCGAACTGAATGATCCAGTGACTTCCGTCCGTTAGCGGGCAGTACAGTTCGCTAGCGGATAGGACATTACTTTGAATATTATATAAGTGACTGATATTCAATGCTTAATGTTTGGTATAATGCTTGAAATGCATATGTATAAGCTCAAAGTTCTAAATCTCAAAATATTATGAACAACATAATAAGATTCTTAAAAACTGGAATGAAAAGTCTCAAAAGAGAGCGCTTTTTTGCATGGGTTAATATTCTCGGTTTGTCTATCGGAATGTTTTGTTTTCTCATTACGGCACTGTATGTCAAAGATGAGTTGACACATGATAAATGGCATGATAATGCCGACCGTATTTACTTTCCTCAGCAGGGTATGGTTACTCCGAATGGCACCATGAATTTGTTGCCTTCTTTTGCCGTTGGTGCGGCTTGGAAGGAAGAGAGTCCCGGTGTAGAAGAGGTAGTAAATATTAGCATAGCTAAAACCAAAAAGTACAAGGTAAATCAAACTGAATTTGAGACTAAGAAATTATTCTATTCGACCAGCGAACTCTTCAAAGTGTTCGACTTTACATTGAGCGATGGGAATGAAGAGACGGCCTTAGCTGAACCAAATAGTGTTGTTATTTCTCATGAGATGGCCAAGAAACACTTTCGGGGTAGCAACCCTTTAGGCGATTTTATAGAAATAGAGGGCTTGGGGTCGTACAAAGTGACTGGCGTGCTGAACAAAATACCAAGTAACTCCCATCTACATTTTGAATTCGTCATTCCCATTGATTTTAACAAAGGTGACTATCAGGGGCTAGAGACAAACTGGCAATTTGGAAGTGGGCTGTTCTATCTTTTGGTAGCCGAAAATTATTCATTAGACAAACTTAAGGAAGACACAGAAGCGATCTTTAAAAAAAATAAAGAGAAGCATGCTGATTTCGAATTCTCATTCACGAAGTTTTCTGAACTATACCTGTCGGGAAGAACCACAAGAAGTGGATCTGGAATGTTCGGTGGGCAAGAGCGCTACATAATCATCTTTTCAGTCGTAGGAACACTTATTCTGCTAGTTGCTTCCTTCAATTATATCAACTTAACAACATCAAGGTCTTTTGCTAGGGCTAAGGATTTAGTGGTTCGTAAAATACTGGGAGCGTCAAAAGTGAGACTTATAGCTTACCAGATGGGAGAGACATTCTTTTTGTCTATTCTAGCTTTGGTGATCGCCATTATTTCACTTGAGGTCTCACTGCCTGGTCTCAATCGCTTGATTGGTAAGAACCTTTCTTTAGACATTAGTACTGATCCTTCACTCTTGCTGATTCCCACAGCTCTACTGCTGTTGGTGGTTGTACTTTCTGGTATTTATCCAGCTTTAATAGGTAGCAAGTTGAATTTATTGAATGCTTTAAAAGGCGGTTCTCCAAAAACGAAAGGATCTGTTATTAGAAAGGGGCTTACCGTCATTCAATTTGCTATTTGTACAGGCGTTTTGGCAAGTGCATTAATCATTAGAAGTCAGGCAAATTATTTGATTCAAAAAGACCTGGGCTACAACACCGAAAACCTTCTGACCATTGATGTACGCAGAGGTGATATGTTTGACAAATATCAGGCGCTAAAAAACGAACTGCTTAGATCAACACAAATTGAAATGGTGAGTTCTGGGCCCATACCTCAAGCGGGTGGTGCACTCATTTTTAATTTGGGAGAAGCTAAGACTTCACAATTTGTGAGTTTTGGTTCTGCCGATAAAGAATTTGTAGAAATAGGAGGGTTGGAAATAATTACTGGCAATAGTTTTTCGGCATTAGAGGAGTCTGAACTTACTAATGCGGTACTCATCAATGAAGCTGCATTGAGTCTTTTTGACTTGAGTTTAGAAGAGGCAGTTGGTCAAATACTTCCAGATAGTGAATATAAAATTGCAGGTGTTTTGGCTGACTTTCACTTTAGCTCGGTAAAGTCAAAAATCAATCCCATTGTCATTCCTTATGATCCCACACAATTAGGAAATCTCTTAATTAGATACAAGGCAGGTAATAAAGACGATGTGTTAGCATATGCGGAGCGTCAATGGGACGAATTAGGAGCCACAGCACCTTTTAAACATAAGTTAATCGATACTTATTTTGACAGCGCTTTTCAGCGGGAAGAGACTTTGGTGGCAATTTTTGATGGACTTACCGTCATGCTCATAGTGATAGCGACTTTAGGTCTCTTTGCGCTAGCAATTTTTGAGGGGCAATTAAGAGAAAAAGAGCTTTCCATTAGAAAGGTTTTAGGCGCCAGTCAATTGGCCTTAATCAAGAACCTAAACCTTCGCTTTTTGAGCCTTATCCTGATTGCCTTTTTAGTCGCTATACCAACCACGCAATATCTAATAGGCGGTTGGTTAGATAGCTTTGCTTATCGAATCGAATCAACAGCACTAATTTATGGAGTAGCCTCAGGAGTAGTCATTCTATTAGCATTCATACTGTTAACCGTACAAGGTGCGATTAGTGTGAAAAAGAACCCAGCGGAAGTATTGAGAAGCGAATAAGACATTGTTATGATAAGGAATTACTTCAAAATAGCACTAAGAAACCTAGTAAAGCATAAGGGTTACTCCTTTATAAACATTACTGGCTTAGCCGTAGGTATTAGCTGTTGTATGCTCATATTTCTTTACGTAAAAGATGAACTGACATTCGATAGCTTTCAATCTAAGTCAGACAGAATTTACCGAGTCAATTCGAAAATCGATTGGTTCGGAAACATACAAGAGTTGACGGTTACCAATGCTATTGAAGCCAAAGAGTATGCTGATCGAATTCCTGAAATAGAGCGTTTTACCCGTTATAACGGAACGTCTCTGATCGTAAAAAAAGGAGACGAATATATTAAGCAAAATAAAGCAGTATTTAGCGATCCACAGAACTTCGAAATCTTTGATTATCAAGTATTGTCCGGCTCTTTAAATAATGCCCTAGACAAATTAAACTCAGTAGTGATCACAGAGGAGATCGCTCTGAAGTATTTCAATCGAGTAGATGTAGCAGGAGAAGCCCTGACAATTAAACTGTTAGGTAGTATTGAAGATTTTTATATAGATGCCGTTGTAGCGGATTTTCCAACCAATTCATCACTCTCAAGCAAGATTTATTTCCCTTGGAAGAAATATGAGACAAAAAATGACCTCTATACCAGTCGTACATGGAATAATATTAGTTATACGTCTATTCTCCTGCTGTCAGAAAAAGCTGATCCAGTTGCTGTCCGAGCAAAGATGAAGGAGGTGAGGCTTGCTCTGAACCCAGATGAGAACGAAGAATTTGCTAGGGGCATAGAAAGTATACTTCAGCCATTGACTTCCATTCATTTAAATAAGGAAGTAAACGGAGGTGATGGATTTATCAATAGTAGTAGTGCTACTTATTCCTACATCTTATCGGGGATTGGGGTTTTTATTCTCATTCTCGCCTGTATCAATTTTGCTAACCTGTCTGTGGCTAGGTCTATTCCTAGAGCCAAAGAGATAGGTGTGAGAAAGGTATTAGGAGCTAAGAGAAAACAACTCGCGTGGCAGTTTTTGGGAGAGGCGTTTTTTGTATCTTTTTTAGCATTTGTAGTCGGTCTGATTCTCGCTGAACTAATCTTACCATTCTTCGGTAGGTTGACCAATAAAGAGTTTTCATCAGGAATAACTCAAGATTGGAGACTACTATTAAGTTGCTTTCTTCTAGTGCTCATCTCTGCATTTTTGGCTGGTACCTATCCTGCATTTTTCATCAGTAGATTCTCTATACTCAAAAGTCTTTCTGGCAGAGTAAAATTGAAGGGCAAACAGTACGTGACCAAGGGTTTGGTGTTGTTGCAATTTGCAGTAGCTGCAATTCTGGTGATTGGTACTGTGGCCATGAATCAACAAATTTCAATGCTACTGGACACTGATTTAGGTTATGACGATAAGAATTTAGCAGTCATTAATTTGGGGTATAACAAGGAATCAGCTGGTCTGATCTCGAATGAATTGCTGAAAAACCCAAACATCAGTTCAGTTGCCCTCAATAGCGGTTTCAGTTCAGCTACCAGTGTTGGGTATGGCGATAAAGATATGTTTTCGGTAGTATCAGAGGTAGATACAGCCTTTATATCGATTATGGATTTATCGCTTCTTAAAGGGAGAAACCTCAAGGCCTACCCTGATTCATTCATTCGGGGAAGTGACACTTTGCAAAATATTGTAGTCAATGAAAAGTTTGTCGAAGCTTTAGGCATTGATGGAGACCCTCTAGGTGAATTACTAACAGATGGAGGGGATGAAGGAAAGAAAGCATATCGAATTGTCGGTGTGATGAAAGACTTTATCTATTCATCGGCTAAGGCAGGTGTTGGTGCTCTCATGTTAGAAAGTGGAGCCATTAGTGACACAGGCTTTAATCAGGTGTTGGTTAAATATTCTGAGAGCTATGCGACAGAAATAGGCGCTGAAATTACACGAGTTTGGAGAAGTGTGGAGCCCTATCAGCCGGTAGAATTTACTTTTCAAGAAGAGAGCAATCAAGATTATTATAAGGAGGAAGTCAGGTGGAAAACGATAATTACTAATGCATCGCTCATTGCCATTATCATCTCTTGTTTAGGCTTATTCGGTCTCGCACATTTGTCAGCACAGCAGCGCATAAAAGAAGTGGGGGTAAGAAAAGTATTGGGTGCTTCAGTAAAAAACTTGATCATCCTGCTCAATATGAATTTCGCTAAACTGGTAGGTTTATCTTTTATCGTTGCTATTCCCGTTTCCTATTACTTCATAGAATCATGGTTAGAAAACTTTGCCCATAAGATATCTCTTGGTGTATTCCTCTTTGCGGTACCAACCTTGATCACTTTTAGTATAGCCGTTTTGACTATTTCCATACAGTCATTTAAAGCCGCCAATTCAAACCCAGTAGACTCATTAAGAAGCGAATAAGATTATGTTGAAAAATTACTTCAAAATAGCGCTAAGAAACTTGTTGAAGAACAAGCTGTATTCTACAATTAACATTGCGGGTTTGTCGGTAGGTTTAGCCGCGTGTGTGCTGATTGTTTTATTTGTGCGCCACGAAGTCAGTTATGACAAGCACTTTAAAGAATCAGAGCGCATACTTAGGTTGACTGGAGCCTACAATCAAGGAGGGGATACTAAAACCTATTCAGCCACTACGACTTATCCATTGCTTCCAATTTTAGCGGCTAACTTTCCTGAGATACAGACTGCTACTCGATTAGATAATATGTCCTCAAATGTGACTAGGGGTGATCAAAACATCTATCAAGAAGACATCTTTTTGGTCGATTCACTATTCTTCGACCTATTCAGCTTTGAAACAGTCGCAGGAAGTCTGAATGGTGTGCTTAATAACCCCGCGTCAATAGTACTATCTGAAACTGCGGCAACGAGACATTTTGGTGATGAAGACCCCATGCAGCAAATTTTACGCATTCAAGAGGTAGACTTTCAGGTAGCTGCAGTGGTAAAAGACCTGCCAAGCAATACTCATTTTGAAGCTGAGATGTTTATTCCTATGAGCACTGGTATTAGCTGGTATGGCGATTGGGTTAATGAGCTGTTTACTGGAACTAGTCACTATAGCTATTTTAAAATGGCCGAAGGAACGCAAGCAAATGGACTTCAGGCCAGAATTAATACCTTTTTAAATGCTACCTATGAGTCTGACACACCTTACGAGTATTACCTTCAGTCCTTAGAAAGCATACACTTAGACTCTGATTTAACAGGCGAAATTGGTGTCAATGGAAGCCGCACCACGGTATTGATTTTTATTGCTACGGCTATAGTGATCTTGCTTTTGGCTTGCATCAATTACATCAATCTTTCCATTGCAGCCTCATTTCAGAGGGGCATGGAAGTAGGCCTGAAGAAAGTCTTCGGTGCCAGGCCTACCGCCCAGATACTTCAGTTTCAGGCTGAGTCCATCATCATCGCATTGCTTTCTTGTGTTTTTGCCGTGATATTAGTAGAAATGGCACTGCCGCAGTTTAACGTACTCACGGGAGGTGATTTTGACTTCCGTATTCAAGAAGACGTAGTATTAGGCCTTTCGATTTTCAGCGTGGCGGTGATTATAGGTGTAATAGCTGGTAGCTTCCCAGCACTCTTCTTATTGAAAATGAAAACCGTAATGGTGCTTAGAAATAGTGCCCTGAGCGGAGGTGGTGGCAAATTCAATTTGAGAAATAGCCTTGTCGTCTTCCAATTCTTTATTGCGGTGGTGCTAATTGCCTCCACACTCATAATCCTCAACCAAATAAAGTTTATGAGAAATGCCGACCTCGGTATTGATACAGCTCAAGTGGTGGTGATTCCCATTGGAAGCGTTGCCGATCAGTATGATCTGTTGAGAGAAGAACTGCTTAGAAACCCTTCAATCACAGAGGTTACGGCAAGTAATAATCACCCTGCGGTTAGGGTAGGCAATTGGAGAGGATATCGCCCTGAAGGGGCAGAGGAGTCTACTTATGCGCCAACAGTGATAGTCGCTCATGATTTTTTCGAAACATTAGGAGCTGAAGTCATAGAAGGGCGCTCATTTGATAGAGACTTTGAGACAGACTACATGCAAGCCTATGTACTCAATGAAGCAGCTGTTAAGTTTTTTGGCTTTGAAAATCCAATCGGTACATCTCTTGGTGGTTTGGCCTTTACGGGATCCGAATGGTCTACCAAGGATGCCAAAGTGATAGGAGTCGTCAAAGACTTTCATTTTGCTTCTTTACATGAAGAGATTCGGCCAACGGTATTTTCATTGAGCTCAATGGCAACTTCACGCCTCAATTATATGAGCATAAAAGTATCTCCTAATGGCATCACTGAGACTATAGCCAATGTCGAACGCATTTGGGGTCAATTTGCTTCTGATGTACCCTTCGATTTTAGTTTCCTAGATGAAGACATCAATGAACATTATCAAGCAGAAGATAGATTTTTGAAAGTCTTTGCAAGTTTCTCTTTCCTATCCATTGTCATTGGCTGTCTTGGATTGTTTGGCTTAACGGCCTTTATGATGAAGCAAAGAACGAAAGAGATTGGCATTAGAAAAGTGTTGGGAGCCGGAGTGTTTGGATTAGTGAATACACTCTCTATCGACTTTTTAAAACTTGTTCTGGTGGCTAACATATTGGGTTGGCCATTGGCCTACTACTTAATGGATATGTGGCTACAAAACTTCGCCTATTCAAGCAGAATTTCATGGCAAATATTCGGGGTAACGGGCCTTGGTGCATTAATTATTGCATTTGCCTCAGTCGCTTTTCACGCTGTTAAAACAGCCGCTACGAACCCTGTAAATTCTATTCGTTACGAATAATCAGTAAGAGACTATGCTTAAAATCAACCTTAAAATAGCTTTTAGAAAACTCCTGAATAAGAGAGAGTTCACCCTCATCAATGTCTTCGGTCTGGCGATTGGCTTGACGACTAGTTTACTGATTTTTCTTTGGGTAAATGACGAGGTCAATTATGATAAGTTTCATGACAACTCTGATAGGACTTATGGCATTTGGTCACACGATTTTTACGACAATGGTGACGTAGTAACACAAAGTGTTCAAAATGGAGTCATTAAGGAAGTTTTGGATAGAGACTTTCCTGAGGTTGAGAGTACAGCACGTGTTGATTGGCGAGAGCATCAATTGGCTGTGGGTGATCGCCAATTCAAGCAAGAAGGGATGATGGCAGATGAGGAGATCTTTCAAATGTTCAATCTTCCTTTTATTGAGGGCCAATTAGAAGAGAACAGCTTAGCCACATATGGCGATTTGATTTTGACGGAGAGTATGGCCATAAGACTTTTCGATAAGACAAATGTGGTGGGTGAGTTAGTGAAGATAGATAATACGGTTGAATCAATTGTCAGAGGCGTTATAGCAGATCCACCGAAGAATAGCCAGTTTCAATTCAGTTTCGTTGTGTCAATGGAGAATTGGGTGAAGAGGAATAGCTGGATAAAGCGTTGGGGAAATTCGGGTATTCTCACTTACGTTCAATTAAAGGAAAATGCGTCTGCAAAAGCATTTGAATCTAAGATCGAAGACCTTATTAGAAAGAATCAAGAGGGTAGTACTAAGTCTCTATTCCTCAAGCCGTTTGATGATATCTACTTGCGTGGAAGCTATGAAGGAGGAAAACAGGCTGGTGGAAGAATCGAGTATGTGCATTTATTCACACTTATCGGTGTATTTATCATTTTCATTGCCTGTATCAACTTTATCAATCTGTCTGTTGCTGACGCGCTCAAACGGGCAAAGGAAGTGGGTGTGAGAAAAGTAACGGGAGCATCCAAGCTTACTTTGATTAGGCAGTTTTTAATGGAATCGGGCTTGATCGTTTTGCTCTCAGTAGTGATCGCGGTCATCTGTATCGAAGTAATTCTCGGGCCTTTTAATACCCTCACGGGCAAACAGGTTACCCTCAATTGGCTAGACCCAAGTTTGTTATTGATGATTGGGGGACTAGGACTTTTTACCATTTTAGTCTCGGGTCTATACCCCGCACTTGTGCTTTCGAGCTTTAACGTGGTGAAAGCACTCAAAGGAAAAGTTGACACCAAAGGAACCACTAAAAATGGAGGGCTATTTCGTAAAGGCTTAGTCGTATTTCAATTTGTGATTGCAGGCTTTCTCATCTTCGCCACTTTTATAATCAATAGACAAGTAGAATTCATATTTGAAAATCAGCGAAACATTGATAAAGAAGGGGTTATCATGCTTCAAAATGATGATCAATTGCTGAAGCAGTATGAGAGTTTTAGATCAGAGTTACTCCAAGACCCAAGCATTCAGGCTGTAACCGTGGTAGGAAGCGCACCAGTCAATATCGGTGCAACCACAGGTGACTTTTCTTGGGAGGGAAAGGACCCGAACAATGACAAGACAAGTTTTAAGCTACTCTTCACGGAAGAAGATTTTGTAGAGACGATGAAGCTGGACATTGTGGAAGGGCAAAACTATTCTCGAAGTGTCGAATCAGAATGGAAAGGCGTGTTGGTCAATGAGGCGGCCATCAGAGGAATGAATATTGAGAACCCAATTGGCACTCCTGTAAATTTCTGGGGTGTAGACATGACAATTTTGGGCGTTGTTAGAGACTTTCATATCGGTTCCGTTTATGACGAAATAGAGCCGCTTTTGATTATCAACTATTTAGAGAATGCTAACAATGTGACCGTGCGTTCGGCTCCTGGTCAAGAAAGCCGTGCGCTGCAAGTATTAAAAGATAAGTATGCTGAATTTATGCCAGGCTACCTATTCGACTATACATTCTTATCCGCAGCGCATGAAAGAATGTATAAAAGTGAAATACTAGTGAAGGATTTGGCCAAAGTTTTTGGGCTTATAGCCGTGCTGATCTCTTGTCTTGGTTTATATGGGCTCACGTCCATCAATGCCCAGCGCAGCGTCAAAGAAATAGGTGTTAGAAAAGTACTTGGTGCCAGTATAGGTCAAATTTTAGTCAGTTTCTCAAGAAAATCCCTTTTGCTTCCCGGATTGGCACTTGTGATTATGACACCCATTGCCTATTACACTATGCAAACTTGGCTACAAGGGTTCGAATACCATATTAATATTTCAATGATTAGCCTTATAGGAGTGGTGGCCATCTCTCTAGTTATAGCGTGGCTCACTGTTTCCATGATAGCCTTCCGTGCTGCTAGAACTAACCCTATCAACTCTTTAAGAAATGAATAAGTACCTCAAAAGTGCATACAGAAACTTAGTCAAAAGAAGACTCTTTTCTTTTGTCAATATTGCCAGTTTGACTTTCGGTTTAATCTGTGCCCTCTTTATTGGCACTTATGTGATCTATGAATTCAGTTATGATAGAGATATAACTGAAGTTGAAAAAGTCTATAGAGTAAATAATGTAAGGGATGGTCAAGAAACTGGAGTCATTGTTCCAACCGCATTAAAACCCTATTTCGATACCCAAGTTGATAGAATTGAATTGGCTTCACGCGTCCAACGTACTGGCCCAATCGTTTTCCGTGTAGATGATCTCTTAATTCGCGAAAGCGATGGCTACTATGCCGATCCGGAGATACTGGATATACTTTCTATTGACATTAAGTATGGTTCAAGAGAAGAAGCCCTAAGGGCAAGACAGAGCATTATCATTTCAGAAAGTCTCAGCGACAAATACTTTCAAGGGCAATCACCTATCGGAAAAGAAATACAAATTGATGAGTATGTGGATGATGAGCCAATGAAACTCTTGGTGGTTGGTGTCTTTAAAGACCTTGCTGCTAATCGACACTTTCAGCCTGACTATTTAATGAGTATCGACATTCTTAAAGGTTTTCAAAGCAAGCCGCTTGAACAAGAATGGAGCAACTCTAATTGCTTCACCTATGTGAAATTAATAGATGGTGTTGAAGTCGGTCAAATCAATGATCGGATTGCCAATATTGTAGTTGAGAATAGTGATTTTGATATGACAGGTTATGTGCTTCTGTTGCAGCCAGTCAAGGAAATACACATGCAAGACTTTGTGGCTTTTGGAGATATTCCCGGGCAAGTGAACGAGTCTAACATGCTAATTCTAGCGGGTATAGGCTTGCTCATAATACTGCTGGTCTGTATTAACTTCTTTAACATGTCAACAGCTCGATCACTGGAAAGAGCTAAAGAGATAGGGGTTAGGAAGTCAATTGGAGCAACGCGTGGTAACGTTATGATTCAATTCATGACTGAGTCGGCACTTCAAGTGACAATAGGCTTGGTACTAAGTATTATACTCTTTGAGGTATTAGGTGATGTCTTATCCACATTCACGGGACTGAGTTTCAATACGGGGACTATGGTTGCATCATTCGGTTATCAGAATTTCACGCTATTTGTCTTAAGCCTCTGGCTGGTACTGGTTGTAGGATCGGGCTTCTATCCATCATTAGTGATTTCAAAATTCAAGCCTGTTGATTCACTCAAAGGTAAAGTCAATGTGGGACATTCAAAAGTCAGCTTGAGCAATGTATTGCTGGCCCTACAGTTCACTATCACATTAACGATAGGTATTATCGCTGTCGTGGTTTACAGTCAGGTGAAGTTTATGCAAACCAAAGACCCTGGTTTTCAGCGCGATGCTATGGTCTCTGTTGATTTATTTGATGCCTCGGTCAGGTCAAATTTTGTTGAAAATTTGAATCAAAACCCACTGATAGAGTCAGTTGCTTTTACTGATAGTAATGTTATTAACATATTCAATTCTAGCTTTAACTATAGCTGGCCCGATAAAGTAGAAGAGGAGAACGTACGGATTTATCATATGAGCATTGGGCTTAATTTTTTAGAGTCAATGGGCATTTCAATGATTGAAGGGAGGAATTTTGATCCCGAACTTACTACGGACAGGGATGCCGTAATCTTAAATGAAGCTGCCGCGAAGTTAATGGGTGTTGTCTCTTTAAATGACTTCCCCACTATAACGAGGGGAAGAGATGAATATGAAAAGCAGTTGAATGTAATCGGTATTGTAAAGAACTTCCAATCAGGTACGTTGCGAGAGAGCGACAAGCCGATGCTGCTATATCAAAATCCTAATCGCCTTTTTCGTGCATACATCAAGCTGTCGGAGTCTGATCAGCAGGAGGCCATAGCGGGTGTGGAAGATGCTTGGAATGCACTAGTACCTGATCAACCGTTTGAATACCGATCATTGGACGCAGGTTACGAATTGATTTTAGCCAAGGATAAGGCATCAGGAAACACACTGTTGTTTTTTACGCTGGTGAGTGTAGCTATTTCCTTCTTTGGCCTGTTTGGGATGACAAGTCTCAACATTCAGTCAAGAATTAAAGAATTAGGCGTACGTAAAATTTTAGGCGCGCACTACAAAGATATATTCGCGGTAGTATCCAAGGAGTTTAGATACACTATACTGACTGCACTGGTGATAGGGGTGCCTTTGGCTTGGTTCTTAGGAAATCGTTGGTTGAGCGACTTCTCTCATAGGATAGATTTAACATCTACAATTCCACTGCTTGTCGTAGCCGGAATGGCATGCATAGGACTTCTAACGATATATTTCTGCACTCAGAAGTTTACACGAATTAATCCAGTAGATACACTCAGAGAAAATTGATATGTGGACTAACTACTTGAAAATTGCCATAAGAAGACTGTTTAAAAACCGGTTTTATACATTAATAAACTTGGTGGGTTTGTCCGTTGGCTTCGCTTCGGTACTTATAATTTTTCTTTTTATAAAGAAGGAGAGAAGTTTCGATCAGTTCCATGCCAAGTTGAATAATATTGAGTATTTGGTAAAAGTAACTGAGCGTGAAACAGGAGAAACTCGATCTACAGGAACTCCCGCACCATTGTTGCCTGCCGGAATTGGAGAATTGACACAGGTAGAGGAATACGCTACTTATCAAAGAGGAATTTTAGTAACCAGAACAGATTCTCTTCTTTCTACAAATGAAGAGGTACGCATTAGTCAGGTTTTAACCGACTCTGGTTTTTTTAATATTTTCGATTTCAAATTGAAGTACGGAAGGTATCCAGATTTCATTAATGAAGCTAACTCATTAATGCTTACGGAAGCTAATGCAACATTGCTTTTCGGAGATGCGAAATTGGCGATTGGGAAGCTCGTAAAAACGGTCTCCGGGACCGTTCATGAAGTAAAGGGTGTTCTGTTCAACTTGCCAGAAACTTCTTCTATACAATTTGGTGCGGTTTCATCTTTAGAAAATGCATATCCGATTGGTTCCAATACACGGTACATGCTTGAATCTTGGGGTAATAATATCTATCAAAATGTGCTCTTGTTTAAAGACGGAACTACTGAAAATCAAAAATCAGCTATGCTGACGAAGCTGGAAAGCATATACACTTCGAGGACACAGTCACTCCAATTTCCAATGCGCTATGAGCTTAAACCACTATCTGAGGCTCATTTTGATCTTACCCTATCCGATGGTTTTTTCGGGAAAATGGATCCCTATTATCTTTTGATCTTTGGTGTGATGGCGGGGGTTATTCTGATTTCATCATTGACAAATTATTGTTCATTAACCCTTTCACAGTCGGTTGAGAGAACAAAAGAAATAGGAGTAAGGCGTGCCATAGGCGCCAGAAGAAGTCACTTGTTGTCGAATTACTTTTTCGAGTCTCTAGTCTTAACAAGTTTGGCTTTCGTATTCTCAATGATATTAACAGAGTTATCACTTCCATTATTGGAAGAGTTGATTAATCGCCCACTAGGAATTCATCTATTCGAAAACTTACCTCTTTTAGCAGCCATATATGGGGTGGTGGTAGTTTTATGTTTCATTAGTATACTCTATCCAGCTTACATAGTTTCTAATAAGAAGATCAATGAGTTTAAATCCATAAAAAGTGCTTCTGGGTTTTCCAGAAATAGTGTAATTGATGTTATCAATGGAATTCAAGTCGCTATTTTCATTTTTCTATTGTCAACCACTTTTTTTGTTAACCAACAACTTGACTTTGTTCAACATGAAAACCTTGGGTTTGATAAGGAACAAGTGTTACTTATTTCTGTAAACACCCGAGAATCGATTTTCAAAAAAGACGAACTAAAGGCTTCATTTGCATCGAGCCAATATGTGGACGCAGTGGCTTTAACAATGAGCTATCCAATTAGCAAGGCCAACCCTCGCTTTGCTAAAAAAGAGCAGCTTGATTTCATTGAATATCAAGCCGATGCAGAGTTCTTAGATATTTTTGACTTAGAGGTAATTAAAGGCAGAGCGCTGGAAAACCTTAAACACCATAGGCAATACGTCCTGATAAATGAAACAGCAGTGGAAGCCTTAGGCTATGAGGAACCGATAGGGAAACAGTTTAATGGAAAAGAAATCATAGGTGTGATTTCAGATTTTCATGCTGAGTCGAAAAGAGAAGTCATCAAACCCCTAGCTTATCGATTATTCGATGCTGACGGGTTTGGTTGGTTAGTTTTGAGACTTACTTCTGACGATACTGAGGAAGCAATGGCAGACATTCTTAATCGCTATGAAAATGTGACAAATAGTAATAAGATAGTCTATAAGTTCTTCGATGAGGAGTATGCAAAGATTTATAGTGGAGAGCAGGTAATAAAGCGTCTCATGCAGGTATTCACTGTAATCGCCTTAGTCATATCTTTTTTTGGAGTGCTTGGTACGAGTTCATACACTGTCAAACGCAAGCTCAAAGAGATCAGTATTAGAAAGGTACTAGGAGCAAGTATGCAGGACCTCGGTAAGTCGGTGAATGCTAATGGTTTGATCTATTTGGCTTTAAGCATCTTCATTGCCGTTCCTTTATCCTATTTATGGATTAGCAACTGGCTAGCTAGCTTTTCTTATCGCGTAGATGTAACGCTCACAGGCTATTCGGTTATCATCCTTATTACATTGAGTATTATAATACCCGCTATGCTCATTCAAACCGTCAAGGTTTACTATGCAAGTACCATCAATCACCTTAAAGAAGAATAATCATGCTAAGAAACTACCTAAAAGTCGCCTTAAGGAATATTAAAAGGAATAAGCTTTGCACCGCTATCAATGTTACAGGTCTATCTGTCGCTATGATGGGTTTTATTGTTGTGGCACTCTATATCAATTACGAAATGTCCTACGATAAGTTTCATAAGGAAGTGGAAGACATTCAGATTTTGAAAATGAAATATTCCAAAGACATGGGTGGCTTCTACAATAATTTCTTACCCGCAGTTTTTGCCGATGCCATCAATGCAGAAATACCCGGTGTTCAGAAAGCAACTGCTACGCTTTCAGGTGTAGGGAACCTCACCGTAATAGGGAGCGGAGAACAAGAGTTTCGTGAGCAATTCTATCAGTTTCAGAACTCATTTTTTGAGATTTTCTCGTTTTCGGCAGCCTATGGAGATTTAAGTGAAGCCCTAAAGGATCCTAATGACTTGGTCGTATCGAAAAAGACCGCATTAAAATACTTTAATCGAGAAAATGTTGTCGGTGAAAAGCTCATGATCAAAGGCAGGGGAGAACTTAAAATTAGTGCAGTCTTAGAAGACTTTCCCACTAATTCTCAATTTCAGCCTCACCTTGTGCTATCTCTTAAGAATGGGAATGACGTTTCAGCGCTAAGTAACTGGGGATATAATACATTCTTTATCTATGTAAAAACTCTTCCTGAAGCCGATTTAGCCAGCATTGAAAGTCAAATTGGTGAATTATACGGCAAAAATGTGGAAGAGAGCCCTATGTATGAATCAGCCGCTAAATTTATACCCTTTCAAGACTCTTATTGGGAATGGTCTGGCAGCGGAGCCTCAATGAACAACCGAAATAAAGGACTTGGCGCAGACAAGAATGTAATTTTTATCTGTGCCATACTGGCTATCGTACTTTTGATAATCGCATTGGCCAATTATGTGAATATGGCTGTTTCAAGAGCCATTCAAAGAGCGAAAGAGGTAGGCATCAGAAAAGTGAATGGGGCATCTCCGCGTCAATTAATCTTTCAATTCTTATCAGAGTCTATCATTTTCTCCCTCATGAGTTTAGTGGTTGCGGTAATTGCACTGGAACTATTGCTGCCCTCTATATCTCAGGTAATGGGCATTCACTTGAGCATTGTATTACTATCCCCATTTCAGTTATTGTCGCTCTTGGGGTACGCACTCCTCTGTGGTCTAATTGCAGGCATTTACCCTGCCTTTTTCCTCTCAAGATTTCAACCAACTAGAATTCTTAAGACAAAGATGATGGGCAGTGCCAAGAGTAAGCTGTTGTTTAAGTTTTTATTAGGGTTTCAGTTTACGCTCTGTGCATTTTTAATTACCGCAACGGTCATCATGAACGGACAGATCAGGCATTATCTTCATTTTGATTTGGGCTTTACGAAAGACAACGTAATTACCGTACAACTTCCAGGAATTGAGCAAGGAAAGATGACGGCTTTCATTCGAGAACTAGAAACGATGTCTGAAGTTTCGGGCTTCACTTTTGGACCAATGCCAGGTGGTGCAGCGGGTTTTAGTGGGGTTTGGTATGGTGAAGAGGCGATCAAGTACGTGGCCAATTTCGAGACAGATGAGTCGTTTATTCCAACATTGAATATTAAGCTCATGGATGGCAGAAACATTAACCCAGAGCTTTCGAGTGACTTTCAAGAAGGGGTACTTGTGAATGAACAATTGGTAAAGAGGCTCAAGATAGACGAGCCAGTTGGAAAGATCATTCAAGTACAAGGCTATAATGAGACAAAGCTTAATAAGCGCATTGTAGGTGTAATTGACGACATACATATGCAAGGTCCTTCCATGGGTACCAGACCTTTATATATTTTACCTTCTAAGAATCTGGCTACACCAAGACAAAGACTATTGGTGAAATTAAATGATGAGTCAACAAAAGGGGGTATTTCAAAACTTGAAGCAGCTTATGCAAAACAGTTTGATAAGGTGATGAACTATCAATTCTTGACCGAAGCTTATGCTCAAAACTATCATCGCGTTCAGCGCTTGACTACTATTATTAATGGTGTGGCTACTCTGATCATTACGATTTCCCTTTTTGGGCTTTTTGCCATGGTGGCATTTAGTATTTCGGCTAGAATGAAAGAAATAGGTGTGCGTAAGGTATTTGGCGTTAAATTCTTTGAATTACAATGGACACTTTCTAAAGTCTATTTAGTGGTGATCACCATTGCCTTGATTATTGCTATTCCTTTGGCCTACCTTTTAATGGATCAGGTGCTCAATATCTATCAAAACCGATTAACCCTGACATGGGAGTATGGCCTATATACACTTGCGGGTGTCTATTTACTGGCTGCCATCACAGTTATTGGTAAGGGAGTATCTACCCTAAAAATGAATCCTATTAATATTCTTAGAAACGATTAAGACTGAATTATGCTTCAGAACTATTTAGTTATTGCCCTAAGAAATATCAAAAGAAATAAGCTCTATGCCAGTCTCAATATATTGGGACTTGCCGTAGGACTAGCTTCATTCTTCGTAATCTATCTGTTTATTCAGAATGAGCTGGCATATGACCAGTTTCACTCAGAGAAAGACAGTATTTATAGAGTAATTCAAGTAGATCAAAGGGATACAGGTGAAGAAAAGGTAGGTGGGCTCACTTCCGCTTTGGCACCCGTAGCAGCTGATCAGATTCCTGAAATTGTGGTCTATAGCAGACTCGAAAATAGACCAAAAGCCATACTGGTAAAAGGGATTGCCGATTCATTGGATCAAGTGAATAGTGCTGCGGTCGATGAAGGGTTTCTAAAGTTTTTTGAGATTGACATAATAGCCGGTAGCAAGGACAAATCATTTCAAACACCTAATTCTACCTTAATCAATGAAACCAAGGCGAAAAAGTACTTTGGTGGAATTAATGAAGCCTTAGGGCAGACTATCAAGATTGGGCGATATGAATTTATCATTCAATCAGTTTTTAAAGACATTCCTAATACTAGCTCTATAAAGGCCCATGTGATTTCTCCCATTACTTCAGTTAATGCCTGGAGAGGCGAGCGAGGCTTCAACCAGTGGAATGCAAGCTACTTTGATCAAACATACTTTCTGTTGTCAAAAGATGCTGACTTGTCTGCTGTGGATAAAAAAATCAATGAGATATTTGAAGAGAACGCCATTAGTGATAATAAATACTTGGCACTTCAGCCGCTTTCTGATATCCACTTTTCTCTAGAGGTGAGAGATGCCGTAGGCGAAAAAACAGATCGGCAATATATTCTAATATTCACGCTTGTTGCTGTGTTCATATTAATCTGCTCAGTTTTTAACTATGTAAGTTTGGCCTTGTCTCAATCTGTGGAACGAACGAAAGAAGTAGGAGTGAGAAGGGTTATTGGTGCCGGTAGAAAATCACTCTATACGCAGTTTATTTCGGAATCATTGACGCATGTTTTTGTAAGTTTTGTTTTAGCAGTTGTACTAGTTGAATTGCTGCTTCCACAATTAGAGTTACTCTTGGATAGGTCATTGTCAACTAGGATTCTGACTGAGCCAGTATTACTTTTTAAAGGACTGCTTTTTAGCCTCATTGTTGCTGTCTTGTGTTCACTATACCCAGCTTATCTGAGTACCAAAATGAATGTTGTGCGTATTTTCAGAAGTGGATCAGGCACATTTTCTCAAAAGCGATTGATTTCGCTGTTAAGTATTTTTCAGATAACGGTCTTCATTGTTCTCATCAGTGTTGCCTTTACTGCCAATCGACAAATGGAGTTTATGCGAGAGGAAAACTTGGGTTTTGATCGAGAAGCTCAGTTGGTTCTTAATCGTTTTTCTAAAGAAGCAGTAGCAAAAAAAGAAGCCCTTAAAAATGAATTAAAAAACCTTTCGGGAGTTGTTGCAGCTACATATGCTACTTCCATTCCTACGAGAACAATGGGCAGTAGTATGTTTGGAGACAATGCCTTTCGCTGGAATAACTTCGATGTTGATGAGGATTATTTTGAAACACTGGGCATGAACCTGGTCGAAGGTCGAGGCTTTATGTCGGAAGATACTGATTCGTCTAAAGTGATTATTATCAACGAAACGGCAGCTAGAAAGCTTGGCTTTGAAGATGGAGCAGTTGGCAAGACTATTCAAAGAAACTCAGGTGAACTTTTGCGCATAGTGGGAGTGGTAGAAGATTTCCATTTTCAGTCTAAGAAGGAACCCATAGAAGCAACATTGTTTGAGCCTATCACAGATTATGCTTCAGTACTTGTATTAAAGCTCAATGGTCAGAGCTTAGCAACTGCTGTAAATCAAGTGAAAGGTGCCTATCGAGAGATTACTGGTGGCGATGAAGCCACTTACTTCTTTTTAGATGATCAGATCAACTCTCAATACAAACAGGAAAATGTAATGATCAAAATGATAAACACCTTTGTGCTTATCGCTGCATTAGTTGCTTTCATTGGCCTCTTTGGTATCTCAGGCTACTCTGCTAAAAGAAGGTTAAAGGAAATGGGTATTCGAAAAGTCTTAGGCGCCAGTTTTATAGCTATCCAAACCTCTTTAAATAAAGCTAGTGTAGGACGTTTGGTATTGGCAATCCTCATCAGCGCACCGCTGGTGGTATATTGGATGGAAGACTGGTTAAGCACGTTTGCTTACAGAATTGATCTCCCATATGGTTTGATTCTATCTGCTGTGTTATTGGCCGCTGCCATTGTGCTAATCACAGTTTCTTTCCATAGCATTAAAACCTTTTTTATCAACCCAGTTGAGATATTAAAAGACGAGTAATCAACTTTTGAGTACCGATTAAAGGGTAAAGTACTCTTGGAGAGTGCCTGTCATGGCTTGCTGACCATGTAATTGAGAGAAGTTTTACAATCCATTACATCTATGGTTCCTCTAATTAGAGGTTAGATTGTATCTTGCCATTCTTAACCTCATGACTATGCTTTCTAGATTCCTCTTTGCCTTTGGGCTTCTCATTTTGTCGATATCAGGTTCGGCACAAGAACTTGACCTGTCAAAATTAGAAAACCTAAACATTCGAAATGTAGGTCCAGCTAATATGAGCGGACGGATTACTGCTATTGACGTAGAAGTCCGAAACCCAAAGATCATGTACGTGGGTGCTGCGTCTGGTGGAGTATGGAAGTCTGAGAATGGAGGAACAGCTTGGGAACCTATTTTTGACGATCAACCCACACAGAATATAGGTGCCCTGGCCATTGACCAAACTAACCCGAGTGTTCTTTGGGTGGGCACCGGAGAAGGCAACCCGCGTAACTCCATGAATCTCGGGATGGGAGTTTTCAAGAGTATAGATGGAGGAACAACTTGGTCTCATATGGGCCTTGAAGCCACTAAGACTATTCATCGGATTATTGTTGATCCTAGAGATGGGAATACGGTTTACGTTGGAGCTATGGGCGATCCTTTCACGCCAAATAGTGATCGAGGTTTGTATAAAACCACAGATGGAGGTAAAACGTGGCGGAAAATACTTTATAGCAATGAACTATCGGGCATTGCCGATTTAATTATAGACCCTTCCAACCCTAATAAACTCTTTGCCACACTTTATGAGCATAGGAGAACGCCATACTATTTTACTTCTGGTGGGTCAGGATCAGGTCTTTATATGACCAACGATGGAGGCGAAAATTGGAAAAGGATAGGAGAGCAGCAAGGTATGCTTTCAGGTGAACTAGGCCGCATAGGCTTAGCCATTGCGCAAAGCGATCCAGATAGAATCTATGCTAAAGTTGAGGCAACCAAAAATGCATTATATAGAAGCGATGATGGTGGATCGAGTTGGGTAATGATTAATGATAATCCAAGGTTTACCAACAATCGACCATTCTACTTTCAAGAATTAGCCGTGGATACAAAAGACCCCAATCGCTTGTATAATATTTACCAACCCCTTTCTGTCAGTTATGATGGAGGTAAGTCTTTCGACCCAGTACCAATGATTCCTGCAGACGAAACCAAAGGAGTGCATGCAGATTTTCATGCTTTTTGGGTTAATCCGGTCGATCCGGAGCATTTCATGATAGGGGGAGATGGTGGCATTGGGATTACTCATGACCATGGAAAAAGTTGGTATTTCCCGGAAACCATCCCAGTTGCACAATTCTACCACATCAATGTAGACAACGATAGACCCTATAATGTCTATGGCGGCATGCAAGACAATGGGAACTGGTCAGGGCCTGGCTATACATGGAAAAGAGGCGGCATTAGAACGCTTTATTGGCAATACTTAGTGGGTGGCGATGGCTTTTATATTGCACCTGATTTAGATGATTCTCGATTTGGATATGGCACTTCTCAAAACGGAAACTTATATCGATATGATAAGTTAACGGGTTATTATGTGAGCATAAAACCCCCACAGCCTAATTTAGAAACACGATTAAGGTTTAATTGGAATGCGGGTTTTGCGAAAAATCCTCATGACGCAAACTCACTTTACTATGGCTCTCAGTTTGTACATGTTACCAAAGATAAAGGAGCGACTTGGGAGCTTATATCTCCGGATTTGACCACGAACAATCCCGCACATCAAAAGCCTGACTATGGTGGTTTAACATTAGATGTTTCTGGTGCCGAAATGTATAATAGTATTTTGTCTATTGCACCGAGTGCTGTAGATGAAAACGTGATTTGGGTAGGGACAGATGATGGACAAGTGCAGCTAACCCGAGATGGTGGTAAAACTTGGAAGAATCTAACAAACCAGATCAAAGGACTACCGAATGAGGCTTGGGTAGCCCAAATTAAAGCATCTCGTTATAATGCCGGCACAGCTTGGGTGGTGGTTAATAACTACAGAAAAGGCGATTACAGTCCATATCTATTCAAGACTGAGAACTATGGTAGGTCTTGGACAAGAATGGCTGATGATTCGAAAGTGAAAGGATATGCTTTATCAGTGATGCAAGATCCTGTTGAGCCGAACTTGGTCTTTCTGGGTACTGAGAATGGTCTTTGGGTCAGTATTGATAAAGGTAATTCTTGGGTTCAATTTAAGAATGGGTTTCCATCAGTCTCTACTATGGACATGACCATTCAAGAGCCTGAGTCTGCTTTGATAGTCGGAACATTTGGCCGGGCCATTTGGGTTTTAGATGATTTATTGAGCCTAAGAGAAGTTGCAGGAAAACGACTCAATAAGGGGCTAGCCGCTCTTCCGATGAATGATGCGGTACAAGTGAAAGGCTTATTCATTAATCCTCCAGGAAACATTTGGACTGGATTCCATACTACATTCGAGGGAGAGAATAAGGTTTTTCAACGGACTGAGATACCTTTTTATCTTTCAAATAGTGATAACCTGAAAGAGCCTGTTAAGGCGTCAATATACGATGCTTCAGGCAGTTTGATCAAAGAGTTAACATCTTCAAGAAAACTTGTAGAAGGGTTAAATTATATGATATGGCAGCTAGATGAGCAATCGCTCAGTGCTCAAGGTCAGCGAAAAGGTATTGCCGTATTACCAGGCGACTATAAAATCGTGTTAAGCCATGTCGGAAATACGGATGAGACAATGGTGAAGGTAATTGAAGATCCGAGGTTTGACTTGGATCCGTCAGTCGATAAGGGGCTTTATCAGTTTAGAAAAGAAGTGGATATCGAAATGGCAAGCCTCATGCAACTTCTTTCAGCTATAGATAACAAACAGGCTCAGGTGGATAAAATTAAGCGTCAGTTAGTTGATCTACAAGCCACCAATAAAGAGGTATTGATCAAAGCCCTTGATGAGGTAGCAGTTCAGTTGAGTGATCTCCGATCAAAAGGACAAACTCCAAGGCCCAACCGTCAGGTAGGCGCGTGGCAGTCTTTTGAGGTATCACCATTTTCTAAGCTCATGGAAGCAAGAAGACTTTCGGCAGCTAGAACTACGGCCATTTCAGCTCAAAATAAAGCAGTGCTAAAAGATGCTGCTGAACTCATTAGTCAGTTTAAGACAGCCTTCGAAACGTTCATTAATTCCGATTGGAAAAATTTTGAGCAAATAGTTAAAGCGAGTGAGCTTAACTGGTTTTAAATAAGTGGTTTATGATATCATTTTCTGATTACTGCTTCTGCCTCAATTTCAACTAAATAGCCCTCGCCAACGAGCCTAGCTTGGACTAGCGTGTTGGCAGGGTTAATGTCTTTAAAACGTTCGCCATGGGCTCTTGCTATTGGCTCCCAGTCGCTCAGCTCATTGACGAAAATTCTCGTTCTGACTACGTCTTCTAGTTTACCACCAAAGGCTTCAATGGCACCTTCAATTTTATCGATGACAAAGTGTGTTTGGGCCGCAGGGTCATTGCCTCCGATCATGTCTGGGCCATGGGTGGCAGTAGTCCCCGAAACGTGAATTCGGTTTCCGTCTTTTACAGCGCGGCAATAACCGGCATATTCTTCCCATTCGGTTCCACTGAAAATCTGATCTCTAAATTCACTCTTTTTGACAGGTTGGAATGCTTTGGGGATTATTTCGATATGATGGCTTAGATCGCCAGAAGCTGTAAGAAATGGTGGTTTGCGATACTCGTCACCACAGTCTCCTGGTATGTTATCCAAAGCATTTTGCGCTTCGCTAATCAGTGTCAAGTCCTCTTTATCTAATTTGATGTCAAGTACCTTTTGGTTATCAGCAATGTGCTCGCTTTTTCCGAGTCGGGCGCCAACAATAACGGCTCCAACAGCAGGGTTTTCAAGGATATACCGACTAGAAACGTTAGCAACAGACACCTTGTGTTTATCGGCCACAGTTTTAACGGCTTTCAGTAGGTTTTGATAGGGTGCCCACCCTCCAGCAGCGTCAATAAATCGTTTATACTTCATTTCAGACCAAGTTTCGAGATCCTCCATGGCGGGTTCGGCCCTGCCTAACCAGCGATCGGTTAAAAAGCCACCTGCTAGCGTGCCAAATGCTAGAAGCTTGGTGCCGTATTGTTGACAAACCTGTATCATATTACCCAAAGCTCTTTGATCTATCAGTGAGTGGCAGACCTGATTACTGACAATTGGAATACCACTCGCTAGGGCTACTCTAAGATGTGCTGAGTCAAAGTTAGTGACACCAATGTGCTTAATTAAGCCTTCTTCCTTTAGTTCATTGAGGTAGAAGAGACCATCTAACCAAGCAGGGTCAGGGTAGTACCAAGCGTGAAACTGCATCAGGTCAATACTGTCTTGTTGCATCCTGTCTAATGCCAACTGGACTGCATCTCTCACAGATTGCTTATCAATCTTACCCGGTTTGGGTACCCATTTGGTGAACAGCTGTACTTGGTTCCCCAAAGGGTGGGTGTTTTTAAATGTACCTGTTATGATTTCACTCGATCCGTAGTGATCGGCCATATCAAAAGAAGTGAAACCAGCTTCCACGTAAGGTGCCATGTGTTGTGCGGTTTCCATTGGATCGAGGGTTTCTCCGTTGCGCTCCATATCTGCGATCTGCCAAAGTCCTGTGATGAGCCTTGATATTTCTAATCCTGGTGCTAATGATATCTTCTTCATGAATTACTCGCTTGGTAGTGAATCAAATCTTTTCTTTAAATCTACCCCCTGAGTCTTCAATTGTTTCCACTTGAAGAGGAAGAGGATACTAGCTAGGCTCATCACAATGAGCCAAATGGGTGTGGAATGAAAATACCACGCTGATGTTTCAGCCGTCAAATCTTTATATGTGTGTATGGCCAAAAAACCTACTAGGAAAATCGTACCGAATATGCCAATAAACCGTTGAATTGATCTGTTCTTAATAACTGAAATTGACGCGGATAATGTGGGGTTGACTTTTTTAATGGTCAGTAAGGTAATGCACATGAGCAGAAAGTTCACCATCATTGAAGTAACCATAATGTCTATTCCCAGAAAGAAGTCTCCCGCGAAATGAGAACCTAAGACGCCTATGCTTGCCATGCCACCTGCAGCGATAATGGCGATGTGAGGCGTATGACGTTTTTTATGAACTTGGGCCATAGCCTTTGGGAAGATACCGTCCTCTGCCCAGGCAAACATTAACCTAGAAACGGAAAGGAGCATAGCAGGAAGGTCATTGATCAAAGCGATGGCAGCTCCTAATAAAATGGCAATACCTAGGCCCGCAGGTAGCACATAGCTCAGTAATCCGGGTGCAGAAATATCTTTTGTCATGGCTTCTTGGGCCACAAAGCTCCATGGCACAGTATGGTAAACAGCTTTGGCAAATAAGAAATAGAAACAACCCACAGACAGAATAGCTAGTAGGATTGCTTTAGGTAATGCCTTGGTTGGGTTTTTTGCTTCTCCACCGGCTTGCGCTATGGAGTCGAACCCAATGAAGCTTGAAAAGAGTAGGGCTGCAGCAGATAAGAAAATTCGCCAGTCAAAGTCTAATGTATTACTTGGTGTAAAGCTGCGTCCTTCTTTTGTGGATAATGCGTTGAGAAAGTCGGAGGTATCAAAGCTAAAGCCTGCTACAATCACTATCGCTCCCAGAACGAACATGAGGAACATCATCGGTAAAAGCGTTCTTTCATATGATTTAGCGCCTCTAACATTGACAAATACAAATGTCCAGATCAGTAGTAAGGCGATACTTACCCTGATCCAACCTATTTCTAATGCACTAGAAATATCATCCCAACCCAAGGCAATTGTAACATCTCGCATAAAGGGCACTGTTACATAAGAGATGACTCCGATAACAATAGATAAACCAAACCACTGCGAAAAACTTGCTACAAAACCGAGATATGGATTTAAACCACGACTGGCATAAATGTAGCTGCCTCCGGCCCGTGGCATGGCAGATGCTAAAATACCATAAGCGAATGCTGCAAAAAGCGCAGGTACAGCGGCAAAGGCAAAAGCCGGTAATACATAAGGACCAATGCCAGGTACATTGCGTTGAATCATAAACGGAACAACATTGATAGATGCGCCTAGCATGGAACAAACTCCAGTAGCAGTTAAGGCAAGTAATCCAAGTTTTCGGGTAAGCTTAGTCGGTGATGGTTGATTCATTCGTTTCTAATCTACAAATGAATTCTGAATCCGAACAAGAAAGTTTGATGATCGTTAAGCCGAAGTTATTAGAGGCAACCTTTCAATATATGGTCTTTTGAAAAAGAGGGCTCTTAAAGTAGTTTGTTAAACGCTATGGCTTTTTCAGTCCAGAAGTCTAAATCTTCTTCTGTGTCAAAACCATCTGGGTCTATAAAAAGAAATCCGCGCATAACGCTTCCTGTGAAGTCCATTGCTCGACTTCCTTTCACGTTTAAGAGGTCTTCATAGGGAAGTTTACCTACGCGTACCATCAATCGATCAGCGTTAGTTTTTTTGTCAATGTCCACCCCGATACACATTTTATGATTCACCATAAAAATAAGACCACCCATCATTTTCTTTTCTTCAGTGATGTTGGCTTGTGATAACCGTTGGCGGACCCTGTCGACTAAAAATTCATTGTATGCCATACTTATAAACCTAGTTAAGCTTGAGACGATTAAAAAGTCAAACTGGGGACAAACTACTTAGTCGTTCTAAGCTAGCATGGTTTGCTATCTCTTGTTTTAGAAGAAACCTTGTTTTACCACTAACTGCGTTTGAAGGTAATTTGGGCATTTTGATTTGATAGTTCACTCAGATGATCTTCTAAATGAAATTGATCAGGTTCAAAACTTTTGCTTCTCTTTTTTGACTGTTCTTGTCTTGAAATACTCCTTGCAAAACGTCTAATGTCTTCTTCTGAATCTAGAATGAGGCCAGGGACAGGAACACTTTTACCATTTTCATCCTTGGCTACCATGGTAAAGTAAGAGGAGTTACAATGTTTAATTTCTCCCGTTTTAATATTCTCAGATTCCACCCGAAGCCCAACGACCATAGAAGTTTTTCCTGTGTAATTAATAGAGGCCTTGAGACTTACCAATTCACCAACTTGTATGGGGTGTAGAAAGTCAACTCGGTTGACAGATGCTGTGACGCAATACTGACTAGAGTGTTTTGAAGCACAGGCAAAGGCTACTTGATCCATTAAATTAAGTATATGGCCGCCATGTATCTTTCCACTGAAGTTAGAGTGAGAAGGTAGCATGAGTTCTACCATGGTGACTTGCGAGGCTTCTGTTGTTTTGTAGGTCATTGTTTCTTTCGTCTTTTAGCAAAGCGTGTTGCTGGTTCTTGCGTGGGGTCATCTGGCCAAACATGTTTAGGATAACGTCTCTTTAATTCCTTTTTGACTTCAAAGTAAGTGTCTGCCCAGAAGTTTTTAAGGTCAGAGGTAATCTGAACCGGCTTATAACCTGGTGAAAGCAAATGCATCAATACACTTTGCTTGTCTTCGTTTATCTTTGGTGTATTAATCATACCGAAAACCTCTTGTATCCTCACTGCTAATATCGGTGGTTCCCCATTGTCTCGATACATCAGCTTGATCTTCGATCCGCTAGGGACGTCCAATCTAGAAGGTGCAAGCCTCTCAAGTGCCTGTTGCTGATCGAAGGTAAGGCTATGCTGAAGAACATTTTTTAGGTTGATCTTCTTAAGATCTTCGGGTCTTTTTACTTCTTGGAGATAGGGGCTTAACCACTCTGCACTTGTGGTCAATAGACTTGAGGTACTGACTTCTGGCCAGCCTTCTTTCGGATTCCATTTGCGCAAGCTGATCACTCGGTTTTGCCATTGTTGGACTTCATCATTGAAATCTAGTAACTGCTCACCTTCTTTTTTAATGGCTTCTATGATAGCAGCGACCAAGTGAGATGGGTCAGGGTCGGGGAGTGGTGTGCTTTTCAAAACGATACTGCCAATACAGAGATTGCGTTTAGCAATCAACCCACCGTCTTCGCTGTCCCAAGTAATGACTTCTTTCTCTTTGACCAGAGGGGCTAAGTCTTTTGGGTTTAAGGGAGATGCCATATGTATTTTTCCCATGCCATCTCTTGCATCTACGTGACAGATAGCTAGCCAAGGTTCTGCTGCCAGGTCATCGTGGTGTCCTGCCATAGCATAGCGACCATTTGAGAGTTGAAACTGAGCGTTGTTGCCCGGTCTTGCAAAGGCGATGCGTTCGGGGTAGGCGTGTGTCAATAGTACCCCCGTTTCATACGGGTCGATGTATTCATTCTCCTCTGGCATGTCAAACAACTTCCGATATTGACTAGCAATCTTTTCAATTCTCCCAAGTTTTCGACCTTCACGCTTTTCTCTTCTATGAATCCTGAGGGCCTCTATCCGAGTATTGAGATCAATTCCCGCTTCTCGGCCTAAAGGGTCTCTTTCTTCAAGTAATGCGGCTATATCAGTGGCTAAGCCCAATTGATGATCTTCCTTAGCCAAAAGGAGCATGTGCGCAATTCTCGGGTGACAAGGGAGCTTTAACATTTGTTTACCGTGTGGAGTAATACGGCCGTTTTCAAGCGCCTCTAGTTGATGAAGCAAGTCAGTCGCCTGCATCAAAGGTCCTTTAGGCGGGGGTGTTAACCAAGTCATTTGTTGAATGTCGAGAATTCCCCATTGGGACATATCCAACACCAAAGAAGCCAAGTCTGCTTCCATGATTTCGGGTACGATATGGTCTGAGAGTCTTTGATGCGTGACCTTAGACCACATGCGATAACAGTGGCCTTCACTGAGTCTGCCAGCCCTGCCGGCCCGTTGGTCAGCGGAGTCTCTGGAAACGCGAACTGTCTCAAGACGGGACAGTCCAGAGTTGGGGTCAAACTTAGAAGTACGACCAAACCCACTGTCAACCACTATTTTGATGCCTTCAATGGTTAAACTAGTCTCGGCAATTGAAGTTGAGAGCACTACTTTTCTACGGCCTTCTCTATCAGGCATAATGGCAGCGAGCTGTTGTCGCTGTGGAAGCGCTCCGTAGAGTTGATGAATTTGAAACCCGCTGAGTTCCTTCTGAAGAATTTCGGCAGTATTTCTAATTTCTCTCTGGCCAGGTAGAAAAACCAGTACATCTCCGTCATGCTGTTTTGTGGCGCTCACAACAGTCTTGGCCACCAGCTCGGGCATTAGGAATTCATCGATATCACCCGCATAATTGATTTCGACAGGGTACTGCCTTCCTTTGCTAACTACCGCTGGAGCATCTAGTAGGGCAGTTAACTGCGGCATGTTCAGTGTTGCCGACATAATCATAATTCTAAGGTCAGGCCTTAGGACCTGTTGTGCTTCTCTACATAATGCTAGGGCAACATCAGCGTGAATGCTTCTTTCATGAAATTCATCAAAGATGACCATGGCTACATTTTCTAAAGCATTATCGCTTTGAATCATTCTGGTAAGGATGCCTTCCGTAAGTACTTCGATTTTCGTTTGTGCCGAAGTCTTATTGTCAAAGCGAATGCGATACCCCACCGTTTGGCCGACAGACTCGCCTAGGAAATAAGCCATTCGTTCGGCAATCGTTCTAGCGGCTAAACGTCTTGGCTCGAGCATTAGAATTTTCTTTCCTTTTAGCCAGGGCTCATTCAGTAAGGCCAAAGGCAAAAGGGTACTCTTACCTGCACCGGGAGGTGCATTGACCACGAGGCTATTGGTATCAGCCAATTGTGACTGCACTTCAGAGATGATCTCAACTACAGGAAGGTCTATGGAACTAGGTTCGAATACCATTGGTGCGAAGGTAAATGGTTTTTACACTTTTATTGCTGCCAGTATTGTCTCTAAATTTCTACAATTTGGGTAAATATGTGTGGCATGATTGACACACTTTAAAGGCTCATTGCTGCTAATCAGCGATTTTTTTATTGGCATGACTTTCTCACTGGATATACCAAAAAAGATTAATGATGAAAAAGATATTTTGGAATTTAGGTTTGTTCATAAGTTTGTGCCTAGTGTTCGCATGTTCACAATCAGAATCTAATGATCAGGTTAAAGGTGATCCAACTCTGGTTTCATCTGACACCGTTAGATATGATTTAGACACCGTGAAGGTAACCTTAGAGGCTAAGAGTGGAAGTTCTTTGAAAGGAACAGCTCGGTTTATAAATATTGCTGAAAATAAGATTTTGCTGCAAGTGAATGCAGAAGGAATTGATTCGGGAAAACACGGAGTACACATACATCAAAATCCAGATTGTTCTGCAGCTGACGCGAGCTCAGCAGGTGGTCATTGGAATCCAAGCAATGACGACCATGGATCACGATCGACAGATGATCACCATGCAGGTGATATAGGTAATCTGGTTGTAGATTCTGATGGAACGGGAATGATGAAAGTAGAAGTGTCTGGATGGACTGTAGGTGGGCCTAAAGGCTCTAATATATTAGACCGTGCTATTGTTATACATGCTGGTGAGGACGATCTTACGTCCCAACCATCTGGAGACGCAGGATCCAGAGTAGGCTGTGGTGTAATTCAGAAATAGACTCAATGACTACCCAGAAAATTTAAGTAATACCCCTAAACAAATTGTTGAGGGGTATTGCTGTTTATAGAAACATTTTTGCCATACGATTTGTATGTTTGTCAAAGACAAAATTTCATTATGCTTTACGTTATTTCCCCCGCAAAAACACTTGATTTCGAAACGCCTTGTGATAAAGAGAAGTCTTACCCAAGGTTTCAAAAAGAGACACTTGAACTGATTGGTGTGCTGAAAGAAAAAAGCCCTGAAGAGATTCAAGAACTTATGAGTCTCAGCGAGAATTTAGCTGAGCTAAATGTGAACAGATATAACAAGTTTGCGAAGGGTAAAAACACAAAAAGGGCAAAGCAAGCCGTTTATGCTTTCAAAGGAGATGTATACTTAGGACTTGAGGCGGAGGAGTTGTCTAATGATGAAATTCTTTACGCTCAAGATCATTTAAGAATATTATCAGGGCTTTATGGGTTGCTCAGGCCTTTGGATTTAATTCAGCCTTATCGATTAGAGATGGGAACGCGTTTGGCTTTTGATGACTACAACACGCTCTATAATTATTGGGCCGATAAGATTGTGGCGCAGGTCAATAGAGACTTAAAGAAACAAGGAGATAAGGTTTTGATCAATTTAGCTTCTCAAGAATACTTTAAAGCGATTGACAGGCCTAGCTTAAAAGCTAAAGTGATCAACATTGATTTTTTAGATGCTAAGAATGGCAAGTACAAGGTGATTTCATTCTTTGCCAAGAAGGCAAGGGGCTTGATGGCGCAGTATATCATTAAGAATCAGATCAATGACCCGGAAGGTTTGAAAGCCTTTGATTACCAAGGCTATTGGTTCGATGCGGATAACTCAAGTGAAACCAAGTTGGTGTTTAAGCGAGACGAAGTTTAAATCACTTCTCGGCTTTGTTGTTGTTGTCAGCGTCCAAGATAGCCAATACGTTATATGGAACATGTTGGTCATAAGACCAGCAAAGGCTAAGAAACCCTTCACTTTGCTCAGGATGATGGAATAGGACAATGTTTAACCCAAAAGAAATAGCTGGTAGAGATTATTCAAAAGAGTTTGAATTTCAAACTTCTCGCAGTTCTGGGCCTGGTGGGCAGAACGTCAATAAAGTCGAGACCAGGGTTAGTTTAAAGTTTTCAGTGGTTGATTCTCAACTACTCAATGAAGAGGAGAAACAGCGCCTTCTTAATAAATGGGCGAACAGGCTTACTGTGGATGGTATTTTGGCCATTCACTCTGAGGAGCATCGAAGCCAGTTACGCAATAAGGAAGAAACCATAAAGGCTTTCCGAAAACTCTTGGCACTCGCCTTTACAGACCCTAAACCTAGAAAAAAGTCTAAACCTTCCAAGTCTGCGATTCGCAAAAGATTAGATTCCAAAAAGAAGCATTCTGATAAGAAGTCAAATAGAAAACGTCCTGACTATTAAAAAGAAAAGCCGATTCAAATAAATGAATCGGCTTTAAATTGGGGTTGATTTACTTATTGCCCTCCCTTACGGTTAGGGTTTCTTGGGTTTGGCCAAGTTCTTGGCTGACCGCTTCTTGGGTTTATACCTAAATCCGCTTTGTCTCTAGGGAAAGTTTTATCGTCTTCACATGCCATATACACCATAATAGCCGTTAGAATGGCGTTGTTACGTACATCGTCAAAAACAATTTTGTCGTAAGTGTCACGGTTAGTATGCCATGTGTAAGTACCATAATCCCAGCTTAATGAACTTAAGCTAAAACCTGGAGCCCCAGCGGCTACGAAAGAAGCGTAATCAGATCCGCCACCTCCCGGGGTACCAGGGAAGTTAGTTTGAATCTCTGCTTTGTATTTTCTTGGTACAGCTGATAACCATCGGTTAATGAATTCATACGAATGCAAGAATCCCTGTCCACTTATGTTTACAACTCTACCCGTACCATTGTCTTGATTGAATAGGGCTTGCAGTCCTTCGACTACTTGTGGGTTATCTTGTACAAAAGCGCTTGATCCGTTCAGGCCTTGCTCTTCGCTACCCCAATGACCGGCAATGATTGTTCTTTTAGGGTTTGGATAGAATTTCTTAAGAAGTCTCATTGCTTCCATCATAACCATTGTTCCTGTTCCATTGTCAGTAGCACCGGTACCACCATCCCATGAGTCAAAGTGGGCTGAAAGTACTACATACTCGTTAGCCTTTTCGCCACCTTTCATTTCCGCAACGGTATTATAAGTAGGCATTTGGCCTAACTCTTTAGAAGTTACTTCCACTCTAATGGTTGGTGTATCTCCATGCTCAATCATTCTGAATAGGGTACCATAGTCTTCCAACCCAATATCAACAGCTGGAATCTTTTTAGTTCTAGCACTAAAGATTTTGTTAACGCCAAATCCCCTTGACCAATTAGACTTGAGTATACCCAGTGCTCCTGCATCTTCCAATGCTTGGTCTAGACCTCTACCATAGCCTGTGTTTCTCACACGGTTACGCCATTCAGTAATGGTTTTGCCTTGCAGTTTTCTCATGTTCTCAATAGACTCATCTGTACCGAACTTTTCCCAGTTATATCCAGGACGTCCTGTAGGCTGAGCTGCATCTACCATTACGAATTTTCCTTTTACGCTTGGGAGCCATGCATCAAAAGCAGCCTTATCAGCTACATCTGGAATCATAACTACTTCTGCACTCACAGGTCCATTGGTAGCAGCACTCCAAGCAAGGGCCATGGCTTCTAGTGTTTTTACACGTGGCTCAATTAGGTCAACGTGCGTAATGCCGCGTTCCCATCCACGCCATTCTCCCCATTTTTGATTTTCTGCGGAGATTCCCCAGCTGCCATATTTCGCAACTGCCCAATCATTAGCAGCATTCATTTGAGGAGTACCGACCAATCTTGGTCCGTTTTTATCAAGAAGCTCATATGCTAGTTCTTCAAGCATTGAGTTCTCATTGGCTTCTTTGATCATATTGTCGATGACTGTCTTCTGATCTTGCGCCTTAGCAAGCGGGGCAAGCATAATGGTAAGTACAGTGACAAGCGTAAGTATTCTTTTCATTCTGGTTAGTTTAATTTATGTTGAAGATAAGTAGTTAGACTAGAAGCCCAGCAACCGATTATGTAATCAGAGGCTGGATTCAAATTTATCCAATAAGCGATTGGTCTGTCCTTGAAGTTTATTTTGAAAGAAACCTGTTCCACCAAGAAGCATACCTTTTAAGCCCATGGCTTGGCTGGCCCACCGATGTAAATTGAAATGGTCAGTGTGTTTGATGATCAAACCGTCTTTGAATTCAAATTGAGCATCAATTAGGTTGTGCACCTTTCGGCCTGTTTTGCTGAAAATGTAGTGGGCTTCCCAGTGGGCCTTACCTGTCAAGTCATTTGCTTCTACATTGCTATAGGTGACTTTCATGTTTTTATCCTTTTGGCTAGCGCAAAGCATTCGCCACATGTTACCGGCTTTGTTACCTTTTAACTGCCCGAAAGCTGGGTCATGAAAGACAATTTCCTTATGATAGCAAGACGCCATAGTTTCAGCGTCTAGGTTAGAGAAAGCGGTGTAGAATTTATTGATAAGCTCGTTCATATGCATTCAAGTTAGGGGCTTAACCATTCTTAACCAATTTATAGATTTATTAACATGTGTTGTGGGAATTTAACAGTCAGTGGCCCGTTTTTTGAGCTGAGATGGTCTAAATCTCAACAAAATGGTAAATATATATTTCAGAACGCTAATCGTTCTTGTGATGATTTTTTCATCCCTTGAACTCTTGTCACAAGATGCGTCAGCCCTTGTACATAACAACCAAAACGACAAAACTCAAATTCGCTTAGGCTTAACTGGGTACTTCCGGGCGTATAGTAATTTTGGTATTGAATTTGACTACGAACGTTTTATTTCACCTCATTGGAGTGTGGAAGGAAACGTTTTTGGAGGTATTGGCCAGTACCAAGAACGTACCCTACGTCATAGCATCATTAATCCAAATAGTATCGAGTTTAATGATTATCACAGTGAACTTATTACCTCCTTCTCTGTCAATTACTACCTTAAAAAGGACACTAAATCGGGTCATTACTTGTCCATTGGGGTCAACACTCTTTTTGGCCTATATAAAAGAAACGAATACTCCGCTGATGTAGTAAGTGGTATTGTTAGCGTTGAGAGAAAACGTTTAGCAGGTTTCGGGCCTGAGGTCGGGATATATTACGGCTATCGTAAGCGTTTTAATTCGGGGCTGTTTGTTGAAGGACGGATTGGGACACTCTACCAAGATTCCATTAATAATGTCTTTAGGCTTAAAGAAGATAGCTATACTGTTAATGGACAAATCAGCTTGGGCTGGGTTATACCATTTAAGAGAAATAAATAATGACTAGGCATCTTGTACGAAAAAGATAGCATTTCCATTGAGGTCATGCAAACCAAACTCATGAGTCCCCCAAGGGGTGTTCTTCTGATACTTCTCTGGTTTAATAGTGCCTCTTTCAATAAATTCTTTCACAAATGGCTCAATGTCATGCACGAAAATTTTAATAACCGAGCCGCCTAAAAGTGGGTCTGACTCATTATCAGCATGCCACTGTAAGTGAATGAATTGATTTTCACGCTTAACCCCAGCGTACATCTTGTCACCAAAAGCATATTCAAATCCCGTAAATTCTTTATGCCACTTGATATCTCTCTCAATATCTTGTGATGGAAGCACGGGTTCTATGCCCCTGATGTGTTGTTTTACATCCATTTGCTTAATTTAAAGAAATGTCCACGCCCATGAAAGAAAAGAAGAAAGAGTGTCCGTCTTGCGCTATGCAAGTTGGGGTGGAGGAAAAGGTTTGTCCAATATGTGCATACGAATTCCCAACCCGAATGAAAGGGACGAGTTGGGTGGCCATTATTCTGATTCTGGCTTTCTTGCTGTGGATGATCCTTTAGTAGCCTTATTTCACTCTTGTGTAATTAAATGCTACCTCACTTTCTTTACCAGCATCTCCAATCATCACATGCATATTGATTTTATCTTCTGTGATTTTTTCAATGGTAAACCCCTCGAAATAGACTTTATCTTTCTCTACTTTCACTAATCTAAATTCGACAGTATCATTTTTTTCTTCCCAGCCAGTGAGGTCTCCGTTAAAGTGCTTGAGCCTAAGTACAAGGCTTCCGTTCTCTTCTCTAATTTGGCACAACTCATAAAACTGAACCTTGCCATCTACTACCAGTTTGAAAGCGCACATCATAGAATCACCAAGTGGGGGACTCCAAGTTTCTTGTACCTGTCCACCAAAAGCTTCTCCTTCCCAGCTACCTGCCAACCATGCTACGGCAGAGAGCTTTGCACTTGGTGATGCTTTTCCTTCGAGCTGCAGGGTTTTCTGCGCAAAAACAGGGAAGGATGTTATGACGAGAATGAGTATTAAAAAGTGTTTCATGACGTTTTTATTGATGACGTATCACGCTAGGCCTGGGGGACAAACTAACGAAACTGATTCGCTCTTACATTGTCTTGAGCCAGTCGAGCTGTTTCGGCAATCCGCTTCTCACGAGTATCTGATCGCTTTGCATTGAAGATCCATTCAAGAATACCCCTTTTAACAGATCTTGGAAAAGCTTCGAAGTGAGCCGTTGCCCAATCGTAACTGGCCAGTTCTTCAGCCAAGTCTCTAGGGACAACAAGGTTTTCAACCTCATTTAATGCATCCCATGTGCCGATCACCTTGGCATTTTTAACCATTGCTAAACCAGCTGCGTGCATTTTGTTTGCCGCAGTCAGCCGAGCCACTTTTTCTTTGTTGATTTTGCTCCAATTGCTTTTTGGGTTACGCTTGGCGAAGTATTGATAGAAACTATCTTGATCTCTTCTATTCGGTTTACTATCAATCCACCCAAAGCATAAAGCTTCGTCTACCGCTTGGTCGTAGGTAATACTGGGTGTGCCGCTGTCTTTTTTGTAGATGATCAACCAAACGCCTTTTTCTAGTTGGTGATTTATTGACAGCCACTCACGCCATGCATCAGTATTTTTCGCTGGAACAGCTTTGATACCATCTTTCAGTTCCATTTGATTGATTAGGCTTCTTCTTGGCTAGCGATAGCCTCAGTCTTTTTCTTAGGTAGAAATTGCTCAACGAGAATGATTCCCGTGCCGATCATTACTGAAACATCAGCTGCATTGAAAATACCGGTATGCGCAAATTGTAGGTCAATGAAAACCATGTCGGTGACAGAACCATATACTATCCGATCGTAAATGTTACCAATGCCGCCTCCGACAATAAAGGAGAGGGCGATCATGCTCAGCCGTGTGATGTCTTTGTTTCTAATCAGATAAACTAGCAACGCCAGCATGACTGCGGCTGGTAAAACTAACAATAAGAGTTTTCTCATGATAGGAGACAGAGAGGACCCCATACCTAAAAAGGCACCTTCGTTTTCTACTTTGGTTAAAATGAGGTATTCACCAATCACCTCAATCGTTTCATTGTATTCTATTTGATCCCGAGTTATCTTCTTAGTCACTTGATCGACAGCGATGTTGGCTATAATGATAATCAGTATTAAAGCAGTTCTTGGGATGCTCTTCATAGAATTTGAATTTTCCTCAAAAGTAGTTAAAACCAATAAAGAAGCTAAAGCTTGACTAAAAATGAAGTACCAGTCGGTAATGTATAGAAAGATAATTCTCCTTTATGTGATTGAACGATCTGCTTAGCCAAGCTTAAACCAATACCGGAGCCTTCCGATTTTGTGGTATAGAAAGGAATGAAGATTTTTTCTATAATATCTTCTGGTATACCGATACCGTTATCACGAATGGTAATTACCGAAGGGTTTTCGCCATCGGCAAGAGCATAAGTCATGCTTATCTTTCCTGTCGAATCATCAACAGCTTCTTTGGCATTCTTGAGCAGGTTGATTATCACTTGTTCAATCAAATCAGGGTCAATCGAAAGCTTAAATTCTTCTTCAGGGAGATGGACTTGCCAAGATATTCTGGATCCTTTTAAGGTAGGCTCAAATAAGGATGATATTCTTTGAAAGAAGGCCTTACCGTCTACCTGCTTAATATTTGGCAGCGGTACTCTCGTTAAGGCTCGGTATGCTTGTGTAAAGTTCATCAGGCCCTGACTTCTTACCTCTATGGCATCCAAACCTTCTTCTAGTGTAGCTCTTCGTTCATCTGTGAGGTCTTCATTTTTTACCAGTTGTTTCATGGTGGCGGACAATGAAGTGATCGGTGCTACCGAATTCATAATTTCATGGGTAAGCACCTTGATAAGCTTTTGCCAAGCTTCCATTTCATGTTGATCGAGCTCGGCATGAATATCTTGCATAGAAATTAGCTTGTATTCTGTTCCTCTGAGTCTAAAAGCGGTTGCTGAGATCGAGAGGCTCTTGACTTGGTTATTGATGGTCGCTTTTAAGACTACATTTTCACCATTCTGAATTTTTTTTATTTGATCATAAAGGGCTTGATTCTGCTGCTGGATCCCTTCTAGATTCAGTATGTTTTTTTGACCAGTAAGCGTTGCAAAAGCATTATTGGTAAGATGTATCCGATCTTTTTGATCATAAGCAAGTACGCTAATTTGAAGCTGATTGATCAGCGTGACGATATACTGATACTGCGAAGCATCTGACTGAATGGCTTCCATGAACTTGTCATTCAAGCGGTTAAAGGTTTCATAGAGTTCATGGAATGTCTTGCCCTGTTTTCCGCTGCTATACTTAACTGTAAAATCATTATTTAAAATAGCTTCTAGGAAATAACGCGTGTCTCGGTTCGAGCGATTGATATAAAAAAAGAGTGAAATGAGCATCAGTAGTATGAAAAGGCCAAAAAAGAATACTCGAATGTAATTGACTTCAATAAACAGGTAATAGACCATCCCAAACATGCTAATGAAGACTAATGTTAGCCTTATAAAGGTTTGTGTCTTAAAATGCTTAAAGCTCATATTTCTCCATTCTACGGTACATGGCACCTCTGCTCAGTCCCAATTCATTAGCTGCGTTACTAATATTGCCTTGGTGTTTTTTGATGGCAGTTTCAATGGCCCATTTTTCAAGTTCCTCTAAATTAAGAGAAGCAATTTCAGTGTTTTCGGCCTTATTGGTACTGCTGAGGGCCAGATCGCTCACTTGTAATTGTTTGCCATCGCTCATGATCACTGCTCGCTCAAGTGTGTGCTGCAACTCACGAATATTTCCGGGCCAGTCATATTTCATTAGTTTTTTGTAAACATGATCAGGCACAAAAAGGCCTTTCTTTTCATATTTAGATTTGAACTGATTCAAAAAGTGATCCGCCAATAACGGGATGTCTTCAATTCTTTCTCTTAAAGCTGGTAACTTGATTTCTATGGTGTTGATTCTAAAGAGTAGGTCTTGTCTAAAAAGTCCTTCCTGAACCATTTTCAAGAGGTTAGCATTAGTGGCACAAATCAGTCGCGCGTTATAGTCTCTCGGTTCGTTGGCGCCTACGGGTATCACTTTTTCATCTTGAATCACCCGTAAAAGCTTAGCCTGTAAAGGTAGGCTTAGGTTACCTAATTCATCTAGAAAGAGTGAGCCACCATGTGCAGCTTCGAATTTACCCGTTCTATCTATTTTGGCATCTGTAAAAGCCCCTTTGACATGACCGAAGAGTTCGCTTTCAAAAAGGGTTTCTGTAATAGCACCCATGTCTACATTCATGAAGACTTCTCCATTTCTTTGAGAACCTCGATGAATGGCTCGGGCGACTAATTCTTTTCCAGTGCCATTTTCACCTGTGATAAGAATATTGGCATCAGTTTTAGCGACTTTTTCGATCTGATTCAGTACAGATTTAATAGCATCTGATGCACCAATGATCTCAATAAAAGGAGCGTCTAACATTGAGTTGAGCACCTTCTGCTTGGAAGTTAACTGCTCAATTTGCTTGGCTGACTTATTCAGTTTAAAGGCGGCTGAAACAGTAGAGACTAGTTTTTCATTCTGCCAAGGCTTTACTAAAAAGTCAAAAGCACCTTCTTTGATAGCTTCAATGGCGAGGTTGATTTCGCCATAGGCTGTTATGAGAATAACACTAGTGTTGGGAGACAGCTCCTTGATCTGCTTCAGAAGGCGAAGACCATCCTTTCCTTCGGTCTCTCCAGCCTTAAAATTCATATCCAAAATGACGACATCATAATGGTTTTCCGAAAAGGCCGAATCTAACTGCAAAGGGTTATTAATACCTCTGACATCTGTATAGTACTGCTCTAACAGTATGCGGATGGAGAGCATGACATAATTGTCATCATCTACTATGAGAATTCTCCCGTTCTCTTTCATGCTTTAAATACCTCCATTATGATACCAATTCGAGAATGTCCTTTCAATCAGTGCTTTGCGTTCTTGAATTTATTGAAAAGTGCCCATTTTTGGGCAGTGTTGTTTTAGAGATGGACAATCTAATGATGATGTCAAGCGTATTGTTTAAGTTAAATTGCTGGTAGTCAGGTAAATGTGTATTTGGTATATTATTGGACAAGCCAACTACAAATTTAAGTGAAATGTGGAAGAACTATTTAAAGACAGCTTACCGAAATATCATTAGAAATAAGGTCTATGCGGGTATGAATGTACTGGGTTTAACGATCGGTATTACCTGTTTTTCAATTATTGGGCTGTTCATCGAAAACGAGTTGAGCTTCGACAAGTATCAGCAAAATGAGTCATTCCGCTTTTTGCTGACTGAACAGACTGGTGATGGGAATGAGCGGACTTATGGTATCGTCCGTGCAACCTTATTAGATGAGATTGCTGACAATATAGCTGGTATAGAAGATGTAATTTTACTTAGAAATTGGGGTGCTGGCCCTGTATTGTTTGAACATAAGGATGTAGGTGTTAAAACACGTTCTATCATTTCTGCTGAAGCTGACTTCTTTGAATATGTGGATGTTGACTTTTTAAGAGGAGATAAATCCACAGCCCTAGATGAACCCAATAATGTGGTTATCTCAGCATCTTTTGCGAAAACTCTTTTCGGTGATGAGAACCCAATTGGGGAGACCTTCCAAGTATCAGGGAACATGACTTTCGATTTGGTAATTACTGGGGTCTACAAAGACATTAAGAATTCACACATGGATTTTGATGTCATTCTCAATTTCGATCTCAAAGACAAGAAAGAGGGCTATATCATTTTAAGGGAGGGGTTTGCCAATTCTGTCTATGGGTACTATAAGTTTGAAAAAGGCACTAACCCAGAAGATATATCTGTTCGGCTCAAAGCTTATTTTCAAGAAAAACTAAAAGACGACCAAGAAGAACTGGCCTCTTTGGAAAGAGAAGCTTATACTTTTCAGTCTATCTACGACATTTATTTTGGTTCTAATAATTTAACATTTGATGAAGGTTTTAAGCATGGAAACAAAGACACTATATGGCTTTTAGGTACGATAGGTTTATTCATCTTATTGATTGCTTGTATGAATTACATCAATGCAGCCACGGCCAAATCCATGAGTCGCGCTAAAGAAATTGGTGTAAGAAAAGTCTTTGGTGCATTTAAGTTTCAGCTGATCTACCAATTCTTGGGCGAAGCATTGCTCATTACGTTTGTGTCTGTACTTTTTTCGGTTTTACTGACAGATTTAGCCATGCCTGCATTTGAAAATTTAATGCAGACTGAGTTTAGGTTTTCACTTTTAACCAACCCTAGCTATCGATTAGGACTCGTTCTCATATTGATTACAGTTACCCTGCTATCTGGTATTTACCCAGCATTTGTGTTGAGCAAGTTTAAGCCATCAGACTCACTAAAGGCTAATGCTGGTCTAGGGGTATTTAGAGGTAATGGATTAAGGTCACTGCTTGTAGGTATTCAGTTGTTTTTTACTATGGCACTGATCAGTGGAGTGCTGTTGATTATTAAACAGTCTAATTATATACAAGACAAAGACCTCGGCTTTAGTAAGGAGGATATTTTGATTGTTCCCAACGGTTCGCCCAAGATATCTAACCAACTGAAGGCTTTTGAAAACGAATTGCTTAATAGTCCATTAGTCAAGCAAGTAACTGTAGGAATGGATGTACTGGGTTTTGAAACAACCAATAATTCGGGGAGGGTTATTCTTGAAGGTACAAATCCTAATGAAGCACCTGTCGCTACTTTTTTTACCGTAGGTATGGACTTCATAGACCTTCATGATATTGAGTTTGTAGATGGAAGAAATTTCAATACTAAGCTATCCACTGATAGTGGAGCCATAATCGTGAATGAAGCCTATTTAAAGGCATTAGGAGAACAAAATATTGTAGGCAAAAAAGTGCACTTATGGCAAGAATCTACCCCTGCTAGGCCCATTATAGGAGTGGTTAAGGACTTCAACTTTATGTCTCTTAAGTCTACAGTGAGTCCTTCCATTTTTCAGGTTTCTAGAGGATCTAATTGGTTCTTCTCCATTAAAATTGACTCAAAGAATAAGCAAGAGGCATTAGCGTTTGTGCGAGCCGCTTGGCAAACCATAGAACCTAATTATCCTTTTGAGTATATGTTTTTGGAAGATCAGCTGAAGGACTATTACGGTGATGAAAATCGCTTATATAAGGCAATTCAGACATTTTCGATCATTTGTATTTTCATTGCTTGTCTAGGCCTATATGGCATGACTTCCTTTACCATTGAAAGAAGAACAAAAGAACTGGGCGTTCGGAAAGTTCTTGGAGCCCGATCCAGTCAGTTGGTTTGGCTCATCAATAGTCGGTTTGTGACCATCGTTACTGTTGCCGCTTTACTGGCCGTTCCGGTGGTTTATTATCTGATAAATCAATGGCTCGACACATTTGCATACCATACTGAGGTCGGTTGGTTTAGCTTCGTTGTATCTCTATTGATTGTACTCGCAATCGTTATGACAACCGTAAGTTCACTTGCTGTTCAAGCTAGCTTTACTAACCCCGCTAAAACACTGAGATCAGAATAAACTTAGGCTGATGTTAAAGACTCATTTCAAACTGATATTTAGAAACCTCTGGAAGAATAAAGTCACTTCTGTGATAAACCTTACTGGTCTGACCATAGGTATAGCTTGTAGCCTTTTGCTATTGATGTATGTCAACTTTGAGCGATCCTATGACTCAAATACAAAAGATCGTGAAAGAGTTTACCGGCTTTTGAATAAGGAGACGGGATCAAATGGGCGAACCATAGCACTTTCAGAAGATGATGATTACAATGATTTAAAGGAGAATTACCCACAAGTTGAAGAAAACATAAAGCTCCGTGACTTTAACTATAACATGTACCCTCAAGGGGAATTGAAGAAGCAGACGGACGTTAGATTTCTGTTTGCCACTGAAAACTTCTTTGACTTCTTTAATCAGCCTATTCTAGCGGGAAACCCCGCAACCTTGTTGTCTGATCCTTCATCTATCGTCATTACTGAAGAATTAGCAGAGCGGCTTTTTGGTCGAACTGATGTGCTAGGAGAGACGATTACGGTTGATGCTACTTTCTACATGACCTATCAAAAAGACTTGATTGTTACCGGAGTAACGAAAAAAGTCGAGAACTCTCATCTTCAATTTGAGGCCGTCATCAATTGGGATATGTCAAATTCTGATGGGGTAAAGGTGGCCGATGCCTTTTTCGGGTCAATGTTTAATTATGTCAAATTAAATGTAGGGTCTAATATTGACGATGTGGCTGATGAGATGAATTTAAAGCTGGCGGAGAAAGACCCTAACGCAGATTACATCAATATTTTTCAACCACTTGCCGATATCTACTTGGGTTCAAATGATGTCAGCTTTTCTAGTTTCGAAGTAGGAAATCTACAAACCATCAATACCCTATTTTATGTCGCCTTGATCATTCTTCTAATCGCATGTATTAACTACATAAACTTACAAACAGCAAAGGCTGGAAAGCGATCATTAGAAGTGGGTGTAAAGAAAGTTTTTGGTGCTAATCGCAGTGGCTTAATGAGGCAATTTATGGCTGAATCGCTTTTTATCACGTTTGTAGCCGCCTGCTTTGCAATGTTATTGATAGACCTGGCTTTACCGACCTTTAATAACCTTACCGATAAGAGTTTCACGATACAATCATTGCTAAATAATGGGCTAGTGAGTTCTTTGGTAATTATCTATCTCTGTACCGCCTTGTTATCGGGTGCCTACCCAGCTTTTGTGCTTTCATCCTTTAAGCCCTCTAGCGTATTAAAATCAAAAAATGCGTCATCACCAGGGCATAGAAGGATGCGCAGCGCTTTAATGCTGGTGCAGTTTGGCGTCTCTATTTGTCTATTGTCAATTGCCTATTTAATTAATCAGCAGACAAACTTTATGACTAAGAAAGAACTTGGTTTTAACAAAGACCAAGTGATCACCTTTGCTGTAACAGAAAAGAATATCCAAAAAAGAACTGAATCCTTTCGCAAGGAAGTGGATCAGTATTTTGGTGTTAAATCAACTACGGTTGGGACAGACTTTTTAGGGAGGGGATACACTAATATCTCTGGTTCGGTTTACGTGAGAAACTCCCCAGAACAACAAACTGCTGCTACGGTTTTCGATATTGATCATTCATTCATTGATACTTATGAACTGAAAGTTGCCTTGGGAAGAGGGTTTGATTTGAAGTCAGCAGCGGATTCGAATGCGATTGTGGTGAATGAGAAACTTATTTCAGCACTCAATATCAAAGATCCTCTGGGTTCAAGTATTGCCCTTTACGCTCCTGATGGTACACCCTATAAAATCATCGGTGTGTTAGAGGACTTCCACTTTCAAGGATTAGATCAAGAAATTAACCCCACTTTTTTAAGAATTACCAAAACTAATTTCTGGCAAATGTCAGTTAGAATCTCTCCGGAGAATATTGAAACTACATTGGGTTTTATAAGCTCCAAATGGAGTGAATTTGAACCCGAAGCCCCTTTTGAGTATAAGTTTGTAGATGAGCATTTTGCTCGTTTCTACAATGAAGAAAGACGAATGCTCAAGGCAATTACACTCTTTTCTACCATTAGTGTCATACTGACTATTTTAGGGTTATTTGCGATGACGGTATTTACTATTGAGCAAAAGATGAAAGAGATAGGCATCCGGAAAGTATTAGGGGCCAATGCGCTGCATATTTTTAAACTTATCTACAAAGACTTTTTAGTGATGTTGGTTTTGGCCATAATTATAGCCACTCCACTCATTTATTACTTAGGGAATAATTGGTTAGACCGATTTGCCTACCGGATTGATTTCACTGCAATACCTATTGTGCTTGCAAGCCTGATTACTTTTTTGGTGATCTCTTTTATCGTCAGTGGTTTGACGAGACGCGCCTCAAGCACAGATCCAGTCAAAATTTTAAGAAACGAATAACACTCAAAACTGCAACACTATGCTGAAGAACTATATCAAGATTGCTTTTAGGTCGCTGAGAAGAAACAGTGGTTATGCTATGATCAACATCATAGGCTTGGCCATTGGAATTACTGGGGCGACCTTATTATTGACCTATGTGAAGGATGAGGCCACATATGATCAATTTCATTCAAGGTCAAAGGATATGTATAGAGGTATTCTGACTGAGCATGATGTAGATGGAGACAGAGTCTATTCAGCTAATCAACCAATTTTAGCTAAAACGGTGGTTGAGGAATTGCCGGAAGTGGAAAGCGCTACCGTCTTGCAAGTTACAGGAGGACATATGGACTTTGTCATTGACGGAAATCGCTTCTCTGAACGTAGTTATGCGCTTGTTGATAAATATTTTTTTGAAGTTTTTGATTTTGAATTCATTTACGGCAACAGGGCCAATGCACTTGAAGGACCGAACTCAATAGTATTGTCAGAAAGACAGGCTATGAAATTTTTCGGCAAAACTGATGTTGTGGGGAAACCGCTTGAACATTCATTTGGAGGTGAGTACAAAGTCACTGGCGTGATCAAAAACATGCCGGGTAATTCGCACTTAAAGTTAGATATTCTTGCAACTCCAATGAGTGGAAATGATCGCTTCACACAGATGCAATCAGATTGGATGCATTTTCAAGCTTCTGTTTACTATGTCTTAGCACCAAAGACAGATCAAGAATTCGTGACAAAGAGGATTAACGAAGTATTTGAGAAAAATGTACCTGCTAATATCGCAGAAGTGATTGATTTTGATTTACAGAAACTCACTGATATTCACTTCGAATCGGAAGAAATCGCCAACGGTTTTGAATCCGAATTAGGCGACAGAAGTTACATCATCATCTTTAGTTCTATCGCTTTATTTCTACTGCTGATCGCTGCTGTCAATTATATGAATTTAGCTACTTCTAAAGCTGTATTCAGGGCTAAGGAAGTTGGTATTAGAAAAGTTGTAGGTGCGGTTAAAGGTCAATTGGTCAGTCAGTTTCTGATCGAATCAATCCTGATCACAGTCTTTGCATTGTTGATTTCAATTGGATTGACAGACATCTCTATGCCGTTTTTTAATCAATTGACAGGTAAGGCATATGATTTTAGCCTGAGTACCCTCATGGATTATCTGCCGATGTTCCTGATCATCGCAGTTTCGGTAGGTATCCTATCAGGTATTTATCCATCTTTTTTCATGACGCATTTCAAACCAGTTGAGGTGTTAAAAGGTGAGAAGCTATCTTCCGGTTCATTTTCTATAAGAAAAACACTTGTTGTTTTTCAGTTTGTGATGTCCATTGTGTTGATTATTACCACATTGGTGGTTCAAAATCAGATGTCATTTATCGGTAATAAAGATCTCGGGTTTGATCAGTCGAATTTGATCGTAATTGATATCAATAACTCTGGCGTTAGGCGGAATTTTAAAGCCATTCGCACCGAGTATGCAAAGATTACAGGTGTAGAAAGTGTTGGCGTATCATCTAGAGTTCCGGGGGAATGGAAAGGGATTAACGAGGTGGGTGTATACTTAACCGATGCAGAGGGTAATGTGAGGGATTCCGTGAATAGTTACTTCATGGGTTTTGATGAGGGAATGGTTGAAACCTTTGATTTCCGCATCGCAGAAGGAGATTATTTTTCAGGGAACGCCCAGTCTGATTCGCTCAAAGTGTTGGTGAACCAAACGGCAATTGATGCGCTCGGTTTGGAGAATCCAATCGGTAGAACTGTTCAGCTACTAGGGCGTGGAAGAAGGCTTTCGGTGCAAGTAATTGGTGTTATTGAAGACTTTAATTTTAAATCATTACATGCCAAGATTGAGCCCATCATTATTGGTTCATGGAATAATCCTTCAGCCTCAATCGACTATTTCACTTTGAAGTTTAATGGTAATCCGTCTGAGATTGTGGCCAAGGCAAAGAAGATACATGAGCAATTTGATCAGAGTACGGCAATGGAGTATCACTTTCTAGACAGCCAACTTGATGTGTTTTATGAAAAAGAAGAGCAGGCAAATTCGATTTTTAAGGCAGGAGCGGGTCTATCTATATTTGTTGCTTGCTTAGGTCTTTTTGGCTTGGCGTCATTCACTGTTCAAAAACGGGTGAAGGAAATGGGAATTAGAAAGGTATTAGGTGCTAGCCAATGGAATCTATTTTACCTGCTTTCCCTGTCATTTGCTAAGCAGGTAATGATTGCCTTTTTAATTGCTAGTCCGATTGCCTTTTACATTTTAAGAGATTGGCTAAGTCAGTTTGAATATAGAACGAATATTGGCGTGGGGGTTTTCCTTGTCGCAGGACTGATGGCCATACTAATAGCGCTAGTGACGGTAAGCTATCGTTCCCTAAAAGCAGCAAATTCTAATCCGGTAGATTCATTAAGGAGCGAATAAAACTCCTAACAATAAGACTTTTCAAAGGCGCCTCGTGCGCCTTTTTGCATTTCAATTCATTCAATCCACAATTCACTTCGAAATAAATGTTAATTAGTTGTACATAAGTGAAAGATATATTTCTTTTATATTTGTGTAACTAATAATTACGCAAACATGAAAGGAACATACTTAGGTGAATTTGAAGAGTTGGTACTCCTAACGGTAGGGGCATTGTATCCTGAAGCTTACGGTGTGGCCGTAATGGATGAGATCAAAAATGAAGTTGGAAGGACAGTGAACATTAGCGCCATACACTCTGCCTTGAGAAGGTTAGACGAAAAAGGATTTGTGAAAAGTGAAATGGGTGGGGCTACCAATGAAAGAGGAGGTAGGCGCAAGCGCTATTTCGAACTTACTGCTTTTGGAAAGAAGGCCCTAGACGATGCACAGTCGCTCAGGATGAAGCTTTATAGCAGGATTCCGAATATTTCATTTGGTCAAAATTGAAAAAGCAGCCTCACATATCGCCACCCAAATGGGCAGATAAGTTTCTAGAATTCTTTTGTAAGGAAGAGTTCCTAGAAGAGATTCAAGGAGACGTGCATGAACTCTTTGAGGCGCGTATCACTAAGGAGAAGAAATCGGCAGCGCGCATCAAGTTCGTTTGGGATGTATTAAGATTTTTAAAGTGGTCAAATATTAAAAAGTCAAAAAGGTTAAACTCAAACATCATTACAATGACAAGAAACAATTTTAAGGTAGCAGCAAGAGTACTTTGGAAACAGAAAACCAATACTGTGCTAAACATAGGGAGTATTGCTGTAGGCATGGCATGTTTTATTCTGATTTCCATATATGTGAAACAAGAATTAAGCTTTGATAAATTCCATGAAAATGGGGAGCGCATTTACAGAACTTGGACCAAGGAAGACTATGGTGAGGGGCAAGAGTTCTTCTATACATCTTCACCACTTCCTTTGGCTGAGGCCTTAGAGACCAACATTCCTGAAGTGGAAGCTACTGTTAGAGTAGATTATAACCGCTTTTTAGTGGGAGAAGGTGAGAATAGGATCAATGAACGATTAGCTTTTGTTTCTCCAAACTTCTTTGATGTCTTCAGTTTTAACCTGAGTAGAGGTAATAGTGCCATGCCGCTTGGTCGACAAGATATAGTCCTATCTGAACGCTACGCTACTAAGTACTTTGGATCAGATGAGGCAGTAGGCGAGGAGTTAATGCTTCAAATTGGAGATGAGCAAGTGTCATATCGAGTATCTGCAATAATGGATAATATGCCCATGAATACGGGCTTTCAGGTAGATATGATTATTTCCAATGAAGATTTAACGCGGTTTTATGACCCAAGAGCACTACAAGCATGGTTTAACATTGCCCCAGAGACTTTTGTGCTGCTGAAAGAGAACAGTGATATCAAAGCTGTAGAGGCGAAACTACCTGCTATGGTAAGGACGGTTTTGGGAGATGAAGTTGAGGAAGGCGAATATACCCTTGGGCTACAGTCATTGGCGGATATTCATTTGAATCCTGAGTTTCCAGTAGCGACCATGCCTGTGGGTAATCCCAGCTATGTCTATGTGCTTGCTACGATTGGTTTGTTAGTATTGATTATGGCTTGTATGAATTACACAACATTATCAACTGGCCAGTCAATTAGAAGAGCCAAAGAGGTGGGTATTCGTAAAGTTGTAGGGGCACAAAAGAAAGGATTGATTTGGCAATACCTGTCAGAGAGTATGTTAATTACGGCTTTTGCAGCACTCGCTGGATTTGGTTTGGCCTACATGTTATTACCCACATTTAACCAACTTGCGGGTACTCAGATTGTGCTGCCGATAGGTTATAATAGTGTATTGCTATTTTTTGGTGTTGTGTTGACTGTAGGGGTATTGACTGGTTTGTATCCCGCATTCGTTTTGTCTAATCTAAAATTGATTAATGTTCTACGCGGAGCTCAAGGTGGTAAGAGCGCGGGTTTCTTCAGAAAGAGTCTCATGGTCTTTCAACTTCTGCTTACCATTTTTCTGATTTCAGGTTCTCTCGTCATGAGAAACCAGTTGAATTTTCTACAAAATACAGACTTAGGTTATGACAAAGAAGCCATGATTTATGTTGAATTATATGCTAAACCAGGTGTTTCGGGTCTTTTCAATAGTATTAGCAGTGGTTTTGAAAATGCCGAAATTCTTAAATCAGAGTTAGAAACTTATCCTGAGGTAAAGAGTATAGGTGCGGCCAATCACATGTTCGGTACTACTGGCTGGACTAGCCTAGGTTTTAGCGATAAGGAAGGTCAGTTTAGGCAGTTTTCTCTACTCATAACGGATGCCTATTACAATTCAAGTTTCGGGATAGAGCTTACGGAAGGGCGTGACTTTGACCCAGAACTTGAAATTGACAAAACGGAGTCGATAATTATTAATGAAGCCGCAGCTGAATATTTTTTTAATGGTGTTAGCCCCTTGGGAAAACAATTGCCAGGCGATTCGTTCGGTGCTCATCGTATCATAGGAGTAGTGAAAGACTTTAATTTTGAATCGTTACACACTAAAGTGAGTCCACTTATTATTACACAAAACGCAAGTCCAATCACACAAGGAGTAAGCGATTTTAGTGTTAATTCAAACCCAATACCCAAGGTGTTTTTCAAGTATACAGGTCAGCGCCTTTTAGACGTGCAGCGCCTATTAGATGAAGCTTGGGCCGAAACATTCCCCAATGAAGAACTTAACTTCGGTTTTATAGATGAAAGGCTCAGATTATTATATGAAAATGAGTCTCGCATGAATCAGATAGCAGGTATAGCGACTATCATTAGTATTCTAATTGCTTCCTTTGGGCTACTCGGTCTTACCATAATGGTCGTCAATAATAAAGTGAAGGAAATTGGTATCAGGAAGGTTTTAGGAGCTCCAACTTTCACAATTCTCAGTATGCTTTTAAGGCAGTTCAGTCAGCAATTGATTCTAGCCTTTCTAATTTCTATTCCCTTGACTTGGTACATAATGAATCAATGGCTCAGTGATTTTGCCTATCGTATTGAAGTTGGGTTTATGGTATTCCTGGTGAGTGGTACTCTATCTTTTTTAATCATGTTGATTGTTATCGGCTACCATGCCATTCGAGCCTCTAGGTCTAACCCGATCAAAGCATTGAGGGTTGAATAATTAAGCCAGTAGTGCTTCAACCTCAGAGAGTTCTTCTTCAGTCAAATCGTTTTGAATTTGCTGAAAGAGAACTCTTTCTTCTTTTCTAACATGTTTTTCGAGGAGTATCCCAATTTGATTCAAGATCGTTTCGACTTTATTCTCTGAGAGTTCATTAAACAGGTCATTGAGTATCTTTCTCTCATGTGCCAAATCGGTGAGCACTTGATCAAGTCGTTCAGATTTATGGCTGACATACTTCCAAAGCACTGCTTCCTGGTCAAAATGCTTTTGAAGCGGTCCGTGATAGAAGCTTATTGCATATGCTATCTTTCCTTCAATATCAGTCGGATAACCTTTAACGCTTGGGGCGTTTTCTTTAGCGACTAGTGCCAAAAAGAGACAAGAGCGATGAAACTGAGACAGTGGAATTAATGATTTATGACGCTTCATTATTCTTTTGTTGGAATCACCCACGAATAACTATACCAAGCCCACTGACCCTGTCTATCAGGAATCGTAATTGTAAATAGTGTTCTTCTTTTCTGAAGTGCTGATTTTGGGGAGATAGTAAGCGTAACCAATCCGTCTTTGCCGACAGTTATGGACTTATGGACCTCTGATCCTTGTATAAATACCTGTAGATATTTAAGGTCAAGATCCTTCTCGTAAAAACTGATGACAATAGTCGGTGTTGTCAAAGTACCCATACTTCCTTGCTGATAGGTCTTTACATCGGTGACCTCTAATGCATTTACAGATAGTTTCTCCATGAAGGTCTCCATGTCTGCATAATCATTGGACATGGGGAATCTAGGAAGGCTAAATGGAGGTGATCCAGTGTAAACAACTCCTGAATTTTGCGCGACAGCACTTGAATAGCCATTTGCCTTTAAAACGTCATTCATACTGCTATTCCATTCACCGTAAGGATATGCATAGCTCGTAGGTAGCTCTTTCAGGTGTTCTTCAAATTCCTTCTGACTTAAGTTGAGGTCATCAATAAAGTCCTGTTTATTATAGTCATTCAGAAAATAGGGGTGTGCATGTGAGTGGTTGCCAATCTCAATTCCGGCTTCTTTGATTTTCTTTATCTGTTTCCAGTCCATAAAATCACCTGCACCTATGGTTTCCGTATTCACGTAGATGGTTGCCGAAAATCCATATTTTTTGAGCAATGGCCAGCCATTAGTGTAGAAGCTCTTATAGGCATCATCTATGGTGATGACTGCAACTTTCCCATTCAACTTTTTATTAGTGAGGGCCTCAAAGGCTTGACTTAATGATATTACTTTAAAATCGTTGTCTTTCAGGAACTTGAGCTGTTCTTCAAATTTTTCGACACTAATATTAGTAGAAGGATATCGATCATCTCCAAAGCGATGGTAAACAAATGCTGAGAAATTCGCTTGCTGCTGTGCAAAGCAATTGAAACCAACAAGGAGCAAGAGCAACACTAAAGATCTCATTCTCGTACTTATTTCGAAACAAAATAGCTAGGGTCTAATGTGTAGACATCATATTGTTCAAACTCATTGAATTTGATCATTGACCTTAGTTGTACTATATATTCTTGTTTCCGTTCAGAATATTGACTCAGCAATGGTAGTAGCTCATCAATATCGCTCGTTTTCATTCGCTTTTTGCGAAAAGCTTCGTAAGGTTTAGCCCTACCAATTGTTTGAAAATAGTCAATGATAGACTCAGATAGGTTGTCATATTTACGAAGGTATACTTGGTAATCGACTCTGCCAGAACTTGCTCTTATTCTAGGCTCATTAGTATTATAGGACCATATACCGAAAAGGTTATTGGCTTCTCTAAAAAATCTTGATTTACCCCAGCCAGATTCCACCGCAGCTTGCGCCAAAACAATACTATTAGGGTGCGTTGTCATTCTTCGATTGAGTAAGGCTAGATTATCCGTGCGGTACGCTGTACTTATTTTTTTTAGAAATACGCTGTCCTCAGCAGACCATTTAAGGACTTCCGAGAGGTCATTTAAACGTAACCTATCTGCTTCAATTCTATATTTAGCCACAAGTATCGCAGGGAGGATAATGTCAACAAATCTTGATTTGTCTTCAAAGGGTGGAAGAGGAGGTAAGCCATTCACTTTGCTGTAGAGAATGGGCTTAACTAGCCCCGAACTAATGGGCTCAATGTCGGTAGGCGTTTTTACCACCCGAACTTCAGCCTTTAAGGCAGTTATGGGTGACTTATGTTGAGCGGATTGAGTTTTGACGACATTAACCACTACAAGAATCAGCAGGGTTAGAGAAATAAATGATACGACCTTGACTTCACCAGACATCTCACAAAGATACCTATTTAGTGATGGATAATGGGTGGATTGACGAATGAGATCCTTTACTTTTTCTCAAAAATGAAACCCATCTTTTTTTGATCACCATCTGAAATAATGACTGTGAGCGTTTTATGCTTAAGCTGATAATCTATCACTTTAGGGAAATCGTGCTCAGGATTTTCACTGGTAAATCCGGTTTCCGAGAGTTGTGTGATTTTGAAATAGGTTGGCGAAGCGTTTTCTCTCACATCTGCCACGTAAAATATGGCATTATCCTTCAGCTCTATTCTCAATTTTTCGACAAAGGTTGTATCGCTTCCTTTCATACTTACCCCAATACCTTCATAAAGGTATTCAGACACTTTGGTCCATGTTTCATTGGCGGTTTGGCCTTCACGCACGTTCGTTCGGCTCCATTGACCCGATATCCATTTGAGTTGCTTGAAATCTTTCTTGGTAGGCGCCTCTATGTTTGATTGTGCTATGGCGCATAACTGAAAGGTTGAAAGTAATAAAAGGCCTAGGAGTACTCGTTTCATAGTTTTTTGAAGCAAATTATTCACTCGAGCATTCATTGTATTGTAAAAAACCGACAGCCTTATTTTTTAAGGTGAAAATTGGCCATGTTTCTCTCGTCAAATCCATATGATGTAGGGTCTTCTCCAGTGAATTCTTTGAAGTTTTTGATAAAATGAGACTGATCATAGAACCCCGATTGATAAACGAGATCACTCCATGTGTTATCGCTGTTTTGCATTAATTCGAAAATATAGCTGAATCGAATGATACGAGCATAGAACTTAGGGCTCAGACCTACATACTTTGAGAATTGACGTTCAAGCTGACGTTCACTAATATCCATTTTCTTACACAGTTTACTGATTGATAGTATGCCATGTGACTTAAATATTTCGGCAAGTGCAAGATCTAACTCCAATCGTGTATGCTCATCAGCTTTCACTATGTCTTGTAATCTCTGCTCAAAGGATTGAATAAATGCCTCTTTGTTTTGAAGGCTTGGTTTCGGTAGGGTAGCCAGCTTTGATTGAACTGACGCTAATGAATGTATGTCTACAACAGAATCAGTCAGTTGATTCATTGATATTCCGAAGAGCTTAGTCATGGAAGTGGGCATCATTTTAACGCCAATCATCCCAGATTGACCGGTATTTTCAAGGAAGAAATGATTACGAATTTGACCAGCCACTAAACTATGGGTTTGCATTTGCCAATTCCCCGAAATATTAATGCTGTAAGGGTCTTTGTAGTGGAAAATGAGTTCAGGATACCCATCAGGTATAATTTTCTGTTTTGACTTTGCAATTTCAGTTCCACTATCAATTATCCAGAATTCCTTTATGTATTCAACTAAATGGGGTGAAGGCCGAAAACGCTGGTAGAGCATTGAGTTTATATTTGTGCTAATAAAAATAACATCAATTTATCGCTATTCATCTTGTAACCATTTTCTCTATCACAGGTATATTGTTTACAAATATCATGAAAATAAGCTCTATAATGTTTACAATTGTTATGAATATGGCTTTCTTTGAAGTATGAAAGGAATACATCTTGGAGAGTTTGAAGAATTAGTCTTGCTCGCAGTGGCCTCTTTGGAAGATAACGCCTATGCGGTATCCGTGCAATCTGAACTAGTTGAAAGGGTTAGTCGAAAGGCGAATATTTCTGCTATTCACACAGCCTTGTATCGTATGGAAGATAAAGGTCTGGTGGAATCCTCAAAAGGAGGAGCCGAAGCAAAGCGTGGTGGGAAGAACAAGCGACTCTTCAAGGTTACCAATTATGGGTTCAATATGCTCCGTGAATCTAAGCAAGCTCGTGAATCATTTTGGAATGTATTACCTCAAATATCGACAACATCATGAGTCAAATCCATCCACCAAAATATCCTCGTAAGCTACTGAAATGGGTCATTTCAGCTGAGTTATATGATGATATAGATGGAGATTTGACAGAACTATTTTATGACAACGTTACTGCACATAGCCCGCGTAAAGCGAGAAGGAAATACTTATCAAATGTGCTGCAATCAGTCAGAAACGCTCATTTAAGAAGAAAACTCAAATTTTATAACCCACTGGTCATGTACAAAAACTATTTTAAAATCGCATTTCGTAACCTCTTGAAATACAAGGGGTATTCCTTTATTAACCTTTTCGGCTTAGCCTTGGGGATGTCTGCCTGCTTGCTCATTTTACTCTTTGTTAATAACGAGCTCAGTTTTGATGGTATTCATGAAAGGAAAGCCAATATCTATAGGCTTGATGAGGTTCAAACCTTTGGTGCCGTTTCGCCTCAAAAAGTAGCATTGTCTATGTATCCCATGGGGCCAAACTTAGTTAGGGACTATCCCGAAATAGTAGATTTCACTAGGTATTGGACAATGGGTCGTACCCTCGTAGAGTCTAATGATAAGCAATATTATATCGGAGAAGTAGCACGGGTCGACACTTCTTTCTTAGATATGTTCGACTTTAAGCTTGTACGCGGAAGCATTGATGAGACGTTTCAAGACATGTTTGATGTGATCATAAGTGAAAGTACGGCAAAACGTATTTTCGGTAATAACGATCCAATTGGAGAGCTACTTAAGCTTCCTAACGATGACATTAATATGAAGGTGACAGCCGTAATGGAAGATGTCCCTCAAAATTCGCACTTACAGTTTGATGCACTGGTAAGTACCCAAGCATGGGATAGTGAGCAGCGGCAGAATGGCTGGGGTTCCAATTACCTCAACACTTATTTAGAATTAGCCGACAATGTAGATGTTGCAGCCTTAGAGGATAAGTTTGACGATTTTCTCGTGAAGTTCATGGGCGATGACATCTTAGATATTTACGAACTTTTTCTTCAACCTCTAAGCGATGTTCACTTAGGCTCCATGGACATTACGCATGACTACAACAACTACAAGAAATTCGATAGAAGCTCGGTTAATATCTTCCTTATACTGGCCTTCTTCGTTTTGTTGATCGCGAGTATAAACTTTATGAATCTATCCACAGCTAGGGCGGCTACACGTTCTAGAGAGGTGGGTGTAAGGAAATCTGTTGGCGCATTCAAAGCTCAGATTACCAGTCAATTTATGGTTGAGTCAGTTTTACTAACACTTTTTGCCTTGGTACTTGCCATGGTCCTATGCTTTGTGTCTGTTGGTTCTCTTTCGCAAATCATAGATAGACCCCTGTCATTGTCCCTATTCTTTGAGCCGTTGAATCTGATAGTCATTTTAGCTATAACTGTTTTAATCGGCCTGTTATCAGGTGTTTACCCTGCGCTGGTAATGTCTAAATATAACCCGGTACTAGCGCTGAAAGGCAATGGGTCAACAGGTGGGAAATCTGTTTTCAGAAATGCTTTAGTAGTGTTTCAATATGCAGTTGCTATCACAATAATTATTGGTACGTCAGTAGCCACGCGTCAATTGAATTTTATGCAAAACTTAGACTTGGGTTTTGACAAAGAGCTCACAGTGATTATCAATATGTATGAGGATACAAATGAAAGATTTGATCTGCTGAGTACAGAATTGAAAAACCAACCGAATGTTAAGGATGTAACGGCTACCAGCCAGCGTTTGGGAAATAACCTACATCAAACGAGTACAACTTACCGTGCTGATACAGCCTTAATCAACGGATCCAGCTCATTCGTGGTGGTAAATCATAACTTCTTCGATTACTATAAGATGGAAATCTTAGAGGGTAGAGCCTTGAGCGATGAATATGCAGCTGACACGCGCGGTAGAAGCTTTGTTGTTAATGAAACGCTTGCTCAGGAATTGAGTGCAAGCGGTGCTGATGTTATTGGTATGCCTTTTAATTTCGGTGGAAACGACACCCTCGGTACCGTGGTGGGGATTGTGAAAGACTTCAACTATAACAAGTTAAATCTTAAGGTTGAGCCTCTTTTCATGAGCCAACAAACCGATAATTGGTGGAGTGAAATAAACGTTAAAGTGAAGGCGGGTGAACTACAAACGGCCTTAGGTGAAATTGAAACGGTATGGACTGGTCTATTTCCACAGCGCCCATTTGAGTATCAGTTTTTGGATGATCACATTGATGCTATGTATCAATCCGAGAAACAACTGACGAAGGTAATTAGCATTCTTTCCGGCTTAGCGATCATCATCGCTTCACTAGGTCTGTTTGGCTTGGCTTCATTCACTGTGAGACAGAGATTGAAGGAAATGGGTATTCGAAAAGTATTGGGTGCTTCAGTGAGTCAAGTAGTGGTCATTTTGTCTAAAAAGTTCACACTGTTAGTCTTTATCGCCTTTCTAATAGCCACACCAGTTACCTACTTCATGATGGACGGATGGTTAGATGGTTATACTTATAAGATTAGCATAGGTGCCTTTGTCTTTGTTATTGTGGGTATCGGCTCTTGGTTGATTGCCTTACTTACCGTCAGCATCCAATCCTTTAGAGTCGCTAGATCTAATCCTGTGGAGACCTTGAGAATCGAATAGATAGTATTTTAGAATATTTTGCGTCTTTTTCTGATGTGCTCGTCTACAGGATGAATTAAAAGAAAAGACATGAAAAGATTACACGTAAACTTAAGGGTCGATAGTATTGATGGGTCTGTTGACTTTTATAATGCCCTTTTTAGTGCTCAGCCGTCTGTCCAGAAACCTGATTATGCAAAATGGATGCTGGACGATCCCAGAGTCAATTTTTCGATCTCCCTTTCGACTGCCGACCTGGGAATAGAACACCTAGGGATTCAGGCAGAAACGGAAGAAGAGCTGTCAAGCCTCTATGCGTCCATTGAGAAAGCTGAAGGATTAGTTCGACCAGAAGGGGATACAGTTTGTTGTTATGCTCAATCACATAAGTCTTGGATAAAAGATCCTCAAGGAGTGGAATGGGAAATATTTCGTACATATGGGGAGTCAACAGAGAATAAAGCGGAAGATGCCGCCTGTTGTGATGATAAATGTTGTAGTACATGAACTCTAGTTGTCAAGTAGTTGCTCCAGTTTTTCAAGAGTATAGACAGGTGTTGGCTCGGTTTATTAAAAGCCGAGTCAATGATCCTTTGGAAAGCGAAGAGTTGCTAAGCCGTGTCATGATGAAGATCTACGATAACTGCGAAAAAGTAGAAGGTGTCAGAAATATTGAGGCTTGGTTGATAACGGTGGCACGCAATACCATTACTGACTATTTCAGAGAACAAAAAAAGGCTTCGAGCAAAGCAATAGATGTAAACTTACCGGAAGAACCTTCTAACAAACTGTATGAAGAACTTGAGTTGTGCGTGCCATCGCTCATTGAAAAGCTGCCCAAAAAGTATGCTGAACCGTTAGCAGCTTATGAACTACATGGGATACCTCAGAAGCAGTTGGCGATTGACTATGGACTCAGCGATTCTGGATTAAAGTCTAGGATACAAAGAGGCCGAAAGATGCTGAAGGATCTATTTACAGAGTACTGTGGACATTTATTGCTGGAGGAGGGTTGCTCTAAAGACTGTAAGAAATGCTAGTCGAATGGAATAATGTCTGGCTCCATATAGCACTTCTTCGCGCTAGCCTGATGCAAAACGTCTAGACTGTAGTGCATTTTGATTAAGTCTGTGAAGCCATATTTGAGTCTTGGTTCCTCTATTAATAGCTCGGAAAACTGGGTAGTATTAGACCTCAGTATAAAGTGATGTACAATTCTAATGGCGGCTGTAGTCAAAGTCAAGTTAAACTTGCTAGGCTCTCCCACAGAGGTTGCAAATGCCTTTATTTGTTTACAAATATTCGCCATAGCCGTCTCTATTCCGTATTTGTTGATGTGAATCCAAGCTAAACGCAAATGGGCTTCATGCGTGAAGAGTTTAGGTTCGAACGCTAATTGTTCAAACTGCTTCTCAAATTCATGATCACTAAATTGGTAATGGGCTTCCATGAATTTACATTTGAGTTAGAGGATACGAATTAAGTTTAAAACAGACTATTGAGAAATTTTTTGTTGAAAAATCGAGATGTACTCAACATTGTTCGAGATTATATCATCGGATGGTTGATCGCATTAACCTTCTGGATAATAGTGAGAAACGTAGGCGTAACCCTGAACGATGCTCCGGCTGAACCCACCATTTTGCATAATATCAGAATAGTGCTGGTAATAGGCACGCTGGCAGGTATACTTTTCGGGATTACTCAGTTTAAATTGGAGCGATACCTCTATCGCAGAGTTCCTCTCTGGAAGTTTGGATTGTATGGCTTATTAGCTGATGCTATCATTATGACAGTGATTTTTTCATTGGCTTACAGATTCTTTAGAGATGTTGTTGGTTTCAACCAAGAGGTAACGTTTTTGCAGTTCATACAAAACCCATCTGCTGTCCTGACTTTTTTTTACTCTTTACTCGTCAGCTTTGTATTGGCGGCTATCAGGCAACTTAATTTACTGCTGGGTAGAGGCAACTTGTTAAGGTTTATAAAGGGCGATTTTTATGAGCCTAGAGTAGAGAATAGGGTGTTTATGTTTGTAGACCTGCGTAATTCAACCGGCATTGCGGAGGAACTGGGCCATATCAAGTACAGTCGCTTTTTACAGGATTGTTTTTACGATTTACATGTAGTACAAGATCAAGGAGCGGAGGTTTACCAATACGTTGGCGATGAAGTGGTTTTGAACTGGAGGGTGAGAGAGGAAATGAATTATATGAAATGCTTGAAGGCCTTTTGGGCTTTCGAAGATAAGCTAGCGAGCCGTTCTAAATTCTATAGAGATAAGTATGGTGTTGAGCCAACATTCAAAGCTGGAGTGCACTTTGGAGAGGTGACTACAGCCGAGGTAGGTGAGATCAAGAGAGAGATTGCATACCATGGAGATACCATGAATATTGCAGCCCGAATTCAAGAGAAGTGCAATGAATATCAAGAGACACTGCTTGTTTCAGAAGATGTTCATTTGGCCCTAGGGACAAATAGTATTTGTAATTTTCAACTCATGGCAGAAGAGTTACTCCGTGGTAAGCAGCAGGGTATAAGAATTTACGCAGTTCAGAGAATCTATTCTTAGTTCTATTGAGCTTTACTCTAAACAACTTGAAGGAAAGTCTGGCATCGGCTGTCAACAAGCAGTTTGAGAGGCGACTTCAATAGGTTGAAAGAATATCGGGTTTATCGTCTCTTTTTAGATAACATCACAGCAGTAATAATATGTGGATGAATTAAAGCCTCCATCATTTCATAACCGGCCTTATTTGGGTGAACCAAGTCATCGGCAGTTGTATATCTCGGAACTTTCATTCCGCCTTCTTTATCAACCATTGCTTCATACCAATCAATAAATGAAACTTTAGGCTGTCTGTCAGCATAGCTCTCAAGCATTTTGTTGAGCTCAGGTATTTTTTCTAGTGGGTTTAAGCCAGGCTTCCATGGGTAGTCTTTTGCAGGAAGCACAGAACAAAGCATTACGCTAATGTCGTTTTGTAAGGCTATTTCCACCATGTTCTTAATGTTATCGGCAATTTGCTCAAGACTAATTGGTCCATTATTCTGGGCAATATCATTTGTGCCAGCCAGTATGACAACCACATCTGGATTAAGAGCGATAACATCATTTCTAAATCTCAGTAGCATTTGATGTGTAACCTGTCCACTAATACCACGGCCAATGTAGTTGTTTTTGGAAAAGAACTCTGGGCTATAGTTAACCCAAGCTTCGGTGATGGAGTTGCCCATAAAGACAACTCTCTTTTCGCCCGCCTTGACTTCACCCAAAGCAGCATTAGCTGCCTCATACTTGGCAAAATTGGCATATTCAGGTATGTTGAAGTCGTTTTGGGCGGTCATTGATATTGAAATTGAGAATAGTAAAAATGATGTGAGTGCTTTCATAAAGATCAATATACTAAAATGGTGAGTTAATTGATTTTTAGCGATATTGAAATATGCTTTACGATGCGAAGACTCCCGATGAGTATCTCGAACAACTCGAAATGGACTGGAGAAAGGATAAGCTCCTTGAATTAAGAGCAATTATTCAAAAAGTAGCTCCTGATTTGGAAGAAGGTATTAACTATAAAATGTTGAGTTACTCTGATCAAAGAGGTGCAGCCTTTCACTTAAATGCTCAAAAGGGTTATGTGAGCTTTTATGTTGGTGATGCCAGTAAAGTAGACCTTAGTGGCGAACTCCTTAAAGGTTTAGATGTAGGAAAGGGCTGCATTCGGTTTAAAAAGTCAGTCAATATTTCTGAAACACCATTTCATAAATTTGTTGAAAGAGCAGCTAAGAAATGGGCTGAGGGTGAAGATATTGATTGTTAGTCACTTTGAGTTTATCAAAAATTAAAACCTTCTTACCATAAATAATCGTTATACAGACAAATTACTACTATGCGACTTCAAATGATTTTCTCTTTTCTTAGTGTTTTAGGCTTTTTGGCCTGTGATGCAAATAGTACCACCGATATTATCGTCAATGAAACAGCTACAGTAACCCCTGAATTGGTTACGGGTGACTTGAATAATCCTTGGGGAATGACCTTTCTGCCCAATGGAGATATTCTTGTAACAGAGAAAGCAGGCTCCATTGTAAGAATTTCTAACGGTTCAATCATTGATAACGATGTTGAAGGTGGACCAGAAAGCACAACTAGAGGTCAAGGCGGTTTATTGGATATCGAATTACATCCTGAATTTGATAGCAATCGCTGGGTGTACTTTACTTTTGCCAGTAACGAAGGCGAAGGTAATGGTGCTATGACGGCATTGTCTCGTGCGCAATGGAATGGAACAGCATTTGAAAATCATACTGTCCTTTACAAAGGCTCTCCTAATACAGGAGCGGGGCAGCATTTTGGAAGTAGAATTGCTTTTGATAATGATGGTTACGTCTATTTTTCAATAGGAGACCGAGGCAACAGAGATAACAACCCACAAGATATTACCAGGGATGGTGGAAAAGTCTATCGCCTACACGATGATGGTAGAATTCCTTCTGACAATCCCTTCATAGGTGTTAGTGGCGCTAAAGAGGCTGTTTATTCATACGGTCACAGAAACCCACAAGGTATGGCTAGAAATCCTGCCACTGGTGACATATGGACACATGAGCACGGTCCGCAGGGTGGAGATGAAGTAAACATTATTGGTGCTGGAAAAAACTACGGTTGGCCTGTGATCACTTATGGTATTAACTATAGCGGAAGTAAAATCACAGATGAGACATCAAGAGAAGGTATGGAGCAACCGGTTACTTATTGGGTGCCTTCAATTGCGCCATGTGGCATGGCTTTCGTTACCAATTCAAAATATGAAGGTTGGAATGGTAATTTAATTGTTGGCTCTTTGAAATTTTCTTACCTAGTGCGTTTGGTTATTGAAGACGATAAAGTAGTCAAAGAGGAGAAAATTGCTGAAGGCATCGGTCGTGTGAGAAATGTTGAAATGGGACCCGATGGCTACCTCTATGTGGGTGTTGAGGGCAAGGGACTTTATCGTTTGCTCCCTGAATAAGCTTACTTTCTTTTGTAAAGTGCGAAGAAATTTCCTGAAATGAGGAAGAACATGCCCAAGCCGGTAAAAAATGTAAATTCAAAACCCTCTAACAGGGTGGATATTGTTACGGCTACTAACGGGACCAAAACAATACTATAAGCTGCCTTACTTGGCCCAATTTCACTGATAAGGGTCAAATAGGCTATGAAGGCAATGATTGAACCAAAGACTATCAAATAAGCCATTGACAACAAGTAGCTAGCACTCAGGTCGAATTCTAAAGGCTTTCCTAAGGCAATCGCTAGACCCGTCATAATAATAGCTCCATATAGCATTCCGAAAGCAGTCGCTTGGATAACCGGTATTTTTAAAGACGAGTTTTTCGCACTAGTAATGTTTCCCAAACTGGCTATCATAACACTAATGACACATAAGAATACGCCTAATATACCATCTTGAGTAGCCTCAAATTGGCTGATCTCATTCCAGAAAATGATGGCGGTGCCAGTCAAGCCTAAAAGTGCTCCCCCAATTATCTTTGACTCAATTTTTCTCCTCAGCAGTAATGCACCAAAGATGATATTGAAGAATATGATGGTGGAAAAACCTATAGCTACTAAACCACTATTGATGAGTTCTTCAGATTGGTAAACGATCCAATAGTTAAAACCGAAGAGCAGCGCACCTTGTAGTCCAATTCTCAAATGTGAATTGAGGCTAAACCGAAGTGATCGTTTTGTAATTAAACAGAAACTGATCAGTAAAATGGCACTTATCCAAAAGCGGTAAACAACCGAAAGCAGTGGATCGACTGCACCTAATTGAAAAGTAATGGCGTACCAGGTGGAGCCCCAAATAAGAACGGGGAGACCGAAAAGCAATACTTGTCTATGACGGGGCTGAAGCATGGTTGAAGGTAATCCAATTAATGGCCTCCGAATGGCAGCCAGTATTGAAATTTTGACTAGTCCAGCGTTGAGTCTACCTTACATATTCAACCAATACGTTACCTTAAAGACGATCTGACGATTTTTTATGTTCAACCCATCAGTGCCGTAATTGTCAGTATATACTAGAAAAAAGTCAGACATTGGTTTGAAGCGCCACTGAAATCGACTAAAGATATTATAGTTTTCAGACTGAGAATTATACTGTATAGCGGTAGTCCAGAACATAGTGTTGGAAAAACTAATTTCAGTATTCGCTCTAAGTAAATGCAGTGTAGCCTCCCCGAAGCCTTCGGCCAACTGTACCTTATTAAATTCATAATTAATACCGAAGGTGCCCCAAGGTTGAGCTCTTACGTTGAGCCCCGTGATAACTCCTAGGCGATCTCCATTGAAAAAGTCTCCATACCTCACGCGAATGTCAGCATTCAACGCTTTTCTTCTATCTGTTGTGTAATTGATAAAGTACTCCGAGAACGCATAGTTAGCCACAGGAAGGGGAGTGTCAGCACCAATAAAGTTGGTCGCCACTGGCAAATTGATTTCTCTAGAGAATCTATTAATCCTTAGTTCGGAAGTGTTCTTAAAGATGAAATCGTAAGCTATTCCGTGGCCTCGTTCGTTTAATCCTCCTCCGGGGTTTATCCATGCATTGTGCCAAGTTCTAATGCCATGCTGATTGATTTTGCTGTTTTCATTTTCAGGAATAAAGCGATACACGAACCAAGGATTGATTCTAGTGTAGCCTTGCCGTATGGTTTGTTCCGAAATGGCGTCAAAATTGTTAATTCGTGGGTTGAAGCCTAGTTCGGTAATATAGTTTTCGCCAACAACATCGAATGTCCATCCTGACCGTAAGTGCCTCCCTCTGTAACCGCCAGAAAAACCATAGAATGTGTTATTACCGAGCCCTTCATCAGTGGTAGCTGCGTGAAATCTCACTGTATTGTCCCATTTGCCTGATGGGTGTACATAATTGAATTCAAGCCCCCCGTTCCGACCGAAATCATTGCCGTCAGCTTGTCTATTAATGAATAAGGCCTTGATTACTGATCTCTTAAAAACCCTCTGATGTACTGCCGCAACAGTGTAATTGTTGGCAGCAATTTCATCCAAATCTCCTGTCTGAATATTCATAAACCCAATACGCATGTCAGGAGTAAGATTTCCTGTGAGTCGAGCTCCATAGGTAATCGGAACCTGTTGACCCGCATTTAAGCCAATTGTTCTAGAGAAAAAGGGTTGTATTTGCCAGCTGCCAAAATTTGAGAAGATGTCACCATTTTCGAGAAAGAAATTTCTACGTTCAGGAAAAAAGATGCTAAAACGCGTGAGGTTAGTGACCTGCTGGTCAACGTCTACATTAGAAAAGTCTGGATTGAGCGTCAAATCGAGACTAAGCGATCCTGTGATCGCTACTTTTGCGTCAAGGCCAGCATCAACATCTTGCTGATAGTTGGTCTGTCCTTCAGCGTCATCAAAATTTCTATGAGTACCACCGGCCACATAAGGTATGAGCACCACTTTACCTTCGGCTTTTTTTGGTTGCTTGTCCCATTTTAAGGTGCCCATGAAGTTCAGATCAATGCCTCCATAGTTCAGTGGAAACTGTGTCCAAGTAGAGAAAACGTTGCGCTGCATGTCTCCTCGGATAAAGTTTATACCCCATTCGGATAATTGAGTGCCATAGCGCAAGGTTTTGAAGGGTATTGCCATTTCAACCAACCAATGATCTGAATAGGCTTTAACTTCTGAATACCACTTGTTATCCCAATTTTCATCGAATCCAGTCTGGCCGCCATCCAAGCTGAGGAGTGCCTCCATTTGCGCTCCGCCAGCATTTACACCGAATAAAAAGCCACTCTGCTTATTGTTAAATGGATCAATGACCACAGTGAAGTTGTCGCTATTCCAATGAGCCTCTCTATTATCGCGTCTCAAAGACTGGACAACACGTTGTCCGTTGTCAAATAGCTTGGCTTTTATGTATATGAATTCATTGTCATAAACCGCCCAGACTTCTGTTAGGGCGTCAGGGTTGCCACTATCCATTGGCCAATGATTCACTAAGTGATCTATTTTAGCTGCGTCTATCCAGCCAGGGTCGTCATCAGTACCATCAATTTGAATTGATTGAAGAGTTCTATTCAGTCCAAAGGTGAATTGGTCTCTGGTTTCTATATTATCTTGTGCTAAGAGCATGGTACTGAACATGCTTAAAAAAAATGCAATGCAGAGTTTCATAGTAGAGTGTTTGACCTTTCGGTGATGGTCTCTTATACTATGACTAAATGTTTAGGTTACCGTTAAAATAGGCTATTAGACGAAAAGGGGTGAGGCTCAGACAAACGACTGTTTTGTAGGGCCTTAGCCGTTTGACCTATGAAAGAAGCAGTTGGTCTGTTTTCGAAATACATACGTCTAAACAACTGCAAATCTGATACTTATTAAATACTTTTAAGGTTGAAAGTTCAGATATTCTATTATGCCAAAGGTCAATTTTGAGAAGTTAATGTTTGAGAGCCCAAGGGTAATCTGGCACATTATCTTTTGGGTCATCTATACATCCTTTTTTGCGATAGTCTATGGTTCTTTCGAAGAAGACTATAGTAGACAATTTCAAATCGTCTGGATTGATGCAGTCGTACAAATACCCGCGGTATACATTGTCTTGTACTACTTGATGCCCAAGCTCTTATTTAAAGAGAAGTTCGGTCAGTTCTTTGTCTCATTATTACTCATCATTTTAGCCTTTAGTGCGCTGGCCTGGTTCAGCTATGTATGGGTTCAGCATCCTTTATTTTGGGCAGATGACAACTATGTACCAGAATTAATCAATTATGGTAAAATCTTTAAAACTACTTCTAAAATCTATCCGGTAGTTGCGCTGGCAATCGTAGCCAAGTGGTTTAAGTTTTGGTATCGGCAGCAGAAGAATAATCAGTTGTTGGCCGAAGAAAAACTTCAAGCAGAACTTAAGTTCTTAAAGGCTCAAGTGCATCCACACTTTCTATTCAACACGCTCAATAACTTATATGCATTAACCCTTAAAAGTAGTAAAGAGGCTCCTGAGGTGGTATTAAAACTCTCAGATCTACTTAGCTATATGCTCTATGATTGTACTGCAGATACAGTAGCCTTAGACAAAGAGGTACGGCTGGTTGAGGATTACATCGCGTTGGAGAAAATTAGGTATGGCGATCGGCTGAATGTAAGTTTCAATCTTTTAGGAGAGATCAATGGAAGAGCTATCGCCCCGCTGATGATTCTGCCATTTATTGAAAATGCCTTTAAACATGGTGTAAGTGAAGAATTAGACGAGTCTTGGATATCGATTGACCTTACTTTAAAACCTGAAACCCTAACCTTAAAGGTTGAAAACAGTAAAAGTACTCAGGAAGTGACCGAAGATCGGTTTGAATACAAGCAGGGAATAGGTTTGACTAACGTAAAAAGACGTTTAGAAATCTTATACCCCGAACGGTATCAACTCGATATTCACGAATCGTCAGAGTCATTTTTAGTGGTCTTAAAGCTCAATTTATAAACTCAAAAACAATGAACTGTATCATCGTAGATGATGAACCATTGGCCAGAGAAGTACTCGAATCGTTTGTTGGTCGCATAGATGGTCTCGAACTCAAAGGCTCATGTGACAATGCCATCAAAGCTTTCGACTTGCTGAAAAAGGACAAGGTCGATTTGATCTTTTTGGATATTCAAATGCCGAAACTGAATGGGATAGATTTTCTTAAAGTGCTGAACCCATTACCCAAAATCATATTTACCACCGCTTATCGCGAATATGCCATTGAGAGTTATGAATTGAATGTGGTTGATTACCTATTGAAGCCTATTTCATTTCAAAGGTTTCTGATGGCTGTCAATAAAGCCATGAACGATGGCTCAAAAGAAATAAAGGAGCCAATATTGGCTGCTCCTGATGATTTGCGATCTGAAACGCCATACATTTTTCTAAAAGCGGATAGAAAGATGGTAAAGGTCTATCTAAAGGATATTTTGTACATAGAGAGCCTCAAAGACTATGTTCGAATAAAGCTTCCACAAAAAGACGTCATCAGTTTACAAAAGATTAGTTTCTTAGAGCAAAAACTGCCCGAAGACTGTTTCATCCGGATACACCGATCGTTCATTGTGCCCATTAGAAAAATTGAAGCTTTTTCAAACAATATTATTGAAATAAACGGGGTGGAGCTGCCTATCGGTAGGAACTATAAAGAGCAGGTGCTTGAGATACTGAATAACGATACTTCTATTCTAAGCTAAATCTATTGGCCTAGTGGTGAGCTTTAAGGACTGATTTGATCGAAAACGTAAAACAGTTCTGAAGCAATTTGCAATGACCTTTCATCGTACTTTTCGGCTTCTTCAGGGGTATCGTCATATGCTTTTGGGTCTTCATATCGCAAGGGGATTCTTGCAGAAGCACCCGGAATAAAGGGGCAGTTTTCGTCTGCATCGGAGCAAGTCATCACGGCAGCAAACCCTTCCTTCGGATTTAACGCATCATCATACAACTTCGAATAGGCTAGGATAGGGGGCTTGTCTTCAGCGTATCTGACTTGGTGGTGAGGATTGGTACTTCCTTCCGAAGAGACCTTGAAGCCTGATCTTTGGAGGGAGGCAATGGCCCGCTCATTAAATGCGGTGACTTCAATTCCCCCTGAAAAACAGGCAATTGGAATACCATGATGAACAGCCGCTACTTGTGCCCAGACTTGAGAGAATTGACTTCTCCGAGAGTTATGAGTGCAAATGAAGTTTAGTCTAATGGTTTTGGAAACGCTTAGTTGTGCCGTGCAATAGTCAGCTAGCGTTTTTAGTATAGACTTTCGCTCATCTGAGATTTCTAAAGTCTTGGCTTTGGCTATGGTATGTTCAAGTGCTACAAACATGCAATATGATTAACAGCAACCCGAATTTGGGTCACAAGAGGTTTGTTGTAGTTGAATGTCACGTAGTTTTACCCGAGGCTTTTCCGCAGGAATACCACAGTTGTCTTTTGCTAGGCAGTCCGTTTGTTTATTGGTGAGGGCATACCGGTCTTGAACAAAAGACAGGCCAAACTTTGAGATCGTTTCTGGGCCTTGATATTCGACTTCTACCTCGAAATCACCCATATCCAGTAGTTTTTCAGATAGGGTGATAATGTCTCTTAGTTTCGCAGGTTGCAATCTATGATCGACATCTACCGAAGACCATAATTGAAAGTTGACGACCTTTTCTTCTCTAATGGTACCGCCACAGTCAATGAAATGTTTGCTTACTACACCAACTTCCGTAACGTGAAAGTGAGAAGGTACAAGCGAGCCATCCGGTAGTTCGAAAGTGAGGCTATCTAGTTGGGTAAGATGAGATTTAACTTCTGAAAGCAGCATAATATATGAATAAATGTTAATATGTTATTATATTTAAATATATGTATTTATACATATTGTTAATTTACTTTATGGGCAGCATCCTTATCTAAGTACCAGTAGAGATTTCCGCGAGTAGGGTGGATGTGTGAAGCTGGGTAAGCGCTGTAATTATCTTTTTGATTGAAGATTTCATCTACCTTTTCGGCTTTTCCAGTTCCTGTCGCCAAGAAACAGACCGCCTTTGCATTATTAATTACTGGGCCGGTCAGTGTAACACGTTGCTGTCCTGAATCGGGGTTAGTGCCGATAGCGCAAATCCTATCATCCGTCAATAATGCCATTTCATGAGGAAAAATTGAGGCTGTATGCCCATCACCACCCATGCCTAATAATATGATGTCGAAACTAGGTAAACCTGATAATAGTGGAAGGTTCTGCTTTATTTCTTCACCATATCTCACGGCTTCACTTTCGGGATCGTTTTCACCTAAGACACGATGTATATTTGAGCTCGGAATATCTATTTTAGAGATGAGGTGATCTACTGTCATCTTATAATTACTATCATCGTCTGTAGGTGGTACACAGCGTTCATCGCCCCAATAGAGGTGTAATTTGCTCCAATCAAAGTCTGCTTTGAATTCACTGGCCAAAATATCGAAGAGTATTTTAGGGGTAGAGCCACCAGACAAGGCAATGTTCAATTGGTCTTTCTGTTGATGCTCTGTGAGCAAGTAATTAGCAAATCCTCTTGCTGTTGCTTCTGGCGTATCAAAAATTAATTTTTCCATCTTTATAATTCGCAATAATTACCGTCATCCGTAAGGTTTGAACATGGGTATCTCCAGTTCATATTATCTCCTTCAATTAGTTTATCGGCATGCTCTGGTCCCCAAGTACCTGCTGGGTAGCCAAAGACTGGGATGTCTGATTCTTCCCAAGCCTTGAGTATGGGATCTATAAATTCCCAAGCAGCTTCAGTACTATCACCTCTTGCGTAGAGTGTCGCATCTCCTTGCATACAGTCTAGTATGAGCCTTTCATAGGCATCAGGTACGTAGACATTGGTTAATTCATCATAATGAAAATCCATGTTTACTTGTTCTGTCTTAAAGCCAGCCCCAGGAATTTTCATATCGAACTTGAGTAGAATACCTTCATTGGGCTGTATCCTTAGCACCAATACATTCTGTTGGTTTGCCAGCTTAGAGTCATTGGCAAAAAGGTGATGATGGTTAGGTTTAAAATGAATCACTACCTCCGTGACGCGTGTAGGCATGCGCTTGCCCGTTCTAATGTAAAAGGGGACACCCGCCCATCGCCAGTTGTCTATAAAGAATTTCATGGCTACATACGTCTCAGTTTTTGACTGCTCACTTACTCCTTCTTCTTCGCGATACCCGGGTACAGATTCGCCCCTTACCGTGGAATTCATGTATTGTCCACGGATTACATTTTCCTTGATATCTTCTGCACTATACGGTCTGAGGCTTTGGAAGACTTTTAGTTTTTCATTTCGAATGGATTCAGCATCCGACTTGACGGGGGGCTCCATAGCGATCAATGCAACTAGCTGAAAAAGATGATTTTGAATCATATCTCTTAAAGCACCAGATGAATCATAATAGCCACCTCTTTTTTCAACGCCAACATGCTCGGCAGCAGTAACTTCAATTCTATGTATGTAATTTCTGTTCCAGAGTGGCTCGAATATACTATTCGCAAAACGTGTCACGAACATGTTTTGTACTGTCTCTTTCCCCAGGTAATGATCTATGCGATATATCTGTTCTTCTCCGAAATGTGTGAGTAACTCCTTATTCAATTTTTTTGCTGAAGGCAAGTCATAGCCAAAAGGCTTTTCGACTATAAGGCGTCTCCAGCCATTTTCATCCTTGTTTAGACCGACTAAGGCTAAACCTTGGGCAATAGTTTCATAAAGGCTAGGCGGTGTGGCTAAATAGAAAATGTAATTACTGCAAGTCTCTTTTGCGTCATTTAAGGCCTTCATTCTATCACCCAGGGCATGGTAAGATGATGTGTCCTTTGTGTCAACAGATTGATAATGAATCAAATTGGCAAAGCCCTCTAGGTTTTCTTTTGTAGCAGTTTCCTTATCGAGTAAATACTTGTTCTCAAAAACAACTTTCTTGCGATAGTTGTCATCCGAGTACTCAGAACGACTCACACCTATAACAGCGTAGCATTCTGGCAAAAAACCTCCGCAATACAGATTAAATACCGATGGAATGAGTTTTCGCTCTGTCAAGTCGCCTGAAGCACCGAAGATAACGAGGACTTGGTTGTCAGTTTTTTTCATTTATTTTTTTTGGTCGGTCTAGCTTGCTTTCTTTGTACAGACTTAAATCACATTGCCATCGAATAGTTCCCAAAACTAGCGAATGACCTGCAATGATAGAAGTCAATAGTCCTTATTGGTGGAATTAAATTTAGAAGACTTTCTAATTCCGCTTGAAAAGGTATCAGCAGTAGAAATTTGAAGAATGACAGATAAAAAATTTGACTTTGGCTTAGTGGGTTTAGGTGTAATGGGTAGAAATTTCATACTCAATGTGGCCGACAACGATTTTTCGGCAATCGGCTTAGACCTAGATAAAGAAAAAGTAGACTCTCTTTTAACCGAAGGTGAAGGTAGAGTGGTACACGCTACACAAGATAAACTCGAGTTTATAAACAAACTTTCTCAGCCGAGAAAAATAATGCTGTTGGTGCCAGCTGGTAAACCAGTAGATGGCGTAATCAATGATTTAAAGCCACACCTGTCAGAAGGAGATATCATTATTGACGGTGGTAATTCATTTTATACCGATACGGACAGACGTTTTGTAGAGCTTGCAAAAGACGGAATTCACTTTTTTGGTGCTGGCGTATCTGGAGGTGCCAAAGGGGCAAGAAAAGGGCCTAGCATTATGCCAGGTGGAGACAAAGAGGCCTATCAACATATCAAACCCATTTTTGAAGCCGCCTCAGCTAAAGTAAATGGAGAACCCTGTGTGGCACATTTGGGCAATGGATCTGCAGGTAACTATGTCAAAATGGTACATAATGGTATCGAATACGGCATGATGCAATTGATTGCCGAAGCCTATGATTTGATGAAGCGCGGAATGGGGCTCTCAAATGCGGAACTTCAAGATGTTTTTGAAACCTGGAATAGAGGAAGGTTACAATCTTTTTTAGTAGAAATCACGGCTGAGATTTTCGCACAAAAGGATGGGCTGACTAATGCCGACCTAATTGATGTAATTCTAGATAAAGGAAAGCAAAAAGGAACTGGTAAATGGACATCTCAAAATGCCATGGACTTAGGTATTCCTATACCTACCATTGATGTTTCTGTGAGTATGAGGGAAATATCTTCCTTAAAGAGCCAGCGTGAAGAAGCTGAGGCCATTTATGGCCGTTCGGGTGCAGTAGATCATGGGCTCTCCATTGACCAAGTAGAAGAGGCATTGTATTTCAATTTCATTATGGCTTATGCACAGGGCATGCAACAGCTCATTGCCGCCTCGGAAGAATATGGTTATGGTTTGGATCTTGAAGTGATTTCTAAAATATGGAGAGGGGGCTGTATTATTCGCTCAGGACTATTGGAGAAGATGCGTAAAGCTTTCAATCGAAATGCCCAATTATCTAACCTCTTGCTTGACGAAGAATTTGCAAATGAAGTGAAGCCTTTGGTTGCAAACACAGTGAAAGTAGTCGCTTCTGGTCTGCGAAATGGGATTGCCGTTTCAGCTCTGAGTGCAGGTCTCAACTATTTTAACGCCTTCAAATCAGGTAGATTACCCATGAATTTGGTTCAGGCGCAACGCGATCATTTTGGCTCTCATACTTATGAAAGGGTGGATCGCGAAGGTGTCTTCCATACGGAGTGGTGATTAAAATACCTGGTAGGCAATGAATGTGATCAAGAAACTGCAAACCGAAATCATGCTGGATTGAATCGTCCAAGACCGTAGGGTTTGTTGTACGGAATGATCCAAATACCTATTGACTAACCAGAATCCGCTATCGTTCACATGAGATAGCACAACAGAGCCGGCAGCAATGGCCATCATAATTAAGGTTTTATCAAGCATGGTTAAGTCCATTCCTGGAATAACTGCCGCAACGATACCGGCTGCTGTTAACATAGCAACCGTTGCTGACCCTTGCATAATTCTTACCAAAACAGCGACTAAATAAGCCAGTAAGATAATTGACACAGTGCCCGATTGCATCGCACTGGCAATCATATCACCGATACCTGTGTTGATCATCATTTGTTTTAAAACGCCTCCTGCACCCGTAATTAAAATAATGGAGCCTGCAGGTCCTAGAGAACGATTAGCCACATCAAACAGCTCCTCTTTGGTAGCACCACGCTTTGTGCCTAAGAAATACAACGCCATCAAAGTGCCGATGGTTAGGGAGACAAAAGGATGGCCTACAAAAGCGAATACTTCGATGAACAGACCATTCTCAATAACACCCTCACTTGCGAGTGTATTGAGTAACGAACCAATCAAGATAAGACCAATAGGAAGACCTAAGACCGTAAAAATGGTTTTGACCAATTTAGGATCGAATTCATCACTTGATGCTTCAGTTACTTCAACTATCTCAACTTCTTGAGGAGTAATAAACTTGCTCAGAAAGAGTCCGCATATAATAGCAGTTGGCATACCGATTAGTAAGCCGACAACAATCGAGTAACCTAGATCAACCCCTAAAATATTTGCGACCGCAGCGGGCCCAGGAGTTGGGGGTATAAAACTGTGTGTAACAGCGAGTCCTGTAAGCAAGGGAAGGGCATAGTAAAGCACATTCTTTCCACTCTTCTTCGCAAGTGATTTTACGATTGGGAATAATATAATGATTCCTACATCGAAGAAAACGGGTATTGAGACCAAAAAGCCGGTGAGCATTAAGGCTAATCTTGATTTAGCTTCTCCACCTTTCTTAAGTAAATATTTGGCCAAAGCCTGCGCACCACCTGAGTGTTCTAATAATGCTCCGAAAATAGCACCTAAGCCTACGATGGTAGCAATAAATGCCAGTGTATTGCCCATGCCGGTGGTGATTGATTCAATAACCATATCACCAGAAAGACCACCAACCAAACCCACCCAAATACTGGCCAAGAGTAAACTGAGGAATGCGTTTAGTTTGAACTTAATGATTAATGTAAGAAGTAGTACAATGCCCGAAAGGATGGCAAAGATGAGCTGTAGTTCATTCATAAGCGCGTTTCAAAATCGACAGAAGCTACTGAATTATATGAAATCTGCGAAATGGGCTTCGGCTTCTTTTGCTATTTCATTTATACTGCTATCCGCTTTTATAGTCAGCGCATTAGCAGGAATCTCAAGCGTTTCAAGTTGAGATTTGACAAGATTTGGTGGCATAAAATGGTCTTTTCGCTGGGCCAGTCTAATTTCCGCTACTTCTTCTGACAGGTCGAGAAAAAGAAACTGAATGTCTAGTCTTTGAGCTAAGTAGTCGCGGTAGGATTGTTTCAATGCAGAACAAGCCAATACGAACGCATGCCGATGCGCATGTAAAATATACTCCACTATGGCGCCAAGCCATGGCCATCTGTCGTCATCCGTTAAGGGGATACCCCTCGACATTTTCTTAATGTTCTCTTGTGGATGAAAATCGTCAGCATCTAAGAAGGGAATCCCGATGTTTTCCGCTAGCGCCTTGCCAACGCTAGTTTTTCCAGATCCTGTAATTCCCATGACCACAATTAGTTTTTTAGGCGACATATCATTATTCCATTTATCAAAAAAAGAGAGGCTTATGAGTTTTTACTAAACAGTAAAATTCATAATTCGTTGTAAACATGTAAATTAAGTCCCGATGCGCTTACTTGTTCTAATCATTAGCTTCTCATTACTGTCCTTCTCGCAGGGCCAAGCGCAGGCTTCTGGTGAGCCATCTTATGTGCAGAGCATATATTTTGGCGGAGGAAGCTTTTATGTCAGTAAGCGTCAATCGGAAACACTTCAGCATCTTTTAGACTCAATTCCTAACATACATAATTTTGTGATTACTGTGCATAGTCATACAGATAATGTTGGAGGCAAAGAATACAATGAATGGTTGAGCGAAATGCGCAGTGATTCGGTGATTGAAGAGCTTTTGTTAAATCAAAATGTAAAGAAAGAAGTTATTGAAAAAAGAGACTTCGGTCTGTTTAACCCCATATACGATAACAGTACATGGGAGGGAAGGAGAAGAAACCGCAGGGTTGACATTATCTTCTGGCTAGCGATTTAGCTGCGCTAAACACCAATTAAGCATCATTCAGATTTCAAAACTTTCTCCAGAGTTCGCGAAAACGGTTTTAATTGTTTGCATACTGATAGTCAGTGTCGTAATGCCAATAACTCTGATGGCTACCATGTGAATATGCTGAGTAAAAAAAGAGTCCGCTGCAACTAACAGCGGACTCTCCATGATAATCTAGGTAATACTAGAAGAGTTTCTCAGGGGGAGGTGCAATATCCTTCATTCTTAGGTAAATGGTGGTTTGACCTCTATGATGTGTTTGGTGCTCAAACCCTTTTTTGATCCACTCCATTCTAGAGAAAGAGAATTGTTCATTAGGTCCAACTACTTCATCAGCCTTGCTCATGTCCATGTTTTTGATGCTCTCTATGCACCAATCGTAAACTTCTACAGTCAAAGCTCTTAAAGCTGTTTTACTCTGAAATTTTTCTTCAACCTCGAAGTTGGGTATATCGGAATGGATGGGTGTCGCTCCTGTGCCATTGGCTACGAGACCAATGTTTCCCTGCGCCATGTGTAGAAATTGAGCTGCGAAGGAACGGACCTGCTCGTTAGGTTTATAAGCTATGCCGTCTTCGGGCATGGCATCAATGTATTCTAAACTGAAAGCTTTGGCTCTTTCCCAGTCCGCAACTAAAGCGGCTTTGGTATCTAATTCTAATTTAGAATCTCCTGTGACAATTAAATTGGCTGAGGTAAGAACGATTACGGTCAGCACTAAAAGTGTTTTCGATATGTTTTTCATGATGGCTAATTAAAAAGTGTCTCTCTAACCATACGGTTGTACTGTTAGGAAGTTTAGCTCTAATCTTTAAGAGTGCTTTGAATAGATAGGCTTTGAATCCAAATGACTTGGTATCTTTGGTCGTGCCAAAAAGTAGGATAGCCATTATAGGAGGAGGAGCTGCAGGTTTTTTTGCTGCGATATCAGCTAAACATCATCAGCCTGATAGTGAAGTGATCATTTTTGAGAAATCAAGTAAGCTTTTGGCAAAAGTCAGGGTGTCTGGGGGCGGCAGGTGCAATGTCACACATGCATGCTTTCAACCTTCTGCGCTGGCTAAATTCTACCCAAGAGGAGGTAAACAGCTTAGAAAAGCATTTGACCAATTTAGTACACAAGACACGGTTGATTGGTTTGAAGCCAGAGGTGTGACGCTAAAAACAGAGTCTGATAATCGTATGTTTCCAACCACTGACGATTCTCAGACAATCATCGATTGTTTGATGAAGGAGACCAGAAAGCTGGGTATTCATATCTCTATAAGCTCTCCAGTGCTTAAACTATCGAAGGTCGCATCAGGACTTGAACTTACCTTAAAGGGCGGTAATCAAGTCTTCAATAAAGTAATCATTGCGACAGGAGGAAGTCCGAAAGTAGAAGGCTTTCAATGGCTCAAAGAACTTGGACATGACATTATATCACCCGTTCCTTCCTTATTTACTTTCAATATGCCTGATGAGCCGATCAAATCATTGATGGGACTTTCCGTACCGAACGCGAGTGTTAGAGTGCAGAGTACCAAACTGGTACAATCAGGCCCATTGCTGATTACACATTGGGGTATGAGTGGACCGGCCATTTTAAAAACTTCGGCTTGGGGGGCAAGGCTATTAAGTGATATGGATTATCGCTTTGCAATTCACGTCAATTGGCTTGGTGAGGTGAAAGAAAATGAACTAAGACAGACCATTGATGAGGTGATTGGCTTGTATGGAAAGCGTATGTTACGCAATAAGAACCCCTTCGAAATACCGGCTAGGCTTTGGGAATATCTTTTAGCCAAAGTTGAACTGCCTCTGGAGAAACTATGGTCCGAGCTTGGTAAGAAAGGAGTTAATAAGCTGGTGAACCTTCTGCTAAACGATGAGTATAAAGTATCAGGAAAAACTACTTTTAAAGAGGAGTTTGTTACCTGTGGAGGAGTAAGTCTTTCCAATATTGATATAAAGCGTATGGAAAGCAGGATGTGCCCCAGTTTATATTTTGCCGGTGAAGTGCTGGATATTGATGGAGTAACAGGAGGCTTTAATTTTCAAGCCGCTTGGACAACAGGGTTCATTGCTGGAAAAGCCTCCGAATAACTTACCATCCATTCAAAGAAATCATTGACAAATTTTTTACAGTTTTATAGTATCTTCCAGAATAATATTGACCACTACCAATAACCAAAGAAAATGTTAAATAGAAGGTTCTTTCAAATTACGCTATTAACGCTATTAAGTCTGCCTGTTCTAGGGCAAGATATTAGCGAACTGCTTAAGTCTTATAAATACAGATCAGTCGGCCCCAATCGTGGAGGCAGAGTGACCGCTGTAATGGGTGTTGAATCACAGCCCTCAGTATTTTATATGGGCGCCACAGGTGGTGGTGTTTGGAAGACGGATGATTACGGCATTAACTGGAGGAATATCTCCGATGGTTACTTCCCTACACCATCCATAGGAGCTATCGCGGTCTATCAAAAGCAACCAGACATCCTTTATGTGGGTACAGGTTCGGATGGTATTCGCTCAAATGTGATTACAGGTAAAGGAGTGTACAAATCGACAGATGCTGGTAGGAAATGGGAGTTTGTCGGGTTAAAGAATACAGGACAAATCGGAGCTGTTGAAATCCATCCTGACAATCCAGATGTAGTATATGTAGCTGCGATCGGTCAAGCGTTTGGTAAAAACGAAGACAGAGGTGTTTATAAAACCACCAACGGTGGAGCATCATGGGATAAAGTCTTATATCACTCTGATAGTGTTGGATTTTCGGATTTAGAGTTTGCTCCTGATGATCCGAATACGATATACGCTGGTGCTTGGAGAGGAGAACGAAAGCCATGGACTATCATTAGTGGTGGTAAAGAAGGTGGAGTCTACAAGTCGACTGATGGGGGGGCTAATTGGACGAAGCTCACAAACGGTTTGCCAACCGGGTTGACTGGGAAGATTGATTTTGCGGTATCTGCAGCAAATCCAGATGTCGTTTATGCTAACATAGAAGCTTCTGATAATCAAGGTGGTTTATATAGATCGAATGATCGTGGCGCAAGCTGGGAGTTCGTATCTGACAACGCTAATTTGACCAATAGACCTTTTTACTATACCAATATTTACGCGAATCCTAAAAATGAAAATGTGGTGTACAACAATGCATTACGCTTTCTGAAATCGACAAACGGAGGTAAATCATGGAGAACCATGAGAACACCACATGGTGATAATCATGATATTTGGATAAACCCTAACGATACATCTATTTGGATACAATCTAATGACGGTGGAGCTAACGTGACGCTTAACAATGGTAGATCATGGTCTGTACAGTCAAATCAGCCGACTGCTGAATTATATCAAGTAGACGTTGATGATCAAGTCCCATATTGGTTGTATGCTGGTCAACAAGACAATAGCACTATTGCAGTGCCAAGTATGCAAACAGGAAATGCACAATCGATAATTTTCGGAGTAGGTGGTTGTGAAACAGGGCCTGCGGTACCAAAACCGGGTAATCCTGATGTTGTCTACTCTAATTGTAAGGGTAATTTCGGTACGTATGACAAGCGTACCGGACAAGAAATGCAATACAACGTAGGTGCTATGAATATCTACGGCCACAATCCTAAGGACTTAAAATTTAGGTTCCAGCGCGTAGCACCAATTCACGTTTCGCCACATAACCCGAACGTAGTGTATCATACTTCTCAGTATGTGCATAAAACGATGGATGATGGTAAGACATGGCAAATCATTTCTCCTGATTTAACTGCATTTGAGGATGAATATCAAGTCGTGCCGGGAGCACCAATTACAAGAGATGTGACAGGTGAAGAGTATTTTAGTACTATATATGCCATCCAAGAATCGAAAATCAAAGAAGGTGTAATTTGGGTAGGTGCCAACGATGGGCCTATTCACGTGACAAAAGACGGTGGTGCCAACTGGGCAAGAGTAACTCCAAAAATGCCTATCGGTGGACGTGTTGATGCAGTTGAACCTTCTGTGCACAACCCGGCTAAGGCTTATGTAGCGGTTTTAAGATATCAGCTGAACGACTATGCTCCTTATATCTATAAAACTGAGAATTATGGAGAGACTTGGGAATTACTGACGACTGGGGAAAATGGTTTACCGGGCGACTATCCTACAAGAGTAGTCAGAGAAGACCCTAAGAAGGAAGGTGTTCTCTATGCTGGTACCGAATTTGGACTCTTTGTCTCTTTGAATGATGGGAAAACTTGGAATGCTTTCAATAATAACCTTCCAGTAACACCAATCACTGATATGAAAATACACCGTGATGATTTGGTATTATCTACCATGGGCAGAGGTTTTTGGATAATGGACAACATTTCAAGCATTCGTGACCTCACGGAAGCCACGCAGCAAGCGGCCTACTTTTTTGATCCAAAGGATGGAGTTCGCTTTAGAATGAGTAGCAGACAAAGCCCACAACCTGGGGTTGGTCTCGAATATTACATTGCTGACAAAAATCAAGATGTACGCTTAGATATATTAAACACTTCAGGTAGAGTGGTAAGGTCATTTGTAAGCGGCAAGGCTGAGCCTGCCGTGAATACTGAGGTAGATATGTCTACGGGTTTTAGTAATGTACCAGCATCAGGCGGGCTATCAAATAGCAGCGGAATTAATCGTTTTAATTGGAATATGAGACATAACGGAGGTTGGAGTGCTAACCCTAATCGCTCATATAGAGGAAACGGACCTATGGTTTCAACAGGAATATATAAGGCTAGATTGACCGTTGGTGATGAGGTTTTGGAAAAGGAATTCAAAGTGATGCTAGATCCGAGAGCTACACTGGTTAATGATGCCGATGTTAAAATGCAAGAAGCATTAGCACTAGCCGTAAGGGACTTTCAAGGAGAAGTAGCACAATTGATAAAAGCTGTAGATGACGAGAGAAAAGCATTAGCTAATTCGCTTAGCCAAGAGAGCGGCAACAAGCGTGAACAACGTAAGAAAGAAGCACTTGATGCTGTTTACTATCAGCTAGTCACTTCACCTGGAACTTACATGCAGCCTATGTTGAGTGCTCAAACAGGCTATTTGAATAGCACCATCTCGAGAGCTGACCAACAGCCGGGTAAAGATGCTTATGATCGATTTGAAGAGTTAAAAGCTAAATTTCAAGAAATCAAGAAAGAATTCGAAGCACTAAAATAACCGTTGGTGTCCAAGTCATTGCGTAAGAAATGGTATCAGCAAATACCGCATCCAATAGTGATGCTCTTTGCGATTATCGTTTTAACCGCATTATTGAGTCATATTATTCCTGCGGGGAGTTTCGAAAGAGAACTCGTTGATGGAATGCAGCGTGTTATCCCTGGCTCATATGAAGCCATTGAGCAGACACCGCTTTCATTCTTAGATACCTTTTTAGCGATTCCGGGTGGCTTTGCCTCCGCAATCGCTATTATTTTTGTAGTGTTGTCAAGCGGAATCATGTTTGGTATTCTCGAACGCTCTGGCATGATCGAAAATGCCGTAGGCACTTTCATGAAGTATTTAGGACTTGAAAGGAGATACCTAGTTGTGGTATTGATGACTTTCATTTTCGGTATGTTAGGAGTATTTGTTGGCTACGAAAATAATATAGCCCTGATTCCTATTGCGGCTATTACCAGTTTGGCTATTGGAGGCGACTTAATGCTGGCGGCAGCCATATCCGTTGGTGGCGTTACCGTTGGTTTTGGTTTATCACCTTTCAATCCGTACACTGTGGGTACAGGGCATACCATTGCTGAAATGCCCATGTATTCCGGTTGGTTGATTAGGTCAGTCTTGTGTCTAAGTGCCCTTTCATTACTCGCTTACTTCAATATTCGTTACTTCAAACGAATCTTAAAAGATCCTCAAAGAAGCCTATCGCTTGGTATTGATACAGAAGGTTTTGAACTATCAAAACCAATTGACACCTACAGAATGACACCAAATAATTGGCTGATTATGGCAATTTTCATTGGTGGTATGGCTGCAATGCTTTTTGGCGTATTTAGCTTTGATTGGTACATCAATGAGATTTCGGCAGTATTCCTAATGATTTCAATTGCTGCAGGGCTAGCCGGTGGGATGAGTGGGAGAACTATCAGTGAAACAGCCTTGAAATCTGTTTCGGTTGTGGCTCCTGGGGCCTTTATGGTCGGTTTTGCAACTTCCATAAAAGTGGCCATGGAAATGGGTAATATCTCTGATAGTATAGCTTACTATTTGTCTCAAGGCCTTTCACAACTTCCCTTATACGCTTCGGCAGTCGCTATGTCTGGCGCGCAATCGGTAATTAATTTCTTTATTCCATCAGGTAGTGGGCAAGCATTAGCCACCTTACCCATAATGATCCCTTTGGGTGATTTACTAGGGTTGACTAGACAAAGCACCATACTAGCTTATCAAATAGGTGATGGTGTTACAAACTTATTTAATCCAACATTAGGAGGTCTCATTGCCATGTTGGCCATGTGTCGAATACCCTTTGACAAATGGCTCAGATTTATTCTGCCGGTTGTTGGTGTCATATTAATTATCTCATGGATAGTGCTTCTTTTTACGGTTTCGATCAATTGGGGGCCCGCTTAGTGAATGTTGAATTACGAATTTTAAAGGATGAATGACTGAAATCTTAACGAAACACTATTGAAGCACTCATCTCAATTCAAAATTCACCATTTATCATTTAACCTTAGAATTAATGAACGCTGAAGAAATACTAGCTAAACTCGTTTCATTTCCTGTATTAGGGGGAGAAAGTAACCTGTCAATTATCCACTGGATTAAAGATTTCCTTGCCGATCATGGTGTGGAAGGAGTCTTAGTGCCAAATGAAGAGGGAACTAAAGCTTCTTTGCATTGTCGCATTGGGCCAGCTGTTGATGGAGGAGTGATTCTTTCTGGCCATACCGATGTAGTACCGGTTGAGGGACAAGAATGGACCAGTGAGCCATTTACACTTACCGATAAAGATGATGGGTTGTTGTATGCGAGAGGTTCTTGTGATATGAAAGGTTTCGCAGCTTGCTGCCTAGAGGCACTCCCTGCTATGGTGAAAGCTGATTTAAAAAAGCCAATCTACTTTGCCTTTTCATATGATGAGGAAATCGGATGCTTGGCAGCACCTGATTTGGTAAAGGCTATCAACGAATACTATGTTGAGAAGCCACAGTTCGCCATCATAGGAGAGCCATCAATGATGATTCCGACCGTAGGGCAAAAAGGCATCTGTATTTTCAATACAACAGTAACTGGCTCAGAAGGGCACAGTAGTCGCATAAAACAAGAGGTGAGTGCCATTCACGAGTCTATGCGACTAATTCTTTGGCTTGAGAATAAAATGAATAGCTTGATTGGTGCGGGTAGAACAGACGATCGGTTTACACCAAACCACACTTCAATTCATATTGGAAGAATAGAGGGAGGAATTGCTCCTAATGTGATCGCTCAAGAGTGTAGCTTCACTTGGGATGTAAGGACTATTCCGTCAGAGACACCACAAGAGATTTTCGAAGAGTTTGAGTCGTATTGCCACGAAAGAGAGCGAGAATTGAGAAAAGTTTTTCCGGGCTTCAGTATTTCCACTTCAAATATTCATCCAGCAGTACCAGGTTTAGATACAAGTGAAGATCAAGAGATTGTAAGCCTAACAAAGCGCTTAGCAGAGTGTCAACACTTAGATGCCGTGTCCTATGCGGCAGAAGCAGGTCAGTTTGCTGAAGGTGGCTTCGAAGCGATTATATGTGGCCCTGGGGATATTGCTCAAGCACATCGTGCTAATGAATTTGTGTCTAAGGAGCAATTGGACTGGGGTGTGAGGTTTATGAATAACTTGATCAATGAATTCTCATAACAAATGAATTTGAATACACGCTTTGAAGGTCATAACGGGCTTATCCATCAAGTGGTCAAATTCGACAATTTCTTGAAGCTTGATTTGAGTACAGATAATCAGGGGCTAAGGGAAATAGACCTGAATGACGAGAAGAGTTTTACCGATTATATCTTCAAGCAAATAGAGAAATCAGGTAAGCAAGTTGCGATTGGAGGATACTTGGAAAAACGCTCGCTCTATAGCCGGAGTGAGCTTTTTGAAGGTGAGGAGTTTAGAACTATTCATTTGGGAATCGACATTTGGGCACCTGCGGGTACACTCGTTTATGCACCCCTCAATGGAACAGTTCATTCTTTTGCTAATCGCAATGTCCACGGAGATTATGGGCCAGTTATCCTTTTAAAACATGAGGTAGATGGCTTTATATTTCACACTTTGTATGGCCACCTTTCGGTTGATTCTTTAGATAACATTCAAATAGGAAAGTCCTTTGGCAGTGGTCAGCCCTTGGCTGAAATGGGATGGTATCATGAAAACTTTCATTGGCCACCGCATCTCCATTTTCAGGTAATTGTGGATATGAATGGTCTAGAAGGAGACTATCCGGGTGTGGCCAAGGCTTCAGAAATCGGATACTATTCCAATAACTGTCCTGATCCTTCAATTTTTATTTTTGAATAACCTTATCGATTCTGAACCTTTTAGTCTTTATATGTGTATGTACATATATAAAACTTAATGATCATGACATACAAAGAAAGAACTGAAGACATTTACAACATGCTTGGCCAAGGTCAACTTTTAGACGCGTTTGATAAATACTATGCGGACAATGTAGTCCTTACTGAACCAAGAGGTACTTGGGAAGGGAAAGAGGCATGTAGAGCACATGAAGTAGAATTCCTAAACTTCGTGAAAGAGTTTCATAACCTAGAAGTAAAAAGCATTACTTCAGATGAGGCTAATGGCATTGTGATGCATGAAACTATGATGGATGTTACTTTCCAAGATGGTAACAGAGCCCAAATGGAGCAAGTAGGTGTACAGCGCTGGGAAGGTGATAAAATCGTTCACGAAAGATTCTATTACAACGCATAGTTTGCCTAGCAGGGAATAGCTTTGAGCCTGATCACGTCTGTGATCAGGCTTTTTTATGAGCTCAATTCTTAGAAGCTAAGCTTACAGTTTGTTCATCGTCTCCTTCGCCCCAAGTCAAGGTAAAGACACGTTCAACTGATCCATCAATCCCCGGATTCATATTGGCAAATTCACTCAATAGGCAGCCTAGCGTTCTGACATAGAATGATTGATTGAAGAACTCACTGATCTTATCATAGGCAGGGTTAAAGCTATTTTCAAAACTACTTTGAGCAGCAATACCGGTCTTGAGCATTGCTAACCCATCAATGAATGCTTTTGCATCAGAGGCTGTAGTGGGGTTCTGATAGATCAAATTTGCCATAAAGTCATCAGATGGATCGTGACCTGCCTGACCTTCCTTATTGACAAGCATAGGGGAAACTCCACCGTAGGCAGATAGCGCACTCTTGGCTTTCAGTGCTACGTCATTCAAGGCTTGATTAGGGTTAGATAAGTAATCTTGCCAGACAGGCGAGTATGCGGTAGTTCTTTTGCTTACAGATTGCCTTAGGGGAAAATTGTCCCAATAACTCATGGATGAAGCCATTGCTTTGGCCAAAAGGCCTATGGTCGCATTATTCCAGCCTAGCTGTCCTAATTGCTGTATTAGGGCTAATGTAGCCGTTGGTTTATAGGTGAGTTGTGTATCCGCAGTGATAACTTCTCCTTTGAAGGTTGCCAAGTACTTATCGACTAATCTTGGAATTTCGGTCTCATCGATGGCGCCCCACATCACGCCCAGATCGAGTAAAGGCTTTAAGTGCTTAGCTTTTCTGACTTTTCTGCCTGAAGTAATCTGAACATAAAAGCTATAGTCAAACTCATTTAGGCTGGGGGAGGTCGAAAATTGAGGCATTTTAGCATTAAAGTCGGTGACCCAATCGGTAGATTCTCCCATCCATTCTCTCTGGTAACCCATTATTTGGTCTAGAGAAAGCTGCTGATCTCCTGTCTCGTTTGTTTGTGTCGATGATACCGTCTTGCGAATCTCTTTACCAGAAAAAACGGGCTTGCCCAATAATGATAGTCCAAAGCCCCAGCTCTTCTTGACCGTTAAAGTTTTCTGATTCAAGTAATGATCTAGTGTTACACCCGAATTTGGACTAATTGTTTTGTCTAGTAAAGCATCAGCTTTAAAACCGACTAGTTCTGGATGTAATACTTGTAAAGCGTCTTGAGTGATTGTGGCGGATAAAAGCTCTTGGTTTTCACTGATACGACTATATTCATATTCGAATGATACAGATGCACTGGCGCTTGCAATGGCTTTGGTAGTGTTTTTAGCCTTCTCTTCTATATCATCGATGAGTGTGTTCAGCGAAGCCACGGGGTCGGTCAGGGCATCCAGTTTTAATCGCTTCAGGATTTTATCCAAGGCCTCTTTTTCATTAGCATTAAGACTATCAGTCTGAAATTTTTGAATTAACTCTGCGACATTACCAGCATAGGCCGTTACAGAGGCTATGATTTTGTCTACAATTTCATTCAGCTGAGTCTCTAGTGCTTCAGGATCCGCAAATTGAACACCCACATTTGCTCCAATGCTCCCATCTAAGGTGGAGCTTTTAGTCTTGTTAATGCTCACCTTAAACTCGTCAGCGCCAGTCCTTGTCATAGCGCATAGGTAATTGTCTTCGATGCTCGCATTAAAACCTACGGAAACCGAAGGGCTCATTTGGATATCTAATGTGAGGTTGTTAGGGAGTATTTGCGTGAGGGCAGACATACTCTTTGTGAAAATATCTGACCATGAAAACCCAAGTTTCCCCTCTAATTTACCACGCGCACCAGTAAATAGGGCGTCTCCAACATCCAATGCTTGCACGCTGCTCCAGTCAAAAATTGACATAAAGCTTTGAACGTCTTTCACAACCGCCATTGGAACAGTATCTGATGCACTATGCTTTCTGTAGAGGCCAGTACTAAAAATCTTTGATATACTGAGGTTTAGCGATAAACCACCAGCGGCACCTTCGCCAGAACCAGTAGCGCCTACATTAAAAGCATACTTCAAATAAGCATCATTGGCCGGGTCGAAAGGAATAATTGCTTGTGTACTATCAATGAGTTTGTCAGGGTCCACATCCTCAGAGCTGTTGAACAATGAAATGGTCATACTCGCTTCTGGAACAATACTAAAAGCAAATCCTCCAATTGAGTAGTCAAACTCTTTAGAGGCGGAGAGCTTCACGGGGCTAACGAGTAGGGCGGGATCATTCAGCGATTTGCCAGATTTTAATTCTTCGCTATTGTCTGCTTTAAATACTTGTGATAAGTCCATAGTGATTGTGGCGTTTTATGCTTACTAATTTCCTTTAAATTAGTGATTATTGAAAATAATTTGAATCTAGTCCTCTCTGAAATCACCCAATGAAAATTAATGCCATACTCCTAGCCGCAGGCCTTTCCAAAAGATTGAAAGGACCGAATAAGCTGTTAATGGTACATAAAGGTAAAACTGTAGTATCCAATACTTATGCTGCATTAAGACAGAGTGATATTTCAGAGATTGTGATAGTTACGGGGCGAGATTCAGGTTTGGTTAAAACCAGCTTACCACTAAGGTCAAATGATCAATTTGTTCACAATAAAGACTTCAAGGAGGGAATGACATCTTCTATTCAGACTGGGCTTGATGCTTCAGGTGACTGTGATGGCCTGATGATTTGCCTGGGAGATATGCCTTGGTTGCAAACAGAAGACTATGATCTGCTGATCAAGGAATTCAAAGGTTACAGAAGGCAAGATGTCATTTTGGTTCCTTGGTATAATGAGTCAAGGGCCAACCCTGTCATCTTTGGAAAGCAGTTCTTCGATCAAATAAGGGATCACAAAGCACCGAATGGGTGTGCCCAAATTGTACGGGACAATGTCGAAAAAGTAATGAATCTAAATGTCCAAAGCGAGCGTTTCATTAAGGATATAGATACCTTAGAAGACCTAGAACTACTAGACTAAATGCTCAGTAAGGAAGAACTTATTCGCTACAATCGCCAAATCATTCTACCAGATTTCGGTACGGAAGGCCAAGATAAGCTGAAGGCAGCTTCAGTACTTGTTATTGGTGCTGGTGGGCTAGGAGCACCCAATTTGCTCTACTTGGCTGCGGCTGGGGTTGGTCGGATTGGTATTATAGATTTTGATGAAGTCAGTTTGTCTAACCTGCATCGCCAAGTACTCTTCAATGAAAATGAAGTAGGAAGGAATAAAGCCCAAACGGCCAAAGAAAGGTTGGAGCTATTAAATCCGGAAGTTGAGTTTGAAGTCTTCGAAAAGCCGATCACGAGTTTGAATGCGATGGACATCATAGCGAATTATGATCTAGTGGTTGATGGATCCGATAATTTACCCACTCGCTATTTAGTCAATGATGCTTGTTGTTTCTTAGGTAAGCCTTTGGTTTATGGAGCCATATTTCGTTTCGAAGGACAAGTGTCTGTCTTTAACCACATGGACAACGAAGGAAAGAGAGGGCCAAATTATCGCGACCTTTTTCCAACTCCGCCACCACCAGACATGGTGCCGAGCTGTAGCGAAGGAGGTGTTCTAGGGGTACTGCCGGGTATTATCGGTGCTATGCAAGCCAATGAAGCCATTAAGATCATTACAGGCATAGGTTCGACCTTATCAGGTAAACTTTTTCTATATGATGCACAAGATGTTTCCACAAGAACTTTGAATGTTCAACCGAATGCAGAAAACCCCGTATCAGGTGACGACCCGACACTAACTGAACTAATCGATTATGAAGCCTTTTGCGGTGGTAAACTTGTTAAAGCGTCTAATGAAATCACAGCCCCTGAACTGGAAAAAAGATTGAAAGAAGATACCATACATCTTTTAGATGTTCGAGAGGATTATGAATACGAGATTGCTAATCTTGGTGGGCAGTTTATTCCTTTAAATCAAGTGGTAGATCGAAAATCTGAAATACCAAACGATCGGCCAATAGTGGTTATGTGCAAATCTGGGGTAAGGAGCCAAAAAGCTATTGATATGCTAAAAAAAGAAGGTTTTGATCAACTCCTCAATTTGAAAGGTGGTATCTTGGCTTGGCAGAAAGAAATTGATTCGAGTCTCGCGACTTATTGAATATTAGTGAACGTCATTCCGAGGAGTGTTTTCTCTAAATGAGAAAACATCACGAAGGAATCTCCTCAATTGAAAAGGAGACTGCTTCATTCGCCTGAAGGCTTCTTCGCAGTGACAAGATTTAAAAGAAATGAAAATAGAAGTAATCGCTTTCGGCATAGCCAAAGATATTATCAAAGGAAAACAGGTGACTGTCAGCCTTGATGGAGACTATAGGGTCGGTTCAGTTCGCGAGGCATTATCCAAGGACTTTCCAGAATTTACTAAACTAGCTTCGCTCAAGTTTGCTGTCAATGCTGACTACGTCTCGGATGATTATCAATTAAAGGCAGAAGATGAAGTTGTCTTAATTCCACCCGTAAGTGGCGGTTGATATGAAGGAGATATACATTACAGAAGATAAACTTGACGCAAAAGCTTGTACGGAAAAAGTCACCTATCCCGGTGCTGGCGGTATTGTTGTATTTGTAGGCACCGTCCGTGACCAGACCAAAGGAAAAACAGTTAAGCACCTTGAGTTTGAAGCTTATGCCCCTATGGCTCTTAAAGAAATGCAAAAGATTGCTGATCAGGCTACTGAAAAGTGGGCGCTACATAAAATGGTGATTCATCATCGATTAGGGTTGGTTCCGATAGAAGAAGAGGCTGTTGTCATTGCATGTGCATCAGCGCATAGAAAAGAGGCCTTTGAGGCTTGTCAATATGCGATTGATACGTTGAAGGAAACTGTTCCTATTTGGAAAAAAGAAGTATTTGAAGATGGAGAGGTTTGGGTTTCAGCTCATCCTTAACGTCATTGCGTGTCTGCCTTTGGTAGATAGGAATAGCAAGGCAATCCCTTACTCGATTGCTCTGTCTAATGCGCGAAGAATTAACAATTAATAATGTGCTCCCCTCTAGGGGAGCTGTCCTAAGTGAGGGGTGCTATGTTTGATCCAGAAACCATAAAACAACAATTCCCAATCTTCAAACAGAAGACACCAGCGGGGATGGATATTGTCTACCTAGACAATGCCGCAACTTGTCACAAGCCTCAGGTCGTAATTGATGCCATTACTGATTTTTATGCCAAGGGTTACAGTACTGTCGGTAGAGCTTCCTATTGGCCGTCCTCAGATACCACCAAGGCTTTCAATCATGTACGTAAGCAAGTCCAAGAACTTGTAAACGCGGCTAGTCAAGAGGAGATCGTTTTTACTTTTGGTACGACAGATGCCATTAATAAAGTGGCAAACTCATTCCTGAGGCCTCGACTCGATGCAGGAGATGAAGTAATCATTTCTGAAATGGAGCATCATGCCAATCTACTGCCTTGGCAAAGGGCGTGTGCCGAAAAAGGTGCCATGCTTAAGTTTATCCCGATGCTAGATTCAGGTGAATTAGATTATGATGCTTATAAGGGTTTATTGAGTGATAAAACCCGAATGGTGGCGATTACCAGCGTTTCGAATGCCCTTGGTATCCGAAATGATATTAAGAGGATTTGTTCTATCGCTCAGGATAAGAATGTTCCGGTCTTTATAGATGCAGCCCAAAGCTTGTCACATGATGCTATTGATGTTCAGGCTGTTGACTGTGACTTTCTGGCTTTTTCTGGTCATAAACTGTATGGCCCAACTGGTGTTGGTGCTTTGTATGGTAAAGCGAAATGGTTGGAGCCAATGCCTCCTTTGAGTCTCGGTGGCGGCATCGTTGAACGTGTAAGTATAGAAGGTGCTACTTTTCAAGGTTCACCAACGAAACATGAAGGAGGTACGCCCAATATTGCGGGTGTCTTAGGTTTAGGGGCAGCGATCGACTTTGTGCAGTCCATTGGTTATGGTCAAATAGAGGCGCATACACACATGCTTACGGAATATGCCGTGGCAGAGCTGAAAAAACTGGATGGTGTGCAGGTGATCGCGGAAACGGCTCATCAAGCACCAGTAGTTTCATTTGTGGTTGAGGGTATTCATCCTCATGATCTAAGTACTTTCTTTAATGAAAAAGGAATCTGTATCAGAGCGGGACATCACTGTGCGCAACCTTTGATGGATAGAATGAAACTGGTTGCTACTGCACGTGTCTCTTTCGCGATTTACAATACAAAATCAGATATTGATACTTTGATTAAAACCATCAAAGAAACCCAAGCTTTCATGACATGAAAGATCGGATAAAGGCACTATACCGTTCTCACATACTTGTGAATGCGAAAGACAAATCGCATGTCGGCAGTTTCAAAGAGGCTACGCATCTATTGGAAGCCTATAACCCAATGTGTGGCGACAAATACACGCTTTACATTCAGGTAGAGGGAGATAGGATTGTGAAGGCGAAATTTGAAGGTTTTGGTTGTGCTATTTCAAAAGCTTCTACTTCGGTATTAACAAAACAAATCGAAGGCAAGACAATCACCGAAGTCAAACCACTCATTGAGCTGTTTTTCGAACTGGTTAATGAAGACTCCGACCAAGCCCCTGAGTCACTTACACAAGATGAAGACCTATTGGCCTTTGCTGCAGCGCGCGAATTTCCTGAGCGAAAGACTTGTGCTACGCTCAGTTGGGGTGAGTTGGAATTGTCATTACGAGGAAGTATGACGAAGTAATCTGTTGGTGTAACCGATAAAAAGCTTAGAGATGGACAGAGTCAATCAAAAGGGGGACTGCTTCGTTACCCTCGCAGTGACGTGATCAACTAAACATGCTGATCAATCAGAATATGATTACCATCAGGGTCAGTTAAAACAACACTTGCCGGTCCGGTAGTAGACTCATCGGCTTCACGATCTAGTTTTAAGCCACTTCCCTTCAATGACTTTTGAATGTTCCTTACATCATCAAAAGGTTGCAAAATGTTCGCATCCTGATCCCAACCTGGGTTAAAGGTCAGTATGTTGTCTTCAAACATTCCCTGAAATAGGCCGATCAGCTTATCCTCATTTTTCATAATGAGGTAGTTTCTTTCTGGTGCGCCAGCAAAAACGCTGAACCCCAGTTTTTCATAAAATGCTTTAGATACTTGTAGGTCCTTGACGGCTAGACTAACTGAAAATGCTCCTAGTTTCATGATCTTTATATTAAAAATTAATGGTGGCAAGGAAGTTCCCAAATTTTGCCGTCAATTCCCAAAGCTGATCCTAATTATCATTGCAGTCTTTTTTTGGTTGCCGACACCATAGGCAAAGGCTAAGATCAGTGTCCTCCGCGAGAGAGACAGATAAGGAAGTGCGAGTAAGAGCTCCTCGTGTGATTCTTCATCGCTCTTTCTATCCCGACTTTATGGAGGGAACTTTATGGTCTTTTTGTCGACAGCGTTGATAATCAGTGTCCTCTTCGAGAGACACTGATCGAGATAGAATAACTGAAAGGGTTCGTCATGCTGAACTTGTTTCAGCATCTGGTAATTAGACCCTGAAACAAGTTCAGGGTGACGTTAAGAGATTAGGCACACAGACCTAACCGAGCTTAGGCTTTGACTTAACACCTGCCAATTGTCTCCATTATCCTCAGATAAGTAGAGATTCCCATTATTGCTACCGAAAGCCATAGTTTGGTCTTTACGATCAAAGCTCGCTCTGAGTACTAAGTCAAATGCTGCTTCCTGCGGTAGTCCATTCTTTTGCACTTGCCAAGACTGTCCAGCATTGGTTGTTTTATAGACAGCGAGCTTGTTTTGGATTGGATAACGAAGGTCATCAGACTGTGCCGGAATGACCCACGCTGTATTTACATCTTTATGATCAATCACCATGGCAAATCCATAAATGGCTTTACCTTCTGGGTCAGACACGTCTTTCCAAGTTGCTCCTCCATCTTCTGATCGATATATACCACAATGGTTTTGTTGCCATAGGATACTCGAATCCATTGGGTGTCTCAAAATGATATGCGGATCGTGACCAACCTCTATCTCAGAATTGGGTAAAAAGAATGATTTAAGTCCTTTATTGCTCGGTCTCCATGTATTTCCTAAGTCGGTTGATTTGAAAACTCCAGCGCAACTAATGCCTACCATTAAGTCGTTACTGTCGTCTGGGTTTGTCACTAGGGTGTGCAAGAACGGGCTGTTGCTTCCTTTACCACCACCTTGCCATTGAGGGCGACTCTCATGTGAAGAAAGACCTATCAGCTCGTGAAAGGACTGACCCTCGTCTTCAGAAATAAACAATGTTGCGGGTTCAGTACCTATATACAGCCGCTTGATTGGGCCGATTGATTGACTTTCTATCTGCCAAATGGACTTTAAGGTATAAGGACTTCCTGCATCAAAGCGAGGCGAAGTGATTTCAGTAAATGTTTCTCCTTGGTTCTTTGATGCATATAGCTTGGGTCCCCAATGCTTATGATTGATGGCTACCCACCATTTGCCACCCTCGTCTTGATGAAATGCACCAATGGTCATACCGATAAAGTGGATGTCTGATAACTTCCATGCACCATTTACTTTTTCGTAAATGATAAGTCCTTTATCTGTGCCTGTGATGAGTTTCATAAAATATCTCGGCCTTCGGTCACCCTCTTTTCAAACAGGGATTTTTTTTGTTTTGTCATTGCGAGGCGTGAAGTAACCTCCTGAATGGAAGGGAGACTGCTTAGTCCCTCGTCCGCGCAGTGACGGCTAGTTGTTATAATCCGATTTGCCGCCCGTTTTCTCAATCAGTTTCGTTTCTTTGATCACAATGTTGTGTGAAAACGCCTTACACATATCATAAATGGTTAATGCAGCGACTGAGGCCCCAGTTAAGGCTTCCATCTCTACGCCAGTTTTACCACTGCACTTGGCCAAACTAGTGATCACAACTTCTAAATTATCATTTACCGTGATCTGTATGTCTACCTTATTCAAATTCAATTGATGGCAGAGTGGAATCAGCTCCGATGTTCTTTTAGCTCCTTGAATACCGGCAATGATCGCAGTTTGAAAAACAGGTCCTTTAAGGGTTTTAATCTCACCATCTGCAACATAGGGTTTCATATCATCTGGAAGCTGTACGATCGCCTGAGCGATAGCCGTTCGTTCGGTGACTTCCTTTTGGCCAACATCTACCATAGATGGTGAGTCGTTGTCTATATGTGTGAATTTCTTTGTCATTAAAAGTCCTTTCGGTACAAAATATACGGATAAACTTCTCCCTTCTTAAACTCAGATTTATCATCTGGTAGAATAACAAAACCATTGGCTTGACTCATGTTAGCAAAGTCACCAGAACCATGCCCTCTAAATGGTGTTGCCACGAGCTCACCTGAAGTATTGAATTCAGCTCGACATTCTAGAAAGTAGGTGAGTGGTGGTAGAAAGTCAATGTCTTTATTAAGCTTTACATAAATCGTTTGAGGACTTGTACCCAGTGAATGACTTAACCAATGCTTGATGTACACATTAGCACATGCAAAGGTAGATACAGGATTGCCGGGTAAGGCAAATACAGTCGTGCCATTGGGGGCCGTACCAAACCAGAAAGGTTTTCCTGGTCTTTGCTTCACTTTATGGAGGTGCTTAACCACACCAAGTTCTTCTAATACCTCTGGTAGGAAATCGAATTTTCCTCGAGAAACACCGCCTGTCAAGACTACTAAATCAACAGTTTCTATGATTGATGATAACTCACTTATCATCAATACTTTATTATCTTTTAAATGATGTTGATTGGCATCAATATTCCATTGCTTTAAAAGACCTTGAACCCCATAATTACTTGATCTTCTGATCTGATGTTCAAGTGGGGTTTCATCAATGGCTACTAACTCATCACCAGTGGTAATAATGGCTGCTTTGGGAGGTAGTAACACTCTAAGCGTAGGTCTTCCGATAGAAGCTGCCATGATCATTTCCGGTGCGCCTAATACTGTGCCTTTGGCTAATACGGTATCTCCTTGTTTTTTATCTTCACCCTTAAAATGAATGTTCTGTTGATGCTTGACTGAATTTACGTTGATCGTGGCGATATTATTTTCAATGGCAATGTCTTCATAGCGAATGATGGTGTCTGCATTCAATGGCAGCATGGCGCCTGTCATGATTTGAACGCATTTGGTTGTATCATCTAGACTTGACTGTGGCATGCCAGCACCAATGGTTTTCTCTATCTCGAACCTTCTCTGACCTTTAGTATAGGTTGCATGGTTGATGGCAATACCGTCCATAGTAACACGGTCATAAGGAGGAAAGTCACGATCGGCAAGAATGTCTTCATTCAATACATGGCCATTGATCTCTTCAAGCTTTAAATGTCCTGATTTGGCCTTGAAAGGATGCTTTGAGATAATATCTAGTGCTTCGTGATAGCTGATCATGGGGAACGTTTAATGTCTAAGGGTTGATGTTTAATGTGCAATTCAAAATTTCTAATTCAACATTATTTTACCCTCCAATCGTTGCCATTGATTCAAAGGAACTTGACTCGGATGATTTTTGCTTTTCTGCTTCAAAGCCATCTTTTGCGCGCTGTCCGAATAGTTTTTTGAATTGATCTTCAATCTCTTGGTCCGTTGCTCCATCTCGCATAAAGTCTCTAAAACTAAATCCGCCATTCTGGTATAAGCAAGTCTTTAACTCTCCTTTAGGTGTCAATCTGATACGATCACAGCTTCCACAAATCGTTCTTGTATAGCTTGGAATGATGCCTATGCTTCCTCTTGCTTCTGGAATTCGATAGTTATAAGAGGTGGAGTTTTTCTCATCCTCAATCTTGATCAGGTTGGGATAAGTAGCTTTTATGTGCTCAAGGATCTTATTGTGGTTCCATTCGATGGGTGTGTATCCCTTTGAGCCACCATTAAAAGGCATTTCTTCTATAAACCTTACACTAACATTGTCTTTTACCGTGAGATTGCACATTGGCAGGATATCCTGCAAATTATGCTCTTGCATGACCACTGCGTTGATTTTGGTGTTGATGCCAGCATCCAGTAAAGCATGGTAATAGCTCATTACTTGTTCAAATTCGTCTCTACGGGTAATTTGATGAAAACGTTCACGATCGAGACAGTCAAGACTCAAATTAACGGCATGAATACCCATGGCTTTCATTTTGGCTATTTGCTTTAAAGGACCAGTTCCGTTTGTGGTGATGCTTAGCCTTTCAATTCCCTTAATACTTGAAACAGTTTTCATAAAAGGGATGAGATCCTTTCGCACGAAGGGTTCGCCACCGGTGATTCTGACTTTCGTGATCCCCAGTTTGGAGAGGATGGTTATTAAACGTTCCATTTCCTCATAACTAAGGATTTGTGATTTCTTACTGAAATTCAATCCTTCTTCGGGCATACAATAGAAGCAACGCAGATTACATCTGTCAGTAACTGCCAGTCTGAGGTAATTGAGTTGTCTGCCGTGATTATCGAAAAGCAAATTGGATGTATATTCGTTATCAATTCAAATATACTGGCAAAGCATAGATAATGTTAGACATTCTTCCACGAATAAGACAGCTGATCACAGAAAATAGAGAATTCGCAATGGCTACGGTAGTCAAAACATGGAGAAGCTCTCCTAGGCAGCCCGGTGCTTGTCTTGTGGTGACTCGGGAAGGAGATATGATTGGCTCGGTAAGTGGTGGCTGTGTAGAAAATGCTGTGGTGACAAAAGCGCTAAGGGTGCTAGAAACTGGTAAACCTGAATTGGTCAAGTTTGGGATTGCCAATGAAGATGCCTGGGAAGTTGGGCTGAGTTGTGGGGGAGAAGTATGGGTTCATATTTCGTCATTCTATCAAGCCGATCTATGGACAAGCTTAGACCAAAGTATTGCTAATAATCAAGGTATTGCTGTCATTACGAACCTAAGTGAAGGCTCTCATATGAGTTACAGCCCGAAAGATGAAGTCTCAACTGATTTGATGAAACTGGTTGCAGAGACTTATGCGAAACGTAACAATACGCTCATCAATCATGAAGGTGCTGATTACTTTATACACAGCTTTCCGCCTAAGAACAAAATGCTTTTGATTGGCTCCGCGCACATTACCGCAGAGCTTATTGACTTGGCGCATACGTATGATTTTGAAACAATTGTCATTGATCCCAGAGATACTTTTGCACATAAAACGGACTATATAACAGCGCCTGATCAATTGCTTGTCAATTGGCCACAAGAAGTACTGGGTAACTATGATTTAGATAATGAGACCTATGCGGTGATTCTTTCGCATGATCCAAAAATTGATGATGAAGCACTAAAGATATTACTCAAGTCGAATGTTAGGTATATTGGCGCATTGGGAAGTAAGAGGACCCATGCGAAACGTGTACAACGTCTTAAAAACTACGGTTTTAGCGAAGCGGAAATAGAACGCATTCATGCGCCTATTGGTATGTATATTGGTGCCATGTCTGCCAAAGAGATAGCTTTGAGTGTAATTTCAGAAGTGGTTAAAGTGAAGAACCTCATAAACTAAAATCGAGCCTTCAAGTTTCTTCCATACCGAGCTTTTGAGGCGGTTTTTAGTGGTTTCTGTGATTTGACTAGAAGTCCCTTCGATAAACTCAGGGTAAGAAGGTGGGAGGAAAGGTTGTGAAGCTTACTCTTTTGGATTATCCGCACCTACTTGCGATCTACGCGTGTTTTTGAAGTCATTCGTGATCCAGCCGATGTCACCGGAACTATTCTCCACAAGCCAAAAGTCTCTATTCATACCAAGTACCAATAGTTGCTCGTCCGAAGGCACTTCCGCAAAGATGGATCGCCTGTCAGGTTTTTTCAGTAAAACCCCTTGGGTTGCAGTGTAAAGCTTTTCTAGTGGTTTGTCCAATGGCGATAGCGCGTTTCTATTCACATAGCCCGCGCGGCCATCTGGCAAAACAATGCGATATTGATTCGCATTAATTCCAATCGCCCTAGCAATTTGATTTTTGTTTAGTCGAACAGAGGCCTGTCCATTGGTATCATCTAACATTTTCGTACTTCGGTTCACCCTAATTTCAATTCCTAAAAGGCCAAAATCATTATCAACTTTTCTAAGGCGTTTACCTTGTGCTTTTAAGTGATTGATGGGATTGGTAGCTCCATTTTGATAAATACCGAAATGCAGGTGGGGAGGGGTTGTTCTAGCATTTCCTGTATTGCCTACCGTGCCGAGTGTGTCACCCAGTTTTATTTGGTCTCCTTTCTCTACTAAAATCTCATTCAAGTGTGCAAAATAGAGGCTTTGCGAACGCTTGGAATCATATAGCCAGACTACATTGCCACCAATGCCTCTAACCCCAGCGGTGCGCACATAGCCATCTGTGGGTGCAAGGATTGGTGTGCCTCTGGGCGCAAAGATGTCTACACCTTCATGGCTTCTTCGGCCTCCGTCACGATCAGCACCCCAATAGCTCTGAATGGCGCTAGCGGTTTTTCCCGCTACAGGGAAACTCAATGATGGAACGTTCTCAATCGTGATTTTAAACTGACCACCTCTCAGTAATTCTGGCTGAAAACGAAGCACATATTCGGCATCTCGTCTTGGCTCGAAACCTAATAAAAGGCTTACACTGTCTGCAGAAGCAACATGTCTAAAAGTTTCTTTCTCGTCCACCCTGAACAAATCGATGAAAGTTTTAAGGTTGGGCTGAGATAATTTGGTGATACTCACTTGTACTTTCTGTCCCTTCTTTGCCTTGAACCGATAGCCAAGGGCTGTTGCTTCTTTATCGTCCACATAGATGGCCTCTTCATAAGGTGCTGTAATTTGAATAGGGTTGTCAAGAGAGCTTTTGGCCAACTTAGACCAGTCTTCACCCAAGGCTGTCTTCAAAAGGTTAGCTTGCTTTAAAGCATATTCATAAGCTTCATGGTCATTGCGGGGCCTAAATACGGAGGGTACTTTTTCAGCCTCGCAGGCAGATAATAGAATAAAGATGGCTACTGATAGCGTGGTAGTAATGCGTAAGCGCATGTGGCGTGTTGAGTTTGACCTGTTTTGTAACACTAACTCACAAATGGCAAGTCAGGTTTCATTTACGCTTTAGGAACGAAAAAAGGGAAGGTTATTTTATGTCAATAAGCAATTAATAGAACTAGTAGAAATCACTAGCCATTGAGTAGCTAGAAGTTTAGTGCCGACTTAATTGTCATATGCGCCATTGAGCCATAGCCAAAATCGCTTGAGCGGATTGGTAGTTTTGGGGACAGTTTTCTTTGAAGCAGTCGTTTTTCTAACCGTACTCGTGGTAGGCGCTATTTGGACAGTTTCCTCTTTGGCTACCTTCTTTTTCTTTTTTGGTGTAGGCTTGGCAAGTTTTGCTTTGACGTTTTCTTCGTAATGCTTCCGCTTCAGCTCTTTCTGTCTTTGCTCTTCTTCGTACTTACGTTTGACAGCCAGTCTTTCTTCTTTCTTGCGTTGTTCAACCAAAGAGAGTTCACTACTTCTTCTCCCGCGATTAGACTTTCTGTCGCGTGTTCTTCTAACTTCTTTCTTAGGCTCTTCCTTTGGTTTCTCTTTAACAACTGGTTCGGGTAAGTCAATCTTCCCAACTACTTTCAATCCCTCAAGATGAGGTTTCTCAACTTTTATGAGTTCTAAATCTTCTTTTTGGGCATTAAACTCATCCTCTAGGGTAATGACCTGAGGTCTTAAAGATGCTACGAATTCGGGTGCTTCTTCCTTTACCTCCTCAGTTTCTACTGAAGGAATATTCTCAACTTTAGGGGCTTCAGGTTTAGCTTCTTTTTCTTCCATCACCACTTCTTCAACCTTAGCTACTGGTCTAAAATGATTCTGAACAAAAGCCAGTTCTTCTTCGGTGAGCTTTACGTTGGGATGACTGCTTACCTCTCGGAAATTATTATTTAGAAGTTTTGCTATCTGGTCTGAGGAGACCTCAAGTTGTCTAGAAAGTTGTCCGAGTCGCATGCTTTGGAAGCGTTAAAAACGTGAATATAAGCAACTCAACACCAAGAAGTCAATAAAAGCTATGAGAGAACAAAAAAGCCCCGATAAATCGGGGCTTCATTGAAATTATTTCTTGGGAAATGACGGGTCAGCCATCACCTCTTTCATTTGATCGGTGTGGCGTTTTGTGTGACCAGACATAAAAAGTATCGCTTGATAAGAATCAACCGTGCCGAAGGGTAAAGCCCCATAATGGTTTCTTAGGTCGGCATCAGTCTTCTTCACAAATTTAATGTGCTCGGCACGTAACTTTTTGAATTCTTTGATTACGGCTTTTACAGGCTCAGGCTTGTTTTCAGGCTCGAAGGGCGCGAAAGTCTTTACCTTTTGGTCACGGCTTTCAATTATCCCGATCAATTGTTCATCGCTCATTTGGACCTCAGATCTCTTGGAGGGATCAGCGTCCATTGACAACGGTTGTGTTATAAAATTACCCCATAACGCACTTTCAGATATGGTAATGTGCCTTAAACACTCAGCTATAGACCAACTTTCTGCGTTTGGCTTGAAGTTCAATTGTGCCTCAGATAGACCTTTTAAGGTCTTCATCATTTCGTTTTGAGAATCAGCTAGGTGTTTTGCTGCAAATTTTCTTTCCTCTTTAGATATTTCGTTTTGTGCCATGACTGTCACGCTCGTTAGGAGCATTAATGACATAAAGGCAATTGATATTTTTTTCATCATTAAAAAGTTTAGTCTGTTAAAAAGTAATTGGATAAAATTAGTTCCCTTTTATTAGGTTTCTACTCTATCACGATCCTACTTTTAAAAAGGGACAAAATGAATAACAGAAATGGAATGGACTGAAATTATGGGACATATAGGTGCTCTATTGAGTAGTATCACATTTATTCCTCAAGTCTTACAAGCTTGGAAAACAAAGAGTGTAGGAGACCTGAGCATGAATATGCTTCTGATCGTATTTACCAGCACGATTGTTTGGTTGATCTATGCTTTTTCTCTCAACCTTCTTCCCGTAATTATCGCCAATGCGATTATTCTTGCTCTAAGTCTATTGCTGATTTACTTTAAACTCACTTTTAAGAAGATACCTCAGCAATGATCGCCTTTTACTGTGTACTCGTGGTAGGAGTAATTGCTGTTATTCCAAGTGTCAAGAAATATCTGAGAAACGCTAAACCCTTGGTGATTCCTCCCAAATGGCACCCTATTTTGATGAAGAGGGTACGGTTCTATCGCGAGTTGAGCAAGGCTGATCGGGCAGACTTTTTGGAACAGGTGGGAAGGTTCTTAAGAAATGTCAAAGTCGTTGGTGTAGTGGTTGAAGTTAGTGTTGAAGACAGGTTGTTGGTGGCTTCTAGTGCGGTGATACCGCTATTTGGCTTTCGTGGCTGGGAGTATGTCCATCTCGATGAAGTGATTTTATATCCCTCGCATTTTGATGAGCAGTTTAATTTTGACAATCCCAAGGAGTTGATCATAGGCATGGTAGGTTCTGGAGCTATGGAAGGTAAAATGATTCTATCTCAACCAGACCTACATCTAGGCTTTGACAATACGCAAGACAAAATGAATGTGGGTGTTCATGAGTTTCTCCATTTGTATGATAAAGAGGACGGGGTGATTGATGGCGTACCAGCAGCCTTTGTAAGCAAGCAGTTCATAATGCCATGGATTGATCTTGTGAGGGTTGAGATGAGTAAGATTCATGCAGGCGATTCTGGAATTAGAGGCTATGGGGGCTATAACGGTAAAGAGTTCTTCTCGGTAGCAGGAGAGTATTTTTTTGAAAGACCACATTTATTACAGCGCGATCATCCCGAGCTATACGATATGCTTTCTCAGATTTTTAACCAGCGCATCTCAGGCCATTTGAGTATTAATGAAATCAAGCATAAACGTCCGGAGCGCAATGACCCTTGTCCATGTGGTAGCGGAGAAAAATACAAGCGATGTTGTTTGAGCTTAACTGTTCCGTGATAAGAGACTTTAGTCACCGAAGCATGCGGTCGGTTATGTCATATCATAAAGCTTTAATTCCTTTGATTCTTTTCGTTTTGAAACTGGAACGATGCGTTCAGTTCAAATGGTGATTTAGACGAGTCAACGGATGCTTTCGATAAAGTGTTATTATGTAGAGACAATGTGATTTGACCGATCACCAGAGGTTCAAGATAAATGGCCGAAATGGGCAGAATTACCGATGCATATGGTTACCTTTGTGGCTCATTTAATAATTCCCTTTGAGTCATTTCAACAAATTAGGACTGTCACAGCCTACATGTGATGTTTTAGAAAAATTAGGTTTTGAAACACCTACTGCTATTCAGGAAAAAGCGATTCCAATGATTTTGGAGAATAATCCGACAGATTTTATTGGATTAGCGCAAACAGGTACTGGTAAAACTGCAGCATTTGGCCTGCCTTTGATCGATCTTATCGATTCGGAAAGTTCAGCAACACAGGCACTCATTATGGCGCCTACGAGAGAGTTGGGTCAACAAACCGCTCAACAGCTTGTAACCTTCGCATCAAGTAATAAACGCCTAAACGTTGAAGTCGTTTATGGTGGTGCAGATATCAGTCGTCAAATAAAAGCGCTTAAGCGACCAACACAAATTGTAGTAGCTACTCCAGGCCGACTTCTAGATCTTATAAAGCGAAGAGCAATTGACCTTCAGAATGTTAAGTACGTGGTACTTGATGAGGCCGATGAGATGCTCAATATGGGTTTTAAAGAAGATATTGATGAGATTCTTTCTCATACCCTAGATAATCGTGTGACTTGGCTCTTTTCGGCTACCATGCCTAAGGAGATTAGAAGGTTGGTTAAAACCTACATGAAGGACCCTCTAGAGGTATCTGTAGATGCTGAGCAGAAGAGTAATAAGGACATCGCTCACCAGTATGTGGTTACCAAGTCTGACAACAAGTTATCTGCCTTAAAGAGGTTTTTGGATATACAGCCTGATATGAAGGGCATCATGTTCTGTCGGACAAAGATGGACACGCAAGAAATTGCTGATGAACTTTCTAAGATAGGTTATTCTGTAGAGGCATTGCACGGAGACCTATCACAGAACCAGCGTGATGCCGTAATGAGGCGTTTCAAGACTAGAACTATGCAGCTATTGATCGCTACAGATGTGGCAGCTAGGGGCATAGATGTAAACGACTTAACGCACGTGTTCCACCATAAACTTCCAGATCAGCTGGAAAGCTATACGCATAGAAGTGGTAGAACCGGTAGGGCAGGTAAGAAAGGAATTTCAATGGCCTTCATTAATCCACGTGAGGGAAGAAAGATAACTGACATTGAGAGAAAGGTGAACGTAAAGTTCGAAAAGGTAAACATTCCAACGATCGATCAGTTAAAGGTTAGTCGTTTGAACAACTGGGCGAGCTTGATTCTAAATACGAAAGTAGACGATAAAGCAGACGATATTTTAAGAAGTCTTAAAGGTCAGTTTGATGAGTTGACCAAGGAAGATCTCTTGAAGCGACTTATTACCACGCAACTCGATCACTTGATGGTAGAAGGTGGTGAAGCAGATGACCTTAATGAAGGAAATGCTAGTGCTAATAGCCGAGAGAAGCGTGATAGAGAGCCGAGAAAGAGCAAGGACGGTGCAAACCGTTACTTTATCAATGTTGGTACTATGGACGGCATTACGGAAGCGGATTTAATTCACTTCTTATCAGACGTCACTGGTGTTGGGCGTAGATTGTTTTCTGAACTGTCGATTCAAAAAAATTGCAGTTTTTTTAACGTAGATTCCAAGCATGATGATGATTTGGGAAAACACTTTGAGTATATTGAGGTCGAAGGCAGATCAATTCGTGTAAACAGAGACGAGGAGGGTAGGCCTTCAGGCAGGCAAAATCACAGAAAAAGCAACAATAGGAATGACCGGGGAGGAAATAATAGGTCTAAGCACTCCGCGAATCCTAATGGCCGAAGAAGTAATAAAGGCCGAAGAAGGTAATCAGACAAACTATTGACTATTAGTTATTTCGTTTCAAATGAGTTCAAGAAATTGTCTTTTTGGATGAAAGCTAATAGTTGCTTAAAAAACTATTGTTATCAAGCATCCTAAATTTCAAAAGGGCCAAGGCTCTGACTTCTCACGTGCTGTAAAAAGCAGAGTGAACAATTATTTCGCAGAGAAGGGCATATGTAAGCAAGCGAACGCAGGTATGGTTTTCAAAACCATTTTAATGCTGTCTTTATTCATTGTGCCGATAGTGCTAATCAACAGCGGAATTGTCGACAGTGTCGGACTGCTGTTCGCGTTATATTTAACAAGCGGTTTCGGTATGGCCGGAATTGGCATGGGCGTAATGCATGATGCTATTCACGGTTCATATTCTAGAAACAAATTGGTCAATAAGCTTTTGGGCTATTCCATGAATGTAATTGGCGCAAATGCCGGTGTCTGGAAGATTCAACACAACGTGTTGCACCATACTTACACGAATATTGATGAAGCCGATGACGATATCAATACACCTCCATTTCTTCGGTTCACTCCGAACAGGAAATGGATGAAGGCTCACCGTTATCAGCACATTTACATTTGGTTCTTCTATTCTATCTCCACCATTTCCTGGATTACTACTAAAGACTTCATTAGAGTACACAGGTATTGGAAAATGGGTTTAGTAGGTGACAAAAACACCTATAGAAGACAAATGGCGCAAGTGGCGATATGGAAGATTCTTTACTACTGTTACGCTCTAGTGCTACCTATGATCTTTTTACCCTTTAGTACGGGTGTAATCTTTTTAGCATTCTTGAGTATGCACATGGTGACGGGTATATGTATAAGCGCTGTTTTTCAAACGGCTCATATTATGCCAGACATGGAGTTTCCAAAAATGGACGAAAATGGGGCCATTGAGAAAGATTGGGCTGTTCACCAATTAGAAACTACGGCTAATTACGCACCAGGAAGCACAGTGTTTTCTTGGCTAATTGGTGGTCTTAATTATCAAGTGGAGCATCACCTTTTTCCTAATATTTGCCATGTACATTACAGGAAGCTATCGAAAATCGTTCGGCAAACTGCTGAGGAATACGGTGTGCCTTATTACAGCCACAGAACGTTCGCCAGTGCATTAGTTCAGCATACAAGGAAGCTCAAGAACCTTGGGGAAGAGTTTTCTGAAGAGAGTCCACTAATGCATTAAAATAGCTGTAATTGTGTAGCTGCCTTGATTGGTCTTATAGCAGGACCTTTAACAGTCATACCTTTGTATTTATAACTGTCAGCACGCTCCTGAGCTATAACTTCTTCAAAGTTAGCGTTAGGGATAAATGAGTCTTCAAGGCGTTGAGCAATTTGACTCAGGCTTTTTACTGCCTTGAGCTTATCACTGTGTCCTATCTTTGCTTTTTCAAGGCCCGTTCGGAGTATGCTCAGTGTTTCATCATACGTTTTTAAGGGGACGGGGAAAGGATGTCCATCTTTTCCGCCATGGGCAAATGAAAAACGTGCTGGGTCTTTGAACCTAGACTGAGTCCCGTGAATCACCTCGCTGACGAGAGTTAAGGACTGTAAAGTTCTCGGCCCGACACCCTTTAGCAGGAGCAATTCATCAAAATTTGTGATGTCCGTATCATGTGCAAGGGCTAGGATACTGCCAAGTCTTTTTAAATCTACATCCTTAGATCGTACGTCATGATGAGATGGCATTAGGACATAGCGCTGGGCTTCTCTGCTAATGGTTAAAGGGTTTTCTTTAGTCAGTTCTATTATACCCTGCTTTGTCTTATTCGCGCCCTCAGCTGTCAGGTTCAAAATATTGCCTTGGTTTTGGCCAATTATCGATGTATGTGGCTCTCTGAGAAAATCATCGAATGCTTCAGAATGCCAATGATATCTACGCGCGTAGCCCGTCCCTTCGTTCATTCCTTGTTGTACGACAGCCCATTCTCCATCCTTGTGAAGAAAGAAGGAGTGAAGGTAAATGGAGAAACCATCCTGAATGGCAGTGTTATCTACTTTGGCACTTAGTTTACTAGACCTCACCAGTTCGTCTCCGTCTAGTCCGGTTTTCATAGCCACTCTAAGCAACTCTTCAGGCGTTTGTCTGGAATATTTGCCTCGCCCTCCGCATACATATAGACCCAGTTGATCTGAGATAGGATTAATGGCTCTTTTCAAGGCACCCACAACTGAGGTGGTGATACCTGAAGAATGCCAGTCCATTCCCATTACGGCACCTAGACTTTGAAACCACAGTGGGTCACTCATGCGCTGAATAAAGGTGTGACTACCGTATTCTATAAGGATAGATTCAGTAATTGCTCTTCCTAATTGCGCCATCCGTGTTGCTAGCCATGGGGGTACGGTGCCATAGTGTAAGGGCAAGTCTGCATGTCCTGAGCGATTCATACTGCAATTAAGCTAATTATATTAGTAACTAAAATTATTAGCTTAGTTACTGTCTTTGGAATTTATACGTTTTGGAGGTAACCTACAATTGAAATCAATGAATCAATTCAAATAAATAATACTAAATATTGTAATATGAAATTATGATCATGTATTAATATAAAACGGAATAAAGTAATGAAGATGATGAGTACCTCCAATTACGTAAAGTATACTTGTTAGTGTAGCTGTAAACGCTTAATAGCTATCACTTTTGATTCCAAGTACTACTTTAATCGGAGTACAGTAGTAGATTTACCAGCCACCGAGAAGTCTCTACTGATATCCACACTTTCATCTGTTATTACATTCAACGCTTGCGAATAACCGCGCAACATTTCAATGTGCTTCTGTCTAGAAACAGTAATTGGGGAATCATTCATATTCATGATAACCATTACACGTTCGTTATCGGTATATCTAAAATAGACGTAGCTATTATTTTCTGGAACAAAGTGAAGCAGTTTACCCTGGTGGATGGCTTCGCTAGTTTTTCTCCAATTCGTGATCTTCTTCACGTAATCGAACATGTCATTTTCTAAGGTAGTTCTTCCTGACTTTGTAAAGACAGATCTTGCATCACCATCCCAGCCGCCTGGCATTTCAGCTCTTTTGTCTCCATCGCCACCTTTTGTTCCTTGCTTAAAAGCTAGTTCTGTGCCGTAGTAAACCTGTGGGATACCGCGCGTAGTGAGTAGAAATGTATAGGCCATCTTTAAATGCTCTAGGTTTTCTCCGAGTGTTGAATAGATTCTTCCGATGTCATGATTATCCAAGAAGATAACATTCTTCATAGGGTCGGAGTAGAGTCTATCTTGAGAAAGCGCATAGTAGAGTTTCATAAGACCACTTTCCCATCCGAAGTTGGAGTTGAAGCCATCTCTAACGGCAAAGTGAATTTGAAAGTCCGTTACGCTGGGTAGATAGGAATTATATCCATCGTTTTCTCCATCCTTGTCTTCTTGCCAATAGGATTCGTGTGCTACACTTTCCACCCATGATTCGCCCACAATGTTAAAGTTGGGGTAGGCTTCTATTACTTCTTTTGCCCAACGTGCCATATACTCTTTATACGGATAAACGTAAGTATCCATTCTGATGCCATCTATGCCACTATATTCTATCCACCAGAGGGTGTTTTGAATAAGGTAATCTGCTAGTGTTTCGTTGCGCTGATCTAGGTCTGGCATTTCATCTACAAACCAGCCTTTTATTAACTTATCTTCGTCATATTTTGAAGCGTATGGGTCAGAGGCAACAGGTCCGCGATAGCTTGTATTGCCATATACGCTTTGATCATGTACCCAGTTTTTGAAAGGTAAATCTTTCATCCACCAGTGCTGATCTCCAATATGATTATGAATCATATCCATTATGACTTTCAGTCCTTTAGCATGGCATGCATCAACAAAAGCAATAAACTCTTCATTACTACCGAACCTTCTGTCAATCTTGTACATATCCGTGGCCGCATAGCCATGGTAAGCTTTGTACTCTGGCGTCTGATCGTTTTCAAAAACAGGAGTCAACCAAACAGCCGTCATACCCAGTTCTTTGATATAGTCTAGTTGCTCTAATACTCCTTGAATATCACCACCATGACGCCCGCTAGGATCATTTCTATTGGCTGGTTCCAGCATGCCTTCAACGGTATCGTTATCGGGGTTTCCGTTGGCAAAACGATCGGGCATCAGCAGGTAAATTACATCCTCGCTTGTGAAGCCCTGATTTCTATCTTTGCTGGAGCGCCTATTTTTAAGTTCAAATGGAACTGGTATACTCTTTTTCTTTTTGTGAAGGATGAGGTTAAGTGTGCCAGCAGGTACGTCTGGGCTGATTTCTAGGTTAACGAAGAGATAATTGGGTGAGTCTCCGGTGATTTGATTGATGAGTGTTACACCTGGTGTATTAATACTTACGCGCCAACTGGATATTTCTTCGCCATAAAGTGAGACCTGAAGTGCTTCAGTAGGCATATTGGCATACCAAAAAGGGGGCTCAACTTTGAGCTCTGGAAGCTTTTGTCCAAAAAGTGATTGACTGATAAAAAGAAGTGTAATCAATAATCTGCCTGAGTTTTTCATTTTGCGCGTCTGAATGAGTTAGGAAACTACGGAATTATGAAGAATACCTGAAAATAATCAAGGGCTGTTTACCATTGAAACAACTGCAAACGTTTGATATCACTTGATTAAGTAGTCAATTACTTTGTCTACCATGGATGCAGCGATCCACGTGAGCAATGGTATGATCAAATAGAAAATGAATCGAGATGCCGTAGGTATGTTTACGGGGAGCTCAATGGTGTTCTCGATGATCTTCTTGTAATTGATCAAATCAATCACGTTGATATTTTCAAGGTTATTGCCAATGCGAGAGGCTTTGAGTGCTTTTATATCTCCATCAATGGCAGCTTCAATTCGATTTACCTCAGCTTCCTTAGCCGCTATTATTCGCTTTCTTACACCTTTCAACGGTCGATAAATCATTACGACAATGGTAGGGACGAGGACAAACATGGCAGGGTTGGTTGTCAGATCTGAGGCGTCAAATGCAAAGGAAAATAATATGGTATAGACACCTATAAAAGCTAATATGCTAACAATACCCGCCTTGGTCAATGGCATGAGCTGTTGAAGTTTTAAGAGGTCTATTTCAATATCCTTAGAAACCTTGTTCATGATGACCATATTTCTGGTATAGATCGATATAGACTGGGTAATGACAACCCATAAAAGGGTGAGGAGTATGCTTTTCCAAATGTTGAGATAGGGAAACTTGGCTGTCTCATCAATCACAAATTTGAGAAGTCCGAAGTACGCCTGCACAATACCGACAAGGGCTGCAACGAATGTTTCAACCCAGATTTTTCTATGATTCTTAAACTCTTCAATAAACTCGTTTTTTTCACTGTCGGTTAATTTTGCATAACCCAACAGTTCATCAAATTGACTCTGATGTGCTTTATGAATAATTCTGCTGATGTACACCAGATAACCAAAGGCTAGTGCGTAAAACCCTGCTTGCGACCAATAATTCGACCAGTTTTTTAATATGCCGTCCACCTCAAAAACAACTGTTGTAATAATTATTGTAAGGATTGCGACTACGATGCCTACTAAAAAAGGAGGTATTCTTCCGGAAGTGATTTTCAGTAACAGGGGTGTATGAAGTTTCTTCATTTTCATGAAAATAGTAAATGATTTGATACTATTTAGTATTCAAAATTTTCCTGCTATTCATATCGTGCTCTCTAGCGCAATTAGAAAAGTGAATGAGTTGGTGACGTGATTTGATCTTATTCGCCTTTTGTCTATTTTGAGAGACCAAAACGCGATTATGAAAAGACTATTATTGGCAATTTGCCTCATCTCTATATACTCCCTTTCCTTTGCTCAAAATTTCGGTCCAGAAGTCCTTTCTATGAAAGATAGGGCAAGAGTGATCAATGACTTACTTGAAGATAAGGTAAAAAATTACCTCCCTGCCATTATGAGGCGTGAAGGTATTGATATGTGGGTAGTGATGTCGAGAGAGTACAATGAAGATCCTGTAATTAAAACACTTTTACCAGCGGAATGGCTGGCTGCAAGGCGAAGGACCATACTGGTATTTTATGACAAAGGTGGTGATGCTCCTCTTGAGACCCTTGCGGTAGCCAGATATGACGTTGGTTCTGTTTTTAAGAGTGCTTGGAATAAAGAACAACAGCCGAGCCAATGGGCACGACTAGCCGAAATTATAGAAGAAAGAAAGCCCAAGAAGATAGGCGTCAATAAATCAAAGTATTTTGGTTTAGCCGATGGGATAGTAGCAACCGATTATGAGGAGTTCAAAGCAGCGCTAAGCAAAACCAACCAATCAAAGGTTGTTTCTGCCGAGAAAGTAGCGATTGGTTGGTTAGAAACCCGTACTGACGCTGAAATGGCGATATATCCCCACATTGCAAGAATTTCTCATGATATCATCAAGGAGGCTTTTTCAAATAAGGTGATCACGCCAGGAGTCACGACTACCGAAGATGTAGTATGGTGGATGCGTGAAAAAGTGAGGTCTCTTGGACTTATAACATGGTTTCACCCAACTGTTGATGTGCAACGTGCGGATCCGGAAAACTTTGACCATTTAAGAACATTTAGCAAACGCCCAAATACCAATGTGATCATGCCTGGTGATTTGCTGCATTGTGATTTTGGGATTACCTATCTAAGGTTGAATACTGATCAACAGCAGCATGCTTATGTGCTCAGGCCAAGAGAAAATGATGTGCCAGATTATTTAAAACAGGCCTTTAAGACTGGAAACCGCCTTCAGGATATTTTTACAAATAATTTTAAAGAAGGCAGAACTGGTAATGAGGTACTCAGGTTGAGTAGAGCAACCGCTATTGCTGAAGGAATTAAACCTTCTATCTATACTCATCCTATTGGTTACCATGGGCATGCCTCTGGTACTACGCTGGGTATGTGGGATTCTCAAGGAGGAGTTCCAGTTACAGGTGACTATCCATTGCACTTAAATACATCTTACTCTATTGAACTAAATGCGACTGTATATCTTAAAGAATGGGATAAAGAAATAAGGATTATGCTCGAAGAGGAAGCTCATTTCGATAAAACAGGAGTTTGGTATACCGATGGAAGACAAGAAGATATTTTCATTATTCAAAGATGATATTGAAGCGTCTCTTTCTTAGTTTACTAGTTACCTTTTTTATTACCCAAACATCAATGGGTCAGCAAAGTAGTAGTTTTGATTTAAGAGATCATGATTTCTCAAATTCAGTACTACTGCAAGGCGAATGGGATTTTTATTGGGAGCAGCTAATCGAAGAGACTTCGGGTTTAGCAAACGCTCCTACAAAAGTTACGCTTCCGCATGACTGGACATCAGAAGTAATTAATGGTGAAAACCTGACAGCCACCTCATATGCTACTTACGCTACTAGGTTGATCGTCCCAGAAGATAGGCCTCCATTAGGACTATATATTCCGCATGCCTTTTCGTCATATCGCGTCATAATTAATGACTCGTTGGTATGGCAATCGGGTGTTGTTGCGACCAGCAAGGCCGATTATCGTGCCTACAGAGAGCCTAAAGTGGTTTCTTTAAGAGAGTTTAAAACGCAGACGCTTGATGTCATTATACAGGTAGCTAATTATGATCATTATAATGCGGGTCTATATTACCCCGTTGAGGTTGATGTGTACGAGAACCTCGTCAGGTCCATGCGAACAAATCAGGGGATTAGTCTATTCCTAGCAGGAGGGTTCTTCATCACTGGAATTGTGCTTTTGGCCTTTTCTACTGTCTACAAGCACCTATCACTACCCATCCCTATGTATGCCTTCTTTTCCTTGAGTATGATGTATCGTATGATTGGTTCAGACTATTATCCGCTGCATGCCATGTTTAATGATTTTAATTTCGATCTAGCTTTATGCATCGAATACATGAGTGCTTACTCAGCAACGCTTTTTGGTGGACTATTTATCTTTTTTATGTACCCAAAGCAAACACCAAAATGGACGAAATGGTCTTATCTCTCAGTTACGGTCATGTTCATGTTGATTACCCTGCTAACAAGTTCTTTGTTTTATACCTCGGTATTAAAGTATTATTTGATTTTCGTATTGGTCTATCAGGTAATTTTTGTGTTTATCCTCTTTAAGGCTAAAAAGGAAAAAGAGCCAACATCCGATTATCTCATAATCACTGTAGTGGTTGTTTTTATTTGGACAATCTTCCAGACACTAGCCTTCATGAATCTTATTAGCCCTTTTTATGAATTAAGGGTGATTCTCATCAGTAGTATCATCATACTATGTAATCTGGCACTATTCAGGACATTCGTTATGCGGATTAACTTGGTTAGGGAAACTGAGTCTGAAATTGAATACCAAAAGAGCAGAAACACCATGCTTTCTCTTATTTCGCACGAAATTAAGATGCCTGTAGCTACACTTCAAATGAATATGGAAATGATCAAAAGGTCAAGTGAGAAGCCAGAGAAATTTGAGAAAGTAAAAGATAAGATTGTGGATCTATCTCTTAATGCCGTAGAGACCATTAAGAGGATGCTGAATGATTTTATCTATTTTATGTCACTAGACCAATCTGCCAAAGAGCCGTTATCTTTTGATTATCTCAAATGTTTTATATCCGATAATTGGGGTGTGCGCTTGCATGCAAAAGCAGATATAGATACCACAAAGAACATGTACCCTACGGATAAAGTCACTTTTAAATATGTAATGAACACGCTTGTGGGGAATGCGGAAAAATTCTCTAAACGTTCAGATGAGCCTCTAGAAATTCACATAGATGGTAAACCCACTGAGCTGATTATTGAAGTACGAGATTTTGGTGTTGGCATATCAAAAGAACAATTAGAGAAAATTGGAAAGCAACAGGCCAAAATCGATGAAAATCAAGAAATTACTGGCATGGGTTTTTATCTTGCTAAAGAATTGGCTGAACGGCTTGGGCACAAGCTCTGGGTGATATCTAGGGGAAGCGAAGGCACAAGCGTATTTCTAAGGATTGATGCAATATGAATATTGATTTACTACTTGTAGAAGATGATTTCGCTGTGAGGGACACATTGAAGGACTTCATTGAGTATATGTATGATGACGTAACTGTTTCTGAAGCTCCTGACGGAAAGTCTGCCAGTCTCAAATTAGATGCGGAGAAGTTTGACATCATGATAACGGATCAGATGATGCCCGATATGAAAGGCTCTGATTTGATTGCCAAGTACCTAAAGAAATTGACTTTAGATGGTACATGGGTCTATGTGTATAGCGGTCAGATGAATGAAGAACTAAGAAAACAATACGAAAAATATCCTCAAATAGAAGTCATAGATAAATTCACCAACCCTACTTTCTTCAAGGAGATAATTGACAAATTTAAAGAGAGTAGAAATTAAGCCTCTCATTCTTATTGACTCAAGCGCTTTTTAGATTACTTTAAGTGGTTAATCACCTTGAATGGCTCAAACGAATAAGGATTTTTATAACTACTTTTCTCAAAATTTGATCAAAGGATTTATCTATTTGATCGTCTTGATTGGGTTATTAATTGTCTTTAAGAAATTCTTTACAAGCCAATACGAGCTTATTGAACATGCTGTATCGGACAGTTACTACCTCATGTTCTTTATATTCCTGATTTCTGAATTCTTTGTAGGCATTATTCCGCCTGAGTTGTTTATGATATGGAGCTCAGATGATCCTTGGCAATATTACGTGACCGCTATTTTAACCATGACACTCGTCTCACTATTTGCAGGCTGGTTAAATTACGTAATTGGTAAAAAACTTGGAGAAAAAGAGTCCTTCAAAAAGTTTGTACATAAGCGACTGAAATTCAAGAAGTATCAACAACGTTACGAGCAGTACGGAAGTGGGTTAATCATCGTTTCAGCTTTAACTCCTTTGCCCTTCGCTTTGGTCAGCATGCTCACGGGTTCTCTCGGATATCCACAAAAGAAGTATCTCATGTTTTCATCTTTCAGAGTTATTAGATTTGTAGTGTATGGAATAATAGTTTGGAATTTGGAAGGGGTAATCTGATACTAAATGGTGAAAATGACGTTTCCCATTTAATCAATGCTACTAGGTATGGAGAAAAGAGTGATGAAGAGTATAATGTGGGTTGCCTTATTAGGGGTAGTGAGTCTGACGGCCTGTGATAAAGATGAGGAGGCAGATGTTGTTTTTATGGAGGAAAGAGTATTCTCAGGCGTTGATGAAAGGCTTTGGCCTTTCTTTATCCGATTTGAAGAGCGTGCGGCTGAAAGAGGCATTGATATTGACCTCATTAGTGAGGGTATAACAGGTGTAATAGAAGAAATTGATAGCGAAAATGTAGCTGGCTCGTGTAATTTTAATAGGCGTAATCCTAATCACGTAATGATTGACGCTGAGTTTTGGGAGCGCGCGAACATTCTCAATAAAGAGTTTGTCGTTTTTCATGAACTCGGGCATTGTTCCTTGTTCAGAGACCACCGTGAAGATGAGGATGGAAATGGAATATGCCTGTCCATGATGCGAAGTGGCTTAGAAGGTTGCCGAGACAATTATTCGGTTCTAACAAAATCTGCTTACTGGGATGAACTCTTTGATCCGGCATTCGCCAACGACATCAACCCTTAGAGGATATCATTAGTTTTTCATTGCCATTTTCATAGTTCACGAAATACGAGTACAGTGAGTGAACATTACATTTGAATGTCATATATAGCAGGATAAGGCTCTGGAATTTGATCGGCATCTTCGTCTATCATTTCACGCATGTCTATTTCAATTCCTCTAGCCATTGTTGTGATAGGTACATCATTTGCTGAGCCTTCGAAAGGATTTTCGCCAGCCGTACCGATGCGTTGCATGGTGTTAAAAATCCAAGACACTAGAGCCGAAAACGGAACGGCTAACCAAACAAAGTAAACTCCGACTTGATGTCCGTTGCTCGCTATTTTTTGACCGATTTCGGAAAACTCAGGCACTACCCCCAATGGGAGTAAAAAAATAAAAAGGTTTACGAAGTCATAGGTGAGTGTAGCATATTGACGTGGGTATGGAAAATTTTTGATTCTTTCTGATTTACCCTGTAGGGTGAAAAACTCTTTCAGTACATTTTCCATCTCTAGAAAAGAAAACTCCCATATTAGGCCACCGTCTTTAAGTTCCCTGATGTGTTTTGACTGTAAGGTCAGGAGTGCATTGGCTTTGTTTTTCTTAGACATTACGTAGCTGAGATCTTCTGAGGAAAGTAGCCGAGACAGCTCTTCTTCAAGCGGTATATTCAACTCAGGTAGGTTTAACATCTCCGTCCACTCCCTGTGTGATTTTGACTTGTGTACAATTTCCCAAGGTTTACTTTGTCGGAGCGCATATCGTAAGGCACTCATCCATGCAATTTGTCGGTGGACTAGCGTCATGCGCTCTTTCTTGAGTGAATCTTCAGTAATCGGTTGGGCCTTATGGTCATTATTCACCATATCACGTACCATCATGGTCCATGTTCTAGAGTTGTTCACAATGCCACCCCAGATCATTCTAGCCTCCCAAATTCGGCCATAGGCTGCATTATTTTGAAAGCCAATCAAAAAGGCAACGGCTGTACCCACCAGCGCAATAGGCGTCCATGGTAATTGTAGCCACTGAAGATCTAGTAACTCATAAAGAGAAGTAACTACTAGTGCTATTAAAAGGAAGAAGCGCGTTTCACGCTTCGTCCATTTGAACATATCTCTTTTTGAATATTTCTTTTTGGTGTACATACAAGTGGCTTTGTCTTTCTAAAGATAATCACCTCATGATATTTTGTATATTGATTTTCTTCAAATCCATCTTATGAAACGTAGAGATTTTATTTTGACCAGTGCATTGGCATCCACTGGAGTTACACTAGGGCTAAACACTTTAATATCTAAATCATTTAGAGAGGAGTTTCAACTCAATTATGCACCACATTTCGGAATGTTTAGGAGTTCAGCACCTAATGGGTTTCTGGATGAACTGGACTTCATGGCGGGCCAAGGCTTTAAATCCTTGGAAGATAATGATATGAAGAAGCGTTCTGTAGAGGATCAAGAGGCCATTGCCAAGCGAATGACGGAGCATGGAATGACCATGGGGGTATTTGTAGCCCATACGATTTATTGGAAAGAGCCTAACCTTGCAAGTGGAAGAAAAGTTTGGAGGGCGGAATTCTTGGGTGAAATCAAGAATTCTGTTGATGTCGCCAAGCGCGTCAATGCAAAATGGATGACGGTGGTACCAGGCCATCTAGACTTGAGAAAGGACATGGGCTATCAAACGGCCAATGTTGTAGAGTCCTTAAAGCAAGCTTGTGAGATATTGGAACCACGCGGACTAATTATGGTGCTCGAACCACTCAATCCAAGAGATCACCCAGGTTTGTTCTTGTCGAAAGCCTCGCAGGCTTATGAAATATGTAAGGCAGTTGATAGCCCTTCATGTAAAATCCTTTATGATATCTATCACCAACAAATTACAGAAGGAAACCTGATACCGAATATCGAAGCTTCATGGGATGAGATCGCCTATTTTCAAATAGGGGATAACCCCGGTAGAAGGGAGCCTACCACTGGAGAAATTAACTATAACAACGTGTTTAAGTACATTCACGGCAAGGGTTACCGAGATATCCTAGGTATGGAACATGGCAATTCTTTGAAAGGTGTTGATGGGGAGGAAGCTGTGATAAAGGCATATAGAGCGTCAGATAATTTTTAATAAATTGAGCATCAATAATACTTATTCATTCCTTAGCACATCAGAAGGGTTTAGTGAAGACGCATATCTTACTTGAGAGAAAACAGTTAAAGCGACTATCACAATAAATGAGATAAGTGTAAAAGCATATAAATCCCAAGTCACTTCCGTTCTGTATGCAAAAGAGGTTAGCCATTGTTCTAGAAAATAGTACGATAGAGGGAAGGCTACAAATCCCGATAAAATCAGAATAATCCAAATTTGATGGGTTAGAAGTCTTGCTAGTGTAAAGAAGTTCGCCCCTAATACTTTTCTGATACCAATTTCTTTAGTTTTTATTTCGACCATGTAAGTCAAAAGACCAAATATACCCATGCATGCAATAATGATGGCTATGGTAGTAAGCCCTGCAAAGAGTTTACCCATCTTTAATTCGTTGGTGTAGATGCGTTCAATTTTGTCATCCATGAACTCAATATCAAATGGGAGTTCGGGAAAAACGGCTTTCCATTCTTTCTGAATTTTGGCAATAGAACCTTTCAAATCAGAAGTGTTCAATTCTATAATGACCTTATTTAGAGGGCTTTCTAGAAAAGGGGTTTGTATTTTTTGAAAGTATGCTGCTGGTTTAACGGCTTCTTTAACACTTGATATGTGGAAATCTTCAATGATACCAATAACCTTAGTTTTAGTCTCTCCATTGGTCTTATATTCCTTGTTTAGAGGATTCCCCTCCCTTGTAGTTTTTGCCATAGATTGATTGATCAGTATATGGTTTGGCTTGGCACGATCGTCTTTGTAGAAGTTGATACCATCGGCCATCTTAAACCTCATGATGTCTAAGAAATGCTCATCAATAACATATATGTCAAAGTTTTCAAGAAAATCATATGTGCCCATTCCCATAACGCGTTTTACATCAGGGCTGGGAACAAAAGAAGAGAGGCTCAACCGATGTACCTCAGGAATGGACTGTAGTTTTTCCTTTATTATATCAGACTGGGTACCCACAGAACCATTGAGAACTAATACTTGACTCAGCTCTTTTTTGTTATGGATTGTATTAATAAAGTTGAGCTGTTTTAAAAAGGTGAAAGTACCTACTATCAGAAATGTTGCAATCGAAAACTGAATGATCAATAGCAAGCTTCTCATAGACTTACTTTGAGGTGAGTTAATCCATTTGCCACGAATGAAGTCCTGAAATTTGAAGCCCGCTAGAAGAAATGCAGGATAGAATGATCCGATAACTACAATTACCAGAGGAAAGGAAATGCCGAGAATGATTAAGATATTCTTGACCACATCGGTGAAGACAAGTTGATAACCAATAAAGTCTTGGATCCACGATATGCTCAAGACTAAAACTACAGCAGATAATGCAATAGCTATGAGGCCAATGATAAATGCCTCATACACCTGTTGCCATAAGATAGACTTACTTGAGGCACCCATTATGCGCCTAATACCAGTTTCCTTGATTCTTTTTAATGTGATAGCAGTAGAAATATTTACATAATTGGCAAAGGCCAAAACTAAAATTACTAGTCCTACGATTTTGAAAATAAGTAGTGCCTCACCATCAATTGCATTGATAAAGCCTGTTGATATTTTCTGATTATACTTGATGTCGTCAATTGTTCTGAATACATATTCTGCTTCAAGTAGTGATGTGTTTTCTGTGTAACCATTCAGGAGCTCAGGGATCTTACTGGCCAAGGAATCTAAATTTGTGCCAGCTTGTACTTTGAAATACGCTGGGTAAGATGTCCAACTTCTAGAACTTAGGGATGGTGTTTTGCCATACCTCATAGAAGAGATGAGGTCCGTAGTGAAACTGGCGTTAACAGGTGTATTCTTGGTTATACCTACAATAACACCTTTACTTTCTCGATTGAAGATCTTGATGTTAATTTCTTGATTCAAAGCTTCATCAATATTACCCCATAGTTTCAATGCTACGCGTTCTGAAATGACTATTTCCTGTGACTGAGCAATCATATTTCTGCCAAGCAAAATTTCTACTTGAAAGATATCTAAGAAGGCTGGTTCGGCTATAATTCTACTTACTGAAAAGACATTGTCGTCTCCAGTTTTAAACACCTCTACAGAGGAATTAGCCATTCTTGAAAAGGATTCTATTTCAGGAAAATTCTCTTTTAGTACTGGCGGAATTGCAGTGGAAATACTGGTGCCTTCTTTCTCTGGGCTAATAGACCCCAAGCGTACAATCTGATCTTTATCCTTTAGAAAGGAGTCTTTTTGTGCGTGGCTAATCACGAAAAGATAAACTAACGTAAAACAGCAGAACCCTAAAGTCAGAGAAGCCACATTCAAACTGTGATAAAATTTATGTTTGAAAACGGATCTTAGGCTGTATTTAAAGTAGAATGATAGGTTCGTTTTCATCGGTTGTTGTTTTGTGTTTTTTCTTCTCCGTTTGAGGTAAGTGGTTGTCAGTTTTAACGTGTTAAATGCATATTTTAGTTGTGCCCGTCTGAGACCATGGCGTCTTACATTCTCTACATAATCTTCTGCTAAATCACCTTCAACCTCCTCCATGTCCAGTTGATTGAACATGCGCTGTATGAGTTTGGCAAATAAAGTGGGAGGTGTGTGCTTCATGATTTCAGGGCCTTGAGGATAACACTTGGTATATCAGCCCACAGCCCATTTCTTAACTCCTTTAGTTCAGATAGAGACTTTAATCCATAGGCTGTTACTGAGAACATTCTCTTGCGCTTTCCACCACGCGTGTTATTCGCCTCACCAAATTCAGATGTAAGAAGGCCTTTGTCCTCCATGCGGTAAAGGGTGGTTTGAATGGCACTAATGTTAAGCGTTCGATTGGTCCTGTTTTCCACTTCCTGTTTTATGGAAAGAGAGTACGCTTGATTGTCAAGCACACATATAGACAGTAATACTAATTCTTCAAATTCACCAACTCCCGTTCTTTTCATATTATACAATAATGTATGTATTATATGCCCAACGTACTAGTGCCGTAAATGTTACGCATTCAAATCATTTAATAATTACCTAGGAATAAAAGTTCTTAAGAAGAAGTGCTCGAAATTACTTTAACTCTGAGAAGATAGTCTTTCCACCAAATTCTAATTTCGATATATGGTGCGAGGTTCCACTATTCAGCAATGACCAATATTCAGGATATTTTAGGGTAATTCTATGACCGAGAAGCTTTCCTTGTAAATCTTGTATTTTCAAACCTTGCTCCAGACCTCGGTTGATGTAAAACCTTTCGTTGGTTTCAGCAAGTCGAAAGACGATGTCATTTTCACTACCCTCGAAAATTTGAGAAACCGTACCACTTGCGATGGTCAATTCATCTTCTGGTAGCATCGGAACAGGGCGAAGCGTTAGACTCAGCAGGATAATTACAGAAAACCCACAAATTAAAAGGACTAGCGGCTTCTTCATGTCAGTAAGGATTGGTTGTTAGACTGAATTTCACTAAAAATATGCGATTTACCAACAGTCATGCACAATTGGAAGAACAATCACTGAAACACGTAGTTAACTTTAAAACTCAGCACCATGATTTATTCATTGATATTAATTTTCAATCTATTTAGTGCCATGACATCACTCACTTATGATTTTGGGGAGGGAAAGGATGGAAAGGATTGGATGATCGTCAATGATGGTGTCATGGGAGGGCTTTCTTCAGGAAAGGTGACGTTTACCGAAACGTCTCTAGTGTTCTCAGGAAGTGTTTCATTGGAGAATAACGGAGGGTTCACATCCTTTCGAGCACCTTATGGAAGGTATAATCTTGAGCCCTTTGATAAAATTGAAATCAGGTATCGCCTGACTGGTTTAGACTGTGCATTGTCAATAGATCAGAATAGACGGTTTTGGAGGCCAAATTATAAAATGCCTATCCCTACCAATGATAATTGGAGAACCTTAACAGTAAATCTTTATGAGCTAGGGGAGTACCAAATGGGCCGTAAGACCGGCAGGCAAATGTCTACAGATGAAGCTAGGAACTCCATTCGTTTGGGTATAATTACTGATTCAAAAGAAGCAGGGGATTTTAGGCTTGAGGTTGACTACATCAAGTTTTATCGATCAGATAACTAGTTGATAACTAAGTGGCTAGATGAATATAATTAGCGAGTAGCTGCATGACATGGTTAAAAATGCTTATATTATGAGAAGCATTTTTAACCAAAAGACTTTTTTTGCGCCTCTTATTCATCGGCCTACTATCTAGTTTCATAATTTCTCCAATCGGAGGCAACGCCAGTTCTTGGAAGCTTAAGAAAAATCTTAATGGTATTACGGTTTATACTAAAACAGACAGTCGAAACGGATTGAAAGTGTTTAGAGGTGTAACTGAAGTAGAAAGTTCTTTGAGTAGCTTAATTGGCTTGATGAAAAGTATTGATGACGGACCCAATTGGATATACAACTGCACAGAAGCCAAAGTACTTAAGGCTGAAAGCTTTTGGGAAGAGTATATTTACTTCCGTAGCCATGTAAAATGGCCATTCCGAGATCGAGATGCAGTTATTCGGATGAAGCTCGAACAAGATGCTGAAAGTAAAATAGTCACCATTACCATGGAAGGAATTCCGGATTATTTACCACAAACCAAGAACGTGGTCAGAATGCCAGTTATGAAAGGCTATTGGCAGCTGGTACCACTTGATGGAAAAGTCATTGTTACCTATCAAATGATGAGCGATCCGGGTAAAGGAATTCCCGATTTCTTGACCAATTCAAGTTTGATTGATTACCCGTTTGAGACTTTATTGAAGTTGAAGGAAAGAGTGCTGGCTGATCGTTATCAAAATCTTTCTTTTACAGAAATCGAAACCTCAAAGTAGAAATCACCTGTTAGCCGGCCGGCTTTGGAATTTCATTTAACCTAACGCGCATTCCACTGATGTAAATCTTAATGATTGGTCAGAAAGAAAATATAGCTTTGCAGCATGCGAAAGTGGTTGTTCGGAGTCCTCATAGCATTGATGAGTGCTTTCACCTATGGTCAGGAAATTGAGATAAAGAGAATTGATAAGAAGATAATCATCGATGGCCGCATTGATGACATCTGGTCCCAAGCCGATTCTGCCTATAATTTTCAACAGTTTTTTCCGATGGATACTTCCTTGGCTTATGCTCAATCTGTCGCAAAAGTCTTATATGACGATCAGTTTATCTATGTTCTAGGCGTAATGCAAAATCCTGCGGGAGATAGAGGCTACATTACTCCATCTTTAAGGCGGGATTTTTTCGGTGATGCCAATGACTCATTTTCCTTTTTAATCGATGCTTTTCAAGACAATACGAATGCTTTTATTTTTGGTATTAACCCCTTTGGTGTAAGAAGGGAAGGGCTAATTGCTAATGGAGGTAGTGGTCAGGGTGCTTTCAGCCTAGACTGGGACAACAAATGGAGGGGCGAGGCACGTCAAGAAAATGGTTATTGGGTGGCAGAGATGGCGATTCCTCTGAAAACCTTACGCTTTGCAGAAGGCCAATCCAAGTGGAACGTCAACTTCTACCGAGTGGACAGTGAGTATGCTGAGCGTTCTACCTGGTCACCCATTTCGAGAAACTTCTCAATAGTAAACCTAGCTACCATGAGGAAAATGAATTGGGATGAACCGACTGAAAAGCCAGGTTCAAACATTTCCTTCATACCCTATGTGGCTTCTGGTATCAGTAAAAACTTTCAATCAGGCGATCCGTCAGAGACTAATTTTGATATTGGTTTTGACTTAAAATATGCTGTTACGCCAGGCTTGAACCTAGATGTTACAGTGAACCCTGATTTCTCACAAGTAGAGGTAGACCGACAAGTGACTAACCTTGATCGTTTCGAGATATTCTTTCCAGAGCGTAGGCAATTCTTTCTTGAAAATGCCGATCTCTTTGCTAATTATGGCAACTCAGGAACTAGACCTTTCTTTTCAAGACGAATTGGTGTGGCCCGTGACGAAAATACTGGTCAGAACATTCAGAACCCCATTCCTGCTGGTATTCGTCTCAGTGGAAAAGTGAATGATAACCTAAGACTCGGATTCCTTTCCATGCAAGCTGGGAGAGAAGGTGATGCAGCATTACCGTCTTATAACTATTCAGTACTCTCACTGCAACAGAAAGTTTTTGCCAGGTCGAATGTTTCATTTTTACTCGTGAACAAACAGACCTTTGATGACATAGACTCTTTTGATCCGAACTTGTACTCGGAGTGGAATAGAACCTTAGGTGTTGATTACAATCATGCTTCAGCTGATAACGTTTGGAATGGCAAAGTCTTCTACCACCAGTCTATTGATAAAATTCAACCTGACGATGCTTATGCTACTGGTTTAGAGATAAACTATGGCGTGCCAAAATGGTCTTGGAGGCTTTTTACGCAGAGGGTTGGTGCCAATTATAATCCAGAAGTAGGTTTTGTAAGAAGGAGAGATGTGCAACAGTTGGCGAATACGGTACGCTATTCCTTTTTTCCTGAAAAAGGGGGAATACAAAGGCACGGACCTGGCTTTGATTTCGATATGGTTGGGAATGAACAGTTCGGTTTTCTTGACTGGGATATGAACATTCTCTACGATATTAACTGGAGAAGCTCTGCAAGATTTAGCGCCCGTTTAAGACGTCAATACACTTTCCTATTTAATGGCTTCGACCCAAGTGGCTCGGGTGGCTTAGCGCTACCCAGCGGAACGGGTTACCATAACAATTTGATTATTGCTAGCTATAATTCAGACCAACGAAAGCTTGTAAACTTTAGGGTGAGCACGCGTTCTGGAGATTACTTTAATGGTACAAGGATCAACTTCGAAGGAAGCCTGAACTTTAGGTACCAACCGATGGGTTTTACGAGCATTAACTTCGCCTACAATCGAATCAGACTGCCAGATCCGTATAGCGATGCAAACCTGTTCCTGATAGGCCCAAGGTTTGATTTTACTTTTACTAAGAAGCTCTTCTGGACAACCTTTGTGCAGTATAACACCCAAATCGACAACTTGAATATCAACTCAAGACTGCAGTGGCGTTTTGCCCCTGTGTCGGACTTCTTCCTTGTCTATACTGATAACTACCTAGCCACGAATGATGAAGGTTTCATCAATATTGGAGCTTCTAAGTCGCGTGCGCTTGTGTTTAAACTAACCTACTGGTTGAATTTCTAGGAAGAGGGTGATTATCGAGATTCTTCGACTTCGCTCAGAATAGGAAAGACCAGAAGGCTCTTGGCTACCTTCTTATCCCAAATTTATCGAGGTAAAATCTATAGGAAGTGCTAAATATCAGTGTCCTCTTCGAGAGACACTGATAGCGAGAAACTGATTGCTGGTAAAGGTACTTCGGCTACGCTCAGTATGAAAAGTAGGCGTGTAGATTCTTCGGCTATGCCCATCTACCGCTATACAAGATCAGAATAGGAGAGATGAGGTAGGCCAATCCATTATCATTTCTATCCCGAGTTTACCGAGGGTAACTAGGGTTAGTAGAGATACTTCAGAAGATTACTTGGGGTTTATTTAAGTATTCACAGAACATCGCGACAATGGGAGTGATCTAACATTGTATCAATTAGAATTCTATCTACCTGAAATGATATACTGTTTTGAGTAATTGGGATTGATTTAGATACTTCGGCTGCGCTCAGTATGAAAGAGGGTGTATAGATTTTTTAGCCTCTCTCTGATTCATAGTCAGATACAGAACAGGAAATGTTGGGTCGTAGGACATTTTCGTCATCATTTTTATCCCGAGTTTACGGAGGGTATGGAGCTCATATAATTAACCCTCATTACGAGAAGAATCATAAGCCACTGAGTATGTGAATTGGATTTCTTCCCTTGGTTGAAAGGACTTCTCCTATTGTCTGTCATCTCAACCAAAGGAAGATAAAAGCCTCTAGTTACCCTTTTTTGCTGGCGTATTATAAGGAGGTGCCTTGATGGCTGGCTTCGGAGTAGTGCCGATCAGTTTCATCAATTCGGCAATTGCTCTTTCTAATTGAGGGTCGCCACCAGTAGATAATGATTTGGCATCCTGCCTTACTTCAATATCAGCAGGTACACCTTCATTCTCAGCGACAAAAACATTATTGATTGGATCAAACACTGCATTGTCTGGTGCTGTCATGGAGCCACCGTCTATAAAGCGGTAATGGGTAGAGGATTTCACTAAGCCACCCCAAGTTCTTGCACCGATGAGTGCTCCTGCTTTTTGCTGACGAAACACCCATGGGAAGAAATCGCCACCAGAGCCAGCCATTTCATTGATCAACAATACTTTTGGTCCTAGAATACCGGCAGGAAGCCTCATGGCCTGACCATTCGGTACCTCGTTAGTTAACCCCGCTCTTAACGACCTAGTCATTAAATCGACCATATAGTCATCTAAAAGTCCGCCACCATTGAATCTTTCGTCAATTACAGCACCTTCCTTATTTTGCTGCGCAAAGAAGTACCTATTGAAGTTTACAAAGCCAGGACCACTTGTATTTGGCACCCAGATATAGCCAAGGCGTCCGTTGGATAGTTTATCTACCATACGCCTGTTGTCTTCAACCCAAGCCCGCTGACGCAATGCATTCTCACTTCGAATTGGTTCAACAATGACTCTCCAAGCTCCGTCAAATTCAGGCTTATCATTGATGTGAATTACGGTTTGCTCACCAGAGGTACCATCTAGCAATTCAAATGGATCTTGACTTGCCGTCAACTCTTGACCATTGACACCCACTAGGTAGTTTCCCTCACTTACTTTGATCCCGGGTCTATCTAAAGGACTCGTTAAACCTGGGTTCCAGCTTTCAGTGGTATAGATTCTTTTGATCTGCCATCTACTTTTATTCAACTCGAGATCAGCACCCAGCATACCCATAGTAGACCGGTTTATAGAAGGGTAGTCTCCGCCACCCACAAAGCTATGTCCAACAGAGAGTTCGCCATTCATCATGTCAAAGATGTAGTTGAGATCAGCTCTGTGTTTTACGAAAGGAATAAGAGGTGCATAGCGATCATATACAACATTCCAATCTCTACCGTGAAGGTTAGGATCATAGAAGTAATCTCTTTCATATCGCCATGCTTCTTCAAACATTTGATTCCACTCTTCCGCACGGTTCAGTTTCATTTTAAGGCTTACATTCACAGCTTTGCCACCTTTACCACTTGGCCCGGCTGTGCCAGATACAGCCCAACGGCCATTAACGCGAGCTAACATCTTTTTGCCATCTGCTGAGAGGGTAAAACTTCCCACACCTGTGAGGTACTCTTTAGCTTTACGATCTTTCAGAGAGAATTTATGAAGTGTTTGACTAAATGAACCTGGCTTACGTTCAGCGATAAAAACAGAACCCGCAGGACCAGGGGCAGTAGTTGTATAGTTACCTGACGGTAATGGAAGAGCAATTGTTCTACGACCAACATTGTCGAAGTCTATCTGGATTCCTGTGTCTTCTTTGGGCTCATCCTTCTTGTCTTCCTTTTTATCCTCTTTCTTTTCCTCGGACTTTTCTTCTTTCACTTCTTCCTCGTCACTCCTTGGAATGAACGGAGAGTCAACGCCTTCCTGTAATACGATAACGTAAGGGGAATAGCTTGGGGAAGACATCATGGCACTTGTATTCGCCCAACCTGAGCCTAAAGCCACATCAGTACTGGCTAAGAAGTAAAAGTGCTTTTTATCATTGTCCCAAGATGGGGCATAGGCATCAGCAAAATCGTCCGTCAATTGATTGGTGGAATTGGTTTGGCTGTCCCAAACCATCACTTTTCTAAACATGTTTTCGCCAGCTTTTGTGTAGGCTAATTTTTTTGAGTCTGGAGCCCATGCAAGTCCTGATCTGCCTCTTTCAAGGTTTGTTCCGCCTACACCGATGGTTTGAAGATTTCCATTTTCCATGTTCATTACTCGAATCCTAACATCATCATCTACAAAGGCGATGTGTTTACCGTCTGGAGACCAAGTAGGTTCCCAGCCCAATTTAGATTCACCAATACTAAAGCTGGTAGGTGCTGAAAGACCATCTTGATCGGTTAAGTAAAGTCTGTAGCCTTTGCCATCCATATCTGAAAACCAAGCTATTTTATCTCCTTTTGGGGACCAAATCGGTCTTCTGTCCGCAGCGTCAGAGCTCTGGGTAATATTTCTTGCGTCACCAAACTCTGTAGGAACGGTAAAGATTTCGCCCCGTGCTTCCATCACTACTCTTTTGCCGGTTGCTGAAAGTGATACTTCGCTAGCTCGGTTAGTCACGGTTTCCCACTTAGTCTCTGCCCATGGGAAATCTCCAATAACTGTAACGTTAAGTTGTGTGGTATTACCACTTCTGATATCTAGAGTATGCAAGTATCCATTTTGTTCGATTATGAGTGTATTGTTAGTGCCTCTATTTAAATACTTAACATCTGTTCCTTTGAAGTTAGTTACCTGTTCTAGGTTCCGAGCTTTCACATCATAAGACCATACATTCATGTTCCAATCTCTGTCAGATAGAAAGTAAATCTTGTTGCCTACCCAAAGGGGTTGAATATCTGTTGTTCTGTCTGGATTTGGAATAAGTACCTCATTGCTATTTCTGGTATCTAGAACAATTAGGGGTGTATTCTGTCCACCACGATATGCTCTCCATTCAGTGTCCCAACGACTCATTTTATCAATTACGATTTGGCGTCCACTGGCCGAAAATGATCCGCTAAATCCCCATTGATTACTCACTAGGCTAGAAGGACCGCCAGTCGTGGGTACCGTCCATAGTCGATTATAAGGTGAGGGTGCGGTTTCTCGAGATGATGCGTATAAAACGCTTTGACCATCGGGAGTCCAGCCACTGACTATGGCTGCAGAAGGTTGCCATGTAAGGCGCTTTGGTGTACCACCTGCCTTAGAAACAATATACACGGCAGTATTACCAGATCGATTAGATGAAAATGCTATCCAGTTGCCATCGGGAGAAAAATGTGGGTTTGTTTCAACGGCAGGAGTACTGGTTATTCTTTTTAGGTCTTGCCCGTTTAAGTCAGTAATCCAGATGTCACCACCATAGGTAAATGCAATATTCGCATCGCTCATAGTAGGTTGGCGAAGTAGGCGTGTGCCTTGTGCAAACACTTGAATAGTTGAGAACAAAAAGACTATGACGAATAGTCTTGTAAATAGTTTTGGTGTTTTCATGGTTGAGTTTTTATAAAAAGTAATCTTTTAGATTCAGTGTAATTATGTAGTCATATGATGACGTCTAGACCACTCCGGTTACAGTTTGGTCAATTATGTAATCAACTACGGGTTTAAAGTCTTTCGTCTCTTCATAAATCTTTAGTTGGCGATCGGCACCCGTGCCTTTTTCTAACATTTTAAAAGTTCTTTCAACTTCTTTTCGTGAGCCTAATTCGTCCACAACATCATCAATAAAGTCTAGTAGCTCGTGAATAAGTACTCTCGTATTGATTTCAGTTTCCTTTCCAAAGTCAATGAGTTTTCCGTCAACACCATAGCGACTTGCGCGCCATTTGTTTTCATTGATTAAGTCACGCTTGTAGGTGGCGAAATTTAGGTTTTGTGTTCTAAGCTTGTATAGCTTAAATGAGAGTGCTTGTATTAATGCGGCTATTGTAATGGTTTCATCTACGGTAAGCGGAACGTCACATATCCTGACTTCAATGGTAGGGAAGAAAGGGTGTACACGGATATCCCACCATATTTTCTTAGAGTTATCGATACAGCCTGTCTTGATCAGCAGGTTCACATAGTCTTGATATTCTGAATGACTTTCAAACAATGGCGGTATTCCTGTGCGAGGAAACTTATCGAATATCTTAGATCTGAAAGATTTGAAACCTGTGTTTCTACCTTCCCAGAAGGGAGAGTTAGTGGAGAGGGCATAGATATGTGGTAAGAAATACCTAATCTGATTCACAACATGAACCGCCATAGACTTATCCTCAATACCCACATGGACATGCAGCCCAAAAATTAAATTTGATCTAGCAGTATCTTGAAGTTCATTGATAATCTGATCGTATCGCGGCTTTTGAGTGATCAACTGTTTTTGCCATTCTGAAAAAGGATGGGTGCCTGCCGCGCCAATTCTGTAACCCAAATCCTTAGCAATATCACATATGGTTCGCCTCAGGTAAGTTACTTGCGATCTTGCATCATCTATATCAGAACAAATGTGAGTACCTACCTCTACAACGGCTTGGTGCATTTCAGCCGTGACTTGGTCTTCTAAATGTCGATGTGCGGCTTCTACTATTTTTTGTTCATGCGATACGAGTTCTCTGGTCTCAGGATCGATGACCATATACTCTTCTTCAATGCCTAGTGTAAAGTCCATCTAGTTTAATTCGAGGTTATGATAACCCAAGATAAAAAGGATTATCATTAATCAAACGATGATGTGCTCGGAGAAGTCCTTTAGCTAGTTTGCGTTTTAGTATAGCCCGAACAGTGGCGTTCAATCACAGACTCATGAATGTCTTCAATTGTGACCATAAGACCGGTCTCTTCTACACCTCCAAAATCGGGGTTAAATGCTGTTCCAAAAGTCATCATACTCGAAGAAAGATTCATGTAAATGTTAATGAGCGGAGGAATCCATTCGCCACGCTCTTTTAAGAGCCTTTGTAATATCTTGAATGCTTCTTCGAATGGCGTTCCTTCTGGAAAGTTAGCCTTGAAAAGTTCTTCAGAATACCCTGCGTACATGTCGGTCTTAGGTCTAGAAAGCTTGTTTGTATCTGGGAAATAACTGGCCATAAAAGCCAATAGGATGTCTCTTGCCTCTTTATTGTAAGAAGTATACATGGTTACTTTTCCAAAGAAGTAGCGCATGTTGCCTTTATAGTTGACGATTAATGCACCTAAGCCATCCCAGATGTTAGCTAGTGCGAAAAGACCTTTTCTTGGGTTTACCGAAGGTTGATAGCTCGGCTGAACCCACGATCGGCCTAACTCAATTGAGTAGGGCAGATAGTCTTTTTTCATCTGCTCAGAGAAGTCAAAATAGTGAGCCGTTGAGAGATCAAACTCTCCAGTTTCAGGATTATAAGCTCTATCTCCAGTGATAAAACGATAGCCACCGATAATCTCTTTGTCTTCAGGGCTCCAAACAATAAGCTGTTCATAACACCGCTCAGTTGTATCATAATCATCGATATCAATTTCGTGCCCAGTGCCACCGCCAGCACCACGGAAAGAAACCTCCCTCAATCGTCCTATTTCCCTCATGGTATGAGGTGAGTTGTGGTGATTTACAATGTAAATCTTATTACCTCCTTTGTTGGTGTCTCTGACAAAACGATCAGTATTGAGTTCGTTTTCTATCAGTTCTCTTTCAACTGCGGGTATAATAGGTTTAAGTTCTTTGCTTTGCTTCATCCAATTATTTTAAGCTTCTGCAAGCTTGTATACTTCTTGTTTTACCCATTGCGCCCATTCCTTATCTGATTTAGAATCATCAAAGGTCGAGGCTGGTATGGGTTTACCAATGGTGATTTTCATTTTTGTGTTGTGTTGCTTGTAAAACTCGTCTGCTAGATAGAACATCTCTATGTTTAGCTTTATGCCAAGCGCTTTCCTAATATTGGCAAGTCGATAAAATCGATCTGTCAGTTTTCCTTCAATATACACCGGAACAATCGGTTTTTGATACTTAATGGCTTTTGCCACGAAAGTTTTTTTCCATTCTAAATCTCTGATAACTCCATTAGTTCTTCGACTAACAAGTCCCGCAGGAAAAATAAAAGTAGCGTAATCAGAAGCGAACTGTTCATCGACTCTTTGTAGGGACTCTACAGCATTACGTCCCACTTTATTGACACCAATGAAGCTGTCCTTTAGATTATTGAGCGACAAAAGAAAGTCGTTCACAATGAACTTAATATCAGGACGAATTTCTTTTAATGATGTAATTATGGCTAGTGCATCAAAACCGCCTAGCGGGTGGTTAGCGGCAAAAATAACTCCCTCAGGTGGTCTAGGTATGTTTTCTTTACCGTGAATGTCTAGAGAAACATTGAATTTTTCCATGACTGCCTTACTAAACTCATAGGAGTTAGCATCAGGGTGTGCCGCCATAAATTCATTTACATCATTTTGGTGGATGATACGCTCTACATACCGAATGAAGAACCCCGGTAACCATTTTAATAAGGTAGGGTTCTTATCGCCAATTAACTTTCGAACGTTTACAAACTTCTCCATCAAGGCTAATTAGTGCAGTGGAATAATTGGCAATTATAAGCGCAATTCTTAGAGAAATCAAACCTGTTTTATCAAAGTGGTTGCGATGCATCAATCAGCGCAATTGAGACACTCAGAAATTTCCTTTCACCTGCTTAAGAATTGGGTTTTTTCGAAATGATGGAGGCTTTACACAAAAATATTGGTGTGAGACATGACTCTTGATTAAATTAAAGTCGTTCTAAGCTTATGTATAAAAATTACTTTGTTAGAAATCCCCGAAACTTCTGGATAGGAGCGGTGATAATATGCCTTTCGGCATGTTCAGAAGTAATTGATTTGGGTACTAAGCCAACTGACCCCGTCTTGATTGTCTATGGACGTATCACGGACGGCACTGCTGGCAACGAAATTAGCATCTTTGAGTCTTCCGAACGAAGCGATGGAGCACAAAACGCTTTGACCGGTGCTGAAATTGATCTGATTGAAGATGGGGTTTTAATTGGGCAGTATGTCGAAGAAGACAATAGGCCAGGCCATTATCGGTTAGAAATGCCTAATGACTCGGCTAGGCAAGGCCGCATGTATGAAGTGAGTATAACCTTACCCAATGGGGACAGGGTCTTATCAAAACCATCTACCATGCCAGGATTAATGGCTCGGGATTCGATCTATGTTGATGTTGACTTAGTGGATTTAGTCATCAATGAACGAGGCTTTAAGGAACCTCGAAAACTTTCTCAGCTCTTTGTGGATACCGAAATACTTGACAGCGAGGCTGACTTCTTTTTAAAATGGAATGTTGTAGAGGCTTACACCGCAGTTGAGACACCGAGGTGCTGTGGAACACCACCGCCACCTTGTTATATAACGAATGACATCACAAGGCAAGATCCGGTGTTATTTAATGGGGCTGATTTAAAACCAGCTATTATTTCTGGGCAGAACATGGCCAATACAGTAATTGATGGACGCTTTGCCTTTGCTTATTATTATATGGTGATTCAATCGACAATTGACGAAGCAGCCCATAATTATTGGAGCCAAGTAGGTGAAGTAGCCAGTCTGACAGGAACGATTTTCGATAAAACTGTGGGTAATGTAGGTGGCAATCTTTTTTATCCAGACAAGCCCAATGAGCAAGTGTTTGGCTATTTTGAAGTAGCGCGGGTAGATACTAATTGGACATGGCTGAATAGCGATAATTTTAGTTTCTTTCTTCGAGAACCATGCCCCGCAGCACGTACTGATGAAGCACCGCCTGAATGCAGTAGTTGTTTGATTATTAAGAATAGTTCGCACCACAGGCCTTATTTTTACCAGTGATCTCATTAAAACTGCCTCTAATGGTTTTAGGCTTAGGCGTGGGGTTAATGGATTTACTACTTTCGGCACATGGACCTCTCTAAGAAAAGTATTCTCCAAAAATTTGATCTTTTTCAAGACCGATGGAAGCCACATATCATTGGTGAGCTCAATGGGCAACAAGTAAAGTTGGCGAAGCTACAGGGGGCTTTTGTTTGGCATAGTCACGAACATGAAGATGAGTACTTTCAGGTGTTCAAGGGTAAACTCTTTATGGAATTCAGAGATAGGACAGAGGTGTTAGAAGAGGGAGACATGATCATTGTGCCCAAAGGGGTTGAGCACAATCCATTTACAAGGGCAGATGAGGAAGTATGGGTTTTACTTTTCGAGCCTGCTTCGACAAAGCATACTGGTGCAGTGGAAGATGAACGTACTCACAATGATCAGCAGTGGATTTAAGGCTGTATTAGAATATTTGCCCATAAATTTTCAAGACGTTCCCCTGGTTTTGGTCTTTCAATAAACCTACCGATTTCTACATCATCTCGATAGAAAATAACAGTGGGTACTCTTCTAATCTGATACCTGACATGCTCTTGGTTTGGGCCTTGCTTTCTCAAATCAAGTGCCCAAGATTGCAGCTGAGTTTCTTTCAGTCCTACGGCATCCATAAATTTAAAGAAGACCGGTACATTTCTTTTACTTTCACCGCACCAAGTACCCATTAAAAGCTTTACTGTAATCCCTTCTAAATGCTCCTTTTTGATGGAGTTGATCACTGTTTTGTCAAGTTCGTATCTATTATATCCAGCGTCAAACCAACTTTTATATTGGCCTGTTTCAAGACCTGCTCTGTTGATTTCACCATAAAGATAAGTGCGTCCATTTGTGGTAACTTCTTTATTCAGTTCTGTAGGGGTTAATCCAATAATGGAAGTAAGGGTGAGGCTCAAAAAAATAACTAGTGCTTTCATCGATTTTTTTCTTCAATCAGCTTGATTGAGGATGGAATTCGAAACTAGTTCTGCACATGGTTGATAAACTTAGACCGGTGTTGACTGAGTGCCTATAATAGGAGTTGAGCAGTATGTATGGCGTTGATAGAAAGGAGCGTGTCGTTAATCGATTGGAGATTGTAATTCTGTACTATTGAACTAATTTGGTACACAACAAATGCCAGTGACACTTTTTAACTATAACAGTTCCAACCGTATTCTTCTCAACATTCTTTTCTGGTTGTTCTATTTTGTATATCCTTTCCTTCGGTTTAGATATACCGGAGAGCATACCGTTACTTGGGAAGAAATCGTTTTTTATTTTACACTGTATGGCAGTGTTCTCTATTTCAATAACCTCTATTTATTGCCTAAATATTTAGAGAATAAGAAGTTTAAGGAGTACTTATTGATCTTAGTTCCTATAGTAATCTCTGTTGCGTTCTTTGAGAGTTTTGTCAACAAAACGTTATTAAAGACATGTGAATGCGAAGGGCCTAATTCTACCTACGCCCTCTATAACTTTATACATTTGGGCAGTCTTTTGGTCATGTTTGGGGCTGTCATGGTATTTAGAAAGTATACTATGAAAATTCAAGCACTGGAACATGCCGAGACTGAGCGGTTAGCGTCCGAATTGAGATTTCTACGTGCCCAAGTCAACCCTCATATGCTGTTCAATAGCCTCAATAGTATCTACGCCTATGCAATCAATAATTCAGATAAGGCTCCTGAAATGGTACTAAAGCTGTCGGAAATATTACGCTACATGCTTTATGAATGTGACAAACCACGCGTTCCACTCTCTAAGGAAGTGGCTTATTTGGAAGACTATATCGCTTTGCAAGAGATGCGTCAATCAGATTTTAATGTGGATTTTAAGGTAGTAGGGCCAATTGAAGACAAATCGATTGCTCCCATGCTGTTTGTGGCTTTCGTAGAAAATGCTTTTAAGTTTAGCGTTCCTAATGCATCGAACATCAAAATCAATATTAGTTTAAGTGGCAATGAATTGACTTTCAGCTGTCAGAACAACTTTGAAGTAGCTTCTAAATCAAATAGAAACAATTTTGAAGATGGAGGTTTGGGCATAAAGAACACTAGAAAACTGCTTGAGATTGGATACATCGGAATGTATGAGCTCAATATCAGTGAAGAAAATGGTCTGTTTAGTGTTGAATTGAAATTGCAGCTAGATTCATGAATTGTATAATAATAGAGGATGAAAAGCCAGCTCAAATGCTGCTGGAGGAGTTTATTCGTAAGATTCCAAGCTTAACATTATCTGGTGTGTATAGTACCGCACTTGAGGCCCAGGCATCACTGAATAATGGTGGGGTAGACCTTATGTTCCTAGACATCAACTTGCCCCTGATTTCTGGTATTGATTTACTCCAAAGCTTGTCGAATCCGCCATTAGTCATCATTACCACGGCTTATCCCGAGTATGCCATTGAAGGATATAATTTGGATGTACTTGACTATCTACTTAAGCCATTTGCCTTTTCTCGGTTTGTGAAAGCCACTAATAAAGCACTGAAACTTTCTAAAGTCGATTCACTATTAATGCACAAACCTGTTGCAGTTGAAGGTAAAGCAGATGACAAGTCAATTATCATCAATATTGATAAAACGCTCCATAGGATTCAAAAGTCAAAGATTCTCTTTATCTCCTCTGACAAAGACTATGTAGAGGTACAGACCGTGGAGCGCAAGTATGTTTTAGTGGGAAGCTTAAGGAATTGGGAAGAAAAACTTGATGATTTATGTTTTAGTAGAGTTCATAAAAGCTACATCGTGAACTTAGACTATATTATTAAAGTGTCTGGAAACCAGGTGAGTGTTGGTGATCAATTGTTGCCTGTCGGAAGAACTTATAAAGCGCAATTCATGGAGAGGTTCATGAAATCATCATAGACTAATTTTTCACCTATGCATTAACCTAAGTTTTCTGGTCCAAGCCTCCATTTGATTGGTCTCAACTGATTGTCTAACTTCGAACCAGATAAAAGTCATCTCATGCCCACAGTAAAGTTTACTTCTAACTTAAAGCGGTTTTATCCAGACTTAGCTCCATTGCAAGTTGAAGGTCGTGTTATGTCGGATGTGCTCAATGAGATTGAAGCAAAGTACACAGGACTCACCAATTATATCATAGATGATAATGGTGCACTTCGCCAGCATGTGAACATTTATATTGGCAATGATCTTATTCAGGACAGGGAAGCGCTATCAGATCCATTGGTGGATGAAGATGAGGTTTACATTATGCAGGCTATTTCTGGAGGTTAAAGTAAAAGAGTTGACCACTACACACGTGACCAACTCTTTCGCTATATCGATTAATTGATTACTTAACGTTTAATCCAAGGTGCTCCGCTGTCTTTTAAACTTTGTATTAGTTTTTCCATTTCTTGCTTCGCAGTATTGAGTTGTCCGTTCAATTGAGATAACTCCTCATTAATGATTTTCAATGATTTCTTACTCGTATCGGTGGGTCCATAAGTCGAATGCCCAACTCCTAATTGGATATTGAATAGTCTATCGGTGATCATGGGATGATTCTTGGCACCCATTTGATTCTTGCCAGGGTTGCCGTTGACTTGCATATTAATCTCTAACAAACTCTCTCTCAATTGACTGATGCGTTTATCTAAATCTCCAGGTTGAGCATTGGAGTTATTTAAGGCTTTTTGCATGGCATGTACTTTACTCATGGCATTGCTTAACTCGGTATTGAGTTGCGCAGCGCGCTTCATGCTTTCTTCATAGGCTCTCCAAAACGCAGCCACCTCTTGAGGGTCTGCGCCTTCCAAGGCACCTTTTCGCATTTGCACGACTTCAAATGGCACCGATTCACCCAGTTGTGTTACTTCACCGTCAATGCGTTTATATAGCGCGGCTTGATAGGTGCCTGGTGCTACCATCAGTCCTGTGCCTTCTGAAGTGCCGTTTATTCTGACGATATCTGGCACAGGATATTTCAAATCCCAGTTAACCCTATGAAAGCCTTTAGAGGCATCGGCAGGCACTCTTCTGATTACTTTCCCATCTTGATCGCTTACTACCAGCCAAACGACAGGTGCTTGTTCGTTAGCTTCATCGGCCACAGCATCCCAACCAGGGAATGAAATATCCTTACCCGAATTCATTAGTTCTTTTTCAGAAGACTTTCGCTGAGCTTCTTTGCTGTGGAGTGTCTCTTTTAAATAGTAGGAGAAATTGGCGCCAAATTCAGGGTTAGGGGCAACGTAATGTTGTGCCCCCAGCGAACCTTTCGGTGTATCAAAACTCAAATGAGAGCGTGGAATATACCATAGTGCTTTTCTCGGTTGAAAGAGTGTAGCTTCCTGTTCGAGTTGTTCTGGTGATACCGATCTTAATGCTGTATAGTCATCTAAAATGAAGAATCCTCTTCCAAATGACGCACCAACCAAATCGTTTTCCCTTTTCTGTATGGCTAAATCACGAAATGATATGGTAGGAATCCCACCAGTCAGTTCAATCCAATTTTGGCCTGCATTGACAGTGAAATAGATGCCTAATTCTGTGGCCAAAAACATCAGATTTGGATTTACATGATCTTGAACTAGTCGCCAAACGAGATTTCTATTGGGAAGGTCACCGCTCAAGGATTGCCAAGTTTGACCCATATCAGAACTCTTCATTAAAAAGGGCCTGTAGTCACCATACTTATGGTTGTCTAAGGATACATAGACCGTATTAGCATCGAATAAATCTGCCTTTATATCATTGACAAAAGCAGTTGCCGGCACATCAGGCATATTGCCAACGTTTATACTTCTCCAATTTTGACCAGCATCTTCAGTCACTTGAATGAGTCCATCATCAGTACCTACATAAATCAAATCTTCTTGAACAGGTGATTCGCTAATAGAGGTGATGGTATTATAATTGGACATGGCCAGAACATCCCATGCATTATCCCAACTCTGCTGTTTGCCCATAATTGGCAGCTCCAATCGCTCTTGATTTTTGGTGAGGTCGCCTGAAAGGGCTGTCCAACTGTCACCTCGATTTTCGGACCTCCAAAGCCGCTGTGAAGCGAAATAAAGTCTAGTTGGCTTGTGAGGACTTACTAAAATTGGGGCATCCCAGTTAAAGCGCTCAAAAGCATCGCCCGCACCGGCCTGAGGTTGAATATCCACAGTTTCACCAGTAGTCATATCTACACGGGATAGAGCACCTTCTTGGCGTTCGGCATAGATAATATTGGGATTTCCGGGCTCCGTGGCAGGCTGATGTCCGTCCCAGTCTAAAACAACTCTCCAGTCGGAATTCTGAATGCCGTGAACGTTGTCGGTTCTAGAAGGTCCACCTTGCGAGCTATTGTCTTGCGTACCTCCATATATGTTATAAAATGGTGCTGCATCGTCTAAGGCCACTTTGTAATATTGTGTTACCGGGATATTGGGAAAGTACCTCCATTGTGCACCAAGATCAAAACTCTCATAAACACCACCGTCTGTGCCAATCATCAGGTAATCAGGATCATCTTTTTTGAAGGCTAGTGCATGATTATCGCCATGCCGATGCTCAGTGTTCAGTCCGGTAAATGTTTTACCGCCATCTTTAGAAAACTGAACCTGCGAGTCCATGAGGTATAACCAGTCAGGATGGTGTGGAGATGTATAAAGTTCTTGGTAATAATGAGGGCCTGTCGCGGCTGCCACCACATCAGACTGCTTGGTCCATGTAGCGCCTCTGTCTTCTGACTTAAAAATACCTCCGGTTCTTCGGTCTAATTCTATGGCTGCGTATACCACATCAGGATTGTGGAAGGAAATCGCTAAACCAATTTTCCCCATATTAGTGGTTGGTAGGCCACTAGTCAATTTCGTCCAAGTATCACCGCCATCTTCACTGCGATACAAGGCTGTTTCGGGACCACCACCCATATAGGCTGCCACGGTTCGATGTCTTTGCCATGTGGCAGCATAAATGCGATTAGCGTTTCTAGGGTCCACCACTATATCGGTTACGCCAGTCCATTCATCATCACCTAAGGTGCGCGTCCAAGAGTTACCACCATCGGTAGATTTATAAAAACCTCTTTCACCGCCTTTGCTCCAGAGCGGTCCCTGAGAGGCAACGTAAATTACATTTGAGTTATCCGGGTGCACTATGATTCTAGACAGATGTTCTGAGCTCTTTAAGCCCATGTTTTTCCAGTTTTTGCCACCATCTTCACTTTTGTAAATACCATCACCAAACCCTATGTGCCGGCCACCGTCATTTTCGCCTGTACCTACCCAAACCGTGTGAGGGTTATGTGGGTCAACTGTGACAGTACCCGTAGAATAGGATCCTTCATTATCGAAAATGGGCTCCCATGTGACTCCGGCATTCACAGTTTTCCAGATGCCACCAGAAGCGATTGCCACATACCTGATATTATCATTTTCGGGGTGTATTGCGATATCAGCAACTCTGCCTGACATAAAGCCTGGGCCGATGTTACGAAACTTGAAATCGCCAAAGTGTTCTGATGTTATGGGATAATTGGCAGCACTTGCATCGTTTGTTCTTTTACGATTGCGCTGCGCTTGTAAGTCGACTGAAGTGATAAGGAAGATTATCACTAGTGCAGTTAAGGTTAGTTTTCTATTCATGGTTGAAGTATTGATTGTATGTTAAAATAGGGATAATCTTATTCACGTCATAAGCAATGCCAGTCTGAACGTCTTGACCTAAAACTTAATCGGGTCAACAAGGGAGAGTTGCCTTGCCGATAAATAGGCAAAATATACATCATTATTACATCACTAAACTTCTTATTGGCTCGAAAGGTGGCTCTTTTGAGAGAGTCTTATATGTTTGTATTCAAGACGCGCTTATGAAACATTTCCCAAAAGACTTTATCTGGGGTTCAGCAACCTCATCATACCAAATAGAAGGTGCTCACAACATAGATGGTAAAGGACCATCTATCTGGGATGCTTTCTGTACCATTCCTAACAGGATAAAGAACAACGACAATGGCAATATCGGCATTGATCATTACCATAGATTCAAAGAAGATGTGGCCTTAATGAAGGCACAAGGTTTCAAAGCCTATCGTTTTTCCATTGCCTGGCCTAGGGTAATGCCTGAAGGAAAAGGGGCTGTGAATGAAAAAGGAGTCCAATTCTACTCAGACTTAATTGATGAACTCCTAGCGAATGATATTCAACCTTGGGTAACATTGTATCACTGGGATTTGCCATTGGCACTTCAGACAGAAGAAGATGGTTGGTTAAACCCCAAAATTTCAGAGTACTTTGAAAATTATGCAAACCTATGTTTTGAGCGTTTTGGTGATCGCGTAAAAAACTGGATTACACTCAACGAACCATGGGTAGTTTCATTCTTGGGCTATGGAGAAGGAGTTTTTGCTCCAGGGAGAAAATCAAATAGCGAACCCTATTTGGCAGCTCATCATTTACTGATATCTCATGCAAAAGCTGTCAATTTGTACCGTACAAAGTATGCCAATCAGAGAGGTAGTATCGGTATTACTAATAACTGTGATTGGCGAGAGCCTTTGACTGAAAAGAAGGAAGATAAGGCGGCTGCCGAACGTGCCTTGCAGTTCTTTTTAGGTTGGTTTGCCGATCCTGTTTACTTTGGAGACTATCCTCAGGTAATGCGCGAAAGGCTAGGAGATAGGTTACCAAAATTTTCTCCCGAAGAAGCAAAGCTGTTAAAGGGATCGTCTGACTTCTTTGGCCTCAATCACTATACAACGACTTACACAGCCGAAGAAAAGGCTGGCACTAAGTCGAACATAAAAGGAAATGGAGGAATCTCCGATGACCAAGGTGTGAGTTTGACCCAAGACCCAGCGTGGCCGCTAACGGCCATGGACTGGGCGGTAGTGCCTTGGGGTTGTCGCAATTTGTTACAATGGATTGCGGCTCGATACGATAACCCAACTATTTACATTACTGAAAACGGCTTTGCATGCGCTGATGAAATGATTGACGGTGTAGTAGATGATTCTACCACACGTTTAGCCTACTACAAAGGTTATTTAGAAGGTTGTCATGAAGCGATAGAAAATGGGGTGAACCTAAGGGGCTATTTTGCTTGGAGTATGTTTGATAATTTTGAATGGGCGCATGGCTATGGTTCTCGTTTTGGGCTTAATTACGTAGACTATGAGACCCTTGAGCGCACACCGAAGGCATCAGCCCACTGGTTTGCTTTAGTGTGCAATGAAAATGGCTTCTAAAATTTTAAGGTTCTCGTAGAGAATCGATGATTTTTGGCTTTGTATTAATTGCTTCATGTTCAGTAATAACCTGTTTCATAAACGACCTTTTCATTCATAGCTATGATGATTGGAAAAGTACTACTGGAGAAAACATCAGTCTGTACATATTTTTTTGACGGAGATCATAGCGAAATAATTAGCCCCAATATATTACTAAGCACTCACCGGCTAAACAGATGGTGGGTTGAGTTATAAATCTGAACCACTGCATTTTATAGTCGTAAGACTGTCACGAAACTCTCAGTTTTTGTGAGAATCAAGTGAAAATTTAACAGCTAATAAAGTGTGGTTAGCGTTATTTTTCATGTAGTACAAATACATAAAATTGTGACTTAGATTTTAACTATTAGAAGAAGTCAGTATATTACAGGGCGTAAATATAAGGCAAACGCTACAATCTCTTTGCCTTTAATCAGGCGATACCACTGTCTCTGGCTGGGCCAAGTATCGTCTATAGTGTGTGTGTAAGTGAAACGTATTTTTATTGGGATATTATTAATATCCTTTAACCTAAATATCTCTGCCCAGACAGGACCAGGTGGGGTAGGTAATACCTCATCAAACGTTCTATGGATTGATGTAAATCAAGGACCTGTCTCAAGTGATGGACAGGAAATTTTAGTTGATACCGATCACTCAGGAAATAATGTGGTTTTCACCTCACCGACAGGGCCTGGGCCGTATTACTACAGTGGTATTGTAAATGGAAAACCGGTTTTCAGGTTTAGCCAAGACCTAGCAACACTTTCTAAGACCAACTTCCCAATACCTACCGATCAAGTCACACTCTTCAGCGTAAACACATTTACCGAATCGAATGTAGATGCGATATTTTCATATGCGGTTTCTTCTCAGTCTAATGAATTACTTTTTGTAAAGGAGGCTTCAGGTGTTATTACTTTACACAGAGCATCATCAGCAATAGGTTCCAACTTTACGATTTCGGATACCAACTTTCACATTTATGAAGCTTCTTGGAATAAAACAGGAGGTGCTACACAATTTTGGTTAGACGGACTAGCTGATACAGGGTTTACAGGTTTGGCCACCAATATGAGTATCACTAGTGGTGGAACCCTGGCACTAGCAGGGGAGCAAGATGCTGTAAATGGGGGCTATAGTGCAATACAAGGTTTAAAGGGTGATGTAGCGGAAATGATCATGTATAATAACGTGATTAATACTGCCCAATCCATTATTGTCAATAACTATCTAGGCGCTAAGTATGGTTTGACCATTAGCAACGATTACTACGCATACAATGCAACACATGGAGATGGTGTGGTGGGTATCGGTCGAGAAGACGCCAGTAATACGCACACTGCTTCAAAGTCAGCAGGTTTGCTTTTGATTGAAAACCCTAATGGCTTAAATGCTAATCAAGAATATTTATTCATGGGGCACGACAATGCTTCTGGAACGGCTTGGACGGGCACTGAATCGCCTGATGGTGGTACTTATATTTCGAGGCTAGCCAGAGAATGGAGAATTGACGAAACCGGAGATGTAGGTACAATAGACTTTGTCATCAATAGTACTGACCTCCCCAGCGCGCCAACTGCTGCTAAAGACATGTATGTGCTGTTGGTAGATTCAGATGGCGATTTTTCTTCAGGTGCTACAGTTTACGAAATGACAAATGAGGGTAGCAACGTTCATGCGTATAGAGGTTATTCACCAAGTGGTGGAGAGTACATTGCTCTTGGCATCATTCAGCCAACAGTGGAACACGAATTAGTTTTAGCATCCGGTTCAGAGGAACAGGATGTGACATTCAATGTCAATCTTAATTTTACACCCTCAAGTACTAGGACGGTTGAGGTTAATACAACTGATTTGGGTGCGGTAGCAGGTGAAGATTATACTGCAATAAGTGGTTTAATACTAACCTTTCCCGTGGGTAATACCACTCAATCATACACGATACCGATTATAAATAATCCAGACTTTGAAGGTGCTGAATTATTGAGAAGTGATTTATCCAACCCTACAAGTGGCCTTGATTTAGGTACTAACTCTGGCCTTATTTATGAAATTGTGGACGGCAATATTGGTTTTATAGGTCCAGGAGGTGTTGGTAATGCTAACACCAACCCACTATGGGTTCGGCCAGAAGAGTTAGTTGGAACCACCAATTTGGCCAATGTCAGTCAGTGGTCAGATGTTTCAGGTAATGACAACCACTTGACACAAACTACATCAACCAACTTTCAACCTCAATACATTACAAATGTTCTGAATGGCTTCGGTATTGTCAAGTTTCCTCATGTCGGAGGGGATGCAGATCGTCTAATTCATGACAATTTCAATGACTTTCCAACCACTGAGTTTTCTTCTTTTTCTGTTACGGGCACGTCTAGTTCTTCTCCTAATAACGATGCGATTTTTTCTTATGCCAGTTCTGGTGCTTTCAATGAACTCATGCTTCATGATACGGATGATCTCGCCTTGGTCGTGAATAACCTTCAGGTGGAATCTGGTCTCAACATCAGAAATAGTACTTTTCGCATGATTGGAGCATCATGGACTAACTCAGATGGTACGGTAACCATTTCAGAGGGAGGTAGTACAGTATTTAGCAATACAGGTTATAAGGCGGGTGTTAGCCTAACCGCAGGTGGTAATTTTGCCATGGGGGTAGATCAGGATGCTGTCAACGGGGGATATGATCAATTCGAAGGTCATAAGGCTGATTATGCTGAGTTGTTTCTTTATGATAGAGTATTAAAGAGCACTGAGAATATTATTGTCAACAATTACCTCTCTGCTAAATATAATCTCACCCTAGGTGCCAATGACTTTTATGCGCATGACGCTTCAGGCTTTGACTTTGAAGTAGCGGGTATCGGTCAAGTCAGTAGCACAGATTTTCATGCCGATGCAAAGGGGAGCGGATTATTTCGGATGAATTCTGTATCAAACCTGGGTAATGGAGAGTACTTGTTTTGGGGACATGAAAATGGTGATTTCACCACATGGACCACCACAGAAGCGCCCAATGGTGGAGCGAATATTCAAAGATTAGCCAGGGAATGGCGAGTGGATGAAACTGGTGATGTAGGTACGGTAGATGTGACCATTGACGCTTCTACACTGCCTGTATTACCATTCAATTTCTCCATGTATGTATTGCTGGTGGATAGTGATGGAGACTTTACCAGTGGTGCTAAGGTTCACGAATTTCTCTCAGTATCTGGGACTACTTATGAGTTCTCTGGATATGACATCACTGATGGTGATTACTTAGCTATAGGTATCGTAAATCCTCAAGTGACTCACACTTTGAGTGCGTCATCTGGTTTTGAAAATGCAAACGCCTCCATTTCTGTTGACTTAAACTTTATCCCTTCAGAAGCCAAAACTGTCGATGTAAGCACCGCTGATGGCACAGCAACGGCTCCTTCAGACTACACCGCTTTGTCTTCATTCACAGTTACTTTCCCAGCGGGCTCGGATAACCAAACCTACTCGGTATCTATTGTTGCGAGTAATACTATAGAAGATGCAGAAACCTTCACAACGACCCTCTCTAATCCATCGAGTGGACTAAATCTGGGGAGTACAACAGTTCACACTTATACGATTAATAATACGGATTTCGCAATAGGACCAGGAGGTGTAGGTTCAGTAGCTGACATGGTCATGTGGGTGAGGCCAGAAGAATTGGATGGTACGGCTTCAGGCGCATTAATCAGTAACTGGCCTGATATATCAGGACGTGGAAATGACTTGGTACAAACTGAGTCCGATAACTTCAAGCCTCAATACAATCCCATGACCACGCCTAATGGTTATGGGGTAGTAACTTTTGACCAGATAGGAACAGATGTAGATCGACTAATTCATAACAATTTTACGGACTTTCCAACGACTGATTATACCTCCTTTTCGGTGACAAGAACTGCCGTTGGATCACCTGCCAGCGACCTTTTATTTTCATATGCAAGTTCTGCTGATGATAATGACTGGATTGTAAATGATACAGACCAAGTAGGTGTATTTGTCAATGCTGCTCTTTCTCAATCGGCGAGTGTAGATATAAACGATCAAAATTTCCACGTATTATCCACAACTTGGACCAATTCTCGCGGAGCTCTTATCATTTGGAAAGATGGTGACTTTGCCCATTCCGTAACCGGTTTCAAAACGGGTGCTACAATGACTCCTGGCGGGAATTTATCTATGGCGGCAGAGCAAGATGCTATCAATGGCGGATATGATGATACTCAAGTCCATGAAGGTGATTATGCTGAGTTTACCATGTACAATACTTTTTTAAATACAGCACAGAACATTATCGTTCAGAACTATCTCTCTGCGAAGTACAACATCGCTATGACGCAATATGATTTCTATGCGCATGATGCTTCGGCAAACGGTTCTTTTTATCTCGATGTGGCAGGCATTGGGCAGTTTGCTAATTCGGATAACAAACACACTTATTCCCGTGGTACAGGTATCGTTACCATGAGTGACCCGAGTGGCTTAGGCAATGATGAATACTTGTTCTGGGGTAGTAACAACTCCGATGTAACTACTACCTGGAATAAAACCAATGTTCCGAATGGTGGAGCCGATATCTTCAGGTTAGCGAGAACATGGCGTATGGACGAGACAGGAGATGTTGGCACTGTTGATATTCGAGTGGATGCTGCTTCATTACCCGCGCAGCCTGTGGATCATACCATGTATGTGTTATTGGTAGATTCGGATAATGATTTTACTAGTGGCGCTTCTATTTACGAATTGGCCCTCGAAGCAGGTACTACTTATAAATACAGTGGATTTGATGTAAATGATGGCGACTACTTTGCAATAGGTGTTATCAACCCGAAAGTAGCGCATGAATTGGAAATGTCTTCTGGAGATGAAAATACGAATGCCACCATCAATGTATCGCTCAACTTTATTGCATCAGAAGCAAAAACGGTAGAGGTAACTACTGCTGATGGTTCGGCTAAAGCACCTAGTGATTACACGGCATTATCTTCAAGTCTGGTGACTATCCCTGCTGGTTCGTCCACCGGGAGTTACACGGTAACAATCATTTCTTCGGCAGACTTTGAAGTTGATGAAACATTTACCTCAACGATAGCCAACCCGATTAGTGGTTTAAATATTGGAACTATTGCTACGCACACTAGAACTATTACGGGGGTGTCTATCGGTCATACAGGGCCTGGTGGAGTAGGTGCCTCTGCAACCAATGTACTTTGGGTACGACCTGAGGAAATTGCCTCAAATACAGATGGGGCTAAACTAAACCTTTGGACGGATGTGTCTGGTAATAGTCACAATCTGACTCAAAGCGGCTCTACGGATATTCAACCTACTTATACAGCAACGGGTGTTGATAGTGGGCCAAGCGTTAGGTTTGCACAGGCTGTCGCTGCAGAAAGACTGATTCATAATAATTTTACCGCATTCCCAACCAATGCCTTCACAAGTTACATTGTGGCGAAAACTTCGGCTTCTACAAGTTCTAGTGATGCTATACTTTCTTATGCTAGCACTGCTTCACCTAACGATCTATTGATAGCCGATACTGATGCCATTAATGCCTTTATAGTCAATCAAGCCTCTGTTTCAACTGTCAATGTTAGAAACGTTGGTGACTACATTCTGATGAATCGGTGGGAGAATGTACTAGGAGATTACTCCGTTTGGAGAGATGGTGCGCAACAGTATAGCGTAACTAGCTTTAGGGAAAATCAAAGCTTTACAGTAGGAGGTAATCTAGCACTAGCCGGAGAGCAAGACGCCATCAACGGATCTTATGATCAAAACCAAGGTCACGTAGGTGACTATGGCGAAGTGATACTCTATAAAACCAATTTAAATGACGCACAGAATATTATTGTTCAAAACTACTTATCCGCAAAGTTCGGTATTGCCTTAACAGCCAATGATGTGTTTGCACACGATGGAACACATGGTAATGAGGTGGCTGGAATAGGCCGAAAAAGCAGTGTTGACTTTCATAATGATGCTCAAGGCAAAGGCGTAGTGCGCTTTAATGACCCTAATGACTTAGAAGATAACGAATACTTGATGTGGGGTCACGATGGTGCTGTACTGAAAGGTGTTAGCGCAGATGTTCCCTCTGGCGTTTCAAGGAGGTTTGAGCGCGTATGGAGAGTGAGTGAATTAAATCCTTCTGCTGCCGTGGTAGATCTAGGCACTGTTGATGTCACGTTCGATCTTACTGGGCTGGGGAATGTGACCCCAAGTAACCTGGTTTTATTGATTGATGCTGATGGAGTATTTGCCAGCGGAGCCATTGAAATTGACGGGGCGGTAGACGATGGTAATGGTCTCTATCGATTTAATGATGTGGACGATATAGACGATGGTATGTATTTCACGCTAGCTTCGAAAGATATTGTAGACACACCACTCCCTGTTAACTTATTATCTCTTGAATCTAAGGTTACAACAAAACAAAGTGTTGAAATTAATTGGTCTACTGCTGGTGAATTAGATAATAGCCATTTCGATATAGAACGCAGTTTAAACGGAAAGGACTTCGTACGAATAGGTTCATTAGCGGGTGCTGGAAATACCGAAACCATTCAGAAATACAAGTTCGTAGATGACGAGCCATTACCAGGGAGGAGTTTCTATCGCTTGAGGCAAAATGACCTTAGCGGTACATACGAATACTCAGAAATGCTTAGTGTTGTGCTCAGGGAGTCAACTCTACCTACACAATTCAAAGTATTCCCTAACCCGCTTCAATCAAGCCAAGCACTAAACATTCAGACCATTTCATCTGTAGAACAGACCATCAGCATTCAAATCTTCAATACACAAGGAACGGAGGTGTCTTCTTATGATAAGGTTATCTCAAGTGGTCAAACCACATTTCAACTCCCCGCCAATGCGCTTGCAAGGGGGTTAAATATTATGAAAATGATTGATCAAAAAGGGCATAGCACAATCTTCAAGCTCTTGGTGCATTGATGAATGTTCTAACTAACAAATTCAATGATTTACTGATCAAAAATAGTTCACTCATTAAGTAGGGTATTTTTAGGGATTAGCGTCTTTATATCGGTTGTATGTTTATTTTTGCATATGGTCGAAAGGTTTAATTACCGAGAGGCTATCACCTAACACAATGTTTGACACTACTCGATTAAGGAGAATTCTCTTCTCTTTGATACTGCTACACTTTGGTATAGTGCTGTTTGCCCAAACAGGACCGGGCGGTGTTGGCTCTACATCATCCAATATTTTATGGTTAAAGGCGAATGAGATTACAGGTGTATCCAATGGTGCTGACTTGCTTACTTGGACAGACGCATCTGGAAATGCGAATACCTTAACGGCCCCTAGCTCCACTTTCAGCCCAACTTATCAAACAAGTGTAATTAATGGCTTGCCGGTGGTTCGTTTCAGCAAGGCAAATGGTAGAATCCGTAGAACGAGCTTTACAGACTTTCCGACTACTGATATTACAGTAATTTACGTTAACAAGACAACTGATAGTGGTGATGGAACTATATCCTATGCGAGCTCTACACCAAATAACAACGATTTTTTGCTTTTTAGAAGTGAGAATTTAAATGTCTATCGCGGAACAAATATTGGATCGGGAGTAAGCTTTAATGACAATTCTTTTCATATCGCCAATGCCGTTTGGCGAAATAGCGATGGACGGGTAGAGGTTTGGAAAGACGGGAACCAAACGTTTACCAGTACAGGGTTTAGAACAGGAACATCAATAACTGCAGGCGGTAGTTTGGCCATTGCTGGTGAACAGGATGCTGTCGATGGAGGATATGCCGCTGGCCAGGCACACTTTGGTGATTTTTCTGAAGTGATGATATTCGATACTTTTCTAAATACAGCACAGAACATTATTGTCAGTAACTATTTGGCTGCCAAATATGCACTCTCAATCTCCAATGATCGATATGCCTATCAAAGCACGCACCCCAATGATGTGGCTGGAATTGGACGAGAGGATGCGAGTAATACACACACCTCAGCTATGTCAGATAACATACTTCGGGTGGAAGGACCAACAGGTTTGGACGCTAACCAAGAGTACTTGTTGTTTGGTCATAATGGAGCTGATGCTACAACAACTTGGACAACGACAGAGGCACCTAATAGCGGAACAAATATTCAACGCTTAGGGAGAGAGTGGCGATTTGACGAAACTGGTAATGTGGGAGAAATTGATGTAGTAATTGACGTGGCGGGAATGCCTACATTGCCGGTCAATCATACAGTCTACGCCCTGTTGGTCGACAGTGACGGTGATTTCAGCAGCGGTGCTACTATATATGAGTTAGCACTTTCGTCCGGGACGGAGTACACTTATTCGGGCTATGATATTAATGACGGTGACTATATGGCGATCGCTGCTGTCAGACCAGTTGTTGAACATACTAATACTTCAAGTGCTGGTGCCGAGTCCGTTTTAAGTCCCTCTATAGAGGTTTCCTTGAATTTTATTCCAGCGTCTAGTCGTACAGTTGATGTGACTACTGCAGATGGTACTTCCGGTGACCCCAATGACAACGCAACAGCAGGAGATGACTATACTGCCTTATCGGGAAGTACGGTGACCATTACCGCAGGTAATACATAGGCCGCAGTTTTTATCGCTTAAAGCAAATTGATTTTAATGGTTTATTTGATTATTCAGAAATTATAACGGTAAAAGTAGAGTCAATTAAGATAGAGGATTACAAGGTTTATCCTAACCCAATTCAACAAGGAAATGTCTTGACAATAGTCCATGGCTTTAATGAAAGTACTGCCTTAACTGTTGCTGCTATTGGGCCAGACGGCCAACGAAATTTTCGAAAAACCTTCTCAATAGGAGAGTTAAATGGACGGGTGCAATTGCCTACTGGGGATTTCAGAAAAGGTTTAAATTTGATACAATTAGTCTCCTCAGACAATCAAAGAGCGACTTTTAGAGTGCTCGTTCGATAAGCATATTTGGGATTTTTCTAATTTAATTTCTGATTATTTACAAATCTTTTGAATAAGAAAAATCGATTAATCCGAGCAAAATGGCTATCTTGCATCAAACTGAATTATAAATTATTTATTGACTTAATGGCAAGATCCCAAAATACATTCCAGAAAAAAGAAAGAGAGAAGAAGCGCTTGCAAAAGCGTAAGGAAAAGGAGCAGAAGAAAGAAGAACGACAAGCAAACGCTACTGGAGGTGGTCTTGACGAAATGATGGCTTATGTGGATGAGTTTGGTAACATTACCGATACACCACCAGATCCATTAGCCAAGAAAAAAGTGATTAAAGCTTCAAGTATTGAAATAGGGGTTCCAAAGCAAGAAAAAGAAGACATGACTGCCGAGCGAAGAGGCAAAGTGTCTTTCTTTAATGACTCCAAAGGTTATGGTTTTATTAACCAAGACGGTACACAAGAAAGATTCTTTGTACATGTGAATGGACTTACCGAGCCAATACAAGAAGGTGATAAAGTAAGTTTTCTCTTAGAGAAGGGAATGAAAGGAATGAATGCAGTTAGTGTTAAAGTAATACGCTAAGTCGTTCAAAATCACTTAACTACATTCATATAAAAATTATTCAACGGAAGGATTTATCCTTCCGTTTTTGTTTCATCTTCAGCAACCTCTTCAGTTTCTTCAACTTCACTTACGCTGCTTACATGAAAGACAAATTGCTTGTCAAGTTCAAAGGTAAAAGTAGCTGTTTGCATCAACTCAGACGCCTTAGCAGACTGTTTGATCAATTCCATAAAGTCTTGAGCTGTAAGAGAAGTCTTAATCGCAACCAGTGGTTTGTTATTGAATACCTCAATCTTAAATGAATAGACAAGGTTCTTTTTTGGCGCTAAATCAGTAAACTCGTGTTTGGAAAGGGCATAAGTCTGCTCGCCATCTTTGGCGTCTACCATCAATTTTAGGATGACAGGCTTATATTTTTTCCATAGCGGGTAAAATGTACTGATTTGAAGGTTATCGTTTCGCATAATAATTTTTTGGCTTAGATGAGCCGATTTGTTTTAGTAGAGGCTATAAGTGTTTGGCAAAGATTAGTACGCTCGGCCAGTAGCAAATAATTAAAATATTCTGACCTCAAGGTTTCTGTTTAAGCATAGTTAAGCTGCAAGTTAATGAAACCGTAGGGATATGTCGGGTAAACTAACCAATAAGTTTTGATGCAAGTGGGAATACTGGGTACATAAGATTGTAAAATCAATAGTGGCCGGAAGTATGATATGAACTAAGAGTTATTGTATTCCTTGGACTAGCGTGGTCTCATAAGATGAATTTTTTGAAGCCAAGGCAGAGAAATAAAACGACCGACAGCGTCCTGATAAAAGGGCTGTTGGTCGTTTATTGTAGGGTTCATTACTAGCAAATGGTCAACCTGCTAGGCTGCTTAACCTGAAAGTTCAATTATGAATGTGACTAGTCTTTTATTACTTTTTGATTCAACTTGACCAATCCGTCTTTACTAATTACAATTACTAAAAATACTTTTTCATTTATGGTTGAAATATCCTTTCGGTATTTTTCCTTTTCTTCCAAAATCTCAGTGTCGCTGAGTGTCTTACCATTTAGGCTCATCATTCTAATTTGATCACCTACCGAAAGCTTTGAAAAGACAATGTAGTCACTTGCTGGGTTAGGATATGCAGTTAAATTAACTGGTTTAAATGGATCATCCACTGAGGTAATCACTAGCGAACTAGTCGTTGTTGAGGTACAGCCATTGGCGTCTCTTACTGTAATGGAATAGTCACCATTTGTTAGGCCACCGAAACTATCCGCGACCTGAAAACTCCCATTGCCTAATGCATACTCATAAGGTGCGGTACCCCCTGAAGCTGATACAGTGATCGTATTGTCGTTGATAATATCTGCAGAGACACTCAGCTGAACCGGCTGTATCACTTCGGCTACCACTGCCATAGTACAACCACTGGCATCCCTGACGGTGATCGTGTAACTATTTGCAGCTAAACCGCCAAAATTGCTTTCTGCTTGATATGTCGTACCATCAAGGCTGTACTCATAGGTACCTGTACCTCCAGTCGCGCTGATATTGATTTCACCGTTGGATTCTCCAAAGCAACTCACATTGGCAACAACACTAGTAGCACTAAGTGCCAAAGGTTCTGTCAATGTTACTGCGGCCGACTCTGTACATCCGTTAGCATCGCGCACAGTTAATGTATAAGTGCCCGCGGCTTGTCCATTAAAGCTCCCTGATTGGAAATTCGTACCGTCTAGGCTATACTCATAAGGGCTTGTGCCTCCTGTAGTCGTTGGTGTTACTGATCCGTCCGCTGCTCCATTACAACTAATGTTGGTAGACTGGAATGTAAGCGTAAGTAAGTCAGGTTCGGTGATGTCGGCTGTTGCTGTTGTGGTACATCCCATAGCATCCTTGATGACAAAGGTGTAGCTACCCACAGCCAAATTTATGAAATCGCTTCCCGAACCGAATGTGGTACCATCTTGAGAGTATTCGTAAGGAGCAGTCCCTCCGCTAGCTAATAGGCTAACACTGCCATTTATGCCACCATTACAGCTTATATTGTTGACGGTAGTTACAGATGCGCTTAAGGCATCCGGTTCTGTAATGTTAAAAGATACTGTGCTTTCGCAATTGTTTGTATCTCTAACTGTTATCGTATAAGCACCCGATACGAGACTTGTAAGGTCAATACTACTGCTGAAATTAGTCCCATCTAAACTGTAGTTATATGGAGTGGTTCCTCCCGTCACTGCAAGTGTCGCAGTGCCTGTAGCGCTACCATTGCAATCTGCATTAGTAATAGTCGTGATGGCAGAAGTCAATACTGCGGGCTCTACAATAGTCACGTTGGTATTAGTAGTACAGTTATTAGCGTCTTTAACGGTTAGCACATAGCTACCTGCCGTAAGCCCTGAAAATGCTGTAGATTGGAAATTGGAACCATCAATACTGTATGTGTACGGTGCAGTTCCTCCCGTTGCCAAGCCTGCTATTTGACCGTCTGCAGCGCCATGACAACTTATATTTGCACTTTCGAACTGAAGGCTGAGTGCATCAGGTGCGGTTACAGTGTGTGTGATGGTCACTGTACAGTTAGATCCATCTTTAACGGTTACAGTATAGCTGCCTGCTGCAAGTCCATTGAAGGTATTAGTGGTGCTGAAATTTGTGCCGTCCAATGAATATTCAAAAGTACCGTCACCTCCAGTTGCCGTTACATTAAAGCTGCCGTCAGTCAAACCATTACAACTAATGTCAGCGTTAGCACTGATCATTGGAACAATAACTACAGGTTCTTGAATGGCAAAACTGGCTGATGTACTACAGTCATTTGCATCTTTCACTGTGAGTGTATAGTTCCCAGCGCTAAGAGTTGTTAAGTTTATGGTAGTTTCGAAATTTTGAGCATCAAGACTATATGTATATGGAGCGGTGCCTCCTGTAATTGTGGGCGTTGCTGATCCATCGGCTTCACCGTTACAACTTGCATTGGTAATCCCTGTTATTGTCAAATCTAACTCAGCTGGCTCGGCAATAACGATTGATTTAGTAGTAGTACATCCATTGGCATCTCGGACGGTCATTGTGTAACTTCCAATGTCCAATCCCATAAAATCTTCTGTTTGGAAAGTAGTACCTCCATCGATTGAGTATTCATAAGGTGTAGTTCCGCCTTGTGCTGAGACAATGATTTTACCATCTTCCTGACCGTTACAAGTCGCATCAATTACCGTTGGACTTGCCTCGAGTAAATCAGGTTCCGTGATCGTTACATTAAACGTGTTTTCACAGTTAACTCCAGTTTCACGCATTGTTACAGTATAAGCACCTGCACTCAGCTGAGTGAAAGTTGCAGTTGTTGAGAAGTTGATACCGTCCAAACTGTATTCAAATGAATTGCTTGTAGTGCTAATAGGTACAATGGTAATAGAGCCGTCTGTCGCACCATTGCAAGTAGGAGAGTTGCTACTGACCGTGGCGCTCAAAGGAGCCGGCTCAGTTACTGTGAAGCCTGCAATCGTAGTCCCACATCCATTAGCATCTCGTATAGTAATATTGGCTATCGTGGTGGGGCCAATGCCCGTAATCACACCGTTGGAGGCTAAAGGAAAATACTGAGTACCATCTTGAGTAACTTCATAAGGCCCAGTTCCTCCGCTTGCAGTTATAGTAATGGTACCATCATTGGCACCACTACAGGTCACATCTGTGATATTGGTAACCGATGCGACTAAGGGAGTTGGCTCATTGATGGTAAATGGAACTAAAACCATACAATTATTAGCATCAATAACAAACGCACTATTACCCGTTCTGGCTCCTGGCACTGCATTAAATGTACCTGTAACACCATTTATGGTTTGAAAATTGGACCCGAAGGTAGGTGAATCAGCCCAGCGATAAGGCGCTGTACCTCCAGAAACAGTCACAGTAACGGCACCGTCCGAGGAACCATTACAACTGAGATCTGTGGTAGCAACGTTAGCTGTTAAAGCAGTTGGTTCCGTTAGTGTAGCCGTCAGGGAAGTAGTGCAACTGGAAGCATCTCTAATCGTGATAGAGTAGCTTCCCGCAGTTAGATTTGTAAAGCTTGGGTTTGGACTAAAGGTGTTGCCGTCTATTGAATATTCATAAGGTGCCGTGCCACCAGTAACGTTAGCTACTCCAAGTGCTCCAGTGCCACCATTACAAGTAATTTGGGTTTCTGTAGTTGTAGCTGTAATTCCAGAGGGCTCTGTAATGGTAACGGATACTGTTCCTTCACAATTTCCTGTTCCGCTGTTTGAGCTACTCACATCTTTGATGGTAACAGTATATACTCCAGCTGTTAACCCTGTAAAACTTGGGTTCGATTGAAAGTTGATACCATCAATGCTGTACTCAACTGAGGGTAGGTTAGTAGTTGGTCCTTTCTTGGGGTTTGAGATGGTAAAAGCACCATCTGAATTACCACAGCCAGATGCGTTCGCATCTATTGTAACATCTGCAGTTACAATCAGGGCCGCGGGTACAGTAACGGTAGTTATTAAAGTACAACCATTAGCATCGACCATTTCTACATCATAATTACCAGGAGCAAGGTTTTGGATGCTAGAAGCGAGCGTAGTAGTGCCCTGAAGTCTGATTTGTAAAGGCCCCGTACCTCCGCTGGCCAGGTTGATCTGAATTTGTCCATCAGTATCACCTGTACAAGTTGGTGGCAGAGTTTGGTAGGTAGCAGTAATTGGAGTTGGTTCTGAAATACTCACTGCTACAGTCGCGATACAGTTATTCGCATCTTTTACCGTTGCGGTATAACTACCAGCGACCAACTGGCTAAATGTGTCAGAACTTCCGAAAGTAATGCCATCTAAGGCATATTGATAAGGAGATTGTCCACCAGTTACAGAAACTGTAAATGCACCGCTACTTTGACCATTGCACACAACGTTGGTACTGGCTGCTGTAGCTGTGAAGGAGGCAGGCTCTGTGATCGTGAAAGTAGTGCTAGTCACGCAAGAGTTTGGCCCTGAAGTAACTGCGACAGAATAATTGCCAGCTATAAGTCCGGTAAAAGTATTGCTGCTTTGGGGCGTACCACTGTTAATAGAGTACATCAAAGGCGTTAAACCGTTGTTGTTTGTTATTTCTACACTTCCGTCATTTCCACCAAAACAGCTCACATTGGATAATACTGATGCATTTATTGTTACCTCGGCAGGTTCGGTAACACTGACAGTAAAGGTATTGGTACAGTTGAGTAGGTCCTTTACAGTTACGGTATAATTACCAGCCGCTAATCCAGTAAAGTCAGTTGATGTTTGAAAATTAGTGCCATCAAGAGAGTACTCATATCCACTACCAGCACCGCCAGATATACCTGTTACACTAATGCTTCCATCTGAAGCACCAAAACACGAGACCTCTTGAGGGGTCGGGGTTGCAACAATAGCTGGATATGCAGTGATCTGGACAGTGGTAGTAGTGAAGTATGGAGTGGCTATGCAGCCACGATTGTCTTTAGCTGTAAAGTCATAAGTAGTACCAACAGTAAGATTAGAGAATACTGGTGATGATTGAAAAGTGACTCCGCCATCACTAGAGTACATATACGGTCCCTCACCACCTGTAACATTGACGGTAAGGGAAGCTGTAGTGCCATCACAGACTTGTTTGTTACCAATGATAGCGTTTAACTCGAATAAATCAGGATTAGTCAAGGTGGCTGTGATTGTTGTGCCAAATGCACAGTTGTTTGCATCAAAAAGCGATATATTCCAGACACCCGCATTCAAACCAGTAAGAACATTGTTAGAACCGAGGGTTCTAGAGAATCCGCCACCATTGGTAGTGTTACTCGCAAAGACACTGTAGGGGCCTGTGCCACCGGAGATAGCCAGCGTAATGATGCCGTCTGATCCATTATTACAGGTTACATCTGTTATACTTTGAACTGAAGCAGCAATGGCTGCAGGCTCAGAAATGGTAATACTATTGGTTGTAGTGCAGTTATTGGCATCTTTGGTAATGACATTATAAGTGTTTGCAGTCAGGCCAGTTAATGATGTGTTGAACGTAGTTCCACCATCTGTCGAATAAACATAAGGCGCGGTACCGCCAGTCGCTGCAACTGTAATTGAACCTGTGTTCCCTCCATTACATACCACATCTGTAGCTGATAAGGTAGCAGCTAAAGCAGCCGGCTGGGTTAAAGTGAGGGATTGTGAAGTAACGCAACCGCTCGCATCTTTTACGTTGAGGGTGTATTGACCAGTTGCAAGACTACCAAATGTGTTGACTGTCTGAAACCTTCCAGATCCAATACTATACTCGTAAGGCGCAACTCCGCCAGTGGCAGTTACGGTAACCGAGCCGTTGCTATCACCATTACACGAAGGTTCTGTTGAGGCCAATGAAATTGTCGCTCCTCCTGGCGCTATGGTAAACTGAGGGGTGGGGTTATTAGGTCCAATTATTGAATTATTGGCTAAAATCTGAACCAAGTAAGTAGCTGGTGGTAGGTTTGAAAAGGAACCCGTGGCAGACCCTGAGGTCACAGTGAAATTATCATTTAGGGAGTTTGAACTTCCTTGAGGAGTGATAACCACTACCACACTGGTGGCATTTCCTAAATTCCCAATAGTAAGGTTCACGCTACCATCGTTCTGGCCAATGCATGATTCATTAGTAGTGCTATTAATTGTTATTGTACCAGTATACGGGGCTACTGAAGTCATTTCAGTAGGTTTATTAGTGAGATCGGAAGCCATGCCCGAATACGAAGTAATGAATAGAAGTAATATGGCCCAAAGGTTTGAGATGAATCGCTTTTCCATGTCTAGTTAGTTTTTGTAAGGTTGAAAGTGAAGGCTCCGGTGATGCCATTGACGCCATGGACTGTACTTCTGATGGCGCTCATTTGAAACGTGAGCGAAAGTGTAGTCTCAGTAATTGAAGCAATGTTTACTTGAACATTGTCATCCCTTATAAAGGCGTTAAGGTTATTTGGAACCAATGAAAAAGTACCTTGAGAAGGCCATGGATTGCCACCATTGGTAGTTCTATAAGTCTGACTACTGGATGCTATGAGAGTAAATCCTGTAAATTGATTTGTCACATCACTACCGTCATTGACAACTGATTCAACCGACCATGTAGCAGTTAGTTCTTGTAGCCTTAGCTCTTCTGGTGTTGGTCCATCATCACCTTTACAACCACTGGCTGCAAAGAGTATAAAAGCCAACCATAGTAAAGTGACTTTAAGTTTAATTGAGTTACTCTTCATATTGATTCATTTGGAAGTGATATCATTTTTTATGGCTCAATTAGGGTGGCTTTGGAATGATTGAATTTTCCACACATAAAAGTGCCTAGCGTTATTTCACAGAATGAATGTATTTAAGTCACCGGATGACATTATTAATGACTTGAGGAAGGCAATCGCTAAAAGCGTGAGAACGTACTTTCAATTGACAAGCGTTTTTCGAAACCAAGGGAATGCTTTAAGGGCTTGTCAACCTTATTTCATGAAGAACACCGTCTTAGAGATGCTTTTGTTAGATCTTTATCCCAGAAAGTGAGACGTGTTAGGGGCAAGGATACTTGAAGCCTACGTAAGATAATCCTAGTATTTAAGCTGATTTCTCAGCTTATGGGGTTGGATAAGCAGTGATGATGCTAGAATATCAAATTTGCATAGAGTTTAGCATTTCTGATAACCTCTCTTTTTTACGTATAGAGATTGGCAGTGCTACATCCTCTTGTAAGTATATGATGCCACCTTCTGAACGATCAAATTTTCTGATTTTGCTCAAGTTGACAAGGTGGGAGCGATGCGCTCTAAAGAAGCCGTTAGGGCTAAGGTAGTTTTCAAATTCCTTGAGGTGTTTACTCACCATGATTTTACGCTTATTGGTGAGGTAAAATACAGTATAACTTCCGTCAGCCTCACACCATAGGATTTCATCCAGTTGAATAATGTGCATGGTCTCAGCTTCCCTCAAGATGATACGTTTTTTGTCTCTAGACATCTCATTCAGATTGTCCATTAAGACAGAAAGCTGTAAGTTAATTCTGTCTTTCTCCATCAGTTGCCTCACTTTTTCAATGGCAACGTAAAGTTCATCGGAGATTAGTGGTTTAAGTATATAATCCATAGCGCTGAACTTAAATGCTTCAATAGCAAAATGATCGTGAGCGGTAATGAATATCACATTGAAGTCTTTACGATTGAGGTTTTGTAATAGGTCAAAGCCTGTTCCATCGCTCATCTGAACATCCAAGAATACTAAGTCAGGTTCGATTTCATTGAGCAAAGTCACTCCGCTACTTACACTACGAGCTTCTCCCACAACTACCACATCTTCACAATTTTGAAGCGTTGCTCTTAAGGTGTTAATAAAGGGTTTTTCGTCATCAATAATTATTGCTCGGATCATAATTTATTCTCTGATAAGTGGAATGTTTAGCTGTACCTGAGTACCCATAATCTGATTGTGCTGATCAAAAGAATCTTGAATGAGTAACTCACTCTTCTGCCTTAACTTTTTTTGAATGAGCTTCAGACGTTCTACTGTAATTTGAGTAGCCATAGACTCATGCTTCGTTTTTTTCGCGAGAGTAGCAGCTTGTGTTCTTCCCACGCCATCATCTTTTACAGTGATTAGGAGTTGACTATCAGTTTCTTTTATAATCAGGTCAATATGCCCCTGTTCTTCCTTATGTAGAAAACCATGTTCAATCGCGTTCTCAATAAAGGGTTGTGTGAGCATGGGAGGTACGAGTAGCTCATTTGTAGCCAGGCCTTCGCTCAATTCAAGCGTAAACTTGAAAGGTACCTCAAACCTTATCTGCTGTAGGGCGATGTAGTTTTTCAGAAAGTCGAGTTCTTCTTCTAGGGTAATCAGGTCTTGCTTGCTATAATTGAGAATCATTCGGGTTAATCTGGAAAACTTCCCTAAATAATCTGATATGAGCTGAGGATCTTCTTGAGAGTAAATATATTGTTGTATGGCTCCCATCGCATTAAATAGAAAATGAGGATTGAGCTGAGTGCGCAAGAGCTTGTTGCGTAGCTCCATCATCTCGCTCTGAGACCTTACTTTGTGCCTACTGAATACCAAGTAAGCTCCTATGCCCAAAATCACAATAGAAGCGAGTGCTACATAAAATCTGATTCGCTCTTGATTTAAAGTAAGTGCATTGATAGTTGCTTCAGTCTGTAAGTCTGAAATCTGCCTGTTCTTTTGTTCTGTGTCAAATTTGAATTGTTGTTGTATCACCAGTTGGCCTTGTCTCTTTTTATTTAGAGTTTCTGAGGCCTCGATATATGCTTTATATGCTCCTAAAGATTTCTCAACCTCTCCTTGCTTTTCATAAATCATTGCCTTTAACCTCAGAACGTCTACTTCCAGCTCTTCATTAATTTCTTTGCTGAGCATATCGTCAATGATTTTTAAGGCCTCAGTATTTCTTCCTAATTCGTGCGAAACTATCGCCCTTTGATACCTAAGTCCACTTAAGTCTCTATCAGCGTTAATCTGAATAAAAATCTGCTCTCCTAATCGAGCTTCCATATCAGCTCTTTCCAAGTCACCCAAGGATGTAAAGGATTCTGCCAGAATGTAGGTGGCCTTTCCTATACCGAAATCCAATCCAATTTCTTTAGACTTTGCCTTTAGGTTTTCGGCATGATAGATAGCCGAATCATAAGTTTTCTGCTTGAGATAGGAGAGTGCTAGATTAAGCATCGGAGCTAACTCCAATTGTGCCATGTCTTGGGACCGGGCCAATGAGATGGACTGTCTAAAATAGTCTTGAGCTTGCGTGTGCATCTTTTGATCCATTAGGACCATACCTATATTACTATAAGCCTTGCTAAGAGCACTCAGTTCACTTGAACCAGTCAAGAGATCAATGGTTTTCTGATACTGAGTAAGCGAAAGGTCATGAAAACCCTGGAAAAGATAAATATGCCCTAAACCTGAATATGAAAAGGCTATACCAGTTGTGTCATTTACTTGAAGTAATAAGTCTTGCGCCAATTCAAAGTAACTGATGGCAGAATCGTATGCTTGAAGCTGTTCATAGGCCGAAGCCCTAGCATTGTAAGCACGGCCCAAATAAGAGGGTTGATCTATTTTTATCGCTATCTCTAGCATTTTATCGCTGTAGAATACCGCACTATCGGTATTGCGAAAGTTTAAGCTTAATCGATCTTCGTTATTTAAGAATCTTTTTTCTAACTCATTTAATGGAGGATTGGAATGAGTTGGTTCATTTTTCAATTGACATGACGCCAATAACATTAACAAGAAAGAGACTCCCAATAACCTGACCGACATATGGCAATTTTCTAGAAGCTATAAAAGAAAGCTAAAAAGACCAATTTTATTCGGTTAACGAGATGAGTGTAATATATCAATTGACGAACGTAGTCCTTACCGGAACGAGTGACAGTTAAATATGCTGAAATTGTGTGCCTAATGACCATAAAAAGGTAGGATAATAGTCGATGTTGTCTTTGAAAATAATGCAGAGCTCACCTTGGTAGCTTCTTAAGATAAATCATGCTTGCGATAAATACTGATTAAAGTATTTGATTATCGAAATGGTATTATTAGGAATGTCCGATTATTCAATTCACCTTTGCAGCTCAATGCAGGAGTATCGTTACCTTATCAAGCCACGCCCGGCTCGATAATTAATTTTCCCCTCAAATATTTTACAAGAACAATTTTAAGGGCGAATATATTTACGGCTTATCATAAGCTAAGGACATCAAAGCAGCGGCAAAAGAATATGGCCACTCACTGCATTTGATTCTTTTATTGCATCACCTCTTTATTTCCACTCATTTACTTTTGGTTAGGCCTCAATTAGATTGATTGTATAGAAATCTGATAATGATGCTGAATGTCTGAGGTCGTAAATCCACTATAGAAGTATTAAAATGAATTATACAAGAACAAGGACAAGAACATCCAATAATACGAGCGACAGAAGTTTCTCATCCAAGTCCAGCGCACCTTCAAGAGACAGAAGAAGGAATTCAGGCGGTGGCAAAAAGAAAATGGTGTCTAGCATAGATGTTAGACAATTAGTAAAAAAGGCAATTGTAACTACCCCTGAGGTTTTTACCCCAACAAGGTCGTTTAACGATATGCCGCTTTCGAATAAAATGAAAGCACTCCTTATTAAAAAGGGGTATGAAAACCCGAGTGAGATTCAAGACAAAACCTTTGAATATTTAAAGACGGGTAGAAACCTTCTGGGAATTGCCAATACAGGAACGGGTAAAACCGCGGCATTTTTAATACCGATTATTGAGCAATTAATTGCCAACCCGACTGAATTAACAGCATTGGTCGTTGTACCGACAAGAGAATTAGCCCTACAGGTAGAAGAAGAGTTTAGAAGCCTTACGAAAGGATTAGGTTTAACGGCAGCCAGTTTTATAGGTGGCACAAGCGTAGGCAAAAACCTAGGTCAGCTGAGAAGACGTAACCATGTGATTATTGGTACACCAGGTCGATTGAAAGATATGGTAGATCAAAAAGCACTTCACTTACATAAGATCCCAGTACTCGTACTAGATGAATTTGACAGAATGTTGGACATGGGTTTTGTAAAAGAAATTCAGAGACTCGTCAAGGGAATGACCAGTAGAAAGCAGACCATGCTTTTTTCAGCAACCCTTGATAAGTCACAAAAATCATTGATCAGTGAGTTATTGACCAATCCCATTGAAGTGAAGATCAATTCTGGTACAACGACAAGTGATCAAGTAGAACAAGATATTATTCGTGTCCCTGCAGGTGGTGATAAATTCACTATGCTTATGGACATGATGACAAATAGTGAATTTGAAAAGGTTTTAATCTTCGCAGAGACAAAGCGTTGGGTCGATAAGGTGACCAAGCTTTTGAATCAATCAGGCGTTAGAGCAGATCAAATACACGGAAACAAATCGCAGAATTACAGAAATGCTGCCTTGAGCAAGTTCAAAAAAGGACAGGTTCAAGTATTGGTAGCTACTGATGTAGCCGCTAGAGGTATTGATGTATCGGATGTAACACACGTAATCAATTATCAACTGCCTATGACTTTCGATAGCTATGTACATAGAATCGGACGTACAGGTAGAGCTGGTAAACGTGGCAAAGCATTCACATTTGTGAACTAATCAAAAAAGAAAATTATTTATAACAATTTGCAATCATAATTATGAAAGAAGGAACAGTAAAATTTTTCAACGAGACTAAAGGTTTTGGGTTTATTACACCAGCAGATGGGTCTGAAGACGTATTTGTACACATGAGTGGTCTTATTGACGAAGTTCGTGAGAACGACAAAGTAGAATACGAAGTTGAGCAAGGTAAAAAAGGCCTCAACGCAGTAAGAGTTAGCAGATCAATGTAATTTGCTATCAATTAAATATTGAAAGGCCTCATCCGATTAGTCGGATGAGGCCTTTTCTTTTACACGCTATTAAAGTGTCAGTCTTTCTTCTTTTCCAAGGAAATCTTACCAGAGAGCTGCTCGTTGACCGCTTTCAAGTCTGAATTAAGGATACCGTCTAGTTTGCTCAAGTGATCTTCTAGTTCATCAGATAACTCTTTAAAGACCACATAAGCCCCATCAGTTGGTCTAGCCTGTCCACTCTCCACACTTCTCCTTAAAGAAGCCAAGCGATTATTCAGTTTAATGGGGAAGTTGAGTGGATCTTGTCCACTCTGGTTTTTCACTTGATACAAATCCTCCTCAATTTCAGTAAGCTTAGCCATCATAGCCTCAAGTGCCTTTTCATTATTAGAACCGTTCAGTTTCTTCGCTTGTGCACGAATATCCCTAATGAGGATAACCGCTTCGTTTGCTGCTGATGTTTTGTCCCTAATCTTTAACGCGAGATCAAACTGCTTTTGAATGTCGTCTTTAGTGATTCCTTCTAAGTTCGGGTCCATCTCCATAGTGAACGTACTTGATTGAGAAACACCGTCTACAGTCAACTTTACTTGATAGTCACCTAATGGCGCTAATGGCCCTCTTTGAGGTCTACCGCTCCAAATAATCATTCCATCGAATACGGTAGCGCCAGGGTAGCGCATATCCCAAGTGAAATCATTGATGCCTTTATTGACAGAAGGTCCTCTACGATCGCCTTTTTTGCCTGTGTATGAATTAATGAGGTTTCCATCTGCATCCATGATCTCAATTTCAACACTGTCGAACTCCTTTGGTAGGTAATATTGAATGTTGGCATTATAAATACCGCGGATAGGGTTAGCCGGCTTAAATAGCTTCACCTCACTCATGTCCATACTAGCTGCATCACGCAAAGGAGCAATGTCCCCCATGATCCAAAAACCACGACCGTGAGAGCCTAAAACCACATCATTGTTCCTTAATACCAAGTCGCGTATAGGCGTATCTGGTAAGTTCATTTGTAGCGATTGCCATTTAGCACCATCGTTAAAAGACACATAAACGCCATGTTCTGTAGCTAAATAAAGCAAGCCAGGTTTTTGTAAATCTTCTCTGATCGCTCTGGCAAAATGACCGGGTTTAATACCGTTAATGATTTTAGTCCAGCTTTTACCGTAATCCGTGGTTTTGAATACATAAGGTTCTCTATCATCTACCTGATAGCGATTGGCAGCCAAATACAGTGTTCCAGGATTGAACTTGCTTTCATCAATAATGCTAATCCTTGAGAATTTAGGCAAGTCTTTCGGTGTAATGTCAGTCCATTTTTTACCCCCGTTTCTCGTGATATGAACCTTACCATCATCAGAACCAGCCCAAATGGTATTCACATCATGGTTTGAAGGGGCTAGGGCGAAGACGGTCGCATAGATTTCAGGGCCATTCATGTCCATGGTAATCACACCACCAGTTTTCCCTAAAGTTTCTGGGTCTGCGTAGGTAAGGTCTGGGCTAATTTTCTCCCAAGTCTGTCCGTCATTCGTTGTCTTCCATACATGTTGTGATGTAGTGTACATTATTTTGGAATCGAGCGGTGAGAACATAATCGGGAATGTCCACTGCCACCTTTCTGGTAAAGCGCTGGCTGGCTCTCCTGAGAAGAATCTTGGGTAAACTTGAATGTCCCTGTATTGGCCAGTTCTTCTATTATAGCGTGTTAAAAGTGCTCCTTGACTACCTGCATAAAATACATCAGGATCAGTGGGGCTTTGGGTTATCCAACCACTTTCACCACCTCCCACAGAGTAGGATGGGCCTCTTCCTTGGCTTGGCATAGCCAAAGTACTGTTGTCTTGTTGTGCACCGGCTACATGATAGGGTACATCGCTTGTGGTCATCACGTGGTAAAACTGAGATGTAGGAAAATCTAAATCAGTCCACGTTTGCCCACCATTAACACTTACTGTGCCACCACCATCATTAGAACTGATCATGCGCATGGGATCATTCGGATCGATCCATAAATCGTGGTTATCGCCATGCGGTGGTCGTATTCTCAGGTCAAAGGTTTTTCCGCCATCAGTCGATTTATAGAAACCAACATTTAGTCCATAAACTACATCTCTATCTAATGGGTCAGCATAAATTCTTGAATAATAGAAAGCACGCTGTCTTAATTTTCTTTCTGAGTTCACGCGTTCCCACGTCCAACCTGCATCATCAGATCTAAAGACTCCACCTTCGTTTGCTTCAACAATGGCCCAAACTCTGTCAGGGTCAGCAGGGGAGACCGTTACGCCTATTTTGCCTATTGGACCCTCTGGCATGCCTGGGTTCTGTGTCAGGTCAATCCAAGTGTCGCCACCGTCAAGAGATTTAAAAAGCTTACTATCAGGGCCACCGCCCCACATTTTCCACGCTTTACGATATACTTGCCATGTAGTAGCATACAATACATTAGGATTGGTTCTGTCAATAATTAAGTCAGCAGCACCCGCCTTATCGCTAACGTATAACACTTTCTTCCAAGTGTTGCCGCCATCCTTTGAACGGAAAACACCTCTTTCTTCATTGTCGCCATAGACATGACCCAAGGCGGCAACGTAAACAATATTAGGATTGGTAGGGTGAACCCTGATTCGAGAAATGGCCTGTGTTTCTTTAAGACCGAGATGTCTCCAGGTTTTTCCGCCATCAGTAGTCTTGTAAACGCCATCACCTTGCGTAATGCTACCTCGCAATTGCGTCTCTCCACCACCGATATATACGATATCTGGATTAGTCTCAGCCACGGCTACGGCACCGATACTAGAAGAACTAATTTGGCCGTCAGTCACGGGAAACCACTCGTTACCTCCATCAACGGTTTTCCAAAGACCACCACCAGTAGCACCAAAATAGTACTCATTCGGTCGGCCTGGACTACCGGAACTGCCCAGCGAACGTCCGCCACGGTCAGGCCCAATGTTGCGCCAGTTATAGCCACTGTAGAAAGATGGGTCTACAGGATTTTCTGATTTTTTACCTTGGGCAAAGCCAGGACTAGTAGGAAAGAGTAATGCGATGCATAGCAGCACCAGAAAGAGAAACGATCGGTTAGTTTTCATGTAATTAGTAATAAGGTTGAAATGAAAAATACGAAATTGACCCTTGACATCGGCTTTTGATTATTTCAATGGTAATATTTTTTTTACATCTGAAGCCTATTACCACACGCCACATATATCTTTTATTTTTAAACGATAAGCACGATTATTATACCCAAACTCAGCTTTTAATCAACCTTAATACTTTTAGCCATGCGGAAACTGATCAACCCAAATTTTCTGACCTTAATAATTGGACTGTTATTTCTGAATATTTCAGCCTCTGGGCAGGAGAAAAAAGCACTCACCCTTGAAGATTACGCGCAATGGAATAGAATAACCAATACCGCTATTTCACCGAATGGGAACTGGATGACCTATGCCTACAGCCCAAATGAAGGAGATGCGAAGTTTCATATCCGAAAGATAGAGGGTGATACGTTAAGAACCATTGTGAACGGCAAGCGAGCAGCTTTCTCCGATGATAGTAAATGGGTAGCCTATTTAGTGGACCCTTCAAAGAAAGAGGCTGACAAACTCAGGGCGAGTAAAAAACCGGTGCAAAGCCATTTACAGCTCGTAAACCTAAGTGATAATTCGGCCAGCGATGTGAAGAGCACTCGATCATTTAGTTTTTCTAAAGCGTCAAACTTTATCGCTATACATAAGCATGCCAACGATTCGAAAGCGGAACATCAGGGTAGCGATTTAATCCTGAGAGACTTAAAAGGCAATCAAAATCTGAATATTGGTAATGTGGCCAGCTACGCTTTCAACGAAACAGGTACACTCTTCGCTTATGTGGTAGATGCGGATGAAGACAGTGGTAACGGTCTTTATGTCATGGATTTGAGCAACATGCGCACTTTACCCTTGCATACCGGTGCTTTCACTTATGCGCAAATGACTTGGAACGAAAAAGGTGATAAACTTGCCGTTTTATTCGGAAACAAAGCCGATGGCAATATGCAAAGAGACAATACTTTGTATTGGTCCGGTAGTCTCATGACAGGAATGACTACCTCTGGAAATCAGAATACTTATGCCACTTCTGATGCTAAGTTTCCCCAAGATATGGTCATTAGTGAGTATGGCAGATTAATCTGGAATGAAAACAGCACACAACTTTACTTTGGTGTTAAGGAGCAAGAAAAAGAAGTCAAGAAAGATGATATGCTGAAAGCCAATGTGGATGTATGGCATTGGAAAGACGAGTTAGTACAGTCAACGCAAATCATAAGAGCCAATCGCGATAGAAGAGCAACCTATACAGCTGTACTTAATCTAGGAAATAAGGCTTTCTTTCAATTAGAGAATAGCGACATGCCGAATGTCAACTTTAGTGAAAAAAGCAAATGGGCGGTAGGTAGCGCCAACGAACCTTACAGAGGTGATGTGACCATTCCTGGGGGCTATGCAGATTTGTATGCTATTAATACACAAACAGGAGCAAAGCAATTGATTAAAGCGCGTAATTACTTCAACCTAGGCCTTTCACCAAACGGACAATGGGCAGTGTTTTTAACAGATGCTGAGTTGATGGGCTATAATTTTGCCAGTGGAAAGACAACGAATCTGACTGCAAAAACAGGAACTAGCTTTCTCAATAAAGAATTTGATAAGCCTACGGAAAAGCCGATTTATGGTGTAGGAGGCTGGTCTAAAGACGGAAAATGGGTGCTGGTCAACAATAAGTTTGACGTTTGGGCAATCGCTTTGGAAGGCAGTGAAACGATTAACATCACCCAAGGTGTTGGCGATAAAGAAAGCATTCGTTTCAGGTTAATGCAATTAGATCGCGAAGCCGAAACACTAGATACTTCTGAGCCTTTGATGCTTTCGGCATACGGAGAGCGGACCAAGAAATCAGGATACTATCAGGTGTCAATCGGCAAGAAGCCAAAAGCGTTAATCTACGAAGACAAAATGATTGGAAGTATCACCAAAGCGACAAAGGCAGATAAAGTGATGTTCACCCAACAGTCTTTTGTAGACTTCCCTAATTACTGGGTATCTGATTTATCCTTCAAAAGACCTAAGCAGATCACTGATGCCAATCCTCAGCAATCAGAATACAAATGGGGCAAAAGAGTGCTCGTTGATTATACGGATAAGAGAGGGCATAAACTCCAAGGAACTTTGGCTTTACCTGCTGATTATGAGGAAGGTAAAAAGTATCCTATGGTGATTTACTTTTACGAGTTAATGTCGCAGCGACACCATCAATATTCAATGCCTACTTATGACGACAGACCGCATATGTCTACCTATGCCAGCAACGGATATCTCGTTTTAATGCCAGACATTATTTTTGATGTAGGACTACCGGGTTCTTCCGCTTTGGATGATGTGACCAGCGCAGCCCAAGCAGTGATTGATTTAGGCTATGCAGATCCAGATAAAATTGGATTGCAAGGGCATAGTTGGGGTGGATATGAGTCATCATTCATTGTAACACAAACCGATATGTTCGCTTGTGTTGTGACGGGTGCACCGCTGACCAACCTCATTAGTATGTACAATGTGGCCTACAAACGTACAGGTAATTTGAACGGACCCATCCTAGAATGGTCACAAGGTAGAATGGGTGTGAGTCCATGGGATAATATGGAATTGTATAGAAGTCAATCACCAATTCACCATGCCGAGAATATCAATACGCCATTTATGATTTTGCATGGTACGGCCGATGGGGCGGTAGACTGGGTACAAGGCCTTGAATATTACTCAACTGCCCGAAGACTCGGCAAGGAAGTGATTTTATTGTCTTACCCTGATGAACCACATCATTTAGGTAAAGAAGCGAATCAGAAGGATTTTCAGATTCGCATGAAGCAATACTTCGATCATTACCTAAAAGGAACAGAAGCACCTTTGTGGATGCGAGAAGGTGTAAAGCACTTGGACAAGAAGAAAATTAAGCCTGAGGTGATGGAAAAGGGTAAATAGACTTACTCTTTTTGATTGATATCTCCGTTTTGCGACAAGAGAATGGCAGCATGTTTGGTGCTTTCAAACTGAGAGAATACAATCACCATAACGACAGTGATTGGGGTACTCAACAGCATGCCTGTGATGCCCCATATTTGTCCCCATACAATCAGTGCTAGAATAGTGACTAGTGGACTTAGGTTCAGAGAATTGCCCATAATCTTTGGCTCTACTACATTGCCAATGATCCATTCTATTACGCCCAATCCTATTAAGATGATAAAGAAAGGAGGGTATTCTCCAAACTGCATGAGGCTAAAGACCGCAGGGAAGACGGTAGCTACTAATGAACCAATGGTCGGGATGTAGTTTAACAAGAACATCAACAGTGCCCAGAAAAATGGTGAGTCAACACCCATAATGGCAAGGAATATATAGCCGACAATTCCCGTCATTAAACTCACATAAGTTTTCAGGCGGATATAGTCGCCAAAAGAAGTACTAATGCTGTTGAGCATTTTAGTCACTCGTGTTTCCTCTTCCGTAGACCTGAACATTTTTTTGAGTTTGTTTTTGAAACTGGCTTCCTCTGAAAACATAAAGGCCGCATAGACCAAAATGATAATGGCGTCACCCAAAACACTTGAAATGGAACCTGCTATTTTACTTAAAATATCTCCATAATCGAAGCCTGATTGGGCAGCATTGAATTGCTCTTGAATATTTATACTAAAACGTTCATTCAACCTATCTAAAATACTGTTAATGTTTACTTTATAGCTTTCATAGGAAAGCATTAGAGAATCGACATTTGTAGTAATCACCTTAGATAATCCTATAAAGCCCACCACGAGCACGATGAAGACCAAAATATTGATCATCGTTGGGTTTAGTTTTTTACCGACAAATGGAATCTTCTGCACAAGTTGCTTCATAGAGGTGCCCAAATACCACAAGACGACTCCAAATACTAGAGGTATCAAAATGCTTTCGGCATAAATCAGCAATAGTAGTATACCCGCTATTCCAATGACGCTATAGGCCAGCTTTTTCATAAGGTTCTGAAAGATTACGATGAAAATATCAGATTGTCTTATCAATACAATCCGCTATTTGGCTCAATAATAAGAGATTATCTTGGAAGGGTGGTTGTACAGCGGACGATTTTATCTTCTACAACAGTTATTTATGTGAGTGCTATTTAAATACAATCCAGAGGATAGTGTTGATCCATTCGGTTAAAACTTGAGGTATACTACAGGATATTTGTAAGTAACCTTATTAGTTATAACTTTGTATATATACATAATTGTAACTAATGAAAAACAGGGGACTAGGAGAGTTTGAAGAACTCGTACTGCTGGCGGTTTGCATACTAGAAGGAGAGGCGTATGGTATTAGCGTCAAGAAAGAAGTAGAGAAGCATTCGGATAGGTCCATTCTGCTTGGTGCGATCCATATTACACTGTATCGCTTACAGGATAAAGGACTGCTCAAGTCCGAAATGGGAGGCAACACAGAGAAGCGTGGTGACAGGCGCAAAAGACTGTTTACAGTTACAGAGGTTGGTATGCGCCAGCTTAAAGCCTCTCAAGAGGTACGTCAAAAAATGTGGCAGCTTATCCCAGGTCTAAGCTAAGCGTCCATGTATCGGTCAAAAAACAACAAAACTCCTAGGCTCGCCAATCGACTGATGTCTTTCTTTATCAAGGACACCATGCTCGAAGAACTTCTGGGCGATCTAGAGGAGATACATCAAGAAAGATTGGAAACAAAGGGTTCGGTTTATGCACGGATCATGTATTGGTTTGATGCACTGCATTTACTCTTTGGTTTTACACGTCAAAGGCAATTCAAAACGCATAAAAACACGATGATGATCAAGCACAATTTGAAAATTGTATCCAGAAACCTCTATCGGGAGGTCAGTTATAGCCTCATCAACATTACTGGGCTCTCCATAGGCATCACTTGCTGCATTATACTTGTACTATATCTCAAAAGTGAGCTTACTTATGATCAACATTTTACTAAACATGAAAACATCTATAGGGTTGCCAATGAGCTAGTGTCTGGTGAGAACACCAACCTCTTTGCGCAGACTTCATATGCCCTAGGGCCACTAGTGATTGAGGAATCGCCTCAAATAGAGGCTTTCGTTCGCTTTTCGCTGAACAACCGAGGCTATACTGTTTTTGAATATGAAGGCAATTCCGCGCGCTGGAAAGATGTGGCCATGGCAGATGCCAATGTCTTCGATGTCTTTAGTCACCAAGTGTTATTCGGTAACCCCGAAACAGCCTTAACTGAACCCAAGTCGATGGCCATCAGTGAAAGCTTTGCCAAAACTTATTTCGGAAATGAAAACCCAATCGGTAAAACCATAAAAGGCGAACTGACGGACTTTGTAGTGACCCTTGTCTTTGCCGACTTACCCGACAACACACACCTTAAGTATGATGTACTAATTACTTATCAAGAATTGTCTGCTGATCTGTTTAAGCCTGTTTATGGGGAAGATGTCCGTTTTAGTCTTTGGTACACCCGATCTGACTTTACCTATCTGCTGATGTCGCCTGGTTATGAGCCAGGTTCCTTTACGGCTATTTCAGACTCTTTTTTCGAAAAGTACATGGCCGATCATCCCGATCGGTATAATAGCATCGTCAACATGTCGCTAGAACCCCTTGCGGAGATTCATATGAATTCGACAGCGCAACGCGATCGACCGCATGGCAATCGGTTTTACATCATTGGCTTTACAGGCATTGCCATTTTCGTCCTCTTGGTGGCTTGTATCAACTATATGAACTTGTCTACCGCTAGATTCTCCAAACGCATCAAGGGCATTATCATACCGAAGGTTCTTGGCGCACATCGACATCAATTGATCATCCAATTATTGACAGAGTCATTTGTATTTGTATTGCTCTCGCTTTTGATCGGCTTAGGACTTTCCTATTTAGCCATCAATTTCACTTCGCTGAATCTGCTACTCGATAAATCTTTGCCCTTCGAGATGCTATTCTATCCTAAATCACTAGCGGTCATAGGACTAGGCGTTTTAGTGATGTCTTTATCGGCAGGACTATATCCGGCCATTTCGCTTTCTCGGGTCTCTATGGTCAAAGCGATTAAATCAAGTAATAGTAAACTGAGGCAAGGACTCGTCTTTGTACAGTTCCTTGTGTCCATCTGTGTGATTTCTTGTACGCTGCTCATGTATGGGCAAATGCAATACATCAAGAACAAATCGCTGGGTTTTGAAAAGGAAAACAAACTGGTGATGACGGTACAAGGCTCCACTGCCATTGAAAAGATTCCTATTCTGATCAATGAGCTGCAACAAAACAGCAACGTAATTGATGCCACGGTTTCTATGAATCAATTGGGAAGAGCTACCTCATTTGAGCAAGCAGAAATCGAAAATAATCAAGGTGAATTTATATCACAATCATACAATTGGTTTTACATAGACGATGCGTTTATCAATACTATGGGTATGGAATTGAAGGAGGGAAGAAATTTCGATCCTACCATACCGAGCGATGCCAACCATGCCATACTCGTCAATGAAACATTAGTGAAGAAGATGGGGTGGGATGAACCTATTGGCAAAAGGCTACGCTATCAGGCAGGTCAAGAGCCCAGCTATGTGATTGGGGTGATGAAGGATTTCCACTTTCAGGGACTTCAACATGAAGTTGAGTCTATGATTTTTTGGTTACCAGCCGAAGAAAACTTTAATGAAGATTTTTGGACAAGTAGAAATAAGAAACTCGTCACCAGAATGCTAACCATTAACATTACGGGTAATAATGTTTCCGAAACCCTTGACTTTTTAGAACAAGAATGGGAGGCTTTCGACCCAGAACATCCTTTTGAAGTCAAGTTTCTCGATGATACTTTAGATCAACAATACACGGCTGATATTAAACAGATGACTTTGATAGGCATATTTGCGGGACTCTGTATTTTCATCTCCTGCCTTGGTTTATTTGGTTTGACGGCTTTTACCATTGAACAGCGCACCAAAGAAATTGGCATTCGAAAAACACTTGGTGCATCCACTTGGCACATTGTAGGTTTACTTTCCAAAAATGTGTTTATGATCGTAGCCATTGCGGCAGTTGTTGCTTCTGCACTCTCTTATGGTATTATGAAGGAATGGTTAGATGGGTTCCACTATAAAGACGGCATCAGTGTTTTCACCTTTGTGCTGGCCGCTTTAGCTGCATTTCTAATCGCCTTTTTAACCATGTCTACTCAGAGCTATAAAACAGCACAATCGAACCCTGTTGAAGCTTTGAAGCATGAGTAGCAGCTGTCATTGCGGGGGAAGTTGCCTGATTAGTAACCGGTCATTAGTCTTTTTATTCGCTCTCATAGTCCCCTGAAAGGGACTTTGAGAATTAGCAGGTACGCTATTCATCTCTGAATAACATGTACCAAAGCTTTTCTCTTTGGAGCAGATGTTTCGGCAGGCTCAACATAGAAAACGTCTTTTCTTAACCTTGGCTTGTTGAAGCCTGTTCACGAGCAAGGATTTTTGAGGTAAAAGGCAAGCTGCATACAGGAAGAAGGCTACTGGGTGGTTAAATCAAACGGCTTTCGGCAAGCTTACCGTGAACAATGTCTTGTCATTGACTCGGCTGTACGATAACTGCCCACCATGCGCCCTGACAATCTTTCGTGATAGGGCCAAGCCAATACCTGAGCCTTCAGCTTTTGTAGTGTAAAAAGGGATGAAAATCTCTTGAATGGCAGATTCTGGGACACCTAGGCCATTGTCTTCAACTGTTATACATATTCGATCATCAGTACTGCCAGCAGTAATATTAAGCTGAGGCTTTGCTGTGTCTTTTAAGGCATCTAGGGCATTTTTAACAAGGTTGATCAATACTTGTGTTATCAAGTTACGATCAACCAGTATGGGTGCGTTTAATTCATCTTTTAGAGCCACTTCGACTTTAGAGTCGGAAGCCATAAGCGTCATTACGGAATCAATCAATACTCTACTATCCGCGAACTCAAGGTGTGGTTCAATAGGCCTATTGATCTGCTTATAGGCTTCGACAAACTTTAGCATGCCCGAAGTTCTTTCCTCTATCGCATTCAGACTAATGGCCACATTCTTTTGATCCTTTGTGTCTAGGGCAACCAAAGCTTGTTCATTAATCAACTTCTTGTTCACCACGCGAATCAGTGAAAGAATAGGCGTTGTCGAATTCATGATTTCGTGCGTCATCACCCGCATCAGGTTTTGATAGCTATCAAGCTCTTTCGCATCCAGCGAACTGCGAATATCTGTTAAGGAGGCGAGTTTATGTGCTGTTCCCTTAAGCTTAAACGACTCCGTTTTGATAAATAATTTCTGACCATTCTTATGGTCGATCCATTCAGAAGGAGAGGCTCCGGATGAAGTCATTGTTTGGTGAATCTTTGGAAATGATGCCTTCAATTGATCCACATGAATAAGGCTTGAAATGTCTAGCAGGGTATTAAAAGCTTTATTTGTAAAGACTACCTCGCCATTTTCCTTATAACAAACCACTGCAACTGATACATGGCGAAGTACGGTTTGAAGCAATCGGAATTCAGCTTCGCGATTGGTTTGCAAAGCCTCCATTTGATCAGTGATTAACTGAAAAGCCGTTTGCAATTCTTTTGAATTGGTCTTATGCTGATAAGTGCGGTTAAAGTCTCCATACTGTACGGACTGCAGGAAGCTAGCCCAGTTTCTTTCTTGGCTATTCAGTCGCCAAGTGAGCTCTAACATTACGATAAGCATTAATACCCCAAACATGACGGGTGTAATAGAAAACTCTGTCTCTAAATAGGAGTAGACCATACCGATGGCCAGCGCCACGATGAGCATAACCCGGATTAAAATCAGGAGGAAGCCTTTTCTAAAGATCATATTTCCTCATTTTGCGATAGAGTGTATTTCTGCCAATCCCTAGTTCCGCAGCGGCATGGGTAATATTTCCGGAGTGCCGTTCAATCACTTCCATAATCTTTCGCTTTTCAACGGCATAAAGGTTGTCAACTTGTTGTTCTGATGGTTCAGTGCGTTTAAAAGCATCAGTATTATCCATGATAACCATTCGCTCAATATTGTTTCTCAGCTCCCGTATGTTACCTGGCCAGTGGTATGCTTCTAGCGTCTTGACCTGGTCTTTTGTTAGCTCAAAGTCCTTCCCATACTTTCGGTTGTAAAGTGATAAAAAATGCTCAGTTAAGGGTTTAATATCCTCTTTTCGATTTCGCAGGGGAGGCAGTTCAATGTGTACTGTATTAATACGAAACAGTAAGTCTTGCCGGAACTCTGCTGGATCCGTAAGCGTTTCCATGCTTTTGTGTGAGGTGCTGATCAATCGTATGTCAATTGCCCGTGGGCGATGTTCACCCACGCGGCTCACCTCTCGATTCTGCAAAGCCGAAAGTAGCTTAGATTGTAACTCTAGCGGAAGATTACCAATTTCATCGAGCAGGAGTGTTCCAAGGTTGGCGCCCTCCATCATTCCAGCCTTGTCTTCACTGGCATCTGTAAAAGCCCCTTTCACGTGACCGAAGAGAGTAGACTCAAATAAGCCAGAGCTAATGGCACTTAAATCAATGTTAATAAAGGGTTGAGCTGTCCGAGCAGATTGCCGATGAATCAACCTTGCCAGAATTTCCTTTCCTGTACCATGTGCCCCAGTAATGAGCACAGAGGCATCGGTGCTTGCTACCTTGTTTACCGTATGCATTACCTGTTTCATGGCTTCTGACTGGCCAATGATCATACTACCGAGTTGGTTATTTTGACCGATCAGTAGGTCACGGCTTGCGCTTACATTAGCCAGGTCGTGCTGTGAGTTGGCAAGGTTTAAACCCGCTTGCACGGTAGCCACTAGCTTCTCATTTGAAAACGGTTTTTCAAGAAAGTCCGTAGCACCCTGCTTTAAGGATTGGACGGCAATGTCTAGAAAACCATGGGCCGTAAGTACGATAATAGAAACGTGAGGATTAAGCCCCTTGATTTTTTTGATCCATGCTAGACCTTCTGATCCATCAAAGTCGCCAATAGCGAAGTTAAGATCGAGAAGGACTACTTTAATATCTGAGCTTTCGAGTTGGGAGGTGGCTAAACTGGGATGTTCATGCGTATGGATTTCTCCGAATGTCTCTTCCAAAACCATGCTTATGGTATGGAGCATTAAAGGATCATCATCTACGGCAAGTATTTCCACGAATAAATATAGTAATTTACTGTTCTAGGTTGGAACAGTACGCTGTACCTAGGCGATCACTTTCGAGTGAAAACAAAATTTAAAAATCTTTAACATTCACATTAACAGGTGTTTAGAGTTTGTGGCAGCCTTTTGGCCTTTATAAGGTCAAACGATAAAAAAATGACCAAGACATTTATCCTTTCGATCCTCCGAAACCTCTGGAAAAATAGAGTGACTTCTGCCATCAATGTATTAGCCTTGACATTAGGGCTTAGCAGTGTACTTTTTCTTTATGTACAGAATCGCTATGAAAATAGCTTTGATATCTATCAGCCAAAGGCAGATCAGATCTATCGAGTGAACACTACCTTAGACTATCCAAACAATAAGGCACAGACTGGTACTACACAGTCCATGTTGGTTAAAGTCTTAAGGAATGAATATCCCGAACTGGAAGGCGTGATTCAGATCACAGGTCCATTGGATGCCTTAGTTACCATTAATCCGGGTTCTTCGAAAGCACGTGTTTTTGAAGAGGCTAATAAACTTTTTTGTGCCGATAGTGCCTTTTTAAAGCACTTCGATTATGAGTTTATCGCTGGAGATTCGAGAAAGGCGATGGACACGCGTAACGCACTGGTCTTATCATCAAAGATGGTCGAGAAGTATTACCCGGACTTTGTAGGGCGAGAGAGTGCGCTACTGGGAAAAGAGGTAGCACTTTTTGATTCTTTAAGAGTTTATATCACCGGTGTAGTCAAAAATCCACCAAGTAATAGCAACCTTCCCTTTCAACTGCTGGCCTCTTCTGAGATTTACTATCAGGTGAACGAATGGGATAGAGACAATTGGGGTAACCTATCACAAGGCTTGACTTTTTTGGTATTGAAGGATGGACAGAAGCCAGAAGACTTTGAGACGCGCTTTCCTGATATGGTGAATAAATATAGAAATGAGGAAGATGCTCGAATTACGAGTTACAGCCTTATCAATCTAAAGGATATTCACAATGACCCAAAGTGGGGTTTTGCTGGTAATTACACGAATGACCCTTCTATTACTATCGGTTTTACAGCCATCGGTCTCTTTATTATGCTTTCCGCATGCATCAACTTCATCAATATCCAGACGGTTCAAGTAGTAACCCGGTCCAAAGAGGTTGGGGTTAGAAAAGTATTAGGAGGCACTCGGTTACAATTGATTCTTCAGTTTTTGGCCGAAACTATGCTCTTGACCATTATTGCCTTTGCCTTTGCTTTATGGATCACTGAACTGGCTTTGGATGGCTGGAACGGGCTCTTGACCATCGTTAACATGGACATGCAAATTGATAGCTCAGTCTGGTTATTTGGTGTTGGATTGATTCTGTTCGTGAGTTTGATTGCTGGACTGTACCCAGCTTTAAAACTTTCGGCCTTCAAACCTTCGGAATCTTTGAGAAGTGGTTTTTCGGCACTTAACCGTAACAAGTCAGGTATCAATATGAGACAGATCCTTGTGGTTACTCAGTTTACCATTACACAATTGATGATCATTGGTACCATTGTAGTATCCGTTCAAATGGCATATTTCATCAACAAAGACCTCGGGTTCGATAAGGAAGAAATGATTACGATTAACACCTATGATCCGACTAGACAGCAGACCGAGCGCTTGACTCAGGTTATTGAGTCAATGCCTGAGGTTATTTCATATTCATTTGCTTCAGGTCCACCTTTAGATGCAGGTAGATATAGTACTTCTTTTAAAGAAGTAGGGCATGAGGAAAAAGGAGATATTAAAACGCGTAACAAGTTTGTCGATCATAGGTACTTCAGCAACTATGGGATTGAATTCGTAGCGGGTAGAGACTTTCGAAAAAATGAGTATAATGATACAATCGAAGCTTTTATTGTCAATGAGGCTTTGGTGAAACAATTGGAAGTGGAAAATCCACAAGACGCCATAGGGAAAGTATTGGATTGCTATGGCACCAAAGCAATGATAGTGGGGGTTACCAAAGACTTTCACATTGATAAGCTTGACCAGCCGATAGATCCACTCATTGTTTTTCCTTGGCACCACAATGTTAATGAGGCAAGCTTGAAAGTGGCCTCGGCCAATTTATCAGCGACATTGGACAAACTTGAAGAAGCTTGGTTAGAGGTGTTTCCTACACGCACCTTCCGTTTTGAGACGGTAGATGAATTCATTAAAGACTCTTACTTAGTAGAAGACATCATGCTGAAGAGCATCCGTATCTTTTCTTTAGTGGCAATTTTAATAGGCTGTTTAGGGCTTTATGGGTTGGTTTCTTTTATGGCTGCCAAACGCACCAAGGAGATTGGTATTCGAAAAGTATTAGGCGCCTCTTTCGGTCAGATTCTATTTGGCTTCTCGAAAAGGTTCTTTTTGCTGACATTCGTGGCCTTTCTCATTAGTGCACCACTGGCATACAAAGCCATGGAGTTATGGCTGAGTAATTATGTCTTTAGAATTTCACTGAGTTGGGACCTCTTTGCCATAGGGTTATTTATGACACTCTTGCTGACCGTTATTACCGTAGGCTATATCTCATTAAGAGCTGCTAGAACTAATCCGGCAGATACCTTGCAGGTGGAATAATAAAGAAAGAAAATCGAAATGATGAGCCAAGCGACAAGAGTGTTGCTTGGCTTTTTTACTTATCTACGCTTAGAGCCGCCAGTTTTTTTACCTCTTTTATGCTGTGGCTTTTTGTACTTCACAGCCATAGTCCTTTTGTAGGAGCCTCCTTGGTTTTCCTTTTGGTTTTTTTCTTTCTTTTGATGAAAAATATCGTCAGAGGCCGGCACATGATTCAGTTTATGGCTCATTGTCTCTTCAACCCTAGGCCTTTCCTCATTAGTTAATTGTCTTGAGATTTCAACTTCTTCGGGAAAGGGAAGTTGTTGAATAGTATAGTCCATTAATGCCTCAATTGATTCTTTAGCCTCTTTTTCTTTAGGGGTATAAAAGAGGATAGATTTGCCCAAGTTTTCGGCACGCCCCGTTCTTCCAATCCTATGCATATAGTTTTCCGGATAGCTGGGCGTATCAAAGTTGAACACATGGGTAACCTGATCAAGGTCTAGTCCTCTAGCAATAATGTCCGTGGCGATTAGAATTCTACTTTTACCAGAATCAAAATCCTCAATAGACCTGATCCTATAATTCTGCATTTTATCAGAGTGAATAATGGCAAGTCCTTCACCGAAGTCATTCGTTAAGGTATCAAATACTAAATCTGCCCTGCGTTTGGTGGAAACGAAGACCAACACCTTTTTGTATTCGTCCTTGTCAGATAGGAGGGCAGCTAGCAAGTTTACCTTGGTGTAGAAGTTAGGCGCTTCATAACATACCTGCGCTATATTCTCTAAAGGAGTACCACTCACTGCAATCGAGACTTTGGAAGGTGCTATAAAATAGTCAGTGATCAAAGCATCGACTTCCTCCGTCATGGTGGCCGAAAACATGATGTTTTGCCTTCTGGAAGGGAGTAGGTCAAAAATGTTCTGTAGCTGAAAGCGAAAGCCGAGATCGAGCATTACATCCACCTCATCAATCACCAGTTTATTAATCGCTTTCAGGTTCAGCGCACGACTAAGTACTAAATCATAAAGCCGACCGGGAGTAGCGACAAGGATATCAGAACCTTGAGCTACTTCTGCCATGTGCACTTTAACGTTGGGTCCACCGTAAACACCCAAGACTCTGGTAGACATGTATTTGGCGAGTGCCTCTATCTGCTCAACTACCTGCAACACAAGTTCTCTTGTGGGTACGATTATTAAAATCCGTGGATTTACCTGCTTGGAGAATTTAAGATCCCTGAGAATCGGCAGCATGTAAGCGTAGGTTTTTCCGGTACCCGTTTGGGCGATGCCCACCATGTCTTTTCCAGAAAGAATTACAGGTAGTGACTCCTCTTGAATAGGCGTTGGTTTTTCAAAGCCCAAGTCTTCGATGGCGTTTCTTAAGGGATTCGAAAGGTTGAGTTGATCAAAACTTTGCACAGCAGATATTTGTAACAAAAGTAGCTATTGGAGTAAAAGGGAACTAGCAAATAGTCTATTAGGAATCAGAGATCAGGGAAACAGAGATCAGGGATCAGTGAATTAGGAAATGGCAATTAGTCATTAGATTATGCGAAACTCAATGTTTACATCCAAGTTCGCCCCAGAAGCTAGAAGCTTGACGGACGGTTTACTTATTTCCTCATATTTCCATAGCTTAGGTTCCAATGTCAAACAACCCATAAAACAGCCACTATGATTTCAAGATTTTTAACCTTTCTACTACTTTTTTCCACTACCCTGATGATGGCACAGAATCCGCCACCTATAAGGAAGTCGCTGGAAACCTCGAAAAGAGCCATCCGCATGGATGTGCCGATGACCAACTCTATTCGCAAGGCCTTTGCTGAAGGTACACGTGACTTCACGGGTAAGCCTGGTCCGAATTATTGGCAGCTCCAAACCGATTATGATATCAATGCGAGTTTAAATCCCAATACACAAGTAATTACAGGCAGTGAAACGATTACGCTGCATAATAACAGCCCAGAGGCAATGAACATCATTGTGTTAAAGCTAGATCATAATATTTTTAGAGCTGATGTACCGCGTGGATCTTCCAGACCAGCGGAAACTACTGACGGTATGGTCGTAACCAGAATATCCGTGAATGGAGAATTAGTAGATTTAGATCCAATTCCACGACCACGTCAGAGAGGCGTACGATTAGCACCTCGCTTGGAAGCTTCAGGCTTACAACAAACGGTAGCCTACATTTCTTTAGCCGAACCCATTCCAGCAAATGCTAAAGCAACGCTTGAGATTGATTGGAATACAAAGTTACCAGGTGGAGAAAAAGGGAATGCGCATAGGATGACCCAGCGTTGGCAAAGAAGACTATTTCAGCCTACGCAATGGTTCCCAAGAGTGGCCAAATTTGATGACCTCAGAGGCTGGAAAACACAGCCTTATCTAGGGCCAGCTGAATTCTTTAATAACTTCGGAAAGTTTGATGTAAAGATAAAAGTACCTGCCGGATGGCTTGTCAGTGGTACAGGTGTACTTCAAAACCCAGAAGAGGTGTTGATGCCAGATATTCGCGCGCGAATTGCCAAAATAACAGACTCCGATGATGAGATTACAATTGTTGGTGAAGATGAAAGGGGTGCTGGAAAAGCGACTATGACCGGTGAAAGCCTAACTTGGCATTTTGTAGCCGATCAAGTGAACGACTTCGCTTGGGCTACTTCAAACGAATACATCTGGAAGGCAACACGCGCAACTATCCCAGAGAAAGGCCCTGTGCCCATTCATATGCTTTTTCTTCCAGAGCGCGCTAATCGTTTTGAACGTGCCGGTGAAATAGGAAGACATGCCCTTGAGTTTTACTCTAAGCTTTGGATTCCTTACGCTTTTCCTCAATTGACATTCCAAGATGGACCGAGTGCAGGAATGGAATACCCTATGGTGATTAACTCCAACCAAGGTGCTGCTGACCATGAGATTGCACACCAATGGTGGCCAATGATGCTAGGCACCAATGAAACACGATATGGCTGGATGGATGAGGGTTTTAACTCCTATATGAACATCCTCTCTGCCAATGATAGAAGAGGTGTCCCATTTAATTTAGATGGCCGCGGGATGAGTTACGGTCGTTTGAGTGGGAGTGAAGATGAAGCCCCTATGATGTGGAATGCCAACTATGGTGGTAACGGATATGGTTATCAGACCTATTCAAAAGCACCGGCTATGCTATCCATGTTGGGTGGAATCGTGGGAGACGATGCCGTCATTGCTGCGATGAAAAAATACGCTGAAACATGGGCTTTTAAACACCCATCTCCGTGGGACTATGTCTTCTTTATGAACAATGAACTCGGTCAAAACCTTGAGTGGTTTTGGTACTACTGGTTATGGACTACCGAGTCTGTAGAAGGCTCCATACAAAACGTTAAAACTGGGAGTACTACAGAAGTAACTGTTCATCAGGCAGGTGAAATGCCTTCGCCTGTAGTATTAAAGGTTGAATTTGAAACGAGTGGGCCTGCGATTAAGTCCATGAAGAATGCTGAAATGATCGATGATAATACAGCCATCGTTACTTGGCCAGCTAGTGTTTGGTTTAGCGGAAATCGTACTTTTAAAGCCAAGCTTAATTTCGGAAAACGGAAAATCAAGGAGATCATGCTTGATCCGGGCCGAAGATTCCCTGATAAGAATATGAAGGACAATGTTTGGTCGAATAAGTAGCCCTTTCAAGTAATTGTAAAACATTTAAATGGATGTCACAGGTGCTGTGGCATCCATTTTTACTTTTCAGTCATTCTAAACGAATACTAATTCTTTATTGATCAGCGTCCTCTTTTGAGAGTGATCAATCGAAGTAAAAAGACACACTAATTACACGTAAGCCTGAATAACAACCACGCGTCACCCTGAATAACAATCACACGTCACCCTGAATTTATTTCAGGGTCTATAGCGTCTTGGAGACTGTGGAATTATTTATTGGTCAGCATCCTCTTTGAGAGACACGGATCGAGGTAGAAAAAGAGACAACTTTTTCACCTTATCAAAGTGAATCGCTTCAAAATCATTGATCACAAGGTCGGCTTTACTATAGTCTTGATTTTTAGAATGCTCACTATCAAAGCCCACGCAAAAGATTCCGGCTGCCTTAGCTGCTTCAATACCATTAGTGGCATCTTCAATGACTAGGCATTCATTGGTATTGAAACCCGCAGCCGCTGCTGCCTTGATAAATATCTCTGGATGTGGCTTAGAAGCCTTGAGTTCGGCACCACTGATTTTAGCCTTGAAGTAGGGGTTAAGGTCAAATCTTGTGAAAATCCGATCAATGGTGCGCATAGTCGCTGAAGAGGCTAATACCAAGGTAAGTCCACTATCAACATAATTTTGAATCAATGCACGAAACCCTTTTATCAAGTCGAAGGTTGTATCTGTATCGAAGATCACATCAAAGTGACGTCTCTTGATAGCCGCCATCTCTTCAGGCGTATGGCTTAGGCCAAACCTATCTTTTAACTGCGTGCAGACATTGATGGTGGACTTTCCGGTAAGGGAATCATACAGTTCAGCAGACACAGTGATACCGATCTCATCAAACATGGCACGATACGCTCGATGGTGTAAAGGCTCACTGTCTATGATCACACCATCCATATCAAAAATTACTGCTTTGAGCATGCTTTGTTTTTAGCGAAGATATGGATTCAGAATAAAAGTGAAGGCTACACCGATAAGAAATGATCCACTTGGGTAGAAACAAAGAAAGCCCCAAAATGAGGCTTTCTTTTAAGGTGATCATTAATATTTCTTATTTCGCAGGAGGTAAAATTACTGCATCGATAACATGTACAACGCCATTAGAAGCTACAATGTCAGCAGCAGCAACGTTAGCACCGTTTACTTTGGCACCACCAGCTGTTGTGATTGTGATTTCAGCACCATTTACAGTAGCCGCTTTCATGCCATCAGAAAGATCTGTAGACATTACTTTTCCTGATACTACATGATAAGTCAAAATAGCGATCAATTGATCTTTGTTCTCAGGCTTTAATAAGTTTTCAACAGTTCCTGCTGGTAATGCAGCGAAAGCTTCGTTGGTAGGAGCAAAGACAGTAAATGGGCCGTCACCCTGTAGTGTCTCCACAAGGCCTGCCGCTTTTACAGCTGCCACTAGTGTAGATAAAGATTCCGTTCCAACAGCTAAGTCAATAATGTCTTGTGCTGGCGTTTCAACAACTGCTTCTTCAGCGACTGTCTCTGTATTTTCTTTCGAAGCAGATCCACAACCTAAAGTAAAAATGGCGATAAGTCCGATAGCGAATAGATGATTCAATTTTTTCATAGTCAATTTGTTTTATATGGGGCTGTAACAGAATGTCACGGTAGTTGTTCAGATTTAATTTTGAAAGGCGTGATTAGTCGCTAGAGAGACTTACCGAGAACAACCATTTAATAGGTTCATTGCTGATCTTGTGTGGACAGCGTATTGTTGTCAAACACTACTAATCAACTATTAAGAATAATGATGATCAAAAATACCCAAAATTGGGTATTTCGAAAGGCTATTTAGTGAGCTATATTGTCAATCAACACAATCATTAAACACACACACAATGAGAGAAAGAAAAAACGTATACACGCTACCTCCAGGTGACAAAACCTTAGAATGGTATGGCAAAGCTGTTCTTGAAATGAAAAGCAGACCTACTACAGACCCTACAAGTTGGTACTATCAAGGTGCCATTCATGGTTTCGATAGTAGATTACCTATATGGCGAGATGCTCCGCCATTACCACCATCTAATGAGCAATACAAGTTTTGGAACCAGTGCCAGCATGGCTCATGGTATTTTTTGCCTTGGCACCGTATGTACCTCGCTTATTTTGAGCAGATTGTAGCCAAAACAATTGTTGATTTAGGAGGGCCAAGCGATTGGTCATTGCCGTATTGGAATTATAGCGACATGTCCAATCCAAAGGCCTTGGATATGCCTAGCGCGTTTACCACACCTGCGAACACTAGCAATGGTTTGTGGCTAGAAGACAGGGTGTCTGATGTGCTTCAGGCTAGGTATGTGACCTTACAAGCATTAACTGTCATACCATATACTGGAGATGGCACTACATCACCCTTAGGGTTTGGAGGGCCAGAAACTGCCTTTTCGCATAGTGGCAGAACGCATGGTAGGCTTGAGAGCCTTCCGCATGACATGGTTCATGTGATGATAGGTGGTGCTATGGGTGACCCTAGAACCGCAGCATTAGATCCGATATTCTGGTTGCATCATGCCAATATTGATCGATTGTGGCAAGTATGGTTAAATGAAGGAAATAGGTTTAATCCATTGAAAAGCAACTGGTTAAACTTTGGTTTTGAATTCCATAATAAGAACGGTAAGGTTGCCACACTCACTTGTGAAGAGGTAGAAGATACCACCAAGGTATTAGACGGCTACAGCTACCAAGGTGTACCAACTTCAGCTCCAAAACTCAAAAGGGCCGCTGTTAATGAAAGCCTAGCCATGACTGAATTACCGATGGAAGTGATTGGTGCTTCCAATACCTCTAATGCACTATCATCCAATAGTACAGTTAGTAAATTGAGTATGGTCAAGGCAGGGCATAAGCGATCCAGTTTTATGAAAGCGCTGTCAGGTACATCAAAACCAAAAACTACTTTCCTACACTTTGAAAACGTAACAGGTAAGGGTGTTCCTCCGATTTATGATGTATATATCAATTTGCCCGATGGCGCTGAGAAAGAAGCGCATTATGCAGGTTCACTAGGCTTTTTCGGAATTGAGGAAGCTTCAACTGCCAATGAACATCATTCGGGTAGCGGGCAACATTTCGCACTAGATATTTCCAATTTGGTTGAGGAGCTTAAACAAAAGAACCTATGGAATGAAGAGGAGCTCGACATTACCTTGGCACCTGAAAGGGCTTTGGATGATGATGCTTCTGTAAATGTAGGTAGAATGAGCATCTACGCTTCATGAAAGTAGCAATACTCAATCAATTCGATAGTTATCGAAAAATTGCTTTACTCAGGGTCCAAGCCATGCACCATCCCGAATGGTCGGTTTGGCTCTTGAGTATAAGTCTTTGGTTATTCTTTTTACTTGGAGGAATGGATACGCTACATAGCGTTCCTTTGGGTGAGAATCGCCTCTTCGCTATCATCATATTGAGTTTATGGCCTTGGGTCATCATGGTGATTGCCATGATGTACCCATTGTTAAACGAACCGATGAGACATGTTGCTTTTTCGGTAAGTTCTGCGAAAAGACCATCAACTATTATCGCCTTTTTGATTGGTTATACTACTTTTTGGGTATTAGTGGGGATAGCAATGATTGGTGGCTATACATATTATCAGGCGCATCCCTTAGGATCAATTCCTGTTGTTTTAATCGGTGCACTGGTATTTTTACTAGCAGGTGCGCTGGTTTGGTGGCCGGGCAGACGTAAATTATTAACAGCTTGCAGCATCACGGTTCCAATTCATTTCAACTCATGGAAAACTTACAGTGATGCCACATCCTATGGTTGGACTATGGGGAAAGCTTGTTTTAAAACTTGCTGGCCGCAGATGTTTGCCCTCGTGCTTTGTCATCATAATGTCTGGCTCATGGCCTTGGTCACTATCGGAATGCTCTATGAGCGCTATAGGCTACCACATAAAAGCAGGAAAATCAGTTATTATTGGATAGCGATTGGCCTTGTATTAGCCATATTTACTTGGCAAAATATGAGCGGAGCAAGTGATATTGTCATTTGCAGATCTTAAATAAAATATAACCCGTATGAATCCGGCTGGACAAATATTAGCGTATAGCAATGATACATATGAACTGACCGATAAGAGTCTTGTTATTAACTTAACGGATACGTCTCCAGCCAAATCTTTAGTTGAAGCTGCTATTTCATCAAGCAAGCCTGTCAATTTAACCATCCACTTTGAAAAACTTCATGGTTTCGGAAGCCTACCGCTCATTAAAGTTTCACTGAATGGAAATAAATATGAGTTAGGTGCCTTAGCACTTTATGGTTTGACGGAGAGTTCTACAGCGGGACTAGAACATAATGGGCATGGACAGCAGCACTTACTAGAATACCAAGAGGTTCCTTCAGCCCTTTTAGCTGATCTTTTAAAGACCAATAAGCCAAATTATATCACTTTGAGTTTAGAAAAGCCTTTAGCCCCTGATGCCTCACTTAGCATTGGGCGGTTAACGTTGAGCATACAAGTATCGGATTAATCGTTTAAGGAATAGGCTGGTCTTCTCATTGAGCCTAATCAATTTCTTTCGCTAAATCTTCAAAAGAATACAGACCCCATCAGTCTTAAGGTTTTCGTTAATTTCACGGGGATAAATTTTTCTATTAATTCATGAGGTCTAAGTATCGCGTCTTTTTTATCATACCACCTGAGGTGCATCTGCTAGACGTGAGTGGGCCGATTCATGTCTTTTATGAAGCCAGGGACGAGGGAGCTCTCGTTGAACTCAAATTTCTAAGCCTTGATGCAACAGCAGATAAAACCTCGAGTGCTGGTTTAACACTGGCTAACCTCGAACCCTATGCCGATTACGAATTAAGCGATACCGATATTCTCTTTATTCCCGGATTAGATGCTAAACTGATTTTTGATACACCATTTCATCAAGGGAATCACGCATTCTATCAGTGGTTAAGCGTTCAGCATGACAAGGGCGTAAAAATATGTTCCGTGTGTACAGGTGCCTATTTGTTGGCATATGCAGGCCTTTTGAATGATAAAGAATGCACTACGCATTGGAAGTATCTCGATGACTTTCAGCAAAGGTTTCCCAAAGTCAAACTACATAACGATAGACTCTTTGTCAAAGACACTAACCTATATTCTAGTGCGGGCGTTTCTTCTGGGATAGACCTTGCGCTATACTTATTGGAAGAGTTGCATGGACCTATTTTCGCGACAAAAATTGCAAAGGAGATTGTCATTTATTTGAGAAGGGCAGAGGATGATCCTCAATTAAGTGTATTCTTACAGTATAGAAACCACATTGAAAATAGAGTACACCAAGTTCAAGATTACTTGGCCCAGCACCTCGATCAAAAACAGAAAATCGAGGACTTGGCCGAACTGGTCAGCATGAGTCCCCGAAACTTGACCCGATTGTTTAAAAAGACCACAGGTATTACCATTGGAGCATACCACGATAAACTCAAAATAGAACGTGCTCTTCAGCTGTTAGCCGATGGACAAAAAGTAGATGCGGTGAGCCTTGCTTGCGGACTTAGTAGTAACCAATTGCGCCACCTGTTGAAGAAATACAAAGCATTACTTCCTTCGGATTTGTCCTGATCCTGCGTACGCTTGTCCTTTCGGCAAAGGCCTATCCTCTATAGTTTTGGGGTAAACTCAAAAATTATGAACAGGATATTAATTACCCTACTAAGTCTTCAATTGACTTTTGGTGCTTTTTCACAAGAACTCATTACCCAAGAATACATATGCCCTCCATGTGGAAACACATGCGATGAAGCGATCCATCAAAGACCAGGCGTCTGTATGCATTGCAATATGGTACTGGTCAAGAAAGACCTATCGAAAACCATTGCCTTTTATCTACAAGACGGGGTAGAAGTACTGGACTTCGCTGGTCCGATGGAGGTGTTTTCCTATGCAGGTTATGAAGTCTTTACGGTCTCTAAAGACAAACAACCGATCAAATCACAAGGTATTTTAAGTGTACTTCCTGACTATAGCATTGAAGATGCTCCAAAAGCAGATATACTTGCCTTTTTTGGGGGTAATGCCCAGACTGCCTACGAAGATAAAAGTGTCATATCGTGGATTAAAAAGCAGCAAGATGTTCAGTATCACTTCTCAGTTTGTACTGGTGCCTTTCTATTGGCAGAATCAGGCCTTTTAAATGGTAAAACGGCCACAACCTTTCACAATGCACTAGAGGGTTTGGAAACCTATAAAAAGGTTGATGTCAGAAGAGACGTCCGCTTTGTGGACAATGGAAAAGTGATTACTACAGCTGGTATCTCTGCCGGTATTGATGGAGCCTTACACCTAGTGGCCAAGCTACAAGGGCTCAATGCAGCCAAAAGAACTGCCTATTACATGGAGTATGACAATTGGGTGCCTGGTGATGGATTGATATTAAGCAAGGATAATCCTTATCAAAAAGAGCAGATCAACTTAAGTCAATTCACGGGTAAGTATGAATATAAAGAGGGGGTAAGCATGCAGCTAGTCTTGAAGGATGGCGAGCTTCAGGCCAAGTTAGACGGGCTTTATTACCCACTGTATCATGAAGATGAAGATCTATTCTCTGATGTTGACAACGAACCTGTTTATTTCCGCAGAGATGATAAAGGACTGATTATAGGCTATGCGCGTGAGGAAGCTGGAAAGTTGTTTAAAAGGGTAGAGCGGTAGCAAAGTCTAGTAATTAGCCGTTGGGTAGGGCTCAATTTATAGTCTGTCCCGATGCAAATCGGGATAGGCTTAGGCATTTTATTCCAAGCGTGTCAGGCTCTTTATGCGTTGATACGCTTCAATTCCAAAGTGATGTTTATTCAACTGTCAGAGATCTATTTTAGTTACATTATTTCTGATACTCTATTTTAAGAATTTCCCATACAAAATCACCCACTTTGGTTTTAACGATAGCTTTATCTCCAACAGTTTTATCAAGAAGCGCTTTAGCCATTGGAGAATCCATAGAGATATAATCTTTGTTCCCTATTAACTCTTCGTAACCCACAATACGAAGCCGATTTTGAAGACCTTTGGCTTCGTTTTTAATTTCTACCCAAGCACCAAAACTCACTTTTCCTTCTTGACTGGGGTGGTACTCAATGACTTTAAAGTCATCAATACATTTACACAAATAACGAACGCGATTATCAATTTCTCGAAGCCGTTTTTTGTTATAATGGTAATCGGCATTTTCTGAACGATCTCCCAAACTTGCAGCCCAAGTCACCTTAGCGGTAATATCTGGGCGTTCAACTCGCCACAAGTAATCATGTTCTTCCCTTAATTTTTGCAAACCTTCGGAAGTAATCATTTGCGAGCGATTAAGCTTGGGTAGCGTTGATTCGGGGATTTTTCGCCTCATGATAAATGACCTTTTTTGAAAGTTTTCGCAAGATAATATAATGATGGATAGTTTGTTTGTGTAGAACAGTCAATGCGATACGACCTGCCCGGTAGGTTTGGGTTTTGAGTCAGCATTTTATTCTAAAAGTGTTGGCCTTTTTTCTATACGTAACAGGAGGGGAGCAATGGCGCACTTCTTTGGCATTTATAGCAGAAGTGAAGGACAAATTTAGACGGTTTAAACCGCGCTTAAGGTGATTGAATAAAGTTTCTAAGTACATTTATCACTTGAAAAGTGATATTTCAATAATAAACCAAAAGTAACTGCCGTAATTAGTACTTGGAACAACTACATCAGTCAATCCAAAGGATTAGTTTCATAAGGTGACTTGGTAAATTCAGATTCGCCAAACCTTCAATCTTTAGTTAATACATGTTCTTAGAGTCATTATGAAGAATAAACTTAAATTAGGTACACTAGCGATACTTTCGTTAATAGTCATTACTTGTACTAATGATGATGTTAAACCTAGAGCCTACCCAAGAGTAGTAACTTTGGAAGTTAGTAAAATAACGTCATCAGGAGCGCAGTTCAGTGCAGAAATAACACATCCTGGCAGCGGAGATATTGTTGAATATGGATTCGTTTGGGGTGAGGAAAAAAACCCTAATGTTGAGGATTCAGAAAAGAAGATATTGGATGGGGTTTTTAATACGGGTGTATTTCATACCGAAATTTCAACAACGCTAAAGGAAGGTGTCAATTATTTCGTAAGAGCTTATGCCAAAAACGATGATTACTTGGTATATGGTATTAACCTTTCTTTTTTGAGTTTAGGGAGTGGTGCACCACTGCTTTCTAGTATTAGTCCCGAATCAGGCACTTTGGGCGATACTGTGGTCATAACCGGAAAGAACTTTAGTTATTTAAACAGCAATAATATTGTAAGTTTCGGTACGCTAAAAAGTGCAGTCGTAGAATCAACAGATTCAACTTTATTAGCTATTGTACCTGATGATTTGATGGAAGAAAACTCTCGAATATCAGTTGAATTACAAGGTAATATAGCATTAAGTGAAAATTCCTTTAACCTATTAGCTCCTGAAATTAGCGGCATTGATCCAATAAGAGCTAGAAGTGCTGACACATTATTAATTCAGGCACAGAATATTGGTAATAAACCGAATCATCCAACAGTCTATTTTAATGACAAGAAAGCCACCGTTTTGAATAATAGTGGTCAGACAATTGAGGTAATAGTCCCAGATATGCTTACTCCTCAAACTGAAATTAAAGTAGCAGTTGGTAATTATGAAGATAAGATTGATTTCGATTATCTCGTTCCGTCTATTAATAATTTTACACCCAAAATCGCTACTTGGGGAGATACCATAGTGGCTAGCGTGGTTAATTTTCCGGATAGACTAGATTTACTCAAAGTTTTCATGAATGAAGACGAATACGATATAAAAGAAGCCTCCAAAAGCAAAGTCACTTTTGTGATTCCAAATGAAATAAACAAACCCGATGTCATTCTTGATTTTTTGGTTGCTGGCTTTGAACTTTCATTCAGTGAAAAATTAATTCTTAAGACTCCTGAAATAATTGAATTATCACCTGATACGGTAATGTTAGGTGAAACACTTAATCTTAAAGTTTCAAATTTCCATCCTTCCGATAATGCTTTTACAATTTTCGATAATAATAGACCCAGTGGATTTATTGAAGTACTCAATAATTCTACTTCTAATTTTGAGCTTCGTATACCTAAAATAGACTATACGAATGAAGATAATATTCTTCGAATAAAGGCGAACGTTGGTAACGGAGCATTTACTATAAATCAAAACATCATTATTAAGGCTCCAGTAATCTCATCATTTTCACCAGCTGTAGTTGCTAATATAGGTGATGAGGTATCTATCTATGGTAAAAATTTTGGCAGTAGTCCAGTTGTGAGATTTGGAGATAAATCTTTAGAGGTTATCGAAGCAGCAGACAGTAAAATAAGAGTAAGAATTCCCTCAAGCTTTATTAGAAATGAGCTAATGACAGAATTCTTAGAGGAAAGAATTCAGGTAACCGCATTTGAAAGAACAGGAAGAAGCCAAACACCATTAACCATTGACTACCAAACACCTTGGACTTTTAGTAACGATAATGGTTTATTTGATGATAACAACTTTGTCTTTAGGCAAAGGACGGCCTTAACGATTTGGGATGATGATGAATATGGATACCTTCTTGGTGGAAGGGGTAGATTAAAGTATTCGACATCTATTCCCCAAGGGCAAGAAAAGCTAAAGGATTTTTGGAGATTCAATCCTGCTAATGATAGCTGGACGAGATTGCGGGATTGGCCTCAACAAAACAACCAAGAGGAAGTAATTAGGGCATTTAGCTTTAATGGTACTATCTATGCTTTCACCGATAACGACAGAGCTTTACATTACCAATCAGGTAATTGGAGTGTCTTAGCCAATACAAACATTCCAGCCTATCAGAGATATTTTGAAATTAACAATGCACCATATATAATTTCTGGAGACTCCATTAATTTATTTCAACCTTCAACGGGTTTAATGGTAAAAGTTATTGATTTCGACTCGAATAACAGCTGCATTTTATCTACATATCAATACAAAGGGAAGCAGAGGGTTATTACTTGTGAAGGTAAAGAATACGTATTTGATCCATTAACACAACAAATATCGTTTATCAGAAGTACATCTTTAGAGAGATCTGTGTTAGAATCAAACGGCTATTATTTTATTATTAACACTAGTACCAAAGAACTTTATTCTTACGATCCTTCAAGTGGGAATACCTCATTATTAAGTGCTTTTCCATTCAGACCATTTTTTGGACTGTTTATTTATAACTATTTCACAATCGGAGACGCGCTATATCTCAGAGTTGCGGAACGTAGATATGTAAAATATGATTTCGGTTTTTGATGGCGAAAAAGAATGATAGAAGAAATTTTATTTAAGTATATAGTAAATTCATTAGCAGAATGACTGGAGGGCGGAGTATTTCGTGTTGGGGCGGGCCAGAGCGTTAGATTAATCGAAAAGATTAAAGATCTGAAGGCCAGTAATTATTCAATACCCAAATGGGATTTTTATTACTTCGATAAGCCGAAAAGTTGAAAAACAGTACGCTCAAAGATAATCCCAGTACTTAGCACACCTTTCATTATGTTAAATAGAAACGTCATCAGTAAGGAAGGCTGGTGAAGGAAATCCGTGGGGGATTGAGCGTTAATAATTCATTAAGTGAATGAATTTAGTGAAGAGCCAGCGTGTAGGGTTGCCGGCCAATTGCTGGCACAGCAACAGCGCTTTGGCAAGAATAAGATATTGGGTTGGATCGTTTGCGCTTTAGCTTCAGCCATGGAGCAACAGCGCGGCCCTGATAGGTCGGGGCTATTTAAAACTTGTCTGCCGTCAGGCAGGTGTAAAACTAATTATATAACACGGGCACCAAGCGCTTAGTGGTAGTGCTTCAATGGGCAACGAGAGCGCGCGGTCCCCGAGGTTTCTGGATAAATTGAATTTCATTATATAAATGAGCGCTTGTCTGGGATGGCGTAATTCCCTTAACATAAAACCTAACGTTATCGTACTGCACACTTTCGCTAAAGCTACAGTACACACAGTGCCGATAACTGATTTTATGTTAAATACTGGGCAGGCACCGTATTAGGGGAATTACCAACCCTGCAGGCCTTCATTCACTAAAGCCTGCCACTGGCAGCCTTCTAAACGTTCATGAATGTTATATAATGTTTACAGTTTTATGTTAAGCAGCTTCGGGTTTGGGGTCAGAATTTTATTCTTCGAGTGTCGGCCTTTTTATGCATATAGGAGGGAAGCAATGGCGCACTTATGTGACACGCATTGCTGGCGCATCTGTGGGGAGCATTAAGAAAATGATTGATTCAAGCAACACTGATAGTTAAGAGATTGGGTGTACTATTACTAGTTTTGCTTCTATATACATCAACCTCTAGTTATTATGAATTTTCATCCAGAACTGATAAATGCAATCAAAGAGAATAGACTAGTTGTGTTTGTCGGGGCAGGTTTATCCTATGATCTCAGGAATCGCTCTGGCAAAAAAATTGGTGGTTGGACAGATCTCGTTCGAGGTATAATAAATGACTTAAAGCAGAAGGGCTATGAAGTTGACCACCTCATTCCACTACTTGAGAAAGTAGAGCCAATCGAAATTCTGAGACTAATAGAGAAAGATGAAAAACTTCCTAAAAATGAAATCGCAGATTTTTCCAAAGAGTATCTGAATATAAATGATAAAAATGACCTTGAGGCACACAAATTGATAGGCCAAATCACATCTCAGATTGTCACTACGAATTATGATTTGGCCATAGAAAATGCTATTCCTGAGCTTAAACTAAACACGGCCTACAGGGGGAAGACTTTTGAACTTCAGAAGCACATAAAAGCTGATCAACATTTCTTATTTAAGTTGCACGGGTGCATTGGAAGTATTGATTCAATGGTATTGTTTCCAAGCCAATACGATGGTTTATATGCCAGTGGTGTACTAGATAGTAACAGAGCCTTGGCAGCACTCAAAAACTTGATCTATAATCGAAATGTCCTTTTTATCGGAAGCGGCATGGGAGACTTTCAAATTAATAACTTTTTCAAAACTATTGAACAGCTACAAGGCCCTTATAACCAAAGGCATTTCATCGTCTCTACAAAAGAATTAGACAGTGAATTGTCATTCTTGACATTGGTGAAAGTTAATGAGTATAGCCAAATCAAAAATGTTCTTAAGGAATTGGTTAAGGTTAAAATGGAGCACCAAAAAAAGCTCAAATCAGAGACTGACCTTTTAAGAGCAAAACTTGAAAAAGCCGAAACCGACCTAGAAACATTGAATAAAGAATATCAAAGTGCAGCAAATGAATTGGATAGGAAAGACAAGCTACTAAAGATCGGTTCTGTTCGTTCATTTAGACTGGGAATAAATTTGACTTTAGAGAATTCCTACTTATTAGCATCAGTCCAGTTCCAAACAGCAATTTTACTAGACAAAGAAAACGCTGAAGCTTTTTTCATGAGAGGTCACTGCCAATCAAAAATAGCTGAATCTGAAATTGACCCTGGTACTTCGTTGTCTTTACGAACCAGTGCGGTCGAAAATTTCATCATGGCAGAAGAACTCGGCTACAAGACATATGACAGTCTTGCTACACATGCTTTGACTAAAGGCAAATTAGCTGAGTCGTATGGAAGCAAGATATTGTATGAAGAAGCACTGTCAAAATTCGAAGAGTCTCTTGAGTTAAAACCTGACTATAGGCTTTCAATACACTCTAAAGGTGTATTATTTTCAAAACTAGCTTACTTAGAAGATGAACCAGGAAAAAGACAGAGTCTTTTTGAAAGGGCATTTACAAATTTGGAAAATGGCATAAATCTTGATCCAAGTAACCCAGAATCGTTTTGCTACTTAGGCATGGTAAAAAGTGACTATGCGCAAGACTTCTCGGGAATGAATGCTAACCTTCTCCAAGAAAGATTAATCAAAGCAATCGATTTATTATATAGAGCCATTGAATTAAAACCTGATTATGCACAAGCATATAATAGTTGTGGATTGGCTTTTGGAAACTTATGGCTTGTGACAAAAGACCCAGAACAGCTTACTGAATCAAAAAGACTTATGAATATGGCAATAAGCCTTGGGGGTAAAAGTAATAATATGGCTTGGATTATGGCGGTCTCAGAAGACAAGGAGAATGCCATTAAGTACTTAGAAGAAAGTATTAATGAAGGGAGTTTGACCAGAGAAAATGTCCAGGGTAAATGGTATTGGACTCAATTCAAAGACGATCAGAAATTTAAAGCTATACTTTCAATTGAATGAATGTTATTGAGATAGATTTTCAGACAACTGGCTTGTATAACAATTTTACTTCGTATTAACTAAGAGTTCGCGAATATCCACATCCAAAATCTCAGCCATTATCTTAAGGTCCTTGAGATGCGGCTGAGTCTTGTTATTGCAAATAAGGGTGATCGTATTCCTTGATTTTCCAGTCTGTTCTGCAAAATCCTTTTGACTGATTCCCTTGATTACAAGTATTTCTTTGATGCGGTTGATCCTATCCATTACTAGCTAATATAGCCACAAGGATATGAAACATTGGTTTTAATCACCCTTCAATTAAGCTTAGTACAATTTATATTGTGATTAATTAGAAAATTATTGATCAATACGATTGACATTAAAGTCAATTTAAATTAGGTTTATCACAATCCTATTGATCTTTAAATTATTTCTCATGTCAGAAAAAAATATTGCTCCGCTCACTGCCTTTCCTAACATCACCACCGAGATGATGGAAGAATTTGAGATTCTAACTGACTTTATAAGGCCTGCAGAATTCAGAAACCAACTTGTCAATCTGTATCTTCAATTTATTATCAGCGATCCTGAAGGGTTTCCCGGAGAGTTCAAAGAGATGACCGATAACCTCTACATCTTTTTGGAGTTCTTAACGCATCTTCAGGAAGCTATTGACAATAGAAACGGGTAGGGGAGTATCGCCACTTAGATCAAGTCAAAGAATTCATTTTGCTGAATCAAGTCCTCTTTTAGTAGCGATTTCCAATAATTAGAGCCGAATACTCCTCTGTTTTTCCTCTCTGTTTCAAGTGTAATTGAAACAATCTGATCCTTCGATAGAATTTCATTTGCTGGTTTGACAGTGTTTATTAACTCCGTAATAATCTTGTCACTTTCAAGTCTGAATCTGTAGAGCAAATTTAGTTGGTTATAATGGTTTGATATTCGATCAAAAAGAACTGCATCAATTCCTGGATTTTCTAAGGAAAAATCCACTTTCACAACATTATCCTCAAATGTGAGATCTGTTATCAAGTACCTTTCACTTGGTAAAATGTCCAAGTATAGGTTAAGAAATGTTCTATTTCCAAGATCATCCCTCCATTGAGTCCCCTTCTTGCTATTGCACTCTGTACAACTGGGGAATAGGTTCAATGGGTTCATAGAAAACTCTGGGAATTCACCTTTTGGTAAAAAGTGATCAAATGAGTTGATGCTATTAATTGTGCAGTTCTGACAAGTATTCAATATCCTATTGTTTTCGTCCGTGGTCAATACAGACTTAAGTTCTTGAACAATTGCAGACTTAAAAGAGTAAAGGGACACCAAATCGCTCTTCTGGAGATCAACATACCCATGTGCATCTAGGTCTTCTAAAGTATTTGAGTCAAATGACGACTGATAGTTATTGAATAGCAATGACAAATCTTCTCGAAGTAGAGTCATTCGGTCTTTGTAAGCTTGATCCCTTTTTGCACTCAAGGCACTTTCGTGATAATCGAAACTATCGTCCTGGTAATTGGTTAGATTAATCATTGGAGACTGAGGCTAAACTTTCAATGTAAATTCGGGCATTAAGACTAATAGGACGGTCGTCAGACTCAATTGATTCGACAATTTGGTCAACTGACAAGCCCCTTTCCAATAGTCCTCGAATTATCGCTTTGTACTGTTTAGGAATTTCACGGTTTCCAAAAACTTCTTCTGTTAATACAGTTAAATTTTCGCCAAAACACTCAATTCCGATTTTTCTTACAGAAACATTATTAGCTTCTCTTTCAACTACGAATACATTTCTTGATAGTAATTCTCTTATTATGAGAGGCGAATGAGTTGCTACAATGCAAAATGATTTGAACTCATTTACCACCTCATAAATCATATTCATTAGTGACGATATAGCATTGGGGTGCAAGTGAGTTTCAGGTTCATCGAATAGTAAAAGAGAATCATAACGGATGTGCGCAATTATATCAGCAACACTATGAAATAAGATACTTTCACCTGAACTTAATTTTCTCTTAACCTCATTAAGCTTTCCAACATTAATGCTGAAACGGTCTTGACTAGCTAAAATTGAGTTGGAGCTTTCAACAATAAACTGATCTACCACCTCTTTGTCCATGAATATATAAAGGACTCTTCGCCACTCTTGAATTCTCGAAAGTGATTCAATTCTTTTTCTAATGTGAACAAATTTAGAAGCCTTACTTCGTTCATTGATAATCCCTCCATTTTCATCTCTAATACCACAAAAGACATAATTCAAATTTTTGGTCTTTTTGGGAGGTTGAAATGAATCGAAAGCACTATATGAAACTGCTATGACTTTACTGAAAATTGGAACCCTTGGTTCAAAGAGTTCATTAGCTCTATTAGAAATATTCAGCGGGAGAGAGGTCATGATTTGAGTCTTACCAACTCCATTTTTACCAATTAATGCACAAACTCTGTTTGGGATATCAAGGTCGTCATTAAACTCAAAATTGATCGTTACCGGAGTCTCTGCATATTGAGGTTTGAATCGGTAAGCGAATTTATATAGGTCAGACCTATTCGATCCTTCCATCTCCAATTTAGCCTCCCTCATAACTCTTTCTGCATCGTCATACCTGATTAGAGAGCTTTTGAAGCCTATTACATTTTCAAATTCATCCTGGATATCAGTATCAAAAGCTGCATCCCGAAAAGCGTGAAGAACAGATTCAAAATAAGGCCCCAATAATTCCTTCAACTTCTCGTAATAGTCTATGCTTTGGCCTAATGAACAATAGGTTGAATCGAGTTTATAAAATGTTTCTGGGAGTTGAGTCATTACATAATCGGGATCATCTACTGAATCGACTATATTTTCATCTGAGGAAGAAATGATTTTTACGCTACCCAAATAATGGGGACTGTTCGTGTCTTCTCTAGACAGAAAACTAAGATGAAAAATGGATTGATAACTGTAATCATTCCACCCATGATTAAACTTCAGAATGAAGGCTTTATCATCTTTGATTTGCGATTCTTTTCCTTTATCGTAAGTTGTATAGAACTTTATTTTGTTAGCAACTAGTCCTTCGGGCAATTCTGAATTTGACTCAGTCCTAGTCTTGAGTTTGTATATTGGTCGTTCTAAATCGTCATACTCTTCAACTACTAAGGCAACACTTTCCTTGATTAGGAGTTCATTTATTTCATCAACATAATGTATGATTTCTGAGGTATCTTTTCTGTGAATAGGAGAGACCACCGCCTCTAAAAATCGACCATAAGCACTTTGATCATTTAGTAAATCGAACCTCTCTATGAAAGTATAATCGTAGTCCCAATCATCATTGTTGACTAGATGTTGAATGGCATCTCCTTCAGCATCATCAAAGCGCTCATCCTCTGAAGGTAATAACTTGAGTTCCCAGATGTCATTTAACAAGTCGATTACACCTCCATAATCACTTGTTGATTCAAATACACCTGGTTTATTCTTGAGCGAATTGAATATATCAAGTCTTATCTTCTTTGATAATTCCATAAAAGTATCTTACGAAAAATATGTGAATAACTATTATTTAATCTGACAGATTACTTCAACGGACGAAAGGTATATTCAACTACGTTCTTAGGTAGAAAGAACACATGAATTTTCAAGGCGGGCTGGTGAAGGAAACGCGGGGCAGTGTTCGCCTTGTGCGGCCGACCGATTCTTCCTTCTTGAACTCTTTGTTTACTTTCTGTTTCAAGACAGAAAGTAAAAGCCCAGTGGCTCGAACGTTAACCACAGCCGCTGTACAGCCAACAGTTCGAACCACAAGGCGTACAAAGCTCAAACACAGCCTACAGCAGAAGAAAAATCACATTACAACACTCAGCTCATCCAGCCATGTATAGTCAGCACACAGCTAAACAAAGCGATGGCTCACATGTGTTTTGACAGGCGAATTCCTAAGCTCTGAGAGTGGCGTGTATGAAATCAAACTGTATATCACCACAGGTTAGGTCGTTTATCGCAATTAGAGAGCATTGTAGATTTAAGGGGTTGTACCTATTAATCATTAAGAATCATAGAGAATAGCTCAAATTGCTGAGTTTCGTATTTGACGCTTTCCGCGATTTTGTGACCTCTGTTTTTATTAACCTCTATTCTGGTACCCAGAAATTCATACATTCCGCTGCTTATACTTTCGCATTTGTACTCAAGATACTCTTTTAAAAGAGTACTGCTACTAACTAGCTCTTTGGCCTTCCAAGGTTTATATTCAGTGTAAATAATAAATAGTCCTAAATCTTTGAATAACTGGTCTGGTAACTCATTACCGATTACGTCTTCAACTCTTCGTTTATGAATTTGACTATCATTTATAGTAAAACCTTGTTCGAAAATATGCCTCATGATGATATTTATTTCCTTGCCTAAGCTTCCAATGACATCGATCCAATCACTCATTTTAATTGTCATGTTTCTCCCGTGTTCCTTACGATGACCAACAACCATACATCTATGAAAAACGTCGATTACAGCATTTATTATTCTTTTAGAAAGTGAAGGGTACCCTTGATTCAAGGATTGACTCTTAATAACATTTCTTTCAAACACACATAAGGTAATGACTACTGATACAACCATTAATCTGAACAAATAAGTTGTCTTTTGAGAGTCATAGCTATGGGCTGAAAGTGGTTTAGAATACTCAAGATGTTTATGTAGAAATGGATGAATGTTATAGATGTGGTCATCGAAAACATGATCAACTAGATTGTAAGAGGCGTTAGAGTCAGCACTAATTTCAGCTGAAAGTCTGAGTCTATTTAATGACGGATCAGAATAATTATTTATGAACTCTTGGAAATAAGATTTGTCATTAGAATGTGACCCGAGCCGATCATTAAAATATTTTACGTGCCCAAGAAAAAAGTGTGCATCTTCATGTGCTATCACCCATAATAAGCTCATAGTTGATAAAAAATCACCTAACTCCTGTCTAAAACCCGATGTTGAAATCATTTTATGAGTTGAGCAAAGGGCCAATTTAGGCTCTTTGATTAATTGAGCTGCATGTACGAATTGTTCATAATTCCAAAATCGATTAAAATCATATGCCCCTCCTTTTGAGTCAAAAAGAACACTTGGCGAAACGTTCTTTTCCTGAAAATTATTATCATCAACATTTAAAGCAAAAGTACTTCTCACATCGCTAGAAATTACTTGGCACGCATCTTCTATGGCCATGACAAGACCTTGAGAAATGAAAGCAACACCTTCATGTTCAGGCTTAGCATAAGCTTCGACAGTCAATTGTGGTAGGAATTGAATTCTGAAATCATTATTTCTTCTTCTGTAATCCGGCTCAAAAGAAACTTTTCGAAGCGATTCTAACTCCAAAAGGAATTGATGATAGGATTTTGTTATTTTATCAAAGGAGAATTTGTTATCACTTATAGTTGGCTTTTTTAATAACGTATACTGATATCTAAACTCTTGATGAAATGGTATTTCATTAATCCATTTTAACATCTTACTCACAAATTTTTTTTACGCCTTTTTTTATAATCCATGCTGAAATAGTAAGAGGAGGGACTATCGTAACCTGGGTAGCAATGGCATCTGCAATGATCATGCAAAGCTCAATGTTCGAGTCTTTACCTGATTCAACAAATTCCTTTACCCGAGAGTTTTTACAGATTCGAGGCTTCAGTTTAGAAAAGTTGGCATCAATCCAAAGCCTACCTCTTTCAATAAGTCGTTGTTTGCCTTCTGGAGATGCATTTAGCTTATTTTGATTCAGCACATAGCCTATAATAGCTGCTAAGTCATCCTCAGACGAATCTAGCGCTTTAGCAACTTCTTCCTTCGTATGTTGTGCCATGCCTTTTAAAATTGTTAACCCTAAGAGTTGATTTGTCGGAAAAGATAGGCATTAATTAACCGGAATTACATAGTTAGAAGATCGAATATTACATTCTTATGAAAAAGCACACAATTACTAAAAACAAGGATGTCAATGGACGTCTATTATCAATTATCACATTATGTTAAATAGAAGTTTTCTGATCGATAGGCGGGCGGGCAGAAGGAATCGCGGGGATGCGTTCGCCTTGTGCGGCTGGCCGATTATTGTTCGTACCCGCAAGGCATACCGCACAACCCCTCACGAATCTCGCTTAGGCTCGATTTCCTTCTTGCTCATCAGAGCAAAGCGCGTAGGGCGGCACAATTGCGTTGGACGGTGGGCGTGTGGGCAGAGATTATTGTGCCTTGAATTCTTTGTTTACTTTCTGTTTCAAGACAGAAAGTGAAAGCCTAGCGGCTTGAGCGATTAAGCGAACACAGATGAAAGAAAACTGAACTGTGAGCCATTCTGCTAGTAGCAAAGAGATTCACTAGCCGTGCGCACCACGTCACAATCATCTTCCTAGTGTCAGATGAAGTTCCTCGCAATGACGTGGTACTTGGTAGCTTGTGCCGTGGGCTAACAAAGCGTTGGGTAAGCAAGTGTATCACAGACAATTTGTAACGCCTGAGAATCGCGTATACGAAACGATCCTTAACAACTATGCGAATATTGGAAAATAGAATGAAGCAATTATCTGGGATTCTCTTGATTTTGGGTTTGGCTAATTCCGCCTTAGCGGAAAAGAGCGTTGGGAAACTATTAATAGGCGCTTGGCCAGGGCACGGCAGAGCGCAGGGTTTGTGCGCTGGCCGAGCGGCTACTTAAAATAACGTCTAATTATATAACACTGTGATTAGAAGTAGAATCTAAAAGAACATCAATCAGAAACGTGCACGTCATAGTCCAGCTTTGCTGGTTAACATAATATCATTATATAATCAAGCGGTACGCTAATCGCCAAACAGCGCACCAGCAATAAAGTATAGCTTTGTTATATAATTTATATTATGTAAAATACAAAACATAGAAAGAAAGGGAAGATCTCTCCTCCCTTAATACTTTTGATTAATTACCTTCTATTGCGTCTAGCTTAGCTAGGATCTCATCTCTCTTATCATCCATGCTTAACTGATCGTAGATAGTACTCAATGGACGTAAGTAGAATACATCCTTGTCATTGTCTGCTATGAGTCTTTCGAAGATTGGCATGGCCTCTCTAAACTTTTCTAAAGACTTTTCTTTTAAAGCTTTGTACTTAGCCTCATCATCCACTTCGGCATTCGCCTCTGTGGTGATGTCTGCCCCTTGATTGAAAATACCCGTTCCCAATACGTAGTAAGCGTCAATATAGTTAGCGTCAAGCTCTATCGCTTTTCTCGATAATTCAATAGCTTTTTCCCAGTTATCATTCCTTAAGTAAAGAAACGAAAGCGTATAATATGTCTGCTTGTTTCCATTACCTGCAGCAATTATTGCTTCAAGGTTCTTCAAAGCTTCATCCATCTTATCGGCTTGAAGTAAAACTTCTACTTCCCAGTCTGCAAAAAGTTTCTCCTCCGGGTATACCACTTTGGCTTCACGAATCATCTCAAGGGCTGTGTCGTAATCCTTTTTGTCAATGCTATAAGAAATCACCTGACTGTAGGCATAAGACTTATTGGCATACTCTTGATCATATCCGAGCACTTTTTTGAAGTACTTAAGAGCAACTTCTTGGTTTTCAGCTTGTTCCGCAGAATATGCCGTGAAAAATGCCCTTTCGATAATAGTAGAGTCTAACATGTAAGTCAATTCCATGAGTGGATAAGCCTTTTCATAGTCTTCTCCATCTAGCGCTTTGTTGCCTTCTTCAGCAATGTAGAACTCTAGCAAGCCCATCATATCGCCACCAGCGGCTAGCTTTCTTTCCTTAATTGGCTTTTTCTCTTCGCCAGGAAGGAAGAATGGTTTTGCTAAAATATCTTCTTTTTCGTTCTCATCAGAGAACCCTAAAGCCTGATTAAAATAACCCATACTCGCTCTAGCTTCATCTAAGTCAGCGAAATCACTATTCGCAAACTCTTGCAGACTTACTTTACCTAATAATATGTAAACGTCTGGATTGCTAGCCGTTTCTGGATTTTCTGAAGCTTGTTTTGCAAGTGCAACAGCTTCTTCATAAGCACCTTTCTTAAAGGCCTTTTCAGCACTTTTCAATACTTTCTTTTGGGCGAATACCCCCATTGCCAGTAAAGAAAGTGCAGCTGTGAAAAATAACTTTTTCATGATTATCGTAATTCTAGTTAAGTCTAAATTTATTATTCTTTATTGTCATTTTCTTCAGAAGCACCAGCCGTGTTTTCCGAAGTATTAGTCTCTCCTTCTTCAGTAGTAATTACCTCGTCTTCAGCGCCTTCAATCAATTCGATCTTTTCTACAGAAGATATTTCATCTCCTTCGTTTAATCTTATGACTTTAACGCCCTGAGTTGCTCGTCCCATAACTCTCAGACCACTCACCGAAATACGGATTGTGATCCCTGATTTGTTAATAATCATTAAGTCATCGGTATCGATTACCTCTTTTATCGCAACTAAGTTACCAGTTTTCTCGGTAATGTTAATGGTTTTTACACCCTTACCACCCCGCTTGGTAATGCGGTAATCATCTATTGGAGAGCGCTTACCGTAGCCTTTTTCTGATACGACTAACAGGTTTGCATCCTCCCTAGACACACATACCATGCCAATTACTTTATCCTCGGGTGATTCTAGGGTAACTCCCCTTACTCCCGCAGCAGTACGGCCCATCGCTCTGGTCTGCGTTTCATGGAAGTGAACCACCTTACCAGATCGCTTACCAATGATGATGTGATTGTTACCATCCGTAAGCTTTATTTCAAGCAAACGATCACCTTCATTAATGGTAATAGCGTTGATTCCGTTCGTTCTTGGACGAGAATAAGCTTCTAGCGTAGTCTTTTTGATGGTACCTTTTTCAGTACACATCACTACGTAGTTATTGTTAATATAGTCTTCGTCTTTGAGGTCGGCTACGTTAATGACAGCTCGTATTTTATCACCTGGTTCTATATTAATCAGGTTTTGAACAGGACGACCTTTTGATGTCTTCCCTCCTTCAGGCAGCTCCCAAACTTTCTTCCAGAATACTTTACCGTACTCAGTAAAAATGAGCAGGTAGTTATGCGTCATGCCGACAAATATATGCTCTGTAAAGTCGTCTGTCTTAGATCCAGCCCCTTTAGAACCAACTCCACCTCTACCTTGCGTTCTGTACTCTGACAGTAATGTTCTTTTGACATAGCCTTCGTGAGAAATGGTAATTAACATCTCTTCATTTGGGATCATGTCTTCTGTAGTGAAATCCTCCGCAGAATGAATAATATCCGTTCTACGTTCGTCACCGTATCGTTCTTTGATGTCAAGCAACTCATTCTTGATGATCTCCATACGAAGCTCTTCTTTTTCAAGAATCTCCTTCAAATGAGCAATCAACAACATGATCTCATCATATTCCTTTTGGATCTTTTCTCTTTCAAGACCTGTCAGTCTCTGCAGTCGCATCTCCAAAATGGCTTTCGCCTGAATATCACTCAGCTCAAATTTCTCCATCAAGCCAGCCTTCGCCAACTCAGGATCACGCGAGCTTCTGATCAAATTGATCACTTCATCTAAGTTATCTAGGGCTATCAAGTAGCCTTCTAGGATATGAGCCCTTTTCTCAGCTTCGTTCAGTTCGTACTGAGTTCTTCTGACAACTACTTCATGTCTGTGATCAACAAAGTGAACGATTAAGTCCTTGAGGTGGAGTGTATAAGGCCTACCTTTTACAAGTGCTACATTATTAACACTAAAGGAAGATTGAAGCTGCGTGTATTTATATAGGTTGTTGAGCACTACATTCCCTATGGCGTCTTTTTTGAGCTCATAGACAATGCGCATTCCGTTTCTATCTGATTCATCTCTAAGGTCAGATATTCCTTCGATTTTCTTTTCGTTCACCAAAGCAGCCGTCTTCTCGATCATGCTTGCTTTGTTGACCTGGTATGGTATTTCAGTCACAATGATCTGCTCCCTACCTGTCTTAGTGGTTTCGATATCAGCCTTGGCACGTAGTACTACTCTACCTCTACCCGTTTCTAAGGCTGCTTTTACGCCCGTGTAACCATAGATAGTACCTCCTGTTGGAAAGTCTGGTGCAGTCACATGCTGCATAAGCTCGGTTACATCAATGTCTTTGTTATCAATGTATGCTGTGATGCCATCAACAACCTCGTTGAGGTTGTGAGGGGCCATATTGGTGGCCATACCTACCGCAATACCTGAACTACCATTTAATAGTAGGTTTGGAAGCTTGGCCGGTAATACTGTTGGCTCTTTTAGCGAATCATCAAAGTTGAACTGAAAGTCAACAGTGTCTTTGTTGATGTCATTCAATAATTCTTCAGCTATCCTACGTAATCGTGCTTCAGTATATCGCATTGCTGCGGGCGAATCACCATCGACAGAACCAAAGTTACCTTGGCCGTCAACTAATGGATAGCGCAAAGACCACTCTTGGGCCATACGCACCATGGTGTCGTATACCGATGAATCTCCGTGAGGGTGGTATTTACCTAACACCTCTCCTACGATTCTTGCTGATTTTTTATAGGATTTGTTCCAGTTGACGCCTAGATCGAGCATGCCATATAAAACCCTTCTATGAACAGGTTTTAAGCCATCTCTTACGTCCGGAAGTGCTCTTGAAATGATCACCGACATTGAATAGTCGATGTAAGCTCCCCGCATTTCATCTTCTATGTTAATCGGGATGATTGTTTCCTTATCTCCTTCTGCCATAAACTACTTAAAAAGTATGCTTTGAATAAGGCAGCAAGATACCAAAAATATTCCGTTTTATGCCTCGATTTCGGAGGCTTTAATTGCCAATTTTCGACCTATTTTTTGTGAGCACTGGCGAATGCTTAGCCATTAGGTTTTCTTCTAATTCTATTCTGACCAAAACGTGGGTTTTGCTTGCGGTAAAAAGGTCTTCCACGATAAATCTTATTGTTAAAAATATGCTCCATTTGTACCTGATCTGCCTTGTATTTATTGCGTGGATAGATCGGGTATTTGAAAAGTAAACCTATATCGATACTAAAGACGGAGAACTTATGCTGAACATTCACCAAGTCGTTAGATACTGTATAACTTCTTAATTCAAAGGATGGGCGGATATAGCCCTTAAAATACTTCGAAAACTTCATTTGAAACATCACACCGAAATTGAAAAAAGGATCGTAATCTATCACTTCCTGATTTGCCTGCTTGGCTTTTATTTTCCAAACTCCTCCGAGTACATCCGCATGGATTGAATAATCTCCTAAAGTGTAGAGATTGTAACTTAAAGAGGCAAAAAGCTTGGTGGTAGACAATTTGGTAGTTGGAAGCGTGAAACTTCTCAGGTCAGTACTAATCGTTTGTGTGGATGCTTGGTTCCTAAAGTTAAAAGCACCAAAGCCAATCCCCCCACCTATTCTCATTAAGTCATCGTCTAAATAAATCTTCTCTTTGGTGCGTTCATAATGTCCCTTATCAAGTTTCTTTAAACTGAGTGAAAACCGAAAGGTTAGTGGATTGATACGACCATTGTTTTTATAAAGGAAGTCCGTGGTGTCTGTTCTTACGATATGACTATCATCGTCTATGCGTTCAATACCCGCAGGTGCCAAGTCATTAAACCAGTTACTATACCCATTTATTGGCGATGTGAGGCCTTGTTCTTCATTGAGCGGTACAATGTATAAAAGCTCACCAGTAGGCTCTCTGATGACGGAAACATCTGTTAATGGATTTTGATAGCTAAAGTATCCAAAGCCTTTTTCAACGCTGAAATTAAATCGGTTCAGGGTTTTACGGATGGGATTGACCAGACGCCTTTGCAATTGGCGCTCTTGCTTTTCTAGGTCGGGTGCCTCTTCCACAACCAAGCCAGAAACATTCGTCCTTTTCTTCTTCCTTTTGAACAACTGCGCCTCTGCTTGATGCCCTAGGCAAAGCATAAGGGTAATGAGCAGTAGAATGGATTTATTTTTCGACAAGTGTGAAGGTTTTCTTTATTAAAGGCAAACTAAACCATTTATTATGGAAGGCATAAAAAAAGACTGCTAAAAAGCAGCCTCTCGGTATTAGTATATTAAGGTTGATTAAGTTCTATTCTGCGCTCATTCCAGCCATAATTCCATCAACTTTAGCTTTTAAGGCGCTATCGTTCTTATATGCTTTTTTGATGGCGTTATATTTCTTGGCTCCTAAACCGTGCGTTGCCAACTGACTTACTACAGTCTGTGCTGCTTTCTTCTTCTTAGCGACAACTCTATCTTGCATCGTTTTGTAGAAAGTACGCTCGAATTGCTCAGTTGGCGTACCGTTAGGTAGTTTGCTTGCATCACCGTTAGCAATAGCATCTAATTCAGCAAACCGATTGTTGTCAATTCCATCTTGCTTGGCAATATACTCTTCTACGGCAGGAGTGATTTTATCCGTAATAGATTTTTGTGCCATCAAAATTACTGCATAATCCATCACGTCCTCATCAGTGAAGTTTTGTGCATTAGCGGCATTTACTCCCACGAACACTAGCATTACTGTTGCCAAAACGGCCTTCGTTAATCTCATCATCTCAATTTAATTTTTAGTTTGTAAGAAAGTTAGTTAGACCCTCTTCAATATAGGTTAGTAGTTTATTTCTGTTTTTAACAGGATACAAAAAAAAGGATTTGTAGAAAACATACAAGCTAAAATCTGCCATTTCTCTGAGAAAGCTTATAATTTTATGTAATCAGTGTTATCTGCCAAACATTATTAAACTATGCGTAAAGTCTACTTTCTCTCTACCTGCGACACTTGTCATCGCATTATGAAAGACCTCAATCTTGAGGGCTTCCTTCAGCAAGACATAAAAAAAGAGTCCCTTACGGCCTCGCAACTAGAAGAATTGTATCAATTAGCCGGAAGCTACGAAGGACTATTCAGTAAAGTCGCACGGAAGTATCGGTCGCTAGGGCTGAATGAAAAGGACCTCTCAGAAAGCGATTTTAGAGCTTACTTACTCGAAGAGTATACTTTTTTGAAGCGACCTGTTTTTGTGGTGGACGGTGATATTTTTGTTGGTAACAGTAAAAAAACCGTTGCTGCCCTTGCTGAAAAATTGAATGCTTAAGGCAAATTACTATCAGAACGTTATTTCTTCACCCCTTACTATTCTGAGCCTGCCTATCGACACACAGGCGAAGCCGAAGAATCTACACGTCTCCTTTTAGTGCCGAAAGAAGCAAAGCACCTCTTACCTCTAGTCGCAATGAGTACCCCGATAAACTCAGGATAAAAAAGGTAACGAACAGCCCTATTATCCGCATCTTTCTCTAGATAGCTTTAAGCTCTTGAATAGTTTCTTGTGGGTCTACTGACTTAAAGACAAAACTACCGGCCACCAAAACGTCAGCACCCGCTTCCATTAGTTTTGGAGCGTTGTGAATGTTAACTCCTCCATCGATTTCTATTTGTGTATGCGCATTATTTTCGGCAATAATCTCTTTGAGTTGTCTTACCTTTTTATAAGTGTTCTCAATGAACTTTTGTCCACCAAAGCCTGGGTTGACAGACATAATACATACTAAATCAATATCCGAAATGGTATCTTCCAGTAACTGCACGTTGGTATGCGGATTGATAGCCAGTCCTGCCCTACAATCCATTAATTTGATCTCCTGAAGCGTTCTATGCAAATGATTACAAGCTTCATAATGAACAGTAATATTCGCAGCACCTGCATCTCTGAATGCTTTCAGGTACTTCTCTGGCTTTTCAATCATTAGATGAACATCCAAAGGTTTTTTAGCGTGCTCATTAATGGCTTCACAAACAGGGATTCCAAAAGAAATATTAGGGACAAACACACCGTCCATGATGTCAATATGAATCCAGTCCGCTTGGCTTTGATTCAACATTTCAACATCATGCTGAAGGTTGGCGAAATCAGCTGCTAAGATTGAGGGAGCGATAATAGGCGTATTCATATTCAAATATAAGTCAATATTGACTCATATCGCTAGTCCACCTTTATGATCTTTTTGGTGACTATTCCTCCTGGAGTTACCAGTTTTAATAAGAGCAAACCGGATTTTACTTTTGACATATCAACTGTCAGAGTATTTTGAAAAAGGCCGGGTGTAAACCGAAACGATTCAACCAACTCTCCTTTATTAGTCATCAATTCAGCATAAATGGATTGACCAATATACTCTTCTGGAAAAGACAAATTGAAATAAGGTAGTGCCGAAGGATTTGGATATGTGGCTATACCATCCGCAACGGGTACCAAAGTTTCGTTTGCAATTCTCGAGGCCTTGATAAAACCCGGTATACCATAACCAAAACTATTATCTGGACTATCAGCTCTATCGCCAGATGTTCTTATAATCTCCCTAATCCTGTCTGCACGCATATCAGGAAAAGCTTCTATTAAGCCAGCAGCGAGGCTCGCGATTAAAGGTGCTGAAAATGAAGTGCCGTTTTGAAAGGCTATGTTTCCTGTAGCTCTTAACACGGGATTGGCAACTCCTTGCGCTACAACATCAGGTTTTATTCTACCGTCCGCTGAAGGGCCCAGAGCACTAAACCCTGCTAATATTTGATCACTGTCTACTGCGCCCACTGCAATCACACTTTCACTGTCTGCAGGCGCGGTGATAATACCCCAGGTACCACCTCCGGTATTTCCTGCGCTTGTTACCACCACTATTCCCCGTAACGCTGCCATGTTCGCAGCTCTCGTCACTACAGTGGTTTGACCGTCCATGTCTTGAACAGTGTAATCCATACTATCATCTTGAAAATCACTGTAACCCAAAGACGAAGTAATTATGTCTACACCTATGCTATCGGCTCTTTCTGCTGCAAAGAGCCAGTTATATTCTTCAATCCTAAACTCACCACTGGCTTCTGTTACAGCCAAAAAATATTCAGCCCTCGGAGCTCCTCCAATGATATTTTGATCATCAGCAGCGATTAGTGAAAAAGCCCTCAGGCCATGATCGAAAGCATTGTCAACACTTTCAATATTCTTTGTAAAGTCCTGTGTAGCAACAATCTGTTCATTGAGCAGCAAGTGCTCAAAGGGAGACAAACTGTTGTAGTTGTTAAAGCCATCATCAAAAACACCTAATAATACACCTTCACCAAAAAAACCTGCTTGATGCATTAGGTCAAGTTCAAGCATTACATACTGGCTTTGACTAATTAAAGAAGGCGGAATGGGACTTTCATCAAGTTCTGATCGTACACCAGCAGACCGTATTAACAAACTTCCAGGTGCTACATATTCTACACGATCTACCACCTCAAGTGCTTCAACTTGACTAACCAAGCTTGTCTCCATTTGAACCAATACACCATTCATCCATTTGGTTTGAAAGTAGGTTTCGGCTCCGACTTGAGCTACTTGATTAATGTAAGATTGATTCACGGGGAGGTCTTCTTCCGTTACGGGAACGTCATTCTTTGAACGCCTAAGTAATGAGCGCTGGGAAAGAAAGTCTTGTGGTCTATCGATAGAAAAGTTGCTACTCGTCTTGTCCTTAAAAAAGACCATATAGCGGTCTTGTGCCTGCGCACTCGCTAAGAGGGTAAAAAAAAGAAATAAGACGCTAGCTACCTGTTTCATCTAAAAATCCGTGCGCTATGAGTGTTTCCCTATAGTAACGCCCAGATTGAACAATTTCTTGCAAAGCACAAGGACCTACAGTACAGAACTTTAATTGTTCATATTCCTTTCTCACTAGGCCGATACTATCGGCATATACCTCAGTTCTTAAATCTCGAAAGGTAACATCAATTCCATCTGGATTTTGACTTCGTTCATTACTCACCTCTATTACGGTGGCATTCAGAAATGTATTAAACCCTTGTGTAAAGGGTTGGTTGAAGGTCAAGTATTTTTGGACAAGTGACGCTTTGCTATTAAAGAGGTTTCGATCCCATCTTCTAGTCGTATCCACAGGAAACACCATTTTTTGTAATGGGAGATTGTTTTCAACTGACACTGCTCTTTCGCGTTCAACGCGTGCCGACCACACTGAATCGAGTGACCAAGGTTGATCGCTATTATCCCTGATTAACCTATGAATAAGTCGTGAAGATATACCGCTCACTGTAAATTCTTCCCTCACCTCTTCTCTAAGCTGATATTCAAGGGTATCACTGATGTCTACTGCTAAGTATCTGATTTCATAAACATCATACTCACGATATTTATTCGGGGCCAGAAAAAAGTAAGACTTACCCAAATCAGGATCAAGAGGGGGCTCTGCATCTTCTATGTTAGAATTTCCACAAGAGGAAACAACAATGAGTAGTACCAAGAAAAGATATTCAAACCTCATGCGCATTTCGGTAAAATTAACAGGTTTAGGTGATGTTTAGTAAACGTTAATCTACTAATCTTCGCATATTGACATATGACTATCATCTATAAGATTACAAGCATGTGATCAAAGACCCTAATCTCTCGTGTCAATAACCTCAAATATTCAAAACGATCATCACAGCTGATACTTGTCAATTCTAGATTTTATTGGCTTAATTTGCAGCAAAACCACGATTATATTAGCATGGCATTAAGGACTTTTGTAAGAGTAAACGGAATTAACAACCTAAGTGATGCGCGGTATTGTGCCGGCATGGAAGTGAATGAACTTGGGTTTAACATTGAAGAAAACCATTCTAATTATACGGACCCAGCCAAATTTAAAGAATTGGCCGACTGGTTATCTGGTGTAGGCTTTGTAGGCGAAATTACTGATGAGGCTACAAATGTGTCGAAGGCAATCGATGGGTATGCACTAAACGGTATTCAAATAGAAAATCTGGGACAAGTTGAGGCTGCGCTGAGCACTGGTCTAAGTGTGAGCTTTGTTGCAACAAATGCGGCAATGGCTGAAGAAGCTTGGGCACTGTCAAAAGGGAGGCTGTCCTATATGCTGTTAGATGTAGGTGTAAACGCGGAGGTTCAAAGTGAGCTGCCCGTTTTGATCACCGATGGATTCGATGCGAATAATGTGCGTACTATTTTAGATCAAGCGAAACCGAAAGGAATCGTTTTAGAAGGTGGAACTGAAATTAGACCAGGTTATAAGGACTTTGATACATTGGCTGATATATTGGAATTACTAGAAATCGATGACCTCGCTTAATTGTGCATTCTTGCCATTCCTATAAAACTTAAGGTGTTAGCAGACATATAAAGGCTTATCTGCTTACCTTCCTTTTATAACCCTACACTATGAAACGAATTGCTCTCCTCCTTTTTATCTCGCTGGTATCCTTAGAAGTTAGTGCACAAACTGATGTGACCACATTCATATTAGTGCGTCATGCGGAAAAATCTAAGGATGATCCGAGAGACCCAAGTCTGTCTGAAGAAGGGGTTAAAAGAGCCGAATCGCTCAACGCGATGTTACAACAGGCCGATATTGCAGCACTGTATTCGTCTCCTTACAAGCGCACCAAAAGCACTGTACAGCCGATTGCGGATGCAAAAGGACTAGAAGTAAACACCTATGATCCGCGTAGCGCTGCCTTTTTGGAAGATATCATGAAGAAATTCAAAGGGAAAACTATTATGATCTCTGGACACTCAAATACGACACCCAACGTGGTAAATGCGCTCATTGGAGAAGACAAGTTCAAACAGCTCTCTGAGGATGATTACAGTAAAATCTACATTGTAAGCGTTACTGAGATTGGTAAAGGCACAGTCACAGTCTTAAATTATTGATCAAACGGGCACCTAACATATTGGGTGTTTTCTTGTTAACCAAGTATGAAATCTAAATTAAACAGGCAGTTCAAGTCTGTTTCTTTTTTTATAATGGTTGGGTTCTATCTGTTTGCTGGAGCCAATCACTTCATTGATCCCGAATTCTACTATCCTCTAGTGCCCAGTTATTTACCATGGCCTAAGACAATCAACGTCATTAGCGGTGTGGCGGAAATTCTTTTGGCCATTGGGCTCATATTCAAGTCTACTCGTAAGATCAGTAGCTATTTAATTATCGCGATGCTGATTGCCTTTCTTCCCTCCCACATTTACTTCATTGAAGTAGGTGGTTGCGTTCACGAAGGGCTTTGCGTTGATGTTTGGGTGATGTGGATAAGGCTTTTAGTAGTTCACCCTATTCTGCTGCTGTGGGCGTGGTGGCATCGGAAATAGGTACTTGTTTACCAAGTTTCAGGTAAATAATCCCAATTAAAGAACTAATCAACGTTATCAGAAAGAACAAGGAAGCCAAGGCCACCGCTGCGGTTTGATCTAATCCAAAGACTTCATGACCAACAGTAAAGGTCAATTCCCTGACACCTAAGCCCCCAGGTAATGACACTGGCAATGCCGCTAATACGGAAGACACCAAGAAAAGCGTGAAGTAGTCAATGAAACCAGTATCTACATTGAGTGCTTTGAGAATAAAGAAAGCACAGATAATTTGGAGTGTTTGTACCCCGATGGCCTGTAAATTGGTAATGTGATTTACCTTCTTAAAAGTTTTGAAAAACACGTTGACCAAAAGGTAATATGCCGGATATGCTACGATTAGAGCTATCCAAAGTAAAAACCCATAGCCCTCAAGCGCTCCGTACGCAGAACCTAACAAGCCTAAGCCAGCGGCCAGAAAGCCCAATGCAACTACTCCACTGACTCTATCTAGCAATGTTGCAGCAATAAGGCCTTTGAGTGGTGCTTTATAGCTTTTATTGAGTAAGTAAACTTTGTAACCATCGCCACCGATACCACCTGGCAAGAACTGGTTATACAGCATGCCTAGATAATACAGCTTCAGGTTAAATTCTTCAGAAAGTTTTAGGCCTAAGGCCCGAAAGAAATAGTTCAGTCTGAAAGCACTAAGCATTTTGGAAGCATTGAAAGCTAAAAAAGCGATAATCAGTGGGCCTATTCTGGCACTGAGAAGACTTGCTTTTAGTTCGTCAACGTCAATCTCTTGAAGTACGAAATAGATCGCGATAACAGCGATAACAATTTGACTGATGAGTTTAGCCCAGCGCTTAAGCCTTTGCTTGTCCAATGTAGGTTTCTTTCAATCGATACACAGTCTTGTTCTGGGACTCATAATAGGTCCTCATCATTAGCTCAGCGATAATCCCTACGGTAATGAACTGAATACCAGCGAGTATGAGTATGCTCCCTAAAAGCAATAAGGGTCTACCCCAGATATCTTCTCCCGTTACAAACTTGTAAATCACCAAGTATAAGTCCATTAGAAACCCAATACCGAAGGTGATGATACCCAAGCCTCCAAAAAGATGCATTGGTCTTCTGAAATACTTCTGAAAAAAGATCATCAAAATTAAATCAGCCATTACCTTAAAGGTTCGGTTGATACCGTATTTCGATTCTCCGTGAATTCTCGCGTGGTGGTTGACATCCACCTCTGTCATTTTAGCTCCTTGAAGCTTCGCTAAAACTGGGATAAAGCGATGTAATTCACCATACAACCCTAGGTTCTTAGCGATGTCTCTCTTATAGATTCTTAACGAACAACCGTAATCACTCAACTTGACATCAGTTGTGTTTCTGATAATCCAATTAGCGATTTTACTCGGAAACTTCCTTAAAACGAAGCCATCCTTACGATTGGCTCTTACACCCGCTACAACGTCCAATCCAGACTCCTCTAGCTTGTGCATCATTTTAGGAATATCAATCGGGTCATTTTGCAAATCACCATCCATCGTAACGATGTACTCCCCTTGAGCAGCATCGATTCCTGCAGACATGGCTGTGCTTTGCCCATAGTTCTTATTAAAGATTAAGAGTTTGGTACGGTCATTCGCAATAGACTTAGCATTTTCGATGGTCTTATCGGTAGAACCATCATCAACTAAAATCAATTCGTAGTCAATTCCTTCTAGGGCCTCATACTCCTTTTGACAGAGCGGAATTACATTATCTTCTTCGTTGTAAACAGTTACAACAACGGATAGCTTCATAGTGAAAATTTGAAGTTGCAAAGTAAAAGAGTTCTACCTCAAATACCTAATAAAGCGCATTTCGTGTAGCTTTGCCCTTCCATGAGTAAGCACCTTTCCCTTGCTATTATTCTTGCATTGGCTTTTGCCGTATCATTCGCCAATATTGGTGGCCTAGATGTCTACGCGCTTGACGAGGCTAAAAACGCAGAAGCCGCTCGTGCCATGTTTGCTTCGGGAGATTACGTAACTCCTTATTATAATGGTGAATTAAGGACGGACAAACCCTCATTGCATTACTTCTTTATGGCAGCAGGCTATCAGCTGTTCGGTGTAAATGCTTTCGGAGCGCGCTTCTTTTCTTCCTTAATCGGGATAATGACCATTCTGATTACCTTTCTCTTTGTTAGAAAGAATTTCAGCGAAAAGGCAGCCATTAATAGCGCTTTGGTACTAATCGCTTCCATTCATTTCAACTTGCAGTTCCATATGTCGGTGCCAGATCCATATCTGGTATTCTTCACTACTTGGGCTTTCTTCTCCTTTTATGAAGCTTATAAGACCAATAGTAAGTGGCAATTACTCTCCTACTACTTCGCTATTGGCTGTGGTTTGTTAACGAAAGGTCCTATTGCATTGGCCCTACCCGGTCTTACAGCTTTGGCTTTTCTTATCTTCAATAGAGACCTTAAATGGAAGACTATCTGGAGGCTGCAACCTTTTGGTGGTATTCTAATTTCGCTGCTGGTTGCCTTCCCTTGGTACTGGCAAGTACATAAAGCTACAAATGGGGCATGGACCGAAGATTTCTTCTTTAAACATAACTTATCTCGCTATTCTGATGCGATGGAAGGTCATGAGGGTTTGTTTCTACTAACATTCGCTTTCGTATTTATATTAGGTATGCTTACTTTTTTGCCTTTTGTTTTTCAATCGTTGAAATATGCTTTCAAGGAGCGAAAAAATGAAGTACTCCTCTATTGCGGGTTAGCAGTGGCCACTATACTCATCTTCTTTGCTTCGTCAAGCACCAAGCTACCTAACTATACTGTACCGGCTTATCCGCTCTTGGCGGTGCTAGTGGGTGTTTATGTCAGTCAAATAAAGGCGACTTGGCTCAATAGCCTAGGAAACCGTATCGGACTTATAGCTTATGCCGTTTTGTTGATAGGCTTCCCAGTTGGGATATACTTTGGGTTAAAAGGCGATAAAACCATCTCACATCTCACGGATTTGAGTTTCTACTTTGTCGTTTTGAGTATAGCCGGAGTGCTCATCCTGTTTTATGCTTTTGCCAAGAGAAATATCGAAGCGGTGCTTAGAATAAATATATCCGCTTGGATAGTGGTGATCATTCTCTTCTTCTATCTGATTTTTCCGAAAGTAGATGCTCAGAACCCTGTGAGGAAACTAGTGCCTCAAATGGATACATCTGCAAAAGTGATCGCATACCAACGGCTCAATGCGGCATTTGTCTTTGAACTTCAACGTGAAATCACACGCTATGTAGACTTAGCTGATATTCAGAAGGCTATGCTTCAGCACGAAAAAGGTTATATCATTTCCAGAACAGAATACCGCAAAGACCTTGAGGAGCTACCTAGCGTGATTTACGTAGCTGAAGCACGCGATCTATTTGAAAACCCAACATCGCTTTTAATGATGTGGGATAAAACGAAGGAAGAGGTTGTTTATAAATAGTCCGTACTCTCTTATCGCTCTTGTTCTTATTTTATTCTCTGAGGGCTAAAGATAAGAGTGAACTTTAACTGAAACTTTTTCAATTAACTAGTCACCAAAGTAAGTTCTCTTTTCAAAAGGAATTTTAGAGAACATACAGACCTTGATAGGTTACATGATATTTTCGCTGAACATTAAATCTAATGGTTACAGAAATCAAACTATATATACTCTAGAATTAGAATCGTATAGTAGCCTAAATTTGATTTTATGCAGTTAAAATGAAGAATTCAAAGCATCCTTTTTTAACAGAATCTTTCCTAGCTGAAATGGAGAGTAGTATGGGATAACTCATCTGAATCCTTCAAATTGGAGGAAACACTCCACCTCAACTAGGAAATGTGAATCTAGAAAATTTCGAAGATTAACCAATAAGATATTCCTATAGCTGCTACTGTAATTACGGTCTTTCTAATAACTCTAACTATTGACTGTTGTAAACTGTAGCTTTTGTCATTAGAATTAACAACAACTCTTTTAGCTAAAACGTAATTGAGAATCTCAATCAATAGCAACGATACTATGAGGTAAACTATATAATGTGAATCCATATTAATGCCTTAAACATTGTGCAAACTCATAGGCTGCAAGAGCAGCTCCAACCCAGCCGAGAGTTCTCCCAGCTGCTTTTCCTAAAACCTTCATTAAACCTTTTGTTCCATAATGTTCTATAGCTGCTTCTATACCTTCACTTAAAATATAGCCAACAGCAGCAAAACCAAAGGCCTCTCCTAAACAGGGAAGCACGTCTCCAGGATAAGCTTGAGCTTGAAAAAATAATAACGAACTGACATCAAAATGGTTTTTTGTTATAGCCTGAGATTTACTTAACTCGTCTAAAAGCAATAAGGCAACGGCCATGGTCTGTGGACTATCCATACCACCAAGCTCTTCATTTATCTCGTTCTCTTCAAAACCTAATTTGATTAGGAATTCCATAGACATTTCTGACATGGATTCGAGCATAACTTTAGCACTTTCTTCAGTCAATGCGGCATTTTCTAAATTGGCTTCAGACCTAATCATATTATTACTAAATCCATTCTTTACAAAGTCAGAAAATTCAGTAATCGCTTCGAGGTTTTCCTGTTCAGGGACATCATCTTCTTGTTGGCAAGAAGCTACAGTGAAAATAATTAATAGTAAACTTAACTTCAGAGTAAACAGATAGATGGCCCCTCTCGAAAATTTAGATAGTAATACTTTCATAATGATATTTTTAAGTTAAATGGTTTGTATGTGACTTAATACTTAAAGATATTTACTTTGATTTATTTATCAAAAAAATCAGAGTGAAAATATATAGTATGGATTAGGGTAATTATTTCATGATTAAATCACATTCTATATTATGTGTTTTGTCTTAAATTTTAAACCCTTGTTTTCTCTATACCTACATGCTTATTTCAAGCTCCCCTTTGGTATGGTACAGTTGAATTTAAAACATTAGCCTAAGCATGTTCCAAGAAGAAGCTATTAAAGAGCTACCTAGAGTAATCCATGTATCAGAAGAATGAGACCTATTTGAAAACCCAACATCGCTTTTAATGATGTGGGATAAGACGAAAAAGTAGACTAACGCTTTAAAAGACCTTTCTGCAGTTTAGGATTATCCACTTGATTTCTCATCAAGTATAAAGCAAACACCACGGCCAACACACCAAACAGACTACCCACATATACATCTCTAGCGAAATGTTGGAGTAGATAAATCCTAGATAGCCCCACCAAAACGGCAGTAACAAAGCAAATCAACTTTAGAGCTTTGTTCTCAATCAGGACTATTAAAAAGAAGAAAAGCACAAAGCCAGATGCCGTATGGCCTGAAGGAAAGCTGTCATAGCCCCTGACGGTAACTCCTTCAACAAAGTTGAGTGTGTCAATTTGATCCGCAAAGAAAGTTTTAGGTCTAGGCTCTCCTGCTGATAGCCACTGCTTAAAGATGTGCACAAAGACTGTTTGCAAGGCAACGGCTATAAGAAATGTCAAGAACTTATAGTAATGCGTAAAGAGTAGCACCAAGCCTAAAATGCCAAGCAATACACCATCGCCTAGATAGGTCCAATATTTAAAGAAAGTGTCCCAGAAAGGTGTATGCCTTTCATTAAACCAGAGCACAACATCTCCGTGTGCAGTCAAGACCAAGAGCATTCCAAAGCTGACAAAATAGAGTGCTGTCAACCAATTGACTTGTTTTCCGAAGAGTTCTTGGGTTTTCATTTGGTGAACTTGAATTTTAGGTATTTGATTTTCTCGCCTAGGTCCAGATACTTTTGTTCAAAGTTGGTCTTGATACCATAATGATCATCTACGTACTCTGAAGCATATAAATCAGCGGTATAATGTAAGTCGAGAATGTCCTTGCGCTCATTGAGCACCTCTAAGGTATATTCAAAGAGTGCTGTGTTATCTGTCTTAAAAAACACCCAGCCATCGGGTTTCAGCATAGTCTTATACATCTCCAAAAAACGAGGTGATGTGAGTCTTCTTTTGATATCTCTGTCCTTTGGTCTGGGATCAGGAAAAGTAATCCAAATGGCATCAATCTCTTCGGGAGCGAAGAAATCGTCAATATTATGAATGAGTGTTCTTAGAAAAGCTACCTGACCTAGCCCCTCATCTATGGCCTGTTTACTACCGGTCCACAAACGATCGCCTTTAATATCTACACCAATAAAGTTACTATCCTTAAATTCTCTGGCTAAGCCAATGGTATATTCGCCTTTGCCGCAACCCATTTCGACCGTAATGGGTAACTCATTCTTAAAATGATGCGCACGCCAGTTTCCTTTTAAGTCATTGAAACCCTCTTTACCCGCTTGTAACAAGTTAGGCAGCGATTGATTTTCACTGAAGCGTTTTAGCTTGGCTCTCGGCATATTTAAAGATTGTCTATTTCGGCTACCACAAATGTACTACCTCCTACGAATATCAAATCATCCTTTACAGCTTGGGTGTTTACAGCTGCAATTGCTTCGTTTACGTCTTTCATGTATTTGGCCTCTATGCCGACCGATTGTGCTTTCATTTTCAATACATCTAAAGGCATAGCCCTCGGCACACTGGACTGGCAAAAGGTCAAAGCGAATGATTTCGGAATCATACGTAGCAAATCCTCAACATTCTTGTCATTCACAAAGCCTAAGACCATATGCACTCTGTTAAATTTCAGGCCTTCTATCTGATCAATGATATATTTAAATGCTTCTTTATTGTGCCCTGTATCACAGATTGTTAAAGGCCTATCATTCAGCTTTTGCCAACGCCCTTTTAGGCCGGTTAGACTGACAACATTCGCTAAACCATCAGTCAAGGCACTATCATCAATATTCCAACCTATGCCTCGTAATACCTCGACTACTTTGATGACTCCTTTGATATTCGTTGACTGATAATTCCCCTTAAGATCAGTCGTTGGAATTTCACTTACTTGGTCTGTATGATAAAGTGGTGCATCATAAGCTTTAGCCACAGCATCAAAAACTGAGTTTACCTCAGGAATATATTCACTGATGACCACGGGTACGAAAGACTTAATGATTCCTGCTTTCTCGCGAGCAATTTCGGGCAGCGTATCTCCCAGCATGTCCATATGATCATATCCGATATTGGTAATTAATGAAACCTCAGGAGTGATTACATTGGTAGAATCAAGTCTTCCACCTAAACCAACTTCAATGACGGCCACATCAACTTGCTCATTGGCGAAATGATCGAATGCCATTGCTACTGTCATTTCAAAGAAGGATGGTTTTATGCTTTCAATGAGTTCTTTCTGTTTGTCCACAAAAGATACAACTGAGGCTCTCGAAATCTCTTTCCCATCTATTCTAATGCGTTCTGTGAAGTTCTTCAGGTGTGGTGACGTATATAGACCAACTTTATAACCTGCGGCCTGCAGTACAGCAGCAAGCATATGAGACGAACTCCCTTTTCCGTTAGTACCCGCGATATGAATACTCTTAAACTTGTTTTGGGGATTACCAAGGTGATCACATAAGGCTAGTGTATTGGTCAAGTCCTTTTTAAAGGCGGCTTTACCTACGCGTTGATACATGGGGAGTGCTTGAAAAAGAAAGTCAAGCGTCTCTTGGTAATTCATGCTGCGAAGATAAGTTTAGCATTCATTTTTTACTGCTCTTATTTGAATTTTCAATCGAGCGATACGTGTGATTGATCTATGAACCGTCATGATAATGAACAACAACAAAACTCAAAATCATGAAAAGCAAAATCACATTTTTTGGACTATTATTAGCCACACTTTTTGTCGTCAGCTGCGATAATGACGCCATAGAAGCCAACGGATCAATCATCAATGAAGAACGAGAACTTACAGGCTACACTGCAATAGCCTTGAGTGTACCGGCCAAAGTTTACATTACAGACGATCCGGGCGAAACTTTAAGAATTCGTACCCACGCGAGTATCTTACCAGTAATTGATACGGATGTTATCGGCAACACACTTCGGATCAGTACTGATAACAACCTCAAAAATATTAGAACACTAGAAGTCTTTGTTTCGGCCTTAAGCTATGAAAAGCTAAGTATTACTGGAGCTGGAAGCATTTCTACGGAAGGTTGCTTACAGGCAGATCAGTTGTTCCTAGAAATTACGGGGGCAGGTGTCATTAACGTCTGCGGCACTGCTAATGGGTTAGCAACGAAGATTACTGGCGCAGGCAAAATCGAAGCGTATGGACTTCAGACCTCAAGCACAACAGTAAATATTTCTGGGTCTGGCGAAGTACAGACTGAGGTATTAGAAACATTGGACGTAGATATTTCAGGCGCTGGCATCGTTAGATATACAGGCAGTCCTCAAATTACCAGTAGAATAAGTGGCTCAGGAGTAATCAGAAAGGCGAATTAGTTGGTCTTTATCACAAAGGTAACTTCGCCTTTTGAAATTGGAGCAGGTGCTTTTGAACCATCGGTTTGAATAAAACTCAGTTTGAGCACCTGTTTCTTATAAAACTCTACGATGGTATTATCACTGATTGTGGTTCCTGGAAGCACAGATACTTCGAGTACTTTACCTCTGTCGTCCACATTAATACCAAATCGGATGATACCGTCAATTTGTGAGTCGTCCTTTTCTGCTGGTGGTCTCTCCCATTTCCAACCATCGAGGCTATAACTGACTGAACCAATATCAGAACCATCAGGGTTGATGCCATCTGTCTTCTTGTTTCCTTCAGGATCTCCCTGATTTCCTTTCTTGTCAGGATATAGTCCTTGATTATTAGAAGCAGCATCTTTTGAGTCTGACTCTTTCTTTTTACCTCCCATCAAAGCTCGCTCATCTAGCGTGGGCTTAGGTACTGGTTTCGGTTTCACTTCTTCTTTTTTCTCTTCTACCGGAGGCTTCTCTTCGGCTTCTTCTTTTTTAACAGGAACTACTTCTTCAACTTTTACCTCAGACTCTTCTTTAGTGGTAATTGGATCTTCAACGACTTTTTCAACCGGAGGTGTTTCAGGTGTTTTCTCAGTCTCTACCTTGGCAGGAACTACCTCTTCTTTAACCTCAGGTTCAGGCTCTACTACCTTTTCGACCACCTCTTCTACTGGATCAGTTGGTTCCGTTTGCGTTTCAGTTTCTTCTGTTTCGACTTCAGCGTCTGGAGGTGTATCTTCTACGGTTTCCTCCAATTGCGCTTCAGCATCTCTCTCTAAGTCACCACCACCTTGCGCTTGAAAACCAAAATTCAACTCAATACCGTATTCCTCCACTGGCGGATCTGGCGCACGCCAGGCTACTAGGAAAACCAAAAGCATAATGATCAGCCCATGCACCGTTGCGGTCATGACAATACTGAACTTTTTATCTTTCTTTTCCTGCTCTGACATGTTACTCAGCTTTAGCTACCAAATTGGTCTTTTGCTCTAACTTGGCGATTATCCCTGTAACCTTAACGAAGATTTCGGCTGTAATGGTTTTGTCTAGATGAAGACTTACAGTTCCACCCGGTTCAGAAATAACTTTAGACAACTCGTTCTCCAGATTCCCTAGTGTTACTTCCTTATCGTTAACGTAGAAAATATTACCCTCACCTACTGTAACGCTATTTTTCTGCAAAGAGATACTTGTAGCGGCAGCGGATGGTAAATCAACTGGTAATCCAGATGGTGTAATGAAGGATGAAGTCAGCATAAAAAATATCAATAACAGAAACACAATGTCCGTCATTGAGGACATACTAAATGCGGAATCAACCTTATGTTTTGATTTAATATCCATTATTGAGGCTCTTGAAGTAAATCAATAAAATCGATTGAAGTATATTCCATATAGTGAATAGCCTTCTGCACCTTGGAAACCAAGTAATTATAGCCTAAATAGGCAATAATACCAACGACCAATCCGGCAGCGGTAGTAATCATGGCTTCATAGATACCTGTAGACAGTAATTTTGGGCTAACCGAACCTTCCTCTTGGGCTATGGAGATAAATGCCTGAATCATTCCCGAAACAGTCCCAAGGAACCCAATCATAGGGGCAGCACCAGCCGTGGTCGCTAAGAGAGAAAGATTCTTCTCTAGTTTATAGACTTCAATTTTACCGACATTTTCAATGGATGCCTCAATGGACTTCAAGGGACTTCCAATTCGGTGTATTCCTTTTTCAATCATTTTAGCGATGGGAGAATCAGTTTGCGAACATAAAAGTTTAGCTCCATTTACATCTCCGCTACCCACTAGGTCCTTAATCTTATCCATAAATTCAAAAGGGGTTTTAGAGGCTCTATTTAAACTTCGAAGCCTTTCGAAGAAGATATAGATTGCAACAATGGATAGTCCTGCAATAGGGATTAACCAAAAGCCACCCTTTAGGATTAGCTCAAAAAAGAACAATACTTGATCGTCACTTGCCCCAACGCTTGTTGTATCGGCAGCACTTAAATTTTGAATCAACGTCATTTTAATATTTCAATACCCAGATATTATCACCGTAAATAGTCTTTAGGTCATCCAGCCCTTTAACTGCTTCAGACCAACTATTTCCTTCATTTATGCCTACTCTATGGAGTGCAAAATCTCCTGTCGGTTTTAGTAGGTATGCGCTATTTCCTGCCTGTACAATGGCCTTACCTTTATCTTCCGCAAGGTCTTCATCGTAGAAGCTTCCCACAACAACGTAGAAACGTCCATTGGGCTCTGAAATTGTAATTAATTCTGCAGTTACTTCTGGCTCAGGCTCCGGTACGGGTTGTACTTGCTCTGGCTCAGGCTCCGGTTTTTCCTCTACAACAGGTGCTTCTATTTTTCGCTCAACAGGCGCTTCTGGTTCCTTGGGTTCGTAAAAGAATAAGAAGTAAGCAGCAGCTGCCAATATTAGTATTATTATGATAATCAAGAGCGGACTGACACCCTTGCGCTCTTCGTCTTTATTTTGAGGAGTTGGAGGTTTTTGCTCTTGTTTCGGTGTCTCTTTTGGAGGCTCCGAGTCAACAACAGGCGGTGTTGGAGCAGTTGCTGCCTCTGGCTTGGGAGCAGATGCCGTTTTCTCTTGAACAGGTGGTGTTTTCTTTGGGGCTGGGGATGACTTCTTTTGACCTTCTGCCACAGGAACTACTGCTTCGTCCTTTGCATCAAGACTAATGTCATCTAAACCTAAATCATCTTCAACCACAGGTGGTTGTTTTTTAGGTGGTGCCTTCCTTGCAACAGGCTTTTTGGCTGTCGGTTTCTTTGCCGCAGGTTTCTTGGTTGTACGCGTACTCTTAGACTTAGCTGCAGGGGTTTTCTTGACCGGAGTCTTACGAGCTGGTTTCTTGGGCTTATTATTTTCGTCCGAAGAGTCGTTCTTCTGTTTTGCTGCCATAGGCTAAATGTTGATAATTAGAATATATAAAGTACGAATATATCGAAACTATACGAGGTGTACTGAAACCAATAAATTAGAATGAAACTGAGATTCCGCCTAAAAATTGAATACCTCGCGATGGATAGTTAAGATATCTCTGGTATTCACTGCCGAATAGATTGTTCAATTGCAAAAATACACCAAATTGTTGATTTAATTGGTACCGTCCGCCCAAATTTAAATCCACAATATCGTCAAGTTCAAATTTCTGAGCAGTCTCACCATTCCATGCATTAAGTCCTCCCATATAATATAAATCTGCGGTAACAATCAAATTTTCCAAAGGAAAGAATGTGTTGTTAAAAGCCGTCTTAAAGCTGGGTAGATGCCAAGCCTCCTCCAAATTAGGGCTTGACGCACTCATGTTGTAATCGTAAAAGTCAAACCTTAGAGAAGACCTTATTTGCCCCAATTGCTCAAAGTTAACTTCTGAAAATATATTTAAACGTTCTACTACGCCTGGGTCATAGAGAATTTCGAACCTCGAGGAATCGGTGGCCGAGTTTGTAAAAAGCTGAAGGTTATTAAGTGACGCGAGCGATCCTCCGGCATTCAACCTGAGTCCCTTTGAAAGGTCAATTTCAACACCTCCGTAGATGTCACTTTCCTTCTCAGTATTTCTCATATCTATACCGGCTTGCAAGAAAGGGTTTCTCGCTATAGAGGATTCTAAAGTGTTCATCATCAATTCTCCTTTATAACCAGCGTAAACTCTAAGGCCCGTATTTACCCTAAAGCTACCTTCAATAACAGGATAAAGCGACATACCATTACCAGAGTCACCATCGCCTGCAAAGTTCGCCCCTGCTTCTATTGAAAAGCTTTCCCCAGTATAGTTGATCCTTGGACTAAGACTTAGATAATTTCTATTAATATCAAGTGCTCCTTGTGTTAATTTGGATAGTACGGCTATGCCTTGAATACCAAAATTCAAGCTCTCAGAAACTTGATAATCTGCAGATACATCGAAGTCAAATTGACTCTCTTTGGCATCTAAAGCATCTCTAAAGAAGATCCAATCTGTTTCAAGCCGATAGTTAAGCGGGTCTGTTCTTTCGGTTTTCTCTACGGCTACGTTTGCCACAAACCTTGTGAATTTCTGTTCAATAGCATCGCTGGTCAAATCTAAAACAGGGTTGTAGCCAAAGAAATGTACTTTTTGACCTGTATAATTCAAGCTTCCAGAGATTGTATTAAGACCATTATAGAACTTACCGCCAACTGCTGCTTCTGTCTTTCCACTCGCTGAATTTTCATCAAAGACAGGTCCCCTTTGGGAGGAAAGATGCCTCACGTAAAGGTTTACGATATAGCTCTCGCTTTTTGGTGACCCAAGATACCCCTCAAAATAAGGCGTTCCATAATTTCCGTAACCTGCCTTTACATAATTGGAGGTAAAGTCCATTGTGGGTTGACTCGACCTATAATTGGCCGTACGGAAAGAGGGCTCTAATGGGCTCAGGTTATACTGAAATCTTTTGAATTGGTATTGTTGCTTTGTGCCTGCTGCCGACACTGGTAGCTGTGGCATTTTTTCAAAATTTCGCGTAGCCGGAGGTAATACTATTTTCCTGTCCTTTCGAATGACAATTTCTGCCTCTTCTTCCAGTCTTCCAGACTCTCCTTGGCCAAAAGCATCAATGGCGGCAAACGAGATGATAATAATGATTGTTAAAAACCTTTTCATTACTGATTCCCCCCCCTGTTTTGTGTGGTGTCTTGTGCAGCTTTTTCTGCCTCTTGCTCAAGCTTTTCGATTGTTTTCAATTTAGTCTTGGCCTCATCCACTATAACCTTAACCGATGAGTTTTCAATAATCGAGTTCAGTGTTCCTTTCGCTTGGAAAAGTTCTTTCAGGGCAATGTAATTGTCTGCTACTAATAGAAAAGCCTTGCCGAGCCATTGCTCATAGTCTGAGAAGTTCTCGCTAAACTCAAAGAGGGTATTTAATGATTCTTGATATCTTTTCTGTTGATAGAAGATTTGTCCCAATAGGTATTGGGCTTCTGCCCCGTACTGATTTTTAGCAGAATTTATTGTTGTCAGTAACTGATCGATTGCCTCATCAAAATTACCTTCGCTATACGCTGCTTTGGCTTTATAAAGCTGAGCACGGTTAGTTGCATCTTGCGAGATATTCCCTTTCGTTAAGATATAGTCAGCATAGGTTCTCATGTTAGCATAGTCTCCTAATTTGAAATACGCCTCAAGAAGGCCAATCCATGCATCATTTTCTTGCCGTTTGCTTCTGGCTATAGACTCTAGTTTCGAAAAGTAGTTAGCTGCCTCCTGAAAGTCACCCGTCTTTAGTTGCAGTTGGCCGATCCTTTGGAAAACCACATCCATGTCATTAATCTGTGATTCTCTGTCTAGTTCGTAGTATAACTCAAGGGCTTTATCAGTATCTTCAAGCCTATAGTAACTTTCAGCCCTAAAGAATTTAGCTTGATGCTTTAGGGGACTTTGGGCATAATTCTTCTCGTAATCCTCGAATGCTCCAATAGCAGCACTATACTCTTGGCTATAGTACTTGTTCTTTGCCGCTTCTAATTCTATGGTTTCTAAAGACTGATTATCAGGGTTTGCTCCTCGATATTTGGCCAGGTATTGGTCAAACTCAAGGACTTTATTATTTAATTTCAATGTGTTCTGAAGGCCAAGCAGTGCGCTATTTGCCACTTTGCTGGTTACGTAGTTGTCGATTATTGTTTTGTAGTCTTCTTCGGCTTTGTCTAACTCATTTAGGTTAAAGTAAGCCAAAGCTCTACTCTCATAAGCATAAGGAATGAATGGGCTCTGCTGAAGTTTCTCGATCACGCGTGTAAACCCGATTATAGACTCTCTATAAGCGTTACTTTCAAGTTGAATCTGAGCCTTTTTATAAATGGCGTCATCATAATATCGAGATCTACTGTATCGATTGATGACTACATCAAGTGCTTGTATGGCTTCGCTACTCTTATCTTGAAAGTCTCTTACTACGCCCTTTTGAAAATAGGCGTAATCGACATTCGGATTGGTATTGTCGATAGCACGCTGGTAGTAGGAAATAGCTGTTGCATACTCCTTGTCAACATAATAGCAGTCTGCTAACCTTAGAATTGCATCGTCATAATTCAGGCGATTTTGAGCATTTTGCAGGGCATCTACATATCGTTTTAGATAAACTCTAGCACGAGAATAGTCTTGTGTATTGTAATATGCATAGCCGATTCCATAATTCGCCTTCACGTAATATTCGGAGTTTCGATTTCTGGTTTCAAATACTTTCTGATAGCTATTGATGGCCCCAGCATATGCTCTTGAGGTAGCTTGTGCTTCGGCTTTCCAAAACAGTGCCCCTGTTTCTAAATTCTTATCGATTCGATAAGTTAATGACTTGTCAAAGAGTTGAATCGCTGTTTGGTATTTGCCCGTATTGAAATACTCTGTACCCTTATAAAAAGTCACTTTTTGATATGCTTCCTTAATACGATCTGTCTTATTATTGATCCTTTCAATAAAAACGATGGCACGCTGAAAGTCATTTGTATTCAGAAATGCTTCAGAAAGCAAATTGTTGGCTTCAGGAATATAAGTTGATGTAGGAAACTGCTTGATAAACCTATCAAGTGAAATGATGGCTTGTGAATATTTTTTTGCCTCAAAATTGACCTTAGCGAAATTGAAAGCCGATTCTTCTTGAATAGTTGGGTTAAAAGGAAGCTTACTGGCTTTATCAAAAGCAGATGTGGCGAAGAGATAATTCTCTTGTTCCACGTATAATTGTCCCAAGTAGTAAGACGATAGTTGCGCAATGGTATCGTCCTTGAGCGCTACTCTTTTAAAGTCTTCTATTGCTTTCTCTACATTTCCTAATACAAAATTGGAGTACCCCATTCTGTATAAAGTCTCATCTGTTATACTTTTACCAGCAATTTGACGGTACAATTCATAGAACTCTATCGCTTCTTCAAAACGCTCTTGAGTGTAAGCTGCCTCAGCTGCCAGCTGATAAATCTGGTAGAGGTAATCCATTCGCTTGCTTTCAGTCGCAATGTCTTTGAAGTTACCAGCGTAGGTTAATACTTCACCGTATCGCTTTTGCTTGAAGTAGGCACTCGTTATCATGATAGGGACACGAAACTTATACTTATCGCTCTCTTCAGCTCTTTTCAGATCAACTAATACTTTGTCATAGTTTTCATCTGAATAGGCCAAAAAGCCAGAGTAATAGTTGGCATCAGCATAATAAGGGCTATTCTGCCGCTTTGCCAAATCGAAATATTCTATGGATTCTTGCTTTTTGTTTAGGCTAAAAGCTGAATACGCTATTTTAAAGTTTGTTTCTGAGCGTTCATCGTCATTAAGAACGTTCGTATTAGCCAGCTTTAGGTATTTATTAGCCGTTTGCCAATCTTTCGATTCAAAGGCGTTGATCCCTAAATTATAGTAGGCTTTGGCCGCTTTCGGGTGATTTGGCCTTTTTGCTACAAAGTCGGATATCAGTTGGGTGCCGTCAGGGTTATCAAGATTTAAGGCGCAATAGGCAACGTAATATTCTGCATCTGCCTTTTTGATTTCGTCATTTCCTCGGTTGAGATATCTCTCAAATTGTTCTCGAGCAGCACTAAACTTATGCTTATCAAGCAACTCTAAACCAAATCTATAATATCGGTTTTCGTTGTTTTGATGTAGCGTATTCTGAGCATTTAATGACCCGAGAGCAAAAAGTGAGATAGTGAATAAAAAAGTTATCTTCCTCATCAATAATTATTTGCTCGCTTAAACTCTAAACTCTTTTTGACATTGATTATTGTCGGCTCGTTGACTAAGTCCATCAATGCATTAATTTAAATACCAATTCCTTCAATACCTGCTCTTCCTTAATCGCCCCTGCATTCACGCCTTTAGACCTTAAGTCAGCTTCGTGCAAGTGCTTAATATTCTGCATCACTTTGGTCAGTGCGTAATGTGAAGCTGCCATTTTGTATTCTTTGACCACAAATGGAGGAACTCCAATAGCCCTCGCTAAACCACCATCGGATTTGTCCTTTGCACTATGAATAAGTAATAACTTCGTATAATACCCATAAAGCAATGCGATCATTGGTATGATGGAGTGCGCACGAATATTGGCAGAAAAGTAGCTAACTATCTTATTCGCCTTGAGGATATTTCTCTCTGAAATAGCTTTCTGAAGTTCAAAGACATTGTAGTCCTTATTGATGCCCACATATTTCTGAATGGAAGCCTCATTAATCTCCTCTCCCTCTTTGAGGTTGATAGCTACTTTACCAATCTCGTTGTTTAGTCGCTCTAGGTTAGTACCGATGTACTCTGCGAGGAGTTGTACTGAAGCATAATTTATCCTTAACCCTTTCGATTTTACATGAGCTTCAATCCACTTTGGCAACTCATAATCTCTGAGTTTTGTGGTGGTGACCAATAGTGCTTTCTTGCCGAGTGCTTTTGACAAAGGCTTTCTTCCATCTACCTTTTTATGCTTGTGCGCAAAGACTAAAATGGTCGATGGTACAGGGTGATCTAAATAGTCCATCAAGAGCCTTTGGCCCTCTTCCTTACCAATATCCTGAATGTCTTTGGCTTCTTTCACCATCACCAATTGACGCTCTGCCATCATGGGAAACCGTCTGGCATTCGTAATGACCTGACTCATGGTCACATCCTTTCCATACATTATCGTTTGGTTAAATCCCCTATCGGCTTCTTGCAAACAGTTCTCTTCGATGAAATCGGAAATTTGGTCGATGTAGAAGGCTTCTTCGCCTTGCAGGAAATATACCGGAGCGTACTTTCCGGCCTTCAAATCACTTAATACCTGATCGGGATGCAGACTCATAGACTTGGAATCAAATATAGTCACTCGTTTCTATTTTTTCAGCGATTGAACTAAGACTTTTATAAGCTGTTTATATTTGCATGAAAGCGGTTGAAATGTCAGAAAATTTGATTGAAAAAGGAATTGAAGCATGTCGAAGTGGAGCATTCGAGGAAGGCATCACATATTTTAATCGAGCACTGAAAAAGGATGAGAACAACAAAACAGCGCTTTACAACCGAGCTAGGGCACTGTCTAAAATTAGTAGCCTTGAAAAGTCATTAGCTGACTTTGAACTACTCGCCAATCTAGAGCCTACTAATGCCTCATATATAGGTGATTATGCCGTTTCACTTCATCTAAATAATAAACAAGACGAGGCATCTTTGAAATTCGATCTTGCCTTGTCCATTGAGCCTAATAACCCATATCGGTATTCATCGAGGGCATTTTTTAAAGATAGGCTGGGAGATCTAGAAGGAGCCATCAAAGACTATGAAAAAGCGGTAGAACTTGATCCGGAGGATGCCATTGCCTTAAATAACAAAGGCCTTGTTGAGGAAAAACTAGGCTATCAAGACAAAGCCAAACAAAGCTTTGACAAATCAAATGAGTTGGTAGGCTATAAACCTGAAGTAAAGGAAAACACTACTAAACCCGCTGCTAAGGAAGCTGAAGCAGCGAGTGCAAAACCTTCGAGAATGAAGGTCATTAAATCAGTCTTTACCAAAGAAGGCTTTAAGGACTTCAAGCAATTCTCCATCAGCTTGTTATCTGGTAATCGACCTAAGGATTAAATCATAATTCCAAGAGCTACCTATTGTATGTAGCGGGTGATTTTTGCTAAATTGAGGCTTTAGCATATCAAATAAACATTCGCACCATGGCTGGTAAAAAAATATCTCTTGATACAGTTAAGTCAATCGACTCGATTGAAGATGTAGCTGAATTAGCGAAACAGGAAGCTGACGACTTTATCGATGATGTCAAAGAAGAAATCATTGAAGCCAAAGACAATTTTATCCAAGAAATAAAAGAAACACTCATGGGGCTTGGCAACTCCATTTTTGGCGACTTTAAGCTTTTCTGGTCAATCATAAAAACGATTTTCAAATGGCTAATTAGTCCGATTTCGTTGAACGTAAGAGCAATTGAAAAAGAGAATTTGCAGCGTGCGAGTATGGGCTTAAAGGCGCGCTTTTTTACTGATTTCAACTTAATGAAGAGCATTTTCATGCTCTCCCTCACCTTCTTAGTGGTAGAAGAAGTAGCAACAGATGCGACAACCGATCACTGGATTAATCAAGGTGTATTCTTTCTTTTCTTTGTAGTACTACTATTTGTTTTTCTTGGGGCCATGTGGTTTTGGAAAATTTTAGTGGGTATTAAGACTAAAGATGCGAGGGTTTTTATCGGTTTTCTAATTTATCAGTATGCTACCATTTACATTATTTCTTTTATCGTGAACGGTCCTTTAGGACTAGCTCAAAGTGAAGATGAGTCAAATACACTAATACTTTTTGTATACTTTTTACCTCTGCTTCAATCTTGCTACTTCCTTATTCGACTCATGAAGTATTATCAGCTTAGTAAGACAAAAATGATCCTTGGATTTATTATCGGCTTTGCCTTTCTGATGTTCTTTTTGTTTTTACCCTCGGCAATTAATGAAGTCTTCCTTATCGAAGGCATTAACGCATAACATTGCTTGCTACTAAAACTTATCCTTACAAATCCGTTTATTTACAAAAAACCAACTCATGAAAAGACTCAATATCATAGCCATAGTACTCTTGTTGAGTGCATCGGCTTTCGCTCAAAAGAATAAGGAAGATCAAATTCAAATGGCATTACTGGCCGCACCAGTTGATGCGCGTGATGGAGCGCATGTTTATGGATTTGATGACGATGGAAAATTCATCACGCTTAGAGAAGGCACCAATGATTTTGTTGTCAGATCAGACAACCCGAATCAAGAAGGCTTTGAAATAGTTTGTTATCCGAAAAACGTTGAGCCATTTATGGCACGTGGCCGTGAGTTAAAGGCAGAAGGTAAAAGTCGAGGTGAGATTTTCGCTATCCGTGAAAAAGAGATGATGAGTGGAGCACTACAAAAGCCAGGCTACGGCTCAACATTACAGATATATTACGGTAAAGACGCAAAGTATAATAAGGAGTCTGGTACTGTGGAAGGCGGATCATTCAGGTACGTTATTTACACACCACTGGCAACATCTTTAACTACTGGCTTACCAGAAAAACCTAATGGCGGTGGACATCCGTGGGTAATGTTTCCAGGACTCTACAGGGCTCACATTATGATTACGCCACCGGCAGGAAACTAAGAGAGAGCTGTTTTAAAGAGAATTATTTCGTCATTCTGAATTCATTTCAGAATCTGTATACTTTGTTGTTTCAAACCCAAAAGACCCTGAAACAAGTTCAGGGTGACGTATTCTAGTTTATTTTAAAGAACAGCTCTAACTATCCTTTACTCTGCTTCTCCAGCTATCCAATCTCCAATATCCAACACCTTGTCTATAACAGCATCCGTTTTATCATTGGTGAACGTTTGTATTAATTCTAGATACTTACTGATCTTATCCCATACCTGATCGAATTTTGCTTGAAATGCAGATTCATCAGCATTGGCTCCTCCCGTAGCAATCGCATTCCCAGCATCCCAAACATCCTCGAGTACTGCATCTGTAGCATCATTGGTATAAGTTTCCGCAAACTTGAGGGCTGGGTCTAGTATTGGCCAGATCTGATTAAATACATCAGCAAAAGCTGGCGTAGCTCCTCCTGCATCTGGTTTAAAGGTGATGGTGTTGTTTTCAATTGCATGCTCAACGGCTGCAATCAATCTTTTCTTTTGCACTTTTCGTGCTGCTCTATTGGCTTTTCTTTCTGCTGCTCTTCCCATAGTCTTGTTGTGTTTTGATTTGAGGGAAATTACAAAAAACCAATCAAAAAAAAGACCTTAGCACGATGTGCCAAGGTCAAGTTTTAAAAGTGTAGTAAGCTACTCACTCCTCAGTGCTCTAATTGGATTGGCCATAGCTGTTTTAGCAGAAAGAATCCCAACAGTTAACCAAGCTATGACGGCCACAAAAAGTGCTGGTAAGATCCAGATCAAAGGATTATTCAAGTTGATCTGATAAGCAAAGTCTTCTAACCAGCCCTGCATCACCAGGTATCCGATGGGAATCGCAATCACTGCTCCCGCGAACACTAGTAAAGTGAATGTTCTTAGAATCATAAGCGTAATACTCTGGATGGAAGCCCCAAGTACTTTTCTAACTGCAATTTCTTTAAACCTTCTTTCTAGTGTAAATGCTGCTAGAGCAAAGAGGCCAAGACATGCGATGATTATCGCGAGACCACTAGTAGTTGTAAACAGTTTTCCAAAACGTTCTTCTTCTTTATAGAGGGCATTGAAGGCTTCATCAAGGTATACATATTCAAAGGGTTCATCAGCCACGGTATTTTTCCAAATACTTTCTATTGCAGAGACCGTTTCCTTAAAGTTTCCGGTTACGCGGAGATAGATATAATTCCCGGCATACCAATCGGCTTCAACTCTTCCATCTTCGCCCATAACGCGAATAATCAGTGGTTCTACACTTTGTTTTAGGCTTTCAAAATTGAAGTCATTCACAACACCAACGATTGTATAATCTTCACCATCTCCCCTAGTTAGCTTCTGTCCAATCGGATCTTCCCAGCCCAACCATTTAACAGCTGATTGATTAATCAGCACATTAGCCGTATCTGAGATTAGCTTATTTGTGAAGTTTCTACCGTCAATCAGCTCTAGCCCCATCGTTTCGACAAAGCCATCTGTAGCAAACATATTGATGAAGTTATACTGACGTGGGTTATCTTCAATGGTCTGATAGCTCCAGTCAGAAACACCTGCGGATAGAAAGTCTTTGGTCATAGACATTTTGTCTATGGTCGTTATCTGCTCAAGACTTGTTTTAAATACCTCGGCTTTGTCATCAAGCACTTGAGTATTTTTAATCACCAATACCTGCTCGGCATCGAAGCCTAACTTTTGATCAGAAAGAAAATTTAACTGTCTAAAAACAACCACTGTGCTGATGATCAAGAAAATGGATATGCCAAACTGAAAGGCGACAAGCCCTTGTCTTAAGAAAGCACTTCCCTTTCCACCTTTTTGCACTTCTCCTTTTAGGGCCCGAATTGGCGAAAAACTTGACAAGACAAATGCTGGGTAAGACCCTGCCAAAAGCCCAACCACCAACACTAAACCAAATAATTGTAGCATGACGGTACCTCCAAATAGGTCTTGATAATCAAATGCGCGATTAGATAAATTATTGAATCCATCTAATGCTAAAGAGGCTAAGCCCAAGGCGACAACCATAGAAATGACACTGACCATCATGGACTCCACTAAAAACTGGTTAACCAATTGGCCTTTCAAAGAGCCGAGCACTTTGCGCATACCTACTTCCTTAGACCGCATTGCCGAACGGGCAGTCGAGAGGTTCATAAAGTTGATGCAGGCAATGACCAGAATGAACAAAGCCACTGCTGAAAAGACATATACATTGTCAATGCTGCCACCTGACCTTAAAGAATATCTTGGGAAGTAAAGATGAAGATCAGTCATTGCCTTAACTGGAAACGTTTTTGCCCTGCCACCTCCTGCTAAATATTCGTCATAGCTTGCATGGCCTGTATATTTCACCAACTCAGGGCCCACGTACTTTGTAGCAAAATCAGTCAACTTAGCTTCAACCTCCTTTGGGTCACTGCCCTTTGAGAACTTGGCGTAAGTGAAGAAGTTATTACCTGTCCAATTGCCTACAGTTACCCAACTTTCATGTGGGTACGCGGCAAGGAAGTTATAATTAAAATGTGTGTTTTTAGGTGGATTAGCTACTACTCCAGTGATTTTCACTGTCTCTCCATCTACTTTAATCATCTTGTCCAAAGCAGGCTCATATCCGAAGAATTTGGTCGCCAGACTCTGCGTCAACACAATTGAGTTTGGTTCTTTTAGCGCTTCATCAGGGCTCCCTTCAATAAAATCGACTGTGAATATATTGTGGAAGGTTGAGTCTGCATTAAAGCCCATAGGCTCTTTGAAAACTTTACCATCAACATTGAAGGTCTGACTAAATGGACCTTGAATACGCGCGGCTTCCTCTATTTCAGGTATGTCTGACTTCGCTTGGATAGCAAGTCTAGCAGGCGTATAAAAGCCAATGCGGTAGATTCTTTCTGAATCAGCATGAAATTTATCATAACTCAATTCATTGGAAATGTACATGACAATAAGCAGGCATGCAGCGAGACCAACGCCTAAGCCTCCTATGTTGATGAGGCTGTAAAACCCTTGTTTTCTAAGACTTCTAAATGAGATTTTAATGTAATTTTTAAGCATAGCAATGTTGTTTAATGAGTTTATATCTTCTAGACCTTTGATATATCTTAACCTGAAAAACCTAAGCACATCCCAAGAAAATTTCTTGCGTGCAGCTTTTATTCCTTCAGTATCAATTCTTTTATAAAACAGTTCATAGGCATCTCCCTCAATGATTTCTAAAGCCCTCGGTTTACAATAGAACCTAAGAAAGCGGATCGCCCACTGTGGTGGTTCCTGATCAGAATGAGACATACTCTAAACCCAAGTTTGGAATCTGACCGTGTAATTTATTCCGCTGGGATTTGATAAAGTTGAGCGCCTCCTGTCCCACCGTATTGATTTTGAAATAGCGCTTACGCCTTCCACCTCTCTCTTTGGTGGCCCCACCAACATGTGAATCGAGAAAGCCTTTTACTTCCAACCTGTCCAAGGCAGAGTGTACTGCACTGATATTGATTTTTCTATTGGTTTGCGTTTGGATTTCTTCCATCACACTAATGCCGTACGCATTGTCATTCAGGATAGCTACCACTAACAAAACCAATTCTTCAAATTCACCTATGTTCGTTCTAGCCATTGATTTATATTTGTTTCACAATAGTAAATGAAATGTATATGTTTCACTATTGCAAATTAAATACTTGACTTCATGACTGAAGCGTAAGATTGGTGAACTGAATCGGAAGAAATACGGAATCAGCTAGTATCCCTGCTCAAGGTCTACTCTGTGCAAAAGAGGTTGACTCTTTTTTAAGTTGGATAGATTCTCAAGCAGTAATGCAATCGCAGACTGAGGAGTAGTAACGCTTGCTACATGTGGTGTGATATTGACTTTAGGGTGAGTCCAAAGGGGATTATCTGAAGGCAGTGGTTCTTGCTTAAACACGTCTAATAATGCTCCTGACAAATGACCATTGTCTAATGCATTGATCAAATCTGGCTCTACCAAATGGTTCCCTCGGGCCACATTAATCAAATAAGCACCTTTAGGTAACTGGGTAAAGAGATCGGTATTGAGTATATCAGTCGTTTCAAGAGTTACAGGCAAAAGATTGATAAGTACTTCTGAATCGGATAAAAAAGCGTCTAACTGTGACGCGTCATAGCAAGTCACGCCTGTTAAGTCTTTGAGAGTTCTGCTAAACCCTGAAACTTCAAAGCCTAAGCCCACCAGCTTTTCCGCGAGGTGACTCCCTAAGGCCCCAAGCCCCATTACCCCTACTCTAAGCGGGCTATAGGTGATTCGATTCCAGTCTTTTTTTCTTTGGTTCTCAAAGTGACTCAGCATACTACGCTGATGCATCATAACTCCCATAATGACGTAGTTCGTCATGTCCCGAGCCAAAAAAGGATCTACAATCCGTGTGATAGGTATATTACTCGGAATTTGTGGGTCAGTCATGAGATGATCTACACCTGCACCTAATGAGCTTATCCATTTCAGGTTTGGCAGTAGGTCAATGACTCCTTGATCCAGTGGCTTCCAAACAAAGAGTACTTCCACATTCGACAAGTCTTCCTCGGTCGGCCAAACATGAATCTTTTCGACTAGATTGGATTTTGAAAGCCCTTCTACCCAAGGCTTCGGGTCCCAAACTGATGATGAAATGAGGATGTCTACTTTTTGCTGATCCATGGATTGTCTTTAATGTAAAATCGCCAAGGTTTTAGAGCGTCTTCTTCGGCATAATCTACACCAATTCGCTTTGACGCAACAATATAATTATCCTCAACCATAGGCGCATCTTCAATCCAAATTTGTTGGCCCTGTAAATCCACTCCATAATGATCTTTGGTCTTAATACCCAAAGCTTTGGTTAAAGTACCTGGTCCTGAAGTAAGCTTATACTCATTCGTTGTTAATTGTCGTCTCTGCTGCATCACCTCAATCCCGTTGATGGGCTGCATCGCTCGAACTAAAACAGCATCTGCCATTCCTTCGGCATTAGTCACTATATTAAAAAGATGATGAATGCCATAGCATAAGTAAACATAGGCATGCCCGCCCTGTCTATACATCACCTCAGTGCGTTTGGTTCTGATACCGTTGTTGGCATGACAAGCTTTGTCATTTCTTCCCGCATAGGCTTCTACCTCCGTAATTATACTAGCCGTATGTAGACCATCTATTTGCGTATGTAGTGCTTTCCCTAGCAACGACTTAGCCATTTGGACGACATCTGCTCCTTGATAAAACGATGGTTTCAACTTCATATGTAAATTGATGCAACTTAAAATACCTTAAATCAGTTTAAAGGTGCGGAACCAATTAACCATGAATAAAATGAAAAAAGTATTAACTCTTATTGCCTCAATCGCTTTGCTAGCATTCTTTCAAAGTACTGCACTAGCACAGAGAGGTCCTGCAGCCAGTCCAACAGCCACAATTACTCAGGCCATTGGTAATACTGAAATGACGATTGTTTACTCAAGACCTAGCTTAGCAGGTCGTTCTTTTGCCTCTTTAGCACCGAAAGGTGATGTATGGAGAACAGGTGCGAATGCCAACACCAAAATCAGCTTTAATAAAGATGTGATGATTGGTGGAAAAGCATTGCCTGCTGGAGAATATTCTATGTATTCTATTCCTGGCGACAACGAATGGACAATTATCATTAATAAAGCAAAGAGCTGGGGAACTCAATACGATAAATCTCAGGATGCATTACGCTTTACAGCTAAACCAACTAAGACTTCTGAGTCTGTTGAGACTTTCAGAATTGATTTGACAGATTTTGATAACAAAGCGAAAGACAAAGCCAACTTGGAATTAGCTTGGGGAAATGTTTCAGTTAAATTTCCAATCGTAGTTAAAAATTAGAAAGCTAATCGGCTTAACATTAAAGACCTCTTGCATCAAATTGTAAGAGGTTTTTTTATGGCCTTCATGCACGTGTGAAATCACAAAAGGGTTTAAATTTACCACTACAAACAAAAACGAAAATGAAAAGAACATTGACAACACTTGCTGCCGTTTGCCTTTTGGTAATAGCACAGGCTTCAGCTGTAGCCCAAAACGGCCCAGCCCCTAGCCCACTTCAGAAAATGAGCCAAATGGTTGGATTGACAGAGGTGAGCATTGAGTACTCAAGACCAAGTCTTGATGGTAGAGATATGTATGAAAAACTTACACCTGTGGGAGAGAGATGGAGAACTGGTGCTAACACTCGAACTGTTCTTACTTTCTCTAAAGACGTGATGTTAGGCGGAAATGAAGTTAAAGCCGGTTCTTATAACCTGTTTACAATACCAGGTAAATCTGAGTGGACCATCATTCTTAACAATAACACAAAGCAGACGAACCCATTCTCTGTTGATGAAAAGAATAACATTCTATCTTTCAAAGTGACTCCTACAACAACTAGGGATAAAGTTGAAACTTTCACGATCAACATCACTGATTTTGACAAGAAGGCGATGGACAATGCTAACATTGAGTTAGCATGGGAAAACACTTCGGTTAAGTTTCCAATTAAGGTGACTAACTAATTCATCAATAATAGAATTGTAAAAGCTTCTGTCCTTTGGGTGGAAGCTTTTTTTGTATCTTTGAAACAATAAAAAGACATAACTATGAGAGGAATTCAGCTTACGCTCATTGCACTCACACTTTCTGTGTGTGCCATAGCACAAATAAAAATGCCCCCGCCTAGTCCAACTTTCGAATTGAAAGGAACCGTAGGTTTGGCAGATGTTAAGGTGGTTTATTCACGTCCAAGCGCAAAAGGCCGAGATATTGCAGGAAACCTAATTCCATACAATGAAGTATGGCGAACTGGTGCGAACGCCTCTACCAAAATCACCTTCAGTACGGATGTGAAATTGAATGGAAACGCTGTTCCGGCAGGTGAATATGCACTTTATACCATGTTTACCGAAGAAACAGCTACGATTATCATAAGTAAGAATCTTACTTGGTGGGGTGCACTCGGATATGACGCTAAAGATGACTTATTAAGATTTGATGTTACAGTAAAACATCCAAGTAGTCATTATGAGACATTCACTATGAGCTTTTCAGACTTCACCATGAATTCAGCCAACCTGAATATGAAATGGGGACACACTAAAGCGATGTTCACCATTGAGAGTGATGTTGATGCCAATGTAATGGCTGATATCCAAGCGCAAGTGATTGATACTACGCCATCTAACCCTGGTGTTTACTTCCAGGCTGCGGGTTACTATTATGATACTGAAAGAGATGCAAAGCAAGCATTAGCTTGGGTAAACAAAGCCTTAGATGCCAGTGAGCAAAAGCAATACTGGGTGGTTCACCTGAAAGCTAAATTATTAGCCAGAATGGGTAATAAGAAAGAAGCCATTGCAGCCGCAAAAGAGTCCATGTCATTGGCTAAAACGGGGGGCAACCCTGATTATGTGAGATTGAACGAGAAGCTAATCGCTGACATGAAGTAGTCATTCAGCATTGTAAAATAATTAAAAAGCTCCTTTTTGGAGCTTTTTTCATTTACCACTGCCAGATACCAAATGCTACTCTCGGTGGCGCAGGATGGCCCGATTGCTTCAGGGCTAATAAAACCTGTCCTCTAGTATGAGATTCATGAGATATGAGATATCCCATAAAGCGAATGGGGCTCATAGGCCAATCAGTAGTATCATTTTGAAGCCCATCAGAAATCACCTTTCGAATAAACGCAGTTGATTTAGATAATTGACTTTTCAAATACTCAGGCTTGAGGCTCTCCTCGGCATCAACTTCAAGGTCAAGACCATCCAGTTTCATTTTAGGTACTAATTGAGAAAGCCACATTATTCTAACATTATGCATATGAGCGAATTGATCAGCGATGTTCCTGCCTCCTGAGCTCGTTGTATCTGTTAGGTATTCATTCTGAACTGCAGTCATAAGTAACCGATTCATATCGGCATGCTTATCCCAAGTGGATAGAATGTCTTCGGATAATTTAGACTGGGCTTTTATTGGATTGACGAAACAAAAGCAGATGATAAATGCTAAAAAAAGATGTGTCTTTTTCATTGTAGGAGGCTTTAGTTCTGAAAAATCAGACACCAACTTAGTAAAAAAGGTTGTGAGATAGTGAAATCACTATCGCTTAGGACAGCTCTTACACATCTTCTTACTCTTCTTTTTATACTTCTTACAGCACTTTTTGAAATCACATACCGATGAGCATCCCATGAATGGAGAAAATGGTGCATCTTCTTTTGGGTGAATGTGGCTATAATCTTCGCTGTACTGCATTCTTATTTAGACTTAATCTAAATACAAATAAAGAGCCTGAAGCCGAAATCTACAAGCCAAATCAAAAAAAATTCGCAAGAAAATCTGTCAACAGTCCGGCCCTTAAGATCACATGAATTTTCTATTGTATTCATTCTACATATAGACTAAATTATGAATGCTTTTGGGCACAATGTCAGAAAGCGAAAACACACTAAACCACACAATTATGAAACACGAAATCGACAGCGTGTCGATCTATCCCCCTATTGGGATATCAAGGATCGGCAATTCCCCAGACTACTTTCTAGCCTCCGATGTTCCGGGCGTAGCACCAAGTCCTTCTGATGGCTTTAAAGACGCCAAAGGAAGAGTCAAAAAGCAAGTCGCACGATTTAGAATTTATGGGTTCGATAAAAGTGGAAAGGTTGTAGCCGAACTCACTGAGAACAAAGGCACGGACATTGAATGGCGTGTAGACGTTGCCAACGTTAAAGCCGCATGGTATCAGTTTAATAATGCGCTTGACCTTACAGGGGCCTCTATTCCTTCAGCTTACAGAAACAGTGATATAACTGGAAAAGACCGAGATCAACTCGCCATAACTCCCTCATCTGTTAAAATCTCAGGAAAGAATAAGGAGGGCAAGAAATACCATTTTGATGATGGTAAGTTCTACAACAAAAAAGTAAAACTCGGAGAAGTTAGAACAGATGACGAAGGCCGATTACTCTTCTTTGGTGGTGATGGCGATTCTGCTTCTAAGAAGAACAAGCCTGCCACTACATTTGCCAATAATGACGGCTGGCATGACGATACCTGTGATGGTGTAATAAGAGCATCTGTAACCATTGATGGAAAGACTTTTGAAGCTACTCCTGCCATGGTTGCCGTAACCCCTCCTGATTTTGGTCCAGGTCTTTATGGCGTAGTTACCATGAATGATGTGGTTCAAGACCTCTTTATTCGTGAAATGAACTACCCTGATCCTGCGAAAGCTGGCGTTGAATTTTGGAGAGACGTTTACCCAATACTCTCCAGGATGACGAACACTCAGTGGGTGAACCAAGGATTCTTTATGCTCTTTGGGAAGAATTCGCCTTCTGATTTCGAAAATGCAGACTTATTAAAACAGTTAGCCGACCCATCGAATAGCGCTAAGGCAGAACGTATGCGAGTCTTTGAATGGTTCAGAGATCCTGATTCAAAAGAATATACACCAACCAAAGTTCCTCCTTTCTATGGAGATGGATTTGGCGAGTATGAAAACATAGCTATAGTCGATTTGCCCATAACAAGAACACAATACGGTAGATTAAAACAATGGGCTCAGGGAAGCTTCAAACCCGGCAAACTCACTAAGCCGAAGGACTTCGAAAGCATGAGTTTGGTTGAACAGCTGAGTGCACTGAATCAAGCCCCTATGGAAGAATGTCTAGGTGGACCCTTCCACCCGGGAATTGAACTCACTTGGCCAATGCGTCAAAAAATCATGTGGAAAGCTCCATATCGCCTCAATGTTGTGAATGAAGGAGAGCCGACTCCTCTTGACTTTGGTGCTTTGCTATCTGAAAACATTGCACTGGGTAAAGATGGTCCCTTGTCAAAAAGCGGCCCAGGTGCTCTTACCCGATGGCTTGGTGTGCCTTGGCAAACTGATGAGGCAAGTTGCTTATCAGGTTATGATCCTTCCACATATCTTCCACTCCCTTCTTTTTGGGCAGCTAGAGTACCTAATCAAGTGTTATCAGAAGATAGCTATTCTAGAATGGAAGACGGATCGGTTAACATTGCGCAGCGATTGAAGCATTTTGATACACGGCAAGATTGGTTACGAGATTTCGGATCTCAATATCAACCGAAAATCAACGCCATGATTGCTGAATGGCATGAATTAGGAATTATTGCTAAAGTAGAACAAGCACCAGAGAATAATGAAGAAGGCTACTTACCAAAGGTTGTTTGGAAAGAAACGGGTAGGCACTTTACCGGTGCTGACCCTACCTTTAAGCAAGTTCTGCATGCCGAAAATGCCGAACCTAAAGAATCGCTGGAAGATATGGCAACGCCAATGATGCTGAAGAGAGCAGCACCTGAACGTCCTACTAGAAAACGTAAGACGTTTAGTCGTGGAGAACGATAGTCAACATTATGTAATTGTAATCATTGGTGGCGGTCCGGCAGGGATCGCCACTGCTTTAACCTTGCAAGCCAGAGGAATTTCTCACTGTATTGTCGAGGCCAATACTGAACCATCTAATAAGCCTGGTGAGGCCATTCCTCCTAACGCCCGTCCTCTTATGAGACAATTGGGCGTAGAGTCTTTATTGTCTGAAGACCGCACACATGCCCCCTATTATGGTAATTTGAGTTCCTGGGGAAGTGCTGAACTGATCCAAGAAGAATTTATCGAGAACCTTTATGGTCATGGCTACCTACTGAATAGAAGACATTTTGAAGGGCAAATGCAGTCTTTGGTCAAGTCACAAGGAACAGATTTCTACTCAGGTTATCGCTTGAGTGAATTGAAACAAAACCCTAAAGGTATCCAAGTTAAGATTGTTAACGATCAGGATTCCAAAATACTATCGGCTAAAATGATCGTGGATGCAACAGGAAGAAAGGCATCAGTTTGTAGAAGACTGGGTATCCAGAAGCACGCTCATGACGATCAGTTTGCATTGACATTTCAGGTTGCAACTCACGTTGAAAGTCCGCTTCAAATTATTATTGAGGCAGTTGAGGATGGTTGGTGGTATGCGGCTCCATTTGACGATGGACAAATGACTTTGATGTTCTTTACTGCTAAAAGCTTGCTACCTCAAAAAGAAAAAATCGACAACTTTATAAATGTTACATACGCAAAGAGTCTGCACCTTCAAGAGAAACTCGGTATCGTTACCTTAGAGCCAACTGATGTAAAAGTGATCCCCGCAGGAACAAGTAGTCTCGATATTCCATTCGGTGAAAACTGGTTAGCTGTAGGTGATGCTGCTTACTCCTACGACCCTATTTCTTCATATGGTATCACTTCAGCATTAGCCGCAGGTTATTATGCAGGCCATGCGCTAGCCGACCATATTAGTAACAAAGAAGGTGCTCTAAGCACTTATAGGTATATAATGGAAAAAGCTTTTCAAGGTTATCTCGAAAAGCTTTTTCATCAGTATGACAGCGAAAAACGCTGGTCAGATGATTCTTATTGGAAAAATCGATTTCCTATGAACCAGCCTGAATTTCTTTAGCTACCGCCTGAACTTCGTCCAAAACGCGAAGCAAGTTTCCACTCCATATCATGCCAATTTCTTCTTCCGAATAGCCTCTTTTTACGAGCTCTAAAGTTATGTTGAAAGTTTCTGAGGCATCATTCCAGCCCTCAACACCACCACCCCCATCAAAATCAGAGCTAATTCCTACATGCTTCAAACCAATCTTTTGTACGAGGTAGTCAATATGATCCACAAAATCAGCAACATTAACTGGCGGAGCTTCGCTATTGATTTCAGCAGCAATACGCTCCTTATGTTTTTCCTGAAAGGCATTATATTCATCGAAATAAGCCGTTCGTTCATTTCGGCTCATGGCCCTGTACAAACTTCCTGGCTTTATCTCAAAGCCTTCTTCCTCTGCTATTGCCGCAATTACCTCACTTGACTTGGTGCGATTGGCAGCGTTTTTCTCTGAGTTCAAATAGCTTTTAAATGCTACCGTCTGAATCACACCACCATTTTCTTTCAGCATCATTAACTGTTCGTCATCTAGGTTTCGGCTTACATTATTCATGGCTCTAGCCGCAGAATGAGAAGCAATTACAGGTGCCTTTGACAGACGCATCATTTCCATATTGGCTACTTTCGATGGATGTGAAAGATCAATCATGATACCCCATTTGTTCATTTCTGCAATTACCTCACGTCCCAAATCACTCAAACCATTATGTAACCATACAGAGTCTCTTTCTCCTGTATTAGAATCACTTAATTGGCTATGACCATTGTGCGATAAGGACATGTATCTAGCCCCTCTATCATAGAACTCTTTGACTCTTGCAATATCGTTTCCGACAGGATAGCCATTCTCAATTCCGATCATGGCCACCTTCTTTCCGGCAGCATTAATTCTTCGTACATCATCAGAATTGTAGGCTATTTCAATTCTGTCTGGTGCTATTTCTTCTGCCAATCTGTGGATGGCTTTAAACTTATCATCTGCATTAGCATAGGCACGATCAAAGCCTTCCTCTGTTAAGTCTCCCTGTCCTGTATATACTATAAACCAAGCTACGTCCAGCCCACCCTCTTCCATATTTGGAAGGTTCACTTGCGTAGGAAGTTTCTTTGTATAGTTATTGTCCTCCGTAAAATTGTTGGTATTAATATCATCATGCGTATCGAGTGTGATCACACGTTCATGAATTCCTTTGGCGTATTCCATCAATTCTGCCTCTGTCATTTCCTCGACAGACTTGGAAGCAGGCTCACAGGCTGTAAAAGCCGCCAATAGTATCAGCAAAAAATAGTTAAGTCTCTTCATAATTAAGGTTGATTATGCTCAAACCTAATCATGTTTGCATAAAGATGCAGGTAGATTTATGTGGGTGGAGACCTACTTCATCTTTAAAGTTTCTTTAACTTAATCCTATGACAACAATTAAAATGAAAGTCCGTGATGAGGCTCTAGAAAGATTCAAACTACTGCTAAAAGAGTTTGGTCAAGGTGAGCTTGAAATTTTAGAGGAGACAAGTGATTTTGATTTAGTTAAGACAGAAGTTCGTGAAGAATTGGTTCGTTATGAATCTGGAGTAGCAAGTGCATATACGATTGAAGAAGCCGATGCATTTCTAGAAGAAACCATAAAGCGTCATGAGAATTGAACTTCAGGATTCTTTTATAATGAAGCTGAATAGACAAGTTGATTTTATTGTGTATGACAAACCATATGCTTCTGGAATCTTTAAGAATACCATAATTTCTAAACTAAAAGAGCTTAAAAGACTACCCTTTCAAATCTCGTAAATCAATCTTCTTTGAGGATGAATCAATAAGGGACATGATTTATCAAGGTTATATTTGCGTCTATAAGGTTGATACAAACAATGCTGTAATTAGAGTTTTTGGCTTTGTGAAATACCAAGAGTCAATCTAGTCCCACCCCCATACTAGCATGCCTCGGCTCTTCGGCATAACGAGGATCATGGACATAAGGAAGTTTACGCATGGCAATGAGTTCTAGGCTGAGGAAGTCAAACTCTTCTACGATTTTACCAATCAGTTCATAGATGCCTTTTCCCCGAAAGGGATAGCGCGCGGCTACTGGTGGAAAATGTGTACTGTCAATAAAGTAACCTTCCCTATCTAGCCAAGTACCAAACTGCATACGCTTGCCCTTAGAGGTGGTAGTGTTCTTGATATGAATGAGATAGCCGATCATGCGTACCGTTTTGTTGATGTGCCGATCCATTTCACGCACTAATACATTGCTGGAAGGCTCCCCCTTTAAAAGATCAAAAGGATTACACAAAGGAAAGCCTAGTAAATCCTGCTGATCGAAAGCGTCTTCCAACACATCATAGCTAAGTTCTGGAAGCTCAAAGCGTTTTACCTCAGGATCGAAAAGCATCTTTACTGGATTGGTCTTTTTATGACCGCCTAATTGAAAGTGCGCTTCCCACAATAGTGCCTTCTTGCTTTTACCCGTAAACCGAAAGGCTCCAATTTTAATCAGTAGACTGAGTTGATCTAAGGAGATATTTACTCGTTTCAGGAGGTTATCAAAGTTCATAAAAACCCCATTCTCATAGCGTTCTTTGAGTATCTCCTCAGCGGTGTTTCGTTCTAATTCATTGATGAAGGCCAAACCCATAAAAATGGTTTTACCATAGATGGTACAGAGGTATTCGCTCTGGTTCACACAAGGAGCCTGAATATCGCCACCATGCATATGGGCTTCGTGCGCATAGAGTTCTACGCGATAGAAACCGCCTCCATTATTCATAGTGGCAACCATATATTCTAGCGGATAATACGCCTTGAGATAAAGACTCTGATAACTCTCCACAGCGTAAGATGCTGAATGGCCTTTGGCGAAGGCATAGCCTGCAAAGCTTTCGATTTGACGCCAAATCTCTGCTGATAACTCGTAAGTGTGCCCCTTTTTGAGACAGTTATCAAAGTACTTGGTCTTTACCTTTTGGAACTCTTCGCGCGAGCGATACTTACCAGACATCCCTCTTCGCAATACATCAGCTTCGCCCAAAGTAAGATCAGCAAAGTAATGTGCAACTTTGATTACGTCTTCCTGATAGACCATTACCCCATAAGTTTCAGGCATAATGTCTCGTAAGATGGGATGGGCTTCTTTTCTTCTATGCGGCTCTCTATAACGAAGAATGTATTGACGCATCATACCAGACTTGGCCACTCCGGGTCGAATGACTGAACTCGCAGCTACCAAACCAAGGTATTCGTCTACTCGAAGTTTCTTGAGCAGCATACGCATGGCTGGAGATTCTACATAAAAGCAGCCAATGGCCTTGCCTTCTCTTAGTATGGCTTTGACCTTTGGGTCTTCTTTAAATTTTGAGATGTCATGAATGTCTATCTGTGGATGATCTGGGTGATTTCTAGCGACTACTTCAAGGCTATCTTTGATTTTACCTAAACCTCGTTGACTTAGAATATCAAACTTATACAGACCGATGTCTTCGGCAATGACCATGTCAAAATGAGTCGTTGGAAAGCCTTTGGGAGGAAGGTCGGTAGCCGTGTAGCAGTGAATAGGCTTTTCCGAGATCAGAATACCTCCCGCATGAATACTCAAATGACTGGGAAAGCCTTCTATATATTTGCCATAGCGTAAGACCAGCTTGTGTACATCATCCAGTTCGTCATACCGAGCGCGTTGAATGTGATCAATTTCATGTGGCGGTATTCCCAAAACTTTACCTAATTCACGAACTACTGCTTTAAACTGAAACGTACTGTAGGTAGCTAATAAGGCCACATGAGCAAAGCGATTGAAGATATATTGTGTAATATCCTCTCTATCCTTCCATGAAAAGTCAATATCAAAATCTGGAGGGTTCTGCCGATACAAATTGATAAACCTTTCAAAATAGAGGTCTAATTCAATCGGGTCTACATCCGTAATCCGTAAAAGGTAGGCGACTACAGAGTTGGCTCCACTGCCACGTCCCACATAGAAATAGCCTTTGCTTCTAGCGTATTGACAGATATCCCAATTCATCAAAAAGTAGGACATAAAGCCCTGTTGCTTGATGACGTCTAGTTCCGTTTTGATACGGTTTAAAATCCTTTCTTCTGGGTTTTTATAGCGATATGAAAAGCCATCTTCACAAAGTTTAGCTACCAGTTCATAATCTCCCTTTTGAGTGCCTGTATAAGTTTTTTGATTCTTGTTTAAGTTTTCCCCTTCAAAATCGAAATGAATGGAACAGTCGGCTAATAGCCTCTCTGTATTCTCAATCATATAAGCGTGATGCTGATAGAGTGCTCGTAACTCTTCTAAGGGATATATAAAGTCTTCAGGGCTTGCTTCCTCAGATTTAGGAAGCATACTCAGCAAGGTATTATTGTCCACAGCCCTTAATAAACGATGTGCATTGAAATCCTTCTTAAGCACCTCGCGCTTTCCTAGTTCATTCACCTTACTTCGAAAAGTAAGGGTCTGAAGTACTACCATTTTAGACCTATCCATTTGGTGTGGCGGATAGATCAATCGAGAAAGATCTGTTGGCTTTACTCCTATGAATTCAACTTCTGATAGATTAAAGCCCGTGTACTTTTGAAAGGGATAAATGATATAGACATGCTTTAGAATGGGTGCTCGTTCTGGGATTTTCTCTCCCGAATGTAAATAGGTAGATAGGTAATCGTTGATCTCTTTGAAACCCTCATTATTCTTCGCAATAGCAATATAGAGCTGTTCTGCCCCATTACGGAAGTCAATACCCAAGACGGGTTTCACATCATATTTGGGTGCTAATCGAACGAAGTTGAGGCTTGCTGCTGTGCTATTAATGTCGGTCAGTGCAAATTGACTTACCCCTGCCCTTTGCACTTGCAGTAGCAATTCCTTAGTATTGATGGTACCGTATTTGAAGCTGTAATATGTGTGAGTATTTAAATACATATATACTTAATTAATATAATATTTACATATGTTGTTTTATTAATATATAGTCCAATATAGCTTTAAGATTCTAGCTATAAGCTTCAAGTCAAATCATACCTTCATCTGTCTAATGAAGCCTGAAATCATTTTTTGTTCCTCTATGACAGCATTTAACAACTCGCCAGAAGACTCCTCATGCATCCAGCCTAACCTCCCGGTTATTATCAACTGCGTTTCCAATTCAAAGGCACTACCAAGTGCTATTTCTAGAAAACGCTTGTATTCCTTTTGACTATTTCTAGCTCCTCCTTCAGCAATATTTGAAGGAATAGAAACTGCTGCTCTGGTCATTTGACTTGTTAACCCAAACTTTTCCTCTCTAGGAAACTTATTTGTCAATTGGTAAATCTGTTCTACTAACTGAATACCATCCTGCCATATCTTCAACTTTTTAAAATCTCTCATCTTTTATCTTCTATGTCTCTAATTGATCATTCTAATTACTTAGCACTTGCAGCTTATAGCTTGTCACTTGTAGCTTCATTGCCTCCTATTCGCCAATAGCGGTGGTGGCTCACCTGTAAATGGATTAAATCGACTAATCGTCTTTGCTCCTATGCCATAGGCACGCATGACTTTTCGGTCACCAAACTTGTCTCGAATCTTATCCATGGCATGATACAGACTGATAATCTCTTCTGCATCTTCAAACAAATTAATCTGATATCCACCTTCAACTAAATGACTAAACCTCACTCCTATTAATCTGACTAATAGCCTTTTATGATATAGTTTATCAAAGAGTTCCATCACCTTGGCAATTAACACATGGTCGGCTGAGGTATATGGGATTCGGGACTGGAGTGTGTAGGTATTGAAATCTGAATACCTGACTTTCACCGTAACGCAGGCCGTCAATTTGAGTCCTCTACGTAATTGAAAAGCAAGGTTTTCGGCCATAGCCAAAAGGATTCCCTTTAGTTTGAGGACATCGATAGTGTCTTTATCAAAAGTTCTTTCGGTCGAAATGGACTTCCTTTCATTGTATGGAACGACTTGGGCATTATCAATTCCGTTAGCTTTCTTCCAGATACTGACACCATTCTTACCCAACACTTTCTCCATCAACTCCACAGGCATTTCTTGGATGGTCTTGATCTGCTTGACCCCTAGACTGAAAAGTGTCTGCTGCGTTTTCTCTCCCACCATTGGGATTTTGCTTATCGATAGTGGTGCTAAAAAAGGTTTCTCTGTACCATATTCTATTTTTAGCAGGTTGTCGGGTTTGGCTACTCCAGTGGCTACTTTTGAAACCGTTTTATTTTTAGACATACCAAAAGAGATGGGTAAACCTGTATCTCTTTTAATGCGCTCCCGTAGCTCTGTTGCCATCTGATAGCTACTATGAAATCTGTCAAGGCCTGTTAAATCGGCATAAAACTCATCTATGGATGTCTTTTCATAGAGCGGTACGGTTTCCTTGATAATGGCTGTTACATCTTCTGAGCATTTAGAATAGGTTCCTGAGTTGCCTCTAATTTGAATCGCTTCAGGACAAAGTTCTTTCGCCCTTTTCATCGGCATGGCGGAGTGTACACCGAAGGCCCTAGCCTCGTAACTACAAGCGGCTACCACTCCTCGATCGGTAACTCCACCAATGAGTACGGGCTTTCCATTTAAGCGACTGTCTAACAAGCGCTCCACGGATACAAAAAATGTATCCAGGTCCATGTGCATGATAATTTTAGACGTAGAATCCCCTGAGGCCATCTAAGGTTATGATTAGAGATAGAAGAAAACTTAAGAGGTGTGGTATTCGCTCAACAGAGAACTGAGTATATGTATGAAGTACTCACATAATGCTTAGAACAATTCTCCTTGAACTCCCTGAGATACTTTAATATGAGGCATAGGTGCCCTCATTCTCATTGAGGCAAGAGCCAACCTAGATGTCTTAGCAGGTCTTTTCATTGTCATTTGACCTGACTTGCCTAATGCTTGCGCTATCATTTGCTGCTCTAAATAAATTAGACTTTTCAACTTAGCAATGGTAGGCTCTGCACAAGGCAGATGACTTAACTTTTCATCAATATGATGTATAGTAGCTAATGCAAGCTTGAGGCCTTCTTGATAAGCATTTGGTACATCCTGCTTACTACAGGCTGCAATACTCGATGGAATGCCAATGGCTAATAAGCTAATCTCATTGATTAGCCCTGCCATATCAGTTTGTGTGTATTTACCGGCCAACTGGTGAACAGTAGATACAATTTCCATACCCTGCTCTAATATTTTTAAACTGCCAAAAGTCTTCATTTCAAATCATTTAATTTTTTAACGCCCCTTTCAATCTCCGCCACCTGGTATGGCGGAGACTGGTCAGCATCTACTGACTTGGGACTCACCTAAACATTAATGCAGCCCTAGCAACTCTCCTTCTGATTTAGCAAAGGGCAGTGTCGTCAAACTTTCCCAGGTATTAAATGGTGCTTTTCTTTTTAGTATATGTAATCGGGTAATTCTAAAATTATTAGTATACGGAGTTTGCTCATAATCGCGAACGGCTTCCATAAACTGTAAGGCATTTAAATCTCGTGCGATGTTCATCGCAGGTTGGTAGTGCTTATTCAAGAATGACAGCGAGATCAGTTCTTTAAAAAGCCTTAGTCTCAACTGGTGATAAACATCTAAAAGTGATTGCTTGTTGAGCACATCTAAAAAGACACTTCTGCTTACACCATTAAAACCAAACCCACTTAAAAACACTTCAAAACCCCTGATTTCATCAAGTACTTCTTGTGTTGCCTTTAGTATGCGATGCTCTCTTTCTTCTGGCTGGAAAAAAGATACTAAGCGAATATGGGCACATGAGTTCTGACCAGAATAGGCGCCATACTTACCGAAAAATTCTTTCTTGAATCGCTTTACTTCATCGTTGATTTCAGCATACGGAAGCGCGATAACCAAATACTCACTGAGGGTGGTATATGTAAACAGGTTTCTTGTATTGTCAGTGATCATGATTCAAATATACTAAATATATTAGTATACTGAACTATTATTTTTAGTATTTGAATTCACGACCTAAAAAAGGCCTTTAAAAGTGCATAGCAGCCATTCCTTGTTTAGATTATGAGTTTTTAAGAACTTACTGATATTACTTTTTAGACTAATCACTACCATGATCCAGAAAAAGCACATCGAAGAATACTTTTCCAGTGATGCACCTCATCCAGAATCCATGAACTTTTTGAGGAACATTATCATGTCATTTCCTTTTGAAGAAACTGTCAAATGGGCCTTCCCTGTTTATATGATCGATGGTAAAAACGTGATCGGCCTAGGAGGCTTTAAAGCTTACGCAGGCATATGGTTCTTTCAAGGGGTGTTTTTAAAAGACGAAACAAACCAACTCGTGAATGCACAAGAAGGCAAAACACATGGTATGCGGCAGTGGCGCTTTAGTACGGTTAAAGAAATAGAAGCTCATGAAGACTTAATCCGAAGTTATATTCAAGAAGCAATCGATAACCAATTGGCAGGAAAGGAACTCAAACCACAGCGAAAAGCTTCAAAACCATTAATTATTCCTGATGAATTGCAAGAAGCCTTAAACAGTATTGAGGGGTTGAAAGAGAGTTTCGAAGCTCTCTCTTTAAGTAATCAGCGAGATTTTGCAGAATACATCATCAAAGCCAAACGAGCAGAAACAAAGCTAACTAGATTGGAGAAAATCATTCCTATGATTGGCAGAGGCGAAGGATTAAATGATAAGTATAAACGTTAGTTTTACTTCGGTTGGCACTGAACTTGCAAAGCCCCCACTAAAAAAGATTATGAAAAGAATTCAAGCCATCTTATTTGTAGCCTTACTACCATTAGGCCTCTTTGCCCAAGACCAAGAAGCTAATACACTCAAAGTACAAGGCACTGCGGAAATCGAAATGATTCCCGATCTCTTTCAGTTCGATTTAAGATTCAACGTTACCACCGATAGACAAAATATATCCATAGATAGCCTGAATGAGATGACTGCTTATATGATTAAGTGCATTACCAAGAAAACAAATATTAAGAAAGATAGTCTGAAGACTATCGGTTTTTACACCAACATCAATGACAACCGCTATAAGCCAGACACCAAAACAACTTATACAGCCAGTCAATCCTTACAGTTGAAAATCAGTGCTGATAAGGAGGAAATTATTAAGCTACTGAATATCATTGCCGATACTAAACTTCCTGTTAACGTCAATACGCAGAGCTATTTCAGCGATGCAGCCAAAGCAAAGTCAGAAGAAGTATTAATCAACGGAGCTTTTGAGAATGCCAGAAAGCAAGCTTCCATGCTGGCCAAGGCTGGAGTGTTTAAAGTTGGCTCAGTACGCAGTGTCGATTATTCGCAAGGCGAAGTCTTTCAAATGCGGGGTTCGGTTAGCATAGAATCAATGGCCCTAAAATCTTCGGACAGTCGAGAATTTGGCGATTTCAATTTGGCACCACAAAAGCTATCAAAGAGCATTCGGGTATCTTATTATATTTATCAAAAAGAAAACTAGTGAAAGCACTCCTCTGCCATCAGTTCGGTCAACCCGAAACATTATCGTTATCAGATATTGAAATACCTACACCCGGACCAGACCATGTATTAATTCAAGTAAAAGCCTGTGGGGTTAATTTTCCCGATATACTAATCATTCAAGACAAGTATCAATTTAAGCCCGAGCTTCCCTTTGCCCCTGGCGGTGAAGTATCTGGCATAGTAGCAGCAGTTGGCGACAACGTAAAACATGTTCGGAAAGGAGATCATGTATTTGCGTTAACGGGTTGGGGTGGCTTTGCAGAGTATGCCATGGCAGAAGCGCATAAATGTTTGCCCATGCCCTTGGGGATGGACTTCGTGACCGGAGCTACCACTATGTACACTTGTGGAACTTCTCTTCATGCTTTAAAGCAAAGGGCTAACATCCAGCCGGGTGAAACACTGCTTGTCTTAGGTGCTGCAGGTGGCGTGGGCTTAGCTGCAGTTCAAATCGGTAAGTTGATGGGTGCACATGTAATTGCTGCGGCCAGCTCAGATGAAAAGCTCGCGCGCTGTATCAAATCAGGTGCAGACGAAGTGATCAACTATACTACCCAAGACTTAAAAGCTAAAGTCAAAGAACTCACCAATGAAAAAGGCGCTGATGTAATCTATGACCCTGTTGGAGATCAGTACTCAGAACCTGCCGTTCGCGCACTGGCTTGGGGAGGTCGGTATTTAGTGGTAGGCTTTGCTGCTGGCGCACCAGCAGCAATCAAACTCAATCTACCTTTGTTAAAAGGGGCATCAATAGTCGGAGTTTTCTGGGGTGCATTTGCTCAAAAACAACCGAAGGATAGTTTAGAGAACTTTCAACAGATTCTGGGCTGGATCGAATCGGGACAGTTAAAACAGAATATCTATAAGCAATACACTTTGGAAGAAGGCGGTCAAGCCCTTCGTGACTTAATGGATCGAAAAGTGATCGGCAAGAATGTAGTGGTTATTAATGATTAGTCTGAAAGAAGCTACGAGCTTTGAGTTATGAGCTTCGAGCTGTAAGCCTCAAGTTGCAAGCTTTGAGATGACGCTGGCCATAAGTTACAGAATGGAGATTTCTCACCTATTTGCTTCCTCACTAACTCTTTAGCCTCTTACTTCCGGCTCCCCAACCTATTTCTCGCAAAACACACCTTTCGGAAAATAGATCTGTTTGAGGTAAAAATCCATGATGCCTTGTTTAACCAATGTGTGCTCCCCAAAATACGCTTCGTAATTATCCATTTCTGATTCAGTCCCTTTGAAGATCACAACTTGCCCCTGATTACCATCAAAGGCCATATCGCTGAGTAGTTCTACATTTTTGAACTGTCTTTTAACATTTTTCAAGTGATCCAAAGTGAAACGATTGGTTTTAGCCGCATAGGACCCATCACTTTCGAACTTATTGGTATATCGTACGATAAAATAGGTGGTCATTTCGACACTCTCTTCAGGCAAGTCCCATAGCGTACAAATTTTACCCATTTCCATATTAAATGGCAGTACTTCGAGCTTAAACCTTCCTGCTGCAATGGCAGGATCGGTATCCAACACCGCTTGTGTTTCTTTTTGATTGGTATCGAAGAGGAAAATACCCCCTCCATCATAAAATGGTCCGGCAGCAATCATTTTCCTTGCCTTCACCAGTCGATTGATATTTGCCATATGACCAGCTTGCAAGCTATCTACTTCGGCTTTTGGCAGTTCCGCTCTCTCTTCATTGGTATTTAGGAATACGAAAGTATAACGCCCTTCCAACGGATCGTCCTGAGCAGATAGAGAGATAGATAAAAAGAGTATCAAAAAAGCAGACAGTAACCTCATATGTTAAAAGTTAGAATTGAATTTAGTGAAAATATGGATTACACAGAGCTTCAAGGTTTAAGTTGTAAGCTTTGAGTGTTGAGCTATGAGCTGCTGGCCTCAAGCTTCAGTCTTCTAGTTCATTAAACATTGATCCTTAACCAGAACTACCAATCACATCACATTTTAACGATCCTACAAAAGCCATGCTTTGTCAATCTTTCAGAATGCTTAAATTAAGCGTAACTATTATTACAACTATGCATCAAAAGAGAATCACCACCCTCCTTATCTTCTTGCTTTCTGTTTGTACGCTAAGCGCTCAGCAAAACCTCAATGACCTTATGGGCAACCAACGCTTTAGGTTTATTGGGCCTGAAGGTAATCGTGCCATTGCCATTATTGGCGAGCCAGGCAACCCTATGGTTAATTACATTGGCGCTGCCTCTGGTGGCCTTTGGAAAACCGAAGATGGCGGTATCAATTGGAGACCCATTTTCGATGATCAAGACATTTCTTCTATCGGGTCGATTGACCTCGCAAAATCTGACCCTAAGCAAGTTTGGGTTGGTACAGGAGAAACCTTCGTGATTCGCCCTGCGCATGCTATGGGCAACGGTATTTACTTCTCTCCCGATGCAGGAAGGACTTGGCAACATAAGGGGCTTGAGAAAACTGGGAGAATAGGTCGTGTAATCGTGCACCCTACGAACCCAAAGGTTGTTTATGCTGCTTCATTAGGACACACTTATGGCCCCCAGCAAGAACGAGGCATCTACAAGACAACCGATGGTGGCGACTCTTGGGAGCGCATTCTTTTCGTCAATGAAGGCACGGGAGCTGCTGATTTAGCCATTGACCCCAGTGACCCAAACATCCTTTATGCTGGTATGTGGTCAGTAAACATTAACTCTTGGGGACTCAACAGTGGTGGTGCTGGTGGCGGTGTTTATAAGTCTACCGATGGTGGCGAGACTTGGGAGCACTTGATCTCCGAAGGACTTCCGGGTGGTACAGAACGCCCTGTTGGAAAAACTGCCGTGGCCGTTTCACATTCAGATCCGAACGTAGTTTATGCTTTATTCGAAATCGATAGCCCAGAACTTTGGCGATCGGCCGATAAAGGGGAAAGCTGGACTTTGATGAGCCAAGATCATACTTGGAACGAACGAGCTCCTTATTATACAAGAATTGCCGTGGGTACGGACAACCCAGACGAAGTCTACTCTATGAGTGTGCGTTTTGTGCAGTCACTAGACGGAGGAAAAACAAGAAGCCCAAGGCCTCCAAGAGGCGGTGGCGATAACCACGACATGTGGATTGACCCAACTAATCCTGATCGTATGATGGTGGCGCACGATGGTGGCGCAAGTATCAGTTTGAATCATGGGCGGTCATTTCAACGCGTGGTATTACCCATCGCTCAGATGTACCATGTATCTGTCGATGATCAAATTCCATACAATGTAATTGGCAATAGACAAGATGGCTGGTCTTATATGGGCCCTAGCAACTCTTTGCAGGGATACATTCCTTTGGGCCTATGGAAAGGCGTTGGCGGCTGCGAAAGTGGTTTCGCAAAAGCTGATCCCAATGACAATAATATTATCTGGTCGGGTTGCTATGATGGTGGCCTCGAAAGACATGATTTAAGAACAGGCTACTCTCGCGAAGTTCGCGTTTGGCCAGAAGCGGGTTACGGCTGGGCTCCGGCTGACATGAAGTATCGTTGGCACTGGAATTTCCCATTGAGCTTCTCGACACACACGAAACATCGCGTATACGTGGGAAGTCAGTTTGTACACCAATCAGATGATGGCGGACAAAGCTGGCAAATCATCAGTCCAGACCTTACGTTGAATGACAAGAGTCACCAACAGAGCTCGGGGGGTGTTGCCATTGACAACTTGATGACCTTTGACGGATCTACACTTTTTGCGATTGAAGAGTCTCCATTGCAAGCTGGTATGATCTGGGTAGGCACTAACGATGGACAAGTACAACTGACCAAAGACGGAGGTAAAGAATGGACGAACCTAACGGCCAATATTCCTGATTTACCAGCTTGGGGAACTATCGCTAACATACATCCTTCTAAGTATAAGGCAGGCACGGCATACATTACGGTAGACCTTCATCAAATGGGCGATTTCGATCCATACATTTATAAAACAGATGATTTCGGCCAGTCATGGACTAAAATCTCTGATGGCATTCCAAAATCAGAATCGAGTTTTGTTCATGTTGTGAAGGAAGATCCAAAGAGAGAAGGTCTTCTTTACGCAGGTATCGACAAAGGCATTTATGTAAGTCATAATGATGGTGATACTTGGGAAAGGCTCAGACTCAACCTTCCACCTGCCCCTGTGTATTGGATGGAAGTACAAGAAAGATTTGATGATTTGGTAGTTGGCACTTATGGCCGTGGTTACTATATCCTAGATGACCTTGGAGCTGTAAGAAATGCAGACAAGATGGATAGCAAAGCCCAGCTCGTAGACATTCGAGATACCTATCGATTCAATAGCAGAGAAAGTATTAAAACTGATGGAGGAAGCAATAACTCAGGCCAAAATCCTCCGAATGGTGCCATTATCAATTACTTCTTACCGGACAAAGTAGCGGGTGAAGTAAGCATCGAAATCAAGGACAAAAACGGAGAATTGATCCGCACGGTGAGGGCTCGAAATAATAAAGGTGTTAATCGTGCTGTATGGAACCTGAGGTATGAGTCTACTTTTAGACCAAAGCTTAGAGTGCAACCTCCAGGCCGTCCTTGGGTACAATTAAACGGTGAAGGTTGGAGACCATTGGTGCAATGGGACCTTGACTTGAATGCAGGGCAGTTAGGCCCTAGAGTTGCGCCAGGCACCTATGAAGCACACTTGCTAATCAAAGACCAGGATGGTAAAGTGATTGAATCCATGAATAAGCCTTTAACAGTATTGAAAGATCCGATGGCCGAAGGCACACAAGCAGATATTGAAGCACAAGTTGCTTTTGCCCTTGAGTTGCGAAACGCCATGAACCTTGCCGTAGTGAATATTAATGCTGTAGAAGTGCTACGCAAAGAACTTGAATCAATCATTGAAGAAGTCACCGATAGAAGAACTCAAAAAGAAGCCCTAAGACTAAAGGCCTTAGCCGAAGAAGTAGCAGGAAAACTTTATGATATACACCTGACTGGAGCACGTGAAGATGCCTTCCGCTCCCCTATTAAGCTATATGGCAGGTTGAGTGCGCTTGCCAGCGATATTAATGGTAGCGGCATTGATTTTCGTCCTACCGATCAGCAGGGCGAAGTACAAGAGGTATTGAACGATCGTTTAGAGAATGCTATTGAGCAATTCGACAAACTGATAAAAGAAGATATCCAAAAGTTCAATAAAGCGCTCGAACGTAAGAACAGAACAATAGAAATTGAGAAAACTGGAGGTGATCGGTAACCTGTGAATCGAAAATCAGTAATTAGGTTCAGAATAGATAAGAATCCATCCGACCGTTTGAAACGATCGGATGGATAGGTCTTATACCAAAGCATACTTAGAAAGTCATTTCGACTAAAAGGAGAAATCCTAACCACTCCTACATTCAAGTGATACCGAAGACGAAAAGCATACAATAAACAATGAAACAGAAGATTATAACCGCTTTGCCCGAACTATTTTCAATAGCCCTTGCTGGGCTACTTATTGGGAAATTCCTTCATAACTTGAATCAGGCTGATGCTGAGTTCATGGAGGGTATGTCCTATGAAGAAAAATACAATTACTTGATAGAAGGAGACATGACAGGGTTCAATGAGAATGTATTTATGTCTATCCTGATTATCGTTTTGGTTATCGGCTTTCATAAACTTTTGACAGCGGGTTTTAAAGCACTATTCAAAGAGTTATCCAAGATTCGAAAGGTAGAGTAGGAGTTAAATCGATCGATTTTTAAATAAAGCCCACTGATTTCCAATTCCTACATTCGCCACATATGACCTTCTTCACAATACTTCTGATCATTGCCATTGCCGTTTGGGCCTTCTTAGAATTTAATCCTCAGTTCGGTGGCAAGCTCAACAAGGGTATCATTGATCGCTTTTCTCAATCACCACAGTGGACAGGCAAAATCTTCGAGAATCAGTCTAAGACTTCCTTAAACATGAATTTTTCGACCATAGTCGATCTAATTCAGAAGCAATTCAGCGATAGAGAGGTAAGGAGTCCCCAACAACCGCTTCCTGTCATTCCTTTTGATAGTGAAGCATTTGGAAAAGACTTAAGCAAACCCAAATTCATTTGGTACGGGCACTCCGTGTTGCTGCTTCAGTTAAATGGTAAAAACCTATTGATTGACCCGATGTTCGGTCCTAATGCAGCCCCCATTTCTCCTTTTGCTGTCAAACGCTTCAGTGAAGATACGCTCGAGATCATCGATCAATTGCCCCCTATTGATATGGTATTGATGACGCATGATCATTATGACCATTTAGACTATGCCAGCATCAAATTGCTTAAAGACAAGGTAGGTACTTGGTTTGTCGCTTTGGGTGTATCAAGGCACTTAGAGGCTTGGGGGATTCCCTCTCCTACAATAACTGAATTCGACTGGTGGCACTCCAAGGAGTTCCAAGGGATCGACATCACCTTTACACCAAGTAGACATTTTTCTGGTCGCGGTTTAACCGATCGATCTAAATGTCTTTGGGGTGGCTGGGTGTTTAAAACTGCCGATCATAGCATCTACTGGAGTGGCGATAGTGGCTATGATGAGCACTTTAAGGAAATCGGAGAACAGCTAGGTCCGTTCGATTGGGGTTTTATGGAATGCGGGCAATACAATGAATACTGGCACCAGATTCATATGTACCCAGAAGAAGCTGTGCAAGCGTCTATCGATTCGCAAGTCAATGTAGCCATCCCAGTGCATTGGGCTGGCTTCCCACTCTCACTGCACACTTGGCAGGACCCCATAGAGCGTTTTACAGCAGAAGCGAAAGAGAAAGAACAAATTATCTCAACTCCTGAAATTGGAGAAGTGGTGGCACTAGGTGCTGAGCCCAAAACTCATTGGTGGTCTGAGTTGGATTAGTTATTCAGCAATCGGAAATCAGGAATTAGGAGATCGGTCTATGAATCCTTATGTCGGATCCAACCCTTTTACGTCACCATAAACTCGTTTCAGGGTCTATGACTCAGATACTATCCCAATCAGTGTCTCTCGAAGAGGACGCTGATCACGAAGCATTTAGCCCTTGTTGTTGAGAACAATCAAGGCGTAAATCTCTCCTAAAGCTGAGGTGACAAAGGGATCAACTTCCTCGGCCATCAATTCACATAGAAAGGAATATTCGCATGAGCAGTATGCTCATGATTATCATCCACATAGATAAAAAGGCGGTAAGCCCCTGATTCTGCAGGAGCCTTAAACGTTACCTCTGCAGCAGGATCACTGACAATCAGACCACCAATGACTTCTGGTACTTCTTCAGCATCACCACCAGTCGCGCTAGTCGTGCTTTCTTTCATAATTTCCCAGCGATACGTCAATGGATCGTTTTCAGGATCAGTAATATCAATCATAGCATTGTATTCTTTGCCTGCTTCCAATTTAATATTGTCATAGGCCTCTTTGCCTTCGAGCTTAAAAGTATTAATTCTTGGTGTGCGATTTTCAGGCCATTCACCATTCCAGACATAATGCATCGCATCAATAGACTCGGTTTCACGACCGTCAGGCATGAACATTCCAAACCAGGTTGGCGTTCTTTCCTGCTTCTGTCCCCATAAGAATACATAAGAGCCGATTACTTGTTTCTTTTGAGACTCAATCGCCTTGCGATAACGGCTTCGGTAAAAGTCAGCTTTCATTGAACTGTTATTCTCTACCGGTGCTCCCCATTCGGTATTACCGACTTCCCAGTAACCTGTGGCGCCCCATTCGGTCACCATCAAAGGACCTTCCCATTCTGATTTTACGATTTGTTCAGGTAAAATCTCAACTTCGGCATACATCTGTACACTTAGAATGTCTAAATCTGTGGCTCTTTCCTTTATCAATTCTACATACTCTTTGCCCATACCAGCCAAAGAAGTCGTGGTCAGGTGGTTCGGATCAACCTCATGGATCATTTTGGAGATTTCATTCACGGCATCCCATACTTTAGGGTTTTCAGAATGGTGATTCAACTCGTTGCCAATGCCCCAAATGATCAAAGCTGGGTGATCTTTCAATTCCATTACTTCACCCCTGATGCGCTCTAACTGTGCTTTCACTGCTGCTTCATCGTCATAGTCGAATCCAAGTCGCTCTCGCCCTACATCAATCCCCATGGTAACCTTCAAGCCATATTTCAAAGCATCGTCCAAGACCTCTTTACCCGATCGCTGACCGTTGTCAGTTCTCCACGTGCGGAAAGAATTTGCACCGTGTGCTGCCAGTTTAGGAATGCTGCCAAATTCTAGGCCCGCTCCTTGGATGAAGAAGGGTTCGTCATTCACATAGAGTTGATAGCCGGCTTCGGTTTCTCTAATCTCAGATTTAGAAGGTTTGGATACTGCTTCTTCTGTTGTGTTACTAGCGCAACTTGCCATTATCGCGACAAAGCATATGAAGAAAACAGACTTGGAGTATGGGGTAAGCTTAAGATTCATTTGATGTACGTAAGGTTGAGCTTTTAATATCTTAAATTTTGAATACTAAACCGACTCAGAAAAGATGAAACTTCTGTTCTTTAACAAATACCTCTAGATTGATGCATTATTGATGTATTCATAAATGCCCTAAAAGACACAAAGCACTTTATAGAATAGATAACATAGGGCTCAACAGGTTTTCAGTTGTCTTCTTAATGATGAAACAATGAGAAATTATTTAGCACTTATCTTAACGCTAAGCTTCGCTTTTACAATCTTTGGTTGTAAGGAAGATGTACCCAAGCCTGATGTTATTGGAGTATGGATTGTTGAGGAATTCAAAACCACCGATGTCAATATTACTCCTCCAGACGGAGACAACTTAGTGCTCAACTTTAGAGATGAAAACTCATTTACCATTGGGTTTACTAGAAACACTTGTGACGGTATTTATTCAATCAATAACAACGGTAATATCTCATTTGAAATCACAGGTTTTTGCACTCAAGCTTGTTGTGATTCGGAGGAGTCTGATATTTTCGGAAGGATTGTCCTGTTCGGGACTCAATTCTCTCTTGAAGAAGATCAGTTGACCATCTCAGATTCTGAGGGTGAGGTTGAATTTAAAAAGCTTTAATAAAACAGAATACATTGGTTAATAGCTATAAAAGGAACACATAAATAGTGTGAGGTTTTATAATTGCATATGAAAAATTATTTAGCAGTAGTCTTATCCCTCAGCTTCGTTTTTAGCACTCTAAGTTGCAATTACGATACAGCCAAACCGGATGTCATTCGCGGGGTATGGATGGTTCAAACGCTAAAAAGCTCAAATGTAGATTTTGTCCCTGCAGCCGGAGACACCTTATTCCTCGATTTTAAAGACGCAAACTCATATGGTTTAAGACTTACTCAGAATATTTGTCGCGGTAATTATTCGATCAACAGCAATGGTGATATTTCATTTGATTCAGCGGGCTGTACCAAGGTTGGCGGAGATTCAGAGGAGTCGTTTGTTTTTAGAGCTATCCTTAAGTCAGTCACCAAGTTTTTCCTAGAAGAAGATCAACTAATCATTTCAGGATTAGATGATGAGATTCAATTACGAAGGCTTAATCGATAAAGCATGCGCGTTAGATTTCTCCTATTGTCAAGATGACTAAGGGATTGTGACTCTGATATCGAAAGGGAGATTCCCGTCTGCACGGGAATGACGAAAATAATATTAGAACGTCAAGCTAACCCTGCCTATTGGCAGGCAGGTAGTTTCAGTATACTAAACAAAACGAGCTCCTTCGTTGCTCTCAGGATAGAAAGGTTAGCGCAGAGGCCGACCATCCCACCCATTCATTTTTTGAGCCTACGTACCTATCGGTAGACAGGCGTAGCGAAGAATCTCGTACCTAGTGCGAACATTTAGTATGGACTCATCTTCTTGAAACCCAGCATAAAATAGGTACCGACTAAAAGTGAGTACCATTAATTTATCAAGTTCTAGTTCCCTTGATCAGTGGCTACATCCTCAGCCTTGTCTTCTTTCTTCTTTGGGAAGAAGTGCTTGTCATAGAACTTAAAGATGCGATCCCATTGGTCGTAATAATCGCTTTCTATGCTCGCAAAGCCCGCTCCATGTCCACCTTTCATATAGTTGACCCATTCTACATCTTTGCCCAGTCTTCTAAGGGCGTAATACATCTCGCGTGAGTTAGTGCCTGGTACGTTCCAGTCGCCTTCACCACTGAGGAGTAAGTGTGGAGTGGTCACTCGGTCCGCAAAGAATACTGCTGAAGTTTGGAAGTACTTAAGGGGTTCGTCCCAAAAAGAGCCTCCTATCCTATCTTGTCCTACTTCTGCGGCTGCATAGTTACGTGTACCAATCTTGGGACTATCACCTAAGAAACTGATGATATTCACCTTTCCAGAAATATTAATAGCCGCGGCAAAACGATCGGTTTGGGTAATCAATAATGAGGCTGCATAGCCACCATAACTGGTACCTTGAATACCCACTTTATCATTGTCTACCATGCCTTTATCTACCAATAGATTGATAGCGGAGGTGACGCCTTTGAGCCATGCCTCTCCAGGGTAGCCTTGCTCCAAGTCTACCGAAGGTCTCAAACCAAAGTAGCCTTGGTTGGCGAGCAAATTCAATGACGAACGATAACCATTGTTAAAAAAGGTCTCATAGACTTCTAAGACCAATGGGTATTTCTTGTTGGGATCATAGTCCACGGGATAGTAGAGAATTCCTTTTAATTCTTCACCATCTGCATCGCGATAACTGATCAGCTCTGTCTTCGTCCACTTCTTATTGGCTATCCAAGGGTTCAGATTGGTTAACTGGTTCTCCGAATTAAAGGATAAATTATTGGCATAAACGTTATTGGGTTTGTCTCCATCAGACTTGCTGTATACAACTTTATCTCCGGTTTCGGCAAATCTCCAACCTGAATAAAGGTTGGTATCGGTCATCAGGTCTTCGAACTGGCCTGAGCTTATATTATAGCGTTGAACGCCCCTATTCCATTTCTCCTTATCTGAATAGGAAACATACAGGTATTGGCCATCTTCAGACCATTTGACTACGCTTCTATTCGGCAAAGCGTCTTTCTCTTCTTCACTTTCGGGAAACTCATAAACCTGCTTCAGGTTAGAACCATCCACATTGATGGTCCACCAACCACCTTTTGATGAAAGTAGCATTTGATCACTTTTTGGATGCCATCTGGCGATGGAGAACTTCACGGCCTTCTTTTCTTCTTCATCTTCAAAGGCTTTGTTCTTAGTCAGGTTGACGGGTTTGACTTCACCAAAAGTGTCCAAATGATCTATATAGACATTACCTGAATCTGTCCATGCGAAGTGCATGCCTGACTCGTCAAACGAAAAACCTTTTCGTCTCTTATTCCGCGGGTAAATGTCGACTACCTCACTTGGTTTGCTCAGGTCTATGAATGAGCTTTGATATTCTGTGCCATCGTTTCGCTTATAGGACGTTTTGGTTCTATAGGTTTGACCGTAAACTAAGTACTGACCATTGTCAGAAATACCCATGCCTCCATAGCTTCCTGCCGACAACAAATCTTCCATCTTACCTGATTTCAAATCAACGCGAACTACCTCTGCCTCACGCGAAGTATTGGCAATTCTATCCCATTTTAAAAAGTCATCATTACCATCATAAACCACTACGGGCCCCTCTGTGGCTTCTTTATACTCAGCCATGGCTTTTTCCATCCAGCCATTGGCTCTCACTGATAGCACCACTGAACTACCATCAGGACTGATGATAATACCTGTATTGGATGTTAGAATGCGGTCGTCCTTTATCTTAGGGTATCTTACTTTCTTAGCATTTGTATCATAATAAGCCAGTACCAACTTGTCTCCCTTTTGCTCAAAGAAAACGAGTTTTTCAGTTTTATCATCCCAAGATAGATTAGTGACTCTCGCATTGTCGAACACAACAGTTTCGGCACCCGTGTCCGTATTGATGACCACAAGTTTACCTGCCCTTACATTCAAATAGCTAGGGTCTCTAAAGCGAAAGTGATCGGTACCAAAACGAGCACGACCATCACTGATGATTCCCGCGAGATGCTGTCCATCTTTACTTAAGGTTTGGCTCCCGAGAGATTTTACATTGATGGCGTCTTCGACTGTAAAGGCGGTTTTTTGTGCTGAGACTGAGAGTGTACAAATGAATAGAATGGCAAAAATGAGAGATAGTCTTTTCATGGCTGAGGGTTTATGAAGTCAAAATAGTCATTGCATTTGAGAATAGTAAACAGCTTTTGATGGTTGGTTCTTATTACAGAAACACGTGACAAGCTCCTTCGCTACACTCAGGATAAATAGGTTGGTGGATGGCTTTGTTCATCACTCTGTTCCTATAAGTGTCTCTCATAGAAGACCCTGAAATGAATTCAGGGTGACGTAAACCCCTAATACTATTCATTTAAAAGCATCACCTACATTTAAACTAACGGTAATTTAGGATAGCGGACTTTTTCGTAAGCTTGCATTCAAATTGTTTCTAGATGAAAAGACTACTCCTACCAATCGTTTTACTCACTGCATTGATTTTTACTGCATCGGCACCCATTTTCTGGGGACAAATAGGTCACCGCACTGTCGGGCACATCGCTGATGGCATGCTTTCAAGAAAGGCTCAGAAACACGTGAAGCGAGTACTAGGGAATGAAACTCTCGCAGAAGTTAGTACTTGGATGGACGATATAAAATCTGATAATGCTTATCGTTATGCTGGCTCTTGGCACTACTGTACCATTCCTGATGGTATGACTTACGAAACTGCTCCTACGCAAGAAGGTGGTGACATCATTTGGGCCATTGAGAAAATTGTAAAGGAATTAAAAGCGGGTGGACTGTCTGCCGAAGACGAAGCCAAAAACCTCAAATTCTTAGTGCATTTAATTGGAGATATCCACCAACCCTTGCACGTTGGCAATGGAGAAGACCGTGGCGGTAATGATGTGAAAGTGCAATGGTTTGGTGCTGACACCAATTTACACAGCGTCTGGGACACGCGCATGATTCAAGGTAAAGAAATGAGTTATACGGAATTTGCCAACTGGGTCAACCACCCAACTAAAGCAGAGATAAAAGCACTACAGGCAGCATCGGTAAGAGATTGGGCAATGGAGTCAATGGCTCTCAGGTCACGTGTGTATAACGTACCAGAAAATGGTCGCCTAGGCTATTTATACTCTTATCAGAACTTTGATCTAGTGAAGCAAAGGGTCAAAGAAGCAGGCATTCGCTTGGCTGGTGTAGTAAATGAGATTTATAACTAAAAACAAAACTCGCGATCAGCCTGATGTAATCTTTTTTTTAAGAAACTACTTTGTGCGGCTATGCTGGTTGTCACTCATGTCAGCATTATCATCGATGAATATAAACTATTAGAAGGTATACGCTTTCTGTACGAGTTAATGTTGTCCAAGGTCAGTTCTTGCATCACTTTACCAATTCAACTCTTTGTGTGGCCGTTTCTTGCCTAATCTGATAGTTTGACCTCATGCGCTTTTCTATTTAATCCCAAAACAGCCCATTTAAGGTGTAACACTAGTCAGTTTCGCTAAAATTGAATATATTCACACTTCATAATATATTTAATTATTAATTTCATTTTAACGTAATGAATAGAAAATCATTAATAATACTCATACTGGCAATTATAGTTATAAGTAGCATATTTATTGTCAATGCGGTTGTTGCTAAAAAGATAGCCAAGTCTGTTGACCAACAGTTGCAAACTCTTCTGTCCGAAAATGATCCTGCCTTAGGCTTGCAATTCGATTATGGTCAAGTGAACGCGAATCCAATAGGTAGAAGTGTCACCATCACAGATTTCAAAATGAGGGGCATTGACCCTTACGATATCGATATAGAGGCTAGTCAAGTTAAACTAAAGACCTCCCTTTCAGAAATCTTGTCTTTGGCGGGAAATAGTAATCTAAAATCTCTGAGAGAATTATCAATCGACCTACAAAATCCGATTTTCAAGTCAGAAGAATCGCAGCCAAGCTTCACGGCAAAATCCATGAAAATATTATTTAACGGAGAAGTATCGCCATTTGAAATAGAACGAATCGATAACGGTATTTTGCCTAGCACCAAACAATCTGTTGCCCTGCATTTTCAGGATATGGGTTGGGAAAATGTAGAAGAGCTCATGCAAGAGGTTCCGGATGAAGTAAGATCAATATTGGGTTCTAACTATAATCAATCCGGTAATTTTTCTTTCGCATTAGCCTTTGACCCTTACAAAAAACAGATTCATTTAACACAATGGGAAATTAATAACAGAACTACCTCAGCCTCTGGAAATGCCTTCATCAACTTCGTGGGAGATTCTTTTGATGAATTTGAGCCAAAAGATGGTCATGTAGAAATGGAATATAAACTGGGTAAGATCAAAGAATCCTATCCAGAATTGGGTGAGTATAGTCTCAAGAAATTTAATTTGGGTTTCGAGTTAGATCTAGATTTCGAAAGTGTCTCAAACGGCCCTTCGGCAACAAACTTTCTTTCATCAACACCTATCAAAAGCTTGACTTACAGGATGAACGCTGAAGGGCTAAAACTAGCCCCTTCTGAAAGTTTAAATAATACCATCTCTCAATTTGACACCTCCGCAGCACTCAACGCACTATCAATGAAAAAAATGGCACTTGAATTTGAGATGAGTGAAGGAAAGATGGAACTGGGTAAGCTAGAGGTAAAGGTAGATGACTTAGTAGATCTGACTGCGAATGCGATTATGTCCTATCAGGTACTTCCTGGACAAGGTTTATTCGGAGAAGAAGCAGAAGTGCTTGTTTTCGACAATGCCTATCTAGAGGTTCGATCACAATCAAAAAGCATTGACGACTTGATTGAGATGTTGGAAGTCAACTTACCTAAACCCTTCCCTAGAAAGAACGGCAAAACCATTATCGATATGAGCGGACCAGTTGATAACCCTACAATCAAGGGCGTTAACGATTGATTGGTAGCCGAGAAGATAATTTTTGTACTACTCGTTAATCAAGGCCCTTAAATCGATTTTAACAGAATAAATCAAGGGGTTAACAGATCATTTTTGGAGTGGATAAGCTTCCAGTTCATCTTGTAGACAAAAAAAGATGAAGCCTATTCTTACAGCTCTTTTCTTATCACTTATTCAGTTGAGCTATGCTCAAAATCAAGAGACCTTCACCGCTAAAGACTTAGCCACATGGCAAACCTATGGCATTGGTAAAACTACCATACAGAACAATGAACTCATCGTTGAAGAAACGGATGGCTCTGACGGCTTTTTCTTAGTTAGTCCTAAATCATACGGGGCAGACCTCACTATAACCTACAAGGTAAAAGCGCTTTCTGAGTCTGCAGTTCAGATTGTGTTACTATCCGCATCAGATCCAGGTGCGTCTATGGCCTTAACACTCCCCACTTCGGAAGACCTCACACCGAGAGAAGTCTGGACATGGAGAACTACACTGGAACATTACAACCTCACCTTCAATAACAAGTCTCATGGTATCAAGCCATTTTTCTTTAAAAACGTATCTCCTTATGAAAAAGGCTTTCGTTTAGACCAAGCAGAAAATGTAATGGTCCCTGGCCAGTGGTATGATGTCAAAATTATTAAGAAAGGAACCTTGCTATCATTTACTCTTAATGGAGAAACCGTCTTTGAGGTGAGAGATCATGAACCCCTAAGTGGTGGACACCTAATGCTCAGAATTAGTGGCACCAATGGCGATACCATAATCTTTGCTAAAGCTGCGTATAAAGATTTTGTATTGACACACGGTTAAAAGCCATAAATTGGTTGGGCTTATGCTATTAAAGAATTCAGGTCCACTTAAGCGAGAATACATCCTTCATCTGATATTATGGGGAGCAGTATTAGTATTTCCCTACATAAAATTCATTGAACGCGAAGGCGGTTATCCTGAGACTTTTCTTCACGAGCTCAACTCCATTCTTTTCATCATTATCCCATCCTATGTGTTCTACTTATGGTGGCTTCCTTTAAGCCTATATAAAAGATGGAAATGGCTTCCTTTGCTCATACTGGTCTTTACAGGTGCCATTTTGGCTTATGAATTTACGGACAGCCTCTTTCATGGTGATAATTTTCAACCTTTTTCATGGAGGCAGTTCTTATCAGATGTGGTTAAAAACTCAGCTTTCATTCTTTTCTTTCATGTGCTCTACCTGATCAAGCGTTCTTTCGCACAAAAGGAGGCGTTGAATCAAATTTCTGAAGAAAAGAAAAAAGCGGAGTTACGTGTAATTGAGGCACAGTCGGACACTAAGTTGCCTGAAGAACTGCATTACATTTATGCCAACAAGACCACTTATAAATTGAAGTCTTCTGAAATTCTTTTTATCAAAGCAGAAGTCGATTATGTAAATATTGTGACCGAGAAGCAAGAAATCTTGGTGTTGGATAGCCTGAAAAACTGGAATGAGAGGTTAAGTAACCAGGGCTTTTCACAATGCCATAGGTCTTACATTGTACAATTAGCGGCTGTGGTAAGTATGTCTCCAAATAAGTTAGCGCTGAAAGATCATTCATTGCCAATTGGTGCTTCTTTTAAGGAAGGCATAATCGCTAAGTTCAAGAACAACTAGTAATTACCCTGCGTAAGCTTATGCTATTTCTGTTTATGCTTTAGCATAGTTGCCGCTTGCGTGTAGCCACCACCTGATCCGTCCACAAAGTGAATATGGTCTTCTTGCATATTTCTTACATAGCAAGACATGACAGACGTTTTACTGGCGTGATAACCGAATAGAATTGAACCCTCAGCCTCCAAAGCATCAAGTTGATTTACCAGTTTAATACGTTGTTCCTTTGTTCCCGCAACCACGGTATTTATTCTGCCATCTATTACTAATGTATCTGAAGATGCAACTAGCGATTCTAAATATCGTTTTGCCGTTGATGTCTTCGACCAGAAATACTTTCCAATATATGTGACAAAGGTTTGACTCAAAGTTCTCAAGAAGTTAGACTTGGCAAACCTTACAAGCGTTTCTAATTTCAGTTTAGAGATGGACGGCTTCAGCTTTAATTGATTTATAGAAATTGGGTTTCTCTTCTTAATTCCACCATAGATATTTTCCAGAATTTTCATCACTTGCCCCAAAATGGCATGCTCTTGACCCGCGACATTAGCGTTAACTAAAAGACTAATTACTTCTGTATTTGGAGTAGCAACTTTTATATTGTTCCATCGACATTGCATTCCTTGCAATGATAAAACTGAGTTAGTTGGAATTTGAGAATCAATGGAAGTCTCTCCCTCTTTCATCAGCCTTTCGGCATACTGAAGCCCATCTCCAATAAATACAGGAATACTCAGCAGGTCACTCACTTTAGCTTTAGCGATAAACAACTTACAGCCTTGGTTGTATAAGTCTGCTACCCCAACGCTATGTACCCTAAAGTCTAGTTGATGTTGTCGATAAATATTGGCTTGATGCTCTTTGAGTGCGTTAAAGACTTTATTGCTAATTTGTTGAGGAACAATAATAGTAGCCCCGTCTCCTCCAAAGAAAAAGGGTATATCTACGTCATATTCAAAGGCAATATTGAGCGCTGCGATGATAGAACCTGTGGCCAAAAGATTAACTAGCTCATGTTTCCCGTCATTAATAATGCCTGTGGAATTCTTTAAATCCGTTGAGATAATCACCCATTCACCGGGTATTAGTACGAAGAGACTTTTATCAGCAAGTATTTTGCTAATAGCTAAGTCTCTAGTTGGCATCTCGGAATAGAACCTAGAATTGTCTGTCAAAGCGAATAGTATTTACATGCGTAATATACTTACGCTAAGGATACAATTATCGGATTTATACAATGGACTCCGTGAAGTGAAGTACAGCTGTAGAAGCTTAGTTACCTTTCGTTAAATACTTCTTTGGCAACTTAAATTCAGGCGTTTCTCCCATCCAAAAGACACTAACGATCCACCAACGATCACCACCATTTAGGAGTTGAATACTGTTAATACCTCGTGCGAAGGGATCTTTGTCATCAGCCTTATTTCTTGATTCGTAAGTACTAAATACATGCGAAATAGTGCCATAGGCTTCCATTTTGCGTGATATCTCTACTTCGAAGAAACCGTTCTTTTCTAAGTTCGCCCCTGCTTGATCAATGTATTCCTGAACAGTCCATATACGATAACCAACGCCATTTGGTCCTTTCCCACTCGGCATTAGTCTTCCTTCAGGAATAAACAGACTTTTCATTCTATCCCAGTCTCTCTTTTCCCCAGCCGGACCGGAGATTACATCATACAAAGCAGCAAGGATAGCATCTGCTGATTGAACATCTTCAGGTTTCGCATCTTGTGCAAAAAGTGAAGCAGACAGCATTAGGCAAGTAGCCAGCACAAAAAATCTTTTCATAATATGCGTTTTAAGTAATTTAAAGATAAAGAGGTTATTTTCATTGGTTTTTCTTGCTGAAACCATGGGTGATTTGTCCCCAAAAAGTCTTTGGAAATTTAGACACACCGGGGAAACCCAATTTGATTTTTTGACCACTTTTAGGCACATAAGCCGTTCCGAATATATAATCCCAAATGCTAAGCGATAGGGCGAAATTAACCCCCATTTTTCTCCCCTCAGGCAGGTCATGCGCATGGTGCCACATGTGCATGTTGGGGTTATTAAAAATGTACTTCAATGGTCCAATATTCACGTTAACGTTAGCATGGTTCCAATGGCCGATAGCCAAAGTGAACATGTGTACAATGAAGAAATCGTCTATGCCGAAGCCAATCATGGCCAGTGGTACGTACTCAATAGTTCGGTAAACAATCGTCTCCATCCAATGATACCTCAAGTGAGCCGCAAAGCCCATTTGCTCTACTGAGTGATGAACCTTATGATATTCCCATAGCCTCGGAACTGCATGAAGTAATCTGTGTGTCCACCATTGAATGAAATCTCTGATCACAAATAAGGCAAGTAACTGTGCTATCAATGACCAAGAACTAATTTCGATGGCCACTATATTACTTACTCCAAAATCAGCCAACAGTCCATTGAAGGCATCCACCACCACATTGGATAAAGCATTGAAAATGATCAGTGAAAACAGAAAGAAGTTGAAAAACATGTAGAAGGCATCTAGCCAAAAGTCTTTTCGAAATTTAGGCTGATCTTTGCGCCAAGGCCGAAGCCATTCCCAAACTAGAAACATTAATGAAATGCCAATGAGCGCCCAAAAGTAGTTTTGCCATAATGGCTTATAGTCATATTGGAAGGTTATTTCTTGCCACAAATAATTGGCATAACCTCTATATGCCTCCCCTACTAACTGCCAATCAATCATAGTCACTTTCACTATTTACTCCTTCAACCGACCACTAACATAATGAATTACCCACTATTGGGAATAGTTTTTTCAGCTTTGATCTGAATATGCGTCATTACGCACAAATGAAAATATACCCCATGAAAAGGACAAATACTTTAATCAAGGCAATTGGCCTTGTTATTCTGACTGTTTTCTTCTTAGTACCCAGCAATGAAGCCATGGCGCAAAGAAGGAAGAAAAAAGCAGCAGCGGAGGCTGAAGCAGCCGCAGCTAAGACTCCGGCAGCGCCAAAGAAAAAAGAGAAGACATATGAGTCGCTTGTGAAGGGAATGGATGCGGATGAAGGACTCTTCACTATCTACCAAAAGGATGATAAGATCATGTATGAAATCCCATCATCGGAACTCGGAAAAGATATGCTCTGGGTAACCAGACTGGTATCTGCACCTGAGAACTTTGGTGGCGGTTTCGTAGGCTCTGGTTCAAAAATGATCGAACAAGTAGTACGTTGGGAACTTAGAGAAGATAAGATTCTTCTGAAGAAAGTCTCTTTTAACAACGTTGCAGACAGTACGGATGCGATTTACAAATCAGTGATGAACAACAACTTCGCTCCTATCATCGGCTCATTCCAAGTAGCTGGGCAGCCTGAAGATTCAGCAGCATACTTGGTGGACGTTACCAAGTTTTTCACCGGTGATACACGAGCCATCAGCGCCATGAACTCTAGGTTTAGAACGCAATTTCAGGTCAGAAGACTAGATGCTGAAAAAAGCTATACTGAATCAGTAAAGAGTTTCCCTGAAAACATCGAAGTACGTCAAGTAATGACCTATGATGCGGGTAGACCACCATCTAACACAAATACCGGCTTAATCACCATGCAAGTGGCCCAGTCTATGATTAAGCTACCAGAATCCCCTATGATGCCGAGACTTGCTGACGAGCGTGTTGGTTGGTTCACTATGGGTAATGTTAACTTCAGTTCTGATAAACTGAAAGGTGATCAGGTTCGCTTCTTAAAGCGTTGGAGACTAGAACCCAAAGATCCTGCTGCATATGCTAGAGGAGAATTGGTAGAGCCCATCAAACCGATTGTTTATTATTTAGACCCTGCGACTCCTGAGAAATTCAGAAAGTGGTTTAAGCTGGGCATTGAAGATTGGCAAGTGGCTTTCGAAGCTGCTGGTTTCAAGAATGCCATTATCGCTAAAGATCCTCCTTCCAAAGAAGAAGATCCAGATTGGAGCCCGGAAGATACCCGCTACTCTACCGTTAGGTATATCGCCAACATGACCCGTAATGCCACTGGACCTAGTACGGCAGATCCAAGAACAGGTGAAATTATAGAAAGTGATATCATTTGGTACCATAATCATTTAAGGTCATACAGAAACTGGTATTTAATTCAGACTGGTGCTGCTAATCCAAGGGCTAGAACCTTAGACACGCCTGCAGAAGATATTGGTGAAATGATGAGAGCTGTTATTGCACATGAAATCGGTCATGCACTAGGTTTACCGCACAACATGAAGGCAAGTTCGTCATACCCTGTTGAATCCTTGAGAGACCCTGAGTTTGCTCAAGAATACGGTGTGGCACCAACTATCATGGACTACGCAAGGGTTAATTACATCGCCCAACCTGGTGATGGCGTGACTCGATTTATAAGAAAAATTGGTCCTTATGATAAATACGTGATCAACTGGGGATACAGAGTTATACCAAATGCCAACACGCCTGAGGCCGAACTAAGTACCCTGGATCAATGGATTCTTGACAAGGCCAATGATCGCATGTATCGTTTCGGAAGTAGCAATGGGCATAATCCAGAAGCACAGACTGAAGACCTTGGTGACAACAGTGTTTTAGCCAGTACTTATGGTATGGAAAACATCATGAAAGTAGTGCCAAACCTATTAGAGTGGACTACTACTGATGGCGAAAACTATGATGACACCCGCGAAATCTACAATGAGGTCATCGGTCAATGGAGACGTTTCGTTGGCCATGTAGTTACTAATGTGGGCGGTGTTACTGAAGATTTTAAATCTACGGATCAAGAAGGAGCCATTTACAACCTAGTGCCTGAAAAGCGTCAAGTTGAGGCAATGAATTGGATGAATAAATATGCATTCTCAACCCCAGAATGGCTATTAGATGAGGAACTACTTAGAAAAATGGAGAGCTATGGAGCAGTTAACCGTATCAGAACGACTCAAGTCTCTTTCTTAAATAGGCTCCTAGACCCTACGAGAGCCCAACGTTTAATTGAAGCAGAAGCTTTCAAAGGAAGAAACACATACACGATCTATCAAATGTTTGCTGACGTGAGAAAAGGTCTCTTTTCTGAACTGTCAAGTGGGGCTGCTATCGATACGTATAGAAGAAACCTTCAAAGAGCATTCGTTGAGCGTTTAGAGTTTATGATGACCAACGAAGTCAGTCAGTTTCAGGCTAGACAAGTTGATATCAGTCAGTCTGATATTCGCCCAGTTGTAAAATCTGAATTGAAGACGCTCCAAAGAGAAGTAAATAATGCCATAGGCAGATATGCTGACAGGGCCAGTAGAATACACTTAGAGGATTTAAAGGATAGAATAGCTGATATCCTTGATCCGAAATAAGATCATCTACCATAGATACTAAATAAGAAAAGGGCCTAGCGGCCCTTTTCTTATTTAAAATTCATGATCAAATGACCTAAAAAAAATGCATGGAATCACGTTTTGACTCCATGCTTGACACAACCAAAACTTTTGGGTAGAATTGCTTAAAACCACCCTGAGAATTGACTTGACTGATTGTCTTTGATTAGCTGCTAATAATCTCTCAAAAGCTGCTTTGATCGAAACCCCAACATCAAAAGCACAATATATTTGTGAGCATTCTCAGCCGGTATTCATTATGCTTTCAATACTAATATCTACAAGAAAATTCTTTCAAACAGACCCTAATTGTCGAACAAGGACTTTGAACTAACAGATGTCTAGTTTGGGCTTATAAGTGTTTCTGGTTCCAGCTTTTGAGTACCTGTAAAAGGTTATCCTTTTTACGAACCGAAACAGGTAAAGTGGCACCATTGGTCATGATGATTGAGCCCCCCTCACTCCGTTCAAAACGCTTAATATGGTCAACGTTTACTAGAAAAGAGTGATGGGTACGGATGAACCGAGACGCGTTCATATAGTCTTCATAAGACCTTAGGTTTTTTGATACCAAAATCTCCTCGTTATTCATCAATACAAAACGCGTATAGCTTCCCTCTGCTGCACACCATAAAATATCATTGACTTTTATCAAATGCATGCTCTCTGCATCACTAAGAACGATCTTAGCTTCGTCATCATTTTTATGATTCAAGCGAGACTCCAATACGGCAATTCTCTCTCGTAGATCGACTCCTTTACTTTGAAGTTCAGCTTTTTGAATAGCCTTTATAAGCTCCTCTGGATCAATGGGTTTTAGTAAAAAGTCTAAAGCACTACATTTAAATGCATCGACAGCATATTTATCATGGGCAGTAATGAATATGACATGACCTGCAACATGAGGATTAGCCTTAATTAACTCCACCCCTGTGCCATCATCCATTTCAATATCTAGAAAGATTAAGTCTGGCTCGGTTTCATGAATAAGTTCTTGTCCTGAAACACACCCATCGGCCTGACCCAGCACTTCTACCAAAGGGCAGTAAAGCGTCAATAGCTTAACCAGTCCCTCCCTAATCTTAGGTTCATTATCTATTATGATTGCTTTCATCAAACAAATTGAATGGGAAGTTCGAAGATTACTTCGGTACCAATGATTTCTTGATTGTCACTGAGTTTGTCTTTTGCAATAAAAGAAATATTGCGTTTAAACTGCTTTTTCAAAAGCTCTATCCTATCCTCAGTAATCTTTGTCGCCAAAGGCTCATGACTATCTTCACTATCAGACTTTTTCAAAGAAGTAGTTTTAGATAAACCTATGCCGTTATCTTCTACCTTAAACTTTAAAGAATCGCCTTCCTGAAGAAAGCTGATTTCGATTAAACCATTCTTCATTGCCGCTATGCCGTGCTCTAAAGAGTTTTCGATAAAAGGTTGCGCAAACATTGGCGGAATCATGATTTCCGTAATATCGTCTTGGGTATCCACTGATATGCGATAGTCAAACCGATTGTCAAACCGAATCTTTTGTAAGTCTAAGTAATGCCTAAGTGTCGATACCTCTGCCTCCAGAGACACCAAATCTCTGCGGCTATTCTCAAGAATTCTCCTCATCAGTTTTGCAAACTTTGACAAGTAGTTCAGCGCATTCAAGCCCTGCCCTTTGTCTATCAAGAACAATTGTATTGAAGAAAGTGCATTAAACAAGAAGTGAGGATTCAGTTGTGACCTGAGAAGCTCGTTTTTCGCCTTTTGGTTGGCTAATTGTTCTATTTCAATTCTATTCTTAAACACTCTATAGAAATATAGAAAAGACACAACCAGCAACAAGGTCAGTGTTCCAAATAGCCATAACTGTGTTTTCCTACGCGCTTCGGACTCCTCTTGTAGCAAGCTCAAAGTCGCAATTCTTTCCTCTTTCTCTCGATTTTCATATTTCGCAGATAGCCTTTCTATTCGTTGGTTGGCTTTAATTTGATTGACACTGTCTTGAAGCATAGCGCGTTGTTTTTCGTAGTCAAGCGCACTTTGAAAATCACGTTTATCACTAGACAGCTTCACGAGCCAGTTTAAGGCATTCATTTCATTCCGAACTACCTCAAACTCCCTAGCCAGTGTTAAACTTTTAAGTGCAAACTCAAACGACTGATCAAGTCTGTTGAGAGCGGCTAGGGTCTTACTTCTATATAAATGAGAGGTAATGAGAAATCCATACTCCTCTATTGGCGTTACCTCATCTCGCAATTGATCGGCATATCGCAGGGCATCATTGTAATTTCCATTGAGAAATGCTCCGATAGTCAACGAATTAAGCGCATGCCACTTGATAGCCATTTCATCTAAAGCGATAGCATATTGATAAGCCTTTTCAGCATAATAGAATGATGAATCACCCACACCCATCCTGCTGTAAACAGTAGCTAAATTGCCTACTGCCGTGGCTATTTGCGAAGAATCCTTAGAGACATTAGCAACCGCCAAGGACTTGTAATAATACTTGACTGCCAGATCATCTCTGTCCAATTGCGCGTAGGTCACAGCAATGGCATTTATTGAAGCCGCCTCTACTTGTTTGCTCTCAATCTGTTTTGCAAGGTCCAAGGACCTTTCGAAATAGACCAAGGCTGAGTCGTCTTCATCTTGTCTAGAAAACAAGTTCCCAATGAAATATGTGAATTGTGCTTGATAAAGAGAATCACCATTTTCAGCCGCATAAGCAATAGTCTGGTCCAAAAGTGCCCTAGACTTTTGAATCTCATCTTGGTACTTTAAATGAATGAACCGAACATTAACTGCCTTATAATAGACCTGCTTATAGCGATTTTGAACACTAATATCTAGGACTGAATCAACAGACGCATCGAATCGAGTGAAACTTGGCTCGTAAGTAGATTCATCGGAGTAATTGAAAGAATAGATTACACGGTAAAGGGAGTCTAATACTTGAATCAAATCACTTTCCTGCCTATTCTGAGCATAGGAAAGTAAACCATTAAACAGCAGGATACCAATTATGAGTCCAGCCCTCATCTTAATTGGAAACATTGTCAATTTCAGTTTGTGGTTGCCACTACAATTTAAGGCTTTGATTCAATACCTGTTCAACACTAAGTCATCAATTCATAAGTGTTGGCTTTGACTTCATAATTGTCAACACCGAATACCGCCAACTTTACCCCCAAAATCATTATTGAACCACTCTCATATTTGGCTTTGAATTGACCCCACCTTTGGAGTATATTATCGGCTTGAACAAATCATAACTAAATTGCTAAATATGAAATCGCTTCGAATGTTACGCCTACACTTAGTGTTGTTGCTTTCATTCACTGTATTGCAAACAAGTTTGCTAGGGCAAAGTGATCCTACGGGAGAATCTGCTGTTACAACGACTTACGCAATTACCAATGCCACGGTAGTCACAAAACCGGGTAGTGAAATGAAAGACGCCACAGTGGTAGTCAAAAATGGATTAATCGTTAGTGTTGGAAAGAATGTATCCATTCCTAATGATGCAGAGGTAATAGATGCTTCTGGACTTTATGTATATGCTGCCTTTATAGATGGCATGTCTAATACTGGTGCTAAAAGACCTGATAACTTACCAAGGCCTCAAAATCTCTTCACTCCTGATCCACCTAATGACTATGCAGGTATTACGCCTGAAAATAGTGTTATGGATCAGTTAGATATCAAGAGCAGCAGCATAGGAAACATGAGAAAAGTTGGTTTTGCCATCTCTCATAGTGTGCCTTACGGTAGAATGCTTCCTGGTTCTGGATCATTGATTCTTTTAAATGATGCAGAACATGTAGATGATATTATTTTAACGAGAGATGCTGCATTGTATGCACAGTTCGTTGGTGCCCCAGGCGCTTACCCGGGTAATATCTTAGGCATGATGGCTAAATGGAGAAATCTATATCGAAATGCCGAAAACCATAAGAACCATACTGAACTCTATGCTCAAAACCCTGCCGGTCTTCCAAGACCTGTGAATGACAGAGTGAGCCTAGCTTTCCATCCAGTGATTAGTAAAACAAAACCTGTGATGTTTGATGTAAGCAGTATGCTTGATGTAAGACGTGCTATGCGTTTACAAAACGATCTGGGTTTTAACTTAATGTTAGCCGGTGTGGAACAAGCTTGGGCTGTGATAGATGAATTAAAAGCTACTGGCACTCCTTTATTTCTATCACTAGATCTTCCTGCTGAACCAAAGGAAATTAAAGGAGACGACAAGTCTGACGAAGTGAAAGCACTTGAGGCAAGACGTTTGGAGTTTTATAAAACACATGTAGCACAAGCCGGAGCTTTGAAAGCCGCTGGAGTAAACTTTGGTTTTTCTGCAAGGGGTACTAGTGCAAGTAAAATTAAGGCAAATGTGATGACCCTTATCGAAAATGGTCTGAGCGAAAATGATGCCTTGGCAGCTTTGACTACTAACCCTGCTTCTATGCTAGGTATAGATAAAGTAACGGGTTCGGTAGAAACAGGAAAAATGGCTAACCTTTTGGTTTCAACTGCTCCTTACTTCACCAAAGACTCTCAAATCAAAATGATGTTCGTAGACGGCACTAAGCATGTTTATGAAATCAAAGAAAAGAAAGCCAAAAAAGAAGGTGATACAGCTGAAGCAGCACCTGCTGCCACTGGTGGAGATGCACTTGTAGGTACTTGGTCTTACGAATTGGTAACGCCAGGCGAACCTCAGGGTGGTAAAATGATCATCAAGAGAGAAGGCGGTACTTATTCAGGTGTTTTAACCAGTAACGATGGTACGCCTGATAATGATATGAATAATATCAGTTTCAGAGATGGTGAACTCGCCTTTGATTTTGACATTGAAGCTGGTGGCCAGTCAGTGAACATTGTTGTTGTAGGTAACATTAATGGTACAGAATATGATGCCCAAGCAACTGTTTCGGTTGGTGGTCAGACTATCGAATTAGGATTATCGGCAACCAAAGACGGCAAGTAATCGACTAAAAAGAACAATCATGAAAATGAAAAATATACTAACCCTTCTCCTAGCCTTCTTTAGTACGATGGCTTTGGCGCAAACCCAAAAGGGAGATTTATTAATTAAGAATGGAACGGTATTGACAGTGACCAATGGTACACTTGAAAATACTGACGTATTGGTGAGAGATGGAAAAATCTCTAAAATAGGCAAAGATCTTCGTGCTCCTAGAGGAGTTGAAACCGTTGACGCAACAGGCAAATTTGTTATGCCGGGTATCATTGATGCGCACTCACACATTGCAGGTAGTGCTATTAATGAAGGAACGAGCCAGGTAACCGCTGAAGTAAGTATGGAAGATGTGGTGAATCCACTAGATGTTTCCATTTACCGTGCTTTAGCTGGTGGTGTTACGAGCATTCACTTGATGCACGGTTCAGCCAATGTTATTGGTGGTCAGAACGAAACTATGAAGTTACGCTACGGCACAATGAATCCAGATGAACTTAGGTTCGAAGGAGCTCCAAGAACGATCAAATTTGCACTAGGTGAAAACCCTACAAGAGGTGGACGTTCTAGAGGTATTCAGCCACAGAGTAGAATGGGTGTTGAAAATATGCTTAGAACTTCTTTTACTCAGGCAGTAGCTTACGGTAAAGAATGGGATGCATATAGAGCTGACAAGTCTCCTAGAAAAATTGCTCCAGAGTATGATCTAAGAATGCAGACGCTTGTAGACATCATGAATGGTGATGTACTTGTGCATTGTCACTCTTACCGTGCAGACGAGATTTACATGTTAATGAAGGTGTTTAGCGATTTCAACATTCCTAAATTGACATTCCAGCATGCGAATGAAGCTTATAAAGTAGCTCCTGAATTAGCTGCGTTTGGTGCTAGCGCATCCGTATTTGCAGATTGGTGGGCATATAAATTAGAAGTTTATTACTCTACTGCTTACAATGCGGCAATCTTAACTGAAAATGGTGTTTTGACTTCAATCAATTCAGATTCTGGAGAGTTGATCAGACACTTGTTCCATGAAGCGGCTAAGACACAGAAGTACGGTGAACTAAGTGATGACGAAGCATTGGCTTTGATCACACTGAACCCAGCAAAGCAGTTAGGAATCGACAACAGAGTAGGTTCGATTGAAGAAGGTAAGGATGCTGACATCGCTATCTTTGAAGGTCACCCACTATCAGTTTACGCAGTTCCTTTGATGACATTTGTTGACGGTGTTAAATACTTCGACAAATCAATCGATAAAAGTGATGCTAGAATTTACATTAACCCTGAATCTAGCATTGAAGAAATTATGATCTACGATAGACATAATGACCACAGATGCTTAGAAGGAGCAAATGTGATTGCATTTGAAGAATTATTCTCTAACAAAAAATGATCAGAGAAATGAAAAACATAAGAACAATATTCGCTGCATTCTTAATGCTTGCTACTATTCCTTTGATGGCTTTGGCACAAGAGGATGATCAAGTACTAAGAGCTCGTAATGGCAAGTTTGCCTTGACGAACGCAAAAATCTATACCGTTACGAATGGTATTATAGAAAATGGCACCATTATTATTAACAATGGTATCATTGAAGCAGTTGGCGCCAATGTAACCATCCCTTCGGATGCTGAAGTTTTTGACTATAAGGGTAAAGAGATTTATCCGGGTATGATAGATGGAGGTACAACACTTGGTTTGGCTGAGATTGGAAGTATTTCTGAAGCAAATGACTTTAGAGAATTCGGTCAATTGACACCACAAATGCAAGCGTTAACAGCTGTAAACCCTAACTCTACTGCTATTCCAGTAACTAGAGTAAGTGGTGTAACTACAGTTTGGACAATGCCACAAGGCGGTGCCCTTTCGGGAACTGCAGCATCCATCAACTTATTTGGGTATACGCCTGATCAAATGTTTGCTGGATCAAAAGGAATAGTGATGAACTTCCCTTCTACCGGTGGTGGAAGACGATTCAGAAGACTTTCACCTGAAGAAGCAAAGAAGCGACAAGAGAGAGCACTGAAAACCATCGATGATGCATGGGACAAAGCTGAACTTTACGCCAAAATTGAAAACTCTGACGAAGTAAGGTCTTATCCTGAAATTGAAGCTCTAGTACCTGTAGTTAAAGGAGAGATGATGTTATTCATCGAGGCTAATGCGGCCAAGGATATTGTCGCAGCCATGGCATGGGTTAAAGAAAGAGGTTACAAAAAAGTAATTCTCACTGGCGTTTCTGAAGGCTGGAGAGTTGCTGATCAAATTGCTGAGTCAGGTTTACCAGTAATCACAGGTCCTGTTCAAGCTATCCCTACACGTCAGTCCGATGCATATGATGCGGCTTACGCTAACCCAGGAGTTATGGCTAAAGCTGGTGTAAAAGTAGCTTTGAGAACAATGGATTCTGAAAACGTAAGAAACCTTCCTTATCACGCTGGTTTTGCAGCTGCATACGGAATGGGTCGTGAAGAAGCGTTGAAAGCCATTACTATCAACGCTGCTGAAATTTTAGGCATTGGTGATCAACTAGGTTCTATCGAAGTTGGTAAGAAGGCCAACATCTTTGTAGCTACTGGCGATCCATTTGAAACAGCGACTAAAATCACTGACTTATTTATTGATGGTTATAAAGTACCAATGACTTCACGTCAAATCAGACTTTATGATGAGTTCCTAAACAGAACTCCTGGTGTTGATAAAGACAAGAAGGCGATTGATATTAAGAAAAAATAAGATACCTCAATCTCAACCTAAGAAAGGCCCCGATGAATCGGGGCTTTTTTTATTTCAATTCAACTATTTTTGCGAAATCGTTGTTAGACTTCGTAATCGGAGAAGATCATGAGTAAAAGAGTAGTTGTAGGACTTTCAGGGGGTGTAGATTCAAGCGTTACAGCTCACTTATTGATTGAGCAGGGTTATGAGGTGATTGCCATGTTTATGCGCAACTGGGTTGACGATTCTGTTATTATTTCTGAAGAATGCCCTTGGGTTGAAGACAGTAATGATGCCCTAGCCGTAGCTGAAAAGCTAGGTATACCCTTTCACGTTATCGATCTAAGCGAGCAGTACAAAGCGCGTATTGTAGACTATATGTTCGATGAATACGAAAAAGGCAGAACACCCAATCCAGATATCTTATGTAATAGAGAAGTCAAATTCGACATCTTTCTAAAAGCAGCCATGAAGCTGAAAGCAGACTTTGTGGCAACCGGCCATTACGTACAAAAAGAAACCATCCTGAAAGAGGGCAAAGAAGTCCACAGACTCTTGGCAGGAGCTGATCCAAACAAGGACCAGAGTTATTTCCTTTGTCAATTAAATCAAGAGCAACTATCAAAAGCCCTTTTTCCCATCGGTCACTTACAAAAATCAGAAGTAAGAGAAATAGCCAAATCCGCAGACTTGATCACAGCTGAAAAGAAAGATTCGCAAGGCCTATGCTTTATCGGCAAAGTGCGGCTCCCTGACTTTTTACAGCAACAATTAGCACCAAAAAAAGGAGAAATAAGAGAGCTCACCTCCGATGCACACAACTTTCAAAGCTTCGACCCGAAAGCTCAATTGGCAGCAGGCAATAAGCATGATAGCTTAGTGGCATTGACCACACCTTACTCCTACGCACCTGAGGATGGCAAACTTGTTGGCGAACACAACGGAGCGCATTATTATACCATCGGTCAACGAAAAGGCTTGGCAGTTGGTGGAACACCAGAACCTCTTTTCGTAATTGAGAAGGACACCACTCATAATGTGATCTACACAGGTCAAGGCGAGCATCATCCTGGTCTATTGAGGAAAGGTCTTTTTGTCTCAAACGATAGTATCCATTGGGTAAGAGAAGACCTACAGCTAGAAGTTGGAGGTTCAAAGAAATATCAAGCACGAATTAGATATAGACAGCCTCTCGAAGGTGCCGAACTTTTCCTTCAACCTGACGGCCTGTATATTATTTTTGATCATCATCAAAAAGGAATTGCCTCTGGTCAATTCGTTGCCTGGTATGATGGCGAAGAGCTAATTGGTTCTGGCGAAATTGCCTGACTCCCATAGTTGCACCTCACATTTTTCAACCTCTTTTAAACTTTCCTTATGTCTGATTGTCTTAGACTTAACAAATCTAAGATCATGAGAAAAACATTTTTATTGATGGGTATGCTGGTGTTAATAGGCATGGCAGCTCAAGCGCAACGCGCACAAGGTGGACAAAGAGGACAAAGAATGAGTCCTGAAGAGGCTGCTAAAACACAGGCAGAGACATTTCAAGAGAAATTTGGTCTATCTGACGATCAGTACAAAAAGACCTACGAAGTATTACTCGCTTCTGGTAAAGAAAGAAACGAAAAGCTTCAAGAAATGAGAGCTAGCGGTAACAGAGAAGGAATGAGAGAAATGATTACTGAATTACAAGCGGCAAGTGATAAGAAATTGAAGGCCATTTTCAATGAGACACAATGGACGTCCTATGAAACTTGGAAGAAAGAAATGGCTGCTCAGAGAGGCGCCAGACGCGGTGGAGGAAACTAGCCGCTAGACATAGTTTGTATTGGTTGTAGATAAGCCCCGAATGTAGTATTCGGGGCTTTTCCTTGTTATTATCGTAGAGGTAATATTATTCGTAGCGCAATGACTTCACCGGATTCTCATTCGCTGCTTTTATAGCTTGTGTGGCCACTGTGATCAATGCCACGGCCAGAAGTGCCAGTGCAGGAAGAATGAATAAGAAAACAGTTAGGTCGATTCTATAAGCGTAGCCTGACAACCACTCATTCATACCAAAATAGGCAATCGGTAAGGCGATGGCGATGGCAATCAATATCAGTTTTAAGAAACTAGAGGAAAGCAGTTGAATGATAGTAACCACGCTCGCTCCTAATACTTTTCTAATGCCGATTTCTTTAATACGCTGCTGAACTTCATAAAGCACCAAACCGAACAAACCCAATACAGCTACAAAGATTGTAATGCCTGCAAAAGTTGTAAATACAATGCCAAATTGGCGATCGGCTTGATACTGCTTCTCAAAATTCTCATCTAAGAAGAAGTAGTCGAAATCACTTGCTGGATAAACGTTGCTATAAGTTGTCCGAATATCATTCAACAAAGCCTTATAAGACTCTCCTGGGTTTTCACCCCCATTTACCTTCATAGATACGTAACTAGAGGCGAAAGCATCCTTATCGAACCATAGCATGGTTGGAGTTACCTCAGTCTTTAGGGAGTGGTGATTGTAATCTTCAAATACACCGACAATTGTTGAAATCGTTCCGAAGCGATTGATCTTTGCTCCAACGGCTTCTTCATTACTGTCAAAGCCGAATACTTTACGCCCCGTTTCGTTGATCATCACGCCCTCATAGAAAGAAGATGAACCTTCTACAAAGCGTTCTAATTTGCTATCAAATGCCCTTCCTGCAACAACGTTAAACTCAAACGTTGGTACAAAAGCCTCGTCCACCCTATAAAAAGACCAGTTGATACCGTCACCAATGTCTCCTTCGACAGTCGTCATTCCAGTGGTTGTATTCATATCTATTGTCCCTTGTCCGAAAACAGTCTCTGAATAAGTAACCGCAGCAATCTGAGGCAATTTCATAAGCTCTTGTTTGAAGGTATTTCTCTTAGACATTTGGATCTCATCTTCCTCAACAAGGATCGGAGATTTCACCACAATGGTTTGATCAATATTAACGCCCAATGATTGTGACCTCATATAGTTAACCTGTCTGTAGATGGTAACAGTACCCACCAATAACAACATGGTGATCATAAATTGAAACACAACTAGCCCTTTGCGCAGTATTAAGCCTCCTTTAGAATCTTTTAATCTACCTGTCAATACAGCCAAAGGCTTATAATTAGACAGCACTAAAGCAGGGTAAATACCCGAAGCGATAGAGCCTAAAAAGAATATACCACATACTTGCGCTAGCAAATCGGGTTCTTTGAATACATTGAAAGAAAGAGAAACACCTGCCATGCTATTAAAGAAGGGTAATACGCCCTGAATACACGTAATGGTTAATACCAGTGCCAGGAAATTTAACATCACGGATTCCATAAGAAACTGAATAACAAGTGATTGCTTGTTGGAGCCAAGTACTTTTCTTACTCCTACCTCTTTGCCTCTTTCCATGGCTCGGGCTGTAGAGAGGTTGATGTAGTTAACCCAAGCGATTAGCAGTACAAAACCAGCGACCACCAAAAGAATATTGACGATTGACTGACTACCATTTACATCGGCTTCAAATGTCTTGTCAGAATTGAGGTGAATCTCTGTCAAGGGCTGAATTGCTAAGCTGTCACCACGTTCTTCAAAGGAACCAGTTTTCGAATAATAGGAAGCATTAAACCTTTGTTTAAAATCATTGCCTAAAGGTTTATTGGCCAATAAATACATGAATTCATTATTACCTCCGAATTCATCATAATTACTGCCAATGTATTTAATAGCTGAAGCGTATGAGCCCAGCACATCAAACTTTAAATGCGTGTTTTCAGGTACATCTTTAATCACTCCTTTTACCATCATTGGAATTTCAGCACCGCCAGGTACTACATCCAACATTTTGCCAATTGGGTCCTCATCACCGAAGTATTTCTTTGCGGCACTTTCCGTTAGTACCAAGACGTCTGGGTCGTTCAATGCAGACTCAACGTCACCAGCAACCATCTGCCAATCAAAAATCTTTAACCAAGCTGGATTAGCCCAGTACATACGATCTTCGTTAAACGCTTTATCGCCATTTTTCAAGAGCATACGACCAAAATGTCTTGCCATGGCATAATCTTCTATTTCGGAAAACTCCTCTTTAGCCAATTTGCCTGCTGCTGGATAGCACTGTGCATCAGCTACTTGAAAATCATTACCATTGTATAAATCAACAGTAACGCGATAGATATCATCAGCACGGCTGTGAAATTTGTCATAACTCATTTCATAACGAGCGTATGTCAAAATGAGTAAGCAGACAGTCATACCCACTGTTAACCCAAGAATATTAATAAAGGTGAAGGATTTTCTTTTTTGAAAGTTCCTAAGTGCTACGAAAAGATGATTTCTAAACATGATATTTTGAGTTTTGTCTGACTCAACTTTTACAAGGCTTGTACCAACTATTTAATTCACTAATAACCAGTTAATTAACCATTTTAAGTTGCTAAATCACGTATCATCATGACACACTTTTGTATCAATGTGACACGCTTTACTCATACCTTAATGTATCTGCTGGGTTTGAGAATATTGCTTTCAATACCTGATAGCAAATGGTGATCAGTGTCAATACTAGTATCAGTATAAGCGGAATCAAAAACAGTAACGTTGTTATCTCCATTTGACTGGCAAAACTAGAGAGCCACTCACTTACTATATAGTAGCCAATCGGTAGTCCGAAAGCTGCCGACACACCCATCAAAACGAGGTATTCTCGCGTGAGTAAATAAAAGATACTGTTGAGTGGAGCACCAAGAATCTTTCGAATACTGATCTCACGAGCCCTTTGACCAATATTATACAATGACAAGCCAAAGAGACCTAAAGAAGTAATAACTATGGCGAGTAAAGAAAAGAAGCTGAAAATCTGACCAAACAATCGATCGGCCTTGTATTGCCTATCATAGTAAGTATCAAGGAAGAAATACTCAAAGTGACTGGAAGTAAAACTACTATTGAAGGCTTCTTCAATTTGCTTGACAGCCACATTCATATCCGATGTGTTTAGCTTTATAGAATAGAATTTATCTCTCTCAGTTTTGGTGTAAATGTGCGGCTTGGTATTCACCTTGAGTGATTCTTGGCTTATATCAGCTAGAATACCGATCAGGCGATAAGGAGCAGTTTCGTAGAATATCGTCTTACCAATCCAGTCGGCCAGATTGTTGGGCCCTAGCAATGTTTCGGCAGTTGACAAACTCAGAACGACCGAAGCGGAGTCTTGAAAGTCTTCAGAGAAGCTTCTTCCATATAGCACCTCAATACCATACAAATCGACAAATGACTCATCAATAGCGATGTCCTTGGCATATAGTGCTTTATCATCTTCACCAGGCCCTAAGGCAATCCATCTCATTCTTGAGATTTCATAACCCGGTATCTCCGAAGAGGCACTTATCGCACTCACCTCACTCATTTGCCTTACCCTGTTCATAAATAGCACCTTACTGGACGTTCTATTTTCCATTTCCATAAATGGCTTTTTGACGACCAAAGTTCTGTCAATGTCCATGCCGAGCGATTGGTTTTGCATAAAGGACAGTTGTTGCTTTACGGCAATGGTTCCGAGTATGAGCACCACCGCAATGGTGTACTGAAATATTGTTAAGACCTGTCTTAGCAAATGGCCAGACCTACTCACCCTACTCTTCCCTTTGAGTACAATGGAGGCCTTTTGGTTTGAGAATAACAATGCTGGATAGAACCCGAAAACTAACGACCCTACTGTAAAAATACCTGAGAAAATAAGTGTAGTCATCAATGTATCAGGCTGGAAAAAGCCGATCGGGATTCCGATGAGACTTTCAAAATAACCCCTCGTAAGCTGAAGGATTGTTAATGAAACCACCAAGGCCAAAAGGTTTATTAGTAACGACTCTATTAGAAATTGACTGATCAGCTGACGCTTATAGCTTCCCATTACTTTCCTAATGCCTACCTCCTTTGCTCTATCTACAAGTTTGGAACTGCTCAAGTTGATATAGTTCACCCAAGCAATGATCATAATGAATATACCGATAATTGAGAGAAAGCTGACCGTTTCATTATTACCGTTCGCTTCTACTTCATAAGAGTGATGTGAATTCAAATGAATGCTTTCTAATTGCTGGAGTTTCATTGTTACACCTGCCTCTTGAAACCAAGCCCCCTCTATGCCTCCAAATAGCTGGTTAATCTTATCTTCCAAAACTCTTGGTGACGTGCCATCAACTGTTCTGACATACGTATAAAAGTTGCCCCAATTGTATACTTGGTCTAAGTTCCATTCCGTGGGTAAAGACTTCATAGCACACAGTACTTGGAACTTCATATGGGTATTAGCCGGCAGGTCTTTAAATACCCCAGTTACCTTAAAGTCTACATCCATGTTTTTGAAATGGAGAACTTCACCGACAGCAGTCTTATCTCCAAAGAACTTTTCGGCAAAAGATTCTGAAATGACTAGTTCATATGGGTTGGAAAGTGACGCACTTCCATTGCCCTCTTTCCATTCTAATTCTAGAATATCGAAAGCCTCAGGGTCAGTAAAGTAGCCATTGGAAGCATTGAACGTTCTATCTACCCCATTACCATCTGAATAGGTAAAGGCAAAAGATTGGAAAATCTTATCGTAGCCAATAAACCTAGAAACATGGGTGATCTCAGGCAGGTTTTCTTCCATTGGAATCTTCATACCTGAAAAAACTGATGCCACGCCATCATCCGGATCTTCTCCCCTTTCTATTCTATAAATACGGTAGATGTTCTCAGCGTTGGTGTTAAAGTTGTCATAGCTTTTTTCAAAACTCACGTATTTATAAATGAGCAAACAAGCGACCATGGATAGTGACAGTCCTAAGATATTGACTACCGAAAACACCTTGTGCTTTAAAAGCTGTCTAAAAGCGAAACGAAAGTTTGAAATGAGCATAGCTTGACGTTTTTTGATCTTAGTCTTGCCTCAAGGAATTAACTGGTGCAGCTTGAGCTGCTTTTAAAGTCTGACTGATGATTATAGTAGCAGCCACAAAAAGCACGATCATTATAGGCAATAGAAAGAAAAGCATACCAATACTGGTCTGATACTCGAAGGCATTTAGCCATTGACGTCCTGCCAAGTAGATCAAGGGTAAACCGATCAAATTGGAGAGTAAAATAAGCCCTAAAAAGTCTTTAGAAAGCAAGTGAAGAATGTTCGGTAAAGTGGCGCCCAATACTTTCCTAATCCCTATCTCCTTTGTCTTTTGAATAGCAGTATATGCTGCCAAGCCAAACAACCCAAGGCAGGCGATAGCAATAGCCAATAAGGAGAACAAATTGAAAATCTTACCGAACTGACGATCTGCCACGTATTGGTTATCAAAGCGGATATCCATGAAATTGTATTCGAAGATATCATTCGGGAAAAACTCGTCAAATGTACTTCCTATGTAGTCAATGGTTTCAGGCAGGTTTGAGCCATCAACACGGATATGATAGGTGTCGTCACCGCCATTATAAAAAGGAGTAATTAATAAAGGCTCAATGGACGACTTCAATGATCGATGATGAAAATCAGCTGTCACACCAACTATTTCCCACTCCTTACCAAAAAATATGAGTTTCTTATTGATGGCGTCTTGAGCGTTTTCAAAACCTAATAGTTTCACTGCCTTTTCATTCAGCATCACGCTCTTAAGAAGATTAAATTCTCTGTTATGATCAGTCGGTACAAAGTTTCTTCCTGCTAAAAAATCGACCTCATAAACATCCATAAAGCCATAATTGACGCTCAGGCGATTAAGCATATTACCTTCTGCCTCTGGACTAGTCTGAACGTTGAAAGTCCTTGGTAAACGATTTCCCAAGACCGAACCCGAAGTTCCTGCCTTGTCAATCCTCGAGTTTTGCTCAAGCTTGGAGATAAACTGATTAATCCGCTCAACGAAAGTAGTATCCAAATTAGTGACCGCTGGTGACTCAACGGTAATGACTTTATCCATGTTGACCCCTAAGTCTTGATTTCGCATAAAGCTGGTTTGCTCATAAACTAGAATTGTTCCGGCAATGAGTGCTATGGATAAGGAGAACTGGAATACGACCAATGTCTTTCTCAGTAATTGGCCCTTAGCACTTTTAGCAAACTGACCTTTGAGTGATTCAGTGGGACGAAATGCAGAAAGTACAAAAGCAGGATAAACACCAGAAAGCAGTGATCCGAAGAGTAAAGCGCCAAAAAACCACCAGTAAATCGGCACATTCATCAAGTCAGCTGTCAGAAACTGTATTAAGTCTAAGTCTCGTTCAACCAAGCCATTAAAGAATGACTGAAATATCTGTACTAAGGTGATGGCCATGATACAGGCCAGAAAATTAAGAATTAGAGACTCTGACAAGAATTGAGTGATCAACTGCCCCTTTGTAGCCCCAACAACTTTTCTGACCCCAACCTCCTTGGCACGTTGCAATGACTTGGATGTGGTGAGGTTGATGTAGTTGATCCATGCCATAGTGATGATAAAACCCGCGACTAAGATCAGTGTCCAGACCATACTTCCATCAGAGGTTGTATGATTTTCATATTCATAATCTGAATAGAGGTAAACGTCTTCTAAGGATTGTAGATGAAACTTTTCAAACGTTCCGGTTACTTCATTTCCTTTAAAGTACTTGTTGCTAAAATCTTCAAACTTTGTTTCTAATGCTTCCTTGTTAGCTTTATTTGATAATTGCACATAGTGAAAATAGTCTGAACCCACCCAACTAAACTCAGCATTATCAAAAAAGTCGAAAGTGGTTGCTCTAGAAAGTATCACATCAAATTGAAGGCTAGAATTAGCAGGAGCATCTTCAATAATACCAACCAACTCATATTCCATTTTGCTGGAACCCATTCGGATAACACTCCCTAAATATTGATCCCAGTCATTACCTTTTTCTCTGAAAAGGTTTCGCGCTACACTTTCAGTAACCAACATCTTTCGCTTTTGGTCAAAGACATCTTTAGGATTACCGGATAACACACTGAAAGAAAGCATATTAAAGAAACTAGGCTCCACCAAAATGGTAAAAGGAATCTTTACCAAGTTCTTGTCGTACTCAATCACGTTTTGACCAAAAGTGCTTAGAGTGAAGTAATCAACTACTTCAGGATAGTCTTCAAACATCTGTTTGCCCACAGCTGAGTAAGTGATTTGCCCGCGTTGGATCATCTTCTCCCCTTCGAATCTTTCGTTCATCACACGATAAACATTGGAAGAGTTTTCATGAAACTGATCGAAAGTCAATTCGAAATATGCGTATTGCAGGATTAGGGTTGAGGCGGCAATTCCTATGGCCAGTCCAAAAATATTAATTAAGGAGAAGAGTCTGCTTCTCTTCAGTGACCTGAGTGTTGTTTTGAAGTAATTTTTGAGCATAGTATTTAGATTAATCGTTGCGTAATATTTCAGCAGGGTTTGTTCTGATCGATTTAATGGAATGAAACAGTACAGTACCCAATGCTATGGCCATTAGCATTAAGACTGAAAGACCAAAGAGTCTTGCGGACACATCTACATGATAGGCAAAGCCACTGAGCCATTGGGTAGCGAGTTGATATGATATAGGTATAGAAACAACTGCTGAAATGAGAATTAAGATGATTGTCTGTTTATTGAGCAAAAAGGCTATCTGATTAAAATCTGCACCCAATACTTTTCTAATGCTTATTTCCTTCATGCGATTCCCCATATTGATCCCTGTCAAGCCAAAAAGACCAATACTTGCGATCAAGATCCCTAGGCTGGTTGATGCATTAATAATGCGCTGCCAACGTTGGCTATCCTTATATCGGGTTGCCAGAAAGGTGTCCATGAATCTCACCTCTTTCAGCGGTTCTTCTGTCACCTTTTCGTAAGCTTCTTTAATATCCAATATACCTTGATCTATCATTCCAGCATTGAGCTTAACAAAGAGCGTTGATAATTGACTTTTATCAACCAAAGAAAAGCCTATTGGATACATTTCAGTTTGTAGTGACTCAAAATGAAAATCCGCCACAACGCCACCGATGTCACCTTTTAATAAGTTAAACATGGCTGAATCCCCAGCAATAAGGTCGAAATAGGTCTCGTTCACATAGTCTTTGCCTTCTATAAGTTCTGACCTATCTGGCGCTGGAAAGCCTTCTCTATCCACAAATGAGATATTGAGTGTCTCAAGAAAATCTTGCCCAATTCGTACGCGTCTTATTCGGTGTTCTTCACCACTGATGACCATAGAGCCAAAACTACTCCCTCCTATAAAAATGCCATTGCCAGTACCCGCCTTTTGCACTGAGGAATATTTAGCCAATTCTTGTTTGACCAAATCAGCTTCTCCCCATAGGCCACCAACCATAACCATTTGGTCCTTATCGAAACCAAGGTCTTTATTATTGATATACTTAAACTGACTTTGCATCACTAGGCTCATTGTAATGAAGACCAAGCAGAGTGTGAATTGGAAAATGACCATACCCTTAATTAAACCTGGGCTTACTTTACTACTTGTCTGTCCTTTTAGGCCTGAGAGTACTTTAAATCGTGCCAATACTTGTGCAGGATAACCACCTGCGATAAAAGAAATGAATAAGCCAAAAATCAATCCGTAGCACAGAAGTCCTATATTTTCATTTAGACTAGGTGATAATGACTTGCCAGCCATCTCATTGAAAGTGGGAAGCAAAGCCTGCATGAGTGTGAAACCTCCAATGACAGATAATAAGGTGAGTGCGAGGGCTTCTAAGTAGAATTGCAACCTCAGTTGTGGAATGTTAGCCCCTACTACCTTTCTCACCGCAATTTCTACCCTTCGGCTTGCAGAAGACGCAATACTAATCGACAAGTAATTAATACTAGCTATGATCAGAATCACCAATGAAATGGCGATAAGGATATAGGAATATAGCGGAGATGAACTCTTGCTGTACCGAATTGTAGGGTCTAAATAAACCTCTGATACATTCTTAAGGCCAAAACCATAAACAGGATTGTCTTCTGACAACTTCAGCATTTCTCTTTGTCCTTCAAGGCCCTTTTCACCAAGGTGATCTACATAGATATCGCGCACCTTCTTATTAACTACGGCTACTTGAGACGGATCTTTCAGCTTAAAAAAGGCCGAAATAGCATAGTAATTCCAATTATCTTGATCCTGTTTGAAGTAGTAGGAGTTTTCTACTGGCAGAATGATATTGAGTTTAAACAATGTATTATGTGGTAACGCTATTACTCCGGTTACCTGAAAAATTCTGTTCGGCTTACCAAGTACCACTAGGTCTTCCCCAATAACGTCAAGTGTACCAAAATGCTTCATGGCAAACTCCTCGGTGATTACCACATTGGAAATATCGGCTAATGCTACTTGCGCACTTCCTTTTACAAAAGTGAATGTAAAGTTCTCAAAGAAATTACGGTCTACATAATGGACTTCTTCGCTAGACTCTTCACCATTTCTTACAGTGGTTAAGCCTTGATATTCTACTCGAGTGATGTTCTCAATCTCTGGTATATCAGTCTCAATGCGTTTGAGAAATGGAAGATTAGTTGTGGATTGTTTCCTAACACCTTCTAAAGGTTCAGTATCCCAAAAACCCGCCTCTAATTGCGGATTATCTGCTTTATAATTAATGGCATGAAAAAGGAAAACCTTGTCTCCATCTTGATGGAAGTTGTCATAGCTAAACTCATCTTGAACGAATAGATAGACCAAAAAACATAGCATTAATGCTACCGAAAGCCCGATAAAATTGATGAAAGAATAAAGTCTATTCTTGAGATGAATTCTGAAAGCGGCTTTGAAGTAGTTTTTAAGCATGATTCTCTTCTTTGTGCCATCTTATCCGAATACCATGCCTAACTTGGTAATTCATTAAAAACCATACAGTTATAGATTACACCTTTCCGTTTATCAAGAAATTCGTATCAATATGACACGAGTACTTGTATCAGTTTGACACAATGAATACCTTAACAATCCTTAAAGGTAAATGACGAACATAATGACGAAGGTAGACGGTAAGATTTTAGTGCTTGACGATGATCAGGGCGTACTCTATACAGCCAAGATGATCCTCAAGCAATACTTTGAAACTGTCATCACAGAGAAGGATCCTCTCAAGCTGGATTTTCTTTTAAATCAGCATCAATATGATGTCATAGTACTGGATATGAACTTTTCTTATGGCCTCACCAGTGGAAAAGAAGGTATTAAACTCCTCAAAAGAATACTTCAAAAGGACCCAGAGGCCCATGTACTGATGAATACGGCCTATGGAGAAGTAGACATAGCTGTGGAAGCCATGAAAGAAGGGGCCGTAGACTTTCTTGTAAAGCCTTGGCAAAAAGAAAAGTTATTGGCTACTGTGCAATCAATCTATACCCTTAGTCAGGCCAAAAGAGAAGTAAAAGAGTTAAAGACGAGTCAGAAAATTGTTGTCAGGGATCAACAAAAGGAATTTGACGATATCATAAGCGTAAGTCCTTCAATGAAACCTGTCTTTGAGGCCATCAACAAAGTGGCCGTCACAGACGCCAATGTCTTAATCCTTGGAGAAAACGGTACGGGAAAAGAACTGATCGCTAGAGCCATTCACAATAGATCACCCAGGGCCGAAGAAAACTTCATAAAAGTAGACTTGGGTGCCGTATCCGAGTCTTTATTCGAGTCAGAGCTCTTTGGGCACGCTAAAGGCGCATTTACAGATGCCAAAGAAGATCGACCAGGCCGTTTTGAAATGGCAAACCTCGGTAGCCTATTTCTGGATGAGATTGGCAACTTGTCTTTAGCCATGCAAGCCAAACTATTAACCGCGCTTCAGTTTAAACAGATTTCACGTGTAGGCTCTAACAAAATAACCCCTCTAGATACAAGGCTCATCTGTGCTACAAACATGCCCCTATATGACATGATTGCTGAAAGTGAGTTTAGACAAGATCTTTTGTACCGCATTAATACGGTAGAAATTAAACTTCCACCGCTTAGAGATAGAATTGAAGACATCGAGCCTATCGCGCTGCATTTTCTAAAAATGTATAGCAAAAAGTATCGAAAAGAACGCATGCGTTTGAATGAAACTACTTTGAATAAGCTCAAACGGTATTCTTGGCCCGGAAACGTCCGAGAACTACAGCATGCTATCGAACGTGCTGTGATCATGGCAAACTCGCATCTATTAGCCCCAGAGGATTTCTTGCTGATTGAAAGACCTACCCAAAATGTCATTGCCAGTGACAACTATAATATTGAGGAAATGGAAAAGCAGGCCATTCAAAATGCTGTAAGAAACGCTGAAGGTAACCTTACTAAAGCTGCTCAGGCTCTGGGACTTGGGAGAAGCACCCTTTATAGAAAGATGTCTAAATACAAATTATAGAGTACCATATTAGAAAAGTATTTACTAGTTTAGTCATGACTAACTCAATCTCCCAACCTCAATGAAAACCCTCACTGTCTTCATTATTTTGCTCTTGTCTGTTTCAACAATTCTTGGACAAGAATCTATTGACGATGCAGCTAGCCTGATTCGCGAAAGCCAAATGAAAGACGAAACCACTGACTGGGTTCACTTCGGAACTTTCGACTATACATTAAGAGGTGTGAATAATAAAACGACAAGTTATCTACGCGTAGAAGGAAATACCACAGTTAGAATGTACCTCTTGGCAAAAACGGATTGCTACATGTTCTTTGATGTGAGAAATCAAAAAGAGGCTTACGTATTTGGTTCTAATGACGACATCAGTTTAGAAACTGAATTCAAAGGTTACAAGGCTACCACCTCCATTTACACCACTCCTGATCAATTCATGATGAATATTAACTACGGATTGCGATGGGGGTGTCAAAATATGATTGATACGGAATTTCGGTTACTCGTATTCTATGTTAATAAAAACGCTGATGATTAATGGAGTATAAATACTTCCGTTGGAATGTCATTGTCCGAATATCACTCATCCTTCTGCTCGGCTACGGGTCCATCTACGTAATTACCGAAACCCATTTTTGGCTCGTCTCTTTTTGGTTAATATTAGCCCTTATTATTACGCTTGCAAACCTTGTAAAATATGTGGAGCGCTCCAGACGAGAATTAGCCAATTTTCTCTTAGCGATCAAACAGCAAGACTTTAGCAACACCTACCACTATAAAAAAGAGCAGGACCTGAATTATGCTTTTCACGAAATTAATTTGGTGCTAAAAACACTAAGGAATGAGAAAGCCTCTAACCTACTCTATCTACAAACCATTGTGGAGCATGTGCGCATAGCCCTCGTCTGTTTTGATGATCAAATGCGCGTTCAGTTAGTGAATCATGCTGCAAAACATCTCTTCAATAAACAATTGATCACTACCATTAAATCACTTGAGCATATATCTCCGGAACTGTTGAAGACCATCAATACGATTAAAAGTGGGGAACGAGAGCTAGTTAAATTTTCTCTTAATGGTAGAGTGATGAATCTTTCAATTCTTGCTACGGAATTCAAACTCCAAGACCAAGCCTTTAAACTGGTTTCCTTTCAAGACATTAAAAGTGAACTAGAGGCCAATGAAATAGAGTCTTGGCAAAAGTTGATTCGGGTCTTAACGCATGAGATTAAGAATTCTGTGATTCCTATTTCAACCTTATCTGATGTGATCTTACAAATGATCAAGGATGAAAATGGCCGTACTGATTTAAGCCTCTTGGATGATGAGGGAATCGAAGACCTTGTTGGTGGTTTAGAGACGATAGAGTCTAGAAGTAAAGGATTGGCAAATTTTGTTAAGACCTATGATCAATTGACTAAGGTTCCGAAACCAGCTACACAACCAATAGCAGTCGAGGGGCTTATCAGTAGACTCCGAAACCTTTTCAAAGTAGATATTGAACAAAACGCGATAAGTCTTAAGGTAGAAATAGAGGAAGGCTTGGAAATTCAAGTTGATCCTGATTTGATCGATCAAGTCCTTATCAATCTAGTAAAGAACGCAATTGAAGCACTAAAGTCTACTAAAGGAGCATCCATCAATATTACGGCCAAAACAGGTGCTGAAGGCTCTGAAATCAGCATTGCTGACAATGGCCCTGGTATTCCCGATGAAGTAGCCGAGAATATTTTTGTGCCGTTTTATACCACCAAAGTCTCGGGCTCCGGCATCGGCTTATCATTATCTCGACAAATCATGAGACTGCATAAAGGAAGTCTAGAAGTGCAGTCTTCGCCTACACGAGGTACCGAATTCAAACTGAAGTTTTGACTTTCCTCTGAGTCACAATGCTAGCTTTCAACACTATGAAGCCATGCCTTTAGCAAAAAGACACACCTTATTTCAAAGCTAAACTCCGATAAGAAGTGTTATTATATTAAGTTTGGCCTCTGAATTGAAGTAATACTCATTAAAGACATTTTTCAAAGGTCAATTCAAAAATTATCAAAACAGAAAATTATGAATAAATCTAAACTGGTTGTGCTGTTAGTAGGCTTGTTCCTATCAGTTTCGTTATCGGCAGCAGACCCCTATAAATACACGGTTAACCTTACCAAAGTAGTGGATGACAAGGTCTATGTAGAACTTGAAACACCAAAAATTAAGCAAAAGGAAATCACTTTTTACTTACCGAAGATTATACCCGGCACATATGCTATTGCCGACTACGGTCGTATGATCTCAGGCCTCAAGGCTTTCGATAAAAAGGGAAGAGAAATTAAGGTTGAGCGTCTTGATGACAATTCTTGGAAAATTAAGAATGCTAAGAAGCTTAGAAAGATTACTTACTGGGTTGAAGACACCTATGATACTAAAGCCAAAGGTCCAAATATCTTTCAGCCAGCAGGAACCAACATAGAAGCAGAAAAGAATGTCATCATTAATCCGAGTGGCTTTTTTGGCTATTTCGAAGGAATGAAGAAGCAAGAATTCGAACTCACCATTTTGCGTGACAAAGAATTTTATGGCGCTACAGGCCTCATGCCTACTACCCCTCCGTTAGTTGGGTCAGTGCTGAAGGAAAAGAAAAATAGCGAAGTCAATAAAGACTTAGCTGCCGATAGGTTCTTGGTCGAGGATTATGATCGCTTAGTTGATTCACCTTTGATGTATAGCAAAGCCGATACAGCTATCATTAAAGTAGCGAATACTGAGGTGTTAATCGCTAGCTACTCTCCAGGCAAGAAAATCACTGCGAAAGAAATCGCTGAGAGCATTAGTGAAGTATTGGATGCACAGAGTAAATTCCTAGGTGGAGAGCTTCCGGTAGACAAATACGCTTTTATATTTTATTTTACTCAAGAACCTGTGCAGTCATATGGAGCATTAGAGCATTCTTATAGCTCGTTTTACTTTATGCCAGAAAGCACTATTGGACCAATGAATCAACAGCTGAGAGACTTTGCCGCACACGAATTCTTTCACATTGTAACCCCACTAAACATTCACTCCGAAGAAATAGGCAGTTTTGACTTCAATGACCCTAAGATGTCTCGTCACTTATGGATGTACGAGGGAATGACTGAGTACTTTGCGGGTAGCGTGCAGGTGAAATACGGTTTAGTGTCTCCACAAGAATACTTAGGCATGTTGACTCAAAAAGTAGGCATTTCTCAGCAGTTTAAAGATACACTTGCCTTCACAGATTTAAGTCTAGGTGCATTAGATCAATATGCAGATCAGTATTATAATGTTTATCAAAAAGGTGCATTAATAGGTGCAGCACTAGATATTAAGCTGAGAAAACTCTCTGATGGTAAATATGGCGTGCAAAATATGATGGCTGACCTTTCCAAGAAATACGGAAAAGATAAGTCTTTTAAAGACGATCAATTATTTAACGAAATAGAGAAACTCACCTACCCTGAAATTGGAGACTTCCTAAATACCTATGTCGCTGGAAATGAGCCACTAGATTATGAGGAAATATTTGATCAAGTAGGTGTTGATGTAATTGTGAATGGTACCACTAAACAGTATAGCATTGTCTTAAACCAATCAAACATTGCTGTCATTGAGCATGACGGAGGGCCCGTATTGTCGATAGGCAATGACCAAGCCATGGACGAAATGGGCAAGGCACTCAAGCTCAAGAAAGGCGATATTATTCTAAAAATGAATGGAGACGACTTTCCTGCTGTAGGTCCAGAGATTAACACTTTCATAACTGACCAGTTCTCAAAAATCCCTCAATTGGAGACTTTTAGTTTTACAGTTCTCAGAGAAGTAGAAGGAGAAATGAAGGAGGTATTTTTATCCGCACCAAATCAACAAGTGGATATTCCTACTCCCCTTGCGTTAGCCTTCAACCTTGGTGCCACTCCTGAGCAATTAAAACTGAGAAGGTACTGGCTTGAAGTCCAGAACTAAACAGCTATCGATAAGCATTGAAAAAGGCAGGCCAATTGGTCTGCCTTTTTTTGTTTACTGCTCAGAATGACTTTGTCCTTTATCTTAAAAATCATATCTTTTCTCTTCCTTCAATCTAAGACAATGGACAAAAAAACAACTCCGACCTCACGCAGATCATTTATTAAAACCTTAGGCCTTGCTGGTGCTGGTTTCTCTATAGTGCCTAGACACGTATTAGGTAAAGGCTTTGTAGCCCCGTCTGACACCCTTTATATCGCAGGAATTGGTGCTGGTGGTAAAGGAGCAAGTGATTTGGCCAGTTTCGCAAAAAGCCCAAATGTAAAAATTGCGTACCTCTGCGATGTTGATGCACGTCAATCAAAACAGTCGGTAAAGAACTTTCCTGATGCACCAATGTATAAGGACTACAGGAAAATGCTCGAAGAAAACAAAGACAACTTTGACGCTGTATCTGTTTCAACTCCTGACCATATGCATGCCGCACAGGCTATGGCAGCCATGGAACTAGGCAAACATGTATACGTTCAAAAACCCCTCACCCACGATATTGCAGAAGCAAGACAATTGACAGAAGCAGCACGTAAGTATCAAGTGGTTACCCAAATGGGAAATCAAGGAGCTTCTGGCGATGGCGTTCGTAAAATGAAGGAATATTATGATGCTGGACTAATAGGCGAGGTCCAATCAGTTCAGTGTTGGACAAATCGTGCCATTTGGCCCATGGCCTTGGAAACCCCTACTACCAAAAATCAGGTTCCTAAAGAACTTGAATGGGACTTATGGTTAGGGACAGCCGAAAAACGAGATTATAATGATGCCTATTTACCTTTTGATTGGAGAGGTTGGTCAGACTTTGGCACTGGCGCCTTAGGAGACATGGCTTGCCATATTATGGATCCGGTCTATAGAATACTTCCAATCCTCTATCCCGATCAAGTAGAGTGCAGTGTTGCTGATGCCTTCAAGGCCAATTTTGAGACGGTAAACTATCCTAAGAGTTTTCCGACAGCAAGTAAGATTCATTTAAGATACCCGAGAACAGATGGTAAAGGAACCATAAAGGTTTCTTGGATGGACGGTGGCCTTATGCCTGAAAGACCTGAAGAACTGGGAGATGACGAAGCCTTTGGAAATTGGGATGGTGGCGTACTCTTTATCGGTACAAAAGGTAAACTCCTAGCCGACTGTTACGGTGCTAACCCTAGATTACTACCTCTGTCACTAAACGAGCAAGTCAATGTAAAAGAGACCATCGAAAGGGTGCCGGAAGGTCACTATCTACAATGGGTGAACGCTTGTATAGCTGGTTATGGAAACGCTTATACCAGTTCTAACTTTGACTATGCAGGTCCATTTACGGAAAGTATCCTCATTGGTAACCTCGCGCTAAAAGCTTATTTCGAAGTAGATCCCAATGCTAAAAACCAAGGCTTTTGGGGTGGTACAAAATACCACGGTAGAAAGAGACTAAAATGGGATGCCAAAAACATGAAGGTGACCAACTTTAGAGAGGCTAACCAGTATGTTAAGAGAGAGTATAGAACGGGGTGGTAGCTGTATAATCAGACCCTCTACTTAATGCAACCATTATTCAATGAAGAATATCCTAATGATCTCCTCACTTTTTTACACTGAGAACACCGTTAACGATTTAATATCTTTCTATAATAACTTTTAATATCCCTGTGGAATTGGTCATAACCTCCGGTGTATTCTTTATCCAGAATTCGAATTGGATCTGTCTCTTTGGTTATCGAATTGATAGTGGAGATGAAGACTTCCAAGTTTTCGAAGTAAAGAAAATTGATAATGGCCCATGAAATATCATACTCATTCCTGCTACTCTTATCCCAGTCTTTACGAGTCATGTAAAAGAATTTCTTTAGAGTACTCTTAGACTTGATAACACCATATGCCTCTTGCACGCGAAAAGGACTGATCCTCCCTTTGGTTCCTTGGTCCGTAAAAATAATAGCCCCAAAAAACTCAGCCAAGCCCTCGTTTAGCCACATAGGTGCTCTACCAATCTTTTGACTTAACAAAGCATGGCTCAATTCATGTGAATAGACACTTAAAAAACGATCAGAACCATTCTCTTTAAAGACAACTAGTTCATCGGTTCTAGGATTAAAGTATCCAGCGAGACTATGAGCATTGTTAATCCCTACATTATCCTTTGAATAACCAACGAAGTCAGACTGTCTCCCAAAGAATCTGGCTTTGATATTTCCGGTTATAGAGTCTCCAAATAGCTCATTATAGAAATCAATCTGAAATTTCAAACTTTCTCTAATATGCGTTTGCTCCTCTTTACTCAGTTTAGTTTTGTATAGGGCTATCTCTAATTGTTGTCCAAAGGAGAAATTACATAAAATACAAAAGGCAAAACTGATACAAAGTTTCAATCTCATCACTGGTTTCTTCAAATCTCTACATTGAATTACTGATACCATAAATCTACCAAGACTCAAAAATAAACTTGCAATTCTGGATAATAAAAAAATACGCTCTCACTGAATAAATCCCTTCACTGGGCCTCACATTGGTAACATTTTCCTGTCTTCCATGTCATTCAACCTTAAACCTTGAAAAAGCTTTATAGTCTTTCTTTGATGATATCTGTATCAGTGACTTTTGCCCATATCAGACACGACTACTCAATCCATATTTAACGCCTTAATCTGACAAAGACAGCCTTGGGAATAAAACATTGCCTAGGTCAAGTCAAATAAGGCTTTTGAAATCTATTAACAGTCCTATTTCTCAGAATAATCATCCCCATAATACTTACTGGTGATCTTGGTATGAAAGGTTTCCGCATCAATTGGCTCGTACTTCGGGGTGCCACAGCAAGGCAACACCTCTAGCACTTCATCTTCCCAGACATAGACCGCCATGGGCACACTTATTCTTGGTTTTTGATACAAGCCCTTTTTAGTTGGCTTTGAAACCCTATGCGTGGTTGAAGGCAAACGATCATTCGTAATCCGCTGCATATAGTCACCCGTATTGAGGATGATACTTCCCTTTGGTGGATTTAGACGAATCCACTTCATATTCTCTCTATTCAACACTTGAAGCCCTTCTACGGCAGAGGAAGGCAAAATGGTGAACAAGTCTACATCTTCATGTCCAAGCATTCTTCCAGCTCCTGATGCATCATCTTCGGTAGTCACAGGTGGGTAATAGTTCAGCCGAAAGCCGAAATTAGTGTTCGTCAATTTCTCATCATATGCATGCGGATCACAACCTAAATACCTAAGTATACTTTGCATGATGGGTAATATCAGCTTTTCGTGCTGCAAGCATAAAGACCTAAAGAAAGGCTCATAATGTGGTTTTGGCCAAAAATCAGATGCTTTATAGTCAGGGTTTCGATTACCCGGCATATCAAATGCTCTTCTACAGAAAACCCATCCTTCAACCAAGTCAGGATGAATAATGGTAGTCTCTTTAATTGGAAAGTAACCTTGGTTCACAGATCCGTGGCGTTTAGCCTCAAAAGGCATTCTCGCTTCCAAGCTAATGTCCTCAAATATTTCTCGTGTCTTCTCTTCTGCTTCATCATACAGCGAGGTATCTATGCCATGTCCGGTCAGTACAACAAAACCGATTCCTTCCATGGCTTTACCTAACTTTTGAGCAAAGGCCTTTTTTCCTTCTTCTCCACATTCAAAAAACTGCTTTAAGTCACAGGTTTCAATCACATAGTCATTATCGAACTGATCTTCAGATTCATTCTCAGCCAAATTATAAGTCTGATCTTTTTCAACTTGTTCGTACTTTTTGAACTCTTGGTTAACGGCTTCGATACCGTGCTCTTTTGATGATTTGCTCATGAGAATATGGATGAATAGATATAGCTAACTAGTATGACTAATAATATCGTAGGAATTACCCATTTGATCAACAAGAAATAGATAGAGGGTATTTTACCTTTAGGTTCACTACCAAATATTTGTAGCATGGTCTTTCTCCTATTGACAAACCAAGCTAGGCCGATGATTGAGATTACGCTACCAAAAGTCTGCATCCCAGACCCGAAAATCAGGTCAAGGTAGCCAATCAAATTAGGGTTAAGGGCACTCGGTACAATGAGAATTGCCTCAATAATACCGAGAAGCCAGATGATCTGATTGCGCGTCATGTTGACTCTCTTCTGTTCGCGCAGAGCATTAGCAAATACTTCTAATGCCGCAATATTCGATAAGAAAGCTATTCCGGTCAACGCCAACAAAAACAGGCTACCCGACAGACGGCCCATTGGCATTTGACTAAATAATTCAGGAAGTGTGTTAAAAAGAAGACTTGGCCCTGAAGTCATGTCTAGGTTGAAAACGAGTATAGCAGGAATGATGAATAAAGAGGCAAGAACGGCAGCTGCCATATCTCCTATTCCAGTTGATAAAGCCACATTTACAATGCTCTGCTCCTTTTTCATATAACTTCCATAAAGAAGCAAGAAAGTACCGCCTAAGCCGAGCGAAAAGAAAGTCTGTCCTAAGCCAGCAAAGATTACATCAATTGTTATGGCCGAGATATCCGGCTTCATAAAAACTCGAAGCTTCTCTCCTACACCTGCTAACATTAAGGTTTGAGATGTCTGATAAATAATGACTACCAAAAAAAATGGGACTATGATTTTACTCACTTTCTCTATGCCCCTTTTAAGCCCAAGCTTGATAATGATGAGGCTCAACAAAAGAATTAAAAAGGTTATGGTTAATTGTAGGGGTCCATTCCCCAATTGTTCTTGGAAAGTGTCATTGGTATCAATAGAAAAGCCTTCTGCAATAGAGAAGTATGTACTAAAAGCTACATTGCCTATTACTACTAGATAGTAGGAATCGGCCACTAAGACTGTTAGCAACAAGAGGTAGCCTACCCATCTACCAATAGGATTTCCGAAGATAGAACTGAAAGTACCCAAAGGTCCTTTTCTAGTTTCTCTACCAAGGGCTAACTCGCTTACTAAAGCAGGCACTGCAAAAAGAAGGGTAAAGATGAGATAGATGAATAGAAACGCACTGCCCCCATTTTGACCCATCATATAGGGAAAACGCCAAACGTTTCCGAGTCCAACAGAAACGCCAATCATGGTAAGGATGGCTCCTAGCTTAGATGTAAACCGAGGTTTGCTATTCAAGAAAAAGGCGCTCAGTTTGACAATAGATCATCATAAATCTAAAATAGTCAAAACTTGGCGCCCAAAACAGTAATCACCTTGAGTGATTATATATGTATATTATTACATATGTTAATATATATAAACTTAAATTGTTATATATTAATATACATTGTATTAAACATTTAGAATACCCTGGATATGTTGAATCCAAAATGAATATCACCATTAAGGAAATCTCCGGCTGTTTCTGTAATAAAGGCCCTTTCAGCCATTGATCTAGCATTCGTAAAGTTCAAGTGAAACACATGACCACCTGTTTCAATTTCAATTCCGACACCAACTGCGTCTTTAAAGTTGCTATTTAATTCATCAGTAAGTCGATAAAAGTATTCAGCATTCAATGCTATACGAGAAGATAACTTCATCCTACCTCCAAAGCCTAAAGCTACAATATCATTTTCTTGATTCTCCAAGACCTTGTTTCTGTGCACAAATGTGGGTGATAACTGCAGTGAGAATTTATCATTGATCTTTCTTGCTATGAGTAATTGATGTGTGTAAGACACTTTAGAACCGAAGTCATCTTCTGCAAAATCAAAGTTATCGGCTGTTCTAATGGCAATACTACTCAGACCCGTGATGGTAAATGGATTGTTAACCTTACCATTTGACTGCTTCAGTAAGTTATACTTGACAAACCCATCATAAACCTTCTGAAGTGAATTTCTACCGATTCCCGCAGTAACATTATTCGATAGTCCGTACTCTAATGAAAAACGTACGTTGGCAGCATCCAATCCAAAGAATTCGCTGATACCACTGTTAATGCGTCCAAATCTGTGAGAAATAAGGAACTCCAACTCTCCCATTTTTCTCGTGACAACGGTGTGACCGTTTATTAATCTTTGTCCCTTAAAGGTTGAAGTGACATAATTTATTTCTTCTGGCTGCTCTTCGTTCAGCAAGTCTAACAAATCGTCTTGCGCCATCAAGCCATAAGAAAGAAGAAAGAATAAAGTAAAAGTTAGGCTAATCCGTTTCATGATGTGTATTAATTATAAGGTTCAAAATCGAATGTGGCAGTCACTTCCACTTCATCCGCGATGTTGCGTACCACCACTTTTGGAATTTTTATGTCGTGATCAGCTACTTTTACTTTAAAAACTAAGCCACCTGATAGCTTTCCACCTGCTACTGTTAAAGTGGCTTTAGTATTCATAGGCTGAGTGACTCCGTGTACTGAGAAATCTCCGGTTACATCAACTTCATAGATGCCATCTGTCATACTTTTCAGCCCGGCAGGAACCTCAAAATCGCCCTTGAATGTTGCCTTAGGATGTTTATCAGACTCTAAATAATTCTCGTTAAAATGCTCTTGCATGAGTTTTTTCTCAAACTCAAAAGCCTTTATTAACAGGTCCACGGCTACCTGCCCTTTGGACAAGTCTACAATGCTCAGCACTTTATTATTATGTGCTTCTATATCTTCTAATGGAGCATGAGAAAAGAATTTAATATGACCTGACCGCGTCAAGTATCGATCTTGGGCCTGTAATGCCATTGAACTCATCAGCAAGGCAAGGATAAAAAGTACTTTTATAGTTTTCATTGTATATGGTTTCAATTTGAAGGTTCTATTCTATTATGATGGAGCGATTAAGTAGCACATCGAGTAACATGCCAATGCACTCGGCTTTTATTACTACAGTGCTGTTGACTTGATATTTTGCAAGCTGGTCATCGTCTAAACCGGATTCCATGGTGCACTTTATTACACCGAACCCCTCAGTTTTAAGGCTGATAATCGGTTTACTTTCTTCTGAAATCTCAATTTTATCTATCACTCCAGTGACTTGAACAATTTTGTTTAGGTATTTACTATTAGCCGCATTTTCATCACTATTAAACTCATTGTAAAAAGACACGGCTTCTACCTTGTAGTCAGCATCTAGCTTTCGCATAGATGGGGCTGTTTTTAAAAAGTTAGCCCATACGAGGTATGCTACTATTGCTCCGACTATTACTGTTGCGATTAAAAAGTTTCTCTTCTTCATAGTTTTTTAGTTTCCTGGAGCCCCATCATTTACCCAACACACAATGTTGGCAATTTCCTCATTTGATAAGGTTCTACCACTTGAGGCCGGAGGCATAGTTCTGGCACTTGTTCGAGAACGGATTCTTGATGATCTTCCTACGATGTTAGCGTCATTTCTAAAGTCAGGCGAAATAGTCCCATTGTGGCAACCAGAGACAGCACAATTGGTCTGTACTAGTGTTCTGATTGACGCGAAAGTGACCGTTGAGCCAATTTCTGCTTCTAATGCTACTTCACAACCATTGGCGTCTTTCACCGTCAAGCTATAAGCTCCAGGAGATAGGTCAGTGAAAGTCGCTGAAGATTGAAAAGTACCGTTGCCCAGTTTATATTCATAAGGTTCGGCACCATCTGTAGCCGTAAGCTGAATAGTTCCGGCAGGTGTATTACAGTCACTCTCAGTTGTAGCTGCTGTAGCGTTGACCCCATTCTCATTAAGTACTTGTAAGTCAATTTCTGTAGTACAGCCTAAGTCGGTATCGGTAGCTGTTACCGTATAAACACCTGCTGCCAAATTTTCGAATACGGGTGAAGATTGAGCAGCGGTAGCACCTATTTGAAAGGAATAGTTACCAGAACCTCCAGTAACAGCTATTGTGAAACCACCATCACTTTGTCCACAATTGGAACTTACAGCGTTTGTCGAAGATATGTTTAATACATTGGTGCAGTTTGGACTATCAGGAAGCGGTTCTTTCTCTGAAGTACATGCCCATGCGAGGCTAATTGCTAAGGACAAGATCAGAATAGCTTTAATCTGTTTCATTAATAGAGAGTTTTATTGGTCGGTAGTCAATACAGCCATCGTTATAAAAAGGCTGCGTGTTTCATTGATGAATCTGAAAATCAGAATGATTTCACGTTTTATTGACCACAAAATTATAGCGTCATCGCATGCTCTACTAGCACAAATCCGGTGAATTCATTAACATTTCCGACAAGACCTAAGGTCAAATAACAATGACTATGACAATTCCGACATGGATATGATGGTCTACCTCAATAACTCCGAGGGGCTGGTTCCAAATTCCTTTTTGAAAATTTTGGAGAAATAAGATGGGTTAGAAAAACCTGCTTTAAAAGCAATCTGAGCTACATTCAAAGTATTATCAAACAGTAACTCTTTAGCGCGGTGCAGGCGCACTGAAGATATCAATTGGTTAGGAGATTTATTGGTTATTGCTTTAAGCTTTCGCTGTACTTGACGTTCGCTAATACCAATTTCTTTACATAGCATTTCCACACCAAAAAACTCATCACTTAAATTTTTCTCTATCACCTGAAGAATGTTTTCAAGAAATGAATCATTCTGAGGAAGTGATTGCTGAACAGTGTCAAAAGATCGGCCTGTGTCTTCAAGGTGATCTGTCACTGCAAATAATGGCAGATACTCACCTGTAGACGGTTCTATGATCGTTTTATGTTCCAATAAGTTGAGTCCAGCGCCAGAGAGTAAAAACTTAACTGGCTGAGTAACTAAAATCTGATTAGGTTGGGCCGGCTCCAATAGAGATGCTATGAGTGCTTGCGTATTATTACTCATAAAATGAACCTCATCTAAGGCACTCTCTTTAATATGAACCCCAATGGAAAGTTGAATATTCGAGCGAAATACGGAATCTATGATATCAATACCACAATGCACTGCCTTACTTGGCCCTTCGAAAATAGCCGTAAAGGATGTATCGTTATATTGCACTATTTGGCCTCTGTATTGTATCACACGACTTCTGATTATTTCTTGAGGGTTGAGACTCTCTGTATTAGAAGGTAATGTCTTTGCAGCCATTAATGTGAAAAGCCGCTCCTCATAAGTCGCTGCCGGCTGAACATTGGTAATGAACGCTTTCATCTCTTCCAACACCGAAGAAGTATCTCCTACCCAGAATAAATGATCACTTCCTTCAAGTTCAACGAATTTGGCACCGTTGATTCGATCTGCGATAAATTGTCCTTCTTCAATCTTTACATCAATATCATGGGTACGCTGCATGATCAGAGTAGGTACCTTAATCGAGCTCAGAATATCGATAATGTCAAGTTGGGTGTTCATTTTAGTGAGCACCAAGGCTGCGCTTGGGCTTGCACCTGAACGAAAATAGTTAGCCAACCAATCCATAAATACATTATCATGGGCTTTAGATGGGGCTAGGGATGCTAAATTCATTTTTCCACTACCCCAGCTATGCTCAATCATGTCATAAACCTCTTGACGTTCTTCATCGGTGGGTGCCCAAGGATATTCCGCGGAATATCTACGCTTAGCGAATATTCCAAAGGTAATTAGGGAAATGACTCTGTTCGGGTAAGTTGCTGCGAACAGTGCCGACACACATCCTCCCTCTGAGTGCCCAAATAAGACGGCCTTCTCCGAACCTATGGCGTCCATAACCGCTCGAATGTCATCCATTCTTTCTTCTAGCGTAGATAATTCAACTATCCGATCTGAAAGACCTGTCCCCCTTTTATCGAAGAGGATCACACGGCATATTTTACCCAACTCTTGTAGAAAATTGACCAGTTCAGGACATGCCCACATCCAGTCAATATTGGAAACCCAACCGGGAATATAGACAAGGTCAATTGACCCTGAACCAAAAACCTGATAGGCTATATTAATGCGTCCACTCTTAGTATACTTTGTGACTGGTTTTAAAGACATGCTACTTCATTACAGAACTAGGTCTAAGATGTTTAAAAAAAACGTTCTGAACAAGGGCCGTACCCTAGAGTATAAGACTTAAAAAATTACTAGAAAACATTGCTAAAGAAAATCCAGGCCATCCAACCTGAGGAGATCAATTTAATCAGAACACCAACTAAAAAACCAACAAAAGCTCCAAAAGCGGCTCTTAAGGCTTCCTTATTTGTAGCTTTCCCTGTACTCATTTCGCCAAGAAACGCTCCGATAAACGGCCCAAGAATAATACCCACAGGACCAAAGAATATCCCAACGATCAAACCGATGGTGCTACCCCAAACACCGCGTTTAGTACCACCAAACTTCTTCGTTCCGTATACAGGAACCACGTAGTCTAGTGCCGTAACACCGGCCGCAATCAACCCCCAAAGCCATAGCGTATCTGAATCAAAAGGAGACTTTTCCGTCCATTCTAATAATAACAAACCCACAAAACTCACCGGAGGACCTGGGATAATCGGTAGAAAACAACCTAAGATGCCTACTATAATACAGATGGCTCCTAGTATAACGAGTATGATATCCATTCAATATTGTTTTTGACCAAGATTAAAGATGCCTAAATTTCACAGATTATAAAATATGGACCTTAGAAAACAACTCCTTAAAGATCACTCTAAAGAGAATACGGCAAAAATCGTTAGACAGATTCAAGAAAACCCGCATCTAGTGAATGAGCTGATGGATATATTTTTGAATGAATCATATCGATTGATTCAAAGATCTGCATGGGTAGTGGGTGACTTAGGAAGATCAAATCCTGAACTGATCAGACCTTATATAGGCCAAATGATTCAAAACCTTAAACGGCCCGAAGTACATGCTGCCGTAAGGCGCAATACTATGAGGTATCTTCAGGAAGTCAAATTAGAAGAAGAACACTGGGGGGACTTGCTTGATATTGCTCTTAAACTGTTGGCGAAAAATGATGAAGCCATTGCAGTCAAAGTATTCTCAATGACTGTAGCCTATAACATAGTCAGAGAAGTTCCTGAATTAAAGGATGAGCTAAAGATCTTAATTGAAGATCAATTGCCCTATGGTTCCGCTGGATTTAAAAACAGAGGGCAGAAAATCATTTCTGCCCTCAACAAACTTTAAATTAGTTTTCTCCCTTATACTTTTCCTTAATTTTTCCTGGAAAGTACTTTTTCAGTTTCTTTACTTTAGGAATCGCTACCTGAATGATATAGGGGTTACCCGGGTTTAGCTCGTAATAATCTTGATGATAATCTTCTGCCATCCAGAACTTATCGAATGCCTCAACGGTAGTCACAATCTTATCCTCGTACTTCCCAGATTCGGTTAGTTTTCTGATTGTCCCTTCTGCTGCACTTTTTTGCTCTTCATTATGATAGAACACTGCAGCTCTGTATTGTGCTCCCCTGTCTGGGCCTTGTCCGTTGACTTGTGTAGGATAATGACTAATAAAAAAGATATCTAGCAATTCTTGATAGCTAATTACTTTTGGATCGTAAACTATCTGGATTGCTTCAGCGTGCGTAGTTCTACCATAGCTTACTTGACTATAGGTAGGATTGTCTTCTTTCCCTCCTGTGTATCCCGAATACACATCTTTTACACCTTGAACCCGTTCAAAGACGGCCTCAGTACACCAGAAACAGCCTCCTGCGAAAGTCGCAATGGCATCACCATTTTGATCCAAGTCTAATACTGCTAATTTAGTCTCACCTTCAGAGGCGCATGAGCCTATTGACAGGTTAAAGACTATTGAAATCATTATTGAATATAATCCCTGCATTTCTTTCTGTTTTTACTGTTCAGCTTTCCTAACGCGCTGCCTATGTTAAAGGTTTTCAGAGTTGGTCAGCCAAGATGCTTTTTAAGTCAGCAGGCGAATAGTTAACCGATTTGAGGGTCTTATTGTCCTCTTTTCTATAGACCAAAAAGTGTCCGTCTGACGCTTCGATGTAACTTTCTGTTCCATCTTTCTGCTGGTAGTGTTGCCTAGTGGCTTCAGCTTCTTCCATCGTTTTGCACGTCTTACTCATGTTAGAGCGCTGTACTTCATCAAAAAGTGATTTAAACTTTCCTCCTAAGCCAAACTCTAAAATGGCTCCTGATAATACGTACTGGATGTCAGCTAAGGCGTCAGCTACTTCAACCAAGTCATTATCGGCAATTGCCTCTTCTAGTTCCTTTAATTCTTCAGCAATGAGGGACACTCTCAATTTACATCGATCTGCTGAAGGAATCTGTGGTGTATCTAAAACCGGGTGTTTGAATGTTTTGTGAAATTCTGCTACGCTATTGAGTGCTTTTGGTTCTTCCATAAGTCAAATAAAAAAAGGCCTGATAAATCAGGCCAATGTTAATCAAATATTTTCTTCCACTGAATTAGTTCTCTGGTTTTTTGAACTTTGGTGGCTCCTCGCCCTCTGGAACAAAAATTAATGCGGCAGAATTAAGGCAATAACGTTTTCCGGTGGGTTCTGGCCCGTCATCAAAAACGTGGCCCAAATGAGAACCAGATTTACTATCAACCACTTCCCATCTCACCATGCCAAACGTAGTATCTTTCACTAGCTTAATGGCATCATCATCTATCGGCTTCCAAAAGCTTGGCCAGCCAGAATATGAGTTATACTTGGTTTCAGAGCTAAATACTGGCTGCAGAGATGCGGCAGAATAATACGTTCCCTTTTCGTAGAATTTATTTAACTCACCTGAGAAAGCTCGTTCGGTGCCTTGTTCTCTGAGTACATAGAATTGTTCAGGGGTGAGACGTTTTTTCCATTCCTCCTCTGACAATTTGATTTCGTATTCCTCTTGATTGCCTTTAGGTTTGTCTTGTTCGTCTACATCTTGCCTTTTAAGCGCAAAAATGCTTGTCACAAGTACAATCAGTAAACCTGATAACAATATTATCTTAGACTTCATGTGATTTCCTTTTTGAATGCTAACCTTATTAACGGACAAAAGGTTTGCTCTGGATCTCTTCTCTTAAGAAAATTGTTGATTAAGGGAAGTCTTGCCGACAATTGCGTCAGTTTGATCTTGATTTCCCAGGAACTGAACACCTTCAAAATGGAACGATGTCTTTTTGGTCTTTCTCCATGGCATCACAACCCCCCGTGCTGCTTTGGACAGCTTATCCGCACCGAGAAGGACTTTCGTATATAGTGGTTTCGTGTTATCGTAAAGTAAAACCGAGGATGCATCAGTACTCAAAACACTTTTAAAGTTCTCGTAAATGACTTTTTGGTCTTCTTTAGAATACTTATTGATAGGGTCAAAAGAAACTAGCGCATCCAAAGTGGAAGCTTCAAATGGAAGGTGTCCATTATCAGCTAAAATTAACACTGTTTTATCCCTTAAGCTAGGCGCTATGGCCTTCAGCTTGCTCAGCTCAAAATCTACGTGTAAATATTGATCGAAGTCAGTCCCAAAAACTAGATTATGGATAGCATCAATATCTCCAGAACACATAGACAAAAAGTACTTACCCTTCTTTGGAAGCTTATCTCTTAACGAACTAGCCAATTGAGATGTCATGCCCTTAGTCTTTGGCACTATATCTTGTGTAGCCTCTTCCTGATTTTGATTAAAGGCGTATTTTCTTTCAAACTCATCTATCACAAATTGACTGATGCGCTTGAGATAATTCTCCGTCCTGTTCTTGGCGACAATAGCAGTCTCCCTTTTTAAATAGAATATATCGTCAAAAATAGGGTAAATATAAGTTTGATGCTCAGTGACTAAAGCCTGAGATAGGCTTTTGCTTACTTGTATTCCTGGATGGAAGTATAATTCTCCTCTACCAATACGCTCGTTTACCGTTTCCAATTCTTTTTCTGAAAGAAAACGCAACTTACGCCCAGTAAAAGGACAAATTAAGTAAGAATAGTAGTCAGTGTTCCGAAGCATAAATGCTTTATTGATGGTAGTACGGTTAAGTAGTCAATAACCCTACCAAATCATTAAAGCTTGAAATTAACTGTTTACATACAGAAAAACGAATTTCAAATTCCCTTTTTGAGAACTTTGTCTCATCGTCAAACAGATTTTGATGGAAACAGTAAGCTAATCAGAGACTTTCATCTTCTTATGAATAGCCATCAAGGAGCTTGCAAAAGCTAGCTCTTTGCTAACATCACTTACATTGTCTACATATTTTCTAATGCGCTTAGAGGTTTTCATTGAACGCTGTTGAATGCTTTCCTCAGCATACTTTAACAATTTGCCTCCTATTTCTTTTGTCTTTTTCATAGGTGTTTTTTCTTATATAATATTAACATCTTCTGGGCTTTGCTGTTCATCAGAAGACACCAAATATCTAACATTTACTTCAACGGAATATTCTGTCTACGGTTGGTCACTTTCCAATAATAAAACAGTTCAAAAGCATAACACCCTAATCAATCAATCATTAAAAACTCAATATTTTTCGCTTCTCTTTAAACTGGTTTATAATGCGATGGACTTCGGGATTATCGGGGTAATTTTTCACAATGTCTCGGAGCTGATCGAGGGAGTCTCCATCAAAATCACTGTCAAAAAAACCAAACCCTTTATAAGCCCCTTCTTCTATAAGCACTACGCTTCTTTCGCCAATTGTACGCCCTTCACCCAACAAACAGTAGGTTTGCTTATCATCATCTAATGACGCTATAGCGCGCTTAAATCTATCCTTCAACTCTTCTTGATCAGATGCTTTAAAAGAATAGCCAAAGTATTTCATCATTGATGCGGGTAGGCTACACAGTTCAGGGTCTAGGTTATGCTCTTTTACAAATTGGATCAGGAATGTTCTAGCCTTATCGAATGAGGTAAAGGCCTTAACAGGTAAATGCCCTTTTTGCACCTTGCCAATTGATAATCGGTGAAAACCTCGTACATCTTCATAGTGATACAAACCATACTTAGCAGACGGATATTTTTGAGCCTTATTAAAAGGTGGAAAAAGCCTTTTTATTTCGAAGGACTCTAGCAAGAAGGCAATGAGTTCATCACCACATAATTCAAAAGTGATATCATAGATTTTGTCCTTTAAACCTTGTTTATAAACCACATCAGTAGCCGAAAAGTGATTACGAACCCTTGTCTTTATTTTGTTTGCTTTCCCTACGTAGAGCACTTTGCCATGCTCGTCATGGAAATAATAGACTCCTGTGAGCTCCGGAAGCTCATCAAAGATTTGCTTAGTAAGATTTGGAGGTAGATCAGACTCTTTAGAGTTTCTCTTTAAAAACTCTTCTATCTGTCCTGTATCATTTTGAATAAGCAAATCCATCAACTCAACGGTAGCTCTCGCATCACCCATTGCCCGGTGTCTCGCACCGTTCTCAATATTAAAATGATCACTTAGTCTTCCAAGACTATAGGATTTCAGTCCAGGAAAAATTTTTCTAGTGAGTCTTACAGTACACAACTTTGGTAAGTTGAGCGTAGCGCCTAAATCTTGGAATTCTTTTTTGATAAAGGAGTAATCGAAATTGACATTATGGGCTACAAAAATATTACCCTGTAATAGCTGATGCACCTCTTTTGCTATTTCGTAGAACTTTGGTGCATCATAAACCATTTCATTGGAAATGCCTGTCAAAGAAGTAATACCGATTGGAATACCACATTCAGGGTTGATTAAAGACTGAAATTCATCGACCACACGTTGTCCATCGTGAATTAAGATGGCTATCTCAGTTATCTTGCCGTAAGCAGCAGCACTACCAGTCGTCTCTATATCAACAATTGCATACATCCGAGGAAATTTAGGGAAGATTTTTTGCTTTCACTACTTTGTAAAACATGAGTAATAAATTGATCAGAAAGTCTTCAGGCGAGTTGGTTCCTTTCTCAACTTCAAAACTGGAAAGTTCACTCTTTCGTTCAGGAGCAAGCCCTGAATTAATTGAAAAAATCGCCAAGGCCATCACGAGTCTCCCAACTGAAAACCTGACCACCAAAGAGGTTTATAAACATGCCTTTCGATTACTCCGAAAGTCAGCCTTTCAATTAGCCGCTCGCTACAAGTTGCAAAGGGCGATTCTCGAGCTAGGACCTTCAGGTTACCCATTCGAAGAATATGTAGGGCATCTGTTCGCTTTTCAGGGATTAGAAACTGAAGTGGGTGTGGTACTCAACGGAAAACAGATCACTCATGAGGTAGATGTTTGGGCAAAGAATCATGAGGTGCAATACATAGTCGAATGTAAGCACCATAGTAATCAAAGCTATAAATCTGATATCAAAGTGGTACTCTATGTGCATGCTCGTTTCAATGACATTATATCACAACTTAGAAAGCATCAAGACAATAATTTAAATTATAAATGCTGGATTGTAACCAATACCAGATTTACTGCTGATGCCATTGCCTATGCGTCTGGTGAAAACATAGAATTGATGGCTTGGAATTTCCCAAGCAAAGGCAATCTGAGAGAAAGAATAGACATTTCTGGCTTATACCCTATTACTTGCCTGTGTTCACTTACAAAATCAGAAAAGCAGTTCTTGCTCGACCAAAAAGTGGTACTCTGCAAGGAGTTGATTCATCAACCCGAACTTCTGAATTTCATCAGGTCTAATAAGACAAAAAGGGTTATTGATGAATGTAAATCTTTAGTGCAAGGCAGATAGGAACTACTTATCATTGATTATCTTAATCATAAAACTAAACAGTACTACCAAAATACAGCCGAGCGCATTGTACCATAGGAACCCCATGGTAAACACTCCCGCTATTTCATTTAGGTTTAGATAGTGAATCACTATGATTGCGATCTGACTGAGCAATGCGCCTATAAAGACCGCATTGGACTTAATAGACTTGAAGAAAAAGGCCACAATGAAAATCCCTAAAACGGTAGGATAAAAGAGCGACCCTATCAAGTTTACAGCTTCAATAAGGTTATCAAATAAAGACAGCGTAGAAGCGACAATTATTGCTAATATCCCCCATCCTAGTGTGAAGAGTTTAGAGGACTTCAAATAGTGATCATCATCACCATCTTGCTTGACTCTTCGTTTATAAAAATCTATAGTAGTTGTGCTTCCCAAGGCGTTCAATTCCGAAGATGTAGAAGACATGGCTGCTGAGAATATGACCGCAAACAGTAATCCAACAATACCAATAGGCATATTTTTCATGACAAAGTCCATGAAAATGTAATCCGTATCCTTAGTTTCTGCTCCTTCTACTGCTTCCCCTACCAGTTTAATGGCCCTATTTCTGACGGTATCAGATTCAACCTGAAGTCCATTAACAATTATTTTAGCCTTTTCTATGGCGCTTTCATCTCCTGATCTTACGGCATCATTTAGGCCTTCAACAGCAGCGAGCTTTTCAACGAATATTTCAGAATATTCATCTTCATAATCTCTAAAGTCTTCAGCCCTATCAGTTTCGTATACTTGCTCTTTTAGCGTTTCATTAAAAAATATTGGTGGCTGATTATATTGATAAAAGACAAAGACCATTGCACCAATAAAAAGGATAATGAACTGCATGGGCACCTTCAGCAATCCGTTCATCATTAGGCCTAATCGGCTTTCAGACAACGATTTCCCAGAAAGATATCGTTGCACTTGAGATTGGTCTGTGCCGAAATAGGACAAAAATAGAAAAACAGCTCCCGTCATTCCAGACCAAAAACTATACTTATTTTTCAAGTCAAAACTAAAGTCAACAACGTTCAGCTTACCCATTTTCCCTGCCACATTCAGCGCGTCATTCATGCTCACTCCTGCAGGCAATGAGTTCAAGACCAAAATCCCAGCGAGGATCATTCCCCCCATCATTACCGCCATTTGGGTTTTCTGTGTTTGAGTTACTGCTTTAGTTCCTCCTGAAACGGTATAAATAATAACCAATACTCCGATGACAATATTTGTAGCTCGTAGGTCCCAATTAAGGAGAGAAGAAAGTATAATTGACGGTGCGTAAATGGTGATACCAGCTGCAAGCCCACGTTGTATTAAGAAAATAAAAGCTGCGAGCATGCGCGTCTTCATATCAAAACGCGTTTCAAGGTATTCGTATGCTGTGTAGACTTTAAGCTTATAGTATATCGGCAAAAAGAAGACCGAAATAATGATCATGGCAACCGGAAGGCCAAAATAAAACTGTACGAAGCCCATACCTTCTGTATAGGCCTGCCCCGGTGTAGACAGGAATGTTATGGCACTGGCTTGTGTGGCCATAATAGAAAGACCTATGGCCCACCATTTTACGTCATCACCACCTCGTAAGTAGCTATTTATGTCTTTATCACCACGCGTTTTCCAAACGCCATAAGCGACTATAGAAATCAGTGTACCAAAAAGTACGATCCAATCAATACTGCTCATGAATAGTGTTGGGTAAATAGATAGAACACGACAATTAGAACGCCTAGTACTCCCATTACGAGCCAGTACATTTTGGACCAAGAATCAAAAAATGGAGGTTTATCTTCATTTACCTCTTTGGTGTTGTCGGTCATTACTTTTTGTTTTCTACAGAATTCAATGTAGTACTTTTTGGCTTCTCATTTCCTAAGGAAATCATATTAGTGAAAATTCTAAAGGCACCTGAGACCCCTGCTGGTAATTCTCTAAACCATGAGTAGCCTGTATAGACAAAGTAACCTTCTCCATATTCGGCCACTAACAGACCACCGTTTTTAGGTGTTTCACCAGGGTCATTACTAGAAAGTATTGGCGTGTATTTTTCATCCCACTGATCAGGAAAGTACAGGCCACGTTCTTGTACCCAGCCTTCAAAGTCTTTCTGTGTAATCTTATTTGGACCATTGATCACTGGATGATCTGGCGCCAAAATAGTTACATCCGCCTCTTCTACAGTAACTCTGTCTCTCGAGACAGTAAATGGATATGGCCCTATTTCTGGTTGATTTCTCATGGAAGTATTGTACTGCGTAATTACAGTACCCCCTCCCTTCACAAATTCCATTAACCTAGGCTGTATCACACTCATTCGCTCAATGGTGTTATAGGCTCTTACACCCACTATTACAGTTTCAAAAGCAGCTAAACTTTCGGTGGTAATACTATTAGGATCAAGTATAGAGACCGTATAACCGACTTGCTCCAAGCTTTCTGGAATCGCATCGCCAGAGCCCATAATGTAGCCTACGTATTGACTCGTTCTCTTAATATCTACTCTAACGACCTTGGTATTGCTTTTTGGGAATATGGTTTGAATAGGAATATGATCGTAATCCAAAATTTTAAGTCCTCTATCGTAGGTCTTTCCATTATAAGTAGCTTGAACACCTATAAAAGCTTCCTCTGGCACAGCTGGTGGTAATACACTGAAGGTGACAGACAATTCTTCGTTTTTTCCTTTTAGATCATAATCAACCGACTCGGGATTAGACTTCCATCCCTGCGGTAGTTTTAAACGGACTGTTCCTTTTACATCGGATCGGCCCGACTTGACCACAACATTGACAGACTTTGGCTCATTATCGGGAAATACCAAAACGCTTTCTTTGATATCAGCCATAACAGGTGGCGTGATTACGAAAGGCCTATAAAATTCGCCTTTAACCCTATCATTCCGCTTGTAAACAACATCCGTTTCGTATTGATAAGCAGTACCGTCAATCTCAAGATTAAATGTAGCTCTAAGTGATGCCGAATTTTCTGATAAACCTCTCAGTTGTTGGTCTGATACAGTATACATTCCTAATGATGCTTCATCTACCAACCAATAAGGCTGGGAGTATGGTATATTTTCGTTGATCACTGCATCTTCACGAAGTATCAACCTTTGATTGTAATCTAAAGCTCTGTTGAGCTCTAGCTTCATATCAATTTTTGGAACCTCAATTGAATTGATTTTTGCTTTGACACCAGACCTATTAATCGCTTCAAAGGATAAATTCACCTTCTCCCCTGGCACAGCACTAAAGCTATTGGCAGTCACTTCTAAGTAGAGACCCATCGCTGACTTAATAACGATATCTAACTCCTTTAACTTCACCTGTCTCCAATACTTGTCTTGCACTTTCAGCAAGGCGACCCTTGCTTTCATTAAATCTGGAACAATTGCAGCTGGCTTCTCCACATTGAAATTATCATTTGCCCTCTTGATGTGTTGGGCTACTGCCGCTCCACCTTTTACTCTATTCCATGTTTGATCGATTCCTGCAAAAACATCTTCATCTGGAGCATCTCCCTTCCATAGTTGTAAGTACTCTCTCAGTTCCCCACGGTTTCCTGTACTGCCAAAACCTTGAGATTTATGTTGACTACGACTAATAGCCGATATCTCATCATAGGACTTACCTAATAGTTCGTTATAGGCCCCGAGATCTAACTCATAGTAGCCTGGTTCATCTGCAAACGAGCCATTATTGTTCCCTCTAAAATTGTATGTATTCCAATACAAGCCTTTAGGCTGCCATGGCTCAACATACTTAAGCTGTTCGGGGTAAACCGAAGGATCATTCGCCAAGTCGAAGGCTTCCATGGCCAATAAGGCAGAAGCCGTATGATGACCATGCATGCCGGGTCTTCCTCTAGCGGTATCGAATCTCGCGATCATAACATCTGGCCTAAACCTTCTTACATTCCAGACCACATCAGCAAGCGCATCGTCTTTGTCCCAAGTATTGAATGTCTCACCTGGGTCTTTCGAAAAGCCAAAGTCGTTGGTACGGGTAAAGAATTGTTCACCACCATCTTGCCTTCTAGCAGCAAGTAACTCTTGAGTTCTAATGATACCCAAATACTCCCGGATGTCGGTACCCACCAAATTTTGACCACCATCACCACGTGTCATGGCCATATAAGCGGTACGAAGCTTTTTTTCATTGGCCATATAGGCAATCAACCGAGTATTCTCATCGTCTGGATGAGCGGCTACATAAAGCACAGACCCTAGCACTTCTAGTTTGTTGAGGGCTTGCTTTATTTCAGCGGCATTAAGCTTTTTAGGGGCTTGGGCAGTTGCATACTGACCAAAAGAGAAAATAGATACTAATAGAAGAATCTTGACTTGTAGTTTCATAAGGCGCGTTGAACTAATCGATTTGTCTACGTATGCGAATATAGGAAGTTGTGAGTACCTACATGAAGACACTTTTGTAAACGGTTAAAAATGAAAGAGGCCGCTACTCCTAGCGACCTCTAGATCAAAACTCAAAACAACAATTTTTTATCTTCTTACCAGAACAGCATTACAGAAATCCGTTGGGTTATTTGGTGCAAATGTATCTACTACTGAATAGGTTAAATACAAGTCTCCAAATTCATTTCTTCCAGTTCCTTCTACGATATACCCTCCAACAATCTGTCTCGGAATCGTAACTCTATCACCTCTTACTTCGGCAAATATTTCAATATCCACTGCGTAGAAGTTTCTGATATATATAAGATTACTGAAGGCGTCTGAATCTCTTACAATCCGCATGTTGTAATACGTTAATTGATCGTAAGTTTCGCTATATTCTTCAGCTTCGAAACGTCCGAGATAGTTCTCTCTTTCGTCAAATGGCACTTCGATATAAGTAATATCGCAACTTGATAAAAGTGCCAATACGGATAGTATGAGTAAACCTTTTTTCATTTTGACCTCCTTTTGGTTGATGTTAGTACACCTATTCCCAAAATGATGCCAAAAATTGAAAGCCATAAAAAAAGCCTCGAATCATGAGGCTTTTTTTTAATTATTTCTTCCAGTTTTTTAAGGTCTTCATTTGGTCTTCATAGGGAATCCCTTGGTTGATCCAAGGGGCGGCTTCTTCACCTTTGAGGTAGTGCCCAAACCATTTCAAAATGCGCTGTTGATAATCCGAACTATTCTTCTCGTCCCTGAGTCCATGTCCTTCCTTTGCATATACTAGCAAAACGAATTGCTTTCTGGCTCTACGGGCGGCATTATAGTACTCAATTCCCTGTCTCCAGTCTACATTCTTATCGTTATCACCCACCTCAAAAAGTAATGGCGTATTTAGTTTTTCCACGTTGAAAATGGACGAGTTTCTTACATAACCTTCAACGTCTTCATATACGGGCACTATCATCCTTTCCTGACTTACCTCGAAATGCGCATTCTCTGGTGCTCCTCCAAATGCCCATGCAATCATTCCAGACATACTTGTAAGGTTAGTTAAGCCCGCGCCAGCTACACTTGCCGCGAAAATATCGGTCTGAGTAACTGCAAATCCGGCTTGATAGCCTCCCCAGGAATGGCCGATTAGCCCTACTTTCTTTTCGTCAACCAAACCTTTATCTACAACCACCTTAACGGCAGCCTCCATTGTTCTGACCGAAGAAATACCCGGATCGCCCGCATCAAATACGATATCAGGCCTTAACACGAAGTAGCCTTGCTGCGTAAATACTGTTGTATTATAGTAATTGGTCTGTGAAGGCGAAGTATAAGTATGCATACCATCGGAAAGCAGCTCATAGATATAAGTAATCATTGGATATTTCTTACCAGGCTCATAGTCCGCTGGGTAATAGAGCACACCCTGAAGCTTCTTTCCATTGGCATTGGTGTATTCAATCAGTTCTGACTTACCCCAAGCAAAGTTCTCTTGGAATGGATTCGTTTCAGACACTTGAATTGCAACATTAAAATCACGCGTTACAAAGAAATCTGGCGAATCACTAAATGTTTCTATACTGTAAGCAAATTTGCCAACATTCTCTGCCTTATTGAGCCGGCTCATGCGTGCATCTTCCCAAACCAGTTCCTCCACGTCCTTACCAGGAATCACCTTCGCATACCCCGATTTCTTTGACCAATTTCCAAAGAGGCTTAAATACATCTCTTCCTTTTGATCAATATGATCTTCAAAGTCTACAAAAGTAAACCGATGTCTAACCTGGCTAACCTTACCATCTGTGATGCTTCTATGGTTCTTTCCGCTTACATTGAGCTGCCAAATATCATACTTAGAATTCACAAAAAAAGAACTGCCGCTTTTCTCCCATGCAATGAAACCATAAGGTCTTTTCTCTGGCGTAGGGTGATCATCATCGTAGTTTACAAAGCTTGCCTCACCACCTTCGGTTAAACGTTCGTGCGTTGCTTGGTTGATATTATACACATAGTAGTCACCCCCTTTTACATAAGGAAAATAGTCTCCCTTGTGGCTGATAGAAGACACAAAATTGGTCTTTGTAAGCACCTTCTTCTTTGCACCAGTCATGATATCCACTGTATAAACATCCGAATTACCTCTTCCGAACATGGCATCCTTCTCATACGGAGTTGCGTCAAAGCCAAGCAGTTTTTTAAGACCAGTCTGAATACGGACAGTTTCTACCAACTCATCCTCTAGCTGAACAAATTGTCCTTTATTCACATGCCACACAGACATAAACTGGTTATCTCTTCTTCTGGAGGCCGATAGCTCCTGCTCGGGTATTACCTTTACATCTTTGCTATGCCAAATTTGAAGCGCAGGTGCTTCATCGGTCAAATCTTGGAATGATTCGCCCTCTTTGTCTTCTTTCTTTTTCTCTTCTGCTTTCTGCTCCCATGCCTTCAGGGCAAAGAAAATTGACTCCCCGTTATCAGACCATGTCAAACCACGACTTGTAATCACTTTATGGTCCTCGGGAAATTGACGCATTGACATCTGATCAAAAACTGCCACATTTACCTTCTTTGAGGATACGTTTTGCCACAGTAAAATATGCTGACTTTCATCCGTATACCCTTCATCTTCGAAAGACCTGAACACGGCTAAATCATCGCTATCTTCTCTCCATGTAAGACCAGAATACACAGCCTCCTTCCCATCAAGCACTTTTAATAAGCCTGTCTCAGGATTAAACAGGTTGATACCGTTTCCAGCTTTGCCATCCGCATCAATGACCATGGCAATCGTACTGCTCTCATCCTTCCAACTATACTCAGCCACATTGCCAAAGTTGAATTCTTGATTTGTGGCTAGATCTTTTATGATCAGATCGCTTCCTTTACTTTCCTTACCCTTAGTAGGGTATCGCTTCATTGCCAGATACTTACTATTATCCGTAAAGCTAAATGACGATACATCTTCTATGGTGACACTATCGCCAGATACCAAATTCATCACCCTGAATTCGCTTCTCAACGGTGATTTACTTTTCTCTCGTTCTTTAGCCGAAGGATTGATAAAATAACCTAGCCATTGACTGTCTTTGGTAAACTGAGCTCTACTCCCCTCAGGAAGTACTTTTAGGGAGTTATCCGTGAGGTGATGAAGTCTGATTTCGTTTTCTTTATTGTTTCTTCTAATGTCATAAAAGAACCAGTTGCCATCATCTGAAAAAGTACTTCTGAAACCGAGATTTTCCCACTTTTCGTAGTCGCTAACCTCAAGGGTTTTGGTACCCTCTTGGGCATATGAGTGTGTTGTAAAAAATAGTGTGGACAGGAATGCCGAAAGTGTAAGACCTAGCCGACACCAAGTATTTGTTGCTTTAACCATGAGATATGAGTTTTATTTTGACGATAATTTACCGTCAATTTCTCACATGACACAATTACCGGGAAGCAATGTTATGAATGTAGTGCTAAGCTATGTTCGTATAAACGCCCTGCACGTCATCGTCATCTTCGAGCTTATCGAGCATTTTCTCTATTTCCTCAAGTTGTTCGTCAGAGAACTCAACTGGGGTAGTTGGAAATCTCTTGAGGTTGGCACTCTTTACATCAATTGATAGGCCTTCTAAAGCCGACTGCAACGGACCAAAATTGGTGTAATCGCCATATACATAAACGGAAGTAATCTCTTCACCGCTTTCGTTTTCTTCCGTCTCCTCTTCAATTTCTTCAAGGCCCGCATCGATTAATTCGAACTCAAGTTCTTCCAAATCCATGCCTTCAGTTTTCTCGAATTCGAAAACAGCTTTACGCGTAAACATAAACTCTAAGGAGCCAGTCGGCACTAAAGCACCATCGGCTTTATTAAAATACGACCTCACATTAGCCACAGTCCTGTTTTGGTTATCCGTAGCGCATTCTACAAAGACTAAAACCCCATGAGGTCCTTTCCCTTCATAGTTCATTTCAACAAATGCCTCAACATCTTTACTGGTGGCGCGTTTGATGGCTCCATCAATGTTGTCCTTAGGCATATTCTGAGCCTTAGCATTCTGAATAGCAGTACGCAAGGCGGCATTCATATCTGGGTCAGGTCCACCTTCTTTGGCCGCCATAGTGATGGCTTTACCTAGTTTTGGAAAAACGCGAGACATCATACCCCAACGTTTCATTTTTCTACCCTTACGAAATTCGAATGCTCTTCCCATAATATATACTTACTGAATACTCAAAATTAAAAAGTATTGAAAACGGACAACCCTTATTTCTCTTCTTTTTTCGATCTAGGGTCAACAAAGGTCTGATTCACCATAGGGCCAGTTTTCATTCCCCCTAGTAGATGTAAATGAATGTGGAATACAGATTGACCTGCGTCCTCATTGGTATTCATGGCCAACCGATAGCCGGTTTCTGAAATACCATACTTCTTTGCCAAGTCTCTTGCCACTTTATACATCTTTCCAATCAGGTGCAGGTCTTCATCCTGCAGATCAGAAATGGTGGGTATGCGCTTTTTAGGGACAATTAAATAGTGAACGGGGCTTTGCCGCCTTAAAGGAACAAAGGCGATGATCTCTTCATCCTGATACACGATCTCAGCCGGTAATTCTTTATCCCAAATTTTCTCGAAAGGCGATTTGACAGATAGTTTCTCTGCTTTCTTAGCTGAATACGCTTCGGGTTGTGCGAAGGCCTGTAGGTGAATAATATTGTTACAAAAATTCTCATGGTGTAAATCGAAACGCCTGATCAGATTGAAAGTTAGACAAGAATTAGTGTCTTGAAAAATTAAGAAATAATGGCCAGACTGAACAACAACCAAATCAGAGCATATATTATCCGTCTGACCGCTTGGAGCGGTCTGACGGGTACTGCCCTAATCGAGTACGATCTCTTGGCGCTGCACGTGATAGAAAAGAAGCATAAAATTCCCACCTTACTTTACCCCTTGTCATTATACCGATAATTTCTTTTCTTCATAAAAGGAGTAAGACACAATATCCTTTCACTGAAGTACTTTCCTAAAAACATTAAAGATGCACATTGGCATATAACACTATGTTGGCAAGAAGGACTTTTTAAAATTTAGATGAAACATGAGCCTCCTAAAAGTGGTGCATGCAAAAACGAGAACTGAAAAGAAATAGAACCTAAATGAATCAATTTTTACATCAATGGGGTGAAGCTGCCTATACCAGTCTAGGGTTTTTCTGGATGGCAATGTGGGCTTTTGTTCTGGGGTATGTAATTAGCTCAATGATACAGATTTTCATTACGGAAAAACGGATGCAAGAAGTAATGGGAAATGACAGTGGTAAAAGCGTTCTTTTAGGTACTTTTTTCGGGTTTATAAGCAGCTCCTGTAGCTTTTCAGCCTTAGCCACCTCAAAATCTTTATTTCAAAAAGGAGCCAGCTTTGTTTCAGCTATCGCGTTTTTACTGGCTTCTACAAACTTGGTTATTGAACTAGGAATCATTATTTCAATCTTTCTTGGTTGGCAGTTTGTTGTAGGAGAATATGTTGGGGGAATTTTGCTTATACTAATTAGTTGGCTTCTTATTCGAATCATCAAGCCGGTAAGACTAATAAAAACTGCTAGAAACAAGCTAAACGAATCCAAGCAAAAACACGCTCACGACCAAAAAACTATAAGTGAAAAAATACAATCCGTTGAAAATTGGGCTAAGGTTGGGAAGCAATATACTATGGAATGGAAAATGGTTTGGAAAGATGTTACAGTTGGGTTCACAATAGCAGGAATTGTGGCTGCTTTTGTTCCAGACTCATTCTTTCATACTCTTTTCATCAATACTGGCAAGGGGCAGCAGTCATTTGATTTTTTCACTTTACTTGAACACGTTATTGTTGGTCCTATAGCTGCATTTCTAACATTCATAGGCTCAATGGGAAATATTCCTCTTGCGGCATTGCTTTTTGGAAAAGGAGTGAGTTTTGCGGGGGTAATGGCATTCATATTTAGCGACCTTATCGTATTTCCTGTTTTACGAATTAATGCCAAATACTACGGTTGGAAAATGTCTCTCTTTATATTGTTCTTACTGTTTAGCTCACTGGTTGGTACATCACTATTGTTACATTATGGATTTGATTTGCTCAATCTTATTCCTGAAAAAACTACAATGAACATAACCGAAAAAGAGCATTTTAAGATAGACTACACGTTCTTTTTAAACCTTGCCTTTTTAGCTATCTCAGGAATCTTAGTCTATTTCGGTTTCTTCAAAGGAAAAAATGTAAAACACCATAAAGAAATGGCCCCTAAAAGTCCACTACTTGAAAAAGGTTTGAAATGGGTGGCTATTGCAAGCTATTTATGGTTATCAATAGGCATCATCTTGAAATATATATTATAGATGCTTTTTAGCTGGGAAAAATAGTACTCATCCCCATCCCCACCTGGATATTCGATTGGTCGCTTGACTCTTCACCTTCTAAGATGCAGTTGACAATAAAGTCTCCTACTCTATCAGTACCATGAGCTTCTACTTGAGCCGAGTCTTGGGTAGCCATACTGTTCACTGAAGGGTTTTTCTCAGCCATAAGTGCCTCTTAAGGTAGACACTGATTGCCACAACGTTACCCGTCAGACCGCTTGGAGCGGTCAGACGGGTACTGCCATAATCGAGGACGATCTCTTGGCGCTCCACTAGATAAAAAAGAAACATAAAATCCTCGTCTCACTTTACCGCTTGTCATTATACTAATAATTTCTTTCCTTCATTACAGAAACACACACAGCTCCCCTTTTTAACAAGCTGTACTTTTCTAAACAATAAAAAGGTGCGTTTAGCACACCGTATTGGTTAGCTATGAGGAACTATTAGACGAATATTGAAAATATAAAAGCGATAAATGTGGCGCATAGCCAACGTTATGGGCAATTGCTTAAAAAAAAGCATCAACTTATCTTAATTCTATCCGGATAAGTTGATTTCTAATTAAGGATGGAGTTAATAAAATCAAATTTTATGGGAGTATTAGGATCTTTACTTTATCCAGGAAATGCTGAGTTATCAAAAAAACTTAACGAGGATGAAGACAAATTACGACAGTCTAACAATCTACACAACGACTTGGTAAACAGCTACCGATTAATGGGTGAAAGCATTAAATCATTTGATGCTTATCTAATGTCTATTATGGCTATGCAATACTATATGGTGTATACAGAAGAAGACTTATCAAACTTGCCAGATGAAAAATTACCAGCCATGTCTAAATATTGGGCTGATACAGTTGAGACTTTAGCTATGGATACTCTTACCGTAAAAATGTCTCTTGATGGATTTAATGCGATTAAAAATGGAGTTGGAAACCTTTTTAAAGAAGGCGGTATTTTTAATAGAACTGCTGCAAACCCTGCAGAGGCAGCTGAAGCGTTGCAATCTGAGGTGGAAGCTGTAGGATTAAGAGAACCCCTACTAAATACTGGTGAGGTTGGCTCATTAACAACAGAAAGTGCTGAAGTAGCCGAAGGCTTAGGAACTGAATTAGGAGCAGAAGCCGCTGCTGTATCGACAGCTATAGAAGCTGAAGCAGCTACTGCAGAATTATCGGAAGGCTTGCAAGGTGTCAGTGAGTCTGCTAGTGCGGCAACTGAAGGAGCTGAATTAGTTGAAGAAGGTGCATCATTAGGTGGCAAATTGGTAGCTGGAGCATCTGCGGCACTAGGACCTGTATTATTAGTGGTTACTGTAGTTACAGAAATACTTTCTGCAATTCATGCTGGCCAAGAACACTCTAAACTTGAAGCTGCAGCCAAAAAAATGGATGAAGCTCAAAAAAAGTTGGACAAGAGTGTTGATGATTTGAAAAACATTTTTAAAAAATTATTAAACGCAGGTAAAAGAGATGTTCAGACTTATAATAAGCTACTTCCTGAACTGGCTGCCTTAGAACATTCTACAATGTTCGATAGAAGCTCTTTTAGCACTGCAGGTATTGATTCATATATATCTGGGATGTCACAGATTTCAATCACCAATACTGGCGTTAACGGATATCAGGTCGCTGCACTACAGAATTTAACTGATGCGACTGATTTTATTAGAACTCAAGCAACACATGACTCAAAAATGACTTTAGTCATTAAGCAGTTAAAATCTTACATGAGAAAAAATAATATAACCGAATTAGAGGATTCAGATCCCTTCTTAGTAAGTGTTGCACAAGTTGATAGTATTGATTTAAAACAGGTTCAGGCTTATAATGCTTTTAGAGAATATTTAGCGCAATATGCTTCGGCATTACTTCCGTTTCATAAAAAAATTCAGGAAGACACAAAAAGCGGTTCAGTGCCAAAAGTACCTAAAACTGTTACACCTGTTCAACCAACGAAAGGGTTTGATCCTAAGCCTGGTGATTTCAAAATTCCTGGTGTTTCTTAAATAAAATAAACTAAAAAATTAATAATTATGGGATTTATAAAATCAGTAGGGCATGGCCTTAAAAAAGCAGGAGAAGAAAGTTTCCATGGAATTTCAGAAGCAGGAAAAACAATCGGCAAAGGAGTTCAGGACGGTACAGATATCATAGCTAATGGACCTATGGGAATTGAAATGAGAAATGAATTGAATCACTTGCATGGCGAAGTGAACGGTGCAATATCTCAATACAATAATTTACATAGTCAAATATCGGCATGGCAAAACCCGATAAATAATTGCGGTAAACAAACTTCAGCTATACTTCATCAAAGCTCTGACTATGTGCATGGTATAGCTTTAAACTATTCGAAAATTATTGATGATAATTCTTTAAACATTCCAAAAATACAACAGCTTGGCAATGCCAATATTGTTAAACCTTTGGTAGACATCCCAATCCCTGGTGATTTTGGAGGATTTCCCTCTGCCTTAATCCCAGGGGTTGAAGCACTTCAAATGATGGAAGGCTTAATTAATATTTTTGGAGGTTCAATTACTCTGAGATCTCAACTATCCAAAGCCAGAACTAATTTGTCGAAAGCTCAAGATTATGTTCATAAGGAGCAGGTTTTACTAAGTGAAATGCAGTCTATCAATGATTATTTCCTGCTTATATCAAACAATGTACTAGATGTATTTAGAAGAACAACAGGGTTGCATATACAAAAACTTGCAGCGACCAATTCTGGACAATTAGCTGCTACAGTTGGTCTAATGGAGAGACTGGTTGGCCAAATAACTGCCGTAAAAGGGAATGCCTTTACCATCTGCAGGTATATAGTAAACCTTTCAAAGGAGAAAAATATTTCTTCCCCTTCAGAATCTCAAATTCAATGGATAGCAAATAAGTTATTTTCTACCATTCCAGATATGAGTTCTTCTTTTGAATCGGAAGCAAATGTTGCCATATTCGTCAGAAATTTCTTCGGAGGTCAATTATTAACACCAGCGGCTCTGCTTCATCTGCCTGAACCACCTTCAAACATCAAAAAGTACATAACAGAATCTGAGTCAGTACACGAAACAATGTCAGACCCGAATTCAACTCAGTATGACCCTCCAACTGGCATTAGTCTAAGTGATTTTCCATCTTAATTGCATTGGAATGAATTAATTAACATAACAGTGAGCGTTACCATTGAGGCGCTCACTGTTTCATATAACATAAACAAAATAGAAAATGGGACTAGTAGGAGATATAATTTATCCTGATAATTCTGACAAAGCACGGGAATTAAATAAAGAACAGACCACGCTTCAAAATACCAATGCTCTTCATAATGAATTAGTTAATAATTACACAGAATTGGCTAATCACATTAGATCTTTCGATGCCTACTTAATGGCAATTCTGGTTATGCAATATTACATTACATATACAAAAGAAGATTTAGATAATCTACCAGACACAAAAAACCCTAAGATTACTAAATCCATTGCAGATAAGATTGAAACAATAGCTTTAGATGCAATAAGTATTAAAATGGGTTATAATGGAATTAAAGCAATAGGCCAAAAGATTGCCAATATTGTAAAAGAAAGCGGAACTTATAAGGATTCAATAAGTGAAGGTGAACAAGCTGTTACTGAAGAGTTGCAGCCGGAGCTGGAAAATTTAGCAACACAAACAGACTTGATTCGTTCTGGGAATGTTGACCTATTAACAGATACTGAAGCTACTCCAGAAGAACTAGCAGAATTAGCAGATGAATTAGGAACTGTTACGGAAGAAGCTGGTGAAGCATCTGAAATAGGAGAAGTTGGCGAAGAAGGAACGGAATTATCGGAAACACTAAGTGCTGCTGCAGACGGAGTGGAAGCTGCTACAGAAGCAGGAGAAGCTGCAGTTGAAGCAGGAGAAGTTGCAATAGAAGCAGGAGTAGAAGGCGCAGCTGTAGGTGCAGGTGCAGGGTTGGCAGCTATATTAGGTCCAGCTGCAATTGTTCTAATTGTTGTAACTGAAATTATTGGAGTAATAAATGCGGCAAAAACTCATGAAAAGTTAGTGAAGGCATTAGCTCAAATGAAGAACTTGCAAACACAATCTGACAAAAGTATTGTAAACTTAAAAAAGGCATTTAAGTCTCTTCTGAATTGTCTTAAACTCGATATACAAACCTACAATAAAGTGTTGGCAAAACTTTACCAACTAGAGGGTAATGAGATCTATAACAAGTCCTTCAGCACTTCAGGAATTGATTCATTTATTAACGGTCTAGCCGCAATAACAATTAATAATGAAGGGAATATAACCGGCTATAAAACTGCCGTTATGAATAATTTAACTCTTGCTCTTACAGCAATTAGAAACCAAGCAGAGCACGATTCTGGAATGACAAGTGTCATAAGTAGTATTAAATCTCATATCAGGCAAACAGGTAATCCAAGTATAGAAGAATCATTCTTAAAAAATATTTCACTTGTTGAAGGAATTGATTTAAAACGCGTGAAGTCATTCAATGTATACAGACAGTATATTAGCGAATTTGCCTCTGTTCTAGCACCTTATCACAAACAAGTACAAAGGGAAACACCTTCAGGTTCTAAATTGCCTACAAAACCGTCTAATCCTCAGTTTGGAAAACCAGATCCAAATTTTGACCCAAAACCAGGTGATTTTCAAATACCAGGTCTTAGTTAAATAAATTACAATGTTTGAATCAATTGAACAATACCCTCAACTTAAGGTATTAATCGAAAATTGGGAAATAATTAGGGATGAAGCAGTTCAAACTATAGATGAAATGCTTGATTTAGGAGATTGGAGATCTGAAGCAGGGTTATGGAAAATACTTCCTTTGCTAGTTGAAGAAGAAGATCAAGCATTCATGCCCAATGAAAAGGCTGAATCCTTTAGACGATTAATGCCAAAGACAGTTGATTTAGTTGAACAAATACCCAATGTAATGAGCTTTGCTTTATCCATGGTAGAATCGAAAGGATTTATCAAAGCTCATCAACATGGGAATCCTTATGTATCTTCTTCTTTGTGTCTACAAAGTGGAGGTCGAAATGCCATCATAGTAGAAAATGAAACCCAATATTTAGAAGAAGGCCAAATGGCCATATTCGATTATCGAAAATTTCATGCAGTCTATAATTGGGGGAATGATAGGAGAATAGCTTTAATAGTTGCATTGCCAAAAAAACCCATAACATTTTGTAGAAGTAATGGCAGGAAAAGTGCTTGATATCAAATTTTATAACCCGCCCAAACTGCTTAGCGGTTTTACAGGAAACAACCACGCAATCTGCCACTACTCATACAATTTACAGTTGCACCTTCAAATAATAGTACTCATCCCCGCCTGGATATTTGATTGGCCGCTTGATTCTTCACCATCTAAGATGTAGTTGACAATAAAGTCTCCTACTCTATCCGTACCATAAGCTTCTCCCTTAGCCAAGTCCTGCGTTACCATACCATTTCTAAGCGATGCATTGACTGCCTGCCTTATTTCTATGGCCTCGTCCACCAAACCCAAATGATCGAGCATCATGGCTGCCGAAAGTATGGTGGCTAAGGGGTTCGCAATGTTTTGTCCAGTAGCTTGCGGATAAGATCCGTGGATAGGCTCGAACATGGCTGTTTTTTCTCCTACCGAAGCAGAAGGCAATAAGCCTAGCGATCCACCAATGACACTGGCCTCGTCAGAAATGATATCTCCAAACATATTCTCTGTAAGGATCACGTCAAACTGCTTAGGGTTCTGAATCATTTGCATGGCGGCATTGTCCACAAACATGCAATCCAGCGTAATCGAAGGATACTCTTTTGCGATAGCCGTAACCCGTTCTCTCCAAAGGCGAGAAGTCTCCAAGACATTGGCTTTATCTACTAGGGTAACATGCTTAGATCGATGTTCAGCAGCTTGAAATGCTAGATGCGCTATGCGATCAATTTCGAAGTTGGAATAAGTACAATGATCATAGGCACCGTCTTTCGTCCGGCCCTTTTCCCCAAAATAAATACCTCCCGTAAGTTCTCGGTATACAACCATATCGACTCCCAATATCTTTTCTGTCTTCAATGGAGACATATGAATGAGACTATCATAAGCCGTTACTGGTCGAATGTTCGCAAAAAGCCCAAGGCTCTTTCTCAACTTCAGCAACCCTTGTTCCGGTCTTACCTTAGCGGAAGGATCATTATCATATTTAGGATGACCAATGGCTCCAAAAAGGAATGCATCCGATTGTTCACAAATACGCAAGGTATCATCAGGCAGTGGATTTCCTGTTTTGTCAATGGCGATGGCTCCAACATCACCGTAGGCATATTCAAAAGTATGACCATGACGATCTGCAATTGCATCTAGTACTTTCCTTGCTTCTGCTACTACCTCTGGGCCAATACCATCTCCTGGCAGCATCCCAATCTTTTTCTTTACGCCCATTAGATTACAATTGAAGAAGCTTCATAGGCTTCAATTTCTGACTTTAGATTTGTTAGGTAATCAATGTCATCATAGCCATTGATTAGGCATTCTTTTTTATAGGCACTCACTTCGAACGCTTCTGAGTGACCTGAGTAGCTGATTTGTTCATTCACTAAATCCACGGTGAGCTCTAGCTTAGGATTGCGTTCTATGTCATCTAGAAGACCCGATAAAAAATGATCACTGACTTGAACTGGTAAGAGTCCATTGTTCAAAGCATTTCCCTTGAAGATGTCGGCAAAAAAGCTAGAGACCACTACTTTGAAGCCATAATCGTGTAAGGACCATGCGGCATGTTCTCTGGATGATCCACAGCCAAAATTCCTTCCTGCTACTAATATCTGTCCCTTAAACACTGTACTATTTAACACGAAGTCAGTTTTAGGTGTACCATCTTGATGATATCGCCAATCTCTAAAGAGGTTATCACCGAAGCCTTCCCTTGAAGTAGCCTTCAAGAATCTCGCTGGAATAATCTGATCTGTATCTATATCCTCTATCGGCAATGGAACGCCTGTTGATACGACTTGCTGAAATTTTTCCATGCTAATTCAGGTGTTTAGTAATGTCTACAATTCTGCCTTCAATTGCCGTTACAGCTGCCACTAATGGACTCGCCAGCAAGGTTCTTGCTCCTGGTCCTTGTCTACCTTCAAAGTTTCTGTTGGAAGTAGAAACACAGTATTCGCCTGCGGGAACTTTGTCCTCATTCATGCCTAAGCATGCCGAACAGCCCGGTTCTCGCAATTCAAAACCCGCTGCCAATAGCACCTTGTCTAAGCCTTCGCTGATTGCTTGTTGCTCCACTTGTTTAGACCCTGGAACGATCATGGCAGTTACATTCTCAGCCTTTTGCTTACCCTTTACATAGTCGGCTACAATTCTTAAATCCTCAATTCTAGCGTTAGTGCAGCTGCCTATAAACACGTGATTGATAGCTTTACCAAGCAGTGATTCTCCAGGTCTAAAACCCATATAAGCCAAAGATTTGTTAAAACTATCTTGACTGCCGTTGCCTAGAGAAAGGGGTACGTCATTCGTTATTTTAATTCCCATCCCTGGGTTTGTACCGTAGGTAATCATTGGTTCTATGTCTGCTGCCTCGTAGTGATGTTCAGCATCGAAAACTGCATCGTCATCCGAGTGCAATGTTTGCCAATATTTTACAGCGGTTTCAAAATCATCGCCACTTGGTGCAAATTCTCTTCCTTCAATGTAATCAAATGTTGTTTGATCAGGCGCGATCATGCCGCCTCTCGCTCCCATCTCAATGCTCATATTGCAGATGGTCATTCTCGCTTCCATAGAAAGTGATTGAATGGTGGAACCTGCATACTCAATGAAGTAACCTGTTCCACCAGCAGCCGTGAGTTTGGCTATGATGTAGAGGATAATGTCTTTGGCCAGTACACCTTTCTTTAGTTCTCCATTGACAGTGATCCGCATGGTCTTAGGCCTAGTTTGCAACAAACACTGACTTGCCATCACTTGCGCGACTTGACTCGTACCAATACCAAAAGCTATGGCGCCAAATGCTCCATGCGTAGAGGTATGGCTATCGCCACAAACCATGGTTCTACCAGGTAGTGTAATACCCAACTCTGGTCCGATTACATGTACAATCCCTTGAAAAGCGTGTCCCAAACCATATAACTCAACTTTGTGCTTAGCACAGTTAGCCAACAGTGTGTCCACCTGATGCTTTGATAAAGCTTCTTTGATGGGTAGGTGTTGGTTTTTAGTTGGAATGTTATGATCAGGCGTAGCGACCATCTTTTCTTTACGGAAAAGGCTCAGCCCTCTTTTTTCCAGTTCTGAAAATGCCTGCGGGCTAGTTACCTCATGAATCAGGTGTCTGTCGATATACAATACATCCGTATCGTCATCTAGCTGTTTGACGACATGGGCGTTCCAAACTTTTTCAAATAGTGTCTGTCCCATAACTATACAGCTACTTTATGTCTTGATGCAGCAATTTCGTGTAAGTCGTCATCAGAGACTTCCTTTTTGGCATCGGCAACCTCTAAAAATTTCTTATAAACAATATCCAGTTCGTCTCGCGTCAACTCATAACCAATATTCTTCATGCGATAAGCCAAAGCAGCTCTACCGCTTCTAGCCGTGAGAATAATTGAAGAATGATCCACACCTACTTCCTTCGGATCAATAATCTCATAAGTCGCTCTGTTTTTTATGACGCCATCCTGATGAATTCCGGAAGAATGCGCAAAGGCGTTTGCCCCTACTATGGCCTTGTTAGGCTGTACTGGCACACGCATGGTCTCTGAGACATATCTCGATATGGCGTTCAACTGTTTGGCATCCACATTAGTGGTTTTCTTTAGATAAGGATGTTGTTTCAAAACCATCACTACTTCCTCCAAGGCCGTATTTCCAGCCCGTTCGCCAATTCCATTGATTGTGCACTCAATCTGAGTAGCACCATTGATCACCCCGGCAATTGAGTTGGCCGTAGCCATTCCCAAGTCATTGTGGCAATGTGTGGAGAGCGTCACATTGTGTACTCCTTTTACATGCTCTTTTAAGAATTTAATCTTAGCTCCATATTCATCTGGCAAGCAGTAGCCCGTTGTATCAGGAATATTGAGCACTGTTGCTCCGGCCTTAATGGCTTCTTCACAAATAAATGCCAAGAACTCATTATCCGTCCTGCCTGCGTCTTCCGCGTAAAACTCCACGTCTTCCACATACTTCTTAGCCAATGAAACAGCCGCAACGGCCCTTTCTACAATCTTTTCCCTTGTTGTATTTAGCTTGAATTTAATGTGAGACTCGGACGTGCCTATCCCTGTATGAATTCTTGGCCTAACTGCCTTTTCAAGAGATTCAGCTGCTGTGATGATATCCTTCTCTACAGCCCGGCTCAGCCCACATACAGTGGCCTGTGTGACCACTCTTGAAATGGCCTCAACGGATTCAAAGTCACCTGGGCTTGAGATTGGGAAACCAGCTTCAATTACATCTACGCCAAGCGCTTCCAGTCGCTTGGCCACTTCTACCTTTTCATGGGTATTCAGTTTACAGCCCGGCACTTGCTCTCCATCTCGGAGTGTGGTATCGAAGATTTGTATTTTTTGATTTGACATCGTTTATTTGATCAGTCTTCAGTCTTTCTATAATCGCTTTTACAGAATAATTGAATTTAGACTAGTACCGATTTGATGCCATGGTAGAAGTACATTTATCTACTATTTCAAAATGATACTTATCTGATTCTAATTATTTATAAATCAGACACTTAAATAGTTTCTATTTACAATGGCAAGTCCTAAGAGCGATCCCCTATTCGAATTGATCAAATCTCTAACACAAACAGAGAAAAGACACTTCCGTCTGTTCGTGAACCGAAGCGGAAATACCGATGACGTAAAGTTCATCAAGCTCTTTGATGCCATGGAGGGCAGTAAAATTTACAATGACAAAAAGATTTTATCGAAGGTCACGAGCATAAAAAAGAGTCAGTTTTCGAACCAAAAAGCTCACCTATACAAGCAGATTCTTGCCAGCTTAAGGCACTATCACATTGGCCAAAATGTGGACATTCAACTTAGGGAGAATATGGACCATGCCAAGGTGCTGTATAACAAGGGTTTTTATAAGCAGGCGTTAAAGATGCTGGGCAAAACCAAAACCCTAGCGCAAGACACCAAACACTTTACCATCGCCCTAGAAGTACTGGAGTTCGAAAAACTTATCGAATCCGAGTACATTACTCGTAGTATAGAAAACAGAGCGGAGGAACTAACTCATGAAGTAGACCTCACAACTCAGAAAATTACAAGCGCCCATCGTTTGTCAAACCTATCCCTGAACTTATACAGTCTCTTCTTAAAAAATGGTTATGCGCGAACGGAAGAAGAGTTCGAAAATGTAAAAACCTATTTCGAATCAAATCTTCCTAATGTCAATTTAGATGAGCTCAGCTTTTATGAAAAGTTATATTACCATCAATCCCACGTATGGTTCAATAAGATCATTCAGAATTTCCCTAATGCCTACAAACATGCCAAGGCTTGGGTAGACCTTTTCAAGGAAGATGAGGCCATGGCACAAAAGCAACCGGTGCTATTTATTAAGGGCTATCGCAACTTGTTGGCAGCTCTTTTTCAACTGCAATATTACTCCCAGTTTTGTATTGTTCTAGAGGAAGTTGAAGCGCTCAGTAAAAACGAATTAATTGTTAAAGACTTGAATGCTGAAATATTGATATTCAAGTTTTTATACATTTCAAAAATCAATAAATATTTTATGGAAGGTCAGTTCGAAAAGGGTATTGATCTCATTCCAGAAATTACTGATAAACTAAAGCGTTACGAGGGTAAAATAGATCCAGAAAGGGTCTTGATGTTCTATTACAAATTTGCGTCCCTCTACTTCGGTAATGATAATTATCGAAAGGCAATTTTCTATCTCAACCAGATCGTCTACTTCAAAGACGTAAAGCTTCGTGAAGACATTCATTGTTTCGCAAGAATTCTAAACCTCATCGCGCATTTCGAAGATGGCCAAGATTTTCAGCTAGAGTATCAGATCAAGTCGACTTTCCAGTTCATTGGCAAGATGAATGATCAGCAAGCGGTTCAACGTGAGATCATTCAGTTCTTAAGGAAAACTGGGAAAATCAAGCCTGATGAACTCAAAGGAGAATTTATCAGTCTCTATAACAGGTTACTCGTACTGAATGAAGACCTCTACGAACGAAGACCATTCTTATACCTTGATATACTCTCTTATTTAAAAAGTAGAATTGACAACAAGCCCGTGCAGGAAGTGGTCAGAGATAAGTTTAAATCTCTAAAATAAGGGCTAGCTCGATGTAGCCGTGGAAGTAGTGATGACTACTGAAGCCATAATGGCAATCATAATAGCGGCTTGAATCTCTCTGATGCTCTTGTTAATTGCCCCACTGATTTTCACGTCTTGGGTCACTTCTTTGATCTTTTTCTTGACCTTTTTATAGTCATCCTTATCTCGGAAAGCCTCTTTGGTGAGGTCAGAAACATCAATAAGACTGAGTAACATGATGTCGCGCGGTTCTGATTGAGCCCCATGAATCATCACCGCTTTCAGCCGTTCTCGGACTTTATTTTCTGGCGTTAGATTACTGGTTGGGTATTTATTATTCGGAATTATCCAAAGAATCTTATGTTCTTCCTTTTTAAGAATTCCCTTATTGATTAATCGCTGAAGGACATCTTGCTTAAACTCCCCTGCTTGTCTAGCAAAGGCAGCAATAACATCTTTAACCTTCACAGACTTTGCTTTCTCTTTGAGGTATTCTAAAGCCTTATTGAGCGCTATCTCAGTAACGGCAGCGCTATCGTTAATTTTAACATAGTCACCTTCAATGCTAACTTTTTCGCGCAGCGCTAGTTCTAATAAAACTGCACCAGCTAAGCCATAATGCAGGTGCGTAGAATCAATCACAAATTGCCCCTTACTATCGTCTAAGGCAATCAATAAGTATTCTTCTAGCAAATCAAGAGTCATATTCTAGCTTTTAATTTGATTTTGTTCAAAGCGCCAACCATAATTAAAGGTCGTGTTTTTTTCCGTTTAGTTCAATCATCAAGATTTAAATCATCGTGATCTGTTGAATAAATTAAACCATGACTATTCTTTCCTTTCATAAAAGATAAGTTCTTCCAAACAGTATGGAGCGGATCATTTATTTGCTATTCGGTCTTCGGTATAAACCTTTTGAACATCTAGTATTCAAATCAATCTTATCAACTGACTATCCATCAAATTCTGTTCATGGGTTTTCAATATATTTTGCAAATTGTAAGATAGATCAGACACCCCGTATTAATGAAAAACATCGATAGACGTAATTTCCTTAAAAAGACATCCCTGACAGCAGCTGCCATTGCTACCGCAACAGCTTTTGACAGTTGTGCAGAAGCCGAAACGCAAAGAGCAACTAATGCTCAGTATATGGGTGGATTTGGAGCCCCTAAACTAGCAACCATCCGAATCGCGCTCATTGGTGTTGGTGCAAGGGGAAGCGGTCACGCAAGGAACTTAGCCATGCTGGAAGGCACTGAAATAGTAGCGATAAGCGATCTATATCAGGATTGGGCGGAGCGATCAAAAAAGAACTGCGAAGAAATTGGAGATGGACAAAGACATCAAAACATAGCCCTTTACACCAGCGATGAAAATCAATGGAAAGTGATGTTGGACGAGGTTAAACCTGATGCTGTTTTCATTAGTACCAATTGGAGTAATCACGCGCCTATGGCCATTGAGGCAATGAAAAAGGGAGCTCATGCCTTTGTGGAAGTACCAATCGCCTTGACCATTGAAGAAATGTGGGCCATTGTCGATACTTCTGAAACTACGAAGAAGCATTGCATGATGATGGAAAATGTCAACTACGGACGCGATGAATTGATGTACCTCAACATGTGTCGTCAAGGCGTTGTTGGTGATTTACTCCATGCCGAAGCTTCTTATATCCATGAACTTAGGTTCCAAATGGAAGAACAAGAGCGTGGCACCGGATCGTGGAGAACACCTCACTATGCCAAAAGAAATGGTAACCTCTATCCCACCCACGGTTTAGGTCCTGTAGGACAATACATGAACATTGGCCGAACGGATGACACCTTCAAAAAACTAGTTTCTTTCTCAACACCTGCTCTGGGCCGACAAGACTATGCTGAAAAGAATTATCCATCGGATCACAAATGGAATAAGTTAGATTTTAAAGGCGGAGACCTTAATACGTCAATTATCAAAACAAACATGGGACGTACCATCATGGTACAGTGGGATGAAACTAGCCCAAGACCCTATTCGCGTTTAAACCTCGTACAAGGGACAAAAGGCACATTAGCTGGATTCCCAACACGAGTTGCACTAGAAGGTGGCGTTGAAGGGGTAACGGATAGCCATCACCAGTGGGCGCAAGGAAAAGACCTTCAGGCCTTGTATGACAAGTATGACCATCCATTATACAAACGACTATCTGAGTCTGCCAAAGGTAGTGGCCATGGTGGTATGGATGGTATAATGCGCTATCGTATCGTAGAGTGTTTAAGAAATGGCTGGCCAATGGATCAAAACGTTTATGAAGGATGCTTCTGGAGTGCTGTTTCACCTTTAAGTGAAACGTCAGTGGATCAAGATGGATCACCACAAGACTTTCCAGATTTTACGAGAGGTGGTTGGAGTGACACTGCTCCCCTCGATATCATTAGTTAGCAAAAAGGCCTTCAATTAACATGAAGGCCTTTTTTCTATTTTAAACTAGCTCTTCCTGCTTCACCGCAGGAGCATTTTCTGGTCTTAATGACCTTACAGCCCTACCTGCTCTCCACATTTCAGAATTGTGAATTTCGTCCAGCTCAACTTGAAGTTTTTCTCTGTAGTCGGCTTGAGAGTTGAGGTCAATAGAACGTTCTGCTTCCTTACCTGCAACTACTGAAGCATAGAGCTCTTCAAAAACAGGCTTGGTAGCCGCATGAAACTTGTCCTTCCAATCCAAGGCTCCTCTTTGGGCTGTTGTAGAACAGTTGGCATACATCCAATCCATACCGTTTTCTGCAACAAGCGGATATAAGGACTGAGTGGCCTCTTCAACAGTTTCGTTAAATGCCTCTGAAGGCGAGTGACCATTCGCTCTCAACACTTCATACTGTGCCATAAATAAGCCTTGAATTGCCCCCATCAAAGTACCGCGTTCTCCTGTAAGGTCAGAAGTCACTTCTTTGATAAAAGTGGTCTCAAATAGGTAACCCGATCCTACACCAATGCCTAAAGACACAATGCGATCTTTTGCCTTACCCGTTGCATCTTGGTGGATAGCAAAGGATGAGTTAAGCCCCTTTCCTTCTAAGAAAAGTCGTCTTAAGCTGGTTCCTGAGCCCTTAGGAGCAACCAAGGCTACATCCACATCTGCAGGAGGTATTATCCCCGTTTTTTCTGCGTAGGCCACCCCAAAGCCGTGAGAGAAATACAACATCTTACCAGCCGTCAAATGCTTCTTGACCGTTGGCCAAAGCTGAATTTGCGCAGCATCGGAAAGCAAATAGCAAATAATCGATGCTCTTTCGAGTGCTTCTTCAATAGGAAAGAGCGTTACACCCGGCTCCCAACCATCCGCGATGGCCTTATCCCAAGTTTTGGACTCCTGACGTTGACCGACAATCACCTTGACACCGTTGTCCTGTAGGTTTAAGGATTGACCTGGGCCTTGAACACCATAGCCAATAATCGCTACAGTTTCGTTTGCCAATACTTCTTGTGCCTTTGATAGTGGAAATTCATCTCTTGTGATGACGTTCTCTTCTACTCCACCAAAATTGATTAAAGCCATTTTTCTATGATTAAAAGTTTATAATTCGTTCGTGTAATTCATTATCTGGTTTGATTACAGACACACGGCCTGATCTCACGAATTCCAGTAGACCATATGGTCGTAAGAATTCCAATAACTCTTGTGTATCTTCTTTATGTCCCGTCTTTTCTATAATCATGAATTCTTGCTCCATGGATAGAATACGGGCATTATTATCGCGGATTAGTCGTTCAACCAAGTTGTTTTCCGATGCCTTTTCTGTCGATACTTTATACAGGGCTATTTCCTGAAAAACAGTCTCTTCATCGAGGTGATAAACAGCCTTGATGACTTCTACCTGTTTCTCAATCTGTTTCACAATTTTCTTTACCAATTCTTCTTCGCCATTGACGACAATCGTAAACCTAAATACGCCCTGTATCTCAGATTCAGAAGTGTTCAAGCTTTCTATACTCAAGTGTCGCTTCGTGAAAATTGAAGTGATTCGGTGCAACAGGCCTATGCTGTTTTCAGTGAAGATCGATATGGTATAGGATTGACTCATGCTATGAAAGTCTTATATCTGAAACCGATGCACCAGATGGCACCATAGGAAATACATTGTCTTCTTTACCTACTTTAACTTCCAATAAGAAGCTTCCCTTATAGGCAATCATTTCTTGAATAGCACCTTTTAGGTCTGCACGTTCGTCAATAGAGCGTCCTTTGATACCATAGCCTTCGGCTATTTTGATGAAATCTGGGTTCATGAGTTCTGTACTAGCATAGCGCTTATCAAAAAACAACTGCTGCCATTGTCTCACCATGCCCAAGAAGTTATTGTTGAGGATCACAATTTTAACAGCAGCTTGGGTCTGAAATATGGTTCCTAACTCTTGAATGGTCATTTGAAACCCTCCATCTCCAATTACAGCGATCACTTCGCGATCAGGCGCACCCAATTTAGCTCCTAGGGCTGCCGGTAAACAGAAGCCCATTGTTCCGAGGCCACCTGAGGTAATATTGCTCTTGGTTTGATTAAAACGGGTATATCGACACGCGACCATTTGGTGCTGCCCTACGTCTGTTACCAGAATAGCATCACCTTTCGTCACCGCATTAATATGTGCCATCACCTCTCCCATTTTCAGCGTTCCGGATTCAGGATTCAATTCATGATCGATGACTTTTTCTTGTTCGATTTTGTCGTATGCTCTGAATTCAGCTAGCCATTGCGCATGACTGTTAAGATGAACTCGTTTGGTCAGTTCTTGTAAGGTTTCTTTGCAATCTCCCAGCACAGGCACATTTACCAAAACATTCTTGTCAATCTCGGATGGATCGATATCCAGATGAATGACCTTAGCCTGTTTGGCATAATAATCAAGATTACCCGTAACCCGATCGTCAAATCGCATGCCTATGGCTATCAGCAAGTCACACTCATTGGTCAACTTATTCGGCCCATAATTACCATGCATACCCAACATGCCCACATTCAATGGATGATCTGTTGGCAAGGCCGAAAGTCCTAAAAGGGTCCATGCACTCGGTATACCCGTCTTTTCAATAAATTGACGAAACTCTTGTTCCGCTTTACCCAAAATGACCCCTTGACCAAAAAGGATCAAAGGCTTTTGCGCTTCATTGATCAGGCTAGCAGCTTTGGCCACTTGGCTCAAGTCTAGTTCGGGAATCGGGCGATAACTTCTTATCTGTTCACACTTTCTATATTCAAAATCAAAAGGTTGGAACTGTGCGTCTTTTGTAATGTCCACCAATACAGGCCCTGGCCTGCCGGACTTAGCAATGTAAAACGCCCTGGCTAAAGCGGCTGGCAGCTCTTCTGCATTCGTTACTTGACAGTTCCATTTGGTCACTGGCATTGAAATACTCACAATGTCAGTTTCCTGAAAGGCATCAGAACCGAGAAGGCTAGTGCCGACTTGTCCTGTAATACACACTAAAGGCGTTGAATCTATCATGGCATCAGCTATTCCAGTAATCAGGTTTGTAGCTCCAGGGCCTGAAGTAGCCATCACTACCCCTACCTTTCCTGTTGCTCTCGCAAATCCCTGTGCAGCGTGAATAGCGCCTTGCTCATGTCGTGTTAGCACGTGATGCACCTCATCTTGAAAACCGTAAAGGGCATCATAAATAGGCATAATGGCGCCTCCTGGGTAACCAAAAATCAAATCTACTTCTTCCGCCATGAGTGACCTGACTAATGCTTCTGCGCCAGTCACCCTTAATTTCGTTTCAATGGGTTGCGTAAGTACTGCTTCCATAAGATTCTAATTATCCGTTATACAGCCTTCAGATGCCGATGAGACTGCCTTAGCATATTTCTTTAATACTCCTGCCTTCACTTTTAATCCGGGTGCAGACCATTGCGCTCGTCTTTTGGCAATCTCTTCATCAGAAACCTCAAGAGATATGGTATTCTTTTGTGCATCAATGATGATATCGTCACCATCCTTAACCAAGGCAATTAAGCCTCCTGCCTGCGCTTCTGGCGTTACATGGCCTACTACAAAACCGTGACTACCTCCCGAAAACCTTCCGTCCGTAATCAGCGCCACCGATTTACCAAGGCCAGCACCCATAATGGCAGAAGTGGGTTTTAACATCTCAGGCATGCCAGGTGCACCTTTTGGTCCTTCGAAGCGAATTACAATCACATGCCCCGCTTTCACCTTCCCACTTCTAATGCCTTCAATTGCCGAAAACTCATCATTAAAAACGATGGCCTTTCCTTCGAAGCGCTCTCCTTCCTTACCTGTAATCTTGGCCACTGCACCTTCTTCAGCTAGGTTACCAAACAGCATTTGCAGATGACCGGTCGGCTTGATCGGGTTTGAGAGTGGTCTAAGGATATCATTGTCCTTATCGACAGCATTTACTTCTGCCAAGTTTTCAGCGATCGTATGGCCTGTCACCGTCATGCATTCTCCATGCAACATGCCTTCATCCAGCATAAATTTCATTACTGCCGGTATTCCACCTGCCTCGTGAAGGTCTTCCATCAAATACTTACCGCTTGGCTTTAAGTCAGCCAAAAACGGTGTTGTATCAGATAGTCTTTGGAAATCGTGAAGCGTTAGGTCAATATCAACGCTCTTGGCGATGGCGATTAAATGCATCACTGCATTTGTGGAACCACCCAACACCGTGATGAGTCGGATGGCGTTTTCGAACGATTTCTTTGATAGTATATCACGTGGCTTTAAGTCGAGCTCCAAAAGCCTTCTAACAGCTTTACCAACTCGCGCACACTCTTCTGTTTTATCAAGGCTAACCGCAGGGTTAGATGCGCTATAAGGCAATGACATACCCAATGCTTCGATGGCCGAAGACATGGTATTAGCAGTATACATTCCACCACATGCTCCCGCTCCGGGACATGAGTTCTTGATAATTCCTTTATAATCTTCGTCAGAGATATCCCCAGCAAACTTTTCACCGAGGGCTTCGAATGAGGAAACGATATTGAGTTTCTTACCCTTATAGCAGCCAGAGGCAATCGTACCTCCATAAACCATAAGAGATGGTCTATTTAATCTTCCCATGGCCATTAAGGCGCCTGGCATATTTTTATCACAACCAACAACAGTAACGAGCCCATCATAATAGTGTGCACCAGCAACAGCCTCTATTGAATCTGCAATGATTTCTCTAGAAACTAGTGAATAACGCATACCCTCCGTTCCATTGGAAATACCATCGCTCACGCCAATCGTATGATAAATAAGGCCTACTAAATCAGCGCTCAGCACTCCTGCCTTCACTCGAACCGCAAGGTCATTTAAATGCATGTTGCAGGTATTGCCCTCATAACCCGTACTGACTATGCCCACTTGCGCCTTCAGCATGTCTTCATCAGTCAGTCCAATACCATAAAGCATCGCTTGAGAAGCGGGCTGTGTAGGGTCTTGAGTGAGGCGTTTGCTGTATTTGTTCAGTTCCATACGAGTAGTTTCGATAACTAAACTTATGAAGGGAGATTAGCCTTGCTCAACTGATCTTTCGATTTAATACAGTCTCTTTTTCCTATACCTTCAGGCTAAACAACTGTTTTACAGACACTTAAAACAGAATGACTTACACTTTCAAAGCAGTTTTGCAATCGTTTACCAATTGAAGTTGTTGAAACCCCTAATTGCCTGAAATGAATAGTAGCAATCAGCGTCCCTTGCAGGAGACGCTGATAGTGAAGGTGAAGGAAGGAAAGTTAAAGACTGATTATGTTGCAGCAGTCTACACGTCCCTATTTTCCATACTGAGCTCAGCGAAGTATCTAAGCGTAATTGGTATCAGAGTCCATTGCGTGAGACGCTGCTAGTGGGTTGGGATCGAAATGAGTAAAAAATCTGATTCTTTCATAAAACAGAGAAAGCTCATTATAGCGCTGAGGCCTATCCACTCCTCTTTTCCATACTGAGCTTGCCGAAGTATCTAAGCTTAATTGGTATCAGAGTCCCTTGCAGGAGACGCTGATAGTGTATGGAGATTCTGATGAGGGTCAGAAACTTAGAAAAGCTACCGGCTATTTCACGATCGGGAGTTTTTCCTCCATCCAGGCTTGAATACCACCCGACAGGTCATAAGATTCTTTGAAGCCCAATCGCTTCAAAATGCGAAGTGCGCTATTGCTTCTGCCGCCTATGGCACAGTAAACAACAGTGGGTTTGTTTTTATCTAGTTTTTGAAGCTGGGCTTTGAAGTCTGACTTATAGAAGTCCATAAGCACCGCATTAGTCAAGTGACCCGCATTGAATTCGCCAATGGTTCGGACATCAACTATTTGTATATCCTCTTTTTCTTCAATGAGTGTCTTCAATGCTTTGCTTGTGATGACCTTAGCTATAACCCCCTCTTGTGCCGATGAGTCAGCACAGGAGGTAATTATAAATAGCAGAACGACTAAATAACGTATCAAGTCAACAAGTTACCCTCGTCATCCCAAGTAGCAATATCGGTTCGCTTTGTCTGATCCACGCACTTAGCGAGCCATTCTTTCTCGTAGGCAAGCCCTTGTTGATCTAGTACATCTTGTGGAACGCCATCCCATACATTTGGGGCATTTCCTTTATAGCCCAAATCTTTAATCCCCAATTCAGTTGTATAATACCCTGTGAGCGTCAGGTTTCTCATCCTAGTAAAGAACTTCTCTCCTGCCATCAGCGCTGGTGCAGTTTTACCCGGGTAAGCAATCGTGTCACAAATGGCCAGTTGCTGATCATTCGTCAACTTCTTGAATTCAAGGTTGTGCAATTTGTTAGCGTGATTATCTAACCAAGCCAAACCACCCCTAATAGGCAACTGTTGCCGCGGCATGTCTTTGACAATGAACTCAATGAAAGCAGGAACTTCTGCGTCTACTGCACCACCAATATCAGCGTTCGCTGGTAAAATGATATCGCATAAGACTGCAATTGTCTCTAGCTCGTGTTCAGTTAGAAATTCTTCGGCAAGCACTTTCTTATCGTGCTCTTGTTCTGGAACGGTACGCCCGTACCCTGGCAAACCAGCCGCTTCTTCAACTATGTCTTCTTTACCGTCAGGCGCACATCCCGTAACTAATAGGCCACCAGCTACTGATCCAACTAATAAACCCTTTAATGACTCTCTTCTATCCATGATCTTAGATATTACGTTTTTTGACTTGATCTACTAAATAATCTGACGCTCTCCAGGCTAATGCCAAGATGGTCCAAGTTGGATTTTTATCCGCTTGAGAAACAAATGGACCAGCATCCATCACAAATACATTTTCACAATCGTGTAGTTGGTTGTATTTATTGGTTACTGAGGTTCTTGGGTCATTACCCATTCTTGTAGTGCCTACCTCATGAATAATTTCACCCGGTTTCGTCAGACCATATTCACGATCCGCGCCAGGCTTGTCACCTAAGAGAATACCACCAGTCGCACCTAGCACTTCTTCAAAAGTATCTTGCATGTGCTTGGCTTGTTTCACTTCGTTATCAGTCCACTTATAGTTGAACTTCAATACTGGAATGCCCCATTCGTCAACCACTTCATTGTCAATCTCACAGTAGTTGTCTTGTTGTGGCACACTTTCTCCTCGTCCTGAGATACCCACTACCGCTCCATAGTATCGTTTGATATCTTCTCTCAAAGAGTCTCCATAACCACCAACATTGCCCATGCCTGTGATTTTATTCAAATCGTTCGGGTTAAAACCAAAGCCATAACTTGGCATTCCCATCCCACCCCAAACTTCTATGTGGTAGCCACGAGGAAAGTCTAGTTTGGCATCGTTCAACCACCAAGGGGTATAAACATGCATACCACCTACACCATCTTCATTGTAGATTTTTCTATCCATCAATTCTGGAATGAACACGGCTCGGCTCGCTCCTGTAGAATCGTGAAGGTACTTACCTACCATACCACTGCTGTTACCTAAGCCATCTTGATGGACAGTACTCTTGGAGTTCAATAAGATTCTTGCCGAAGAACATGCCGAAGCAGCCATGATAACCACCTTAGCTTTAAGGTGATAAGTCTTTCGATCTAATTTATTAATATAAGTTACTCCAGTTGCTTTACCTTCCTTATTGGTTGTTACCTCACTCACCATTGCTTCAGTGAAGAGCTCCACTTTACCACCGTTTTTCTGAGCCGGAAAGATTAGGCATGTTCCGGATGAAAAATCTGCATAAGCAGAACATCCTCTATTACACTGACCACAATAGAAACAGCTACCACGTTGATTATTAATCCTCTTTGTCAAGATTGATAAACGAGAAGGTATTACCGGAATACCTGCCTTTCTAGCACCTTTGATGTAGTGCAATTCATGCAACCTTGGTTTTGGTGGAGGCAAAAAGAAGCCATCAGGCTCATTCTTAATATTTTCTTTACTACCAAATACACCGATTAGTTTATCGACTTTATCGTAGTACGGCTTAACATCATCATAACCTATTGGCCAGTTGTCTCCCAAGCCATCTAGACTCTTACGTTTAAAATCTAGCGGCCCAAACCTTAATGATATACGTCCCCAGTGATTGGTTCTTCCGCCAAGCATTCTTGAGCGAAACCACCTAAAATCGGTACCCCTCTCGTTTGTGAAAGGTTCACCCTCCAAATTCCAACCACCGTAGGCCGCATCAAAGTCACCAAAAGACCTTCTGTCAGAACTGGCTCCTCTTCTGGGAGACTCCCAAGGCCAACGTAACTGGTTTCTGTACTCATCCTGTGCAGGATCAAAAAAAGGACCTGCTTCTAATACCGCTACGTCAAAGCCCGCTTCGGAAAGTATTTTGGTGGCCATTCCACCACCGGCTCCAGAGCCTACTATGGCAATGTCATACGTTTTAGCTGATTCAATTATTTGCATAAGGTTGATTTGTTATTCAATGAGGGATATCGTTTTACGCATGGCAGCAATCGTCTTCTGTAATGCTTGTTCGTTATCTAGTTTATTCAATTCGTTGTTAAAGGGTTCGGCCCTTACCGGACCATCGTAACCAATTTTTAACAGGGCCATTAAGAAGCTCTCAATATCTATTACCCCACTTTCGGTAGGTAATTCTCTTTCCCAGTCTAGTTGCTGGTCGGCAGTCCTACCCGCTTTAGCATCATTAAGATCGACTGTAACGATGTACTTAGGATCCAGATTTAAAATATCTTGTTCAGACTCCCCTGCACAGTACCAGTGAAATGCATCAAGCTGAAGGCCTACATTAGGTTCATCAATAGCACTAATGAGTTCTAAGCATTCTGACATTGTCCGGATAAAGGAGTACTTATCTCTTGTCATTAATGTCTTTGGCCCTACGTATTCTAAGCCAAGCATAATGTCATGATCAGCCAGTAGCTGAGCTACTTCCTTAAGCCTTCGTGTGTGCTGATCGAAGTTTCTACGATAGCTCAGGTCGTTATGAGTTGGCATAATCCAAGTAGACATCCTTTTGACACCTGAGGTTTCTAGTGCAAAGGCCGCTTCATTCAAGCGCGCAAAGTCAGACCTAAAATCTGGTGCTGATGCCCTGAATTGAACAGGTAAATTAGCCGTACCCCAAGTGATATTATTGTCTTTCATTTTGGCCATAAACCCATCCAAGCCTTTGTCACGCATGGTTGAAAGTTGATCGGGATAAGGAACGATTGCCTCAAACCCGTACTTAATGGCACTATCTAACATGGCTTGTTGAGACAGCTCCACACCTATACTTCCTGGATTTAGACAAATTCTAAATTGACGTTTAATTGCCTGCTCGGTTGGCCAGAATGAGCTTGGAAATAAAGTAGAAAGAGAAAGCACGGAAGCTTTTGCTAAGAATTCTCTTCGGCCGGAATTAATCATCCCCTTAAGATAAATAATTCATGGAAGATTCAAGACCTAATAAAGACAACCTAGCATATATTTTCTTGAATGGTACGTAAGAAAGCTTAGTCTATCCAGTAAGCTGGTTTTTCGACTATTTCACCGTAAAGTCGACAATCCGTACAGAAATTAGAAGCAAAATATAACTCAACCAGATCGACAAGTTGTGGTGCGGTTGGTTTCAGTCTGTAATCGTGTACTTTAAATCCTTCTATCAGGCGAGTACTTGGAAAAACGATATCGCCATTCGTAATAAGTGATCCTAAGAGACTTCTGAAGAGAGGTACATCATCATTTACCCGTGTTGCACAAGTTTCACAGAAAGATGGAATCCGATCTGTGGCCTGATCGTTTAGGTCCTCTAGATCATAAAACCTTCTTGTCTTCGATACTCCTGCTACTTCGAAATAGCCCAAAACCACTTCATTGTCATCGACTGACTCAATATTGCCTACAACAACTCCCTGCTGCTGATCGAAAAGTGATCCATTTGATTCATTAAATAACTTGAGCTGCCCATAATAATCATGCGCCCGTCTGCTAATGGCATATTGGGCAATCTCTATAGAGTACCTGTTCATAAAATCCCAATAATCAAACGGTGTAAACTTTACAGGAACATCCCTGACTTCATTTCCCGTTGATCCTACAGTATTAGACAATACTATGTTACTAGAATTACCAAAGCGATAACAAGTTTCTACATCCTCGGTTTCTGGCAGAATAAATGCAAAATCATAAACGTGAATAGGGTCTGGTTCTATTCTAATCTTAACTTTCGCTGGGTATGGCACAATGGTTTGCTTTGCATCATTCCACTCGTAACGGAAGTAGTTAGCTTCACCCGTAGGATCATCAGAATCTATAAAAAACTGGAATCCTCTAATATTCTCATTTGTCTCTCGGGAAGGAGTTTCCGCAGGTCGGAATGACACATTATCTATCTCTGGTGAAGGAACCAAGCTTTCGTAAGTCGACTCATAAGTTTTACCTCCTTCTATTGTAAAAACCAATTTGTAGGATCTACCTGCCTCACCAGCCATCATATTTTCGGTCAAATACACGCCATCTGATGCCTGAACAAAACGAATGACACCACCAAGGTCGTCTTCAATAAAAACTGTGGCATTACTGATTAACGAGGTTTCTGAAGATTCGACAGCAGATGTGTAAGATAGCCTCACTTCATGTCTTTTAAACTCATTTGTAAAACTTGCGTCAACGACTATGGCTTTTTCAAAAGAAAAAAAAGTGTCTTCTAACTCATTGGTGCATGATAGTATGAAGGATGAAAGAAGGAAAAATGAAATGTAAAACCTAAATCTTAAAGCCTGCCTCACAATTGAATCATTTGGTTAATTGGGTGAATATTCAGTTCGCTAGTAAAACAGCTATTTGCTAAATGACCCTTACCGAATTAGTAAAACTTAACCTAATTAGGCTTGAAAGAGTTATTAAAGGCTGATCAATCAATCCAATAGTCTGGAGGAGGAATCAGGTCACCATAATTCCTACAATTGACACAAGGATTAGAGGCCATCAGTAGTTCACACGCTCCACAAAGTCACCAACCTTAGGGTTAGCTATAAACAGGTTATAGGGACGAGGACCATCTAGGAGGTAGGTTAATTGACATTCTAACACCTGATTTACGCAGTCAATATTGACAAAAGGGTGAAGTCAATGACTTAAAGACTTCCAGTGAGTCTGAACCAAAATATTCTGAGTAATAAAAAACTCTTTTTCGAGAAATACCTCCTACTTTAAAGTAATCCGAAACAACCCCGCTAGAGTTATCTAAAGACCTGTAATACCCTGAAAAGCTTCATCAAAATTTAGAACCGTCTGATTATCATCTTCTATCCAAACTTGTGCCGCAGTTAGGGGGAATAGCGTATCCTGTTCTACAGGGCTACTATAGGAAAGCCTAATTTCATGCACCTTCTCCTCGTATGTAAGTAGTGCCTCAACCACCATTGATCTTTCAAAATTAAATGATTCTATGCCTAATTCATTAGTGCATGAACAAGCAAGGGAGAATAAAAAAATGAGACTTGGTAAGTGTTTTCTACTCATTTGAGGTTTAAGGCATACCCAATAAAATCAGATGAGTAGCACAAGCCCTTAAGACTTATCTACTTTTTTTCCTTGGCGTTGGAGGATTCTTCATCACAAACTTGTGGTCGTCAAGTAAGGCTAGTAAATCGAAAGAACTTATAATGCCCACTATCTCCTTTTCATGCGTAACAATCAAGTGATGAAAATGATGCTTCCGCATTACTTTGGCTGCCACGGAAACATCATTGTAAGCAGGCACAGTATACACATGGCCTGAAAGCAATTGACTCACGGGCGAACTGTCACCAGGGTTCGTTTTAAAGTCATTGGTTGTCACAATGCCAACAGGTTCATTATCGGAATTGACTACCGGAACACAACTAATTCGATTCTTAGTCATCATTTCTTTTACATGCCCAATGGACTTGTGTGGCTCTGTAGTGACCACGTTCTTGATCATTAGATCGGCTATCCTAATATTCATAGTCTTTAGTTTTAAATAAAGCTAGACTACTATAAGCCATAAATTACTGAGTTTGGTTAGCATCATAACTGATCTAAATCATTCTAGTCATTTGCCTTTTTCGCCTTACAAAGTTTTATCTAAACTGATTTAGGTCAATCATAAACAACTTATCCTCAATTTCAGGATGGAAAAGGACCATCCTATTATCTGGTGTAAGTGTAAACTTTTGAAACCAGTCTGGCGGTGATAGTTTTGCCAGTAACTCACCTTCGTCATTGAAAACCAGCAAGAACCGATCTGTTTGTGGTACTAACTGAACGTTACCTTGCGATGTACTCGCGACTCTTTCGTATGCTCTTTCCTGATAGTCTGCTAAAATTAAGTCTTGACTAACCCCTACTTGACTTAGGTACTTAAACATATCTAGTCCATTAGCGATACTTTTACCTCTTTGATCAGGCACTAACTTCGTAATCTGTTCATTTTTAGGTTTCAATTCAATATCGTTGAAAGACCCATCGCTCAAATCAAAAACTCGAATTTTGGGAAAATTTGAGTAGGCCTTCACCAAAATATTTCCGTCATGAGAACTTTGAGAGTCTCCTTGGTATAAATGGTAATATGCAGTACTAGGAATATCAGGATGAAGATTGGGATAATCCCCAAAGACGCCTACATTTTTACTCTCTCCCATTTCGCTCCCTTTGATTCTGAATGTCACAAACTCCTTCGGACTAAACTTCGCAGCCCCTGCCAGCTCATAGTCATTCAAGAGAAATCCTTTATTCAATATCCCTAATTCAGCCGGAATCTTGATCTCTCTTTCTACCTGAAAGTCAAGCTTTTCATTTTTCTTATTAATGTTGTAAATCCGTATATACTTGCGGCCCTGAACAATAAGTTTGTCTTTCCTTACCCCAAAACCAGACCTATTAATAAAGGTAAACTCTCCTGGCCCACCTCCAATACTTCCCAAGCCGCCCATATATTTTCCATCGGCCAAGCGGTATGACTTTATGGGTGGAACCTCTTTATCATTTATCACAAATAAATATTCAACATCAGAGGCCATGGCATGTGCTTGCCATATTTCACCTTGAATATTTATGGGAGATAAGAGTTTCTCTAACTCATATACTTTGTCGAATCCGTGTATATCAATGGCCTCAACCTTTTGGGCAAGACAGGAGAATGAGAAAATTGCGAGAACAAAGACAAAACAAACCTGAACAACTCCACTAATCTTATAAATCATAAAAACATACTTTCTTGATACACTAGTAAGATAGAAACTTGGCTTTTCATACTAAAGTAAGGTGACCTGAACCAGATCATTGGCGTAGCCAGTTGTGATTTTCATGGTCTAAACATTGATGAAATTATGGTAGATTACAGCAGGTATTGAATAAAAGCAGCCTTTATTCAAGCATGGAGGTCGTGGTATTCGAGGACGTGATTCGAGGACGAAGGGCATAAAAAAAGACAGCTACTTTCGTAACTGTCTTATTTTGAAGAGCCTCCTATCGGGATCGAACCAATGACCTACTGATTACAAGTCAGTTGCTCTACCATCTGAGCTAAGGAGGCTTCTTAATTGCTTTTCGTTCAAAGCGAGTGCAAATATAGAAGTGTCATCTAAATTTGCAAAGCTGTCATTGGCAATTTTTCAAAGAATTTTTAACCTATTGGTTATCAAATACTTCTTAAAATCTTTAATTGCTTTTTCAATTGCTGAACCTCTTCTTGGGCCTTAGCTATCTTCTCGTCAAATTCTGCTTTCAGTTTATCGGCAGTTTTTGAATTAGCAAAAAAGGCAAGGTTGTTATTCCAAAGAGAAATATTGTCTTCCATTTCAGAGATCTTTCTCCTCAGTGTAGACTCCTTCTTCTGAAGTTTCTTATCGGCCCCGCCACCTTTGTTACCTGCGGTTAACTCAGCTCTTAAAATAAGCGACTCTGCATCTGACGCCTCAAGGCCTAAACTATCAACATACGATTTTACTACGGTTTGAAATTTCTTTTCAACAGCTTTAATCGCATTTCTCGGTACAAAACCAATTTCATTATAAGCCCCAATAAGCTCCATAAGCTCCTCTTGCGAACCTTCCTTTGCAGTTGCTTTCTCTGCAATTTCAGTCAGCACAGCCTCTTTCTTTTCTTGGTTTTCAACGTAAGCCGACTCTGTTTGATTGAGTTGTTCACGCTTATTATTGAAGAATACATCACATGCTTCTTTAAACTTAGCATACACTGCATTGCGCTGCTTTTCAGGCACAGGCCCTACCTCTTTCCACTTGCGCTGTAGTTGCTTCAGTTGTTCAGCAGTCTTATCCCATTCTTCGCTATTTTGTAAAGCAATGGCCTCTTGAACAAGGGCTTCTTTCTTAGCCAAGTTTTCCTTTCTCAAAGACTCCAGCGTCTTAAAGAATTCATTCTTATTAGCAAAGAATCCTTTAAAGGTTGACCAGAAAGAACGATTAATCTCTTTTGCATTCTCTCTAGGCACACCGCCAATAGCTTCCCAACGCTTTTGAAGATTTAGGATTTCTTTTGTCTTAGCATTCCAATCGTTGATCCTGTCAGAGTTAAATGAAGAGTAGGTTGCCAATTCATTAATCAGCTCCTGCTTCTTTACAAGGTTTTCCTTCAAGTCTCCTTTTAGGTTCTCTAAAAAGCCCTTACGCTTCTGATAGATGACGTCAGAGGCCGCTTTAAATCTTTGCCAAAGTTCTTCCTGAACTTCTCTTGGCACTGAGCCTATTCGCTTATATTCCTCATGTAATTCATTCAACTGAATGACAGCGTCTTTTACATTATCAAGCTTACCGAGCGCTTCGGCTTTTTCACATAATTCAGTTTTTGCCACTTGATTCTTTTTACGATCAAGGTCCTTAAGTTCAAAAAGAATATGTCTGTTGTGATAAAAGCGGTCTAATAGGGCATTATAATTCGCCCAAAGGGTTTTGTTGTATTGATTTGGTACAGGACCAATGGCTTTCCAAACTTCTTGAATCTCTTTAATGGGTTTTAAACTGGTAGTAGCTTCTTCACCATCTACCAAAGCCCTCAACTTATCTAATAGCTCTTGCTTCTTCTCTAGGTTTCTAGTTTTATTAGCCTCTCTCTCTTTGTAATAAGATGACTTCCGATCTTTCAACAGCCTTAATGATGCATCAAAACGATTATAAAGTTCGTCATGTCTGAATTCGAAGCTTTGTTCTTCTTCCTCACCCAGCTCCGCTTTAAATTTTTCTTCCGCTTCTTGACGGATATTCGATTCCATTGCAGTGAACAAGGGCTCAATCTCTCTCAGTACCCGATCGCTGCGCTTGAAGCTCTCCTGTTGCGTAAGCTCCTCTATCGCTTCTACGAGTTGTTCACGCGTATAATTCGTGTAATCAGGTAGCTCTTCTTCACTATCATCCTCCTCATCATCATCATCGTTGTCTGATTCATCGCTCTTCTCAGAGTCTGACGGAGTGTCTTCCTTAGGAGTGCCATCAGAAACGGTTTCAGCTCGTTCACCTTTATCATAGCTAGCGACAACAGTCTCAGCTTTATCTTCTTTTGTCTCTTGTTCCGTTGTTACCTCTTCCTCAGCAGGCTTAGATTCCTCAGCGGGTGCTTGATCTTCCTGCACAGTGCTTTCCGTTGTGGCCTCTGCTTTAATAGCTTCTTCAGGGGCCGGAGTTACTTCCTCAGCAGCGGGTTCTTCTGCAGGAACTTTTTCAGCATCTAATACTGGAGGGTCTACAGGTTCAACCTTTGCACTAGGCGGTGCAGCAGCTTTCTGTTCTCTTAAATTGGTAGGCTCTTCTTGTGGGTTTACTTCTTGTTGATTTTCAGCTTCTGTATTTTGCTGATCTTTCTCCTCCACCTTCTTATTCTTGTCTTCACTCATATCTCTAATTGCTATCGGCTTTTATGCCGCACCGTTACAGTATCAAATTTAGTAAAACTATTAATTCAATCGAGGATCGACAGGGTAATTTGAAAAGACCTTGTACTTACCTCCCATTTGCTTTAAAATCGACTTCCATAATATATCAGACTCCATATCGAATATTTCTTGAGCAGTGGCCTTTCTCCTTACGAACCAACTCTGCTTATCGAGCTCTTCCCTTAACTGACCAACACCCCAACCTGAGTAACCCAAATAGAACTGAATATCTTCTTCTCTAATCAAATTTGAGTTAAGTAAAAACTTGACTTGCTCAAAGTCTCCGCTCCAATATAAATTCTCGTTCAGTTGAATTGACCCTTCAATCTTATCATTCAGGCGATGAATAAAATGGAGTGTATTTTGTTCTACCGGTCCTCCTATATTGAGGTAGGTTGGAAACGTGATTTTCTCTTCTAAAACATCATCCAGTTTTAAATCGGAGAGCTTGTTTAACACCAAGCCGAACGTTCCTTCTTCATTGTGCTCACAGACAAGGATAACAGTTCTTTCAAAATTTGGATCGTTCAAAAAGGGTTCTGATAATAAGAAATCACCAGGTGCCGGGTCGGGAATATTTTTATCGTACTGAAACATATGATTGCTTCAAAGAAAATTATAAATGCATTTTTACTTTGCCTAACGAATTCGAAAAACTTTCGTCTAAGGGTGTTGTTATATTTACAACAAAATAATTTTTGGAGATGACGGACGCCATTGCAGATTTAAGAAAAGAGTACACGAAAGCTTCACTAGACATTGACAGTGCTGATGCAAACCCTTTTAAACAGTTTGAAAAATGGTTTGACGAAGCACAAAAAGGCAAGCTCCTCGAGCCTAATGCCATGGTTTTAAGTACTTCGGATACGTCTAACCAACCCTTTCAGCGTACGGTGTTAATGAAAGCGCTTGATGCTGATGGTATCGTTTTTTACACGAACTATAAAAGTCGAAAAGCCCAACAGATCGGAGAAAACGCCCAAGTATCCATTCTTTTCCCTTGGTATGCGATGGAACGCCAAGTATGTATTCAAGGAATTGCCGAAAAAGTAAGTACTGCTACTTCTTTAAAATATTTTACTAGCCGACCGCATGGTAGTCAATTAGGTGCTTGGGTGTCTCAACAAAGCTCTGTCATTAGCTCTAGAAGCATTCTTGAAATGAAGCTAGCCGAAATGAAACAGAAATTTAAAGAGGGTAAAGTACCCTTACCTGACTTCTGGGGTGGTTATAAGATTAAACCTACCTCATTTGAGTTTTGGCAAGGACGCCAAAGTCGCCTACACGATAGACTTATTTACAAGAGTAACACGGAAGGTGATTGGAATATTTCTAGGCTGGCGCCTTAAATCAGGTCGAAGATAGAATCCGTTCCTACTGCCCGTTCTACCGTGAAGCCTTCACCATATTCAACACCAATTTCATGTCCGTAGTGAATGCCGCGAGCGTCAATCATTTTCATAAACCTTGGTGAAGAAATATAAGTCTGTGTTCCACCACTCTTAGGATCGTGAAACTGTGTTTTATAGGCGCGCACAGCCTCCATTTTAGTCTGCCAACTGGCACTCACATCAACAATGAAATCTGGAGTATGTGGTATACTCTGAATGTAATGGTAAACTGCCTTTGGCCTCCATGGTGCTTGCTTTACACCATCTACTTCGGTCTCTATCATGGCCAAGCCGGCTAAAAAGCAAGCTTCCTTTGATAGAAAAGAAGCTCTACCATGATCTGGATGGCGGTCATCTATTGCGTTAGCTAGTACAATTTCCGGTTGATACTTTCTTATCGCTTTGACAACTTCTAGTTGATGCGCTTCATCGTTCTTAAAAAAACCATCCCTAAAACCTAAATTCTCACGGGCGGAGAGTCCCATAATCTTAGCAGCAGCGCTGGCCTCTTCCATTCTAATTTCAGGTGTGCCTCTGGTACCTAGTTCTCCTCTGGTAAAATCGACAACACCTGCTTTTTTACCTTGCTGAATCGCTTTGATCAATGTGCCTGCACAAGACAGCTCTACGTCATCAGGGTGTGCTGCTAAGGCTAGAATATCTAGTTTTACCATTTTTTCTAAATAAAAAAGCCATCTCATTATACCGAGATGGCTTTTTGACATAATTACTTATCCTGCTACCTCAGCAGTAGACATTTCAAATTCTTTCTCAGCCAAAAATCTTTCTGCATCTAGTGCGCCCATACAGCCAGTTCCTGCAGCAGTTACAGCCTGACGATAAACTTTATCGGCCGCATCACCAGTAGCAAAAACGCCTTCTACCTTGGTATGAGAGGTGCCTGGTTTTACACTTAAATAACCTGTCTCATCCATATCTAACCAGCCTTTGAAAATATCAGTATTCGGCTTGTGACCTATGGCTACGAAGAAGCCGCTCACTTCTATTTCTTTCTTTTCTCCAGTTTTATTATTTACCAATCTAGCTCCTGTCACTCCTACTTCGTCATTACCGAGAATTTCTTCCGTCTCAGTTTCCCAAAGCACCTCTATATTTGGTGTATTCTTAACTCTTTCTTGCATAATTTGAGATGCACGCATTTCATCGCGCCTCACAATCATGTATACCTTAGGACACAAATTGGCCAAATAAGTAGCCTCTTCTGCAGCAGTATCTCCAGCACCCACTACAGCTACCGGTTTGCCGCGATAAAAGAATCCGTCACACACAGCGCAAGCAGAGACACCCTTGTTAGCATATGTTTCTTCTGAAGGCAATCCTAAGTATTTAGCACTTGCGCCAGTAGAGATAATCACTGCCTCAGCAGTGATTTCATGTTTATCGTCAATCCATACTTTGTGAGGATAACTCGAAAAATCAACCTTGGTGGCTAATCCAAACCTCAAATCAGTACCGAATCTTTCGGCTTGCTTTTGAAAGTCAATCATCATTTGAGGACCGTTAATACCTTCAGGATAACCTGGATAATTTTCCACGTCATTGGTGGTTGTCAACTGGCCGCCTGGTTGGCCACCTGTGTACAATACTGGATTCAAACCAGCTCTGGATGCATAAATAGCAGCTGAATAACCTGCTGGGCCCGAGCCTATGATTAATACTTTTACGTTCTCTGTAGTCATCTCCAAAAATTCCTATTTGTTCAAAACTAATCGATTAACAACTTTTTATCAAAGGAATGTTCCCCTGATCAATTTAAAATAAAAAAGGCCCTCTTTCGAAGGCCTTTTTGTTGCCAATTATCTTATAAATTAACCTAAATAAGGTTTCAAAGCTTTACTTCTAGAAGTATGTCTTAACCTCCTGATAGCCTTTTCTTTAATTTGTCTTACTCTTTCTCTCGTTAAGTTGAATTTCTCCCCTATTTCTTCGAGTGTCATGGAGTGCTCTCCGTTAAGACCAAAGTAAAGTGTAATCACATCAGCTTCACGCTGTGTCAAAGTTGATAATGCTCTTTGAACTTCTCTTCTTAAAGAGTCGTTCATCAAGCCTGTATCAGGCTTTTCTTCTTGATCATTTTCTAGTACATCCAACAAGCTGTTTTCTTCACCTTGTACAAATGGCGCATCCATTGATACGTGTCTACCAGAAATCTTCATGGTATCCACTACTTCTTTCGTAGTTACCTCTAGTACTTCTGCTAACTCATCCGGAGATGGCTCACGTTCAAATTTCTGCTCTAATTCAGAAAATGTCTTTGAGATTTTATTTAACGAACCTACTCTGTTCAAGGGTAGACGAACAATACGAGATTGCTCTGCCAATGCTTGTAAGATTGACTGTCTAATCCACCAAACTGCGTAAGAAATAAATTTGAAACCACGTGTTTCGTCAAACCTTTGCGCTGCTTTAATCAAACCCAGATTACCTTCATTAATCAAATCGCCTAATGAAAGTCCTTGGTTTTGATATTGCTTAGCTACAGAAACAACGAAACGAAGGTTAGCTTTAGTCAATTTTTCCAACGCAAGTTGATCGCCTTCTCTGATTCTCTTGGCTAAATCTACTTCTTCGTCTGGGGTCAAAAGATCGACCTTACCAATTTCTTGAAGATATTTATCAAGAGACTGCGACTCTCTGTTGGTAATCTGCTTACTAATCTTAAGCTGTCTCATTCAAACTTTGGTTTATACTTGTGTATAGGAACTTTCGAACAATTGAAAAAGTAGGAAAAGTTCCTACTTAATCAAACGCTCAATATTCTAATTCTGTTCAGTTTTATTCAGGTTTCGGTAAAAGAACTTTTCTAGAAAGTCTGAACTTTCCAGTCTTCTTATCAACACCGATTAGTTTAACACTAATCTCTTCCCCTACTTCTAATACTCCGTCCATTTTTTCAAGACGTTCCCACTTGATCTCAGAAATATGAAGTAAACCATCTTTACCTGGCATAAATTCGATGAACGCTCCGAAAGGCATGATCGATTTTACTTTTCCTTCATACACTTCTCCAACGTCTGGAACCGCAACAATAGTCTTTATACGACCTACAGCTGCTAACATTGCGTCTTTATTTACTGCAAACACAGTTACAACGCCTTTGTCATCAACTTCTTCAATGTTGATTGTTGCTCCAGTTTCCTTTTGGATTTCCTGAATAACTTTTCCACCTGGTCCAATAACAGCTCCAATTTGATCTTTATCAATTTTGAAACGTTCTGTTCTTGGAACATGTGGTTTGTAATCTTCTCTTACAGTCGGCATGGCCTCGTTCATAATTCCAAGAATATGAAGTCTTCCTTCTCTAGCCTGAGCTAAAGCTTGCTCTAGCACTTCGTAAGATAAACCATCTACCTTAATGTCCATCTGACAAGCAGTGATTCCTTTTGCAGTACCTGTTACTTTAAAGTCCATATCTCCCAAGTGATCCTCGTCTCCGAGGATATCAGAAAGGATTGCAAACTTACCAGTCTCAGCATCAGAGATCATTCCCATGGCAATTCCTGAAACAGGGGCTGTGATATTGATACCTGTATCCATTAATGCTAATGAACCCGCGCAAACTGTCGCCATTGAAGAAGAACCATTTGATTCAAGGATGTCAGATACAATTCTCATTGTATATGGGTTTGAATCTGTAGGAGGCAAAACTTTCTTCAAAGCTCTCATTGCTAAGTTACCATGGCCTACTTCTCTTCTACCTGGACCTCTATTAGGCCTTACTTCTCCAGTTGAAAAACCTGGGAAGTTGTAATGAAGAATAAATTTGTTATAACCAGACATGGTAGCACCATCGATCATCTGCTCATCAAGTTTAGTACCTAGAGTACATGATGTTAATGATTGAGTTTCACCTCTTGTGAAAAGAGCAGAACCATGTGCTGATGGAAGGTAGTCTACTTCGCATGAAATTGGTCTGATCTCATTGAATTGTCTACCGTCAAGACGCTTAGAATCGTTTAAAACGAAATCTCTAGCTGCCTTTTTGTGAATTTTCTTGAAAAACTGCTTCATTAAGAAACCATCATAACCATGATCTTCTGGAAGTGACTCCATCCACTCATCTTTGATAGCGCTCACCTGTGAGCTTCTCACGTACTTGTCTGCGATCGCTTGAGAAACAGAAGCATAAAGCTTGTCATAAAGCTCTTCGCTCATCTTAGCGAATAGTGCATCATCTTTCTTTTCGTGATCGTAAGTTCTTTTCTCAGTCGTTCCTGCTTCTTCAGCAAGTTCTATCTGTGATAGACACTGAGCTTTGATAGCGTCATGTGCCACTTTCATTGCTTCTAGCATATCCGCCTCAGAAGCTTCATCCATTTCTCCTTCAACCATCATGATGTTGTCCTTATCGGCAGCAACAATGATTTCAAGATCAGATTCTTCAGTAATTGCCTTGCTTGGGTTTACTTTAAAAGTTCCTTCATGTCTGACAACTCTTACTTCTGATATGGGACCGTTAAACGGTATATCAGAAACAGAAAGTGCTGCAGAAGCTGCAAGTGCTGCCAATGAATCAGGCATTACATTCTCGTCATGAGAGATCATAGAGATCATCACCTGAGTATCAGCATGATAATCACTAGGAAAAAGGGGTCTTAGGGCTCTGTCGACTAATCGACAAATAAGCACCTCATGGTCTGATAATCTTCCTTCTCTTTTAAGGAATCCGCCAGGTATTTTACCTGCACTTGCGAACTTCTCTTGATAATCTACTGATAGCGGAAGGAAGTCTACGTCTTCTTTAGCGTCCTTAGATGATACTACAGTGGCAAGTAACATTGCGTCACCCATTCTAACCACTACTGACCCGTCTGCTTGTTTCGCCAGTTTACCCGTTTCAATCGTAATTTCAGCGCCATCGGGCATTTTGATGGACTTAGTGATAACTTTTGTCATATATGTTTTTATAAAATAAGAAAGCAGGGTGTCGTTACAACCTGCATTTGTTTCGAAAGGAAAAAAAGGGAATCCTCACGAATTCCCTCATTTATTATTTTCTCAATTTCAATTCTGCGATGATTGCTCTATATCTTTCGATGTCCTTTGTGTAAAGGTAATCGAGCAATCTTCTCCTTTTACCTACCAATTTTAAAAGACCTAATCTAGTAGAGTGGTCTTTCTTATTCAGTTTTAAATGCTCTGTTAGGTAGTTGATACGGTAAGTGAAAAGCGATATCTGAGACTCAGGAGAACCCGTATCTGTTTTTGCTTTTGACCGACCATGATTCTCAAAGAGCTCTTGTTTCTTCTCGCTTGATAAATACATGCTTAGCTAAAATAAAATGTGATTAATAATTAAACAGCCGCAAAGGTAGAGATATTACTGAAAACTAGCAAACTAGGCTGTTTTTAATTCCTTTCCCTTTTTGAAAATCTTCTTGATTTTTTCCCAAATATTCAAGTAAAAATCAGTTTCAAAAAGACTTGCATCATTTCTAGCTTGCCTTAGGAAGAAAAGACCGAACGGTAACAAGGCAGCATTAGAAATCCATACTGCCAGCGCGGGATCCATAACACCCTCTTTACCCCATTTTTCTCCTGTGGTATTAAAGACGTAGTAGATGAGAAAGAAAACTACGGAGACTATTACCGGCAAACCCAAACCACCTTTTTTAATGATTGCTCCTATGGGCGCACCGATCAAAAACATAATCAGGCAAGCTAAAGACCTAGCCATTTGTTGATTCTTGGTAACTATATACTTTCTCTGGTCTCTCTTTACAGCGTCAAGAGATAGCACGCGTGAATTAAGCAGGTTGGTTGCAGACCTGCTCCTGTTAATCCCATAACTCAAGACAGCATTCATTCTCGTATTATCAATAGAGCTGGTAGAATCAGATCGCCTGTAGTAACTAGCAAAGGCATCCATATTCTCCTCAAATGTTTTCTTTGGCCCTATCTCTTCTTCGTCATCTTTCAATAATGCCGATTTAGTAGCTACTGTTTGGGCGTCAGGATCAAGAACATCCATTCCCTCATTATCAATTAACAATTCAGGTTTGGATTGCATCACCAAGTTGTTTCTCAATGAATCTTCCATCAAATTAACATCACCTTCGACATCTGCTACAATTGACCTCCTTGCTTCACGCAATGAATCATAAAATGCTTTTGGTATCAATACTTCATCAGGAGTCGCTTCATCTTTCATGTAGTGATAAGTAAATGTATTTCTCACAAGTGTGAACATTTGATCTTGTTTCTCGTGCACACTTCTTTGCATAGAATCCACCCCCTGTGTCAATTGAGATCTTGTTTGAACCAAACGGCTTCGCCTAAAAAGATTCTCATCTGTATCATTCATATCAAAAGACGATAGATCAAAGTACATCCGACTACTACTGAACTTATCTCTGATAAACTGACCTCCCTCAGCCCTCTCATCATAACTCTCCTTAATAATCTCCTCATACTTTACCCCTCTGTACAGTTCCAGTGCTAGGTATCGTTGATTCATGAAAGAATACATGCGACCTGAATCAGCCAAAATCACATGCTTATTGCCTTGCGTATTAGACTTGGTGTGATCATATATTATAATGTCTTTCAGCTGCTCATCTCCAATTTTCTCGTTCACCTTAATACTGTAGCCGGGAATACCGGTATAAAAAACGCCTTCTTTTATATCAAGTGCTGGTTTCTTCGTTCGCATATCCCACAGCAAGCTGTAAGTTTTCAAATTGGTCTTGGGAACCAACTGCGTATTTGAGTAATAAGTAAAACCGGTCAGTAATACCACAAAAAAGAAGATTGGAACTAATGCCCTTAGGAGGGAAATACCTGAACTTTTGACAGCTGTTAATTCTGAATGCTCACCGAGGTTACCAAAAGTCATGATGGAGCTCAGTAGGATCGCCAACGGAAAAGCATCGGGAGAGCTAGAAATAGAAAAATAGCCTATGAGTTCACCAAAGGTGGCAAGACTCAAGCCCTTACCCATAATTTGGTCGAAGTACTTCAGTAAGGTGACCAGAAGTAATATGAAATCCACTACGACTAGTGTCAATAAGAACGGGCCAATAAAGGACCCAAAAACTAGTCTGTCAATCTTCTTCATTCAGGATATAATACGCGCAGTTGCGACTCAAAGATCATGCCTTTAAGCTGTTTTATCAAAAAAAATAATGGAATATAAGGTTAGCCCCCTATAATTTGTTTGAGAGAGTAGACTATATTCTCCCACAAATCCTCTTGCTCTTCTTCATCATCAAGATCAGAGTAATCTGTAATCTGAATAAAAACAGACTGAGTCAGTTCATTCACGTTCAGTTTCAGTTCGATGTAGTTCGGGTCGTCTTTGTCCTCATCAGTCTCTGGTAAAAACTCAAATTTGACGCTGACATTTGCACGTTGTGCAGCTTTTATCGCCCTGTGGTCTTCACCATCCCAAAGAAAACTGTAGACTTTATCTTCATTGATGTTAACATCATCAGCGAACCACTGAGCCAAACCGCTCGCAGTGCTCAGATAAGGAAAAAGCATTTTCTGAGATGCATTGATCTCGAATTCGGTTATAAATTTGTTCTTTCCCATAGGCCAAAAAATCGCTTTGTGAAATAATATATGACTTATTTATTACATAACAAACCGCTTCTCTAATGAGTAGCGATTAATGACAAATGATAGCATTAAGCCTTGATTTAATGCTCTTATTAACATTTGAGTGGTTGTAAAAACAAAGCCCAATCCTAGGGACTGGGCTTTAGTAGCGAAGACGGGAGTTGAACCCGTGACCTCAGGGTTATGAATCCTGCGCTCTAACCAACTGAGCTACCTCGCCATATTGGTTGATAGTCTTTTTAACTTATCAGACTATTGCCGAAAACTACAACTTACTCTCAATGACTTCTTATCAACTTGGTAAGAAGCGAGCACCTTGTCGTTTTTCAGGCTGCAAAGATATGTATTCATGTTTTTAAAACATAACATATATTGCTACGTTTTTTAAAAATTCTCACTACCATTTCAAATGCCTTTTAGTTCCTAAATTCCCACCGATGAAAAAGCACTTCATATACTCACTTATTATTGTCTCTACCCTTTGCGCTTGTCAAATCACAAGTACAAAGAATAAAACAGAGAGGCCATCACTGTCGACTATTGAATCCATAGCCGATGATTTTTTCATTGCTCTGGGGACTGGAGATACAACCCTAATGCAACAAATCTTAAGCGATAATTTTCAAATGTTCGAGCATGATGAAATATGGAATGTAGATAGCCTTCTTTCCTTGATGCCAAATACGATTGGTCGAAAATGGTCCATTGAAGATTTAGAAATATCTCAATCGGATGACTTAGTGCACATATACTACTTCAACAATAGCATAAACCCAATTGGCCGATCTTGGTACGAAAGCATGTTACTAACACCTTCGGAAGGTAGATGGAAGATAAAGTTTATGCACTCCACCAAACTCTATCTAAAATAAAAGCCCCGACTTTTTCAAGTTGGGGCTTCAGTTATAAGTAATAACGATTACTTATTGACTTTCTTTATTACAGCTTCAAAAGCTTCAGGATGGTTCATTGCCAAATCAGCAAGCACCTTTCTATTCAACTCAATTCCAGACTTACTGACTTTACCCATAAACTGTGAGTAAGACATTCCGTGAAGTCTAGCACCAGCATTGATTCTTTGAATCCAAAGCTTTCTAAACTCTCTTTTCTTGGCTTTTCTGTCTCTGTAAGCATATACGAGACCTTTTTCAACGGCATTTTTAGCTACCGTCCAAACATTCTTTCTTCTTCCCCAATAGCCTTTGGCCTGCTTGAGGATTCTTTTTCTCTTAGCTCTTGAAGCTACTGTGTTAACTGATCTTGGCATAGTTCTAAGTTTTTGATTTTTGGCGACCTACTCTCATAAGTACTTAAGACCAAAACTCCGGTTAAACATGAAACCTTAAATGGTTTTTTAAATGTTGAGCATGTGCTTAACGTTATTCTCATCAGACTTGTGCACTAGGCCAGTTCCAGTAAGATTACGTTTTTGCTTAGTCTCTTTTTTGGTCAGGATATGGCTCTTGAAAGCGTGCTTTCTTTTAATCTTCCCAGTTCCTGTCAATTTGAAACGTTTCTTTGCTCCAGATTTAGTTTTTACTTTAGGCATTATCTATAATTATTTATTAATTATTTCTTTCCTGCTTTTGGTGATAAAAAGAGAAACATCCTTTTACCCTCAAGTTTTGGTAACTGCTCTACTTTAGCATATTCTTCTAAAGCTTGAGCAAATTTCAAAAGAAGTATCTCTCCTCTTTCTTTATATACAATTGTCCTTCCTTTAAAATGAACGTAGGCTTTTACCTTAGCTCCTTCTTTTAGGAAATTGATGGCATGTTTTAATTTGAAGTCGAAATCATGATCGTCCGTATTTGGTCCGAATCTAATTTCTTTTAGAACAGTCTTAGCAGCTTTGGCTTTAATTTCCTTTTGCTTCTTTTTCTGCTCGTATTTAAACTTCGAGTAATCAACTACCTTACAAACCGGTGGAACCGCTTTCGGTGAGATTTCAACTAGATCTAGACTCTGCTCTTTGGCCATTTCTAAGGCCTTACTAAGCGGAAAAACACCCTGTTCTACATTTTCTCCTACAACACGAACTTCGCGTGCAGTAATCTTACCGTTTACTTTATATGGCTCTTCTACCCTTCCTCTTGGGGGATAGCGCCTTCTCATTTTAGCGATTGTAACCTCCTTGTTTTATCAAAATGACTGCAAATATCGGCAATATTTTCTAATAACCAATACCTACCTTTTTTATATAATTATTAATGCTGCCCCATTGAGGCAGCCTTTTCTTTGTTAAAGTAAGTCATGAACTCGTCAATCTTGAAAGTCCCAACGTCTCCATGACCATGGCGTCTTACTGACACGGCTCTTTCTTCAGCTTCTTTCTCTCCCACAATAAGCATAATTGGTATCTTTTTAACCTCTGCATCTCTGATTTTCCTACCAATTTTTTCATCACGATGATCTACAAAACCTGTGATATCTTCAGACTCTAAGATTTTGTAGAGCTCTTGTGCATAGTCTGCATACTTTTCAGAGATTGGCAGAATGGCTACCTGATCTGGCGTTAACCAAAGCGGAAAGTCTCCAGCACAGTGCTCTATCAATACTGCTACAAAACGTTCCATCGAACCAAAAGGTGCTCTGTGAATCATTACAGGCCTATGCTTTTGGTTATCCGAACCTGTATACTCTAATTCAAACCTATCTGGTAAAGTGTAATCTACCTGAATGGTTCCAAGCTGCCACTTTCTCCCTAGTGCGTCCTTCACCATAAAATCAAGCTTAGGGCCATAAAATGCTGCCTCACCTAATTCCGTAATGGTGTTCAAACCCTTTTCCGCTGACGCTTCGATAATAGCCCTTTCAGCCAACTCCCAGTTCTCGTCCGTTCCGATGTACTTTTCTTTGTTCTCCGGATCTCTTAGCGAGATTTGCGCAGTAAACTCTTCGAAACCTAATGATTCAAAAACGTAAAGCACCAAGTCAATTACCTTTATGAACTCTCCTTTCACTTGCTCCTGCATACAGAAAATGTGTGCATCGTCTTGTGTAAAGCCTCTTACACGGGTTAAACCATGAAGTTCTCCACTCTGCTCATAGCGATAAACCGTACCAAATTCAGCATAGCGAATAGGAAGATCTTTGTATGATCTTGGCTTAGATTTATAGATCTCGCAGTGATGCGGGCAGTTCATTGGCTTAAGCAAGAACTCTTCTCCCTCATGCGGAGTAGTTATGGGCTGAAAAGAATCGGCACCATATTTCTCGTAGTGACCAGAAGTCACATATAAGTCTTTGTGTCCAATATGGGGTGTAACTACTGGATCATAACCTGAGCGCACTTGAGCTTTTCTCATGAAAGTTTCAAGACGTTCTCTCAATTTGGCACCTTTTGGTAACCAAAGTGGAAGCCCCATCCCTACTTTTTCAGAGAAAGTAAATAGTTCAAGTTCTTTACCCAGTTTTCTATGGTCTCGCTTCTTTGCTTCTTCAAGCATATGCAAGTACTCAGTGAGTTCTTTTTGCTTAGGGAAGGTAATCCCATAGATACGCGTCAGCTGTTTTCTCTTTTCATCGCCTCTCCAATAGGCTCCTGCTACGCTCAAAAGTTTAATCGCCTTTATGGCACCAGTATGTGGAATATGAGGGCCTCGACAAAGGTCTGTAAAGTTTCCTTGCTTGTAGAAGGTGATTGTTCCATCATCCAGCCCTTCTAAGAGCTCAAGCTTGTACTCATCATTCTTTTCTTTGAAATAATTAACAGCTTCCTCCTTCGAGATATCACTTCGAACAAAAACGTTCTTCTGACGTGCTAGCTCAAGCATTTTCTTCTCTATAACCTCTAGGTGAGCAGCATCAAACTCTTGCTCTCCAAAGTCTACGTCATAATAATAGCCATGTTCAATAGACGGACCAATACCCAGCTTCACTCCAGGGTAGAGTGCTTCTAGCGCCTCCGCCATGAGGTGTGCCGAGGAATGCCAAAAGGTAGATTTACCCCCCTCATCATTCCATGTAAGAAGTTTAACACTTGCATCTTGATTGATGGCACGGTCAGCATCCCATACTTCTCCATCCACTTCGGCAGCCAATACATTTCTGGCTAACCCTTCACTGATACTCAAAGCGATGTCCATCGCTGATACTCCTTTGGCGTAATCTCTGTTACTTCCGTCAGGTAGGGTGATTTTTATTTGCTCTTGGCTCATTATAATGGGTACCTGCTGCTACAAACCAACAGGATTTATTAAAACCTATTTTTGGGAATGCAAATATGCAATAATAATTGACGAATGAAGGCCAAAAAGCCTCATAATTGTAGGTTTAGAGCGATAAATTAAAACTGAACTTTATGCTTGTTCTATCTACACCATCATTCTCAAGATAAGTCAACCTTCTGATAAAGTCTACTCGGAATACTTTGAAGATGTTTTCTACGCCTAAACCTACTTCAGCAAAGGGTCTACCATTTTCTAACACATTGAAAAAAGGCAAGTCACCACCTGATTCATCAGTTCTAATCTGAGCGTCTAAGGTACTTTGACTTACGCCACCGAATAGTACGTTACCAGTACTAACCAACCTCCACTTAAGCTTTCTAATCACAGGAATTCTGTTGAATACAAAACCCTCAAAATTGTGCTGTAATCTTACTGAGGCAAAGGACTGACTGACAAATTCAAAGAAGTTCATGGTATTAAAAGCAATATCCGTGTAAACGAACTGTTCATTGCCTATGTGTGATGTCAATAACGGATAAGGCACATCTTCGAAAATATGGCCCGCATTAACTTGATATCTTGAGACGCCCCAAAAGCCTAATTTGATCCTTTGAGAAACGCCAAAGTTGACTTTGTTGTATTGGAAATCTCCACCTAGCGCATTGAAGCCTCTTGTATAGGAAAACAAGAATATGGGCCATCTGAGTGTGCCTAAGCTAAAACGACTATTATCATTTATCAAAAAGGTCTCATCCCTCGCAAATTTAAGTCTTATGGTAGCCTCAGTAGTTTCAAAGTCAGTGGCCAGTGGAGCGTCTACTCTACTGAAATCAGTACTATAAAGAAAATCGAATTCTGGATTAAAATTTTGTTTTTTCAGTTGTAGTGCGGCAGAAAAAGATCTTGAGAACTGCCGAAACCCATCTACCTGATATCTTTCATACCTAAATGGTCGTACCAAATTACCTAACTGTGTTAAGGCTAAGAAAGCGCTACCGTCTGATAAAGAAGTAACCGCATCTGGTTGAATACCAAATTGATCTATGTCATTACGATAACTCGCTGAGATGGTCGTCCACTTTTCTCTGTTGAGAATAACGTTCGCACCAAGTCCGTACTTAAACCTTTCATCTGTAAAGCCATAAGCCCCATAACCGTTGAATTGCCACTTACGGCTAAAGTTTTCGTTAGTCCTGCCTCCTAAGCGAATTCTTGGCCCTTCTACATCATTGATTCCGAAAAGAAATGGCCAAGGTCCTAAATCCAGTTTACCGACTTCAAAATACCCTCTAGCAACAGTCTTGAGTATGTTGGTCCATGTCTTGACAAACCTGATATTATTGAGTGAATCAATCATGGCCATTACGTTCACCTCAGTGTCGCTCAATTTATCGTGTCGATTTTCTGTCCAAAATTCCTCGCTGCTGTAACGGGCATCTTCAGCCAATTCAACCGTTCTTTCGAAAAAACTTGTTGGCTTGGGTTCAGTCACCTTAATGTTTTTATTGGATGTATAGAACTTGGCTAAGAAACCTGCGGACTTCTTTGTGATCTCCGATGCATCAATAAGCACTCTAGATTTTATGGGCAACCAAGCACCAGTTTCCGTTCTTTCTAGCTCTTGCTGTATTTTAATTCTGTCGATGAAATTAAGGTTAGCGGTAGGCTGCATGGTTGCATCAATCTGCTTTATGCCAAAATCTGTTGTGCTGACCCATAGTTTCCCGAAGAAAGCCAACTCTTGGTCATTCTTTGGCTTAAATTCTAGGAGATATACAAACTCATCACCCAGGTATAAACTGTCTTGGAGTTCATAGTCATAGATTAAACGCCAAGCATCACCAATTGGCGAGGCAAACTCCTTCTCTACAATATTCATTCGGTTTTGATAGAAATTGTATTCCTGAAAAGAGGAACCTATAATTTGAGAAATCAACGATCCATCTTCTATGGCCACGCCTTTTATTCGTGTACGTTCAATTTCTTCCTTCTGTAGTCGAGGGTCATCCCGATAGTAAAATTTTGACAATGACTCGGAAATAAACAGGGGCAAAACCGGCTTCCCATCTTCACCAGCTATCACCTCAATCGAATCTAGCACCGCACTAATTTTCTGCATGTACTTTTTGTCTCGCAATTGTTCTGAAATATTATCTACATCGATTTGAATCTTGTTGTAACTCTCGTATTCGTAAGCTTTGAGTGTCCTTTTATCATTTTTACTCTTATTATCAATGACGGACCGCATGATGGCAAAAGCAGGGTTCTCTTGTTTTCTCGCAAATACTACAAAATCGTCTAAGCTTTTTGCCTCTGGTGTCAACTGAAAATTTATGGTTTGGGTAACGCCCTTCTTATACACCTTGTATTTCGTTTCATAACCGATAAAGCTAACCAACAAGGTGTCAGAGGCAGCATCTCCCTCTATACGATAGAAGCCATCAAAATCGGTTGGAGAACCTACGGCCGTTCCTTTGATCACAACACTGGCGAAAGGAATTGGGTCACCACTCTCAGCATCGATTACTTTACCTTCAATTACTGTTTGGGCACTGAGTGTGGTAATAAAAAGGAGGGAAAAAGTAAGAGATAAAAGTATTCTCAGTTTCAAAGTGGCGCGTTTTTAAATTGTAAACTTCTTATCAACGTAGGAAAGAGATAAAAAGTCAGCTTATGTCTAATTAAATTCAGTTGTTAACCTCTAGAAATTTGAGAACGTTCCCTCACATAATTATTTATATGAATATCTGATCGTTTTACAATTCTAGCGTACCATTCAAGTTTCAGTTCATCTTTCTCCTCCTCTGTCAATTGCCACAGAATATCACTGCTTTTGAGTCTTGAAACCAACTCCTGCAGTAATAAAGCGGCACTCACTGAAATATTATATGACTCAGTAAAACCATACATGGGTATATGCACAAGTTCATCAACCTGATCTTTTGCATATTCTGTCAACCCTTGCAATTCCGTACCAAAAACTATGGCAGTCTTATCGCGAATGTCTAACTCATGTATAGATGCAACTTCTTTCGATGGGGTTGTACCGACTATGCGATAATTTTTCTTTTTCAAGTCAGAAAAACACTTTTCAGTACTGCTTTCCTCTCTTTCATATTTATGCTGCGTGACCCATTTTGATGCGCCTCGAACCACATTAGGATTTACCTCATAGTTGTGCAAGCGTTGTGTAATGTATAAGTCCTGAATACCAAAGCAGTCACAAGTCCGCATGACCGCGCTCGCATTTTGGGCATGGTAAATATCTTCGAGCACTACAGCTATATGGCGGGTTCTATGAGACAAAACCTCCTCAATGGTGGCTACTTTATGAGGTGTCACAAATTCCTCTAGCATGTCAATGAGTTGTTTTCTCAAAACCTCTGTTGTAAAAAAATAAAGCCGTTGACAAAAATGTCAACAGCTTCGGAAGATGAACAAACAATATTTTAACAACCTTAAGACGGCTGTTCGTGACCGTCTAAATTATAGACAACCTATATTGTGAGTACCCTTACCGAATACTATTTATCAGAACAATTCTATGGTATCACCAACATTATAATTACCAGCGCCCCCCTTGTTTTTATCATCTGACTTTGGAGGTGTGGGCTTTGAAGGCGGTGGTGTCTGCTTTTCCAACGGTTTCTCTACCTCCTCTTTTTTTTCCTCCTTCTTTTCTTGCGCTTTCGGTTGTTCCTTCACTTCGGCCTTTTCCACTTCTTCAACCTTAGGGCTTTCTACCTCATTTTTAGGTGAATCATCAGGACTTGGTTCTTCGTCTATATCTTCAGCTTCTTTGGTACCGCCCAAGAGCACAACTTTCTTGACATTGTGTGGAGAAAGCTTATTCCCCGTGGCACGCCAGCCTTTCACATCTATAAGCATGTCCATATCAAAAACTGTAGTTTTTCTCTCACGAGAACCTTTTACAGTATAGTGCACTTCAATCTGAGCATCCTTCAGTGTAGTAGCCAAAAGTAATTTTGCACCCTTTTCTTCACTTATGAACATGAATTTTTTGTCCTTGGTAGACGTCTCTACTTGGAACCTCTTCACATAATGTGTGGCAGTAGCAGGGTCGTAGTGAATTGCTGAAATTACACCGTCAGGATCGAACTTATAGATGTAATGAATCTTTGACGGATCATATCGGTTTGTCAAATCGAAAGATGTCAGTTCATACTCTCCATTGTTATAAATGACTAGGATTAAATCATGCGCTTGGAAATTACCGAGATGTTCACCCCTTTCGTCCCTATTCAAACGACCGATTGATTCGTCATACCAAATATCCAGTCCTCCAAGAGTAGAGCGCCCCTCCATTTTCAGTTGGACTTTCCTGACCGGATACTTAGTAACTATGTTACCACCGGAGCCTCTACCTTTGATGTCAATATCAGCGAAGTTGAAATCAAATACCTTCACCCTCGCCTTCGCCCCAGAGGTTAGGTAAACAGTTACTAACTCTGCCTCACCATTAGGGTTAGCAGTGAAGTAAAGGGTCTTTGACCCTCTCTCGCCTTTGGTTAAGTCATATTCCCTGTCTCGTGTGACACCCAATACCTGGAAACGCTTCACCATCGATCGGCCTGACTTACCATCGAGGTAAATCATATTATAAACCATGCGCTCATCGTTCTTTTTGAACACACCGGCCCAGAGAATGTCTTTGCCTACAAATATCTTATCTGAAATCCTAACGACTTGAAACTTTCCGTCAGCTCTAAAGACTATAATGTCGTCTATATCGGAGCATTCGCAAATGAATTCATCTTTCTTTAGGCCATAGCCGATAAAGCCATCCTTTCGGTTTATATAGAGTTTAGCGTTGTTAGCTGCGACTACCGTTGCAGTGATATTCTCGAAAGACTTAATCTCAGTTTTGCGCTCCCTATCCTTGCCATACTTTTCTTGTAGCTTTTGAAAATACGCAATGGCGTAATCTATAAGGTTAAGTAGATGATGTTCAACTTCAGCCAATTCCTCAGTAAGCTTTCTCATCAACTCATCTGCTTTGAAAGCATCGAATCTGGAGATACGCTTAATCTTGATCTCTGTAAGTCGTGTGATGTCGTCTTGCGTGATCTCTCGGTAGAATTCTTTCTTAAATGGATCGAGGCCTCTGTCTATCGTTTCTAAAACAGACTCCCAAGTTTCACACTCTTCTATGTCGCGGTAGATTCTATTCTCAATGAATATCTTCTCTAGTGATGAGAAGAGGATTTTTTCTAATAGTTCGGCTTTTCTAATCTCTAATTCTTGACGCAGTAAATCTACTGTCTTCTCCGTGCTGACTTTCAGCATGTCATTGACTGAGACAAAGTGTGGTTTGTCATCAATGATCACACAAGCATTTGGCGAAATACTGCTTTCACAGTCCGTGAAGGCGTACAGTGCATCAATGGTAATATTGGGCGATTGTCCAGGAGCCAACTCCACTAATATTTCAACGTCTTCTGCAGTGTTATCAATTACTTTTTTGACTTTGATTTTACCTTTGTCGTTGGCCTTAATGATTGAATCGATTAAGCCCGTTGTCGTTGTCCCGAACGGAATATCCTTAATGATCAAAGTCTTTTTATCGAGCTCTTCGATCAGTGCTCTGACTTTAACCTTTCCTCCCCTTCGGCCCTCATTGTATTCGGAGAAGTCTGCCATTCCCCCTGTAGAGAAATCTGGGTAGACCTTTGGGTTCTTGCCCTGTAATACCTTGATGGAGGCCTGAATCAGCTCAATAAAATTATGAGGTAAGATTTTGGTGGATAGGCCTACCGCAATTCCTTCAACACCTTGTGCTAAAAGCAAAGGGAACTTTACTGGTAGGGTTACAGGCTCCTTTTTTCTGCCATCGTAAGAAAGCTGCCATTCTGTGGTCTGTGGATTGAAAACCACTTCTAAGGCGAACTTAGAAAGTCTGGCTTCTATATAACGAGCCGCTGCGGCCCTATCACCAGTTCTAATATCTCCCCAGTTTCCTTGCGTTTCTATCAGAAGGTCTTTTTGGCCAATATTGACAATCGCATCACCGATAGATGCATCTCCATGCGGATGGTACTGCATGGTCTGGCCAATGACATTGGCTACCTTGTTAAAACGGCCATCGTCCATTTCCTTCATAGAATGGAGTATTCTTCTTTGAACTGGCTTAAAGCCATCTTCAATGGCAGGAACGGCTCTTTCAAGGATTACGTAGGAAGCGTAATCTAGAAACCAACTCTCGTACATTCCCGAGACAGGGATTACCTCTCTTATTTGGCCGTCTTCTCCCTGATTCAAATCTTCAATATTCTCTTCGCTCATGCTAATCTATGCGGCCTCTTCGGCCAAATCTTTCTCAATCTTCAAGTTATCAATGATAAAAACCTGTCTATCTGGAGTATTCTTACCCATGTAGAATTTCAGCAGTTCTTGAATGCTAGTATCTTTTCTAAGTATGATGGGTTCTAACCTCATGTCTTGTCCGATAAAGCCTTTGAACTCACCAGGCGATATTTCTCCAAGTCCTTTGAAGCGTGTGATTTCAGGTTTACTACCTAGTTTGGCAATTGCGCGTTGTCGCTCCTCATCGCTATAACAGTATATCGTTTCCTTCTTATTTCGAACCCTGAATAGTGGTGTCTCTAAGATGTAAACATGGCCACGCCTTACCAGGTCTGGAAAGAACTGCAGGAAGTAGGTTAAGAGCAACAGTCGGATGTGCATACCGTCTACATCGGCATCGGTAGCAATTACAATTTTATCGTAACGCAATCCTTCCAAACCGTCTTCAATATTCAGCGCGTGTTGTAAGAGATTGAACTCTTCGTTCTCATACACTACCTTTTTAGTCTGTCCATAACAGTTAAGCGGTTTTCCCCTTAGGCTAAAAACTGCTTGGCTTTGTACATCCCTAGATTTGGTAATTGATCCACTTGCTGAATCTCCCTCTGTGATGAATAAGGTTGAAGCTTTACGAAGTTCTTCATCCTTTTTTTCATCATTTAAGTGAACCCTACAGTCTCTGAGTTTCTTATTATGCAAATTGGCTTTCTTAGCCCTATCATTTGCTAATTTCTTGATCCCTGCGATTTCCTTGCGTTCCCGCTCAGACTGCATGATTCGTTTTAAGAGGGCCTCTGCCACCTTGGGGTGCTTATGTAAATAATCGTCTAAAGCTTTCTTGACAAAATCATTGACAAAAGTTCTCATAGTAGGACCATCAGGTGCTACATTCTGTGAACCAAGCTTAGTTTTAGTCTGAGACTCAAACACCGGTTCTTGAACCCTCACAGCAATGGCCCCTACAACGGATGCTCTTACATCAGATGCATCGAAATTCTTATTGTAGAATTCCCGGATGGTCTTGACGATTGCTTCTCTGTAGGCCGCCTGATGTGTACCTCCTTGGGTGGTATACTGACCGTTAACAAAGGAGTAATAATCTTCACCGTATTGGTTGGTGTGTGATAGGGCTAGTTCTATATCCTCACCTTTGAGATGGATGATTGGATAACGCAAATTGTCCTCATCCGTCTTTCTAGACAAAAGATCTAGTAGCCCTTTTTCAGAGTGATACTTTTCTCCATTAAAATTGATAGTAAGGCCTGCATTCAGGAAGCAGTAATTCCAGATCAGATCATCAAGGTATTGAGGAATAAAATGGTAGTTCTTAAAGATGGTTTCATCAGGACGGAAGACTATCTGAGTACCGTTTCTTCCGCTGCTGGTTGATGCTGCGGCATCGCTAGTGATTTCACCTCTTTCAAATTCAGCAACCTTGTGCATTCCGTCACGATATGAGGTTACTTTAAAATAGGTCGAAAGTGCATTGACTGCTTTGGTACCTACACCGTTTAGACCTACGGACTTCTGAAAGGCTCCTGAGTCGTACTTTCCTCCGGTATTGATTTTTGAAACGCAGTCAACTACTTTACCTAAAGGAATACCTCGGCCGTAGTCTCTTACTTCAACTTTAAGCTCAGAAACTTTCACATCAATGGTTTTTCCAAAGCCCATCATGTGTTCATCGATACTATTATCGATAACCTCCTTCACTAAAACATAAATACCATCATCTTGAGCCGATCCATCGCCAAGCTTCCCGATGTACATACCGGGTCTCAGTCTGATGTGCTCTTTCCAATCGAGTGACCGAATACTATCTTCGGTGTAATTCGCTGCTTGATTCGCCATTCAAAAATTCAAAACAAAGGTTCATGGATTTTCATGCTCTTTAGCACAATACCAAATCGGAATTTAGAATTAAAATTCTAGAAATGCACGCCTCTCAACGAGGTTCCGAACAAGCAATTGCTCAGGCTCTGATAATGAGAAGATTACTAGACCCTTCGCTTACCTAAGATAACCGCTAAGTAGAAAAACCAAGCCAAAATTAATACCGGACCCAGGTAGACATAGAAGCCCAAGGTTTTGATATTATAGTCAGCGGACATATTCATTAAGCCCAGAAAAACGAGAATCAAACTAAAGAAGAGATTTAATACACCGGCAAAGCCTTTTATCCAAACCATTAGGTCTTTTTTCAAAGACCTATTTCTTATGCCAGTACCATCTTCGGTTGTATTGATTTTCTTGAGCACTTTGGTAAAGTAATAGCAGACAACATTGGTCAAAAGAAAGATAACTATGGCTCCAAAAAAATAAGTATCCTTATTAGCCGTACCCAATGCATCGCCAGCAGGGTCGAAACGATAGTTTACCTGACTCGCCATAAAGGCATAAGACCAGATTAAAGCACCTGTGAACAACAAGATCGTTACATTTCGAAAGAACCCTATAAACTTCTCCATCTCTGAATTTTAATCGAGCGCGAAGGTAATTAATAGAGTTGATTTACTCATACATCTCACGAATAATCAGTCTCCGCAGCAACCTAATCGCTCAGAAATAAGTCTATTAAATAGACTTATGAAAACTTATATATGAACATTAACCCTTCTGTAATTGCTATACCCGTTTACTTTCTGTTGATAGGCGTAGAATTTATTGTTCACAGGGTACGGGCAACAAGGTCTTATAACCTTAAAGATGCCATGACTAATATTAATTGCGGAGTGGTCTCACAGATCACCGGTGCCTTTCTTATGGTCGTTCTATTTAACGCTTATACCTACATGGAAGCTCATTATGGGCTCTTTAACATCCTCATGGTTTGGTGGGCTTTTCCGCTAGCCTTTGTGACATTTGACTTTATGTATTACTGGGCACATCGGTTAAGTCATGAAATCAATTTGTTCTGGGGTGGTCATAGCGTACATCACCAGAGTGAAGAGTACAATCTATCGGTTGCTTTAAGGCAGAGTTCAACTCAGATATTATGGACCTTCTTATTTTATCTACCGATTGCCCTTTTAGGAGTTGATCCTGTCGTATTTATTGTAGCTCAGGGCATTAACCTGGTCTATCAGTTCTGGATTCATACCGAATCCATTAAGAAAATGCCGAAATGGTTCGAGGCGGTTTTCAATACCCCTTCACATCACAGGGTACATCATGCGCGAAACCCAAAGTATATCGACAAAAATCACGCAGGTACCTTAATTATCTGGGATAAATTGTTTGGTACTTACGCCCCAGAAGAAGAACAGCCTCAATACGGCATTACAAAGCCATTGAACAGCTGGAATCCAGTATGGGCTAATTTTGCACATTACTCTGTAATTTACCACGATTTTAAACGAATGGACAGTTTCAAAGACAAGCTTAGGCTACTGATTAACAAACCGGGTTGGCAACCTGAATATTTGGGTGGCTATCAAGAGGTGCCAGAGATTGATCAGAATTATAAAAAGTTTGGCGCTAAGACCTCTACTCCATTAAATGTATACGTAATCATTCAATTCATTGTAGTTGTAGCGGCTACCCTTGCATTCTTGTATTTCTTAAAAGAAATGGACGCAACGCAGAAATTAGTATCGGCATCGTTGATCATCTTCTCGGTGGCCTCGTTTGGTTTGTTATTTGAAAATAGAAAATGGAGCAGGCAGGTTGAGCTTTTCAGGGTTATCGCTATTTCAGCGTCATTTATCTATATTTTCGAGGGCTATCAGTCTAATTTGATACTTTCCTTGTGCGCATTGGTCTATTTGTCTGTATCGCTACTATGGCTTAAGAGCCTCGATTAAAATGAACGCTGATTGATATTATTAGTCGACCGAAATTGAATTTTGACTAAGTTAGTGACATGAGTCTCAACCCGACTGTAATCGCCATACCGGTTTATTTCTTGTTGATCGGTATTGAGTTGCTTGTGCATAGCATTAAGGCCACCAAATCATATCGTTTAAATGATGCCATTACCAATATTAACTGTGGCGTTACCTCACAGGTCATCGGTGCTTTTTTAAGGGTCTTCTCCATTGGTCTTTATACCTATCTCTACGAACAATTTAGGTTTGCAACAATTGAAAACAGTGTTTTGACTTGGGCGTTAGCATTTATCGCTTACGATTTTTTCTATTACTGGGCACACCGCATGAGTCATCAGGTCAACCTGTTCTGGGGTGGCCATAGTGTACATCATCAAAGTGAAGAATACAACTTGTCAGTAGCGCTCAGACAAAGCTCTACGCAGGTTATTTGGACCTCCATTTTCTATACGCCAATGGCCTTTATTGGAATCGACCCACTAGTGCTCCTCTCGGTTTCTGGATTTAACTTACTATATCAATTTTGGATTCATACAGAATCGATCGATCGGCTACCGAAATGGTTTGAAGCTGTAATGAACACTCCATCACACCACAGAGTGCATCATGCCAGAAACCCAAAATATATTGATAAGAATCATGCAGGAACATTTATCATCTGGGACAAAATGTTCGGCACATTCAAACTGGAAGAAGAAAAACCCACATATGGCATTACAAAGAATCTAAATAGTTGGAACCCTCTCTGGGCCAATTTGGCACACTACACAGACATGGCCGCTGACCTCAAAACTATCCCTAAGTACTCGGACAAGATCCGGTACGTATTCAAAAAACCTGGCTGGCTTCCAGAGAGCTTAGGCGGTTACAGGGCACCATATGACATTGACAAAAAAACATATCAGAAATACGACTTGCATGCCATCAGGGCGGTTAATGCTTATGTTTTCACACATTATATTTTGTTACTCGCTGGGACTGCATTCTTCCTTTTCAACATGGAACGTTTCGATCAAGACCTGCTTGAAAAATCAGTAATGGCAGGATTGATCATCTTATCTACCCTCAGTTTTGGTGGACTTTTTGAATCCCGCAGATGGGCGCTACCACTGGAGGTATTCAGACTGGTTCTTATTCCCACTGCCCTACTCTATTTTCTGGTTGCTTTCAAGCTTACCCCTGTCTTAATCGGTGTCACTTTCCTATTTATCTTCGGATCATTGTTTTGGTTACTGAAAACCCGATCGGTACCTTCGCAGGCTGTTAAGAATAGCTAACATGAAGAAACTTTCAATACTCCTCTTTACGATAGCCACTATGCTTTTAGTGGGCTGTACTAAGCCTAATGATCTGGGGGACTTCGATACTGAAAAGTGGCAAGCCGACATCAAGGGCTGTACGGGCGATCGGGCGGAGATGATTGATGAATTGATAGAGGTTAAATCTAAATTCCTCGGCCTATACCAAAAAACGATTATTAAGCTACTCGGACAGCCAGAAGATCAGGAGTTGTATAATCGAAGCCAAACCTATTACGTTTACTACATTGATGCTGCCCCAAGCTGTGAAAACAGTGAGGAGGATCCACGCATCTTACAAATCAGATTCACATCCCTCGGTATCGCTAACGAAGTGAATATCAAATAACTACAAAACAGAGAACAACTAATACTTTAGTAGAAAATACGGCTAAACGGTCGTACAACAACCGAATCTTTTAACCTCACCACTTTTTCTAAAATATAATTTCTCTAGTCGAAAAAATTATATAACTTAAGAATCAATCGGATGAATAAGCTGATTGATTTATTGGCTTTCGTGCAATCGTTTTACTCGTTAAAATGATGAGTCAGTAACGATTAAAATTAGCTCAAAGTTAGTTTTAGTTTTATAGGTAGTTTAGTTGAAGGTTGGCTACTCCTCAGGCTGACCTTCCGCTTTTTTAAGCTTTACCTGATGATCAAAGATTTCAATTTTTCCAGCCTTATATAGGCCTCCCAAAATCTTCTTAAAGTTCTTTTTACTCATACCAAAGGCGTCTTTAATTGCCTCAGGACTGCTCTTATCTCCCATTTCCAATACACCGCCAGCCGCCATTAATTGATCTATGATGTCAGTACTCATGTCTTTAACAGCCTCATAACCTTGTTTTTGTAGGGAAAGATCAATTTTGCCGTCTTCACGAATGGTTTTCACAAAGCCTTTCTTTTCATCACCAATTGTGATTTGTTCAAAAACCTCATTGGCGTAAATCAAACCCTGGCACATTTCATTAATCACCACTTTGTAACCAAGGTCTGTCTTTTGCCAGATATGTATTTTTACTTCATCGCCTTCGGCAAGTTTGCATGCATTACTTAAAAAGGCGGAAATTTTGCTAGTTCCAATCATGCGATTGGTCTGATGATCTATCAGCAGCATCACGAGATAAGATCTACCTTCAACCATTTCAATGGCTTGTTCTTTATTTGGCACGAATAAATCCTTCTCTAAACCAATGTCTAGAAAAGCACCAAAATCGGTAACTTGCTTCACCTTAAGTCCTACCATATCTCCCACTTGGCCTTTCGGCATACGCGTAACTGCGATAGGACGACTCATATGATCGGTGTAAACAAATACTTCTATCTCATCGCCTATTTCATACCCTTCTGGAAGATACTTGGTTGGAATTAAGATTTCGTCTGTCAAATCTTCTCCATCGTTTAAATAGCAGCCAAAATCTACTGCTCTACCGATCTTTAGTTTCTGAATTTTTCCTATCTCTATCATCTATCTATTCCTTCCAATTCGTATTTTCATACCAACGCACACAAAGGTATGATTAAAAAGGTCTTCAAATCTAGATATTGGAATATTCTACTTCGGTTTACCTTAGCCTCTTTCTTGGTCATCGGCCATGCATTTAATGGTGCTGCGCAAAAAACCAAACCCTATTTGGCGTCCCAATCCTTCGATGAAACCATACGAGGCACAGATCGCTTTCGGATTGTTTTCTACAACGTGGAGAACCTCTTCGATTACTTTGATGACTCAACCAAAATGGATGAGGAGTTCCTACCTAGGGGTGGAAGGTTTTGGACGAAAGCGAGGTATCAGACGAAGCAAAATAATCTGGCAAAGACCATCATAGCTACTGGCGGTTGGGAACCCCCTGCCTTGGTTGGACTCTGTGAGATCGAAAATCGGTATGTTCTAACAAGCCTCACTCAGTTTACCGCCCTAAAAGCCGCTGGTTATGAAATTATTCACCAAGACTCTCCTGATAACCGGGGTATTGATGTTGCAGCCATTTATCGGCCGGACAAATTTGAATTGTTAGATTATGAGTACTATCGGATAAAGTTTCCTTTTGACACCGCCAGCAAAACCCGAGACATACTGCACGTCACAGGAAAATTACCAAATCAAGATACACTTCACTTTTTTGTAAACCATTGGCCCTCAAAGTATGGCGGAGAGTTTGAAACGGAACCAAAACGTATGTATGCCGCACAATTTCTCAAGGCCAAAGTAGATGCTTTGCTGTCAATTGATCCAAATACTTCCATTGTCTTGAGTGGAGACTTTAATGATGAGCCTGACGAAGACAGCGTGTTAAAAGGCCTGAGCATACAAACTCAGCACTCCGATACAAAGCCCACCGATCTGTTTAACCTGATGTATCCTATCCGCTTTAATACAGGCACGCATAGTTTCGAAAACACTTGGAGCATACTAGACCAGTTCATTGTTTCCGGTAGGCTGATGAACAGCAAGAGCAACACCTCTGTCTATCAGGGTATTGCGCAAGTCTTTGATATGCCATTTTTGATTATGGAAGGTGCTACCGGAGCCACACGCCCATTCCGAACTTACCAAGGCCTCAAGTACATTGGTGGCTATAGCGACCACTTACCCATTCTTATAGACTTAGTATTAAAATAGGCTCGTTTTTAGTAGATTTCGACTATGAGACGAGACAAAAAACCAATTGGTCGATGGTTTGGTGAGGCACTTTTGATTTTCCTCAGTGTATTGGGTGCATTCTATTTTGACAACATAAAGGATAATCGGGCGGAAGATCAGAAGTACATCAGACACCTCAAAGACTTTCGCGATGACTTAATAGAAAATATAGGTAAGTTCAATTATGAGCTCAATGCCGTTTATGACAGAGATAATGGCCAAGGATATATTCAAGGTACCATTGACCAACTAGAGTCGATGGGGACCCTGATGAGCACTCCAACGAGAACCAGTGGCGACTCCATCATCAACCTCATCAATGATAATATCATCAACAGTCTTACGCCATGGATTTTTGTCTCGCCACAGTATGACAAACTAGATAGTGAGTACTACTCATTTATTAAAAGTGATGGGCTAAAAGGCAAACTTCAAATGCACTATAGGAGTAACCAAAGTAGAATAAAGCGAAAAGAGGTTATCAATAATTATGTTAAAGAATTCTACGACATTGAAGACCTACTGAACCTTAAAGTTGGTGGAACACCGGCCAATCGTGCCATTCTATTTAGCAACTTGGCTGTTAACAAATTAAATCGCATCACCGAAGGCTACTATAGCCTTCAGAACTTTACAGAGAACACAAGAGATAGCGATAGTCTGATACTGGAAGAGATCGAGAAGGAATTGGAGCTTTGGGGGGAGGATATCAACTAGTCCAAAGCTTTCCTTAACGCCTTAATCATCTTCAAATCCGAATGTTTAGCACCTCTGATCATTGCGGAGCTATGATATTCTGCTGCACCAATACCTTTCAGTAATTCTATATTATCTGGACGAATTCCACCACCGGGCATCACGATAATTTCCTCGTCAGACTCTTCAATCAACTCCCCCAGCACATCAATACCCATTACAGCATTTTCTGCACCGCCAGAGGTCAATACACGTTGAAAGCCCATTTCTTTGAGCGTGTCCAATGCTTCGAAATGATTTTGAACCGCATCAAAGGCCTTGTGAAATGTGACATCCAAATAGTTAGCTTCCTGCATCAGCAGCATGGTCTTGGCCTCGTCAATTTTTCTATCCTGTGTGAGTGCCCCAAAGACAACACCAGCACAACCCATTTCAGCACAATAGGCAATATCTTCTTTCATAATTTCCAACTCCATGATGGAGTAATGGAAATCTCCAGCGCGCGGCCTTATCAAAACATATAACGGAATCTCTAAAAGTTCACTCGCCATTTGAATCATTCCTTTACTAGGTGTCAACCCTCCTACAGAAAGTTCCATACAAAGTTCTACCCGATCGGCACCTGCGTTTTGTGCATTTAGTGCTGATTCAATTGAGTTAGCGCATATTTCAAGCTTTGCCATAGCCATTCATTCAATAAATTCGAAGCTAAACAATTATTGCCGTTGTTGCTTTTATATTTGCATTAAGGAAAACTATAAAATAAAGTAATGGAGTTAATTTCAGTGATAGGTTCAGGGACAATGGGAAATGGCATTGCCCATGTTTTTGCACAAAGCGGTTTCAAAGTAAATCTTGTAGACATCTCTCAAGAAGCACTTGACAAGGCATTAAAAACCATCGAAAAAAACTTGGATCGCATGGTGGCCAAAGAAAAAATTAGCGAAGCGCAGAAAGCTTCAACCCTTTCAAACATCACCACCCACACAGACCTAAAAACTGGCGTTTCAAGTGCCGACCTAGTCGTAGAGGCCGCTACTGAAAACGTAAATATCAAATTAAAGATTTTTGAAGACCTAGAAGCTTTCACCAAGCCTTCTTGTATACTGGCATCTAACACTTCTTCTATTCCTATTACAAAGATTGGTTCAGTCACTAAAAGACCTGATAAAGTAATTGGAATGCACTTTATGAACCCTGTACCAGTGATGAAACTGGTAGAAGTAATCAGAGGCTATGCGACTTCTGATGAGGTCACCGCCTTGATAATGGAGACTTCCAAGAAACTTGGCAAGGTACCTACTGAAGTAAACGATTACCCAGGCTTTATCGCCAACCGTATTTTGATGCCTATGATCAACGAGGCTATCATTTCGTTGCATGAAGGTGTAGCTGGTGTTGAAGAAATTGATACCGTAATGAAACTGGGTATGGCACACCCAATGGGGCCTTTGCAATTGGCAGACTTTATTGGCTTAGACATATGCCTTTCGATTATGAATGTGCTTTACGAAGGCTTCGGTAACCCGAAATATGCGCCTTGTCCGCTCCTCGTGAACATGGTGACCGCGGGCTACCTTGGCGTAAAGTCAGGCGAAGGTTTCTATGCTTGGGGGCACGGCACGAAAGACTTGGTTGTTTCAAATCAGTTTTCGAAATAGCGAGAAGTTACGAGCTACGAGCTACGAGTTTTAAAGATTAATGAAAACAAAGCCATCTCAACCAAATTGAGGTGGCTTTTGATTAGAAGCCTTTTCATGATAGAGTATCCGGTAAACCAAATTTGACAGGTCCTATATTTCATTAGCAAAATCCGTGTACTCGTGATTAAACACTGGCCTTTGATAGTATTTTTGACAACAAATGATCGACACGTCACTAGACTCTTCCAATTTTTACTTTCTCTTAGCGGTGTTTCAAGGGATAATCTTATCTCTGATTATAGTTTTTGAAAAGCCTGTGCGGAAGGCAAGTCTATGCTTCGGCATTCTAATCTTTCTATTTTCTTTATCGCTTTTACATCTTTTGTTAGAGGAGTCAATACATGCTTTTAACTCTCTGTACCCGATACCAATGGATTTTAGCCTTTCCTTCGGCCCATTAGCTTATTTGCATGTCCTTTATATCAAAAATCCAACTCGTAAACTCAAACGAAGAGATTTATTACACTTCGTTCCATCAATTGTACTTGATGGGTTATTCTTCTCTGCATTGTTCTTTTTCATTCGTGAAAACATGGACTGGGCATATGAAAATGTCCAAAGCATACGAACGCTGGGTGTTAGTATGGCCATTCTAGCAACCCTTCAGCAATGCATTTACACCCTGTTAATCTACAAGGAATCAAGGAATACTAAAAACACCCTAAAAGGTTTCAAGGAAGTTCGAATTTGGTTGAAGCACATTCTCATTGCCTGGCTTACAATCATAAGCTTCTTATTGATAAGCATGCCTTTGTCATTAGTTCATATTGACCAATTCGATGACAACTCATTTTTGCTATATAAACCATTAGGAATCATTATAGGGATGTGCATATATGTCCTTGGATACCTTTACCTAATCAAGTATCGTAAAATCGTTAGCTACTACTCTGATCGTGTGGGGAAGATCAGCTTTTCTACTTCGGAACTCGCTTTGAAGAAACGTGAGATTCTGGATATTCTGAAAAATCAAAGACTATATGAGGACCCGACTCTGACGGTCTCTAAGCTTGCCACGCATATAGGTTGGCCTATTAATGATCTTTCTAGCATGATCAATGAGACACTGAACACAAATTTTAATGACCTGATCAACAGACATAGAATTGATGCATTTAAAGAAATCATCTTCGAACCAGATAGTAAAAAGTATTCGATTTTTGGACTTAGTCAAAAAGTTGGGTTTAGTTCAAAAGCATCATTTTATAGAGCGTTCAAAAAACAAACTGGGATAACCCCTTCGGACTTCATGAAATCAAGCGTCAAATAAGTCTCAAATGGTAATTTGACACTTATAAAACTTTTTAAATGCATAGTCATGAGCGACTTTTGGTCGAAGCAACTCCGATGATAAGTAAGCCTGATTCGAAATCTTGTAAAACCTAACATACGGTATTCAGACCTCACTGTGAGGTTAAGTTCAAAATGTGAAAACCAAAAATTCAAATAACCGCTTCTATAAAAATAAAGGAAGAAACTAGGTTTCTAAGTGTAGCTATCTATCAAATAGACATACGTTCTATGATTTTCTAAACTTCAAAATATCAGGTAGCGATGGAGAGCAAAAACTAATCAATATTTTAAAATACCTACCCTTAGACAGGGAATTGTCAATACTCATAAAACACTCGAATGAAAAAAAATAATTACCTCATTGCTATTTTGCTTTTCCTAGCTTTTAAATCTTTTGGACAATCAGCCCCTCTATTCTCAAGAGAAGATGTACAGACAGATCTTGACTTTTTACATAAATCACTTAAAGACACTCACTATAATCTCTTCGCCTATAGTTCAGAACAAACATTTGATTCAGCTTACTTTGCCATAAAAAATAGTATCAAAGAGGATTCCCTGAACTTGTTAACAATTACCAATTACTTTCAAAAGTTGGTCTCTAAAGTAAATAACAGCCATACAGAAATTGATTTTCCAGGACACGCATACATAGAATATGCCAACGCTAACGGGACAGTCTTTCCTCTAGAAATTGCATTTGAACAGAATAAATCTTTAGTAAGAAAAAACTGGTCGGATGACAAATCCATAACTGTAGGTTCGGAGATTCTAAGTATCGATGGTAAGAGTATTTCAGAGATACTCAGACAAATCTATCCACAGATATCTGCGGAACGTCCATATTTCAAAATGGCGAAAATTGAACAAATATCTTTCCCCAGGTACTACTGGCAAGTTTTTGGGAAACAGGATGAATTTGAAGTTGAAGTGCGTGCTGATGGAGTAATCAAGAAGCATTCATTAAAATCTGTAGACTTGATCGAAGGTTACGAGACGAAGCGAGATGAAATACTGAATGCACAGATGAATTTAGTGCTTTTCAAGAATTCAGCATATTTGAACCCTGGAGACTTCTCAGGTGACGAACTGAAATATAGGCAGTTCATTGACTCTTCATTCGTGGTCATAAATCAAAAAAAATACAAAAACTTGGTCATAGACCTAAGAAATAATGCTGGTGGCAACAATCCCTTCAGTGACTATTTGATTTCCTATTTTGCTCATAAACCTTTTAAATGGAGTTCTCGATTTACCTTAAAAAGCAGTCAACTTTTAAAAGATCATGTAAGACAACATAACGATACAACAGATCAATATTGGAAAGAAGTACTGGATCACAAAAATGGTGAGATCTACGAATACGATTTTGGACAACATCAACCAAAACATAGACATAAACGATTTCTTGGTACAGTTTACGTCTTAGTCAATAGGCAATCATACTCTCAATCAGCCGTAACAGCTGCTCAAATACAAGATTACAACTTCGGAATCATAGTCGGAGAAGAAACTGGTGAATACCCATCGTTGTTTGCCGCTAGGTTCCAGTACAAACTTCCTAATACTGGTCTTCAAATCAATGTTGCAAAGGGCTTTATAGTCCGTATAAATGGAAGCATAAAACAACAAGGGGTAGTTCCTAACATATTAATCAGAGACCATTTATTGGATGAAAATGACGAAATCCTTGACTCATTGCTAAAAAGAATTGATGATAAGAACTAAAACTGGCTACGCACTTTCTCAAGCCTAATATTCACTTGTACCCAAGCTTTACTTTCAATACATTGATCATTAGTACGGTAATCTAAATTTCCGACCCCTTGAAACAAGAGCCCTCAGACCAAAACATTTACAAGCACTTTGAGAAGTTCATCGAGCTCTCGGATGAACTTAAAGAGGCACTTGGTCAAAGATTGAATCATGTCGTTTTCAAGAAGGGTGAAATGGTCTTAGATGCTGATCAGGTGTGTACTGAAAGCTACTTTATCAAGAAGGGTATTCTGCGCACTTACTTTATTAAAGAAGGAAAAGAGATCAGCGAATACTTCTGTGGGATGGATGAATGGGTAAATTCTCCTAAGAGTTTTATCACCAGACAGAAGGACATTTACTACATCGATGCCATTGAAGATACGGAAGCGTATCGGCTCAATGTTAATGATCTGGTCTATCTATTTGACAATTTTCCATTGATGGAACGTTACTCACGTCTGTCTATGGGTACATTTTTTGGGCATATGATGGAAAGAATCACCTCCATCAGGTTTACAACTGCCAAAGAAAAGTACGATCACTTCTGCCAAACCTATAGCCACATATATCACCGCATTCCTTTGGGAATGGTTGCCTCCTACCTAGGTATAACCCAAGAAACCCTCAGTCGCATCAGAAAGCAAAAGTGATTATTTGACATAGGTCAAATTTTATCTTCCATAAGCTAGGTACATTGCAAACCTATTAATCGCTAGATAACATGTGGAAAAAAGTACTCTTGGTTGTTGCCATCATCTTCATTGGTCTATTTATTTTTTTAGAGGCCTATACGCCCCCACTCTCAAAAAATTATGGAAAAGTGCAAACAAGGCTTTATTTAGGTGACTCAGAAAATCAGCCCTTAGTTGTTGGCTTTGGTGGTTCTGAAGGAGGAAATGCTTGGGATAGCGACTTCTGGAAACCAACGAGAGACAAATTCTTAGCAAAGGGTTATGCCTTTTTAGCCATTGGCTACTTCGGTTCGAGCGACACCCCAGAAAGCTTGGATAGAATTTCTCTGGACGCTATCCATGACGCTATTCGTCAAATTGGTCAAAACCCGAAAATCGATCCGGAAAGAATAGCGATTATTGGTGGTTCAAAGGGAGGCGAATTGGTTTTAAACCTTGGAAGCTATTTCAACGATATTGATGCAGTGGTCGCCATGTCTGCAAGTCATGTGAGCTTCGCGGGCCTTACGGTGATGAGCAATACTTCTTCGTGGACTTTGAAGGATAATGAAGTACCCTTTGCACCCACGCCTTATGCTGCTATTCCGGCCATGGTGTCTGGTGATCATTTAGAAGCTTACAGGCTTATATTAGAAAATAAGGAAGCTGTTAGCGCAGCTTCAATACCCGTAGAAAACACCAACGGCTCCATTCTATTGCTATCAGCCAGCAACGATGAGGCTTGGCCATCAGCACAAATGTCTCAAGAAGTTGTTAATCGGCTGAAAAACAAAGACTTCAAACATCACTATGAGCATGTAATACTAGAAGGGGGCCACAGAGAGCCATCGAAACACTTCGACCTGGTCTTCGATTTTTTTGATAAGGTATTTCCAGTGAAAGAAGATTAAGCTCTCCAACCATTTAATCACACGGCATTCTCTAAGGCAGAATATTTTAATGAAGGGATAGAAACATTCTCAATCCGGCTTATATTGAATCTGAAAATGAAGCCTAAGACCAATATCAAGCTTAATCTATCTAAAAATGAGCGAGCCATGCTTAGAAAGCATAAGGTCAAAATCATTGAAGTACTAGACTATGCACCTGATGAGCTAGAGGTGCTGCTTGATGTAAGCTCTGAACGCGCTAGAGAGATTTATGCCCTTGCTGATTTTCAGAAAGTTCCCTCGATCGGGATAAAGTTTGCCGAAGACTTAGTTTTCTTAGGCTATTATTCGATGGCAGAACTTCAAGGTCAAAACGGAGCACAATTGACCGATGCTTATGAAAGAAAAAAAGGGTATCAGACTGATCCCTGCGTTGAAGATCAATTTAGATTGATTGCCTATGCCGCTAAGACAAATGATTACTCCAAAAACTGGTGGGAGTTTACCCCAGAACGGAAAAAGTTTAGAAGTGAATTTGGCTACCCAGCGAGTAGACCAAAAACGCATTGGACTGAGGCGATTATATTTGAGCTTTCATAATTGCCTTTTAGGAAATGACTATTACACAAAAACATATTGGAACTACCTTAATATTCATTGGTTTAGCAACAGTCATTATTGGAGCATATTACCTAGGAAGACATGATGGATTGGAAGTCATGAGAAAGGGTGACTCTGGACTAGGAGGATTGGCTGAATGGGGAGGGTCATGGGTTCTAATAGCTGGTGGCACGTGCACTATAGGGATTGGACTTTTGATGAAGAGTGATCGGTTAAATGACCATAACACTAATGAGTAAGCTGAGGATTTCTTAAGCCTGTATTGATATGTGCCGATATGCAATAACATTATACAAGCCGCATTACGCCTGCTTCAATTGCAGAAAAACCTTCAAAAGAAGGCTTTTGCAAGATGTCATGGGAGGATACAACAATATTGATGAAACACCAGCTAAATGTCCTGAATGTGGTGGAGCCCTAGCAGATATGGGCTTAGACTTTAAGTCTCCTAAGAAAAAGGACCTCAAAGCTTGGAATCACATAGCTAAGCTATATCAAGTAGACATAACTTTTCATTCATGTGGCTGCACAGGGCCTGGACTCATTCCTAGCGACACTGCTGAATTGATCGAGTATTTTGCTAGAATCAAACAAAGCTATTTAGGTCATCAACACTTTTGGTCACGTAGGAAGGATGATGCAGAAACGCAGAGTGAAATCGCCCAAGACAAACATAAAAACAATGGTTTTCTTCATGCCCTCCCAAAAGAAATGAAAAACAGCACTAAGAATAAACCAAAGTATAATGCCAAGGAAGCCCAAGTTTATTGGGGTGAGAAAATTGTGGCTATTGAAAAGAAGATCGAGATCATAACAAAAGGAATGTAAATGATCGGGAAAAGCTCACAGATATCGTTAGAATCGCTTGCTTTCAACTAATCCCTCAACAAATTCAAGGCAACACTAAAAACCCATTGTCTCTGTTTAGGTACAAACTCCCGGCCAATAAGATTACTCAGGCTCTCCCCTGTCTTACTGAGGCCAGATTCATATTTGATGTCTATGAATATGCGATCAAAGTCACCTCCAATACCCCAAAGCCACATAAAATTGGAACGGTTGTATTCGGAGGTCACTTGTTGCACTTCATTTAGAAACGATCGCTCTCCTGATAAGAGAATACTGAACGAAGGGCCCATCATTAACCTTAGGTTACCAATACGATAACCAATATTAATCGGCACCTCCAGCGTATTAAATTCAAATTCAGCCAATGGATTAAAGCCAGCAATGCCAGTGTAATCGTTGAAAACCAATTGCGTTTGTATTTTCGAAAAGAGCACTTCCGGTTGAAGATAGATGCGGTCGATATTTATGCGATAGAACCCTCCAAACTGATAGCCCACTTCTGACTCTGTATTAGAAGTACTGACTAGATCACTGTTAATATTCATCCGAGCACTGACCACTTTAAGCGTTGCGCCAGCCTGATGGTCAGTACTATAGGTCTGTCCAGCTACCGCAAATGGTAATAAGGCCATCAGTAGCATCAAGAATAAGGGTTTCAGGTTTAAGGTCATGCGCTAGATAATCATCAAATTATCAATAAATTCGACCAAAACTAACAGGAATTACTCACATGACACTGGAAACCGAATTCGAAAATGCAGTAAAGGCATCTTCAAGCATCTCCGAAAGACCTTCTAACGAAGATTTATTGAAAATTTATTCCCTTTATAAGCAAGCGACCGAAGGCGACAACACTGGTGATGCACCTACCGGCTTCGACTTTAAGGCCATGGCCAAATACAATGCATGGAATAGTTTGAAAGGCACAAGTAGTGACGCGGCTATGACCCAGTACATTGACCTTATAAATAGACTAAAATCCGTTTAGGGCAAGTTTTATAACCCTGTAATCGTTTACACTCGTATAACTAAAGGTTATTTAAAAATTGGGATATTATTCGCATATTGCGCCCGGTTTTAAAACTCAAAATAGAATTAACAACAATGGGATTATTCAGCTTCGGTAAGAAGAAAAAGAAACCTGCACGAGCGTGCGAATTAGAGGGTTCACTATTAGAATTTGGAGAGGGCTATTTGCTGACCTCCGCACAAATCATTAAATCAAAAAGATTTTGGGATAATAAAATGATTGAGCCAGAGACTTTGGCTTATTCAAAAGCACATTTCGAAAAGAATGACGAAATGGGTACCAAAATGAGAACAATGATTTTTCAGAAGTACAGCTCTAAGGACAAACCTTGGCTGATTGGTGACGGTCAGGTCACTCAATTTGAAATTGATAAAGACAAAGCTAGAGAGTACGCCAGAGAATGGTGGGAATCAGGCTTTACTTTTACTCCTCCAGAGGTTGGCGCTGCCGAAAGCGTATTGGATGAGAAAGAATTTTCTGAATGGAAAGAATATGCCGTAATGAAAGCAGGTGAAGAGCAATTGAGAAAGATTGGCTAATCACTAAAAAAAAGGATTAGAAGCCTTATCGATTTAATCGGTAAGGCTTTTTTATTGGGCCCTGATCACTTGTAAAACGACCTTCCCATCATAAATGGTCTCTAGCATTAACCCCTTTGCAGCAATGCTATTCCGCAGTAAAGTGAGGTAACCCGGTTCTTCATAGCGCTCATTGAGCCTCGCTGCGTTCACCAAGAGATAGTCTCCCACTTTCACTTGACCAAAGTCTAATTCAACCCACCATTGATATTCATCATTCATGGGTTGAAAATCATAAAAGTAAGGCGCTCCATAGGAAACTAAGCCATCCGTAATAATCGTTTGTGCTTGTGGATTCTCCACAAACTCCGAAGTCACTATTGCTTCTAACTCCTTGTAGTTTCTCTCGGGAACTTTGTAAATTTTATAGGCCGGAATAGCCAGAAGCGCAGCAAGTGGCAGCCATTTTAGTTTTGCTCCCATCACCTTAGCAAAAACAACCTTGTCGGACCAATAGTAAGCTCCTGCCATAATGAGGACTGGAATTACGAAAGTGATGTGGCGAGTATCTACCGGCATAGGGCTATAATACTTCCAATTGGTACTGATGAACCACCAAGAGCCTATCATCAAAACACTGGCCACGGGCCAAAGCATTTCTGGTTTGTTCAATCGCCAATCATTCCTTTTTAATGTCAACAAGGCTGGTAAAGCAAAACAGAGAGGAATAAAAAAGCCTCCTCGTAAAAAGCCAAGAAACGGCAGGTAAGTCAGTCTTTTGAGGATTTCAGTGGCATCCTTATCAAAGAAGGTTTTAACGGTTGCTTCGTGATTATCAGAGATGTTATTGAACCGGTAGAAAAAATCTCCGAAGCTTTCTTGGTACCAAAATCCGTGCAATAGGAAAAAGAAGACTAATAGGCTTACCGATATATACCAAAAACCCTTGTTATTCTTCCTTCTAAAATCATTGATTAGCAAGTAGGCAAAGAGTGGCGCTAAAATGAGAATGCTTGTCTTAATCAAGAAAGCACCGAAAAGCGCTAATGCCATTATGCAAGCCAACAAACGATAATCTCCTTCCCGCCTATTCACGAAATCGTAGCAGATCAAAGCAATGAATATTCCTAGTGCTATTGGTATTTCAGGGAAAAGATGCGTTACAAAAGTGATCGTGTGGTAGTCAGCCACAAAGAGAACCCCTGAGATTATCCCAATCCAATGGCCATGCCGATGCCCTACTCCGAAAAGTAAGTTGAGCATCACTAAACCGCACAAAAGAGGAAAAATGGTAATGGTATACTGATTGATTCCGAAGACATCGATGAGCCAAGACACTGGGTACAACAGCCCTACTCTACTCGTAAAATGATTATTGGTGATTTCGAAAGTGCCTTGGCTGATTTGATTTGCAAAGTTCACATAAGTGAAATCATCCCAAAAGGCCAGACCATCATTCGCCAAGTACCAAACCGCTATAAAAAAGACATTCGCGAATAGCTGGATGGTCCGATAAGACTTAAAATCAATGAACTCCTTGGGCATCATTAAAACGAATATAGTTGATTAGCCATTTACTCTTTATATTTTCGTGAGACAAAGCCATGCAACTCTTCTACCAACCCGATCTTGTCAATGGAATTCATCACCTCGATGCGGATGAATCGCGCCATGCCATCAAGGTATTGCGCTTGAAGGCTGGTGATGTCATCAGTCTTATTGACGGAAAAGGCACTTTCTACAAGGCGAACATCACAGTTGACAATCATAAAAAGTGCGAATTTGAAGTTTTAGAAAAAAGTCATGAAGCCGAAGGTGAAGGTTACCGACACATCGCCATCGCACCAACTAAGAATCTGGACAGAACAGAGTGGTTCGTTGAAAAAGCAGTAGAGATTGGGGTTGACAGAATCTCCTTTATCCTGACAAAGAACTCTGAAAGGAAATTTTTAAAGACAGATAGGCTCGTAAAGAAGGCCATCAGTGCCATGAAGCAATCGATTAAAGCGAGCTTGCCTACGATTGATGAATTGACACCCTTGAAGACCTTTCTAAAGAACACAGAAGCGAATGACAAGTTCATTGCTTATGTAGACTTCGAAAACCCTATTGCTTTGAAGGCTATCGCATCTCAAAACAGCTTAGTACTCATTGGGCCGGAAGGTGACTTCACCGCTGATGAGGTTCAATTGGCAGAAGCACATGGTTTTCAAAAGGTATCCTTAGGCAACAGCAGACTGCGAACAGAGACCGCAGGAATAGCAGCAGTGCACATTTTGAATTTATTTCCTTAAGATTGTCCTATGGCCTTAAACTACATCTGGATCGGATTCTTCTTAATTGCCTTTATTGTAGCGCTTGTAAGGCTGATCTTCTTTGGTGACACCGAGGTATTTCCACAAATGATGGAGAGCACTTTCAGCATGGCCAAGACTGGTTTTGAGATTTCCATTGGACTTACTGGTGCCTTAACCCTATGGATGGGCATTATGCGAATTGGTGAAAAAGGTGGTGTAGTGGCCATTATCGCGAGAGGCATTAGCCCATTATTCACCAAAATCTTTCCTGAAATACCGAAAAACCATCCCGTCTTCGGACCAATGATGATGAATTTCTCGATGAACTTTTTAGGCCTAGACAATGCAGCTACTCCGCTTGGTTTAAAAACCATGGAAGGTTTACAAGAACTAAATCCAGAAAAGGAGAAGGCCTCCAATTCACAGATCATGTTTCTGGTATTAAACACCTCAGGACTGACTTTAATCCCAGTCTCCATTATGGCCTATCGTGCCACCGAAGGTGCTGCCAATCCGGCTGATATCTTCATTCCAATATTGCTAGCTACTTACTTTTCAACTCTAGCAGGACTTATTACGGTCTCAATTTTTCAAAAAATCAATTTATTCAATAAGGTGATTTTGGCCTATATGGGCAGTTTAACGGTAGTCATTGTAGCCGCCCTACTCTACTTTCAATCCATACCACAAGAGCAAGTCACTACCATTTCAAATACAATTGCTGCTGTTATTCTATTAGGGATTATATCCTTTTTCATCGTCATGGCCATGAAGAATAAGGTCAACGTTTACGAGTCCTTAATTGAAGGCGGTAAGGATGGCTTTAATGTGGCCATCAAAATCATTCCTTATCTAGTTGGTATTCTTGTGGCTATTGGTGTCTTCAGAGCTTCAGGAACTCTTGATTTCATCAATGATGGTTTTAGAGTCTTTTTTGAGTTTTTAGGCATGAATACCGAGTTTGTTGATGCACTGCCTGTCGCTTGGATGAAACCCCTCAGTGGATCTGGGGCGCGTGCTGCCATGCTAGAAACTTACACCAATTTTGGTGTAGACTCATTCCCAGGTCGTGTGGCGAGTGTCTTACAAGGGTCAACAGAAACGACTTTCTATGTGCTAGCCGTTTACTTTGGTGCTGTAAAAATCAAAAACTCGCGCTATGCAGCTACAGCTGGTCTGATAGCTGACTTTGTTGGTATTATTGCCGCTATCATTATCTCCTATATCTTTTTCTATTAGTTAGCTTCAAACTTTATTGCAGCTTAACAGTTAGAAACACATCTTAAATTATAACCAAAATCATGAAAAGATCATTTTTTTTAATAACACTAGCACTGGCATTTGTTGCATTGAATGCACAAGCACAAGAATTTGAGCCACTAGATGCAAGTCCAATGGATGCGGCATTTTTTCCGACTAACGTCCCTAAATCTGATTTCAGAGGAACATATGTCCCTGCCAAAATAAAATTAATTTACGGTCGCCCACAATTGAAAGGCAGAGTCATGATGGGTTCTAAAGATGTCCCATATGGTGAGCAATGGAGATTTGGTGCTAACGAAGCAAGTGAAATTACTTTTTACCAAGACGTAACAATCGGTTTTACAAAAGTCTCTGCTGGTACCTATTCAATTACTGCGATTCCGACTACCGAAAAGTGGACGTTTATATTGAATACTAAATTAAACACTTGGGGCTCATACACCTTAGAAAAAGGTGGTAGCGAAGTAGCACGAGTAGATGGCCCTGTTAGCAAGTCTAACGACACAATAGAAGCTTTATCTATGATGTTCAAAGAAGTTGAAGGTGGCGTACACTTGGTAGTTGGTTGGGAAAATACAATTGCCGAGATGCCGATCAAATTCTAAGAAAAATCAACAAAATAAAGGCTACGACTTGTCGTGGCCTTTTTTATTTCCGCTTATCCCCAGAATAGGGTCTATGGCAGAAACTGTTTGCAATAATAGTTTTCTAGCCATAACATTATATTTCAAATCAACCATACTATGAGAAAAACCATACTACTTGTAATCTTGGCACTGTTTGTTAGTCCTGCATTTGCGCAGTACAAGGCAGACTTCAAGGCGGCTGAGAAATTCAAATCTACCAACGTCAGAAAGATGTTGAAGTCGACTCGGGTATCCCCTCGATGGTTCAAAGACAGTGACAAATTCTGGTATACGTATACTACCACTGCAGGTAAGAACTTCTACATGGTAGATCCTGCTAAAAAGACCAAAGCTATGTTGTTTGATAACATGGATTTTGCGGCTCAACTCAGTGAATTGACCAGCAAACCATGGGACCACAGAAACCTAGACCTCAAAGCTTGGAAGTTAGAAGATGACAACAAAACATTCACCTTTATGGTGGATAGCATTGACTATCACTTCGACATCAACAGTAAGCTAATTTCAAAGGGAGATTCTACCGAAAAAGCAAAAAAGCGCAACAACTGGGCACGCTACTCTCCTGACAGTACTTACTTCACCTATGCTAAAAACTATGACCTCTACATGATGAGAGCGGATGACGCTGATTCTACAGAAATTCTTTTGGCCGATGATGGTGAAAGATGGTTTAGCTATGGTTTTGATCGTGGTGACACTACCAAAGACAAAAAATTCGCGGCTAACGTAAGATGGTTCGAAGACGAATCCAAATTCTATGTAAGCCGTTCTGATTCTAGAAAAGTCAAAGAGCTTTTCGTAATTGATGACTTAAGTAACCCTCGGCCAGAGGTAGAAATTTACAAGTATGCCATGCCTGGCGATCAGGATGTACCACAGTCCTATCTTTCAATCTTTGAAGTACCTAGTAAAAAGAGAATCGATGTAGACCTAGACAAATACATCGATCAAACGGTATCTACATATCTACCTGGCGAAACTTCAGATAGAATGTTTGCTACAAGGATGAACAGAACGAGTGACTCCTTAGACGTGGTATCTATCAATACGGCTACAGGTGAAGTGAAAGAGTTATTTACCGATGCTAATTATCCTTATTTCTACACAGGTAGCATTCAGTTGCGCATCTTAAATGAAGGAGACGACCTTGTTTGGTGGTCCGAAAGAAATGGTTGGGGACAACTTTATCTGTATGATGGAAACACTGGAGCACTCAAAAACAAGATTACTAACGGTGGCTATTATGTTACTGGAAGAATCGCTCAAGTTGACACGGTTGGTAGAAAAATTTACTTCGAAGGACGCGGAAGAGAGCAAGGTGTTGATCCTTATTACGCCTTGATTTACAAGGCCAATTTAGATGGTTCAGGTTTTCAACTCATCAGTCCAGAAGCTGCCAATCATGGGGTGAGTATGTCTGAGTCGTCTAAATATTACGTAGACAATTATTCAGCTACTGATGTAGCACCAAGATCGGTACTCAGGGATAGTAATGGTAAGATCATTATGGACTTAGAATCGGCAGACCTTTCCTTACTATACGAAGCTGGTTGGAAAATGCCAGAGCGTTTTACGATGAAGGCTGATGATGGTATCACAGATCTTTATGGTGTAATGTTTAAGCCTTTTGACTTTGACTCTACCAGAAAGTATCCGGTGATCTCATACGTTTACCCAGGCCCACAAGTGGAGTCATTTGGTAATGACTTTAGTGCTACTTCAGGCTACAACACTGCCATGGCACAACTAGGCTTTATAGTAGTAAGTATGGGACATAGAGGCGGTAGCCCAATGAGAGATAAATATTACCATACTTACGGTTATGAGAACCTAAGGGACTACGCCCTTGCGGATGACAAGCGTTCCCTTGAAATATTGGCCAGTAGGCATTCATTTATAGACCTTGACCATGTAGGTATCTTTGGTCACTCAGGTGGTGGGTTTATGTCCACTGCGGCCATGTTAATGTATCCTGACTTTTACCATGCAGCTGCATCTTCGGCAGGTAACCACGACAATAACGTTTATAACAAATGGTGGGGTGAGACACACAATGGTGTGAAACGCATTGACAAGAAGAAGAAGGACGAAGACGGTAACGAGTATACCGAAACCACTTGGGATGCTAAAGTGAAAACTAACCCATCTATTGCCAAGAACCTTAAAGGTCACTTGCTGATAACCCACGGAACGCGTGACAACAATGTGAACCCAGCGAACAGTTTACGTTTAGCCAATGAGCTAATGAAGGCCGGAAAACGTTTTGACTACATGCCGATACCAGGTTCTAGACACGGTTACGGCAGCAAACGTGATTATTATGAACAAATGATGTGGTATTTCTTTGCAGAACACCTTTTAGGTGATTACAGAAGTAATGTAGAGATTGGTTTGCCTGATGATGGTAAATAATTAAATAAGACTCTATGAATGCCACTCCGACTCATCGGGGTGGCATTTTTTTTTGTGTCTCGTGCAACCGTAATACACTATTCATCATCTTCAATCAAAAGCTCAACACATGAAACGGTCAATTCTCATTTCAATACTCTGTCTCCTTACAATAAGTGTAACTGCACAAAACCTATCAGAAGGCATCAAGCTATACGAAGCAGGTAAGTTAAATGAAGCTAAGGCCAGCCTCAAAGGTTATAAATCAAAAAGCACAGCATATGAAAAAGCGCAGTACTATCTGGGGCGCATAGCTTTTGACTTGGAGGAATACAGCGATGCTATTGATCACTTTAAAGAAGCTATTGACAAAAATGACCAAAGTGCGGATTATTATTCATGGCTTGGTAACGCCTATGGCGTATACACTCAAAACGCAAGCAAGATCAGGCAAGGAATTTTAGCTCCAAAGATCAAGAAGAATTACGAAAAGGCAGTGGCGCTTGATCCTCAAAACCTAGATGCACAATGGGGCCTTATCGAATATTACACACAGGCCCCCGGTTTTATGGGAGGTAGTATGGAAAAAGCTGCTGAGACTGCCAACGTCATATTAGTTTTTAATGAAAAGGAAGGATACAGAGCTTTATCCACTGTCTATCAGCGAGACGAAAAATACAATGAAGCCGAAGTCGCCTTTGTCAAACTTGTAGCATTGGACAGTAATTATGCGATGTCTCTTGGCAACTTCTATCAAAACCAAGGTATGTATGAGAAAGCCTTTTCTCTCTTTGATAAAATGAGTGCCTCACAGCCTGAAAATACAAATGTCATCTATCAAGTTGGACGGACTAGTGCGCTATCTGGCTTGCGTCCAGAAATAGGTATAAAAGCCTTAGAAACTTATCAGACCCTAGCTTTGCAAGAAGGATCTCCCTCTTATGCGGCTGCTAAAATGCGATTAGGCATGATCTACGAAAAGATGGGCAATAAGACAAAGGCAAGGGCCTTATATCAAGCATCATTAGCTGAAGACCCCAAAATGGAATTGGCAAAAGAGGGATTAAAAAGAGTTAAATAGGCTATCGGCCTAACACTCTGCGACACATTCAATTTCTACCAGGGCATTCAATGGTAGTCCAGAGACTGCTATTGTAGTTCTCGCAGGTGTGTGGCCTTCGAGCATTTCCCCATATACCAAATTCATCTTTTCGAAATTGGCCATGTCGCTCAAGTACACATTGCATTTGACAATGTGCTGCAAAGTCAAACCCTGAGATGCTAGCACAGTGCAGAGATTCTTCATCACCTGTTTGGTTTGTCCTTCCACACAGGTTTTATCCACTTTTCCAGTCTCAGGATTGATGCCTGTCTGCCCAGAGCAAAAAATAAGATTACCTGATTTTACGGCAGACGCATATGGCCCTAAGGCCATAGGAGCTTTATCAGTGACTATTTTCTCCAATTACTTCACATTCACGGTAATCGTCTTACTCCATTCAGGACCGTAAGAAATGTGAGCACCATTGGCAAATTGTAAAGTAATGGTATGCTTCCCTGGAGTCAGCCTTAGGTTATCTTCTACTTGACCCTTTCCATAATGAATATGCGTAAGGTTGGCTGGCACAGGGTCTCCCTTCTTTATTGGAAAACCATCAATAATAATGTGATGATGACCAGCATCCTTTACAATCTCTCCTGCCGGTAATATTTCCATTCCCTTTACTCCCATTTTAACATATACTGGGGTTCCTACCTCTTGACCATCCTCTAGGTTTTCAAAGTAAACCCCTTCCTCTTGGCCACATGCCATAACAGTTAACGTTAATACAAGAATCAGTGAAAAGCTTTTTAGTAATTTCATTTTAAGGTTTGTTAAAGGTAATTTTTGATACCGCTAAAATATGAAGCGATTCTGAAGAATAACACTAGCGAGCGACTAAGGTTTTGAATATTTTCTGTAATCTGAAATACACTTAGCGCTAAACAATCTGAACTTGTTGCGTAGATTTACTGTAATTACATTGTATGAAGAAAGAAAAGAAGGCCTCAGTTACGAAAAGAGACATTATAGAGCTCGCGATAATCGTTGGAATCTTCGCTACCATCTATTTTACAGGTGCCCAAGCCGAAGTCTTCGGTAAAGTTCAGCAAGTCTTTTTGAAGACTGGCGTAATGAATGCTTCAGAACTAAGTGAGGACGCTTTTGAAGAGGCGGATTTAAATTTTCAACTCAAAGACATCTCGGGCAAAAGTTTAGATGCAAGAGCGCTTAAAGGGAAAACTATTTTCATTAACATTTGGGCTACTTGGTGTGCCCCATGCGTGGCTGAAATGCCTGGAATCAATAAACTAAGGGCAAAATTTAAAGACGACCCTAATGTTGAATTCTTAATGATTTCAGAAGACAGAGACCTACAAACAGCAATTGATTGGGTTGAGAAAAAGGGATTTGATTTACCCATTTATCAGATGGCCAGCAAGCTACCCGATATGTATGAAACAGGATACGTTCCTTCTACTTTTGTCATCTCTCCTGACGGTGAAGTGGTCGTGCGGCATACGGGCCTTGCCAATTACAATACGCGTAAGTTTAGAAAGCTTATGAGTAAGCTATCTGCTGCATCTACGACTCAGAACTAAACTCCCCATTTTTAAGTCTGGCAAAGTACACCTGAGACGCCTTAATAACTTTTGGAGCCAAGAAAACTGCTGAAATCATAGTTGGTATGGCCATAAGGGCAAAGCTGCCGTCAATAAGGTTTACAACAAAGCCGAGAGAAGTGACAGCCCCAGCTACGATTGTTCCAATGTAGATGTAATTGTAAATATTACCTCTTTTCACACCAAACATGAATGACATACACTTTACCCCGTAGTAAGAGTATGAGAGCAAGGAGCTTACAGCAAAGACTAGAATACACAAACCAAGTAAATAGCCACCAGCACCAGGAATGGCAGTACTAAATGCTTCTAATGTCAGGGTTACACCAAGTAAACCAGTGTCTTGTGCACCTAAATAAGTTTCATGCACCCCGGTGCCTAATATCACAAGTGCAGTTAAAGTACAAACCACAAGCGTATCAATCGCTGGACCGAGCATCGCTACTAGCCCTTCTCTCACCGGCTCATCTGTTTTAGAATCTCCGTGAACTAACGGAGCTGTACCTATACCCGCTTCATTAGAAAATGCAGCTCTCTTTGCACCGATGATTATTACAGCGCCCAGTCCTCCACCTAACACTGCACTTCCTGTAAATGCCTCACCCAATATCTCAGCAAATATGCCAGGAATTTGACCCACGTTTTGAAGTAAAATGTAGACTACAAGAATGAAATAAAGCACTACCATGGAAGGCACTAAGCGAGAAGCCACTTTGGCAATTTTCTTTATACCACCGAAAATAACTGTCGATACTAGAATGGTTAAGATGACACCTATTATTGAAGAAGCGTACGAAATATCCGCACCAAAAAGTTGAAACGAATCTGTTGGATCATAGCCTAAGCTAGGCCCTAAAACAACATTCAGAGCTGCGGTAAGTTGGTTAGCTTGAAAAATAGGTAGCGCCCCTATTAAAGCGAAAACACAGAAGAACACAGCCAGTGGTTTCCATTTTTGGCCCAAGCCTTCGGTAATGACATACATTGGCCCACCTCTTACTTCTCCTTCAGAGTCTTTGCCCCTGAACATCACTGCGAGCGTACAAGTAAAGAATTTGGTGGCAATACCAAAGAAAGCTGAAACCCACATCCAAAATATAGCTCCTGGCCCACCCATAGTGATGGCCACAGCCACACCAGAGATATTACCCATGCCGACAGTGGCCGCTAAGGCCGTTGAAAGTGCCTCATAATGACTTATTTGGCCTTCTTTTTCTTCTTCATGAAACTTTCCTGCCAGTACCAGAATGGCATGTTTAAAATAGAGGAATGGTGAAAAACGAGCATAAACCATAAAGAATAGCCCTCCTCCCATCACTAAAATAAGTAGTGGGATACCCCAAATCCAGCTACTAAAATTTCCTACAGCGGTTTCTATTAATTCCAATGTGATCTGGTTTTTGTTTCAACATGCATGATACCGCTTATGAATATCCCATACAAATGGATTTATGTAATTGTGTCGTTAATCTACCTAATCAAGAGAGATAAATGGATGAGCATCATTTTTAACGAAACGCCTGCTTTGAACGGTATGTATTTTTTTAGTTGCCTTGGATGCATATTACCACGAGGTCACACATTTTGGATATGAGTATTAAACCCATACTTCTCCTCTTATTCGTAGCAATTTGAGCAGATTGTAACGATGGTAATTGCGAGAACTAAGTAAAACTCTGCCCTTCCAAGACATCTCAATCATTTGTTATAACTAACAAAATAGTTATTTTTAGATTATGCGACAAACTTCTCTCCCACGTAATTTAATCCTTGTCTTTGCTATCGTACTGACCCCGGTACTTTTCATAGCACAGTCTTCTGATCCTATGCTACGGTCATTAGAACGCCAATACGCTCTAAGCAATATTCAGATAGAGATTAGTGAAGCGATTGCCACGTTCAAAAACCAATTACTTGAAAAAGATATCCTTAAGCAAACTGATTTAGTCGATCCATCAAAGCTCTATCAGAAACTTGATGCAGCGTTGCCTACTATTCTACCTTTAGACCTAAATATTCCCGCATATATATCCAAAGCACCCCTAGCTTCATTCTTAAGAAACCAAGATGTATTAAATGCATCCATAAGTAACCAATCTGCTATTGCGCTATTTACATACTATCAGCTTATTTCAGAAAAGCATACTGAATTTGAACTTTATCTAATGGATTCAAGACTCGTTCAGTTCAAAGAAGAAGATTTACCAATCAATAGCTTTGAGGCTGTACTTTTTGAAGAATTTGCAGCTCGTCAGGATAAAAATGTCAGCCTCCAAAATGCCAAAATGATCATCAAAGCTGATCCCAACACACCTATTGAGTTCGTCAACTTGATAAAAGATAAGCTCGCGGCTATGGGCTTGCGCAGATTAGAATTTAGACGGTGATATCTATTGAATAGATAGATGTCCTAAACTAACCCCCAATAATCCGACTAAATGATACAATGCTCTTGCTCCTACATTGGCATCCCACTCATCAGCGGCTGGCGAAACTTCATTTAGGTCTGCTCCTACTATCTTTCTACCACTTTTTACTACTTGTTTGATAAGGTAATTGACTTGATCTAAATCAAAGCCTCCTGGTACTGGTGTCCCCGTATTTGGACAAAGCTTAGGGTCTAAACCATCTATATCGAAAGAGATGTATACTTTTTCAGGAAGTTCCGCAATGATCTCTTCACACTGCTGGTTCCAGTCTTTACCACTATAATGGCTCGCTTTCAAATCTTGGTCAAAGAAGGTTACTACTCTACCATCCGAATGCTCGATGAAATCAGCTTCTTCTTTACAATAGTCTCTGATACCCACTTGCACCAGCTTAGTGATTTCTTCCCGTTTGAGCACATTCTGCATGATACTGGCGTGTGAATACTCAAAACCTTCATAGGCTTCTCGTAAATCAGCATGCGCGTCAATCTGCAAAATACCTATCTCTCCTTCTCTTTCGGCACAAGCTATCATGTGCCCTAAAGGTGTGCTGTGATCTCCTCCGAGCAAAATGGTTGACTTTCCTTGTCTGTGCCAGTATTCCGTTTCTTGCTGCACATACTTCATTAACTGAGCACACTCTGTATTAATCTCTGAAAGACGCTCTTTCATTTCATCCTGCTGAGAAGGATCACTCCCACTCTCTAACCAGTCAATGTATATTTCAGACTTTACACGCAGATCTTTTCCTAAAGACTCCCATACTTCAGGTATCTCCGCCATAGCCACACCCAACTTCCATGCATCTGAAATAGTAGGTATTTCATAATCAATCTGGGCAGAGGCTTCTAATATGGCCGCAGGCCCTTCGGAAGTACCCGAACCATAAGAAACTGTCACATCCCACGGTATGGGAATCACAATTACTTTGGCCGTATTAGTATCGAAGGGTAAACCAAAAAGTGTCCCTTTGATTCCGACTGCGTTTGGGTTAAAATCTTCTAATTGACTCACTTATTAATCATTTTTCGCACAAAGTTCGGTAAAGCGAAGGCAGATTCATGAATGGCATCATTGTAATAGCTTAAGTCTTGGGACGCTGAGAACTGACGGCTTTTGTCTTTGTCTAATCCTTTTAAAGGATGAGCGTTTCCTTTGGCGCTATAAGAGAAGGACCACATGCCCGTAGGATAAGTCGGTATGTAAGCTAAATAGCAGTGTACCTTATCTGGCCCAAAGATAGACCCGTAGACATCATATATTTCTCTAAATACTTTGTCATTAAATCGTGGCGACTCACTTTGGGTAATCATAATCCCATCATCACTCAAAATACGATAGACTTCATTGTAAAAGTCTACTGAGAATAAACCTTCGGCAGGTCCTACTGGGTCGGTTGAATCTACTACTACCACATCAAAGCTGCCGCTAGCAGCTTCTTTCACGTATTTAATACCGTCATCGACAATTAATTTCAGCTTAGGGTGATCTAAGGCAGAAGCGATAGATGGCAAGTGCTCTTTGCAAGCTTCTATTACTTTCTCATCAATTTCAACCATTACGACTTCATCAAGTCCTTCGTGACGAAGCATTTCTCTTGCTGTTCCTCCATCACCACCACCTATGACCAGTGCCCTTTTCGGGTTTGGATGTGTTAATAAAGGAATATGCGTAATCATTTCATGGTAAACATATTCGTCCTTTTCGGTGGTCATTACCATGCCATCAAGGGTTAGCATATTGCCATAAGCCTGGGTATTGTAAACCTCTACCCTTTGGAAATCAGATTGCTCATCGTAGAGCTTTCCGTCATGTTTCATGGATAAAGCAATCTTATCATCTCTTTCGGTAAACCACACGTCTTTGGTACGAATTGGACTTCCATCATCCGCACTCTTGTCGTCTCGTAATTGCTTGACATCAAAGTCTCTTCTTTTCAGAAGGGCCATTTCCCCTCTTTTCAATTCAACAGCAGAACCATGTCCTGCCTCGAAAGCTTCTTTCAGAAATTGATAAGATATCCAAGGGTCTACAGCTTCGCCACAAGTAAAAAGATCTACTGAGGCATAACCAAACTCAGGCCATGTATGAATTGCTAAATGACTCTCTTCAATTACAACTACTCCAGAAACTCCGTATGGAGAGAAATGATGAAACGTTGAGTTAATGATGGTAGCACCAGCTTTTTCAGCTGCCCCTTCCATACTTTCTTGGATGAGCACTACATCGTTCAAAACTTCTGGAGTACAATCATAATACTCCACAATAATATGTCTACCTAATGACGCCATGCGCCAAAATTAAAACAAAACATAGTGGTTGATACTACATGTGAAAATAAATTTCGTCAGCCCATACCGGGGTAATAGTATTCTTTCAAACTACCTGTATTTGACGAAACTGCCGTCCATTCCGCCACCGCCAGTTCAACCCAAGCACAAGTGGCTGGGGAGTAGTCCCTGACCGTCATGGTGAGGTAAGCAAAGAGTTGCGCCATTGAAGGATTATGACCAATAATGGCCACATTATTAAAGAGAGGATCCATCCTACTGACAAAAGCCTTCATGAGATTCTCAGTCGCCTCATACAATTCTTCAGCGTCCATGAGTCTTGGCGTATAATCCATTTGTTCAGCAATCAGCTTACCCGTCATTAGGGTTCTATGTGCGGGGCTTATATAAATAGCATCAAGCTTAAGAGGTAGTTTGTTGATGTGCTCCCCAAGTATAGTAGCCTGATTGTTCCCATTACTGGTCAATAATCGTTCAAAATCCCTTTTGTCACTATCGGGAAATTCAGCTTCGGCATGTCGAATGAGTAATAAGTTTTTAACCATTTCGATGTTGTTTCGGTTATGTGCAAAACAACGACAATTTTCGTGTTTTGATATGTTTCGGTCAACTACTCACATTGTTTAGTTTGTTTTTTTGAAAGTTTTATGCGCATCTTTGGGCGCTCTGAGTAAAAACATAAAGTAGATAATGTCTAAAAATCTTGTCATAGTAGAGTCCCCCGCCAAGGCAAAAACCATTGAAGGCTATTTAGGTAAAGACTTCAAAGTGGTGTCGAGTTATGGCCATGTTCGTGACTTACCAAAAGGCGACAAAGCCATTGATTTTGAGAATAATTTCGAGCCTACTTATGAAGTAACAAGCGACAAGAAAGAAGTCATAAAGTCACTCAGAAAATTATCCAAAGCAGCAGAAACTATCTACTTAGCTAGTGATGATGACCGTGAAGGAGAAGCCATTAGCTGGCATTTAAAGGAAGCCTTAAAACTGGACCCTAATCATACCAAACGTATTGTTTTCAGAGAAATTACCAAGTCAGCCATTCAGACTGCTATCGCCAACCCAAGGGAAATCGATATTGATTTGGTGAATGCACAGCAAGCCAGAAGGATACTAGATAGAATTGTAGGTTTTGAACTTTCCCCTGTCTTATGGAAAAAAATCAAAGCGGGTCTTTCGGCAGGTCGTGTGCAATCTGTGGCAGTAAGACTAGTCGTTGAAAGAGAACGAGAAGTTGTACAATTCGATTCTAAAACGAGCTTTAAGGTCACTGCCTTCTTCGAGGTAGACGGCAAGACCTTTAAAACAGAGTTACCAAAGAAAATTGAATCAGAGGAGCAAGTAGAAGCCTTCTTGAATTCATGTAAAGGTGCTACTTATGAAATCCAAAACCTGGTGACCAAACCAGCGAAAAGGACACCAGCACCTCCTTTTACCACTTCTACCTTACAGCAAGAAGCGAGTAGAAAACTAGGGTATTCAGTATCCAGAACTATGAGTTTGGCTCAGAAATTATATGAGGCAGGGAAAATCTCTTACATGAGAACAGATTCTCTTAACCTGTCTACTGAGGCTGTTAACGGAGCCACAGCAGAAATCAGTAATGCCTATGGTCAAGAATATGTGCAAACGAGAAAATTTAAGACAAAATCTCAAAGTGCTCAAGAGGCACATGAAGCCATAAGACCTACGAATTTCAACCATCATAGTGCTGGCAACAATTACGATGAGCAACGCCTCTATGATTTAATATGGAAGCGAGCGGTTGCCTCTCAAATGGCAGATGCTCAATTAGAAAAAACTACTGCGACTATTGGCATATCTACCAATAGTGATGTCTTCACAGCCCAAGGTGAGGTGATCAAATTTGATGGATTCTTAAAGGTATACTTAGAGTCCACCGATGATGATGATCAATCGGAGGATACCAAAGGTATGCTCCCTGCCTTGAGCATTGGTCAAGCCTTAGATTTGGAAAGCCTATATGCCAGGGAAACGTTCTCTAGACCACCTGCCCGATATACTGAAGCTAGTTTGGTAAAGAAATTAGAAGAAATGGGCATTGGCCGACCGTCTACCTATGCCCCTACTATTTCTACTATTCAGAAAAGAGAATATGTGGTTAAAGAAAACCGAGAAGGCACCGAAAGGAAATACAAGGAATTGATTCTGAAAAACGATCAATTAAGTAAAAGAACTGGTGCTGAAAATACAGGCGCTGAAAAAGCTAAGCTTTTCCCTACCAACATAGCGATGGTAGTAAATGACTACTTAAAGGAACACTTTGTAGAAGTGCTAGATTACTCCTTTACGGCCAATGTAGAAGAAGAATTTGATAGAATTGCCCACAATAAGGAGAACTGGCAAGAAATGATCAAGGCATTCTACAATCCGTTTCATGTATTGGTAGAAAAAGCCTTAGGTGAAGACAGACCTGATACTGGCAGACCGCTAGGCGTTGATCCAGAGTCTGGCTTACCGGTTCAAGTAAGATTAGGAAAATATGGCCCATTCGCGCAGCTAGGTGAAACTCCTGAAGATGAGGATGGCGAAAAACCGAAATATGCGAGTCTTAAAAAAGGTCAGTTCATTGAAAGCATTACGCTAGATGAAGCGCTAGAACTTTTCAAGCTTCCTCGTGAAGTAGGTACTTATAATGACAAGGAAATTGTAGCTGCTATCGGTCGCTTCGGTCCCTATCTCAAGTTCGATGAGAAGTTTGTCTCTTTACCGAAAGAAGCTGATCCACTAAGTATTACAGAGGAAGAAGCGATTGTGCTGATCAAAGAGAAAGAAGCGGCAGATGCACCAATCTATGTCTACAACGAATTGCCTGTTCAAAAAGGTAAAGGTAGATTCGGGCCCTTTATCAAATGGAACAACATGTTCATCAATGTCACCAAGAAGTACGATTGGGATAATCTATCTGATGATGACATTGTCGAGTTGATTGAAGACAAAATCCAAAAGGAGAAAGACAAAGTAATCCATAATTGGGAAGAGGAAGGCATTAGAGTTGAAAAAGCACGCTGGGGACGTCATAATGTCCTTAAAGGCAAATTCAAAGTAGAACTGCCTAAGACTGTAGACGTAACGGACATGTCATTAGAAGCAGCCAAAGAACTGCTAGAAAAGAATATGCCGGCAAAGAAGACACGAGCAAAAAAGAAGTAAGTCTTCTATTCAATCCATTTTTCATAGTTCGCACTGATTTTAGTACATTTCAGTAACAAAACACTATGAAAAAGCTTATCATCCTTTGCTTACTAATAGCAACAACACCCTCCTATCTTAAGTCTCAGACTTATCAAGAACAGGAAGTAACCCTCGCTGTAGAAAACGGAAACCTTGGGGGTATCATTATGATGCCTGAGGGTAAGAAAAGAGATAAGTTTCCTGTCGTCTTGATTATTCAGGGTTCTGGCCCAACCGATAAAGACGGGAATTCAGGAACCATACCTGGCAAAAACAATTCGCTTAAGATGCTAGCCGAAGCCTTGGCAGAACAAGGGATTGCCAGTTTGAGGTATGATAAGCGTGGAATGGGATTAAGCCAGTCTGCCGGCAAACATGAACAAGACCTGATTTTCGATGATTTTATTGCTGATGCGAGCAAGTGGTACGACTACTTATCTAAGCAGAAGCGATTTACAAAAATAGGTATCGCAGGCCATAGCCAAGGCTCACTAATTGGAATGCGGGTGGCCGAGGAGAAATCTGCTGGAGCATTCGTATCCATTGCTGGACCGTCATTAAATATTGGAGAAACTATAATGGGCCAACTCAGATCAAACCCAGCCAACCCTCCTACCATTATAGAAGAAGCCAAAAACATCATGGACGAACTACAAAAAGGGAATAAAGTGAATGAAATCCCTCAATACTTTGCCAGCCTCTTCCGTCCGAGCATTCAGCCTTTTATGTCTTCTTGGTTAAAGTATAATCCTCAGGAAGAGTTTAAAAAACTAGATATGCCCGCTATGGTAATTAATGGCACCACTGACATTCAAGTTACTATGGACGATGCCAACAGGCTTAAAGCAGCCAATCCGGCATCACGCATCATCATCATAGACGGAATGAACCATGTCTTAAAAAACGCTCCTGCCGAGCGCATGGCTAATATTGCTACCTATGGTAATCCCGAATTACCCTTAAACCCAGATTTTAAGCTAGTCATAACCTCCTTTTTCAAAGAACATCTCAGCAAATCCAAATGACAAAAGCAGAAGCCCAAAGCATCCTATTTTCAATGACTAAAGGTGAAAGCCTTTTGCGCCATGCAAGAACCGTAGAATTGGTCATGGAGGCCTATGGCAAACACTTTAATGAAGATTCGGAGGAATGGGCCATTACAGGAATGCTTCATGATGCCGACTATGAAGCTTACCCAGAAGAGCACCCGAATAAAATTGTGGGCATGCTTCGCGAAAAAGATGAAGAGAAAATTGCGCATGCCATTTCTGCCCATTACACCAAATGGGGAGTCTCCTATGATACGCTACTCAGTAAGGCCTTGCTCGCCTCTGATGAACTTACAGGATTCATAGTTGCTTGCTGCCAAGTGAGACCAGACGGTATTGTTGGGCTTACTCCAAAATCGGTCAAGAAGAAACTGAAACAAAAGAGCTTCGCAGCCAAAGTAGAAAGAGATGAAATCCAAGCTGGAGTTGACTTACTAGAACTTGATATAACAGAACATATTCAATTCATTATCAATGTTTTATTAGAAAATAAAGATGAGTTAAAAATTGGTTAAGCAACGTCAATATCATTCCCCGAAAGTCTATTGTAAATCACTCAACATTTGAACAAATGCAAAAACTGGTTGTCCTAACAGGAGCTGGAATTAGTGCCGAAAGTGGTTTAAAAACCTTCAGAGATTCCAACGGTCTTTGGGAAGGTCATGATGTAATGGAAGTAGCATCCCCGCAAGGCTGGTCTGCCAATCCACACTTAGTGCTAGACTTCTATAACCAGCGCAGAAAGCAAGCCTTAACGGCTGAACCGAATGACGCCCACAGCATCCTTGCTGAATTAGAGAAGTTCTTCGATGTCCAAATCATCACCCAAAACGTTGACAACCTCCATGAAAAAGCAGGCAGTTCTAGGGTTTTGCACTTACATGGCCAACTGTTCGAGTCTAGAAGTACTGCCAATGAGAACTTAGTTTACCAAATGAATGATTGGCCACTAAACATAGGTGACCTCTGCGAAGAAGGCAGTCAGCTAAGACCCAACATTGTATGGTTCGGTGAATCAGTACCCGTGATGGAACCCGCCATTGAACTAACTTGTCAGGCGGACTTATTCTTAGTCGTGGGCACCTCAATGCAAGTCTATCCAGCGGCAAGTTTAATTGACTTTGTCACAGCTAATTGCACGAAGTATTTGATAGACCCTAACCCACCTAGCCAACATAGTGAGATTATTTATTTGCCCGAAACAGCCACTTCAGGGATGAAAAAGCTTAAAAAATTACTCCTTTCCCAATCATGATTTTGAAATCCTAATTAATTACCATTGCTTTGTATCATCATGAAGTTATGAGAATTACTACGTTCATATCGCCAGTCAATCTGGAACTGCCTATGGACGTGAGTTGCTAAGCAACTTACGAGCATCCCCACTTTTATTTTTTAACACGCTCTTAATTCTCAAAGATGAAACCATCCCATAATAAGATATACAGGTATTGGCAATACCTTAAAATGGCCATAGCTGGTAAACAAGAAGATTTTACTAGTGGAAGCATTCGGAAGGCTATATTCATGCTTTCCATTCCCATGATTTTGGAAATGTTGATGGAATCGACATTTGCCTTAGTCGATATCATATTCGTTTCTCGAATTTCAGTAAATGCTGTAGCCACTGTTGGTTTAACAGAATCTGTCATTACACTATTATACGCAGTTGCCATTGGCTTAAGTATGGCTGCAACCGCTGTTGTAGCCAGGCGTATTGGCGAAAAAGACAAAGCTGGTGCAGCGAAAGCCGCAGTCCAGGCGATCTTTATTGGCGCCACCGTTGCCTTAATCATTGGAGCCTTCGGTATCATTTACCCTAAAGAGATTTTAGGGCTAATGGGTGGTGAAGAAAGCTTAATAGAAGAAGGCTATGGCTATACGAGGATACTCATAGGTGGTAATATTACCATCATGATGCTATTCTTAATCAACGCTGTATTTAGAGGTGCCGGTGATGCATCGGTGGCCATGTGGACTTTGGTGCTCTCAAATGGATTGAATATCATTTTAGATCCCATTTTCATTTTTGGCCTCGGACCAATTCCTGCGTACTGTGTTGAAGGAGCTGCCATAGCCACTACTATTGGTCGCGGTGTTGCCGTCATAGGTCAATTTATGATCCTATTCTTCGGGTGGAGTCGGATAAAAATTGGTATTAAGGATTTTGTTATCAATCTAGCCGTGATGTGGAACTTGATTAAAGTTTCACTCGGTGGTATTGGCCAGTTCCTTATTGGTACATCCAGTTGGGTATTTCTGATGCGCATCATGTCCGAATTCGGTAGCGATGTGTTAGCAGGCTATACCATTTCTATTCGTGTAATGCTATTTACCTTAATGCCGGCTTGGGGAATGAGCAATGCAGCGGCAACACTTGTGGGGCAAAACTTGGGTGCAAAACAACCTGAACGTGCCGAAACCTCCGTATGGAAAACGGGGCAGTATAACGCCATTCTTATGCTGATCATTTCGCTGATCTATTTCTTCTTTGCAGATTTTATTGTGGGCTTGTTCAGTGATGTTGAGGAAGTGGTTAAAAATGGAGCACTCAGTTTACAAGTTATTACGGCAGGTTATGTATTCTATGCTTACGGCATGGTGGTTACACAATCTTTCAACGGAGCTGGGGATACCAAAACGCCTACGGTAATTAACTTTTTCTGTTTCTGGGTATTCCAGTTACCTTTTGCCTACATGGCCGCTTTTACTTTTGATTGGGGGCCGTTGGGTGTGTTTGTAGCCATCACCTTAGCCGAAATTTTGATAGCCTTGGTATCTATTTGGCTATTCAGAAAAGGAAAATGGAAGACTGTTGAGGTTTAAGTAAACTAGTACTGATAGGGTTATCGAAGTCGTGTGCTCATGATTTCAATAACCCTTAATTTTTTTGTTAGAATTAGTGATCACTGAGTCAATTTTGGTGATAAAACGTAAATTCAGACTAAAGTATGAGTGCCGTTTTCGTTAACTTCTGGACATTTAGCTTAACAACCAAAAAAGGTTAGAATCAAATTGTGCATCATTATTACAAAAGACTAAACCGATAACAGATGGAATTTAAAACCCAAATTGAGATTAAAGCGCCAAAGGAAAAGGTATGGACCATTATTAGTGATATTGAAAATTCTAAGGACAACATTTCCGCTATTGAAAGCATAGAAGTCTTAGAACAACCGACTGAAGGTTTACTAGGCCTTAAATGGAAAGAAACTCGAACGATGTTTGGGAAACAAGCTACTGAGATCATGTGGATTACTGAATCTATAGAAAATCAGCACTATCAAACACGAGCAGAAAGTCACGGAGCCATCTATATTTCGAGGTTATGGGTGGATGAAACTGATAACGGCACTATTTTGAACATGAGCTTTAATGGAACACCGGTAACCTTTGGGGCAAAATTTATGTCTACCGTTTTAGGCTGGATGTTCAAAAACGCCACACAAAAAGCTCTTAAAAAGGATTTAGAAGACATTAAAGCAGCTGCTGAACGTTAATTATTTCGCTAGGAGAAAATTTCATATAGCTTGATATTTCTGTCATCCCGAGACATACTAACAATATCATCACCAAATGATTTGTAAATTCTAGTACCCGCTCTAACTCCTTTGCCCCGTAGTTTAATTGTCAACCTTGTCACCGCTCCTAGTAAACCAGTAACCGAACCTTCCGTTGCTAAATCTTCACCAAGTTCCTTGGTGGTGGAAAGCAAGAATTTTGCTAGGTCTTGGCCCTCTGATAAAAACACCCAGTTGCCCGAGTCACTGAGAATTTTACTCTTTCCATGGGCACTTCTTAAAGCAGTTTCAAGGTTTTTTTGAGTCTCACCTATGTTTTGAATCTTTGTTTTCATGATCAACGCTTTGGCCTGATCATACTGTTTTCTAAATTCAGATCGATTGAAATCCAAAACTGCTTTCAGAAAATCTTGCCTATTCTCCTCGTATAAAGGTAGGTTTAGAATTGAGGGTATTTCAATGTCCTCATTTTTGAAAACGAAATTATTCTTTGATAGCCAAACCTTGTGCATCGCTTCGTCCAGAACTTTAGCATAATTGACTTTTCTCTCATTATGCATTGGTATGCTCTTCAAGAGTTCTCCACGTAACCTGTCTGGTTCATAAAAATACTCTCCCTCCTCATCTTGTTGCCAAAGATGTATGCTCTTTGTTTCAGCTAGTTTAGTTCTGAACATTGTGAACATCAAATTAAAGTCCTCTGCCCTGACTTCGTTATTCTTTATCCAGCCTTTAAGTCGATTGATTATCTCTTCATTTTCAAAAATTGAAACATAAAATCGCCTACCTGTAAGCTTTCTTTCTTCAAAAATATGGTCTAGCAATTGTTGTGATGAGTATCCATCTCTGATAGGGTTGAAAAGATATTTATCTAACTGACTCAAACCAGAGCCAAACTTAAACTGGTTAAAGCGATCTAAAAGCCCCGTTTCAGCGCTATCCTGAAAATAATTAACTGAATCTTTAATTGCTTTGCCTGCAAATGTCTTTTCATCATGCTTTTCAAAAGACTTGCCTTTTATTCTTTGGCGCAATTCATTCACAATGTCATTATCTGATTTCTTTTGAATTTCCGCTAAGGCCGCCTCAATCCTTTTATCGTTTTCTTCTCTAACTTTCCCATCATAGTAGATATGATCTCTTGTCATCAGATGATAACTGAGCCTTAAGGCCGAATACATATTTGTTCCTTTATCCAATCTCCATTCTGACCGAGGATATGCTAAAGCTTCAAGCCCTTTGATTAATTCGGAAGTATCAAGAATTATTGCATTAGTTCCTTTTTCTGACATGCCATGTATATTGAGTGTGTTATTAAAAATACTATGACGATTTTATCAATTATATCTAATCAAAGCAAACCTCTTTATTGTTTTATCCTGATCAAAAGCGCTATACTCTGACTTATCGTAGGTTATTGCCTTGAAAGAATATTAACGTTTTAGAACTTACAATGACTAATTCCGTTAGAGGTTACGTATCTTTAATTTTTGGTTCGTAAAACCATTTGATACTTTGCAACGTCATCACTCAAACAACAACTCATGTTAAAAAATTATCTTAAGGTTGCATTTCGCAGCCTACGCAGACAACCTGGTTATACTGCCCTCAATATTATCGGCCTGACAGTCGGAATTGCTTCCAGTTTAATCATTCTGCTTTACACTTTTCACGAAACAAGTTTCGATAAGCAGCACTCAAAAGCGGATCGAATCTATCGGCTTTCCACAGAAATCACTGAGCCTGACAATGCCTTTAAGTGGGCAAACATGACACCTAGGGCTGCATTTACGGTAAAGAATGAAAACCCAGAGGTAGTTCAGGCTGCACGAATGTCGGGTTTAAGTGGACAAGGTGGTATGCGATTTACATTGGATCAGGTTGACTACTTTCAAGACAATGTCTATGCCGCTGACTCAACGATTTTTGAGCTTTTTGACTATGATTTTGTTGCTGGAAACCCTGAAACTGCTTTAGAGGCACCAAATTCAATCGTCATCAATCAATCCATGGCCGCAAAAATCTTCAAAAATGAAGACCCAATTGGTCAAACCATAAAAAGTGGTGGTAATAGAGAAATGTCCCTGCAAGTTACAGGCGTTTATAAAGACCAGCCTCAAACTTCTCATCTAATCGCTGAAGCTTTGATCTCTTGGAAAACAACATTCCCTGGAGAAGATATGGGCTGGGGCGGCTGGGGCGTTTATTCCTATGTTTTAGTAAACGAAGGTGTGACACAAGAAACCTTACAGGTTAAACTTGATTCGACTGTCAACAGATATATAGCTCCGGTATTCGACCCGCTTAACATCAAGGTTAAAATGATACCTCTACCACTTAAGAGTATTCATTTGAATCCAGACTTTGAAGGTGAAGCAGTAGCATCAGGCGACATTGAATATGTTCGGATATTCACCGCAATCGCCATTTTCCTTATCATTATTGCCAGCATTAACTATATGAACTTGGCAACCGCTAGATCGACTAAACGATCTATGGAAGTGGGCTTAAGAAAAGTAATGGGGGCCCAAAGGAATAGCCTGATAGGTCAGTTTTTAACAGAATCAATCCTAATAACAATCATATCATTAGCCTTAAGTATTCTCATAATGATCCTTGTTGTACCTGTGATAAACAACATCGTGGGTACTGATCTGATGATCGAAGGGTTGCTTGACACCAACGTTATTTTGGCGATCATCGGGATCGTTTTTATTACGGGATTTCTGGGTGGCTGCTACCCAGCTTTCTTTCTGTCTTCTTTTCAGCCAGCGACCGTCCTTAAAGGAGGTGGAGGCAAATCTGGCAGTAAGCTATTAAGGAAATCCTTGGTAACAATTCAATTTGCGATTTCTATCTTCATGCTGATTGGAACCATGGTTATCTACAGTCAAATGCAATTCATTCGGAATAAAGATTTAGGTTTTGATAAAGAACAGATGATGCAAATCGACTTTAGAAGTAGAGCGGATGTAGTTAAATGGAACGTGCTTAAAAATGAGTTAGTACAAAACCCCAATATCGGTGGTACAGGATCTTCAAGCTCAACCCCTGGCAATGGTCATGGTAAAAATGTCTTCTCTATTGAGACGGAAGAAGGCCCAATGGACCCACGGGGATTAGACAATTATCGGGTTGACTATGATTACTTTACTACACTAGGTGTTGAGGTAGTTGAAGGAAGGAATTTTTCATTGGATTATCCCTCCGATTCTTCTCAAGCGGTAATGGTGAATGAGGCCATGGTTCGTAGAATGAACTGGACAAACCCAATCGGTAAAAAAGTGAATTTGTCTGGAAATGACTCCATACCTTCTGCCCTTGTCGTAGGCGTGGTCAAAGATTTTCATCAAAAATCACTCTACGAACCTATATCAGCCTTAATGTTCATGCCAAGTCGCTTAAACCCATCTGCTATTGTTAAGATCACAGGAGACGTCACTGCCACCATTGATTTTATCGCAGCCGCATGGGAAAGAACCTACCCTACCACCGCATTTGACTATGTGTTTATCGATGAGGAATTCATGGTGAATTACGAAGAGGATCAAATCCGTGGGCAATTGTTCTTGGGCTTTTCTGGCATGACAATCTTAATCGCTTGTTTAGGCTTGCTAGGCTTGGCTTCGTACACAGCTGAGCAACGATCAAAAGAGATAAGCATAAGAAAAGTGCTTGGTGCTAAAACGCAAGGGCTAATTAATCTCCTTATTAAGGATTTCATTATCCTTATCGTCATTGCCGCCATACCGGCCTCCATATTAAGCTATTTTTCTATGATGGATTGGCTGGGAAATTTCCAATTCCACATCACACCAGGCGTTACAATATTTGCGACAGTTCTGATAGGCACTATCCTGGTCACCGTGCTTACTACGGGTTATCATGCCCGCAAGGCAGCTACTGCTAATCCAGCACAGAAGTTAAGGAGTGAGTAAAGGACATAATCACTAAAATTTAAAGGCTCATTCGATAGATCGAATGAGCTTTTTTATGCCCCGACCTGATAGTATCATCATCAGTAATCTTATTGAATAATCGGGCTTTTACCTTCAAAAGACCAGCATTTACTGCAAGTGATCGCTAAAGCCATCTGAACGTGGGCAAGTGGTAAATAGCCACCAATAACACCGCTCCGAAGTCAACGGTTGAGACCCTCCAGTAGGTTGAGCTTGTATTTGACAAATATCTCTTCTTCGTTTTCAGACATCGTATCTCTGAAATAAACTGTCCAAGTACGTTCGTCTACGAAAAAATCAGCTACTCCAACTTTATCCAGCGTAGCCTTATAAACTGCGGCACCTTTCCAATTAAAAACATGGAGCTGAGGTTTCTTAACATCAGTGCGAGTCCCATTGAAAAAATCGTTGCCTTCTTGTTCCGTAAGATTCGAATAGAGTAAGTAAACATAATTCTCAGTACTATAGACCTGAACATAGTAGTACTTTGTTTTAGGAGGAATAAGCCTCCCTTTCCTATCGACTAAATCTACCTCTTCAACATCTGATTTATTTTCTTGAACTACGGTCAAAACACTATTATTCTTTACATCTACGAGATCAAATCTATCAAAGAATTTCATCCCGGAAGCCAATTGACCAGTCTTTGGATTCATGGTAGAAACTGAAGAATAGAGGTATCCTATCTTTTCCGCGGGCACCTTTAGTTTCTGTTTCGGGAAATTTGGCACCCATTGAAGCGATTCATCTTCCATTTTAAGGTAAAAGAATCGACCAGCATCTTTATTCTTAGAATCTTCAAGCGGATCACCTACTACTGAACCTATAAACTCGTTGTCGGAAAGGGAAAAAATATCATCATAAAACCATGCTATCTCTGGTGGTAACCGCTGTGTCACTTCAGGTTCGGTTTGTTCATCGGCTATCATCTTCATGACGCTTAACTTCTTCATTTGAAAAGTCCTGTAATCCGAGAACCAGAGATAAACCTCATTATTTTGATCTTTGGTCACCTGACCATGAAACTTTGGCTTTCTCATTTCAGCAGGGCCATCACCTCTTCTACCATATTTGGCTTTAATCGACCAATCTTTTAGCCGATAGAAACTTATGGCATAATCCATATTCTGATCAACTACCATTACCAAGGAGTCCAAGAGGTGAATTGAGGAAGGAGTAATTGGGTCTAGGATAGCAACACTAGCATGTCTTAAAACCTTTGGCTCAACGATCGAAAAGTCCTTGTAAGTAACCAAAGATTGCTTTTGAGCCTGAACTTGAATAAATGTGATAGAGAAAAATGCTAATAAAAAAACTATTCTCGAAACCATGATGTGTGTATTATTATGATACTAAACCTGAACGTTGATAGTTCAATCTAATCCATTTACAACATACAAAAAAAGCCAGTTTCATATCTGAAACTGGCTTTTTCTAATTCATTAAAAATCAATCAAGAATTCACTACTTCTTCTTCAGCCCAGGCAGATTCACTGGCTTTTCAGAATGCCAGTAGAATGGCCCTGCCTTCTTCTTTCTCGGATACTCTTCGTCCAAAGTATTGGCATTATAAAGACGACCGTTCTTCATCACATGACTAATCTTGTTTGTATTTCTGATGTTGTCCAATGGATTAGCATCCAGAATTACCAAATCAGCCAATTTACCGGCTTCTATCGATCCGATATCGCCTTCAAGCCCTAGCGCAGTAGCTCCAAGTATTGTAGCTGTTTTCAGCGCATTCAGGTTAGTCATGCCACCAGAAGCCACTGACCAAAGTTCCCAGTGGAATCCGAGGCCTTGTAACTGGCCGTGGCTACCCACGCCTGCAATACCACCAGCCTCAACAATTGCGTTAACACCTTCCGCATGCTTCTGGAATACGTGCTCTTCGTCCATAAACCACCCTGGTCTTCTTCTAGACTTTTGGGCCAATTCTGAATACGGAGTAAAACGCTGCAGCTTTACATCATGGTAAGGGTTCTCTCTAGAATAGTAATAGTTCTCCGCCCAAGGACCACCATAAGATACTAAAAGCGTTGAGGTGTAGGCCATCTTAGATTCTGCCACCGAATGAATCACATCTCTGTATAGCGGTGCGATTGGGAAAGAGTGTTCATGACCCGGATAACCATCGATTAGCTGTGTCATGTTCAGTTTGAAATCCAAACCACCTTCAGTAGTAGGCATCAGTTTCTGCTCTTTAGCGGCTTGAAGAATCCACTGTCTGTGCTTACGGTTACCGACCAAGTACATCTTGATGGTCTTGGTATTATAGTACTCGCTGTATTGCTTTAGGATTTTCTTGGTTTGCTCAAGACTTTTGAGGTTATAAGACCAATAACCCACACCAGGACCAGTTGAGTAAACTCTTGGCCCAAGAATATCTCCTGTCTCTACCATGTCAGAATAAGTCAATACATCCGTAGTCGCAGTTTGCGGATCGCGTGTGGCTGTTACTCCATACGCTAGGTTGGCAGCATAAACCCAAACTTGCGTCTTGTGAAGACCCCAAGCAGGCCACATGTGTGCATGTGTATCTACCATACCAGGAATGATCGTCTTACCGGCCATATCAATCACCTTGGCTCGCCTTGGTACTGTCAGTGTTCCTGATTCCCCAACAGCCTTAATTCGAGCATTCTCGATCAAAATGTCACCATTCTCAATAACCTTGTCTCCATTCATTGTAATAATACGTGCTCCTTTTAACAATGCCGTACCATCAGGAATGTCTTTGGTAGCTTTCATTATCACCTCAATCTCCTCAGGATGGTAACCTTCATTCTCCTTTGCCTCTTTTTCAGCAGCTTTTTCTTCATCAGACTTAGCCTTCTCTTCGGCCTCTTTATCGGCTTTCTGTTTTTCCTTCTCCTCTTTTGTCATGGCCTCATCTGCCTTAGCCTTTGCTTTTTTCGCGGTAGCCACACTGTCTGTATATGCTTTAGCTTCGTCTAAGTCATAAATAAAGTGTGACTTACCCAAGGACCAGTGTACTTTCTTAGCATCGCTAGACCAAGCAGGAAACTCACCACCCAGTTCAGTCAGTTGCCATGATGGAAACTGAGCACTTGAAGGGTTAGCCACTGAAATGGTCGGTGTTTGACCAAGCTTAGGTACTGTTACCACATAAATATGATTATTGATCAAAGCCATCGCTTTGTCTCCTTCGGGGGCCATAAAAATAGCTGCGGCTCTTGATGGAGGGCTGTTCTCTCTCCAGCCCTCTCCTTCTTGCAAAGAGGCGTTCTCTCCTTCTTCGGCCCACGGATCAATTACATGATCATTACCATGCCCATCGGCTGGATTAGATCCATAGGTAGTGATTCCAGTTATCGAGATAATTTTCTTTTCATCTGTTCCATCCCATCTTACAGAACTCAAACCTTGAAATCCGCTGAGATAGATACGATCGTCACTATTCACAAAGTGAGGACTCCCCTTTCCTCTTGTCTTCATGATAAAATTAATCTCTCCGCCTTCGGCAGAAATCCAACATAAATCTTCCGCTGCCCTAGGCGCACCTGGTCCAGCTGCATCCTTCAGGTTTTGGGCACTTCCTCTAGTGAAAACGATTCTACCATTCTTGTTCCAAGCTGGTGTTCCATAAATAGCTGACTGACTTGTAAGCTTCACTGGCCGAGGACGGCCATCTACATTCACTTTGTACATAGCACCACCATCAGCGTCTGCCCATGTGACAAAAGCCACTGACTTACCATCAGGAGACCAAGTAGGCTGTGCTTCGGTCATTTCCATGCTGGTCAGGCGCTTAGGTTCACCATTAGGTAGCTCCTTCACATATAGACTATTCAGAGAGGTATAAGCTATTTTGGTACCATCAGGAGATGGCACAGCATCCCTAATTTGGGTAACAATCATTTCTTTATCGTCAGAAATTGGGTATTCGAATTTTAAGCGAGGCCCCATTTCTAGTTCAACATCAACATCAATAGGGATTTCGACCGCGCTTCCACCTGAAACTGCTATTCTGTAAAGTTTACCTCCCCAAGAGGCTACAACTTGCTTACTGTCTGGCGTAAAAGACATGGCAGGCAATACACCTAATGGTGCGATTGACTCTTGCTCGTCTCTTTGCACTGGGTATGCCAACCAGCTTTCATCGCCCGATGCAAGGTCTCGTAGGATCAAACCGGTTTCATCTTCAAAGCGCGAACCATAAATCATCCATTTACCATCAGGAGAGAGCGTTGGCGTAAATGCCGAACCATAACGAGAGGTAACGGTAGCATTCTGGCCATTGTCACGGTCGTAAACACCGATTTGATATTGTGGTAGCTGAGCATTGTAATTCCAGGCTCCATTTCGTTGAGAATAGTAGATAAACCTACCATCTGCACTGAATGCTGGCTCCACGGTTTTCAACCCTGACGGACTCTTAATTAACTGAAAGCCTCCGCCTCCATCTTTATGATACATAAAAAGCTTGAAGCTTCTTCTTCCTTTGGATACAACTACATAATCACCATCTGGCGACCATTCTGCCGACTGAACCCACTCATTATTACCTTTGGTGATTTGGGTGAATTCTTTCGATTCCAGTTCCATAAGCCAGGCATTCTCGCTTCCGCTTCTATCGGAAGTAAAAGCAATGTGTTTGCCATCAGGACTGTATCTAGGATGAGTGTCATAAGCCATTCCATCTGTCAATCGTGTGGCTTTTCCGCCAGCAAACGGCATCGTATACAGGTCTCCAAGCATATCGAAAATGATGGTTTTACCATCAGGACTAATGTCCACGGATATCCAAGTTCCCTCTGTAGTATTAAACTTCAGAGTTCTTTCGGCCTTTAAAGGCAGCTCCTTATAAGTTGTCTGTCCTTTTTTGGTGGTGTCTTTATCATCTTGCAACGGTGCTAGCGCCATTGAAGACTGACTCATCAGAAAAATACCCAGCGATAAAAAAGTGGTGAGTTTTCTTCCAATCCTTTGATTGAAGGCTATTCTCATTGGTGGTTTGGTTTTGTGGTTTAAATGATATGTAATTTAGCAAAATACTGACGCACAGAAAGGTGAATAATGGTTATCATTGCAAAAAAACCACATGGCTAAAAAGTCTATTCCTAGCAGGCGGAAACCCACAACAAAAAGGACTAGCGCTGTCAAGAAAACCACAAAAGGAAAGGGTCTGAACTTGGGTAAGTTCACCATGGGCATGCTCATTCTACTTGCTTTGGGGTATGCAGGACTTGCTATTAATGAAGGTAGACTTGTTCCCGAAGCCATAGAAAACCTTGAGTTACCGTCATTCAAAGGCAGTGAATCGCTACCCGAAAGCTCACCAACAGAGGCTGTTTCAAGCCCTGAGTCAAGCGAAAATAAACCGATTCAGGAGGTAACTATAGATGAAGAGGCATTCGACCTCTACTTTACCAAGGCTTTTGATTTTATGTGGCCAGCCTACACCACTAACGAGGCGATAATAGAAAGACCCTATTACACACTGAGATATAGTGAGACACATGAACAAGCCATATGGGTAGCTTATAAACTAGTAGCCGACAGCCTTACCCAAGAGAAGTATGAGCGCAAAGATGACTTCAGAAAAGACCCTAGGGTAAGAACTGGTTCTGCTGAACTGTCAGACTACAAAGGGAAAGGGTACGATCGTGGACATTTAGCGCCAGCTGCAGATTTCTCCTACGATGAGTTTGCGCTTTCGCAAACATTCTATATGAGTAACATGAGTCCTCAGGTAGCTTCCTTTAATAGAGGCGTTTGGAAAAAACTAGAAGATCAGGTGAGAAAATGGTCAATGGAAAACACTGAAATATATGTAGTTACAGGACCTATTTTAAACAAACAGTTTACTACAATAGGAGACAATGAAATATCTGTTCCAGAGTACTATTACAAAATCATACTAGACATACAGAAACCCGAAATTAAGGCCATTGCCTTTTTATTGAAGAATGAAAAGAGTGGTGAATCGCTCGAAACTTTTATAGTCACAATCGATCAGATAGAGACCTTGTCTGGCTTAGACTTTTTCCCTTCAATGCCAGATGATCTTGAAGACCTATTAGAAGGTAATACCAATAAGAGTTTATGGTTCAAGGAGTAACTAGATAATGATGCATAAAAAAAGGGGAGTCAGTCGACTCCCCTTTTCTATAATATCTGTTTATGCCTTATTTCGATTTTTGTCTTTCAGCAGTGATTGCCAATTCGTCCTCTCCTGTGTAAACAGCGCCTTCCATATCATCACCATCAAATTTGAATTCGATAGACATTGATTGTCCTTCAACAGAGATAGAGCCCTCCATTAACATTTTTTCAAATGTCACATCTTCTAAGGTCAAGTTACCATAGACATCAGTCATGATGACAACTTCATACTCACCTTCTTCAAGCTTAACAGTCATTTCACCTGTCAAATTACCGTCAGGCGTTTCAACCTCGTAGTCCCACGTACCAGAAGGGTTATATTTAGTCTGTTGTGATACTTCATCTGCGTTTAAGGTCAGTGCCGCTAAGAATAAAAATGCGCAAACTGTTACTTTGATAGTTGTTGTTAGATTTTTCATTTTTGATTTGAGTTTATGTACTTAATGATAGATGTAAACCGCTCACAAAAGGTTGCATCCATTTATACACTTCGAAAAAAAAGAATTCCAAAGACTAAACCTAGAAATGACTGTGGATAAATTCTACTTGCAATGCTTAGCCAAGGCAGATTTTGCCTCATCAGCACCTAGAGCCAAAGCCCTGTTTAAATCATTACAAGCTCCTGTTTTCTGATTAAAAACAATCTTTAATGCGCCTCTGTATAAGAAGGCCTCTGCATTCTTGCGATCAAAATCAATGGCTAAATCGTAGTTCTTCTTGGCATCATCGAAGAGTGATTTCTGGTGAAGACATCTTCCCTTAATCAAATAGGCCATAGACTCTCTGCCGTCTGTTGCTATCACCTTGTCGCTGAAAGCAATAGCCTTATTGTAATCTTTCTTGTTGTACCAATACTGCGCCATACTTAGGTTGGCTTTAACATTTTTATTATCAATGTCTAATACGCGGATAAAATCATCCTTTGCGTTTTCGATTTGACCAATCTCTTCGTAGGCTCGGCCTCGGTTATAAATTGACTTAATATCCTTCGGCTTAGTGGCCAGATATTCATTATAGGCTTCGATAGCCTCTTTGTATTTACCATCACGGAATAAGCCATCCGCTTCAGTTGTCAGTCCTGAACCACAAGCACTTAACGCTACAGTGAACGCTGTAATCAACAATATGCTGAGTGACTTTTTAATCATTTTCATACCTCCTCAAATATGCGACCGCAAATGTATGTGAATACATTGCATAAAAAAACTCATGTGAGCATAAAAGAACTCATTGTAAAATAACGCAGGACTTACCTCTGCTGTTTAAATTGATACTATTTTGAAATGTCATACCCTCAAAAAAGAACCAGAAAGGCCCTCTCTGATGGAGAAGGCCTTTCTGATTGAAATGATGTAGCCGAGTCTTAAACTAGACCGCCACATCATTTTCTCTCAATGCATCATTGAGAGAAGTCTTTAAATCCGTACTGGCTTTTCTTTGACCAATGATCAGTGCTGCAGGCACATTAAACTCACCTGCCGGAAATTTCTTAACATAGCTACCCGGTATAACTACCGATCTATCTGGTACATAGCCTTTGTATTCCACAGGCTCGTCACCTGTAACATCTATAATCTTAGAACTACCCGTTAAGGTTACGTTAGCACCGAGAACGGCTTCCTTGCCTATTCTAATCCCCTCAACTACAATACATCTAGAACCAATAAAGGCGTTATCTTCAATAATGACAGGTGCTGCTTGCAGCGGCTCTAACACCCCTCCAATACCTACACCTCCACTTAAATGAACGTTTTTACCGATTTGAGCACAACTGCCAACAGTTGCCCAGGTATCTACCATTGTACCCTCGTCTACATAAGCACCTATATTCACGTAAGACGGCATCATTATGACTCCTTTACTCACATAAGCACCATACCTAGCAATGGCATGCGGTACTACGCGAACGCCTTTTTTAGCGTAGCCCGTTTTTAATTTCATCTTGTCGTGAAACTCGAATGGACCCACCTCAATGGTTTGCATCTTCTGGATCGGGAAGTATAATATTACCGCTTTCTTGATCCACTCGTTTACAATCCATCCGTCTGCTGACGGTTCCGCAACTCTTCGCTCACCTCGATCTAAATCTTCAATGATAGTTTTAACAGCCAAAATAACCTCTTTGTCATTCAGTAAGCTTCTGTCATTCCATGCCCGCTCGATGATATCCCTCAATTCCATAATTCCTTCAGAAAATTTATAACTTCATGTATACTAATGAAAAAGACCAAAGTAGTCATTGCCTCTCTGCTCAAACCAATTGACGACACACGGATGTCTGAAAAGTTTGGTCTTTCAATGGCTGAAACAAGTAAATATGATATTAATATCATAGGCTTTGATTCAAAAAATGCAAGGAGTGCAGAACACATCACTTATCACCCATTAAAACCCTTCAATAGACTAAGTCTCTCTAGGTTGATACAACCTTGGAAAGTCATTAAAATCTATATTAAAGTAAAACCTCAAATACTAATAGTTAATACCCATGAATTACTGATAGTTACATCTTTATACAAAATATTATTTGGTGGTGTATTTCTCTACGATATCCGTGAAAACTATGCAAAGAACGTGCGCAATACCAAGGTATTCCCCCTGTTGATCAGGCCTATGCTAGCTGGCTGGATTAGACTGAAAGAATGGTGTTCAAAACCCTTAGTGGCTCATTACATTTTGGCAGAACGCATCTACGAAAAGCAACTTCCCTTTCTCTCAAAGAACATCACCGTCATTGAAAATAAATACGCAGCCTCTCGGCCGCTTCCACAGCGGCAAACGAATAACGATACCATTGATTTAGTCTTTACAGGCACCATTGCCGACTCAAACGGAGTTTTCGAAGCGATAGACATTACCAAAACCCTTCATGCGTTAGAACCACGCATCAGACTACAGATAGTAGGGTATTGCGCTTTAAAACAGGATTTGATTCGCTTAAGGGAAGAAATTAAAGACTTTGATTTTATAGCACTCAATGGAGGAGATCACTTAGTTCCCCATGCCGAAATTATAGCAGCCATTCAATCAGCCAGCTTTGGTTTTGTATTGAAAAAGCCCAACCGGGGTATGAACGATGAGAAGCTGTTGACAAGGATTTTTGAATACACAGCAAACCAACTTCCTATCCTATTACTCAATAACCCAACATGGGTCTCATACTGTGCACAATTCAATGCTGCCATAGTAGTAGAGCCGAAGAATTTCTCTGCCAAACAAACACTTCAGGCGATGACCAATAGTCAATTCTACACAGAAGGAGACACCTCCATGAGCCTCTGGAAAAGCGAAGAACCAAAGCTTATTAAGCTCTTGGAAAAGCTGACCGAAGACAATTTAGACACATCTAAAAAAATTATTTGCCGCTGCTAACCAGTTGTTTTTAAATTATTTATTCTCAAAATTTCTTGGTTTAGATAGTATGTATATTTTTTTTAGACTAATCTAAACCCTATATTCGTGACTTGAATCAATACAAGTCCTATGTTTAGTCTTGTCGAAGAAAACTACTTAAAGGCCATCTATCACTTATCGGACCATGGTAAGCAAAGTGTCAGCACAAATGCTTTGGCCGATGAAATGCAAACCACCGCTGCTTCAGTCAGTGATATGGTTGCCAAGCTTTCAAAAAAGAAAGCGGTCGACTACCAAAAGTATAAGGGTGTAAACGTATCTGGTAAAGGCAAAGAGATTGCATTGAGGGTAATCCGTAAACATAGGCTGTGGGAAGTCTTCCTTGTAGATCACCTACATTTCCATTGGGACGAGGTGCATGAAATAGCTGAACAGCTCGAACACATTAAGTCCCCCCTATTGATCAGTCGCTTAGATGAATTCTTAGGTTTCCCGAAACATGATCCTCATGGCGATCCCATCCCAGATGAAAATGGGATTTTCTCCACAGTAAAGAAAGTTGCGCTCACTCAGCTTGAATTAAAGACACAAGCACAAGTAGTCGCTGTCAATGACTCCGGTTCATCTTTTCTTAAATACTTAGACAAAGTGGGGATCTCTATAGGCACTAAAATAATGATTGAAGACATCAATGAATTCGATGGCTCTTTGGATGTAACCATCAATCCGCAAAAGTCACTCACCATTTCACAAACCGCAGCAGAAAACATATTAGTTGCTAACATATGAAAAAGTTAATCTCCTTAATCATCGTCTTATTCCTTGCATCAGCTTGCGGAAATCAAACATCTGACAAGACTGATAAAACGACTGTGGTCACCACTACAGGAATGATTGCCGACATTGTTCGGAACGTAGGGAAAGACTCCGTTCAAGTAACCGCTTTAATGGGGCCTGGCGTTGACCCTCACCTCTATAAAGCGACACAAGGCGACCTTGGAAGACTCCAGAAAGCCGATATTATCTTTTACAATGGTCTACACCTAGAGGGAAAAATGGGTGAGATATTTGAGAAATTGGAACGTATCAAAACGGTAATTCCTGTATCACGAGGGATTGACTCTACTTTCTTACTCGATGATCCTATTTATCAAAACACCTTCGATCCACACATTTGGTTTGACATCACCCTCTGGGCGGCTACCATAGGTGAAGTAACCACTACCCTTGTAAAAGAAGACCCCGAGAACGCTAGGTTCTACGAGGAAAACGCAGAGGCCTACACGAAAGAACTTTATGACCTCCACGAATGGGTGAAACTAGAGATTCAAAAAATCCCCGAAGACAAGAGAATTTTAATCACAGCACACGATGCCTTCAACTACTTCGGCAGAGCCTATGGCATCGAGGTGCGAGGACTACAAGGTATATCCACCCTCTCTGAATTCGGACTGAAAGACCGAGTAGACCTCGTCAATTTCCTTGTTGATCGCAAGATTAAGGCAGTTTTTGTGGAAACATCAGTTTCTAAAAAGAACATTAATGCCATTGTAGAGGGTTGCCGACAGAAAGGGCACAACATAGTCATTGGCGGAAACCTTTTCTCAGATGCAATGGGCGCTGATGGCACGCCTGAAGGCAATTACATCGGCATGGTTAAAGCCAATGTGAATACGATTGTTGGGGCACTGAAATAGTACAGAGTTGAACAGGAGTCAGAAATCGGTCGCCCTGATCTCTGTTTTCCTAATAACTGATAATTGAACAAATGAAAATAGAAGCTAAAAACCCGGTAGTTGAATTCCACGATCTCACAGTTTCTTATCACAAGAAACCAGTGCTATGGAATATCGATATGACGCTTCCTACAGGAGCACTAATTGGTATTATTGGCCCAAATGGTGCTGGCAAGTCAACCTTGATTAAAGCAGCTATGGGGCTTTTACCGCTAGGTTCGGGTTATGTGCGCATGTTTGATGAAGCCCTGAATGATGTCAGGCACAAGGTGAGTTATGTACCACAGCGCGAAACAGTCGACTGGGACTTCCCTACTTCGGTGATAGATGTAGTAATGATGGGTCGCTATGCGAAACTCGGTCTGTTGACACGCCCGAGAAAGGCCGATAAAGAAATGGCGATGAACTGCTTGCGGAAAGTCGGCATGGAAGCTTATACCGACCGCCAAATCTCTCAACTGTCTGGTGGACAACAGCAACGGGTATTCTTAGCACGTGCATTAGCACAAGAGGCAGATCTCTATTTCATGGACGAGCCCTTTGCAGGCGTAGATGCAGCCACAGAGGCGGCCATTTTAGCTATTATGCAAGAAATGACTGCCAGTGGGAAGACCGTGATTGTGGTACACCACGATTTGCAATCGGCCGCAGAGTTTTTCGACTGGATAGTCTTACTCAATATGCGACTCGTTGCTTCAGGCCCCATTGACAAGGTATTTAATAACGACATGCTGCAAGAAACTTATGGCGGTAAGCTCACCGTACTCGCAGAGGTCGGTGAACTCGTAAGAAAACGTCAAATGCCAAGTAGAGAAAAATACTAGATGGAGACTTTCAAAGAATTCTTTTCTTTTAGTGATCCGAGTATCGTATCGGTTGTAGTCGGTGCGGTCTTACTGACGGCTTCTTCGGCTGTGGTAGGAACCTTTACTTTCCTTAAAAAGAAAGCCCTCGTTGGAGATGCCGTAGCGCATTCTGTCTTACCCGGTATTTGCCTAGCCTTTATCCTTTCTGGTACCAAGAACCCTATTTGGATGATTCTAGGAGCTTTTCTCACCGGTTGGATCTCGCTGGTGATGATCGATAACATCACCACAAAATCAAAGATTAAAGAAGACACAGCGATTGCCCTAATTCTATCTGTATTCTTCGGCATAGGCATTTTAATGCTTACGAATATTCAGCATTCAGGAAACGCTGCCCAAACCGGTCTTGACTCCTTCCTCTTTGGGAAAGCAGCGGCATTAGTTGGTAAAGACCTTATTGTTTTTGGCATTGTTGCGGTAATTCTGATCGTGACGGTCAGCCTATTTTTCAAAGAACTGAAACTCATAGCCTTTGACAGCAGCTACGCTAAAGCGCTAGGAATACCCGTAAAGGCCCTTGACCTTCTTTTGACATCATTGACAGTACTCGCTGTAGTCACAGGCATTCAGGCCGTTGGTGTGGTGCTTATGGCTGCTATGCTCATTACCCCAGCAGCAGCAGCTAGGTTCTGGACCAATGACGTTTTCAAAATGACTGTGATTGCAGCCGTTATGGGAGGCATTTCAGGTTTATCCGGTGCATACGTCAGTTATGCTGCACCTGCTATGCCTACTGGTCCGTGGATTGTAATGATCATCAGTATCATTGCCATCGTATCATTCTTCATTGCCCCTAAGCGCGGAATCTTTGCTAGAAGCCTGCAGCAAGGCAAGCTGCGCAGAATGATTATGGATGAGAACTTATTGAAAGAGCTCTACCATTTGGGTGAAAAAGATGAAGACCCATACAAGGGACGTACAGTCGATGAGATTATAGAGGAGCGATACTTTCCAAAAAGCGCATTAAAAGTCGCTTTAAGACGATTAAAAAGACAGGGGTTTCTAGAGAAGAAACAAGGCCACTGGAGCTATACTGAAGCTGGAAAAATCAAAGGGCAAAGAGTCGTTAAACTACATAGGCTATGGGAGCTGTACCTCTCAAAATATGTAAAGATTGCACCCGATCACGTGCATGAAGATGCGGAAACAGTGGAGCACTTAATTACGCCAGAGCTTGAGGCTAAACTCGAAAAGATGTTAGAATACCCTGAGTTCGATCCGCATGAAGAGAAAATACCTTATTGATATGTTTGATTGTAGCGTTTTGAAGTACGATTTAACTGTTTGTGGGAAAAAGCACAATCAAAAATCTAATGTCCCAAATCTAACAATTTAAGAAATGGACGCATTTTACATCATACTGACCTCTTCCCTGTTTGCCATTTCTTGCGGACTGTTAGGCTGTTTCCTGATTTTGAGAAAGATGGCCATGGTGGGCGATGCTATTTCGCATGCAGTGCTTCCGGGTATTGTCATTGCTTTTCTACTAACCGGCACACGAGATTCTTTCGAGATGATCATCGGTGCCGCCTTACTTGGCATTCTTTGTACCTTCTTTATTGAGTTCTTTCACAAAAAAGCTAAACTACAAACGGACGCAGCGATCGGGGTAACCTTTACTTCCTTGTTTGCATTGGGCGTAATCCTCATATCCGTTTTTGCAGGGCAAGTCGACTTGGATCAAGAATGTGTGCTTTACGGTGAAATCGCTTATGTACCAATTGATCTTTGGATATCCGACTCAGGTCAGAACATGGGTCCAAAAGCTATTTATGTGGCTGCTTTGACCTTAATGGTCAACATTCTCTTTATCCGAGTAGGCTTTAAACAATTGTACCTAACTACCTTCGATCCGGCTTTTGCAGCTACAACTGGCGTATCTGTAGCCCTATGGAATTACCTTTTGATGGGGTCAGTATCCATGACCACCGTGGCCGCTTTTGACTCTGTCGGTGCCATACTCGTGGTTGCCTTGCTAGTGGCTCCACCTGCTACAGCATACCTGCTTACGGATAACTTTAAAAAGATGCTGATGATTACCTGTGTAATAGCCATCATTATCAGTGCATTAGGATACTATTTGGCTGTACTACTCGATGGATCGATTGCTGGGGCCGTAGTGGCAGTAGCTGGTATCTTGTTCGGCCTAGCCTATCTATTTTCTCCTAGCAATGGCATTCTCATGAAACAAATCATACAGCGGAGAGAAGTAGAAAAGCTGAAGACCACACAAGAAATGACCTAGGGCAGCTTTCTCTTTTTACACTCGATTCTCCAAGTAGGGAAAACGACCGACCTTGATTTATCGACCCATTCCCCTACCCATTTGAAGCCATCTTCGGTCATTTCAGAAAATGTGAGTCTATAGTCACCAGCCATTCCGTTTGGGGCAGGCGAGTCTTTGAAAAGTACGATTTGATTCTCTTTCTCGTTCCTGTTGCCCTCCCATGCTGGTAAAACAGGGGTAGCACCTGGGGATGAGTAATAATGGACGAACCATCGGGCACTGTCCGCTATATATTGTCTGATACTTCCAGAATGTCCACCATCAGCCTTGATGGTTTCATCCTGTACAGCCATTCCATTCATGATGTACTTAAAAGTCCATGTCATCTGAACAGGATCGGCCCAAGTCTGATCAGGCTTTCTGCTGACAGAACTGCAATCACAAACACCGATCATTGGTGCGTAGTCTGTAATTTGTGCAGGAGCCTTCGGGTTCGGTCGACCAAAAGGATAGTGTTGAGAAGGTCCATACTCATGAGAAACTTGAGCGTTCAACATAAGAGGGTAAATTAAGATCACCAGGTAAATCAATCGCTTAATACTTTTCATAGGACGCGCTTTTTGTTTCAAACAAAGCCTCAATACTGATACAAATCAAAGGTTTTGCAGCGAACGCCTATAAAATTGCTGTGAGCTATACGGGCTGAAACTGATCTCTAAACACCCTAAGCCTAGATTGCGCCATAGGCACTTCAGTATCATCATTTAAAACAACCACGGGGTTTTGCCCTAGCCGATAACTTTTAATGCATTCAAGGTTCACGATAGCTTTTCTGTGTACTCTTAAAAATTTGTGGTCTTCTAATTTAGATTCCAATGCCTTCAATGAAGCTCTCATAATATGCGTATCGCCTTCCATAGTGTAAATCCGAACGCAATAATCATCGGCCTGTATCCAAAGTATGCTATTCTCTGAAAGCAACTTTACCCGATTCCCAACTTTAACCTCGAACACCAAAGACTCTTGACTTAGCTCTTCCTTCGAAACCTGATTGATTAAATCCTGATTTGTCTTTTGCAATTCCCCTACCCGTTTGAAAGTGACTTCAAGTACTGTTTGGCTTCTGAAATAGTGTACCAGTAGCACCAGAAAAACCAATGACACTAAAATAATCGGTGCCTTATGGAAAAAATAGTATTCGAAAATTTCTGGAAAATTAGCCCAAGCTCCATTGCGAACACTGGTATGACTAACCGAAAGAATTAGCAGATTTAAGAACAATGCCACCATTACAAAAGCGATCTGCTGGATTAAGTCCCTTTTACTCAAACCTGATGAAGGAAACCTACGCATAGCCAAAACCAAAGGAACGGACACTACCAGCCAAATAACCCATCGATAAATACCGCCTTGGAGTACTTCCCAAAAACTAACCGTCACGGATACGCCATTATTAAAATTCTGTATGTAGAAAAGTTGCTGAAAAGATTCAAAGACAATAAAGACGCTAAAGCCAGCAATGGTCAATAAAGCCAAACGCGAATGCCTTTTCAACCAGTCGAAAAAATTGATCATCAGAAGGGTTTTAGTCTTTCAAACGAGATAAAATCATTTTGGATATGTATAATCAAGTCAACAAAGATTTACCGCTTATCTTTGCACCCCTATGCAGTCGATCCTACAGAACGAAGATACCATTATCGCATTGGCCACACCCCAAGGTGTTGGTGCCATTGGTGTGATCCGATTAAGTGGTAATGACTCGATAAAGCTAGTTAACACGGTTTTTAAGGGTAAAAACCTAGAGGAAGAATCATCGCATACGATTCATTTTGGCACAATAAGAGATAAGGACAAAATCCTCGATGAAGTCCTCGTATCCCTGTTCGTTGCCCCGAAATCCTTTACAAAGGAAAATGTAGTGGAGATATCTTGTCACGGATCGAACTTCATTATCCGTCAAATCATACAACTATTCATTCGCAAGGGAGCGCGTCCTGCCAAGCCAGGAGAGTTTACCAAACGCGCCTTTATGAATGGACAATTCGACTTGGCCCAAGCCGAAGCCGTGGCTGACTTAATCAATGCGGACTCTGATGCGGCACATCATGCGGCACTCAATCAAATGCGTGGTGGCTTCTCAGGAGAGATTAAACATCTTAGAGAAGAATTGATCCATTTTGCTTCAATGATTGAGTTAGAACTCGATTTTGGCGAAGAAGACGTGGAGTTTGCCAGTCGCGATGATTTGAAGAAACTGGTCAATAGACTTCAGGTGGTGATTGATACACTCATTCATTCCTTTGATCTGGGGAATGTGATCAAGAATGGTGTGCCCACCGTGATCGCTGGCAAACCGAATGCCGGTAAGTCTACCCTCTTAAACGCTTTGCTCAATGAAGACAAGGCGATAGTATCTGATATTGCTGGTACAACCCGTGACTTTATCGAAGACGAAATCATCATTGGTGGTGTGGCCTTCCGCTTTATCGATACGGCTGGCTTACGCGAAACAAAAGATACCATTGAGGCCATCGGTGTGGAACGTACCGAAGCCAAGATGAAGCAGGCCTCTTTGATCATTTATCTATTTGACTTAGAGCTACTTGATATAGTAGAAATGAACAAAGAGATTAATAAACTTGAAAATGCTGGCGTGCCTTTCTTAAAGCTTGGTAACAAGGTAGACAAAGTGGATTTAGCCTTTGTAGAAGGACTTCAAAAGCAGCACCCAGACATGCTTTTCCTTTCTGCCAAAGACCCCGAGCAAGTGGAACTGTTAAAGACTCGCATCTTAGAACTGGTCAACTTGGACAAGTTCAAACGTGGCGATACGGTAGTCACCAATATCCGTCACTACGACTCCCTCCTACAAACCCAGAACTCCTTACAAGATGTCATCAATGGAATTGATGGCTCCGTAACCAATGACTTTGTGGCCATGGACATCAGGCGTGCCCTCCACTACCTAGGGGAAATCACCGGTGAAATCACCTCTGATGATCTATTAGCCAATATCTTCAGTAAGTTCTGTATCGGGAAATAGGGATTAATTCTATGCTTGTCGGTGATCACACCAACAAGGGAGGAAAAATTTTTATTGATTCTGTAATACAAAGAATGATTAGCTCCTATAATTAGTAGCTATAAGTGGGTATTTTGTCTATTTAAGGTCACCTTTCATCCTAATTACGTTGTCGATTATTTATCATTATACTAACTTCCAATTGATCTTTTTCTAATTACCTCAGCCAGAACTACTACATGAATCAACAAGACATTAAGAACCTAGAAAAAGAGCTCTGGGATGCTGCCGATGAACTCAGAGGCAATTCAAAGCTTACCGCAGGTGAATACAAAGACCCTTTACTAGGTTTAGTCCTCCTTCGCTTTGCGCAAAACCGATACGAGGATGCCAAAATACAAGTAGACAAGGATCTTCCCATTAACCCGAGAACTGGTGAAAAGAGAGAGGCTACCAATACTGACTTTGCCGCAGCTGGGGCCATCAAGCTTCCTGAGAAAGCCAAATACGACTACTTAGCAGCTTTGCCTCAAAGTGAAGACATGGCTGAGGCCATTAACAAAGCCATGAAGCTCATTGAAGCGGAATACCCGGATCTAGCAGGTATTCTCCCCAAGAGTTACCAAGAGTTTGACGATAAGCTGTTGCGTGACCTTGTGCGAGTATTTAACAAGGATGCCGTGCGCAATGCCAAAGGCGATGTTTTCGGACGCATCTATGAGTTCTTCCTGATGAAATTCTCTATGCAGGGTGCAGGTGCGCAAGAAGGTGGCGAGTTCTTTACCCCTCCTTCTTTGGTGAACCTGATCGTGAACTTTATCCAACCCAACCATGGCATTATCCATGACCCCGCATGTGGTTCGGGCGGCATGTTTGTACAAACGGCTCATTTCATCAATGACCATAGCCCATCTCAAAGCGTTAATGAAGCCATTACCGTATATGGCACGGAGCTCAAAAGCAACAACACCCGCTTGGCCAAGATGAACTTGGCCATTCATGGTATTGAAGGCAAAATCATAGAAGGCAATAGTTTTTACAGCAATCCGCATGACCTCACAGGTAAGTGTGACTTTGTGATGGCTAATCCGCCTTTTAATGTAGATAAGGTAGATGCCAAGAATAAGTTTTTGTCAGAAGACGACAGATTGCCCTTTGGTGCACCGCTCACGGGCAAAGGGACCATTGGTAATGGCAATTACCTCTTTATGCAGTATTTCTACTCTTACCTGAATGCAACAGGTAGAGCAGGCTTTGTGATGGCCTCTTCCGCTACCGATGCGGGCAATGCAGAAAAACTGATCAGGCAACAATTAATTGAAACAGGCCATGTGGAATGCATTGTCTCCATAAGCAATAACTTCTTCTATACCCGAAGTCTACCTTGCCACTTGTGGTTCTTTAACAAAGGTAAGAAGGAAGAGAACAAGGACAAGATCTTGATGATTGATGCTAGAAACGTGTACAGAACAGTAAACTCTACCCTAAATGATTTTTCTCCTGGTCAATTATTAAACCTTAATACCATCATCAGTTTCTTTAGAGGTGAAATAAAAGCAACTACCGAAACGCTTACCACTCATTCAGCCACCACCAATGATTTAATGCAACAGTTGTATGATTTGTACTGCAAAACTTATGATGTACTGCAATCCATGGTTGGAGAAGAAGAACTGACTGAATTACAGATTGGCAATCAACGTGTATTTGCCCAAGTTTCCATCGACAATGTGGATAGTGAGTTAGGGAAACTGAACAATGCCTTTAATACCGTAGCCGACCAATGCAAAACATGGGAAGCTCAAATGAAGACTATTGAAGCGAAGGGCAAAAAAGACAAAACACCTGAAAAGGAATTCAAAAAAGAAATATCGATTCTAAAGGCGAAAATCAATAAAGTTAATGCTCCGCTAAAAGTCTATAACGGCAATCGGCAAGAGCTTTTAACTGAAACTAACCAAGCCTTAAAAGACTGGAAAGCCTTGAACGAATACTTCCCTGAAGGAAGCTACCAAGATGTAGAAGGCCTCTGTAAAGTGGTCGGGCGAAAAGAAGTCATTGAGCAAGACTACAGCCTCACCCCCGGCCGTTATGTAGGCGTACAAATCGACCTTGATATGGATTTCGACTACCAAAGTAGAATAAAAGAAATCCATTCTGAACTCGCTGCATTAAATGGAGAAGCCAATAACCTGATGTCTCAAATTCAATCGTTAAAATTATGATTGAAGGATGGAAACAGATCACTATTAATGATCTAGGCAAAGTGGTAACGGGGAATACTCCACCGAAAAAAGACCCTGCTAACTATGGTGGTAAATACCCCTTTATCAAGCCAACTGATATGGATATTGACAGAAGGCACGTTACAACGTGGGAAGAAAACTATTCGGAAAAAGCATTTAAAAGATATCACCGATCGTACATCCCTCCAAAAGCAACAGGCGTAGTTACAATTGGAACTGTTGGTGAAAAGATTTTTCAAGCTGATCAATGGTGCTTTACCAATCAGTCTGTTAACGTTGTAATTCCAAATGAAGAGTTGTACGATCCTGATTTTGTCTTTTATATTCTTAAAATCAATCTTCTTAAAGTAGAGAACGCAAACCCTGGAACAGCATCAGGCAGACACCATGTTTCCAAATCTAATTTTTGTGCGATTAAGATTTGGGTTCCGGAATCAAAGGACACCCAACGTAAAATAGCAGGTATCCTTTCGGCTTATGATGACCTGATCGAGAACAACCTCAAGCGCATTAAGCTCTTGGAAGAAAAAGCCCAGCTCACCTATGAGGAGTGGTTTGTCCGCATGAAATTCCCCGGGCATGAAACAACGCCTATGAATGAGGAGACGGGATTGCCTGAGGGGTGGGAGGAGAAGAAGGTTGGAGATATTACTAAGACCTCTTCTGGAGGAACGCCAAGTAGAAAGAAAGAAATAGAGTATTATGAAAATGGAACAATACCTTGGGTGAGAACTGGTGAATTAAAAAACTTCATTTTAACAGATGCAGAATTTAAAATCACAGAAAGCGGACTGAAAAACTCTTCAGCTAAGCTTTTCCCAAAAAACACTGTGTTGTTAGCCATGTATGGAAATACAATTGGCGAAACCTCATTTGTAACTAAAGAAGTTTGTTCAAATCAAGCATGCTGTGCGTTTTTAGTTAAAAACAAAACCTTCCTCTCATATTTTCTGCACCAATACCTCCTATACCATAAGGACTATATTTTGAACTACCGAATGGGTGCGGCACAGGAGAATATCAGTCAGTCCATTATTCAAAATATCAAAATAATCTACCCTCTAGAGGACTTGTTAATCAATTTTGAAGAAGACATTTCAAAAAACTATAAGTCAATTGAAGGTTTGATAAAACAAAACCAACTCCTCAAAGAAGCCCGAGACATCCTTCTCCCCCGCTTAATGACGGGAATGATTGATGTGGAGGCATTAGACCTGAGTGCTTTTGAGCAAGAAGATCAAGAAGAGATGTTGATGGCGGCTGAGCCGGAAATGGAGTTTAGGAAATGAAACAACTACTTTGGATATCGGCTGCACTGTTGCTCTTTGGCATAGCAGAATTACCAATAGGGTACTACACTTTATTAAGGATTGTAGTGACTCTCACTGCAGGAATTCTGTTTTTCGATGAATTCAATGAAGGCCCTGGATTCTGGCTCTTTACATCAGGCATTATAGCTATTCTTTTTAACCCAATTATGCCAATCTACTTCAACGATAAATCAACTTGGGCTGTAATTGACTTAGTTACTGGAGTACTTTTTATTATCAAATCGTTCAACCTTAAAACAAAGAAAAATGAGTAATTCTGGTGGTGGATTAATCGTAGGTATCGCATGGCTAGCTATCATAGCCATTTCAATCGGTTCAGGCGTTATGGCCTGGAACTGGATAGAACCAGAAAGTTTCATGGGCGCTATATGGTTTCTAATTGTCTGGGGAATTCTTAGTAAAGTTGGTCATTTTCTAGCAATGGCCATAGTCGCATTAATAGTTGGTAGGGATTAGTTATGATGCGATGAAAAGCAAAACAACATATACCCACCTAGAAGCAGACGAGATCATTGAGTTAATTCGATTAAAACTCAAATCAGATTCTATCAAGCAAAAAGGCATAAGAGCTAAAATCAGAAGATTGGGCTTTCATGCCAGTGACTTTGGCTTTCGTGGCGGCTATACGGAGCATGATTTTTCAAGTGTCATTCAAATAATTGGCGGAAGCCAGAAGCAACCTCCAATAGCACCTCTTTCTTCAAAGCAAGCTTCAGCGTCAACATCTACTAAAAAACGAAAAGACAGTGATGAAGCCTATGTGATTGACTTGTGTGATGAAGTCTTAACTCTTAAAGGAAGCAGGCAACATAAATTTGATTTCCTAAAAGGAGACGCTGGCACCAAATTACCTGTCGATGTCTTCTACCCTAGTCTTAACTTAGTCATAGAGTATAGAGAAAGACAACATACAGAACCTGTAAAACTATTTGACGGACTACAGACAGTTTCTGGAGTCTCCAGAGGCGAACAGCGCAAAATCTACTACCAAAGAAGACGAGACGTACTTCCTCAACATGGGATAAAACTCATCGAGATCAACTATGATGATTTTGACTACGATTCAAGGAAGAGAGTCATAAGAAAATATACTAGGGACCTAATAAAGCTAAAACACTTATTGAATAACCACTTGGAATCATGAAGCTATTCTTTGGTAAAATATCGTCAAAGATTGATCCCAACCAACTAGAAGAAGGGTATTATTCAGCGCCACAAGATTCTAGTTGGTTTAACGGAATTGAGCTAGGTGATTATGCTTATGTCATTGGGGGGGATCTGATTCAATTATGGAAGGCGAAGGAATGGACAAAGCGCCAAGAACCGGAGGGCGAACGGCTACTGTTTGATATTATCATCAAAGACTTAGGCATAAAAATTAAAGATTTCGTAGCCTTCAAGTATTTCCAATTGAGCATTGATTTTATAGTAAAGACATCACGTTCAACAGGCTCAGAACAAAAGGCATTCTTTGAGATAAATTATGACGCTACATGTAGCGAGAGTCTTCTTTTAAATAAGAATACCTATAAGGATATAGATAACTATCGGAAAATAAGAACTGTTACTTCTGAAAATAACCCAGAGATATTCCCATATGACTTGCGAATCCAGCTCATCAATAATGAGTTATTACTCCACCCAGTACAAAACTGCCAAATTGAATTATTACATAAAGTCAAGAACAACCTAGGGTATATTGGTAATGGACAACCTCGTAAAGACAGAACTCTATCAATCATAAAAGCTCATTTAGGTGAGAATTCAGAGTTGCAAAATAAAATATCAATTATTGATATCTATGATGCCATTTTAAACGATTATAAAGTTGATACAAGAGCCGAGAAGTATTGGGTTCTAAATGGTTTTGATAGAGAAAAAATTCATTTCGATTTAGACCAAAATAGCTTTGTAATGTATTTTCAATATGAAGTTCAAAAAAAAGGAGAAGTGACCAAACAGCTTAGAAAAGCTAAAAGAATAAATCACGGAGATAAGGTTATCCTATACAATAAGAATAGATATTATGCTCACGCCACATTTAGAGAAACTAAGAATATTGTTCCCTCATCAGAAATAACACTTCAAGACCAAATTGAAAACAAAATCAACAACGAGGAAGGTCAACTTATCACTTATACCGATGCTCCGTGCTTTTATGAAGACCTGAGAACTGATAATGGTTTCGATGGTGAATGGGGGCAAAGGCTAAATATCGGTAAGTGGATGAACATTCATGAGAATGGTATTGCCATATCTGGGATTTCAGAGAAGCTGGCAAAATCCACAATAATAACTGACACCATACTAGAACTAAAAGATGGAAGTTTCTTTGAATTAGTGAAAGCTCATCTTTCGGGAGAAATTAAAAATTTCAATAAAAATCAAAAAATGAAATCAGTACGAAAGCTATTGGAGTCAAAAAAACAGGTCATCCTTCAAGGCCCTCCGGGCACTGGCAAAACTCATACTGCAAAAGACATTGCCGAAGAGATGATTTTTGGCTCAGTTTCAGATGATAAAACAGAACAAATTAGAAATCTTGAGTCTACTGGACAATTTGAGTTAATACAGTTCCACCCCTCCTACTCTTATGAAGACTTTGTGAGGGGCATCACTGCAACTACAAATGATGAAGGACAAATTTCATATGAAACTGAGAATAAAATTCTTGTCAAGTTTGCGGGTAATGCGACAAGGAATAATTTGCAGATCCCTCTTACAGAGCTAGATGATATATCTGTTAAGTATCAAGAATACATTTTAGAAAAAATCGAAAGGGCGAGTTCAAACCACAGGTCTTACCATTTCAACAATGATGATTTTGTAAGGTTATTAGACATTCATAAATGGCAGAATGAAGATAGCTTAGGAAAACTTAGATATGAACGGTTGATTGATGGCAATTGGGTTATGCAGACTTGGTTAGACATCGAAGAGACGTTTACATGGGATAATTATAATAAACCGCAGGACTTTACAGGAGCTTACGATCATCAAGGCTTGACATCAGTTCAAAATGACTTCATAGCGTTTGTAGACAGGCTAAAACGAACCTCTTCAAGCTACGTAATGATAATTGACGAAATAAATAGAGCAAACCTTCCCTCCGTTCTTGGTGAGTTAATTTATGCTTTGGAATATAGAGGTGAGCCTGTGCAAAGTATGTACAACATAAAAGGAGATAATTCAATTATACTCCCAGACAATCTTTATATAATAGGCACTATGAACACGGCTGACAGAAGTGTTGGTCATATTGACTATGCGATTAAAAGGCGCTTCGCCTTTGTGGATGTATTGCCCAATATCCAAGTAATCAAAAACGAAAAGGCGAAAGAGCTATTCAAATTAGTATCAGCGCTTTTTGTCAAAGAAGACAATTCCAGTTCAGACCATTTGGCTTCTGACTTTGAGTCCAAGGATGTTCAATTAGGACATAGCTACTTTCTTTTAAACGATGGATCAGAGGATGATCAAACCGAGGAATTGAAGATGCGACTTAACTATGAGATTTTACCAATACTCAATGAATATGTCAAGGACGGAATCCTACTAGAATCAGCCCGAGAGCAATTGAAAGAAATTTCAGGTTTTGGAAATTGAATTACACACATATAGCGAACATCAAACGCAAACACCTCTCAGGAATGATTCATCACTGTTAGTTGAACAGCGTTACGAAACACGCTTCAAGAAAGTCCACAAAGGCAGAGATGCAAGTACACCTTGCTTCTCCATACAACGCTTTAACGAAGAATATAAAATTAACACTGGCTACTTTATCGGGGTTGATTGGATAATACCGGAGAGAGTCGCACTATATGTAAGTCCAAAACTGAATAACGAAAATAGTGAAGTTGATTTTATAAAAATGCTCTTCTCTTGTCTAAAGCACCCAGATGTAGCAACCCAAATCAATGAGCTCTTTGAGATAAAATGGAATGAAACACCAATCCAAATTGAGCAAGAACAAGATTTACTGACTCCTTTCCTAGTCGTAGAGTTTTTGAGCCTTCTAAAAATAATTGTCAGAAAGGGATTGAAAAAATCTTATTACAGAGTTGAGCAAAATCTCAATAGCAGAGTTAAAGGAAAGATACTGGTCGGCAAAACGATCAAACAGAATTTGCTCCAAAGTAAAAACCTCTATACTGCCTGTGCTTTTGAAGAACATGGTTTGAATAACCATGAAAACCGATTATTAAAAAAGGCGCTCACGTTTGTTAAAAGATATTTGCCCAATTACACACAATTGGGTAGTCAACAAGAGCTGACAGACACATTTAACTTTATCAACCCTGCATTTCACACTGTCTCGGATAAGATTGACCTTTCAGAAATAAAGAGCACCAAAGTCAATGCCTTCTATAAAGAATATAAACCTGCCGTTGAGCTAGCAAAATTAATCCTTAAACGCTTTGGCTACAATATTTCAAACACAAGTCAACAATTGGTTAAAACCCCTCCTTTCTGGATAGATATGAGTAAGCTATTTGAGCTTTACACGCTTGGTTTATTAAAAGATAGATTTCAGAAGCAAGTAGAGTTTCAGTTCAAAGATGGAGGTAATGAATTAGACTTCTTATTGAACAATCCGAAATTTAAAATGGTCATTGACACCAAGTATAAACTCAAGTATTTGGATGGCGTACACAATGAGGATATCCGCCAAGTAAGCGGTTACGCAAGACTCAAGGAGGTATATAAGGTACTAGGAATTGAACGAGGTACAGTAATAGACTGCCTAATCATATATCCTAACCAAAAAGATGGTGTAGATAATTTCTTGGATAACAACTTCAATCCGATAGGAATAGATCAATATTATGATGTATTTAAACTTGGAGTCAAACTGCCCTTTATCAATAACACACAATGAGCTACGAATATTCAGAAGACGGATTAATTGAGCAAGCTACCCAAGATGTATTAGAAGAACTGGGCTGGACCGTGCTTACCGCTTGGAAGAATGAAAGCTTTGGAGAGACGGGTCAATTAGGCCGTGAGAATAAATCAGAGGTAATCCTAAAGCGATACTTAAAAGCAGCCTTAGTAAAGCTAAACCCTGATTTACCTGAGATGGCATATGAACAAGCCATTACTCAAACGGAACAAAAGATAGCTGATCAATCCTTAGGCCGTATCAATAAAGAAAAATATGAACTCCTAAAGAATGGAGTTTCTGTAAGCTACACCAACGAAAACGGTGAGCTGATCAAGAAGAAACTAAAGCTCTTTGATTTCAATGATTATGAGTCCAATGATTTCTTAGCTGTTAGGCAATTTGAAATTGTAGGCGACCTTTATAATAGAAGGCCAGATGTCATCTGCTTTGTTAATGGCATCCCTTTAGTCTTCATGGAATTAAAAGCGCATCACAGAGATTTACAAAGTGCATACAATGATAACCTCAAGGACTACAAGGACACTATTCCTCATGTCTTTCACTGTAATGCGTTTATAATACTGAGTAATGGTACAGATGCCAAAGTGGGCACCATCACTAGTCCCTACAAATACTTCTTGGATTGGAAGAGAATTGAAGAAGAGGAAGAAGGCATTGTTAGCCTAGACACCATGCTTCGAGGCACCTGCGCTCCTACCCGATTGATGGATATCTTTGAAAACTTCTTACTCTTCGATGATTCTCAAGGTGATGTAATAAAACTCATGGCTAAAAACCATCAGTACATTGGGGTTAATGAGGTATTAGAAAATGTAAGACATATCGAAGACTTAAATGGAAAACTTGGCGTCTACTGGCATACCCAAGGAAGTGGTAAGTCTTATTCCATGGTCTTCCTTTGTGAAAAAATTCACCGTAAACTGGGCGGCTCCTATACCTTTCTCATTGCGGTAGATCGCAGCGAACTTGAAAACCAACTCTACGATACCTTTTCCGGAGTTGGTGCTGTCAATGATAAAAACATAGTAGCGGGCAAGAAGTCAGGCATGACAGGAAGAGATCATTTAAGGCAATTGCTTTCGGAAAACCATAGATACGTCTTTACGCTAATACATAAGTTCTCTATTGACCCTGAAAAGGAAAGTACATATCCATTGATCACGGATCGGAAAAACATCATTGTAATCTCTGATGAGGCTCACAGAACACAAGGCGGCACCTATGCTCGCAACATGCGTTTCCATGGTTTGCCAAACGCTTCCTTTCTTGGTTTTACGGGTACTCCCATTATTAAAGATGAGGAGGAACTCACTAAAAATATCTTTGGAGAATATGTATCGGTATACGACTTCAAGCGGGCTATTGAAGATGAAGCCACCCTCCCACTGAAGTACATTAACAAAGGTGAAAAACTAGATATTGACAACCCAAAACTAGATGAAAAAATGGCCGAGATTCTCGAAGATGAGAACCTTGACGAAGATCAACGAAAAAAGCTCACCTATCTATTTCAAAAAAACTATGCTATCCTCACAGCAGAACCTCGGCTTGATGCCATTGCAAAAGATTTAGTTTGGCATTTTAATGAACGTGGATATCAAGGCAAAGCCATGTTTGTCGCACTCGACAAACCAACGGCAGTTCGTATGCATGCCCTCGTTATGAAATACTGGCCTCAGTATCTGATGGAGTTAGAGGGTCGCATAGAGAATGCGGAAGATTCACAGGAAGCCCAAGAACTACAGCGTAAGTATGAGAAGGTCAAGTCTAGTGAGGTTTGTGTAGTTGTTAGCAGTGAACAGAATGAGGTTGACAAATTTCGAAAAATGGGTCTTGACATCGAAACTCATCGCAGAAAGATGGTCGAAAGAAACCTTGAAAAAGAATTTAAAAACCCTGAAAACTCCTTCAGACTAGCTATTGTCTGTGCCATGTGGATTACCGGTTTCGATGCACAATGTGTTTCTACTGTCTATTTAGATAAACCCATTAAAGGTCACACATTGATGCAGACTATTGCTCGTGCGAATCGTGTCTATGACGACATGAAGGAGAACGGTCTTATCGTAGATTATGGAAACGTTTATGAGCAATTAGAAAAGGCCTACACTGTTTATGGAGAAGGAAGTAAAGGTTCAGGACGAGGCGGATCAGGTAGTGACGGAGAAAAACCAGTAGACATCTTAATTGGTCTGGCAGAGGAACTTGAAGAGGCCATATCTAAGGTAAAAAGCTACCTAAGCTCCTTAAACTTTCAATTGTCAGAACTCATAGAAGCGAAGCCCATGGAAAAGATCGGTAAGCTAAAAGATGCTGCGGACTGTACAAATCTCAATGAAGCTACACGCACTACTTTTGAAATGATGGCCAGGAACGTTTTCAGGAAGTTCAAGGCTTTATATCCAGAGGAGCAAGTAAAGCCATACATCAGTGAACATAATGCGATTGAGGGCATTTATGGACTCCTCAATCAGAAAGTACAATCAGCAGACGTCATTGAGGTAATGATGGAATTGCAAGCGTTAGTGAGTGAGAGTATAGTGATTGATGCTAGTCAAGTTAATGAGCCTAAAGAAGACGTTTATGTGGATCTGAGCAATCTAGATTTCGACAAATTGAAAGCAGCATTCGAAAAAGCTCCAAGGAAGAACACAATAACATATGACCTTCAACAAGCCATAGAGAAAAAGCTGGAGCAAATGTTAAAGGAAAACCCTTTGCGTTTGAAATTCTATGATCGTTACAAGGAGATTATAGACGAGTACAATATTGGCAAATCACTAGAAAATACCGTTAGAGCATTTGAAAGACTGACCGACTTTCTGAAATCGTTAAGTCAAGAAGAACAGCGGGCTGTAAGAGAGCAACTAGCGGATCAAGAGACACTTGCCATTTTCGACTTATTAAGAGAAGGTAAAGAGCTCAATTCTAAAGAACTTAAAGAAGTTAAGAAAGTAGCTCAACAGACTTTGGATAAGCTCAAAGCTGAAAAATTAAATATAGATCGTTGGAGAGAGAGCCGTCAGATTACAGCACAGGTTAAAAGTGCCATATACGATAACCTCCTCTGGCTACCACAAGAAGCCTATAATGATGATGACGTAAGCCAGCGTACCATAAGTGTTTACCAGCATATTTACTCCAACTACTATGGTGGAGGCAAGAGTGTTTACCAGAGGAGTGCTTAGTTATGACCGAGTCAAAAGAAAAACCAGGGATTAAAATTTCTGTAGCAGCGGAAGAACATAAAACAGAGAATTGGAGAAAAAAACTTTGGAGAAAACGTGAGTCTATCTTTGGATTCTTTCCATTTATTCTTGTTTTCCTGTTCTTCATTGTATTCAGACACAAGTTAATTCTGTTGGCTAAACCCGTCAGAGAATCTTTTATATGGAGTGTCGAAGGATCTATTGCTTTTGATCTTTTTATGCTTTTTGCAGTAATACTCTTCTCTTATTATATTTTTAAGGATAAACTTACAAAGCATTTTATAAAATCTCAATTTGGCTGGTGCCTGTTAATTTCAGTATTGTACACTTTTGAAAGGTCTTATTCTAATGAATGGATATTTACTCCTAGCTTTCTCCTTCCCTTTATATCATATCTAGATATTGTTTATCTATTATCCATAATACTCGCTGCTAAATTAGTTTGCGAATGGCAGAAGACTAAAAAAGAACTAAAATATGCTGATACATATTTTAATGAAGACTTACCAACTTCAGGTGTCAAAAGTGAAGATGACTTTGGCTATTATGATTATGCAAAAGAACTCTATACAAAGCTTTCTATAGGCAACTTTAAAAAATCTTTTGCTGTAGGAATCTGTGGACCATGGGGCTCCGGTAAAACCTCCTTTATACAATGTTTGAAAAAACAATTCGAAAAATTAGATGATAATATTTGGGTTGAGTTCAGTCCTTGGAATACCGAGGGGGATATCCAAGACGAATTTTTCCGTATTGTAGAGCAATCTGTTTATAAAAAAAACGAAAACCTTGCGAGACTTATTCATACTTATTCGAGTTTAATAAACGATTTCGTAGAAAATAGTTTTTGGCAAAAAATTAATTCCAAGATTAGAAGCACTTTGAATAGACCATCCAAAAATGATTTGATAGAATCAATTGGAAGCCAACTTATACGCAGTAATAAAAAACTCATTATTGTAATAGATGACGTTGACAGATTAGTTCAAGAAGAAATATTGGAAATTCTTCGAATAATAAGGAATACCGGAGACTTCAAAAACACTATTTACTTGGTTGCTTATGACAAAGATTATTTAACATCAGTGATAAGAAAGAAAATATCAGAAGGAAAAACAGAGTATTCTGACAAGGTATTTCAATTAGAAATAGTACTTCCTCAAATTGAAGAGAGGGTTATTATTGAAAAATTAATTTCTCAGATCACACAAAAAACAGCCTCCCTAGAACACGTTATGAATGATATTTTCTCTTACGAAGGAGGGAAATATAAAAAAGAAGTCCTAAGACATTTAAAAACACCTAGAGACGTAATTAAGGTCGCTAACTCATTTAATCTAAACTTCGAGCAAATTCCTGAGGACATTAACATTAAGGATTTACTCTTTATTGAGATTTTGAAGCTCAAGGACACTGAATTATTTCATAACCTTTATAGGCGCCAGAACGACATTCTAGGTTATTTTGATCAGCATGAAAATGCTATTGGAGAGTTCCACTTTAAGGATAAAGATGATTCTATTGATTTCGTGGTAAAATTTTCTCGGGTTAGTAACCTGCATGTGCAAAATGACTTATCTCAATTACTAATGATGCTTTTTGAAAAGAGAGATTATAGTCTTAATAATAACACCTATAAGAAATCAATATGTATTCCTAGTCAATTCGCTACGTACTTTTCTATGAACCTTTCTGACGATAAGATGTCAAATTCTGAAATAGCTCAATTGAGGTCACTCCCTTATGTTGACATGGTTAAAAAGGCTATAGAAATTAAAGAAAACACTCCAAAATGGACTGATTTTACTCAAAAGATTTACTCCATTGATTCGTTTGATTCAGCAGAAGACTTTAAAAGTATCATTAGGCTAAAATTATTATATGCTCATAACATGCCTAATCAGACTAACTCAATAATAAAAAATATTCAAGGGGTTCTTCATAGGAATGTGTTCTTTAAAGATCAAAAAGGCTTTTCTGATTTTATTAACGAAGAGCTTCATTCATCCCAATACAAAAGGAATGAGAGGTTGAAAGTTGCAATGCTCATTGCCCAACATGATGAACTGAAGAAGTTACTATCCGAGAAAAACTTCAATTCAATTCAAAGCAAGGCAATTGATGAACAATTTGCTGAAGGTGACGGAGCAGGTGTCACGTTAGAATATCTAATAAAACTACTCTTTGTCGAAAAAGCGAAATGCAATTACACATTTCCAAAACTTGATAAAACCACAACACGAGCAATGACGACTGCAACATCGAATTACCTCAAATCGAAACTGTTAGAGTGGGATCTAAAGTATTTTTTAGAGTTTTGCATTGTTAACGTAGGTCATAAAGATGACAAAAAGTATATGCCCTCGAACTTCATGCAATTTTATTCTGGCTTAGATGAGCTCTTAAATGATCAAAACCTAGAAATAGCAGGGAAAGAAAAGGAATTAGCGGAATACAAAAAATTCATTAAAGAATGGGGAGGAAATACAGCTGGAATACCTTTTGACTTCAACCATTTAAACCCAAAAAATATGAGGCTATAGGTCAATGGAATAAACAATGATAACACTTTCCAAAACTGACTTCATCCAATACCTCAACTGCCCGGAATCTCTGTGGCTGAAAAAGTATAAATCAGAAGTCTATCCAGACGGTGAATTTTCTTTGTTCATAGAGAAATTGGTTAAAGAGGGATATGAAGTCGAGGCATATGCTAAACAGCTTTTTCCAGGCGCCTTAGATCTCCCTAGTTGTGCAGGAATTGAGCAGACCAGAGAAGCCCTTCTTTATGGACAAGTTTTATTTCAAGCCTATTTTGAAAGCCCAGATGGCTTGATCTCCAGAGCAGATGTCCTGGAAAAGCAAGGTGATGGCACTTATCATTTGTATGAAGTAAAGTCCTCTTCCTCTATCAGTCGTTCAGGTAAACACAACCATATCAAAGATATCTGTTTTCAGAAGTATGTAATCGAGCAAAATGGATTAGCTGTATCGAATACCTCAATCATCTATTTAAACAAAGAGTTTATCAAAGCGGGTCCAATAAAGGCGGAGGACTTGCTAATAATTGAGGACGTATCGGAAGAAGTAACAGCACTCAGCCAACAAGTGATTCAACAAATCAAGCAAGCACTGATCCTTCTGGGAAAATCGTCAATTGACGAATCAAGTTGCTCCTGTGCAAGAAAAACTAGAACCAATCATTGTGATGCATTTGATTATTTCAACAAAGAAATACCAGAAAACAACATTTATCAGCTCAACAGGATATCAGCAAAGAAGATTGGTTTACTAGTGGACAATGAAATTACTCATCTCATAGATGTACCAACTGATTTTGAGCTTAGTAATAAGCAGCGTCTTCATGTTGAGTCTTACAGACAAAAAACACCAAGCATAGATAGACGTGCGATTAAAAGCATGTTATCTGAGCTTAAGTTTCCTCTACACTTTTACGACTATGAAACATATCCAACTGCTATCCCTCTTTTAGATGGAATGGGTCCACACCAACATTTGGTATTTCAAGTCTCAATGCACACCATGTATGCAGATGGAAGAATAGCACATTACGAATATTTAGCAGACAAACTGGAACAACCAAAACGCATGATAGAGGAAATGTTCAAAATCACTGGATTGAGTGGTACATTCATTTCATGGCATAAATCCTTTGAAAACTCTCGAAACAAAGAACTAATAGATCTATTTCCACAATTTCAATCGTATTTAGACTATATAAACCAGCACACCTTTGACTTAGAAAATGTCTTTAAAGAAGCCTATATCGACTATCGATTTGACGGCAGGTCATCTATTAAAAATGTATTGCCTATTCTTTGTCCTGAACTATCTTATAAAGACTTAGAAGTACAAAACGGTACCATGGCCTTAGATACATGGGGGAGAATGATTCTCGACCAAGAATTTAAAGAGGATAAAGAAACAACAAGAAAGAACCTTCTCTCCTATTGCAAGTTAGACTCTCTGGCTATGCTGAGAATTTATCAAAAGTTACTAGTCGAACAGTAATTTTTCTATCAACCCAAAACCTTTTTTAATTTGTCAAAGTATATATAAATCGTAGATGGTTATTAAGGTTTACAAGGATGATTTAGGTGATTTTCTTCCAAGTCGAAGAACACCCGATCTCTGGGTTCGAAAGGTCGATCAACAGGGGTACATTGAGTGCCATTACATGAATAGTTACTGTTATGATTCTCTTCAAAATGGGGAGTTTGAATTCATTGGCTATGACGACATAAGTGAAGACAGTGAGTTTTGGATAAGTGAATATAATGGCAAAGAATGGTTGCATATTGATCTAGGAAGTATCGTGCAGGAAAGCTTAGGTCATATAAATCAACAAATCTCTGAGATAAAAAAACTCCTTACAGGGGCTAAACCTCTAAATTTAGATAATGAGCTTTTAGAAGGATTACAAAAGGAGATTCTAGAGTTAGAGAATAGTAAACCTGATGGTGACCTCGAATTAACCCAATAATTGAAAAATGATCGATTTTCAATATTAATTGTACCTTATTTGTACCCAAAATATATAACTCTCTTATTTTCAATATTCTATACATTTTGTATCGGGAAGTAAAGTTGCCCTGTAACGACATTTGCTATTGGAAGTAAAGTAATCACCCTTCAACCTCATTAGAAAATAAGTCTTTTAGGAAACCGAATTAAGGTTGGTATTAAAATTATCTTTGAAAGGTGTTCCTCAAACTGTAGATTTAATACAATTCAGTTCAACCAAAACAAACTAACATGCCAGATCAAAACACACAAGGGAAGGTCAATGAACCGACACCCATGCAGCCTGCAGACTTTGTGCTGCAAACATTTAATATTTTCGAAAATGGAACATTCAATAAATTCAGTAATATCACAGAGTATCTAAATGATTTTAGATCAGAAGATTTTAAGAATAATCTTAATTCCTTGGTGATCGTGGATCCTTCAGGCTCAGATACATCGACCTATGAAAAAACTAGTTCGAGAAGAGAAAGCAACGAGAAAATAGCCGCCTCTTTCGGCCTTAGCGCAAATTATGGGTTTTATAGCGGTTCAGTTCAAGCCAACTTGAGCAATGATAAATCTACCCAGGCTACTGATTTTTCAGCCAAGTACTATGGCACTATTGACTTAGGCGCTGTTCATATCAATGATACCACTCTTATTTCGATTGATAATTTTGTGATAGCTTTTAAAGAAAAGATGCAGAGCATTGATTCCCTTCAAAAGGCTAAGGATTTTATAGAGACCTTTGGCACACACGTGGCAGTGGGTTGGAATGTCGGAGGTGCTTTCTCAATGTCAATCTCTGCAAGTACATCAACTTATAAGGACAAGTTGACTGCTAGCACTACAGTCACTGGAAAGTATGAAGCTATCAATTCAGTAAGCGCAGCCGCTAGTGCCGCTTTCAGCCTTCATAAAAGTGGGGCAATTAATAATTTAAAACAGGAAGCAAAATTTTATGGAGGCGACCCAGTCCTTGCCAGCCAAATAAGTTTAAAGTCTTCACCAGACATTAGCGCGTGGTCCCAAAGTTGTTCTGGCAACACCATCTCGGGTATCTATGAAGCCATAGACATGGCCGACCTCGCAACACAAAATAAACTTACAACAGCTGCTAAATTTTTAACACAATACGTTGATCTGTACCTACTTAAGTTCAGTCTTGAGAACCCAACTATTTTAAACTCAAAGACTCCATTGGCAACGGGAACGTCAGTCGATGCAAATGTAACTTGCGATGAATCATATAAAATTGTTTCTGGAGGAGCTGCCGTTGGCAATTTACCCAATGCCAACAGCTTTTTAACCTCCTGTCATCCTGTCGCCCAACCCGATGACCAGGGATTACTCGAAATCAGTAGCTGGAGAGCCACTAGCCATGACTGTATAGCAGATGCTTTAACTGATAATTATCTTACAGTTTATGCTATCGCCATTTTCGATCCCGGAAACTACCTCAATGTTTTTGTAAAAAAAGATGGTGGCCATAACCTAAAATCTGGTACTGACACAGTAAATACACCTAGGCCAAGAGTCTCTGGCTATACCCTCACAGGCGGTGGCTGCGAGACAATAATATTGTCTGGAGGCAACCCCAAGTACATCACAGCTAACTGCCCATATCAGACAAACCAAGAGTGGATTGAGTGGAATGCAAGTGTAACAGACTATATTTCTCCAGCCACAAGTGTACAGTTATGGGGTTATGCCATTGGCATAAAGTCAGATTATTTGGTGATCGACTCTCATGTTTTGTCACAAACAACACCACAAGCAATGGAACATGGAAATATGCCTTCAAAACTGAATAATGGTCTAAAAATAATTGGAGGTGGTGTTCAGCTATCATCAGTATCAGGCCGTTGGGAGGTCGCCAGCCAAAACCTGGTCAGGCAGTCTTTTCCATCAGCTTATGATACATGGACTGAGTTTAATAAAGACTTGGATGGAATAAATCACCCTGTATTTGCCACAGCTTTTGCAATTGGCTTGAGCGTTAGCATCAACGGAGTGTCTTAAGTAGAGAGATAACCAATTCACTACCTTGTGCCAGTTTATAATTGACTGGCACATTTTTATTAACTCGATAATCAAAATAACAGAGTTACTCATCTAGTTCTCTAATTGATTATCAATGGTAAAGCTATTTTGTGCTCTTCTCTCCTGAGCACAGGGAATGAACTGTTATTAGGCGCTAGACCCTTCGTATACTCAGGGAAAGAAGCTTTTCACAGTCGCCTTTAAGAGTCAAAAACTCTTTGTGAAAAATCAATCATGGATTTTTTCGCGATCTAAGTAGGTAACCCTAAAAAATAATTGACAATCAAGCTATTAACTACTTTTCGTTTTGGACATCAGGCGTGCCCTCCACTACTTAGGAGAAATCACAGGAGAAATCACTACTGATGATCTGTTAGCCAACATTTTCAGTAAGTTTTGTATCCTGAAGTAATTTGCAGTGCAAGGACGTTTGCTCTTGGAGAGAGGGTCAATTTCAAGTCATTATCACCAACTATTATTATATGAACATCTGCACTAAGACCAATCTTTTACTTAAGAATAGCATTTCTTCGGTGAGCTTCACGAGGATCAAAATGGTGTAATTAAAAAACATTTGAAAATTCGGAGACATAGTGTAGTTTGTGCCAAAAACAAATCAAATAAAATTATGTCAACAGCTTCAGACTTCAACGAGGCGTCTCAAGTACTTGGTGGATTATCTAGTCTCAGTAAATCCTATCCACAAGCATCAGCCTTCTTTTCAGCAGCCTCCATTGTCACGGGTATATTTGGCAGTTTATTTGGACCCAGTGCAGCAAAAAAGCGAGCAGAGGCCACTGAAAAATTTCGCAAAGATGTACTTAAGGGATTAAACCACATTAGTCAACAACTCGATTCAGTAAAAAGTGAGTTAGGAAGTATTGAGGATGAATTACAAAAGATATCCAAGCAATTAGCAGAAAACAATGAAGAAAGACTTGATATACTGTTTGGATATATTGATGCGGACTCTGAAAACCTAATTGCTGATGGTGACTCCAAAGAGTATGCTCAAAGTGTATTCAATAGTTCAAGTTCTACTCTATATGCTATAAATACCTTACATGAAATCTTGACATCAACTGTTTTTAATGAAAATGTATTGTTGCAAGGCGGTTTAAGCATTCCGGGATACATGTATATCCGATCAAAAATATTGCAGGGTCTATATTTAATGGGCTATGCGGCAAGTGTAGCCGATAACGGGAGAGATTTTGGTGTTGATTTTAAAATCTGGTCACAAAGATTGGCAGACTATCTTAAAACAATCATTCAATACGGGAAAAATAATCCAAGTAAAGCAGATTATTTTACAGCGCACTTTCTTGCTTCATGGTCTGGGTATTTTTATGATATTTTGCCTAATGGAGCACTGTCTGATACAGATATTCAACCTATTTACTGTACAGATGCACTGAGTTTTTCTGCTGCCGCAACCCCAATAATGCCACAAAAAATTTGGCTAGCCCAATTACAATTTGGAAACAACTCATTTTACGATTGCTTTTGGACCTACGATAGATTTATCAATACATTCAACAATCGACAAAACGGTAGTAATTTTAATTCCGTTTGGGATTTCAGAAGCTCAAAGAGCGTCTCTCACATGGTGAAAAACAACGATAACATTGAAGCAGAAGCAACATTCACCGTCTTGCCGCAGCTATCGGGCATCCCTAATGACCCAACCAATTATGAATTAACCATCCAAAGTAACACCGAAGCTGGTATGAATGTCAATAAAAGTGTTTTCTTGGTTCCGGATTCTCATTTGACTAGCCACACTGGAGGTTTATATTTAGGCTCTGTTGACGGCATGCTCAATGTATTGCCATATGTGAGTGAAAACAATTATTTACCACTTACAGCCTTCCTATACGATGGAAAATCAAAAGGACAACTTCTACAAGTAAGCACTAGTCAAAAGGGTGTTGAATTAGTTACACTAGACAGCGTTAACACAATGACGAATTGTGCTATTGAAATCAGCTTTTTGTCGTTCGATGTGAATAATACACCAAGTGTATCTATCCGGTTTATTTCCTCAAATGTCTACCTTAATGTTGATGATAATGGGTGGTCAATTTCAGAATCGGAAGTCTCCCTTGAAGTTGCTTATGGTGACTCTATTAACCCACAGCCAATCCAATCACCGTTTGATATGCAACCTGTTTCAATAGCACTTGCAGGTTCGGCAGCCAAATTTGGTATTATTCATCAATCACCGTTTGATTAAAACTCACCGATAATGAATATTTTTATTTTGACAAAGTGAGAGCTTTTCTAAGTCACAAATGACTTTCTAGCCATGGACATCCATCAGAGGCTCCACTACCTGGGTGAAATCACCTCTGACGATTTATTGGCAAATATTTTCAGTAAGTTTTGTATCCGGAAGTAGTCCAAAGATCAATTTACTGCTTTCATTTTTCATCTCGGTGTAGAGTTATCTACCCATCATACTGCATAGAATTCCCTACTAAATGCCGGATAATTAGCAAATCGTGTCCAGAAGGTGCATGGTATAATTCTTGCGCCTTTAGGTACGAATGAAGAGGTATCGTACACTGCGAATAATTCCTCTCACAAACAAATAACGATATGATAGCAATAAATATAGAACCTGTAAATTTTAACGCCAGCCAAGAATTGATTAATCATGTAAAGGAGATGTTCCAAAACATGGATAAGTATAATGATATGGCAGTCAACGCTGACCTCTATTTGAAATCTCACCCAGAAAAATCCACTGACAATAAAGAGGTGAGTATAAGAATGAACATGCCAGGGCAGGATATTTACATCTCAAAAGATAATTCAGATTTCATCTCGGCAGCCCAAGATTTGCAGGAGGCTCTGAAAGTGGCTTTGAGCAAGCACAAAGACATGCACAAAGACCGTCATGAACCTGTTCCGGGAAAGGTATAGTCATTTAGACATCTTGTGAGACTGTCTTAAAAGTGCCTAAACCTATCATTCTCATCAGCCTCTAGGGTCAAATTTAGGAGATGCCCGATTGCTGTGGGAATGACGACTAGCTTTTGAGACAATCTCATGTTATTTTTAGTCTATTCAGCCTAGCGCTAGAGGCCTAGACACTATCCTTTAGAGATTCATATGACTAGTCAACCAGCCTCATTGCGCTATCCATAGGGGTTTATATCGGCCGTAATAATCTGAGAGTCAATTTTTCCTGTTGCCACATCTTCCGCAAAAAACATGTTGGCAGAACGCCATTCTAACACGCTCACCAACTCCTTAAAGCGCTCTTCCGAACCATCAAACAAACGCTCAATCAATTCTGTCTTATCAACTACTTCTATTCTCTCCGATTTTCCATCGACATAACTCACTCTATAATCTCTCATTCAATTTCTGTTTAATCATTTTGTATTTTTATTAAACAAAATACATAACATTCTGTTTGGATGTTGAATAAAAATAGAAGCTATGAACGATAATAAAACAGAAAGTTGGCCTGATTTGGCTATCGGCTTGTACGACAAGTTAACAGGTAGAAATGCACAGATCAATTACAGTTTTGAGGAATTCAAAGTTGGGGTTCCCCAAAAAGCTGGCTCAGAAGAAAAGACCGAATGGACCCTTAATGGTACATTAAAGATTACCACTTCAGAGAATAAATGAGTAGGCTCGCGCTTGAAGCAGACTTAGAAATAGTAAGCCTGGAAGCATCCTTAATATTTACACAGGATGCATCGGGCCTGCTCATGAACTACAGGGGCAAAAGCTTGACCATGACCAACATCAAAGCCATGCTTTCTGTAAAGAACGCTATTCCAAAAAATGTCATCATTTCCACCCCCATACGATTGTACTTTAACGATAAAAAGCTTGCAAGCTTTGTGAATACAAAACTCAGCATTCACAATTATTGGTTAGCCATGAAAATCGTAATGAAAGCTATTTTTTGAGAAGCTTGAAAGGAGGTTTGTACTAGTCCAGACTAACCTTTAATCCCCTATTTTTAAAGATTTAGCAAAGGCATCTACTTTCTGCTGGTTGTAATAAGACTCCTCCTTAGGCTTAGTGTCAGCTTTCACAAATACTTCAATAACTGTCGAGTCGATGATGATTACGCTGTAATGATGTCCATAGCGCCTAGATTTAAAAGTAATCTGTTGGCCCTTATACGCTCCTAGTTCCCAATCTTCTCTTACTAACCCTTCCATTGTACCTTGATTTTTACCATGGAAATTTGCTGCCATTTTCTTTGCCATGCCATGGCGTGAACCAAATTTGGCTAACTCCTTTTCAATTGATTCATAATCTCCAGCCACCGAAATCTTCAGTCCATATTGCACATGATCCGTTTTGAAAAGTACCTCTTCCATGCCTCCAACCCCTAATTCCTGCACCCTAGACTCCGGTTTACCCGGAAACTCAATGCTCAACGAGCTTAGCTGACTCGTATAAACAAAGGGGGCTTTTTGAGCATTTGTGAAGCTGATCGAAACGATGAAGGTCAGGCAATAGAGTAATAATATTCGCATGCTGAAATTTTATTATCTAGAATAATCAAAATCTAATATACTATCCTTTTATACATTTGAGATGTAGCTTCGGTCCTTAACCCTAAGCGGAAGTGACAGAAGACATGATAAAGCTAACGCCTCTGGTGAGTATGGCTAAAAAGTATTTAAGGCCCCTTTATTGACTTTATTTCATTCTGTGCATCTTTAAAGCTGAAATACGACAAGTAGATGCCGATTAACTATAGCACTAAAAAACCTTCACTGAGTAACAATGACATTCTTAAAAAGCTAAGGGTGGCACATAAGCTCCGCAATGATGACATTATTGCTATTCTGAAATTGGTGGGTTTTGAAATCTCCAAAGGGGCCTTAGGCGATATGTTTCGCGCTGCAGATCACGAAAAATTCGTAGAGGCTGGTGATCAAATCTTACGCAATTTTCTGAATGGCCTCATCATTCATCTGCGTGGCCCAATGCCTGATAAGAGAGACAGTCCCACTTAAACTGTCAATCAATGTATAAGATTAAGAACTCACTGAGCCGAATAAGGTTCCTAATCGGCTCATAATTATTTACTTTTTGAGCCGAATAATTCGTACATTCGGCTCATGGTTTATATTTGGCAACATAAGGACTGGCCTCAATTCCTCTATGATAATGCGGAAGCCGATGAATTATGGCGACAATTCAATGTAAACACAGGGCAATCATCTGGTTTAGTACAAGGCCTATCCCTTGCTGATCAACAGAAAGTATTACTCGATAATTTGGTGGCTGAGGCTATAAAGACTTCGGCCATTGAAGGAGAGTTTTTTAGTCGCGAAGATGTCCATTCATCCATCAAGAAGAATTTAGGTCTGACACCTGATAAAATTGTAAAAGATCAGAAGACCGAAGGCATAGCAGCACTTGTTGTAAAGGTGCATGAGACCTATGCCTCACCTTTAAGCAAAACGATGCTTTTCGGTTGGCATAAATTGCTGATGCAGGGTTATTCCCATATCAATAAGGGAAAATGGCGCACAGGAGAAGAACCTATGCAAGTGGTCTCAGGTGCCATTGGTAAAGAAATCATTCATTTTGAAGCACCACCCTCCCACGCTGTACCTGAAGAAATGAGTCGGTTTATCGATTGGTTTAATCATACCGCACCGCATAAGGATGGCGCTATTAAAAACCCGATGATCCGTTCGGCCATTGCGCACCTTTATTTTGAGACCATCCACCCATTTGAAGATGGCAATGGTCGTATTGGTCGTGCCATTGCTGAAAAAGTACTTTCTCAAGGAATTGGTTCGCCCATCATGTTCAGCATATCTAAAGAAATTGATAAAGACAAGAAGCGTTATTACGCTGCCCTAAAACAAGGCCAACGCACCTTAGATCTTACAGAATGGCTCTCATACTTCACTCAATTGATAATCAATGCACAGCAAGATGCCTTGAATGCAACGCTTTTTACACTTAAAACATCTCGTTTCTTTGATGCCTACAGAGGTCAAATGAACCAACGACAACAAAAGGTGATTAAACAGATGCTCAATGCAGGGCATGATGGCTTTGAAGGTGGCATGACGGCCAAAAAGTTCATGTCCATGACCAAAGCTTCTAAAGCTACCGCTACGCGGGATTTACAATCGCTATATGAGATTGGGGTTTTCATTAAAGAAGGGGGTGGCCGAAATATTCACTATCAACTTAAGCTGTAAATAATCTGTTGCCGATTTTCGGGCACCGATGCTATTAAACCAATAGCAACATAACTAAATTCACAAATGCGCTCAGAAGAACACATCGACCCTAAAAGTCTTCCATTGTACCGAAAGGGAAAAGAGATTTATGAATTGGTGCGTAGCATTACCGACCTCATTCCTGATGACGACAAAGAACTTCATTTCACTAAACAGTTTATGATAGAAGATGCCATGAAACTCTCTGTGAAAGTAGCAGGCGCTTCAGGGGCCGGACTTTATGATCTAAAAATGGAGTCTGCAGCTATTATTCGAAAAGCAGCTAAAGATTTAATGGTGCAAAATCACACCTTAGAGATGTTTGGCTTTAAAGAAGTGCATTACTTTGATATGGTCAGAGATTTAATTGAAGAGTACCGACTACTCTTTATTGATTGGGTGGCGGGCTTCGACCAATGGGATTACATCATAGATCGCTGGGGACTCTTTAACCCTCCAGGAGTCGGCCCATTCGATCATGATCCAGATGATGATATTCTACCAAATGAATGATAGGATAAATCATAAATTGAGATCTGCTTAATCCACCATTTCTCTGAAAAACTGATCACTGCCGTAAACTATTAAGAGAAACAATTAATTTAGCTAGCCATGTCTAAAACGGCCAAACGCAGCATCTGGAAGAAGTTATTGATTATCTCAAGTACCGTTATAGGCTTGCTTATACTGACCATTGTCGGTGTCGTCTACTTTAAAAAGGATGAACTGATCAGCAAAGCATTAGCTCAACTTAATGAGGGACTTGCTGGCCGCTTGGTCATCACAGACACTAGCATCTCGCCTTTCGAGAATTTCCCTTATGTCTCCATTGACTTGAAGAACATTGCCTTATATGAAACTAAGGCGTCTGATGAGGATGCCATTGTGCAAATAGAAGATGTCTATGTTGGCTTCGATCTTGGCTCTATACTTCAGGGAACTTATGAAGTAAAAAAGATTAAACTCAGCAACGGTTTTATCAAACTTGTCCAGTACGCAGATGGCAACATGAATGTGGCCAATGTGATGACGAAAACCGATGAGGTCACAACAGAAGTACCCCCTACGAATACCGGCAACCTGAACATCAACCTTCAATCCATTGAGTTGGTGAACATAGACTTGCTTAAGATCAACGAGGAAAATAATATTCTGGCAGAGGTATACATTGAAAACATAAGGTCTGATTTTTCTATCCTTGAAGATAAAGTAGAAGCATCATTGGAGAGTAAAATGCTCTTTAACCTTATCATAGACAATGACACTTCCTTCTTGCATGACAAACACCTATCGTTGAACACCAGCATTAGCTATAACCTAAATAGCCAATTCCTCGAACTAAGCCCCTCAGAGTTGATGATTGAGAAGGCTTCCTTCCTAATGGAAGGCAACATCGATATAAAAAATGATTTAAACCTAGACCTTTCCTTCAGCGGGCAGAAGCCTAACTTCGATCTTTTCTTGGCCTTTGTTCCTGAAGAATTTAGCCCTTTACTCAGTCGCTATGAGAATGGTGGTAGTGTATTCTTTGATGCCTCGTTAAAAGGACCTGCTGCTTATGGCTTCACCCCACACGTGGAAATTGATTTCGGCTGCGAAGAGGCTTTTGTTGAGAATACCGTGGTAGACAAAGGTGTAAATGATCTATTCTTTAAAGGACATTTTACAAATGGAAAGCTAAATGCGCCTTCGACCATGGCCTTAACCATAGAAGACTTCACAGCTACACCAGAAACAGGGACTTTCAAAGGTGCTGTTTCCATTGAAAACTTTGAGTCTCCCGATATTCAAATGCAAGTCAGTTCAGAGTTTAATCTTGAATTTCTGGCGGACTTTTTAAACATCGAGGGGTTAGAAGATGTGAGTGGCACCGTGTCCCTAGACATGAATTTCCATGACATTGTAGACCTGAATGACCCGAGCAAAACCATCGAACGGCTGAATGAAAGTTACTACACCGAACTCAAGGTGAAAAACCTCAACTTCACGAGTCCAGACTTTCACCTACCCTTCAAAGACGTAAACATATCCGCTTCTATGGACGGCCATAAAGCCGTTATCAACCAATTCAACCTCAAAACAGGTAATTCAGACCTATCAATGACTGCCAGTATTTCCGATTTACCGGCCATTCTGCACCATACTAATATCCCCGTGGATGTAAACATGGACATTGTCTCTTCGCTCATAGATATCCAAGAGCTGAGTCAACTCCCAGGAGACACCACCGGCATTAACGAACAAATTAAAAACCTGGCACTGGGCTTTAAATTCAAAAGCACTGCACAAGCCTTCACTGAATCGCCCAACCTACCCCTTGGTGAATTCTTTATTGATAAACTAACCGCAGACCTGACCAATTACCCACACAAGCTGCATGATTTCAATGCTGATATCATCATCGATTCCGTAAACTTACGGGTGATCGACTTTACGGGAATGATCGACAAGAGCGACTTTCACTTCAATGGCAAACTGGGACATTACGATCTTTGGTTTGAAGAAACTCCCAAGGGAAAAACGAGTATTGATTTCGACCTCACCTCATCTTTACTACAATTGGAAGACCTCCTGTCCTACGGAGGAGAAAACTATCTACCTGAAGACTACCGCAATGAGGAGTTCAAGGACTTAAAAATACATGGTGTCTCGAACCTTCAATTTGATAAAAAGCTCAAATCAGTTGACCTGAAGGTTGATAAGGTGGAAGCTACACTATCAGAACACGATATGCAGTTCGAGCGTTTTACCGGAAACTTCTTCATGGATAGCACCCGCCTAGAAGTAAGTAATTTTGGTGGAAAGCTTGGGAATTCCGAATTCACAGCAGACCTAACCTACTTTCTCGATGAGGAGAACAGCAATATCCCGCACTCCGTCAAGCTCAAAAGCCCAAGGTTGGATTTTGACCAATTGTTTGCCTACGCCCCCCCTAGCCCTAATGACACTACCGGCACAATAGATCACGAAGCAGGTTTCAACGTCTTTGAGCTCCCTTTTACCAACCTCAACTTTGAAGTAGACATAACGCACATGAACTATCATCGCTACTTACTAGATGATTTTACGCTCAAAGGCCGTATGCAAACAGATCATTACATTTACCTCGATACCATGGCCCTGAAGACAGCAGGAGGTGAATTAAGACTTAACGGCTACTTTAACGGATCAGACCCAACGTCTATTTACTTTAGCCCCAACATGCAAGTAGAAAACATTGACCTAGATAAGCTACTTTTTAAGTTTGACAATTTCGGCCAAGATCAATTAGTATCAGACAATCTGCATGGCACTGTCAGTGGAAATGTGACCGGAGCCATCCACATGCACCCTGACTTAATACCCGTAATCGATGACTCCAAACTCAAAATGGATATAGAAGTATTGGATGGTAGTCTGGTAGACTTTTCAGCCTTCAGTGCCATGTCTAGCTATTTTACAGACAAAAACTTAAACTTAGTACGCTTCGATACTTTAAAGAATTCGTTCACCCTTGAAAATGGAGAATTGGTCATCCCGAGCATGAACATTAATACCTCGCTGGGCTATTTTGAGGTTTCGGGTAGGCAAGGATTCGACCTACAAATGGAATATAACGTCCGAATTCCATTGAAAGTCATCACGAGAGCAGGTGTTCAAAAACTCTTCGGCAGAAAGAATCGCGATAACTCTGATCAAGTAGACGAGATTCAATATCGCGATGAGAACAGGCGCACTCGCTTTGTCAACATCAACATAAAAGGTACACCCGAGGATTACGACATTTCATTGGGCAAAGCCAAGCGGAATAAACCGAAATAGTGTATCCTACTTGGTGTATCATAAAAATACTATCTTCCCGACAATACTATCATTCTCAAAGATTAACACTGATGATCAATTATAATTTCCGAAACAGTTTTCTAATACTTTGTCTAGCTCTTTTTGTATCTGCTTGCGGCAAAAAAGAAGGACTATGCGAATTAGCCGGTGCTGATGCCGCTTTAAAAACCACATTGAAATCAGAAATGATTAAATGGCAAGACATTGCAGCATATACAGGTATAGAAAGCTTTGAAACAACGATGAATCAGGTGATCGATGATCTAGTGATCGTAGAGAATAGTTACTACCGAAGTCTTACTGATGATAGTGCCTGTCACTGTAAAGCAATCATTAGGTTTGATGATCACGAAGTATTTTTAAATACCATAAGAGGACCGGTCGAAAAAGTTATTGCCGAAGAACACCCCTTAAATAGCAAGTACCTCGGCATGAGAAGGCAAATGAATTATTTAGAAAATGACGGTTTCGAATTTTTTTATATCATGGGGATGGACAAAGATTCTACCTTAGTCGCCTTTAGACAATACCCGATGCCGAACGAAATTCAAATGGACAATGCTGGTGGCTTGTTATTTGATTATATGGAGTACAGCGTGGAAAAATAGTCTGTTTAGGCCGATAACTTTCAACCCAAACCTTCGATGTTAATCAGCCACACCTACTACTAGGCTACGAGTGGCGAAAACAGCGCTGTTTAGTACCTCAAAAGACTTAATCAATCTTTCTTACTTCATGGGGTTGGGTAAAATGGTACCTAACGCATTGCTATTGTAACAAAATCAAAAAGTTATGAAAACGGTAATCGTAGAAACCAAGAACACTTTAGCGGCCATCATAATTCTAGGCTCAGGAATTGCATTCTTTCAAGCGCTTCATCTCATCATTGGGTAGTCAAAATACCTAAGGATTCTAAAATCACTTTGTGGTCAAGGTATAATTGGATATACTTAACGGTAAATCCATCAGACTATACCAATGACCGAAGACAAAAAGAAGTTTAGTAGATCAGACATTGCCTCTTTCCTAGCTGTAACACTTAGTATAGCTGCACTAGCGATTGGTATAGTAGAAGCCAAAATTATGGCAAAGCAGCAGGAAATAATGGCTGAGCAGCAAGAAGTAATGGTGGAACAACAAAAAGGTTCTGTTTGGCCTTATGTGGAGGTAAAAAGTGCGATTAATTTATTAGATCCTACTTCAGATATCCTCATGTTCAATACCAGCGCGGAAAACAAAGGTGTTGGCCCTGCAATTGTCAAAGAGGTGAGTATCCAGATACATGACAAGAGTTATGATGATTTCAAAGAATTCGTAACTGCCATGGATAGTTTAATGGGGAAAGATAAATATGAACTACTCCAGTTTGCCATTAGTAAAAACCCTAATTCAGTCTACAAACCTGGCGAAAGTAAAAGCTTATTCTCTATCAAGATCTTGGACAAAGAGAAGTTCTATACTAAGATTTCTTTCTTTAACCTAAGACTCAAGTATTGTTCTATCTACGATGACTGCTGGAAAGAAAACGGACAGGAGATCAGCAATTAAGTCATGAAGCCCTTTCGAATACCCACCATAGAAGTAAACGATTCATTTATCTCAGTCTTTTCAGAAGTGGAACATGAAAAACTTCAAATGGGTGGCATGCTCCTCACCAATCGCATCGATGCCTTGAATTTTAGGCTTAGGGAAAGCGATCCAGGTTATAGAACAGCATTTCATTTAGCGGGAGACCCTACGCTGATCATTATTCAGCAAGGCACATTGCGCATCACCTTGCAAAACGGAAACCACAAGGACTTCTCTTCAGGTGACATGTTTATTGCCAAAGATGTTTTACCCAATGGTATTCCCTTTAACCCTACTGTTCACGGTCACCGGGCTGATGTTTTGGGTGAACAGCCACTAAAGGCTGTTCACATTAAACTGGAATCACTTAACGACTAGCCTTAGCTTTCCACATGACCCATTGCCTGATCGCAGCCATACCTACATCCTTACCTAGTGAACCATTGGTCAGTATGATCATCCCACTTTGATCCTCAAAATCCATCAGCATGGCTGACTCCCAGCCGTCATTAGAACCCGCATGCCCTTTGACAGTAATTGGTCCCATTTTGATCATCCTATAACCCAATCCATATTGGCCTTTCGTAATTGGGTCAGGCGTTCGCATCAATTCAAGAGTTTCTTCGGTTAGTACTTGATTACCATTGAAAGCTGCCTCTGTAAACTTGACCATGTCTTCCATTGTAGTGTGCAGTCCAGCGGCAGCCATTGCGGTAAACCGCTCTAAATAGATTTCTTTTCCTTCCTCATCATAAGGAGTTGCTGTGTGCTGCTTCACATGCTTATCAATAATAAAACTCGTATGCTGAAGATCCAATGGCCTAAAGACTGTGCGCTCCATGTATCGAGCAAAAGGTTGGCCTGACACCTCTTCAATCATTAATTGTAGTATCGTATAACCGCCACCTGAATATTGAAATTTAGTTTGAGGTGCTAAGACAATTTCAACGGGCTCATCTGCCCTTACATCACCATTGTCTCCGTTTAAAGAAGCTACTAAACTTGGGAGTTTCTGATTGGGCCGAAAGCCAGGATAACCGTGTACAGAAAGTCCTGCCGTATGACTTAGCAAGGCGCGGACTGTCACTTTTTTACTATCAAAAGAGGAAGAAGGGATTTTCCAACGGCTAATATATTGCTCTACTGGTGTATCGAGGTCGACCTTACCATCTTGAACTAATTTCATTACGCCCCATGCGGTAAACAGTTTTGAAATAGACCCAATATTGAAGCCCGTTTCTTCTGTGACTGGAAGCTTTGCTGAAAGGCTGGCATAACCAATTCCTTTTTTATAAATGATTTCGCCCTTATCGAAAACAACCATGGCCATACCGGGCACATTTTTAGTTTTCATAAGTGTTGGGACTTCCTTGTCGAGAGAAGCCCTCAGCGACTCATAGTCTTCTTGATTCTGTGCTTTTCCAACGAAGGAAAAGGCAACTAACATTAGTAATACAAAGGTTTTTCGAGTGATCAACATGTTTTTATTTTTTTGAATAATGCTCGAAACTATGCTGTGTAAAAATCACTTGTTCGAATATATGACCAGCTTTCGAGTTTCGATGACAAACCCGACAGCATTGCTTATCAACCTGATTTGACATGAAAGCATAAGTGTTTATCATGTATTATGGCCTGTTCGTCAACCAGTTTTGTTGAAGGCATCTCTAAGCCTTACTTTTAAAAGATGATAGAATGGCTTAAAAGACATGCTAAAACGATCATTGTTCTTGTACTCTTAGCAGGATCGATCATTAGTATGATTCAGCTCAAGTCGGCCTATGAGGTGCGATCAGACACGCGCATGCTGGATCGATTCCTAATCGCCCAGTCAATATTAATTCTAACGCTGGCCTACGTTGTCTTTAGTTTCCTATTTAACAAGTGGAAGGAATATCGGGTACTGAAGCATTCTCATGCTCAAGCCCAGTTAGAATTACTCAAGAGCAAAATGGATCCACATTTTTTCTTTAACACCCTCAATAACCTCTATGGTTTAGCTATAGAAAAATCAGAAGACACGGCACCTATTATTCTGAAACTATCTGATATAATGCGCTATACTATATATAGTGGCAGTAAAGAACGCGTTCCGATTAAAGATGAAATAGAACACCTGAAGCAATACACCGAAATTCATAAGATCAGATACAATCAAGCGGTCGATATAAAATTCAATGAGAATATTAGTAACGAAGAACTTTCAATCGCCCCACTGCTCTTTATCAACTTGTTAGAAAACGCTTTCAAACATGGCGCAGAAACCATGACGGAAGGAGCCTACATCAAGATTCAAATAAAGACGGATAATCAGACCGTTACTTTTGAAATTGAAAACAATAAGATTTCAGACGAAACCCGAAAAGACGGTATTGGCCTCAAAAATCTCCAGCAAAGACTTAAGCTAACCTATCCGAAAAAGCATACATTAGAGATTAAGCAAACAGACTTAACTTATACAGCAAAGCTTGAATTAATAGTGAGATGACGAGATACCTCATCATAGATGACGAACCCATTGCACATCGCATTATTGAAGGATATGCGAAGGGTCTAGAACTTGAGAAAGTAGATAATTGCTATAATGCGCTAGAGGCACTGAATATGCTTCAAAACGAATCTATAGATTTAATCTTTCTAGACATCAACATGCCTCAACTCAGTGGTTTCGAGCTGTTAAAGACTATTGCCAATCCGCCTAAGGTAATTGTAACTACGGCATATCAAGAATTTGCCCTAGAAGGGTATGCACTTGACGTAACAGATTATTTATTGAAACCCTTTTCATTAGAACGCTTTCTTAAGGCTATTAACAAAGTCTTGTTGCACGTTGAGAAGACAGAAAGTGTAATACAAGAAGAAGCACAAAGCATTTTCCTCAAAGAGGATCGAAAAATGAAAAAGGTATGGCTAGAGGAAATTCGTTATATCGAAGCTTATGGCAACTACTGTAAAGTACATTTGGAGGAAGCGGTGATAATAACGCCAGAAAGGATTTCCGCTTTAGAGACTATGCTCAAACAGAAATCCTTTCTTAGAATTCATAAGTCTTATATTGTTGCCCAAAAACACATAGATGCTATTGAGGGCAATAAAATTCAAATAGGCAATAGATTCATACCCATTGGGCAGACATATGCCAACATTGTAAAACGCTTAATAAGTAAATAAGAAAGACTAGGTCTTTTTACCAGCATTTTTACCATCAACCCATCTTCCGCCTTTAACTTCGCCTAGATAAGTAACAGTTTTGCTTTTTTCGTATTGACGAACAGCAAATTCCATTTCTGCTTTTGTGTCTCTTCTTATTTTAACCCCAGAACTGGAGCCTTTACTTCTTACTTCTAAATAAAAACCTTGTTTTAAGGTAGGTGGTTTAGTTGCTGGTCTTCCCTTTTTCTCCATCTATATGTTTGTTCTCTGTATAAAGGCATCCTGAGTTAGATACTGGATGCCGATGGGGCAAAAGGTAATCAAAAATCAGTTTAGATCATTGCAGAAATTAAGAATCTTGCGTTTAAATGAGTTAAAACAATTACTCACCTATCACGATTAAGTTAACATGAAAGCCATACTTTTTTCGCTGACCTTGCTGGTCAGCTCATTGTTTAACGCTCAGCAAGCCATGACACCCGAGGAGATTGTGCAGAAACAGCTTGATACTTATAATGCAAGGGACATTGCCGGATTTATGTCGATTATGTCTGCGGAGGTTAGTTTGTATAATTTAGGTGAGCCCAAACCTCTTGCCGAAGGCCACAATACCGTTAAGGCTATCTACCAAAGCCTTTTTGACAAGTCACCTGAACTGAAGTCGGTTTTAGTGAATAGAATAGTCATGGGGAATGTGGTGATCGATCATGAAAAAATCACGGGACGTATGGGCAATAAAGAAGTCCTAGAGCTCTCAGTCATCTATGAGGTTCAGGGAGAAAAAATCCATAAAATAACGGTCATTAGGTAACTACTGGTGAGATAAAGGAATAAGTCCTCTCCTACTATTATTTAACCACTTATCAATTGTTAATGCCACAGATTAAACCTTCATCTACCTTGCGGCTCCAAAATCAATGCTGTTCGTATAAAAAAAGCTAATTCAGTGAACAATATGAACCTGAATTGCATTGTAGACTCAGTGAATAATTAACTATGACTAGAAAGATTATTGGTTTCGTTATTGGTTTAGTATTACTCGCAGGTGCGGGTTATGTTGCTAAATCTCTTATTGACAGTAACACACGTCCTGTAAGGGAAGTACCTAAGACTGTAAAAACTGTATTCACGCAAGTTGCCCTGAACGGAGATATTCCTATTGAAGTGAAGGCAAACGGAAACTTAGTCGCATCAAGAAAAATAGAATTGTTTGCGGAAGTACAAGGCATCTTAAAAGAGGCCAACAAAGCCTTCAAATCTGGGCAATCCTACAGCAAAGGTCAAGTCTTGATGGATATCGACAGTCAAGAATTCTATACGAGCCTTCTCGCGCAGCGCAGTACGCTCTACGATCTAATCACGGGTATGATGCCTGACTTAAAGTTTGATTACCCTGAAGCTTTCGATCATTGGCAAAAGTACCTCAAAGAATTCGACTTAAACGAAAACCTAAAAGAACTCCCAGAACCGAGCAGCGAAAAAGAAAAGTATTTCGTGAATGGAAAGCAGGTTGTTACCACATATTACAATATTAAAAACCTTGAAGAGCGGTATAAGAAATACACCATCACTGCTCCTTTCAATGGCATTGTGACAGAATCTCTCGTTAATCCTGGTACACTTATTCGTTCTGGTCAGAAGCTAGGAGAATTCGTTTCATTGAATGATTATGAACTTGAGGTCAATGTAAACCAAGAATACATCGACATCCTTAGAGTCGGTGAAACTGTAGCACTTACAGATTTGGCAGGTAAGCGCACCTGGCAAGGTGTTGTAAAGAGGGTAAATGGTCGGTTAGATCAAAGCACTCAAACTGTTGTAGTATACATAGGCGTAAAAGGCAAAGACCTGATAGAAGGCATGTACCTAGAAGCAAACATTGCCGCGAGATCGGAAAAGAACGCGCTCGAACTTCCAAGAAGCCTTCTCACCAATGAGAATGAATTGTTTGCAGTAGAAGATGGTAAACTCGTCATCAAAACAGTGACACCAGTCTATTACACAGAAAAAACTGTGGTTGTCAAAGGGCTTCCTGATGGTACTGAGTTTGTGAATAGATTACTGCCAGGTGCCTACAATGGTATGCTTGTAAAAACTGCTCCGACTTCAAAAAGTATTGAACAATAGATCATGAGAAAACTAATCGCGTATTTCATTAAATACTCGGTGGCGGTGAATATTCTGATGATCGCCATCATCATCTTTGGTATTCTCGGAATGCTGAAAATGAAGTCTTCATTCTTTCCCTTGAATGAGTCCAAAATCATCGGTATATCAATTACTTACCCTGGTGCATCTCCACTAGAAGTTGAAGAAGGTATCGTCTTAAAAATTGAAGATAACTTAAAGGGAGTCGCTGGGGTAGATCGTGTCACATCCGTCAGTAACGAAAACGCTGGAACTATAACAGTTGAAATAGAAAAGGGTCAAGACATTGACATCATGCTGCAGGAAATTAAAAATGCAGTTGACAGAGTTCCTTCATACCCTACTGGCATGGAGCCGTTGGTTGTGAGTAAGAACGAAAACTCTAGACCCTCCATCTCCTTTGCATTGAGCGGCAATGGCGTGCCACTTCAAACCTTAAAAGCCGTAGCCTTAGAAATTGAAAACGACCTGAGAGCAGTAGAGGGAATTTCACAAGTAACCATAACGGGCTATCCTGCGGAAGAAATTGAAATTGCTGTAAGAGAAAAAGACCTACTGGCCTATAACCTCACCTTTGCTGAAGTAGCTCAAACCATATCAAGAGAAAACATCCTCGTGTCAGGAGGAAACATTAAAACTGATGTTGAAGAATACTTAATTCGCGCCAATAGTCGCTCCTATCTAGCCAAAGAGTTGGATTACCTTGTTGTAAGAGCGGATCCATCTGGGAATACCATTAGACTGAAGGACATCGCTGATGTTAAGGATCGCTTTGCTGACAGCCCTAATGCAAGCTATTTCAATGGTGAAGTATCTGTCAACATTGGAATTGCCAATACAAACGATGAAGACTTAATTGCTAGTGCTGAAAACGTAAGAGAATACATAGCAGACTTTAACCAGCGCTATACAAACTTGCAACTGAACTTAGTGAGTGATTCATCAGTAACCCTTACACAAAGGACTCAATTGCTTATTGAAAATGCAGCCATGGGTGTTGCATTAGTACTTTTCTTCCTTTCGATATTTTTGAATACAAGACTCGCCTTTTGGGTAGCTATTGGCCTACCTGTAGCTTTCTTGGGAATGTTCATCTTCGCCCCGGGGCTTTCGGTAACAATCAACGTACTTTCTTTATTCGGTATGATTATCGTTATCGGTATTCTAGTTGATGATGGAATTGTAATCGCTGAGAACATCTATCAGCATTACGAAAAAGGGAAAACTCGAGTCCAAGCAGCCATAGATGGAACAATGGAAGTGATACCTCCTATTGTCTCAGCTATCCTAACTACATTATTAGCCTTTAGTACATTTCTCTTCTTAGACGGAAGAATCGGTGATTTCTTTGGTGAAGTTTCTGTGGTGGTAATTCTGACCCTCTCTGTCTCTTTAATCGAAGCTTTAATCATCTTACCTGCACACATTGCCCATTCTAAGGCACTCGTAAGGGAAGATAAAACTGTGAAGAGAAAAGGGCTGGGTAGAGTATTTGGTAAGCTCAGAGACGTTAACAAAGTTGGTGACGCTATTATTAGTTTCCTTAGAGATAAAACCTATGCGCGCGTTTTAAAATTCGCTTTGACAAACAGATTCTTAACACTGGCCATTAGTTTTTCTTTACTTATTCTCACTATTGGTGCTATTGGTGGTGGCATGATTAGAACCACTTTCTTTCCTCAGTTAGCAAGTGATCAGGTGAGCATTACCCTGAAGATGCCTGAAGGTACAAATGGAAGGATTACTGATTCAATATTGACCGTAATTGAAGAGAAAGCATGGTTAGTCAATGAAGAATTTAGTGCTAAGCAAAGTGGTGACGAGCAAGTCATCCAAAATATTATTAAAAGGCTGGGGCCTGGAACAGGCAACGGAAGCTTAAGCATTAACTTACTACCGGGTGAGTCTAGAGACTTCCCTTCTACAGATATAGGAAATGCCATAAGAGAAGCTATGGGACCTGTTTATGGAGTTGAGGCACTAACCTATGGTGGTGGTAGAAACTTTGGCGGAAGCCCAATTTCTATATCCCTTTTAGGAAATGATATTGGAGAGCTTAAAGCTGCCAAATCTGAACTGAAAGAGATTATGCTGCGCAATGCATTACTAAAGGACATCACGGATAATGACCCTCAGGGCATCAAAGAAGTGAACATTGAGCTAAAGGAGAAAGCCTATTTATTAGGGCTCAGCACACAAGAAGTAATGACGCAGGTGCGCTACGGCTTCTTTGGCTTTCAAGCACAGCGGTTCCAACGAGGACAAGATGAAATTAGAGTTTGGGTAAGGTATGACGCAGAGAATAGGTCTAGTCTAGCAAAGCTGGATGAGATGAAAATCTCAGCGCCAGATGGCTCAAAGGTGCCTTTCTCTGAGATTGCCAATTATAGCATTGAACGAGGCGAAATATCCATTAACCATTTAGATGGAAGACGAGAGGTTCAAATTTTAGCTGACCTCTCCGACCCGTCTGAAAGTGCTCCAGATATATTGGCGGACATTAAGGACAACATCATGCCTGAGATTCAGTCGAAATACCCTTCAGTATCAGCCCTTTATGATGGTCAAAAGAGAGAACAAAACAAGCTCACAGAATCAGCCACTACTGTGATTCCCATCGTAGTATTTCTAATCTATATTACCATTGCCTTTACCTTTAGGTCTTATGGTCAACCGCTACTCCTTCTCCTGCTTATTCCATTGAGTTTAATTGGAGTCGCATGGGGGCATTACATACACGGTTTCCCGATTAACATTTTATCGTGGCTAGGAATTATAGCCCTGATCGGTATTATGGTGAATGATGGACTAGTGCTTATTGGAAAATTCAACAGTTTCTTAAAGGAAGGTATGCCTTATGATACAGCACTTTATGAAGCTTCCAAATCTAGGTTCAGAGCGATCTTCTTAACCTCACTGACTACAATTGCAGGTCTTGCACCATTGATATTAGAAACGAGTCGTCAAGCCCAGTTCCTGATTCCTATGGCCATTTCTATTGCCTATGGAATTGGCGTAGCCACCGTATTAACCTTGGTTATTCTACCGATTTATCTTTCACTCAGCAACGGCTTGAAAGTTAATTTAAAGTGGTTATCAACAGGAGAGCGAGTGCCTAAGGAACAAGTAGAAAGAGCTATTATAGAATTAAATACAGAAGGTCATGACTAAGTCAAGCGTTATCATTTTTTGCCTGTCCTTGATTCTTGGACTACAATTGAATGCTCAGGAGTCTTTGAGTAAAGCAGAAGCAATTCGTGTGGTTTTAGAGAATAATTTCAATCTCAGAATTGAAAAAAATAATATTGCAATTGCTGAAAACAATACCAGTATTTATAATTCAGGATACCTACCCACACTTACTGGCTCTGCTGGAGTCAATTTTAATACTGACAACTTAAACGTTGAATTTCAAGATGGGTCTGAAAGAACGCTGGATGGCGCAACTTCTAACAGTAGAAATGCTGGGCTAAGCTTGAACTACCTCCTATTTGACGGCTTTAACAGGAAGTATAACATGGAGCGAAATATTGAGAACCTCAACGTAGCTCAACTGACAGCCAAAGCCACATTGGAAACGGTATTAGCAACTCTTTTTACTGCTTATTATGATGTGGCAAGAAACGAGCTCACGTTGTCCAGTTTAAAAGAAACACTTGAAATATCGAAAGACAGACTAGTTCGTTCTGAGTTTGGCTTCGAGTATGGTAGAAATACGAGGCTAGATATTTCCAACTCTGAAGTAGATGTAAACACGGATAGTATCAACTACCTGAATACGCAACAGGCCTTGGGTGATGCTCAGCGAAACCTTAATTTGATACTAGGTCGTAAGTCAATTGAGCCAATTAATGTAGATACGACTTTATCTTTTACACCATCTATTCTCGATGAAACGGCCTTCAGAGCTGCAGCCGCCACTCAGAACACGACCTTACTCATAGCGCAGTCAGGAGTATCTATAAGTGAGCTAGATACTAAAATCAATTCATCTCGTTACTTACCGACAGTGAGTCTCAATGGCGGCTATAATGCTAGGCTAGGCAATAACAATAGTGCATCATTTACGGCATCCAATTCGTCTACGGGTCTTACTGGAGGGCTGACACTTGGCTGGAACATTTTTGATGGTGGTAGTACAAGAACGATCATTCAGAATTCCAAGATTAATCAGTCTACCCGAAAAATTCTAATGGAAGAAACTATCCAGCAAGTAAGTATTCTATTTGAAAATGCTTGGAGTGACTACAGGAATAAATTGTTCATAGTTACGGCACAAGAAAACAACTTGAATAGCAATAAATTGAATTTTGAAAGAACTGCGGAACAATACAAGATTGGCAAGGCCACCTCAATCGACTTTAGAACTTCGCAAAACAACCTGTTACTAGCAAAAATCAATTTAATCAATGCTAGGTTTGAAGCGAAGATTTCAGAACTTGTAATTTTTCAACTAGCCGGAAAAATCCAAGAAGCTACCTTTTAAGCCTATTTCACTGCAAAGTTGATATCAGTAATTAAATCTTTAGGTGCTACATCTTGAGGGTTATTCACGTAGATTTCAAATGGATGAATTCCTTTTACTCCTTTGAATTCTTTGCCTCGTTGCATTGAGAACAAGGTACTCCAAGCATTCCCTAAGTGATCGTACGCCCCAACATGACGCATGGTATACACTTTAGTGGCAGGTATCTCACCAGCCTGAAAACCTGACGGCAAGTTACGCTGTTGTTCTTTCACCCCTACACAGGCAGTATACTCCACGGCTTGCTTTACCATATCCCACTTATGATAAATTGAGAATACCTGACCAGTCGTTATGGCGTCGTTGGCTTTTGCATATGTTTCTAGTTTGTCAAAGTCAGCCGTCATTTGGTCTCCCATTTTATCCATACTGCATAAAGACTTCACTCCCACGTAAGCTGTACCTGAGAAATTCGAAAGACCTTTGAATTCAAGCTTAGAGTCTATTTCATCCTTTTCAGCATACGCTTTGAGCATATTCAATCCTCGTTCATAGTCCATACCCACAAAATCCTCCATTTGCTTCTTCATCCAAAACAAAAAAAATGGTAAACTGCTGTTCATAGTCCATACCACTTCAATACCACCATTGACTGGTTTCAACAGAAAGCTCACTTTTGCCTGAGACTTCCATGGCTTTAAAAACATTAAGTCATAGAGTATAGACTCATTTTCCTTTTCATGAAGAATGGTCATATTCCCCTCACCAGTTCTTGTGCCTTTCCACTCATAATACTTCGCATCTTCTCGAATGGTGAGTTTTACATCTGGATCCATGATTAACCAAGGAGACCAAGCCCTCCAATGGTTAAAATCATTCAATATTGAAAAAATCTTTTCTACCGGAGCTTTCACTACTACAGACCGGTTAACGTTCATCTTAGGCATGATTAAAAAATTTAGTGTAATGAAAATTAGCTAAATACAGAGTAAACTAAAAATTAAAGCAAGACACTAAAGCCCAAACAATCATCTAGTTAGAGTCAAAACGAGGCTTAAACAATCCATTAAATCAACGAATAGTTACCATGGCCACTATCCGCCAAAAGCCTTTGTGCAATAAGAATTTTTTGGCAGTTTAGGACCAATGAATGCTATCATGTACATAGGAATGTTCCTAGCAGGATTTTTATCCCTGCTCATCTTCACAAAGAGGGGCAGAACTACGCATGATCACATTTTAGTGGCTTGGATGATCATCAATGCCGTTATACTTTTCTCTTTCTACTACGACTTTAACTATGACGGCAGACAGTATGAGGCGCTCCAACTTGTGGCAATGGTTTTGCCCCCAGCAGCAGCTCCTATCCTCTATTTTTACGTTTGTTCATTGGTTAGGTCTAGGCCTTTTCGCTTGAGGAATTACTTATATCACTTTATTCCCTTTGCTTTTTTGGCAGGCTCCATGCTCTACTTTTATGACAACCTGAGCCCTGAACAGACGCTTGTGGTTGACGATGGATTCATCCAAATCACAGGTATTGATGTATTTCAGATGAAGCACTATGGCATGATCATGGCCTTTTTCAGTTTCCTCTATCCTGTTTTAAGTCTCCACTTGCTCTTTCGACACAAACAATCACTTGCCGATAAATTCTCAAATCTTCAGGGGGTGAATATGGACTGGCTAAGGAACTGGATCATCATTTCCTTTATTGGTTTCTGGTTGAGCTTTATTCTGATTTGGTCGGGGGCTTTTCAATGGATTACCTTTGAGACCTCCTTCAAATCTGTAGCCAGTCTGATCACCCTTAGTATTGCCATCATTGGTTTTTATGGTCTAAAGCAAACATCAATTTTCACAAACACGCCATTGGTAAACGCTAATGATGCGTCCATTTCAGAAAATAAGTACCAACGATCAAGCCTCACGCAAGACGAATCGAAAGCTTTTCTTAAAAAACTTAAGTCCTTCATGGATTCGGAAAAACCTTATCTGGATTCACAATTGAGTTTGGAGTCACTGGCTTTCAAACTTGGCTTAACCAAACATGATCTCTCTCAAGTGATCAATGAACAACTAGGTATTAACTTCTTCACTTTTGTAAATCAGTACCGTATAGCGGAATTTAAGCGACTTATCCAAGCACCTAAAAATGCTCACCTGACCATGCTTGGTGTTGCCTTAGACTCTGGTTTTAATTCCAAATCATCGTTCAATGGTGTTTTTAAGAAGCTTGAGGGCATTACCCCTAGCGCCTATAAAAACGGCCTCAGTCAGCCTAGATAGCTTGTCCAAATTGATCGGATAAGACGTTTGTACCTTTTTCAGGAATCATATTTGAAAAAAACTCAAATAATATGTGGTCAAACTATATCCTCACCTCACTTAGAACCATCAAGAAAAACAAACTCTTTGTTGGCATCAACTTAATTTCAATTGCCCTAGCGTTTTCACTCTGTACCATTGCCTATTTCAATGTGCAGTTCAATGCTGATTTCAACACCTTCTTTGCTCAAGCAGATCAGCTCTACAAAGTCAATAGCAAAAGAAAAACTGCTGACGGAAGCATCAGACAAGGAACGAGCCCATTACCGCTCAGTGATGTTATTAATAAAGATCTGGCCAATGTGAAAGCGGTAAGGTTTCATCGACAGTCAAAAATGATCAAGTTAGAGGATCAGTTCTTTCGGCAGTCCATTGGTTTTGTTGATCCTAGCTTCCTTGATTTCTTTGAAATAGCTACCCTCACTGGCACCAATGCCAAGTTCTCGGGCAAACAAGTAGCATTCATAAACCCAAATGTAGCGGTAAAGTATTTCGGTGATGATGACCCGCTAGGTAAAGAAATAAAGGTGGTGTTACCAAATGACCAAACGCTCTCCTTGATAGTCGAAGGAGTGCTCACTGATTTGCCAGAAAACACCAGCTTCTTTTATGACTTAATCGTACCCTTCGATAACTACATCGATATCAACGGCCTTTCTAAAAACGATTGGTCGACCTGGATTGACGGTACTTTTCTATACAGCGAATCTCGGAACGAGGTAGAGGTTGCTACCAGTCTGAACAAGTACTTGACCGTGCAGAATGAATCGAATAAAGGACAAGAATTGAACGGATATGAGGTCGCCTCATTACTCGATTGGCCAGCATTCGAAAACAGTATGGATAAGTCCAATTTCATGGGACATTTGCATCCTGCATCTGTCTTAGGAACGCTCTCCTCGGCTGTTGCTGTGCTGCTGCTGGCTTGCTTTAACTTTATCAATACCAGTATTGCCATATCTCGAAAGCGCCTAAAAGAAATCGGTATGCGGAAAGTTCTTGGAGGCCGCAAGCAAGATTTGAAAATTCAGTTCTTGATTGAAAGCCTAGTACAGATGCTCATTGCCGTTGTGCTATCGGGGCTAATTACATACTTTTTGACGGATGCTTACAATGCCATGTTTGAATTCGAAATAGTTGAATTTAGTCGTATTGCCATTGGTCCATTTCTCGGCTTTATATGTGCCGTATGGTTGATTACAGGCTTATTGGCAGGCATCTACCCTGCTTTTTACATTAGTAGCTTCGGCCCGCTTCAGATATTTAAGAACAAGGTCAGGTTTTCTAAGCGCAACTTATTCACCAAAGCACTCTTGACATTTCAACTGCTCGTTTGCGTTTATAATGTATTCTCCTTGATCCTATTTATCCAGAACACCAAGTATCAGGAGCAGCTAGATAGAGGGTATTCTGTGAAAACATCCATCAATATACCAGTTAGCGATTTCAATCAATTTCAAGTGGTCAAAGCCGAATTTGAAGCCCTTGGGATAGTTAATAGCATTAAGGGAACAGAACATCCAATAGGATTTCAAAGCCAAAGCATCACGGTACAATATCTCGGTGACGACTATGATGTAGCCAGCCTGAACGTGGGTGACGGTTACCTGGAAAACCTTAACATCAGGCTAACGAGAGGAAGCTTCTTTAGTCAAGATCAAAATGAGCGATTCACAATAGTGAACGAGTTATTCGCGAAAAACCATACTCAAGACGTCTTGGAGAAGCAAATCACCCATAATGGTCAACGGTATACCATTATTGGAGTAGTGGATGACTTTAACCTTAAGTCCATTATGCTAGACAATAGAATCAGACCCTCTATTCTATTTCACAGCCCCGAGAGCAACTATAAGTATGCTAACGTCTTAATCAATACGAAAGAGATAGACCAGGCCAACAAAGTACTTGAGGCCGAGTGGAATAGGCTTTTCCCCGAAGAGCAATATTTAGGCTTCCTTCAAGAAGACGTTATGAAGAATGTGAGACAAACCAATACCATTATGTTAAACATCAACTCATTTGTAGCGGTAGCCACTTTACTCATTTCGGCCCTTGGCCTTTATGCGATGGTATTTTTGAATATACAAAGTAGAATTAAAGAGTTTGGTGTTCGGAAAGTACTGGGTGCTTCAGTAAGACAAATCCTATACTTGATCAACCGAGAGGTGGTTGTAATGCTGCTAATTGCCTGTGTTGGTGGTTTAATACTTGGAAACTTTGTCATTAATATGATCCTAGATATTGTATATGCTTACCACATAGAGACATCCTTGAGCAATTTTGTTCTCCCTATTCTAGTTGTTGGGGTCATTGTCATTTTGTCCATCGGATATCGGACTTGGCAATCCGCCAGAGAAAACCCTGTAAAACATTTGAGGTTTGAATAGCCGAACGAACTTCACATCTTTGAAGGTACATGGAAGCACAAGCTGACGGCAATATATTGAAAGAGTTGGTCATCATGAAGATGCCCTATGGAAAATATAAAGGGAGAACGCTATGCGATCTCCCTATTTCTTATTTAGAGTGGTTTGCCGGTAAAGGTTTCCCAAAAGGAAAACTTGGCATGCTGTTATCCACCATTTATGAAATCAAACTCAATGGCCTTGAAAACCTTATAGAACCGCTTAAACGCCAAGTTCAACAAAGGCGATAAAGTCTAATTGATGATTCTCACTGAGTCAACTTTCAGTCGCAGTTTTAACCAACGCGACACCTTTTGATAGTCTGCTTTGGGGTGATCATTGTCAAAATTGACCATCACAAAAGTGATTGTATCAATCTTTCCGCTCCTCACACTTCTTACATAGCCATCCATCAAACTGAATTCATTCAAGTCTTCATATTGAATACGCAATTCCTCCGAAATATCATTCACAGGGTACTGACGAGACTGCATTTGATTGATTTGTCTTTCCAAAAGCTCTATTTGAGCAGTCTTGTCATTCAATACTTCTTCGTTCTTTTTATACAAGTCTTCAATCAAGCCTGACTTTAATGAGAGGCTCATTTTCTCCATCTCATCCCTACTTGCCAAATTATCTTCTTGATAGGCCTGACGAACAGTTAGGGTGGCTTCGGAAAGCCCGTAGTCTGCCAAATCCAAGTTGAGCTTTTCAATAATTTCTGGGCTTAACACTTTACCAAAAAGTGTCACGTCCATCCTACCACCATTTTTATCGAAAACACTTTCTGACTTGATCACTTGGGTTTCAGGAAAGTCGAACTCTTGGATAATAAATGTTCTTACCTTTTGCTCAAAAATTGATTCGCGGACTAAGTTGTAGGCCAAGTAAACACTTGGAATAATGGTGATCACAACAAAAGCAGTAACCAATTGACGCACTCTTTTCTCAATGACAGGGTTATCGAATTTTTTCTTTCTGTACTTCAGTGCTCTTACCACTAAGAAAGTACTTACACTGATAAATACACAGTTAATGAAAAACAAGAACAATGCACCAAAGAAGAACGCCCAGTTGGCATGTGCCAAAGCGTATCCCGCTGTACATAAAGGAGGCATTAAGGCGGTGGCAATGGCTACACCTGGAATGGCATTTGACTTTTCTTTTCTTGAACCAGCAATAATACCGGCCATACCACCACAAAAGGCAATGAGTACATCCCATAAGGAAGGCTGAGTTCTGGACAGTAACTCAGACTGTGCTTCCGCCAAAGGTGTAATTAAAAAGTATACCGTTGAGGTTAAAATACTAATAACCATGGCAATCAGTAGGTTTCTAGCACCCTTTCGGATTAGGGGCATATCATATACACCTGCACCTAATCCAATACCGATAATCGGACCCATTAAGGGGGAGATAAGCATGGCACCAATAATGATAGCTGGTGAGTTCACATTAAGACCAATCGAAGCGATTAGGATAGCAAACATCAAAATCCAAAGGTTGGCACCCTTAAACTCTGAGCCCTTTTCAATATCTGCCTTTGTGACACTCTCTCGCTCTTGATCAAGCTTGAGATTGAACCTATCACCTAAAAACGATTTAATGCTACTTACGACTCTGGTCGCCTTCACATCTTTTTGTGGATCTTCCATTTTTCTAAAAAAAGTGCGCGAATGTAAAGCTAAATTCTAATTATGCAACAAGCGCAAGATTAAATATTTTGATACAACCCGCTTGTTTAAAACTACTTAACTAAAAAGAGCCTTAGAGCGCCTTCTGTACTCGTCTTACCATTTCTCCAATCTTATTTGGCTCTAACCACCTTGTGACAATGACCATATCGTTGGTCTTGTCCACTACTATAAAGTTTCCTCCAAAGCCAGCAGCATAGTAGATGGATTCATCTTCTACCCCCTGCCATTTTCTTCGGCCTCGGTTTAGCCACCATAGATAACCGTAGCTTGCTTCAGCTTCTGAGGATACTTGTACGGCATCTACCCAAGCTTTAGAAACCAATTGCTTCCCATCCCAATTACCATCATTCAGAAATAATAAGCCAAACCTTGCGTGATCCATCGCGCTAATAAATACACCGCCACCTGAGTGACCTCCACCAGTAACCGATTGCATTTTTACACCATCCACATTCACCCATGAATTTTCATAACCGTACCATCGCCATGTGGTGGATGCCCCAATAGGATCCATTATGTGTTCTTTCAACACTTGGGGAAGGGGTTTTCTCCAGACCTGCATCAAAGCGTAAGCCAGTACATTCACACGAACGTCATTATATTCCATTACAGTGCCTGGCGCTACGGGTTTTTTAAACCTCCAGTCATCGAGCCCGCCACTTCTCGGAGGACGATCTGCCCAGTCTTGAAGTCCGAACAACTCTCCTGACCAAGCCGAAGACTGGTTCAAGAGGGTATGCCAAGTTACTTTAGCATTATGTTCTCCATCAAATGTTCCATCCCAGACATATGCGCCTAGCTTGTCTTGAACATTTCTTATTAAGCCTTTGTCGATAGCCAAACCAGCAGTAGTCGATAAATAGCTTTTTGTGACACTATGGGTCATATCCACACGGTCTACATCACCCCACTGGGCTACGATATAGCCGCCTTTAATAATTACCCCAGCTGGTCCTCCTCTTTCACGCATTGGGCCAAGTATCTCATGAAATGGCTCACTGCTAAAGCCAAGCAATGAGGCTACACGGGAGTCTTTCGCCCCACTATACTCGTTTTCCTTGGCAAACTTAACCGCCTCTGCAAGTGCTGTCGCGTTCAAGCCTATGGATTGTGGTTGTCTTGATTCCCACTGCCCTCTTTTTGGAAAATAACGCTGTGCCATTGACAACTGGACCAAACAGCAGAAAAGTATAATAGTTATTGATACTCTTTTAGTGAATTTCATAAGCTAGAATTTCAGACGAGATAAGGACATATCCCTATAATTTCAAGAAAGCTTTGATGAGTGGGTAAAAACATGAAAGGAGGCCATGACACCTCCTTTCAACCTAATCAAAAACATGATACAAGATCATGTCTTAGAATTTTTTCATACATCACTTCAAGACAAAGTTAACACCCAGCCCCTCTTTGTAAAGCAAACATAACAAATATTTAAATTAACCACTAAAGGCTTCGGATATCAGAAATAGACTTGGTCTGAATTAGTATCCCAAAACACTAACAAATTCAAGTCACACAAATACGCATATACCACATATTCGGCATAACACTAAATTCACAGACTATTATACCAATAATAATTACTTAATCAGTAATATATTTTGTTATTGAGATATTTATCCTTACTTTCTATACCCTTTCGCAAAGAGTTTTAAAAGTTAGAAAAACAAGATATCATGAATTTCACAGGCGTAAAAACACCCGAACCACCTAAAACGGTTAATCAATACCGATCTGTTACAGATTATATGACAAAAGACGTCATCACTTTTCACAAAGAGCAAAGTATAGCTCAGGCGATGGATACTTTTCTAGATTTAAAAATATCTGGAGCACCTGTCGTCAATGATGACGGCAAGATTGTAGGTATCTTATCAGAAGTAGATTGCCTGAAGATAATGGTGGATGAGGCCTACCATAACCTACCCCATGGACGGATTAATGTTGAAAATTACATGAGTGACTCAGTAACCACCGTCTCTATGGATGCAGACGTATTAGATGTGGCCTCCAAATTCCTAAGAACTCATTTCAGGAGGTTTCCTGTTGTTGACCACAATGACAAACTCATTGGGCAAGTCAGTCGCAGAGATATTCTTAAAGCCACCAGAGATTTAAAAACTTCGACCTGGTGATAATCACCATGCGTCTTTCCACTCTGGGTGCTTTTGAAGCGTAGCTTTGGTAAAAGGGCACAGTGGTAACATTTTGATTCCTTTGTTCCTAACAAACTCCACTGCATGTGCGACTAGTTGTACACCAGCACCCTTCCCCCTCAAAGCATCACTCACTTCTGTGTGGTCTATAATGATGAGCTCAGTTCCTGCTTTTGAATAGGTCATTTCGGCTAGTACATTTCCACCCTCTTCTATGTAAAATGTACCTTTGGTTTCAGCTTCTTTCTCTAGTATATTGTAATCCATATGGTATTTAACAAATTCATAAAGTCAAAGTTTCTTAGCACCTCGCTTTTGTTTACTATTCCTCTCTTATGCTTAAGTCTTGGCTCTTTTGGACAAACATTGACTTACGATGCATTTATTCGGGGGGACAATGTTGGCCAAATGACCGTCATTAGAGAAGTCAATGATGAAGCTACTAAAATCACTGTCGACACCCACATAGAAGCACATATGCTTGTCAAAATAGTGGTCGATTTTAAGAGTAGCTCTACCTATATGGATAACAAACTGCTCATTGGTGAAGCGGAAACTAGCACGAATGGTCATTTAAAATCTTCTGTACACACGGTTTATAAAGATGGACATTACGATGTCAACATTGATGGCGACACCAAAAGAATAAATCAAGATGACCTTGTAGGCGCAGACTACTATTACTTTGAAGTGCCCGAAAACGGTGCAAAATCATATGCCTTGGCTACGGGAGGTATTCTGAGTATGGTAAAAAATGATCAAAATGAATTCTATTTTGAACATGACAACAAGAAAGAGATTCACACTTTTAAAAATGGCTTACTGCAGGAGTTAGAGATAAGCCATAGGTTCTATACCATAACTTTTAAGCTTAGAAAAAAGTAGATAAATAAAATAGCTAAGCACTTCTTACCCACTATGAATTTTCGATAAACAATGCGTAACAACACGCTGTTTCCTGTTTATGAAAACATTAAAGGTCACTATTTACCTCACTACTGCTTGTGTGGTTATTTATACATTGCTCACTCAGCTGAACGTACCGTTTGCATTGGTTTTCCTATTATTTCTTATCAGCCAAGGTGCCTTAGTATTTATGGTATATCGTGTTTTGACAGATAATTACAAGACAAAAAGGACTTTTGAAGACTGGTATGGAGATAAAGATATTGTCCGAAATCAATAGAACTATCTGATTGCCAGCACCTCAATAATTACCTACCCACAAGGCATAATATTTTTCCAATTCATGTTTGCAAATCAGCAGAACCATACTACTTTTGCATCACCTTAAACGAAAGGGATTTAAAAAGACATTTTGGAGCGGTAGTTCAGTTGGTTAGAATGCCTGCCTGTCACGCAGGAGGTCGCGGGTTCGAGTCCCGTCCGTTCCGCAAAAGCCCCGAGAAATCGGGGCTTTTTTGTTTTCAAAGCGGTGTAATTTTTACCTTCGCCTCGTGCTCTCACAGTTAACCATCCTCAATGCTATAATTCTTTTCGGAGCTGCCTTTATCTTAGGGCTATCTAAATCGGGTATTAAGGGAATTAGCATTATCATAGTCGCGATGCTCGTTTTTGTCTTTGGCGCGAAGCCTTCTACAGGCATCTTACTTCCCATGCTGATTGTCGGAGATATTTTCGCTGTAATTTATTATCATAGACATGCGCAGTGGAAATACCTTATCAGGCTCTTACCCTTTATGATGCTTGGCGTGTTGTTGGGTACTTGGATTGGTGATTCATTGACAGAAGAAGTCTTTCGAAAGGGAATGGCAGCTGTAATTTTGGTTTCAGTCCTCGTGATGTTTTGGTGGGATCAGCGAAAATCTAAGCGAGTGCCTGAACATATTAGCTTTGCAGGTATAATGGGACTAACCGCAGGATTTACCACTATGGTAGGGAATTTGGCAGGTTCGTTCGCCAATATATTTTTCTTGGCCATGCGTTTACCAAAAGATGCTTTTATTGGCACCACTGCGTGGCTCTTCCTAATCATTAACCTATTCAAAGTTCCTTTTCATATCTGGAGCTGGAAGACCATTAACCTTGAAACGATTCAAGTGAGTGCAGTCACCATACCAGCCATATTCTTGGGCTTATATTTCGGGGTTAGAATACTCAAACATATTAACGACACGCTTTTCAGGCGGTTTATCCTTGTGATGACGGGTATTGGTGCCATCATCATTTTCTTCACTTAGCAGATAAATAAAAAGCAGTTTCAAAAGTGAGTTATCATTTCTGCCTTCCATCAAGCATCTCCATAATGTAGGAGCAAACCTAAAGGAGATTCCCAGCCAAGCTGAGAATGACGAACACATTTACTTTTGAAACTGCCTAGTCTTTCAGTTGATTAATTCCCGATTGGTGAGAAGTCTACTTTTTTAACTTCTTCTAGATAAGCATTCCAGTTTTCACTGTACCAAGCGTCTACCTTAGCTTGTACCTCTTTCATCTGATCTTCGAATTGCTTCATCAGCATTTCTTGAGTTCTTCCTGGCATATCGTAAGACCCACTTACACTACGAGATAGACTAAACCCTCTCGTCTGCAATGGAGTAGGCCCATCGCCTCCACCGCCAAAGCGCCTTCCACTACCCACTAGCGCAGTTAGCGCTTGTAATTCCTTTTTGACCTCGTTACTTCGATTGCGCATGGTCAAAACATCTCTACCCCTCTTGCCTTGCAGGGCAGCGATTATCTTGTCAATTGTAGCCATGTCTTGGGTAAGCTTAGAAGACATTTTAGTTACCTCATTAGTCATTTTATTTACCTCACGGATCATATCTCTTCTGGCTACTAGCACGTCCATTGATACCTGCTGACGGGGGTCCATTTTGACTTCAATCTTGCTTTCATCGGTCTGATCGCCTACTGTGATTTTCACCTGATACGTCCCTGGCAATATTGGAGCACCACCACGTTGGAATCTCCGTGCAAACTGCGCAGGTATTCCGGCAGGCAATGCTGGCTGTTCTGTGTCTTTTGGCGGGTCTTCATCAAGCCTCCATGAAACTTCGTTCAATCCGTCTTCCACAGCAGAGCTTAGGTTTCTCACCACATTTCCACTCATATCAGAAATCTCAATCTTTGCTTGAGGGCCTCTTGCGGCTCCGCCTCTACCACCGCCTCCTGCAGCGGCAAAACGACCTCCGCCTTGTCTGGCTCTACCAGCAGCAGCCTGTCGATTGGCTCCTCCAGCAACTCTTGCATTATTGGCTCCTGCCCCTCTAGCTGGAGCTGCTACCTCAGGTTTCTTAGCAAAGAATTTAATAACAGCAGAACCTGATGATCGATTCTCTCCTTCAAAAGTGGCACTACCAGGATTAGCCGGACCACTGGCTGATCTAGAACTGGTAATGTATGCTGTATTATTGGGTATGGCAGTTACTGCTGCCTCGGCTATGGATTGTTGTCCTTTGTTGGCCATTACCCTCAAAGGTTTGATATCATCTAACACCCAAATGGCTCTACCGAAAGTACCTATTACCAAATCACTCTCTCGTTCTTGGATTACTAGGTCCATGGTGGAAACACTCGGGTATCCATTTTCGAATTTCGACCAGTTTTTAGCACCATCTATCGTAATGTAAAGTCCGTGCTCTGTTCCAAAGAACATTAAATTGGGCGCTACAGGGTCTTGAATAAAAGAGAGCGCGTAACCAAAGACTTGATCTTCAGTCGCCAAGGCCTCCCAAGACCTACCATAATTCTTGGTACGCATTAAGTACGGCTTAAAATCAAATCTGCGATAGTTGTTGATCACAGCCACGGCCTCACCATTGTTGTACCTCGAAGCCTTGATCTGAGCCACCCAGCCACCTGCCGGAACTCCTTTTATGTTCTTACTGACATTCGTCCAAGTTGCACCTCCATCTTTCGTTACTTGCACGTTGCCATCGTCTGTTCCGGCCCAAATGACACCGCGTTCGGTAGGACTCGGTTCTATGACTAAGATCGTTGTATGGTTTTCAGCTCCAGTAGCGTCTATGGTCAACCCTCCACTTTCGTTTTGTTTTTGCTTAGTCGTGTCATTGGTAGTGAGGTCTGGAGAAATCACATCCCAACTACTTCCTTTGTCAAGACTCTTATGTACAAACTGACTCCCGAAATAGATTGTTGAATTATCAAACGGATCTTGGGCAATTGCGGCATTCCAATTGAATCTTAAATTGACATTTGGATCTTCATGAATTGGCTTTACTGACTTTGATTGACCCGTAAGCTTATCATAGCGGTTTACATTTCCTTGCTGAGACATAGAGTATCCATATCTTGAATCATCAGGGTCGGGCACTACATCAAACCCATCTCCTCCTCCAATTGAAAACGTATAGTCATTTCTGAGACCGCCTCTTGTCCATGAATAGGCAGGACCCGTCCAGCTACCATTATCTTGTAAACCACCATAGACATTATAAGGAACTTCATTATCCACGTTGATGTGGTAGTACTGCCCCAATGGTAAATTTTCAATGTATTGCCAAGTTTTACCCATATCTCGGGTAATGGCCATACCTCCATCATTTCCTAAAATCATATACTTAGGATTATCCGGATGAATATATAAGGCATGATTATCTACATGGATTAAGCCTCTATCGATTAATCCTGTAAAGGATTTGCCACCATCTTCACTCACATTCACATTGGTGAATATGCTGTAGAGTCTGTTTTCATTTTTTGGATCGACATAAATATCAAAGTAATAAAAAGGTCTATTCCCGATGTCTGATTTGTCATTGATCATGGTCCAGTTTCTGCCTCCGTTCTCCGAACGATAAAGAGCATTCTCCTTGGCTTCAATGATCGCGTAAACTCTGTCTGGATTATTTGTAGCAAAGGCTAAACCCATACGACCCACATCGCCTTCAGGAAGTCCATTCTTCTCAGCAGATTGCTTTGTCCAGTTCTTTCCACCATCCACGGTGATATAAAGTCCTGAACTTGGTCCGCCTGAAGTGAAGAACCAAGGCTCTCTTCTGTGCTGCCACATGTTCACTAATAATTTATTTGGATTGGAAGGGTCCATTACCATATCGCCCACCCCAGTCATTTGATCTACATATAGAATCTTATTCCAAGTAGCTCCTCCATCGGTGGTCTTGTAGACGCCTCGCTCTTCATGATCACCCCAAGGTGAACCTATGGCTCCAATGTAAACGGTATTGGGATCATCAGGGTGAATGATAATTCGGTGCACATTACGTGTCTTCTCTAGCCCCATGAGTTGCCAAGTAGCTCCTGCATCAAGGCTTCGGTACACGCCATACCCTCCTGTCAAACTATTTCTTGGGTTTCCTTCTCCAGTTCCTACCCAAACTACGTCAGGGTTCTTTTGAGAAACAGCTACTGCGCCTATGGACAAGGCTAAGTTACCATCGAAGATTGGCTCCCATTTGACACCACCGCTTTCAGATTTCCAAAGGCCACCTGAAGCAGAGCCTGCATAAATAATTTCTGGCTGATTGCGTACTACATCGATTGATGTGATACGACCACTCATACTGGCTGGACCAATACTGCGTGGTTTCATCGATTCTACTTTAGAAAAATCGATTTGTTGGCCATTCGACATAAAAGTCGTTAAAATGGCCATGAGCATTAACAGCGTGCTGCGCACACCATTTTTGCCGGATAGTTTCCTAGTTCGCATAGTTTAATGGTTGATTTAAAAGCTTTGATCTATTAAGATCGGAAAAGTTTAGTCAACATCCTGACACTTACATAAGCGGTAATGAGTCAAAGTAGCCGCAAGGAGTTGTTTACTCGGTAGATCAGTAACACAATGGAAATAAAGCAATTACTTAGTCAAATCAAGCGTTTGGATGGTGGCTGGAACGCTCTTTAGGTGTTGCTCAACATTATTATTCAAAATACGGATGTTCCTCCACTTTACTTGTCTACCCTCCTCTTCTTTTGTGCCAACTCCATGGACTTGCAGCGCAATAAACCCCGAAGCACTTACTTTGTCTAAAACGGAAGTAGTACAAATCTCATTGACCCATATACGAATTTGATCGCCTCTTGCTTCGATTCTATATTTATTCCACTGATTGTTTTTGAATGCGGACTTCCCAGCTTCGTTCAAGTCTAGCGGATAAAGCCAACCTCTTCTTGATTCGTCATACAAACCACCACTCCATGCCCGTTCTGAGGGATCAATCTCAGCTTGATAACCGAACACTACTCCTTTATCGTTTTGAGCGCTTCTAAATTGAATACCAGAATTCATCCTAGTGTCTACAAAGACATCGAGCTCCAGAATGAAATCATCGTATAGCGTTTCAGTAGCTAGAAATGTATTGGCCGAACCTTTGGTTGTACCCACTACTTCTCCAATGATTACTTCATATGAGCCTTCTCCACCAAGCACTTTCCAACCTTCGAGACTATCGTTTTTTATCAGGTTTACCCATTCATTTTCTGGACTTGAGGTACAAGCAAAGCAGGTGATTATGACCAACAATGCGATTGATTTAATTTTCATTTGTGATGCTGTTTAATTCTGCTTCGGTAAAGGCTCCGGCTTTGGGCTTAACTTCTCTTAAAGCTTTTACTTTTTGTGCATTGGCTCCTCGGCTTGAGGTACCGAAAGCATTACTCAAATAAGTGACTAAGTCAGTAATGTCTTGATCTGAAAAATCAGGGTTATTAGCCAAGCCAGGCATTTGTGCGTTAAAGGCGTAGGTTTCTCCATTGACATTTACAGGCCCCTTGAGTCCATGCAACAGCACCAAAACCAATCGATCTGCAGAACCTTTTATCCAATTGGAATTATCCAGTGGTGGTGCCAAACCTTCCACCCCTCGCCCATTACCACCATGACATGCCGCACAGGTCTCTCTATACAGTTGGAGGCCATGCGTTCTATCGTCCAATGGCAAAGATTCTTGCTCGTAGATCCAGAACTTCTTGCCTTTCTCACGATTTGCGATCAAATCAGCTAATACATTAGCTTTATCCGATAACAAAAGATTAGTCGTTGATATCAGTGAGGCTTCTTCACTACTCATGTTGCTTAGCAAAGCATCCCAATAAAAATCCTGCCCACCCTTCTTTACCAGATCGGCCATCATGGGCAAAAAGTCATGGGCCGAATCTTGATACCAATCTCCTAGAAATGAAATCAAGTAAAGGTTAATTGTAAGGTCATCTTTCGATAGCAACGCGTTCACTAGGTCTACTTTCTGACTTTCATTCGACTCAACGGCAGGCAGCAATAACAATGCATGAGCTGTCAGATCAACGTTATCACCCATGGCTGCGTCAAATAGCATTTTTGCATTAAGGCTTCCAAGTCCCTCCAAGGCATATAATGCGTGCACGGAAGCGATTGGGCTTTCAGCTTCTCGTATTAAAGCCTGAAGCGCTGGAATGACGGCAGTCAAGCCCTTATGAATAATAAGTTGTTGGGCCCTATCCCTCACCCATCCGTTTGGGTGACTTAGTAAATCGACTAATTCTCCGGCACTAGCCCCTTCTAGATTAGGTATTTCTGATAGTCCTGTATCAGCATGCTTTACCCTTAAAACTCTACCCATGCCGATCATTTTGTCCATGCCAGCAGCAGCGAGTCGCTCTCTCAGGTAAGAGGTCATGTATGCTCCATGCTGAATGATGCCTCGGTGCATGTCCACCACATACATGCCTCCATCAGGGCCACTTGACAGATTAACAGGTCTAAAGCCCTCATCTGTAGAAGCAATAAACTCTCGGTCGTTATAAGCCTGAGTAGCGGTAGTCACCGGGCCATTAAAGCTCAATAGGTTTCTCTTGATCAAATTTACCTCAGGGGCGCACACAAAAGCATTTTGATCATATGCCACCGGAAACTGACCGCCTCGATACACCAAAGGACCACAAGATGATGTCACATTGACGAGCATACTGTCTTGATCCAATACGCCTTTTTCATAACCACGATTGACTAAAGTGGCGTGTAAAGGATAAACGCGTTGATTTCGAGTGAGCACCTTGCCCAGACCATCTTTCGGTTCATAGTATTCGTTTTTGGTCAAGACGTTCGGTAAGACATAGTCACCCATGATTTGAGTGGAGTTGTTGTTATAATAGAGTCGGCCGAAATTGTCTTTGGTGATACCCCACTGTCCTCTGAATGCTGTCGGTTCTTTCAGCCAGACTCCATTTTCTCGTTTATACCGAAAGTGAGATCGTGCATTGTAAATCCAGTTGTCAACGTTCATCATCAAACCATTCGGTTGATGCTCTACATTGCCTTCATCGGCATAGAGAGAGTCTACCAGTATTTTCTTTCCCGGTTGATCAGCCTCGATTTCTACAAACCACAGGTTGGGTGGTTCGGCATACAATAAGCCCCCATACACGTGTGCAATGGCTCTCGGCAACACGAGACTGTCTAAAAATACTTTAGAGTGATCGACAACTCCATCGCCATCCTTGTCTTCTAAGATAGAAATGACACCATTAGGCATCGATTCGCTTTCGCCCGTTAGGGTTTGCATATAACCGCGCATCTCTACCGTCCAAATTCTACCTTGGTTATCGAAGTCTATGGCCACTGGTGCTTCGAGGAAGGGTTCCGAGGCGATCACTTCAAGTTCGAAGCCGGCTTCTACCACGTAATCTTCAAGAGATATTTCAGGTTCTTCGTAATCGGTTTGACAGCTCCAAAACAGTACTGGAATCAAGAGCAGGCACAGCTGTGACTGGAAGTTTCTAAAGGATAAAATCATCGAAAATTAACTTAAGAGAGTACTTTCTTTAAAGCTTCTGCAAAAAACTGAACCTCCTCTATGGTGCCCGTGCTAATGCGACACCAATCAGTATAAGGTGGAAAAGCTCTACCGACCATTACGCCTGCATCTAGCATTTGCTTGTTGAAGGTGTCGATGTTTCTGCCTGTTTTAAAGAAGATGAAATTCGTATTTGACTTGATATACTCAAGTTTCAATTCATCCATGGCGGCATACATGATTTGCTTACCTTCTTTCACTTTTTTCAGACTGAAACGATAGAACTCATCATCTCTCATGGCCGAGGCGGCCGCCTTTAAAGCGATTACATTGGTATAGGCCACTACATTCTCTCTAATCTTGTTCGCGAGCGCTGGCTTAGCGATTAAGTAACCAATGCGCAAACCTGCCAAGCCGTAAACCTTGGAGAAGGTTCTAGAAACAATAACATCCTCTCCTTGCTTAACTAGGGAAATCATGGATGGGTAATTCTTTTCTTCTATAAAGTCGTAATACGCCTCATCACTAAAAACGATTGTCTTTTTGGAAGCAGCCGTACAGAACTTTGTAAGTTTCTCTTTTGAGAGCAGTGTTGACGTAGGGTTATTGGGGTTACACAAGAAGATCAATTTAGTCTTTGCCGAAATTCTCCGCTCCATTTCATCCACATCATGCGTTAGCTGATCGTCTAGGTCCACCCAATTGATGGTGGCGCCCCATTGCTGGGCGAAGGTCATCATGGCTAAAAAGGTCGGTCTGGCGGCAATGATCTCACCACCATTGGCGGCAAAGGTTAAACCCGTAATTCTTAAGCCTTCTGAAGAACCACCAGTAATAACAATATGATCGCGAGAAACACCTTCCCTCTCAGATATCATATCGAGCAACTCCTGTGAATAAGTATCGGGGTAGCGACAACCGATGTCAAATGCTTTGACCATGGCCTCTCTCACTTTAGCCGAAGGCCCAAAGGGATTTTCATTATAGTTGAGTTGTATAGGAAAGTCTAAGTAGCGTGGATTAAATTTTGTTGTTTCTTCCGCTGTCAGGGTTGATACTATACCCGTGCCACCCAGTAAAGACAAAGCACCAAAGGCACTGCCGCGCCTCATCCATTCTCTTCTGTTCATGTTTTGTAAGGTTGATTACAGGAAGATAGGGAATTCTCTAGAAACCCTCATTTAGCTTGTAGCTACAAAAGCCTCTAAGAAAAGGAGCAAACGAAATGGACCGTCATTGGTTTCAAGCTTTTAGACATCTGCCTTGGGGGGCAGACAAGCCGGATAAAATGACCCGTTTTAAAACCTACGGCTCATTTTTCCGGCATGACGGATTTCAATAGAAGGCTAATCTAGAAAGTAACCTTCACTTGAATGTTGGGAGAAAAACCAAGACCATAGCGAATCGTGTTGTTGACATCAACATTGGTTTGAAAACCGTTAATGATGTTTCTTCTATCGTATACGTTTTGAATGGAGAAGCCCAAGGTCCCTCTCCAACCCACAGATGGTTTAGAGAACAGGTACGATGCAGAGAGGTCTAGCTGATGCTGGACGGGAAAGTTACCTTGGTAATCTAAATCATACTGATTGGCATCATTGCCTAAAACTTCATCGTCATTGGCCTCGTACACCGGAACGCCTGACATCAGATTCCATGACAGGGCCAAATTCCAGCGATTAACGGGCGCTATTAGCTTAAAATTGAAGACATGTCTTTGATCGTAAAAAGCCTCTCGCGTCACTAACCTATCTCGTCCTTGCTGCGGCACTCGAAATGTTTCTTCGGCAAGACTAAGCGAATAACTCATCCATGTTTCTAGGCCTCTCCACCTTTTCTTTACCAAAAGATCAATGCCTTTTACATCCAAATCACCTGTAATATTAGGGGTTTGATTAGTCCCAGGCCTGATCACATTATTCACTTCTTTGTTGTAGAGTTCTATGTCGAATAACCAACTGCCGTGATCGAGCAAACCACCGAACATGTATTGCTTCCCTTTGAGCACAGGTATATTCTCGTCCGCCAGTGTCCAGAACTGGTTCTCTATCCTAAAATCGTTAAAATCATTGGCAAAATTTTGTCTCACATATTGGTAAGCTCCAGTGGCCGATCCTTTCAGGAAAAACGATTTGGACACGAGATAAGTCAAGAAAAGCTTTGGGGCTAAAAAGGACTGATCGCCCACCGTAAAATAGTTAGACCTTAAACCAGCATCAACGATGAATTTATCCTTGAACTGATGCTTTAGGCTCAAGTGAACGGAACTGATATCGCCATTGCCCTCCCTTCTGTCGTTAACATTTGGGTTATCTCCCTCTATCCGGTCGTCAAAAGTGATGTCGTGACTGGATCGCTCGTAGCCTACAGTCAAGTCTGTATTATCCGCTAGTTCAACATCTAGCGCGAGGTTCAATCGCCTATCATCAATGCCATTAGACACAAACTCTCTGTCGTTATTGGTTCTATTGCCACCGTCATTTCGCTGAAAACGATTCTCTTGTAGTCGGAAGGAAGATGAGGTATATCTGGTGGTCAAATCCACTTTTTCCGAGAGCGAGGATGACCATTCAAAAGTGAGTCCCCAATTATCAAGTTGGGAAGTTTCTCTTTCGCCCTCTGCCTGATTCGGTAAATCGAGGTCGTAGGCAAAATCATTGGCAATGTTCAGGAAACTCAAGCTGAGGCTATTCTTTGGGTTGGCCTCGTAAATCAGCTTTCCGTTCATATCATTGAAGTCGATCATCAGGTCTCTCAGCCTTGGAGGTCCGTCCAAAGCCACATCAGATATACGACTCCCTTGAAAATTTAAACTGGCATATGCATCTAGCTGAGGGGGCAAACCGTCAAATGGAAGTCGCGTTCGGGCCGAAAAAACAAGACCTAGCTTATCCTGCACGATCGGTAACTTAAGCTCAACACCAGTAGATACGGTATTTAATAAAACACTGACAGTTAAAGAGTCAGGCACTTCTTGTTGCGTTTTCAGGTCAATGACACCACCCACTCGACCTCCCCACGCAGCAGGCAAGCCACTTCGGTAAACACTGATTTTATCGATTACCGCGGGGTTATAAGGCGAGAAAGTGCCAAAGAAGTGACCAGTGTGATAAATCGGAATGTTATCAAAAAGCATCAGGTTTTGGTCGAATGGTCCTCCTCGCAGGTTCAGGCTTCCTGGCTTACCATTGGGAGATCTTATCCCCGGAATCGCCTGTAAGACTTGAAAGACATCGCCATCCGTTTCACCTGCCAAAAGGCTCAGTGAGGACATGTCCACTTCTATCCGATGATCGCCCAATACGGAATTTACCCCAGTGGTGAGATAAGAGAGTATAGTAACTTCTCCCAAGTCAGTACTCAATGCCTGCATGCTTAGGCGACCATCAGCCTTTAGGACATCAGCCACAGTAGTTTTAATGGGTGCGTAGAAGGAGGTACTGATGGATATTGAGTCAGTAATAAAGGTCTTTTCTACCTTAAAACTGCCCTCTCGTGCGAGTATATAATTAGGCTGTCCATTGTTCAGTGTCACGTAAACCAATTCGATTGGAGCTTCATCACCGGCATCGAATACTTTAAACGTGAGGTCAGACCTGACAGGTATTACCAGTACTCCTTGGTCACCTGCTTTTTCAAACTCTAAGGGCAATGCACTGCTTAGGGCTGCAAGTGCCGCCTCAAGGCTTTGGCCTTCGGTTGACGCATTATAGTTTAGTGTATTTAATAGCTTGGGATTATAAGAAAAGACTACTTGATATTGCTTTTCGACTTTTTGAAAAAAATCAATGAGTGAGCCTCCTTGTTGTCCTAGTGCCAGATTGCCTAGACAAACAAAGAGCATACACAACAACAACCTGATGCGGTTTGGCATATTCAAAGATGGAATGGCTTTTATTTAAAAACAACTGAACCGTTCGGCTCAAGCGTATATTGAATCTCTAGGGGTACGAATATAGAACTCAAAGCGCTTTCTAGATCGTTATGCGGAAAGCTTCCTGTAAAGGATTGATCCAAAAGGTTGGCTGGCAACCTGAGGCTAACATCATAATATCGTTTGAGGTCGTTGACCACGTCATCTAGGTCCGTGGCTTGGTAGACACTCGATCCGCCCGTCCAAGCAGGACTTGTGCTTGCAAAGCTGATGCGCTCGAAAGTTCCTTTTTCAAAGATAACGCCTTCGCCCTGCTTCAAAACCTCGCGTCCACTATCGGAAGACACCGCAACGGATCCTTCAAAGCAATTCACTTTGAGTGCACCATTTACGGTAAGGATGTCGAACTGCGTACCAAGTACGGTCACATCGCCATAGGCAGTATTCACCGTGAATTTGGCACCCGACTCCACATCAAAGTAGGCCTGCCCAACCAAGTCGATCAAACGATCATCGTCCCAGTTGTCTTTGTCATAGCTGGCGCTGGAAACGGCTCCTAGGGTAATGACCGAACCGTTAGGCAGGTCGTGAATCAAAGTCTCTGCCAAGCCGGTCTTTAAATCTATCGTGCCACTGGCCGAAGTATAGTCATAAACAAACCAAACGGTGGCCAATAAGGCAATGGCCGCTGCTACTCGGTAGAATGGACGCATGCTGATCACCTTGGTCTCGGGCTTGGCGGCTGTTTTAGCCCTTAACCTTTTCAAGCTAGCTTCCGTGTCTACCGGAGGCAATGACCAGGTGCTGACGTCATCCAACACAGCCTTGAGGTCGCCAAGGTCTTTCCTTTGCGCTAGCGTAGCCTTTTCTTCTTCAGAAAGTTCTCCGCTCAGCCATCGGGCAATAAGTTCTTTATTTTCGAGTTCTTCGCTCACAATTAACTAACGGGCAGGTGTTTTCAATACCCAACCCCCTATTGCTATATATTTTTAAATTCTTCTATCCTGTCCTTCAGCTTCACCAAAGCTTTGGCCATGCGCTTCTCTACGGCTGTTTGGCTTACACCTAACATCTCCGCAATTTCCTTATAGGTATGCTTCTCTATACGGTTCAAGAGAAAGACTTCTCTTTGCCCCTCGGGTAAGTCTGAGATCACTTCTTCTATGCGCTGGCGAAACTCTTCTGTTCTAAGGATGTAAAGTGGGTCCTCCGAATTTTGCTGTGGCAACTGGTCCTTCTCGAACCGAAGGGAAACCTTTTTAGACCGCACCTGATCTAGGAACAAGCGATTGGCCACAGTATGCACAAAGCCTGTTACCTTCTCGAAGAGTACATCGGCACACTTTTGCCAAAGCCTGATAAAGCTCTCTTGGGCGATATCTTCGGCCTGGTCTAAGTCACCACATTTATAATACACATAGTTTCTTAAAGCCGTAAAGTGCTTGTGGTATAAGCCATTGTAAACGTCTTCTTGACAAACCGATTCTTGCATTGCCCTGAAAGTACGGATTTACCCGGAAAATGCCTTAAAAAATCTATTCAGTAGCTAATTCACTTTGAATCAGTGAAATGAACGAGCTTTTGGCTTTTATACCATAAAATGGTACTTTAGTTTAAACGTTAAGACCATGTCGCGAAATACATCTGTAATTCTAGGAACTCACTTTGATGAATTCATTAAATCTGAAATTGATTCAGGAAGGTACAAGTCCGTCAGCGAAGTCATTAGAAACGGCTTGCGCGTATTAGAAGAGGATAAACACAAAATTATGTTGATTAATGAGGCGCTAGTCGTTGGTGAACAAAGTGGAACTCCTCAAAAATTTAATAATGATAAATTCAAACGTGACATGAAAAAAAATTGATCAAGGATGCTTGATTTGTACTTGTCTCCAATAGCGGAACAAGATCTGGCTAAAATATATGAGTACACCTTCAATCAATTGGGTGCCGATCAGGCAGACAAGTATCAGGATGAACTATTTCATGGCATGGGGCATATTCTTGACAACCCTGATAAAGGTAAACCCTATCCGCACTTCGAGAAGCCCTACCGTAAATTGCACATCAATCGTCATTTGCTTTTCTACAAAATAGACGGAAACCAGTGCATCATCATGAGGATACTTCATGACCGAATGGATACAAGGGCTAATCTCTAAACTTGTTATTTCTTAAACTGCATTTAAGTAAGACAAGTGGACCAATATTTACCTCTTGTTATCAAATAAGGGTAATTTACTCTGCTTTTTACCCTCGTATTAATTACAAGAGTAAAAACTACTTCCTAAAGACGCTATCAAACCTTAACACCTAACTAAGATTAACCGGCCCTCTTCATTCATCATTCCACCTTTAACATTTTTAAAGCCCATTCCCCATTCAACCTTCAACATTTTAAAAAACCATTCAACCTTCAACATTCTAGGAGAACCTTCCCACTCATCACTAAACACAGCCTCTAATATTTTACTCTTGTGATTATACCAGTATTTTCTTTTCTTCATAGAAGAAAAATACACACAGATGAAATTAGAGAAGATATTAGACAACCTGAATTCCCTTGAGAAGAATTCTTTTATCAAGATTATTGACAATATCATCGCGAACGGGGCAAAAAACTCGAAAGCCATTGAGAAAATAATTTTAGAATCAGATAAATCAGGACTTAAAAACCTTGACAATGTTGTTATCTCAAAGATTTTCGGTCTGATAGAAGTTGAGTTTTCTCAATTAATTAAAACAGAATTTGTAAACACATCTTCGCAGCTTGACATCTTGACTGACATCATAGTTCGTGATGGAAACTGCATCATGAAACAAGATTGGTTTGCCAGACTCTATGAAACCGAAATAAAAAATATAAAAAAGAAAATTAAAGAGCTTCAGAAAAACATTGAAGACCCAAAATCTGAGATTACAGAAAGCAGGAAACGAGACTATAGATTATATAAAGCTTGTGTTAACACTGCCTTTCATAATGATTTCGATAACAATAGAGAAGCCAAAATCACAGATGACGAATTGTCTATATTAATCACTCTATCTAGACAACTCGGACTCTCTCAAGAAGAGGTTAAGCTGATTAACTATATGATTCTACCTGCCGAGAAAGCAGAAATTGAGAATGTAATCAGTGAATTAAAAAACCTAGGTGTCATTTTCTATTCTAAAAAAGCAAGTACAGTCTACATTGCTGATGAAATGGTTCGAGTTCTGAGAAGGATCAGAGGAAAAGAGGTGGCAGACAAGTTTTTTAGACGAATCTTAAGATCATTTAGAGAACCTCTAATCAATCAAATTTGTAAAAACCATAACATTGATCGTAAACTTCCATTTGAACAAAAAATTAAAGAAATCATTAATGAAGGTATTTCCTTCACAGAAGTTTTAATGAATGACGTCCATAAGAACGGCACCAACTTATCAGATAAAAAGAAGTTTTTAAATGAATTATGGAGTAAAAACCTAAACCTTACCCCTACCTTAAAAGGAACAATGCTTGAGGATAAAATTGAAAACCTCAAGCTTTACTTTGACTCAATTGAAAAGGACGAAAAAGTTGGTATTTCTGTAGATGGCTATGAAAAACTGTTAACCGAATTAAATGAAAGTCTACCCAAATTAAACGCTCAAGTAAAAGCAGAATTTGAGATTCAAGAAGAAAAATCCCTCAGTAGCGAGTTACTACTTGATTACAATATAAAACCTAGGGACATTTTGGACCTGATCAACTTATCAGACCTATCATCTTTCATCAAGTCCAGAGGGATTAAAAGCAGAGGAAACGACATTGAAAATATTCTTGATGCTTATAAAGATTCAGAAAATCTATACCTAGAAAATTATGTAAATATCGGCTTTCGAGACCTCAACACTTTAAAGGATAATGGAATTAGAATTAAAGAAGCTGATCTAGGTATCAAGTTCGAAGAATTAACGAAGACCATTTTCAGTCAATTAGGATTCAACGTAGATGAAGAACTAAAAAAAGAGTTGAACACCAAGAAAGACAAAATCGACATACTACTTAACCTTGAAAACAATGACCTATTTATTGTTGAGTGTAAGACCGTTAAAGAGAGTGGCTACAACAAGTTTAGTGCTATTTCAAGACAAGTAGGTTCTTACTTTAAACTAGCTGAGGAAAAAGGATTTAGAGTTTCAAAAATACTCATAGTTGCACCAGAGTTTAGTAATGACTTTGTGACAGACTGCGAATTAGACAGCACTTTATGCCTATCGCTTTTAACAGCCTCTTCATTGCAAAATATTCTTGAAGGGTTTAAGAAATCTAAAAAGCATGAGCAATTCCCCCACAAACTATTAATGAGAGATGTTTTAATCAAGGAAGACCGGATAATAAAAGCAATTCAAAAATAAAGTTCCGTAACTAACAAAACCTATACACAATGCCCTGCGGGACACGCACCATAGCCAAACCGTTGTAGGTCATGAGAAGAAACGAACGAATGATTTCTGACACTAGAAAAAATAAGATATCTGTTTATGACGTTATTGCGGTAATCTCAGCAGTCGGACTGATTGGATGGATAATTACAGACTTCTTTGGTGGAATGTTTATTTGGGTGCTGTCCTATGGACTCATAATTATTCCGATTATCCTAATCTATATTTTCTCGGTTACTGACACAGTCCTATCGCTAATTCGAAAAGGTAAACAAACAAGTAAAATAAAACTGACAGCGCACGGAATAGTACTATTATCAATTTTTACTTTGACCCTGTATCACTCTGAATTTTTTAAATCGAATAGAATCTTGACAGCGGTTCTAAAGGACGACCTTAACTACTACCGCCTGATTTTACGAGAGAACGGAAGCGTTGAGAATCACATTAGCGGGATGTTTGGCTTTTCAGAGAGATTTCACGGAAAATATAAAATTGAAAATGATTTGATAATTTTTGGCGAAAAACCCTTTGATAACGACTTTATCCCAGACACGCTTTTAATTGATAAGGAGCAGAGTGCGTTGTTCATTGAGAAAGATGCAAATGGAAAGTTTCGGACTGAAAAAGAATGGCTAAATCATTTCGAAATTGTAGAAATAAAATAAATACTCCTCTGGTTCGCACTTATAGTGCGGACCCATCTTCTAAGATCAGCACTCGCTGCAAGCCTGCTTATCGGCAGACAGGTGAGCACTAGAACCAAAATAGATTTTATCTACTAGATTTAGGAATTCAATAATGTTAAGAATGACCCACTAGTCTTAGCATCTCGCTAAGACTAATCAATACGCTAAGGTCTCAGCGAGACGCTAAGACCAGAATAAGAGACTAAACCAAGATACCGATAGCATTGCAGATGACCATTTACCAGAACAAGCTACAACAAATAAAAGTGGTGGTTTTTAATAACCAGCCACAGATTGATGCGGTTATAGCCGTGCGAGACTATATCAATACCCACTATGCTACTGACCTAAACCTAAAGGAGCTTTCTGAAACGCAGTGCATCTCTAAGTTTCACCTCTTGCGCCTGTTCAAAAAGTATTATGGCCAGACCCCTCGCCAATACCTGATTGATCAACGCATAAAAGCAGCTAAGAAGCACCTTACCAATGGCATGTCCGTTACGCAAACTTGCTATGCGGTTGGCTTTGAAAGCCCAGGATCTTTTAGTGCACTCTTCAAAACCAAAGTGGGCAAGTCCCCTTCCCTATTTCGAAAAGAGCAACTTTCAAGAAGTCTATAAAACTCAGAATCTTGTACCACAAGCTGCGGGCAAATGGGTCCATACTATCGAGAAAACAAAAAAAATCGAATAACAGCACCCTCACAAAAACAATAGCTCAATTCGTTTGGTTCTTGCAGCATTGCGGAGTGCCTGCGAAGGTCAAGGACGGCTGTTGGTAGCATTTGTAAGGGATCGAGTAAAATCCAATCCCAAATTTTTGATTGAAAGAAAAGGGTCTTGACAATTTGAAAATGCCTAACACTTCGTCTGTCCTTACTTATGAAAATCTTCATTGATTTTCTAGTTGGTTTTTGTCACATAGAACAAGCTTTAAGAAGAATGAAACCCCTTAATCGGCTGAGTATAATTTTGATATGGCTCCTGACGCTATACCCAATAATGAGTTTTAGTCAGGAAGGTAACGAGACGAAACACCAAATTTCCATTTTGTGGGGCATCACGAATTACAATACATATGAACCTATTCTATCTTCTGTTAGACAATCATCTACCCCATCAACCAGTGGCCTTGCCTATGCGGTAGAAAGAGAAAACAATTACGAATTTGGTGTAAAACTGCTTTTGTTGAATGAATCTGATCTTACTTCTAGGTTGTCAAACCCGGGCTCTAGAGCACCAAATAATGGTGAAATCTTTGGAGGATCATTTGAAACTTATTTCAGAAAGTTGATCAAGAAAACTTCGGTTGATATTTATCTGGGTTTTCACCTCAATGGATTCTATTATGATAAAAGTCTAGACGTTATTCCTTTCGATGACGCTAGGGCTGCAGATTTATTCTTTGATCTTGGCCCTTCGGTTTCGATTGTTAAAAATTTCGGAAAACATCGACTAGGAGCAGATTTAGAATTGCCGCTTATCGGATACATAGCCGCGAAAACTAGAAACTCAGAAACATTTCCTTTTGATTTAATCGATAGAGATAAGACCGTTGGCACAGCGATTCGGTACGGAGATTTAGCGTTGATTAACAACTATTTCAACATCAATTTTAATGCTGAATACGCCTATCGGCTAACGCAAAAAATTCTAATCGGCCTACAATACGGTTTTCAATACTATGATTACAAGAAGGAGCTTCCTTTCAATGTTCAGGCGGTTTCTTATCGATTCTTATTACAAGCGCAATATGAATTTTAGACTAAAAGTTCTGAGTTTATTAGTCCTATTACAATTAACATCTTGTAATGACTTATTATTGGACGATTTCAAAAATGATGATCCGATTTCGGTTTTTGAAAGTTGTTGGGAATTTTATGACAACCAATACCCCTATTTTGAGCTCAAAGGCATCGACTGGGATGAAGTTTATAATACCTATAGACCTAGAGTAAGCTCAGCAACTACTGACCTACAACTTGCCGAAATTTTAAACGAGATGATGCAGGAGCTCAGAGATTATCACGTTTATCTTGATGGAGATGAGAACATAAATTTTATCAGCGGATCGTATACTTCGGTTAGACAACAATCCTACACATTAGACCAATCTTTTGAAGTTTTCAATACTTTTCCCGATGTGAGGCAGATAGATGATGCAACATTGATTTATGAGTCGCCATTAAATAACATTGCATATCTAGAGCTTTCCCGTTTTGACAATAGCAGCGAGGACTTTTCAGTGGTACTTAATGCTGCTCGGTTTAAGAGGGGCTTAATCATAGACATTAGAAATAACGGGGGAGGCTCTAGTGGGGCCATGGAAGAAATCGCCTCCTATTTTACCAATGATAGAATCATGTATGCGCAAGAAAGGTTTCGAATAAATGGTAATAGAAACGATTTTACTGAATGGTATCCCCTTTTTGTTGACGGAACAGCAACAGGTATTTTTAACAAACCTGTTGTTTTAATTATTAGTCAAGCCACTGGTAGTGCTGCCGAAAGATTTGCATCTATCATGAAAGAATTTCCACAAGTAACCTTAATTGGAGATACTACTTTTGGGGGCTCTGGGGGCATTTTGGAATATGCATTACCGAACGGTTGGGTTTGTACTTCTTCGTTCAAACAAGTACTCCGAGCAAGCGGACAGTATATTGAAAGCTTTGGCATTGCCCCAGATATCACCGATGTCTTTGATCGTGAAAATCCAGATAATTTTGATGGGGAAGATAGAGCGATACTTAAAGCCATAGAGTTGATAGAAAGGTAGTGGTTGTTAGATATGCCCCTCCCCAATGGTATGTCCATAATACAAACTTGCTTTGCTGTTGGCTTTGAAAGTCCAGGATCTTTTAGCGTACTCTTCAAAAACAAAGTGGGTCAATCCCCTTCCCTATTTCGAAAAGAGCAACTTTCAAGAAGTATCTAAAACTCAGAATATTGTATTTTGTATCAACAAAAGCAAAATTCATGAGAGTTACAGTGATTAGTATTCCCGTTCGAGACCAAGAAAAAGCCCTGAAATTCTACACCGAGAAACTCGGCTTTATCAAAAAGAAAGACGCCCCATTAGGTGGCGGCAACCGATGGTTGACCGTAGTTTCCCCAGAGGCACAAGAAGGTCCGGAATTGGTATTAGAACCTGCACCCCTTCACTTTGAGCCTAGCAAAGTCTATCAAGACGCCTTGATGGAAGCGGGTTATCCCTATACCCAATTCGATGTAGATGATGCACAAGCTGAATATGATCGCTTGGTGGCACTTGGTGTTGAATTCAGCATTGAACCCACTAAAATGGGCACAGTAAAGTATGCGGTCTTTAATGATACTTGCGGCAATAACATTCAAATTGTAGAAGAACTATAGGAAACTAAATCATGCACTATGAAAAAGCCAGTCGTACATTTTGAAATCGGGTGTAACGATATCCCAGAAACGGTTGCGTTTTATAAGGACATCTTCGAATGGGACATTACCCCTCAGGGCAATTCAGCTGCCATCGATATGGGAAATGTTGGGGGTATTCCCGGACACATCACTAAGCTGGGTCCGGGTGAACCAGAAAAGTACGTTAACATCTACATCGAAACGGACAGCCTTGAGGCCGATTTAAAATCTATTGAAGCCAAAGGCGGGAAAAAACTTGTCGGTCCTATTGCCTTGCCTGATGGTAGAAGCTTTGCTTGGTTTCAAGATGTCGCAGGTAATACGGTTGGTTTGATTACACCTCAATAGGCCAGTGCTAGAAAAAGTCTTGATGGTCATAAGACCAACAAGGGCATGGGCTTAAAATCCCATTACGATAGTCATGATTTGAAATTGATGCGATATTGGTGTAAATTTACATCTAATATAATACTTATGGCAAGGCAAAGCATTTCCCTCACTCAGCCAAATGACGAATGGCTTAAAGCTCAGGTAGACAGCAACGAATATTCAAGCAAAAGTGAGTTGGTCAATGACTTAATCAGACAAGCTCGACAACAACAACCACAAATTGACTGGATACGTGCTAAACTAGAAAAAGCGGAAAAGAGTGGATTCACAGAAGATGATAAAAGTGCAATTTTAGCACAGTCAAAATCTAAGTTGAATGGCTAAATGTCGATTGAGTAATGAAGCTAAAAACGACCTCATCAGGATTCATCAATATGGCGTTGAAAAATTCGGCATGCTGCAAGCCGATAGCTATTTTGGTTCGTTCTTCGAATTCTTTGACCTAATCGCTGAAAACCCTTTTTCATTTGAGTCAGTGGATTACATTAGAAAAGGCTACAGACACTGCCCATGTGGCGTTGATAGCATCTATTATAGACTAAAAGACAACCGAGTTGAAATCATGGCAATTGTCGGCAGACAAGTTTTGGATAATAAACTGTGAAGCTAAGACTAGGATAAAACTAGCACTCACTGCAAGCCTGCCTATCCGGCAGACAGGTGAGCACTAGGTAAAAAAGCTTGTTGGTCATAAACTATCTAAGACAGAAGGTTAAAACAGATAAGCCGTAATAACGTTTTGTGTAACATTATAAAATGAAGTTATTCTTAACCCTAATACTGCCCATAATCGTATTATGCATCCCAATTATTGGTTACTTGATGTATTACAAATTAGAAAAGGCTAAAACAAGAAAAAAAGTAGTACTTGTTGGTCTTGCAGTATTTCTAGTAGGGCTATTGACTCCTTGGCTAGCTACATTTGTCTCCTTATACGGCATCTCACACAATCTACCTTCGGACGCGCCAAATAGTTTAACTGGCGTTGCCGTTTTCTTTTTTATCGGCTATCTAATCACCTTAATTGGGACACCAATCATAGGGATTATGCTATATTTCTCCACAGAAAAAAAACCTATTCAAGAAAGGCTGTAAACCATACGCTTTGAACCTTAACGTCTTAGCAAGAGATGAGCTTGTTGGTCATAAGACCAACAAGGGCATGGATAGCATCGTCATTCAAAATTTTGCTCTCTGGTGCGCACTTTCAGTGCGTATCCACCTTCACCAGTACAGACAATAGGTAAAGCGCTAGAAATAAATAACTATCTCTTTATAAATGCCTTACCATCCAAAGCCTCTTCAATCTGCTGAGGCATAGTCAGCCCCATAAAATTGACGATAGAAGGCATAATATCGACAATACCGGGATTTTGATAAAAGGAAGGCATTGGCTCGGGATAGTTAGTCACTATCCAAGTTGTTCGCTCTCGATCTGATTGGCCTCCATGGCCTTTGCCGTTAGAAGCCGTTCTGCCATGGTCTGTTGTGATCACGATCAACCATTCTTCATTGTGCTCCAACTCTCGCTTTTGAATCGCTCTCCAAATGCGACCTACTTGAGCATCAGCCAGTTCAACGGCCTTTGTCATTTGAGGACTATCGCCATAGCGGTGTCCCATATCGTCTGTATACTCTAAATACACCCAAGAAAGGTCTGGCGCATCACTAGCGATGTAATCAGCTGTTTCGGTAGCCACCATCTCATCAATATTCAGGATGTACTGCCGTTCTTCATCATGTGGAAAGCGTACGGTGTCCAATTCGAAGCCATCAAAGGCGTAGTCCATTTTCAGGTTATTGGTTTCGGGAAGCCCCTCTCCGATCAGCTTGGTACGATTGTCCAACCAAGTAGAAAAGATCGCAGTTTCGAGGCTAGGATCATGTTCCTTCGCCACCCTGAAAATGCTCCAGTAGTCGTAATTCGGTGCTTTGATACTATTACCCCAAACGTTGTGTTTGTTCGACCAAGTGCCGGTTAGGAGGCTATTATACCCCACGGCAGAGATCGTTGGCGATTCAGAGACTCCACCCTTTTGCCCTCCAACATAAGCACGGGTATAGCCAGTGTCTCCAGCTATCTCATCAAGGAAAGGTGTATCCGTAGACTCCAAGACATCTGCAGGAATACCATCCAAGAGGATAAAAACGACTTTACGCTCCTTCGGCACACTTTGACAGGCGGTAAAGCCGAGCGTAAGCATTAAGGAGAAAATGAGACATTTCTTCATAGCCTAAAAGTAAACATTGAGGAATTTAAAAACCCATCTGTGTACTAGCAATCAGTCGTGAATCCACTAACGCTTCGGTTCTTAGGTGTCCAGGATAATCGGGGTGACTACCCAGTGCAGCCAATGCCATCTTACTGGGGTATTTAACAATCAGAACCGCGTCCCACAGGACATCATCATGTGGGCCAATGAGCGTAAACATCGGCTGACCTGACCATACGAGTTCGCCTCCTACTTCTTGGATCAATGGCGCAACAGTCTTTACATATGCTTGATATTTCTTATAACCGTCAGATTTAAACTTGAGCATATTTATCATAAACAGAGGGCCAATATCTGGCATTTCCATAAACTGTTGTTGCTGTACCGGTGTAGGGTTTATATGCATGGTCTTCTAATTTTCAGTTTTAAGATAGTCTTTTCATCAAAGAAAACTCGACTTCCATTTCGTTGATTATCTTTAGGCCTTCGGTAAATCCTAATACAACAATGCACTATAAGTCCATGATTTTCATTCTGTTCTCCACTGCTCTTATGGCTTGCGGTGGTGCAAAGAAGGAAAGAAAGCTGAGTACCGAATACGGCTCCGTAAGCGCCCTTCAAGCACACCTAGAAAAAGATAAAATGACCTTGTGGACATATCACAAAAAACATATCATTTTATCGACCGAATTCAATGCTTTAGATCCTAGCGGAAATAAGATATCAAAAAGGGATTTCCTCGAAAAATTAAATACTGGGAATTATATCAGCCTAGAAGTTGAGGATGAAGCAAAGCAAAAGTATTATCAGATATTGCCCGTCTCTGACAACGCTGCGGAGGGCATCAGAGGAATGATTGAGGTAGATGCCTATGTGGCCCTAGAACACTTTCTGCAAGAAGGCAAGGATTTTCCTGCATTCACTTTCAATGATTTGGAAGGAAATCAACTCACGAATGAAAGTTTGAAGGGAAAAACGATCTTCTTGAAAACCTGGTTTATCGCTTGTGCTCCCTGTATTGAAGAGATGCCGAGGCTTAATGCCATGATGAAGGCATACGCCAACAGAGATGATGTGGTGTTCATTAGTTTAGCGTTAGACGAACCAGAGGCCCTCAGGCAGTTTTTGACCAAGAGACAGTTTGATTATATCGTAATCGCTAATCAGGACGATTTTATTTATAACAACTTAACCAACTTGGCTTATCCTACACATCACATCATTGGTCCTGATGGTAAAATCAAAAAGGTTACCAGTAACTTCGAAGAATTAGATATGGCCAGAATAGCCATGGGTATCTAAGTCCCTGTCTCATCAGGACATGCGTATGCATAAGAATTTCTTTCAAATTCCATGTTGAAGCTACTGCCGGGCTTAATGTCCATTCCGGGCCAATCGTCCCAAAGTTTAGCCGTTAATGTTGTTGGTGCAGGACTTGCATCCAATTGCCACCCGACCAAAGCCTTCAATTGCTCGAAACCTTTGCTCTGAGTACCCAACTCCCAATAGACGAGGTAATCTTTTCCTACACAAACTACTCCTCCATCTATACTTCCTTCATACTGAATTTCACCAATGATTTCGGCTACTTGTGTAAGAAACGACTGGGAACTTATACCATCTGGCTTTGCGGCCACCAAATGACGCACTTCTCCTCCCATCCACTCAACAGCCTTTTCTACTAAATAGCAAGGTTGTTCAGCAGAGAGCTTTCCTTCAAAAAAAGTAGGGAAATCCGCTCTACTTTGATCTGTGTATACCGAACCGTGTGTGAGCGTATAGGTTCTCACAGCCAGTGTATTGAAGCCATTATGATAAGTTTCTTGAGACTCCCAGTAGAGAATTGCGGTTTCATCCGGCACCGTATCGGGCTTACCAGTTAAGTCACAAGGAATCGTTGGAATATAGGCGCAAAGCCCAATGGGAGTTTGCATTTCGACTGTAGCTGGTACGAAGACGGTCGATAGTTTATCGTAGAAGTCCTTTACTGCCAAACTGGGTGATCTGTATCCTCTCCATACTCTAACAGCGCTCGGAGGTGGTGGTGTGTGTTTCTTCATGGTTATTTCTTTTGAGGTGCGTTACCCGCAGCGATAATTTCAGCAGCTACTTTTTTCAAAAATCCTACTGGGGGTGCTTTCACTTCTGGTTTCTTGTAAGGGCAGCCTAGCGGAAACTTCCAATGGTCGTTCACGCAAAAACTGCATGCCCCTTCTGTTCGGGTGAGGTATCCCTTTTCGTCTGAAGTCGACTTCACATAGCTCAGATCGCCTTTGTCATAAAGTCCTTCCAAAACATCCGCCATCTGTTTGTGTGGATTGTAATAGTCAGGGCTAAGTACTTTGAGTGCCTCCGAAAACTGCTTTTCTAGTGCTTCGAAAACCGCGTATGTATTAGAAACGATCTGAATTGCGGTAAAATCTTCAGCCTCCTCTCCCGGAACTATCTCGATATCTTTACTTCCATCAAAGTATGAATAACAAGAGCCATACTCCTTTTTAAACTTTTTAAGGTCATCCCCACTCATTCTGAACTGTGGTAGAAAATTCGAATTATATGAGAAATGAGGCGTGACAATCAGGCGCGTACTTAATTCATATTTTAGGCCATCAATCTCGGTAGAGAATTTGAAGTAGCATGGGTTGCTGTTATCAATAGTTTCTTTAAAAAGGGTAAAAGCACCATCCTGAGGATACTTCGGCATGGGATATTTCTGTACAATAAGGCCACTGAATGCGTCTCTGAACATATTCCAAGATGATTCACCCACAAGGAATAAGACAGCAGGCTTGGTCTGTACCATTTGCTTAATGGCCCAGGCGTTCTTGGAGACGCAATTCCCAACAATTGTACTTTCTTGGTTACCCAAATAATCCTCATTCCAGTGAGGAGATGCACAAGCCACCATATCTAACTGTCCCACATCTTCGCCAATTTGGATATCGGCATCCTTCATTCCTTTCAGCTTGAGGAAATCCGAGAACATCTTAAGCGTGGGTACAAACTGCTCATAGTAGCCTATCTGCTCTTGATACACATCGGTCGACACACCAGCAGGTACATTCAATCGCGCTGCAATGACATCTCCTTTCTTGAACACATTGTCAGGCTCGTAATGGTTGTACAAAAGCACATAGCGTGGTGTTCCTGTTTCCCAGCTAACAGGAATGACGGTGTTTTTAGTGTCTCCATCGTACAACACTTCAATTGAATAGCTAGGGTCAGCGTTGGTCCGCTCTGCACTTACCACTTTCCCATCCTTTTCAGCGACTATCTGTCCCTTAGGTAATAAATATTGTTTGATAAAATCCGGGGCGAGGTGTTCTTGATAAACCGATCGGTAACGATAGTAATAAGCATATTTGGTCCAGGCGTCTGTCTTGTCATCGCTGGTAAAGTTCGGGTAAGCCCAACTTGTACCTTGCTGCCCTGGTGCAAAAGCTGTCATGTTTGGATTGATCCCAATGGTCATAATCGGTGCTTTTCTACAGCCATCCATCACTTCACCATTAGGAAAAGCTTCTTCTTTGGTTGTCCCCTTCAACCACAAATAGTCCTTAGGCCTTCCATCAGGCTTGTTTTCTTCTGGAGTATTACTATCGAAATCAAAAGTAGGATATGGCCCATAAGCCTGTTTCATTGGGTTGTCAGGCCAAAAGAACTTACAAGTTCCGCAGGACCTCACGTTATAGACCAAGTCTATTTCTAAGGGATCTTTTGAATCTACATTAACGGCTCTGGGTGGGTTGTATTTAGCTACTGACATCTATCTTGTTTGGTTGGAATTAGAAATTAAAGCCGACTTACTGAACATAAGTCGGCTTTCCGTGTGTGGTTACTGACCGGAAATCGCTGCCCATGTTGTCAAGGCACCATTAAAACTGGTATAGAATCCAGCAGTTTCGTAAATCAAGCTTGACCACTCTTCTCTGACATCATCAGGGATAGTGGTTCCGTCTTGTGCAGTATCAGCTACCACTGGGTCCGAAATATTACGCACGTAGCAATAGTCTACATCCATTAACCCTGCTTGATGCCCAATCACTGTATCGTCCATCTCCAACGCGGAATATTGTGCCGAATCATTTCCTTTTGCGATGAAATAGTAATCGGTGGTTAGCAATGGCGTGTCTTTTGCCTCAATTACTTTTGGGCTAGCTGTATTCGAAGGCTCCAGTGGAAAATTGACTAAATCCTTGTAACCAAATGGTGCTGCGTCTTTTTTCTCTTCGTGAAGTTTACCGATCAGATAGGTCAACTCATCTTTCGTCATGACAGTGCTTAAGGGAATGAATAACTTCTCGGCACTCGGCATCATATCTACATATGGATAGAATGATGAAGTGAAAGTCTGATTGTTATAATCTACTCCAGTGTTTTCGGAGAGTTTTAGCTCAATATGACCTGAGTTAGTTAAAGCCACGTCACCGAGCACAGTTTTTGTAGTCGGCCCACCAGCAGTTCCTATTGAATAGACTTGCTCTGGTTTAGCATCTTGAATAATACATTTGGTCATTTCAGTGAGTCCCGTGATGTATGGTGGGTGCGACAGGTGTGTCTCTGATTTAAACAAAACCACAGTCTTATCCTTTCCTGATTTATCGGTAATTCCAACCAACAGATAGTAACCCCAGAGGTCTTCAGCAGATGATTTTGGGACGTTTCTACTGTAAAGTTTCCAGGCTTCTCTCCATGTTGTAGGATCGTAGGGCCCTCGCTTTTCGCCACTGTTCACAAAGACGTGATCTAAGGCAGCCCATTCGGCACTTGTCCAAGTGATTACGACAATATCTGCCGAAGGCAATGGCGCACTCGGGCCACTATAATCAAAAGGAATAATTTTAGGTGCTGTTTGACCTATCGATTTCCAGTCTACAACGGGTAGGTCTGGTAAGTAAGCATCGTGCTTATACTTTTTAGTATTGATTCTAGACATGTATTTGTGTGGTTTATTAGCAAACTAAAATATAGTTCTGATCTTTTATAGTCAATGCGTTGAGCACATTTAAATCTTTACTAGCTGTGCCATTGCCGTCAACATTCCAACCTAATATACTACCATAGATTCCGTTGAAAGTCATTTCGCCAGTATTGCGGTATGTTGCGAAATATGGAAAACCTTTGGCATCTGTGAAGGCAGCAACTGCAGTAAGCCCCCTCATTTGATCTGGTGCATCAATATTCAAAACAGGGTGAGAAGGTTCGTCTGCCCCGTCCATAAAGTGATCTACATTCACTTTATTATACTTCACATTCGTTTTAATAAAGAAGTTCTCCCCTCCCATTTGAAAGAAGGAAAAGCGTGTCCACCCCTGTGCCCAACTGTCCGTCCATACGGTTTCCGAGTAAAGGGCTTGTGACGAAGGTACCGACAATTGGTACTTGGCAACATCGCCTGTATTCATATTATAGGCAATGAAGAATAGCCCAAAGCGCCATGCAAAGGGCTTAACGGTAGTGTTACCTTCTCCAATCTTTGCACTGTAAACCTTAGTTAGACTAAAGTCATCTCCAATCTGGATAAAATCTGCGTATTCAGATTTTGTTCCATCATAACAAATTAGCATTGGCCGACCAGCCAAGTAAAAAGGCTCGACAATGGCACAACCAAGGTCATTTTTTTGAGTTGCGACTTGAGTAAAAAACTTACCACTCTTTTCGTCAAAGGCTTGAAATGTTGTTGCTGTGTCACTTGAGGCATCAAAAGTGGTAAAATAGGTCTCTCCGTTCAATTGAAAGCTAGCGACCGCTGAAACACCTGTGGGCAGGCTATTTAACATCTCAGGGTCAACTGGCAAAGCAGAGAACTGTCCATCGGTAGAGGTCGTTGCTGTATTCACGGCATAGAGTGTGGTGCTAGACATAATTGTGTGTGTTTATTGTCATCTCAATTTAGAAAACAAAATCATTAGGTTTTCTAGCTGAATTCATTGAGAACGGAAAATGGTTGGGAGACTGCTTCGCTACGCTCGCAGTGACGATTCCTTTTTCACCATTATGAGGGTAAGGCCAAACTATTTCTAAGTAATTAAGAATTAGTTATTTTCATAAAGTGTACTACCTCCCCTACAATAAAAACCTCAAACAGTTCTCTAGGAACCTTCGCAATAACAGCACTCTTTCTGAAGTATTACTTTGGCAGAAGCTTAGAGCAGGTAGTATTAGGGGTTATAAATTCAATAGGCAAAAGCCACTAAGCAACTATATAGTCGACTTTTATTGTAAGAAACTGAATCTGGTCATCGAAGTAGATGGTGAAAGTCACTTTGTTGGTGATGCGCCAATTAGAGATAGAGAACGACAGGATATTCTTGAAGAAATGGGCCTCAAGTTTCTCAGGTTCGATGATATGGATGTCAAAATGGATATTTCAGGTGTAATTGGAGCGATTGACGATTTTATCGATGATTGGGAGAAGGAGAATCTTTAGGGTGTTTTGCAGATGGGTGCCGAATCCCCCTAACCCCCTTTAGCCAAAGGGGGAATCATACGCCTTAAGGTTTTCGGAAAAACTAAATAGTGACTCGTCCTACTCTTCTGGGAAGGGGGCTCTAGTTAATGAAGTTCAGCCACACCTGAGCTCAAAGCGGAGTTGATGCAAAGTCGGGTCCTTGAAAAGAACACTCTTGGCCATCTAAGAACTAGATTGAGTTAACAAGTCAAAAAAAGAAAGACAAACTACCATCGTTAAAGTCCCCCTTTATGAAAAGGGGGTATCCGAAGGATGGGGGATTAAAATGGTTCAAATGCTTGGACAAAAGAACTAATAATCTCTTTACAAAATTTATTATTAAAGAGTGCAAAGCGGGGATGTATATCGACATCTATCATAAGAGTAATTCACATAATTCTTTGTGAATGTTTGTGGGTGCCGAATCCCCCTAGCCCCCTTTAGCCAAAGGGGGAATTCTACTCGGTGAAGTTTTGTCTAAAGGATTGCTAATCTTATTCATGGAAGTCCCCCTTCGTAAGGAGGTGCGAAGCAGGGGATTGGGAGTCACTTCTGCAATTCGCATCTAATTAACATCTCATTCGTGATTCGAATATTGGAAGAATTCATCAATGATTGGGAGAAGGAGAATCTTTAGCTCGTTTTTGTCATGAGGTGCCGAATCCCCCTAGCCCCCTTTAGCCAAAGGGGGAATTCTACTCGATGAAGCTTTGTCTAAAGGATTACTAATCTTATTCATGGAAGTCCCCCTTCGTAAGGGGGTGCGAAGCGGGGGATTATTAAACCCTCCTGCACACTCGATTAAAGGCGCAGTATTCACATTGCTTGAGGTCTTCGGTTTGGGTAAAAGGAACCTCAGGGTTGTAGATCTCTTGTACCATCTTCTTTAGTCTTGTGTCGAAGGCCGCAATAACTTCCTCAGGTACTAGCTGCCCTGCCCTGAGCCATTGTGTACCATGACTTAAATGTCGCATGCTGAGGATACCAACTCGCACTTCATCAGATAAGTGACTACGCGTCAGCAAGGCATAGAGATAACCCTGAAAGCCGGATTTCAATTTGGGGTTCTGGAAATAGGCCTCCACATACTCCTCCGAACTCATTTTTAAACTTGTATTGGAGGCTAATTCGACCTTACCTGTTTTGTAGTCAATGATTTGGGTTACACTATCCTTTTCATCAATTCGGTCAATTGTGCCACCGATCTTGACTTTTTCACCTGTTGGTAAAGACACGAAGTACTGAAAATCATTCCTCTCTAAGCCTACCATTTTGAACGGTGCCTGCTTCATATCCAAGTCGAGCACTTTTAGCACCATTTGCTCCATCACCTGCTTAGTGACTAAGTCTCTGCCTTCCAACTGTTGATTAGGTTGAATGATCTTATTCTCTTCCAGAGAAAGCATCAGTTGCTTTTCTACAAAGCCTTTCAATACCTTGATTTGCTCTTTACTCATCTCTTGGTCTAAATAGGGCGTATAGAGTTTCTCGAGTACCTCATGCACTACTATACCTAGGTTTCTGGCGTCTATATCTTCCTCTACTTGGTCTTGTTCGCTGAAACGCGCCACATATTGGAAGTAGAACTTCAATGGGCATGAAACATAGGTAGTTAAAGAAGTAGGCGACAGAAACTTCTCTGCCTCATTGCCTTCCACATACCGTTGAAGCATATGCATTACTTCAGGGCCTTTGGCAATACTAATCGCTCTTCTATCAGCTTGAGGAGGAATTACACCCTCATAAGTCTTCTCTTCCACTTGATGATTAGAAAGCCGTTTATACCGCCTTAACTGTTGCAAAACGAAACGACTCACTTCTCCTGTGGAATCAGCAGCAACGGTATTATCATAAATGAAATGGACATTTTCGGCACGCTGAATCAATCGCTTGAAGTGATAGGCATAGATAGCATCTTGCTCCTCGAAAGTGGGTAGCTCAAATACCCTCCGAAGTCCATAAGGGATGTATGAGTTCAGGTTTCTACCTGCTGGAATTTTCCCTTCATTGGTAGAAAGGATAATTACATTTTTGAAATCCAATGTCCTTGTCTCCAAGAAACCCATGATCTGGAAGCCACGAACGGGCTCCCCTTCAAAAGGTATTTTAATAGATCGAAAATGCTCCTGAATGATCTTCTTAATAAGTCGCAATGAAAAGCCCTCACGCGTTTTGAGGTAATCATTCAGCTGGTTGAGCGACTTTAAGAAGAAGTAGATAAACTCTCTATCGGCTATACCATTCTCTGTTTCTTTGAAGTGATAGAATATCTTGGTCAAATAAGTTTTGAAGGATTGACTCAAAGTCTCCCAGTCTGTTTTAGAGCCCAGCAGGGCCTGCAACTCCAGAGACTTCACACGATCCATTAATGCCTTTAAGCCAACCTTATTTTTCTTTTCTTGAACAAACCAATGGTTCAGGTGATCGTAGATTCCTTCATGAAAAATTGCTGTGTAAGCATTGGACAAAAACGGCCTTAGGTCGTACACATGGAAAATCACATCTCCATTGACTACTTTCGCCCGCCTCATCAACTCTAGGTAACTCAAAGCAAAGTCATACACAACAGTTGACTTCATGGGATAACCCATCGTAACGTTGAGCTTCTGCCCTTCCATTGGAATGGCATAGAGCAATGGCAATAACAGTTTTTCATCTGCCAGCACAATGGCAGACTCTTCAGGCTTAAAACCCTTTGCAACAGCCTCTGCCATTAATTCAGCAGCCAAATGCGCCTGTCCCATCAGTTGTGGAACGGCATGAACAGTCACTTGCTTGTCCTGTTCTAACGAGTTCGCATTGATCCAAACTGAATCAGGCCACTTCTTTTCATATTCTCGAACGAAATCTCCAGCCTCTTCTTGTTTCTCTCTGAGGTAATATGTATCAACATCCCAATAAAGGGTAGCTCGCTTGGCTTTGACTAATGCATCAAAAATCACCTCCTCTGCTTTGGACAATGCGTTAAAGCCACAGATATGGTAATGATTGTACTTGTGATCAAAATGCTCCTGTTTTAGAATTTCAGCTAGGTTACGATAAAGCATGCCACCATAAGCTTTCTCTTCTTTGAGTAAAGTATCTTGATACTCTACATAGACATTGCCCACCTCTTGCCAAATCTTTAGAAACTCAGTCAGCAGTTTGGTCTTCTCCTGTTTCTCGGTCAGGGTCCGATACCGTTCTATAATACCTCTGAGCTCATCGTTATAACCAAAGACATGGTCTATCTCCTTGATGTTTTGTAAGGCAGAATAGATTTGCTTGGCATCGGCCATATACCGATCGATCTCGTCATAGTCTTTAAGAATGATCTTTCCCCAAGCATAAAACTTATCGAATTCAAGGTCCTTAGCGCGTTTTTGATAGACTTGGAATAGGTTAAAGAGCAAGGTCAGCTCATCCGTAATATTGAAGCCCGTCATCTGCTGTACCAAATCTTCGATACTCAGAATAGTTGGTAAGATGAAGTTTTCATCTCCAAAACGGTTCAGTAAGGCTCGTTTGAAGAATACGCCTCCCCGCTTGGTCGGAAAAACATAACAATGTCCCTTAAGTACTTGTACAGCACTTTCGTCAATGTGATCGACTAGTGACTCGTGGAAGGTTTTCATAAGCTCACCTCCCTTACAATCACTGGTTCAACATAAATTAAGTGCCCTTCTACTGCTTCAAAACCCAAGGCTTTCATGGCTTTCATATAACGCCTCACTTGTTCGTGATGCGACTCTCCTTCTTTCTCTTTCTTATAGTCAATCACAATGGCTTTTTTGCCTTGTGTGAGGATTCTATCTGGCTTATGAATGCGGTTGTCATGCCAGATCTCTCTTTCATTCAAGACTTCGTAACCTTCCGAAAACCATGGCGATATTAAGGGATCTTCAAAGAGTTTTTTGATTCTTAACGAAACGGCCTCAGCGGATTTTCCGTCCAACTCTCCAGCTTGTTGCATCTGCTTAAGTACTGGTTCAAGGTCTTCCACTGTGTTTATGGCTGAAAGGACTTCGTGCACTTGATTTCCGATGGTAATGTTCTGTGCATCTTCGGTTTCTTGCAACATGAAAAACCGCTCCGAATCGTTCCTTATGGTCAATTTTTGAAGATAAGATGAACTTGGATAGACCTTAATACCAATTGCGTTATCCTTCATATCATTCGTTCCAACCTTGGCTTGAGAGTTTCCAAACACATAGTCTATAGCCTCGTTTTCCTGTCGTTCTTGTGCTTCTAAATCAGGTAGTATTTGCCACAATAAGGCCTGAATATTGGAAGGGACTCCTCCCTTTCTCAACTCGCCATTCGGTGCACCGATGTATAGTTTCTCTCTGGCCCTAGTAAAGGCCACGTAGGTCTTATTCAATACGTCTAGTACAAACTCTTTTGATTCTTGATAGAAAGCTTCTGAGAAATGAGAGTTGGACAAGGATCGCTTTGAGTAATCTAGCGGAACAAATTGCAGGTCTTGATAATCTATTGGTAAATCACTTGTCCAGAATTGATGTCTCACTGGCGGAAGAATACTCCAGTGTGCAAATGGAATGCACACGATTGGTGCCTCCAGCCCTTTAGACTTATGAATAGACATTATTCTTACTGCATTCGTCTTCTCGTTGGCCGAAACGGTGGTGTCATACCCTTCGTTATCCCACCATTCCATAAAGGTATTGATGGAGTTAATTCCTTTTTGCGTTTGATCTAAAACTACATCTAGTAACTGTTGAATGTAGATATCGGCATGGTCTTTAAAGTCAAAAATCAAAAGCACCTCACTCACTAAATCGAAGAGAGATTGCTGCTTTAAATGATGCTTCTTTTCTAAAAACTCCTTCGGAAAAGATGCTTCTTCCAAAGACATTCTATTCTCCCGAGACCTTAAAACTACCTGCTCTATATTCTGGTCGCTCAGCTGATGATAGAGCCTGATCAAGTTCAACATTAGAATCTCATCATAGTCAGACTGGAGGTATCTAAATACCTCAAGCACAAAGACCACTAAATCACTCTGGGTTATTCTAAGCGATTCACCATTGATGAATGGGATATTTTGAGCCAATAATGCATTGGCAATGTCTGGAATTTCTCCATTAGCATTGACAAGGATCAAAAAATCACTGAATTCAAATCCTTGTGATTGATTCTCCTGAATAAGGTTTACTAAGTCTACTAAGGCAGTTTCCTTCCAAGGAGTTTCACCCTTGTCATAAAAGCGAACGCGTACATGACCACCCTCCTTCCCTTTGGCTTCTTGTCGATGGTTAGCATACGCTTTTTCAAAGAGAACTGTGTCTGTGATTGCCTCGTTTTGACCGATAGCCACTGGAAGTTTTTCAAAGAGTAGATTATTGAACTTGACGACTTCGCTGAGACTTCGATAATTGTCTGCTAGATTTTGATCCGACTCATTGGTATAAAAACCACCCAGGTCTCTCTTTAACTCGCTTAGGAGCAGGTTCAAATTCCCCCCTCTAAACCGATAAATGGATTGTTTTACATCCCCAACAATGAGCACATTATTGTCCTCAGAAAGGGCGTTAATCACGAGTGGCTGAAGATTACTCCATTGAAAATTAGAAGTATCCTGAAACTCATCGATCATGATATGCTTAAAGAAACTACCCAGTTTTTCGAAAATAAATGGCGCATCTGCTTCCGCTAGAATATCCTTCAAAATCAAGTTGTTGTCCGAGATTAGCATCACATTATGTTCGTCTCGATATTCCTTTAAATGCTTGTTCAATTCTTCTAGCAAGCCATAGCTAAACATGTTTTTCAACAGTACTTTAGCCGTATTATATTCTACTTGATAATCATCAATGTATTTTACAATGGCGGGACCAATCTCACCAAATCTTCCAGTTACCAAGGCATCAATCTCGGCTACTTTAGGGGAGGTTTTGGTATACCAAGTATCATCGCCATTCACAGTTTTTAAGAAAGTATTTGTCAACTGAAAGTCGCCTCTCACCAGCTTTTTAAAGGTATTTGCCACACTTCGCGACCCGCCTTTAAAGTCTTCGGTAACGAGTCCGTGCTTAGTCAAAAGATCGAGGGCCTCATTGCCGAAGGCTTTCAATTCCCTTTCATAACCTTTCACCGTTTTGCTCATTTTAACAATGAGTTCCTTAAGCCGATCTAGGTCTAAGTCAACTGCTCTAAAGCCGTCTTGAAATGCTTCCGAAAAGAGGCTTTTACCCAGCTTCTCCATGTTTTGATCTACATTCCAAGATTTATCATTCTCCATTTGCTCATTGGCAAAGGAGACTAACCAATCCCTAACCTGCTTATTGTCATCAAGACTTCTGAAAAGCTGATCTATCGATTCGTTTAGAGCCAGTGAGGTATTCATTTCGAGCTCATAACTCAGGGGCAAATCGAGTTCACGCGCAAACGAGCGAAGTACTTTTGAAAAGAAGCTGTCTATGGTAGAAATCTCGAATCGGCCGTAATTATGAATGATCAACTCGTAGGCTTCATCTGCCCTTGTCCGAATTCCTTTATCATCTAGCCGATCACCAAGAGCTTCTTTGATGCTTTGAAACATTGCTTCTTCACTCCCTTCGGCAATCTCTAGCAGGGCATCGAGAATTCTCCGCTTCATTTCCTCGGTCGCCTTATTGGTAAAGGTGATTGCAAGAATGTGTTTGAAGTCATTGGGATTCAACAAGACCAATTTTAAATACTCTCTGACGAGGGTAAAAGTCTTACCTGATCCTGCGGAAGATTTGTAAACGGTTAGTGGCAAAGTGGCTAAGATTTAGACCAAAGATGAAATTAGTCAATGCCGAAGAAATGGAAAGAAATTAACGGATTAACTTGATGCTCCCTCTGAAAGTTTCTTCAAAAGCAACGTCATTCAGAGAGCCAGCATAGAAGATAACGTAGGAGTATTTGCCATTGGGCGCTGGCGCACCACCGAATTCTCCATTCCAACCAGTATTTACATCTTCTGTAGAAAAGACCACCGAACCCCAAGTGTTATAAATCTGCATTGAAAAAGTAATTGAGCAGTCGGCTACTGGTTTGAATTCATCATTCTCACCATCTCCATTCGGGCTAAATGCATTAGGGATAAAAATTCGCGGAAAGCGCTCTGTAACTTCAATCGAAAACTCATCCGTGCATCCATTAGCATCTACTATGGTTACCGTGTAATTCCCTTTACTCAGGTTTGAAGCATTCGGGTTATCTGTTGAAGCATTGCTCCAGAAAAACTGATAATCTGGCGTACCGCCTTTAGCATCAATAAAGGCAGTACCGTCTGATGCTTGCGGACAGATTGGCTCATTAATCAATGTTTGAATATCTTCCTCTAGTAAAGTCGGCTGGCCAATCACAAAACTTGTTGATGTTTCACATCCATTGGCATCACGGATATCTACATTATAAGACCCTGCAGGAAAATTAGTAACCAAGCCAGTATTTGTGCTGCGGGTAAATCCATTTGAACCTGTCCAATTGTAAACGAAATCGCCATTAGGGAACCTTGTACCTCCAGAAAGAAAGATTTCTGCCGTTCCATTAGACTCTTGAAAGCACCTTACATCATTCGTCTGAACATCAGTAACCATAAGTACATCTGGCTCTGTAACGGTATAAGTTTCTACGGTTTCACAACCTAGTTCATCCGTAATAGTGGCTGTATAGTCTCCAATAGCAAGGCCTGTTATCTCCAAACCTGTTGCACCGTTACTCCAGTTCACAGTATAATCGCCCGGCTTACCACCAGAAATTGACAAGCTAATTATTCCGTTAGATTCCCCATTACAAAGCACATTACTAATTGTTGGCCTAGCTACGATAGGCTCGTAAATAATCACATTTGTAACTTCTGAAGTACCGTCACAATCATCTATCAAGGAGTTTGACTCTAAATAGAAAATCTGCCCGTTCGTTGAATTACCCCAATCCACAAACACCTCGTTACTTGCAGGATCTGAATCAGCAGTAAATGTTCCACCAATGACGGTCCAGTTATAGTTAGATCCATTCGTTTGGTCAGTAAAATACCTGACCCTGTTTCGGTCGGAATAACAAACTTCAGAAAGGCGACTGTCAAACGCAATGAAACTGTCAGATTTAGGGTCAGCCGGCTCTAATAGCTTATTTATGACTACATTATAAGTGATGGTGTCACCAATACATGCAATACTATTCTTAGGAATTAGCTTTAAAGAAGCATCATTTCTTGAGTCTTTCCAATTGACGATCACCTCGTCAGAATTTGCTCCAGAGACAATTTCGCCTCCATCAATAATCCATTCATAAGTATTACCAGCCGGACCTATCGCTTGGTATGAAATGCCATCAACATCGGGACAAACCGATAATGGTCCAATCATATCATTCACCACGATATCTTCCACCTGAATAGTTTTCTCAATGGTCTCAGAATTACTACTACAAGCTCCACCACCATCTGAGGCCACCAGAATAACGGTATACTCACCTGGTGCTGTGTAAGTATAAGTAGTGTTTGCTCCAGTACCGGAATTTCCATCTCCAAAATCCCACTCAAAAGTGTTAAATCGAGGATTTTCTCCCAGAGGCACCTCAAAGTCTGCTGTAAAATCTACTACCGAGCCTACGCAAGCTTGAGTAGTTACTATTCCTATATCCTCATCATCTGCGACTATATCTAGATTTAAGTTTTCTAAGCTGACTCCTGCAGAATAGCCAAATGATTCAGCGTTTCCATACCCATATACATAAGCAATTACACCATCCTCTGCAGTAATGGTATGGTTACCTCTTGCGATTTCTTGGGAATAGTAAGCTTTATCTCCAGTGACAATAAATAGGTCTGATATCTCAACGCCATCGAGTAAAATATTATTCAAAGATGCTGCCGTGGTTACTAGTGTTAAATAGTAGCGATCTATCTCATCTACGACAAAAGCATTAAAGGTGGCCGAATTAACTCTTTGTTCTATCGGGCTCACCAAAATCATAAAGGGGTCACCTGTAACACCATCACACAATTGGCTTCGGCTAAACTGCGCAAAAGAAATTGGCTTATCGGCACTCACATTTCTTACCCCATCTAATGCTTTATTAATATAATAACCTCCTGCATCAAGAGAGATTGGAGGTTCACCATCAATATTTACGGTAGTACCATCTTCTGAGGCAACAATCTTTACGTAATCCCCTCCTTGTCTTGTCTCATAGGGGACAAACAAAAAGTTTTGCCCCCAAGTAGAGACTGGAAACATTTGTTCTATCAGGTGGTCTCTAAATCCACCACAACCACCAACGTTAGTGAATGGATTGCCTCCGTAAACAGCAATTCGGCCACAGGAGCCATTTTGACCTTCAACGGCCTGCACATATGTACCCGTTAAATCA